>CALYQD010000007.1 GCA_945280365.1 uncultured Apibacter sp.
TTATAATTTTGTAATAGTCAAAAAGACAAAAATAATTAGTCAAATATAAAAACCAAGAGTTATGACTATAGAAGAGATCAAGCAAAACCTAAGCATCCAACAGGTGTTAGAACACTACCAGATCCCAAGAAAGAAGAACAGTTGCTGTTGCCCTTTCCATGAAGATAAAACGCCCTCTATGCAAATCTTCCCTGACAGCAATAGTGTGCGGTGTTACAGTGGAAACTGTGAGTATTCCAATAAGGTAATAGATGTCATAGACTTTATCATGTACAAGGAGAATCTAAGCAAACACGAAGCCCTTAAAAAAGCGAGTAGTTTAGTAGGGATAATCAGTAAGATAGAAGGAATAAGCCAAAAGGAATCCAAAAGTCTTACAACCAGAACAAAAGAATATCAGGCGTTACCTATGTATCGTTTAGAAGAAGTGTTTTACAAGATGAAAAGCAATTTAAAACAAAGTAAGCAAGCCAGAGAATATTCAGAGCAAAGAGTTTTAGAGATAGAAAAAGTAGATATCGGCTACAACGGAAGAACCTATAAAGGCCTTATAAACTGCTTAGTATTTCCGTTGAAGGACCAACAAGGGAAAATCGTAAGTTTTTATGGACGAAGTATAAAAGACAAAGGCCATTACTATTTAAAAGATCGTTCGGGATTGTATCCCAGTTATCCTAAGTCAGAGACAAAAATCTTGATACTTACAGAAAGTGTAATAGATGCAGCAAGTTTATTACAGCTAGAAGAAATACAAAGTAAATACGCAGTCTTAGCCTGTTATGGAGTAAACGGCTTTATCGAGGAACATAGAGGAGCTATACAAGGATTAAAGCAGTTAGAAGAGATAATATTTATGTTTGACACTGACCAATCAGGAGAAAAAGGAATAGAACAAGTAGGAAGAAAGATTTTAGAAATTAAAAAGGATTTAAAGATGACAAAAGTAGAATTGCCTAGTAAAGATGTAAACGAAGTCCTGCAATTACACGAGAAAGATATATTTACAGAACTGATAGAAAAAAGGACGAAATTAGAAGAATCCGCCCCTATTTTATTATCAACAGAAAAACAAGAAAAAACAGAATTATTGAGCTTATCAGAACTTAATACATTAATAGGTCAAAGCGGGATTATAGGCGAAGAAAATACAAGATTATTACTATTTATTATAGCGAGCAGTTATAAAACTCCCAGTCCGTTACATGGAATAGTTCAGGGAAGCTCAGGTAGCGGAAAGACTCATTTAATAAGTAAGATAGCCGAACTCATGCCTCCGGAAGACGTACTTAAATTTACACGGATAACAGAGAGTAGCTTATACAATTGGGGAGAATGGGATTTAGTAGGTAAACTAATCGTGATCGAAGATCTGGACGGGTTAAAAGAAGAAGCCTTGTATTCACTTAGAGAACTTATAAGTAACCAACAGTTAAGCAGTTCAGTAAGCATTAAAGACAAAAAAGGGAATATCAAAAGCACTCAGAAGAAAGTACGGGGACAGTTCAGCAGTTTATCTGCTACTACAAAGGGAGATATTTATGAAGACAATATAAGCAGGAGTTTTATACTGGCCGTAGACGAAAGTATCTCCCAAAGCAAGAAGATTATCGAATACCAAAACAAGCGCTATGCAGGAGAAGTAAGTAAGGAGCAAGAGTTAATCAGTAAGAAACAATTACAGGACTATCTAAGAAGCTTACAACAAGTAGAAGTGATAAATCCGTATGCCACGAAGTTAGAACTTCCCCAGGAAGTACATAAGATAAGAAGGCTTAACGAAATGTACCAAAGCATAATAAGACAGATCACTTACCTAAATCAAAGAAACAGGACCTACAAAGAGGGTAAGATTTACACAGAGATTGAAGATTTGGAACAGGCCACAGAGATATTGTTTGATAGCATTATCTTAAAAATAGATGAGTTGGACGGAAGTCTCAGACAATTTTATGAAAGACTAAAAAAGTATCTAAAGAGTAAAGACAAAGAATTTTACCTAAGAGAAGTACGTCATGCAATGAATATAAGTAAAACGCAGATGTTTCGGTATATACAGAGCCTAAAAGAATTGGATTACATAAAGCCCATAGGGGGTCATGAGCGAGTAGGGATTAAATATAAAATTCTGTATTGGGATGATTACCAGAAACTAAGAAATCGAATCAAAGAGCAGTTAGAAAAGCAAATAGAAAAACTAAAAACGGAACAGTAACGGAACAGTTTTGGAACACCTTTAACAAGTGTAACAAAAAGAAAACTAAGACCTTATAAAGCAGGTGTTCCCGATTCCCAAAAAATATAACCTAAACTAAGACCGATGCCGCAAGAAAGACTATCAAAATACAAAAGATACTTAGAGCTGAAAGGCTATCAAAAGAGCAGTATACGTGGATTACTACAAAGAGCAGAGAATTATGAAGGATTAAAAACATCAAATAAAGAATTAAGTAGCTCTACCTTACAGTTGTATTATTACCAAAAGAAAGTGTATATAAGATATTTAGAAGAAGTAGAAAAAGAGGATCATTATCTACAAGAAGAACATTATAAAAAAGATATACCGAAGAGAGAAATTCTAAGTATATCAGAAATAGAGGAATTATTAAAAAATTGTAAAGATCTGAGAGAACGAGTTGTATTAGTATGTTTATACAGTTTAGGTCTTAGATTAAGTGAAGTATCGAATATAGAAATAGAAGATATAGACAGAGAAAATAAAATACTATTAGTAAAGAAGAGTAAAACTAAAAAACCAAGACAAGTTCCCATAAATAAGGCTCCTTTACAAACGATAACCTCTTATATAGATCAGGAACGACCTATAGGAAAAGGAGAAAAGTTGTTGCAGGGGACAAAGGGTGATGTAAGTTCCGATGGTATTTATCAGATATTAAAAAGAATCGTAAAACGGAGTAATATAAAAAAACGGGTTTATCCCCATTTGCTCAGGCATAGTATAGCGAGCCATTTATTACATCAAGGTATGGAACTAGAACAGATCGGAATTTTTTTAGGTCATAGCAGTTTAAGCAGTACGGAGATTTACACCCATTTAATTTAGAATTATGAATTACCAAATTAGAATTAATAAATACAAATGAAGAATAAAGAATTTATATGTTATCTGAAGAGAAAATATCATTATTCAGAGCGGACTTTGCAAGAGAAGGAGAATCAAATTGCTAATTGGAAGAAATTATGTATACAAAGTCAGAAATTAGAAGATTTAAGAACGAAAGAAGTATTATCTTTAGTAGAGATTCTCAGACAAAAGTATAATATACAGACACTTAATAATAATATAAAGACCTTAGAACAGTATTATACTTATTTAGTAGAAATAGGAAAAATGGAAGAAAACCCGGTAAAGTCTTTTAGAATCAAGACCGATAAAAAGACGTTGATACAGGGCCTATTAACAGAGCAAGAACTAAGATCAATATATGAGAATTATAGTGTACAAGGACATTATGGAGGACAATTTGACTATTATAAGCAAAGGAACAAGGTGATATTAGGCATGATGGTTTATCAGGGCTTGGATAGTGGAACGTTGGGAATATTGGAAGTTCAGTCTATAGATTTAGAGAAAGGAATACTCAAAGTTCCGAAATCATCAGAATATAAGCTTAATGAAAGGGTTTTAATTTTAGAATCCGAACAGATACTGGAAATCTATAGATATTTAACCCAAACAAGACAAGAGTTGCTCAAACTGTTAAAGGTAGAAGAAAACACAAAAAAGCTATTTCCCAAGAGTGAGAAGACTCGTATTAGCAGTATTACAAAATCGATAAAGAAAGAACTATCTAAAAACTATAAACTAAGTTCCCTTATCCAATTAAGATACAGTAGGATCTCGATATGGAAAAAGCGATATAATTTAAGAGAAACCCAGTATAGATCAGGGTATAAAAGTTTACTGAGTTTAGAGAAATTCAATCAGGAAGAAATAGAGGAATTACAGCAATCTATAGAAAAATATCATCCCATGAAGTAATAAATTAGCTTTAAGAATTATAAATCAAACATAGCCGAACAAGCGAAAATCTCTCTGAATCTATCATCTAACCACCAACTTGTCACTTACTCACAGGTCCTTTGATAAGGCATTCGTCGTCGCTCACCCCCAGTTACAGGGTTTAGGTTGCAGCTGCAAGTATTCGCTTACACAAAAACCCTTTCACGTGTTTCGCTTCTCCTCATCCGCGGTTACTTCGTCTGCTCACTATCGTTCTCATCCGCCACCGCTTATATTAATGCTCGCAGGCAGGTGCTACGCGCCACGGCGACTTAGTTCAACTGAAAAGAAGTAAACCACTTATAACGCCGTTCACGGGTGGTTTATTCGCCAAAATAGAAAAGAGGAAAAAGATTAATTTTGGCAAGCTCTCACCGCCCGCGCTAGCACACTCGCTTGTCTGCTCGCCGTTGTGCTTAGGTATAGTTTTTAAGTTCCGCAGGCACTCCACTTAAAAACATTGTACGTTTTTTTAGTAAAGATCCTCTCGCGGCCAAGTCCAACGCAGCTCATTACTAAAAAATCCGTTTTAGATATTTTTTTTCATCTGAAAAAAAGAATTACAAGTAGTGTTATCTGACGCATATAACTAACTACAAAATCCTATCATTCTTTAGAGTTGAAAAATAAAATAAATAACAAAACCTATTTTTTATTTCAATTGAAATAAAAAGTATATCTTTGTAATTAGATAAAGCTGATTGACATATAGCTGTTTTTATAATTAAACAGTAGAGAGTAAAAGGAAAATCTCGGGCGAGGAAGAATTTATGCAGAAGCGTGACTATACTATTACGGTGCTAGGTACTACAACCCTAGAGGAAGTGTATGGTTAAGTACCGATCCATTAAGCGGTTACAATCCGGTGATGGAGACCGAACACTACATAGACGGTCAACATAACGGTGGAGTATTCAACTCGTTTAATTTAAATACGTATGGATACTGTTATCAAAACCCAGTTCTTTATGTAGATCCTAATGGAAAACAGGCATATTTTCAAGGAATGTTCAATCAATCGGCTATTCAAGCAGCCGCATGGAATCAACAACATCCACAAAAACCGATCACATCGGACGTGTTAAAAGATGCTGCAAGAGGAGTTCAAAAAGATATATCTAATATAGCATCTAAATTACCAACAGCAGCTCTCCGTATGGGAGCAAAAATAGCACAAGATGTAGGAGATGGGGCGTCTTTTGTAGGTTATGGATTGACCTTAACGGTAGCTGGATCAGAAGTGGGAATACCTTTAGCCAAAGCAGGTAATATAGTATCAAATGCAGGTGATTATATGGAAATAGCAGCAGATTTTTTGGACGGTGATTTTGATAATTTTAGAATATCAGTTATTAAAAAAATTGCAATAGATATAGCTCAGAATAAAATAAATAAGAAGATAGATAAAATACCAGGAGCGAGTAAATTGACTAAGGAGATACTGAAACAGAATATTGATGTAAAAGTAAAAGGAGCAGAAAGATTATACGACCATATACAGGATAAAAAAACAGGGGAAAGTAAGGGAAATAATAAAGTTAGTATAGAAAAAAATTAAAAAAAATGGAAAATTTTTACGAGGTTTATAAAGCATATATCCATAGTATAGGTTCTATTATAGTAGGGGTAGGCTGTTTGTTCTATATGCAATATGATGAAAAAACACGGACTAAGGAAGATATAGAGGCTGAGTATAAATACTCTATTGCTAAGTCAACAAGATTTAGTATAAAATATTTTTGGGGATATGGTTTAATAATATTAGGTATAATTGGTATTTTAAAAGAGCTTCTTAGCTAATGGAGATATTAGGAAATAGAGGAATAATATTAGGTGTTATGTGTTTGATAATAGGAGTATTAGATTTGACAGCAGTACGTAGAATAATCTTATCAAACTATAAGAAGTATAAAGAATCAGATCCTAATCATACTATTATAGAAAAAGAAGATGCTTTAAAGAAAATAGGTACTTATATTAATATAAGTGGGATAGTTTTTATCATCATAGGGATATACATATTATATCAACTAATATAATAAATAAATAAAAAAGCCCGCAATTGCGGGCTTTTTTTATTATTCAATAATCTCCTCGTCAATGCAGATCATTTGGATGAGATCAATAGTATTGAAAATGTCCCAGGTTGTGTGTTCTGTGAGTTGGGGTTGTTCTAAGGAAAGGACAAGAGAGGATTTACAGATGTTACAGAGGGATTAAAGAGTAAAGAGATAATTTTGTTTGTCTTTAAAAGTTAAGGAAATGGAGAATTCATTACTAATTTCGACTTTTTTGTTTAGGGTTGTCATGATAAAAAAGATTAAGGATTAAAAAATAGGCAGGTCGCTGACAACCCATTCTACGAAGTAGAAAAGTCTCGGGACTTTCACCCGTACGCCTGCCGTTATTATAAGTTGAAAACTTTGTCTTTATTGTATTCATAAAATGGATTGTCAGGAGCAAAGTTAGGTAAAAAAATAAAACCTTCTTTATTTAAAGAAGGTTTTTTTATTTTAGAAGTAAAATCTAATTAAGAATTAGCATACCTTTTTTTATTGTTAATTTCATGAATTAAAGCATCAAGAGTAAAGAATATCCTTTCCTTGTCATTAGGATCTAAATTATCAATTTCTTTGAATCTGTTTAAAATTTCGGGTTCTTTTAAAATGTTATCTTCTTCCGTTTCCCCTAAAAGATAGCCAACAGTAGAATTAAGTAAATTAGCCAGTTTTTTAACGATATCAATAGAAGGAGTCATCTCATCTCTTATATGTTACGTTAAAAACTCTAAAACTAACTAATTTCCATTTTATCCTTTAAAGCTTGAATTTCATCACGAATTTTAGCAGCTGTTAAGAAATCCAAATTTTTAGCAGCTTTTTCCATTTCTTTTTGTTTTTTAGATATAATTTTTTCTAAATCTTCAGATTTGTAATGAACTTCATCCTCTGCAACTTTTTTGATTTCATGTTTCGGAGTATAAGATTTTACTTCTGTTTCAAGATTATTAATAGAAATATTCGTAATCTTTTTCTTCAAAGGTTGAGGCGAAATGTGGTGTTCTATATTGTATTGATTCTGTATCTCTCTTCTACGTGCTGTTTCATCAATAGTTTTTTTCATACTGTCCGTCATCTTATCAGCATACATGATTACTTTACCGTGAATATTACGAGCGGCTCTTCCTGCAGTTTGAGTTAAAGAGCGGTGAGAACGTAAAAAACCTTCTTTGTCCGCATCTAATACAGCTACTAAGGAAACTTCCGGTAAATCCAATCCTTCACGCAATAAATTAACGCCTACCAAAACATCGAATTTTCCAATCCGTAAATCTTGCATAATTTCAACCCTTTCCAAAGTATCAATATCTGAATGAATAAATCGGGTTCTTATTCCGAATTTAGTAAGATATTTTGTTAATTCTTCTGCCATTCTTTTAGTAAGAGTAGTTACTAATACACGTTCATCTTCTTCAATTCTTTTTTGAATTTCAGCCATAAGATCATCAATCTGGTTCAAAGAAGGTCTAACTTCAATTTCAGGATCCAATAAACCGGTTGGACGGATAATCTGTTCAATGTAAATACCTTCACTTTTTTGCAATTCATAATCAGCAGGAGTGGCACTTACATAAATTACTTGATTTTGCATCATTTCAAATTCTTCAAATTTAAGAGGGCGATTATCTAAAGCTGCAGGAAGTCTGAATCCGTGTTCAACTAAAGTTTCTTTTCGACTTCTGTCTCCTCCGTACATAGCATGAACCTGAGGTAAAGTAACATGGCTTTCATCAATAACCATTAGATAATCTTCAGGAAAATAATCAAGTAAACAAAAGGGTCGAGTACCGGGAAGACGTCCGTCAAGGTAACGTGAATAATTTTCAATTCCCGAACAATAACCTAATTCCTTAATCATCTCGAGATCGAATTCCGTTCTTTCTTTTAAACGATGAGCTTCCAAATTTTTACCCATTTCATTATAATAATCGACTTGTTTTCCTAAATCAATTTGAATATTACGAATCGCATTATTTAATGTCTCTGGAGAGGTAACAAATAAATTAGCAGGATAAATATTAATACTTTCAATTGAATCTATTACGTTATTGGAAACATAATCCACATTCTCAATACGTTCAATTTCATTGCCAAAAAAATGAATACGAATTCCTGTATCCGAATAGGCTGGAAAAACATCAATGACATCACCTTTTACCCTAAAATTACCTCTTCCAAAATTTATTTCGGAACGTGAATATAATGCATTCACCAAGGATTGTAATAATTTGGTTTTAGAAATGGATTGTCCTATCTTTAAAGAAACCATACTACTTTTAAATTCTACTGGATTTCCAATACCGTATAAACAAGATACTGATGAAACAACCAACACGTCCCTTCTTCCCGAAAGTAATGAAGAAGTAGCACTTAAACGTAACTTTTCAAGATTTTCATTAATAGACAAATCTTTTTCAATATATGTATTAGTAGTAGGCATGAATGCTTCCGGTTGATAATAATCATAATAAGAAACAAAATATTCAACTGCATTATGAGGAAAGAATTCCTTAAACTCCATATACAGTTGGGCGGCCAATGTCTTATTATGTGCTAAAATAATGGTAGGTCGTTGAATTTTTTCAACTACATTGGCAATGGTAAAAGTTTTTCCGGAGCCGGTTACTCCTAAAAGTGTTTGATATTTTTCATTTTTTAAAATTCCTTCAGAAAGAGATTCTATTGCTTGAGGCTGATCACCTGTAGGCTTAAATTGAGAAACTACTTGAAATTTCATATTATATAATAAAAATGTAATTTAAAAAAATGTAAATAGACAATAAGTTTTTTATATTTAAAACTTACTTAAATACAATATGTGCAGAATTTATTTTACTTAAAATTTATATTTTTTAAGATTCTTTTATATATTACTTATGGAGTTTACAAAGCTATATACATTGAGAATAAAAAATTCTAAATGAAATAACGAAAACTAAAATATTAAAAAAAAAGGTAAAATTTTACTAAAAATGGTAATAAAATTGTTTTATTTCCTTTTTACAAGCTCGTCTCGCAGCTTTGCAGCAGTTTCATAATCTTCATTATCAATTGCTTTAGATATCAAATCATTAATTTCATAATCTGTTAGATGAGAAAAAGCATCTTCAATATCATTATTACTTATCTGATTTTCAATAGAATGTAAAGTATTTTCAAAGGATGAATCATTATTTAAATTATCTTCCTTCATTTCCATATAGACTCCTGCTTCTTCCATTATTTTTTTAGTTGCATATATAGGTGCTTCAAAACGCACAGCTAAAGCAATGGCATCGGAAGTACGAGAATCAATTTCAATCTCTTCTTTTGTTTCAATATTTTGAAACAAAATGTTAGAGTAGAAAACACCTTCTTCTAATTTATAAATAAAAACAGCTTTTACAACAATATGAAAACTCTTTGCAAAGGTCGTAAATAAGTCGTGAGTAATAGGTCTAGGCGTGGTAATGTCTTTCTCTAAAGCCAAAGCTATGGATTGAGCTTCAAAGCTTCCAATTATTACAGAAATTTTTCTTTTACCAAAATCTTCTTCTAAAATTAATGCATATGCTGTATGTTGAGTTTGGCTATATGAAATTCCTCTAACATGTAATCGTATTAAATCCATAAAACTTATATATTACTCAATAAAATATAGTATATATTAAAATAGCAGTGCAATTTACGAATTATTTTTAAAATTATTTTTATAATTTTTTATAATTATAATTAATTAAGCTCTTTTTATTTATAAAATTATCAAATTATTAAAAAATTCTTTTAAATTCTAATTTTATTGAAAATATCTACAACTCTAAGATGAATACAACTTCCAAAAAATTTTTTTGCCAACTTTGAAAATGTAGGTGTTAAGTCGGAAACATAAAATTCATAAGATGGATTTTGAATTTGAGAATTCAATTTTTTGTTTTCAAGGTCCTGTTTTATATAGCTTGCAACAATTAATGGAGAATCAATAACCTGAATTTTATTTAAATAAAAATTTCTAACTTCATTAATGATTAAAGGATAGTGTGTACATCCTAATATTAACGAATCAATATTTTGTAACTTTTTATTTGTTAAATAAGTTTTTAAAACAATGGATGAAATTTCATGATTATTAAATCCTTCTTCGATAACAGGTACCAGTAAAGGAGCAGCTAATTCATAAACATTAATATGTTTATTTAACTTTTGGATACTTTTTTTATAAATATGTGAAGTGATGGTTGACTTAGTAGCTAAAACTCCCACATTTTGATTAAATGTAAAAGCTACTTTTTCAGCCACCGGAGAAATGACATCGTATACGGGAACATTTTTTTCGTTAGCTAATGCTTTAACTTCTTTTAAGGCATTGGCAGTTGCAGTATTGCAAGCAATAACTATGGCTTTACAATTATTTTCAAGTAAAAAATTAGTAATTTTCTCAGAATACTCAATTATAACTTCTTTTGACTTATCTCCATAAGGCAAATGCTTGGAATCTCCATAATAAATAAGGCTTTCATGAGGCAATAATCGTTTTATTTCCTTTGCAATAGTAAGTCCTCCCATTCCGGAGTCAAAAATACCGATAGATCGATCTTCTTTTTTCATTGATGCAAAAATAAGTGTTTATTAATAATTAATCAACGAAAAAAAATTGAGCGATAATACCATCTGTAAAAAATAGAGAATGGGGATGAATAGTTACAATATTTTTATTTACAAGCACTTTATTATCAGCTTCAAGAAATTTTAATTCTTTATAAAAATGTTTCATCAAATCAGATGAAAATTCTCTTTCCAGTTCTAATATATTAATTCCCCATATTGTGCGTAGTCCGAGCATGATTTTTTCATTAAAACGGTCTTTTTCACTGATAAATTCTTCATAAGAATTGAGACTATCATTCTCCAATGATTTTATATATTGTATATTATTTGAAATATTCCAACTCCTTTTATTGGTGCCGTTAAATGAATGAGCAGAAGGTCCAATGCCAAGGTAAGGTTTATTTTTCCAATAGGAACTATTATGTAGAGAAAAGAAGTTTTCTTTGCCAAAATTAGAAAATTCATATTGGATATAATTATGCTCTGTTAATTTTTTTCTAAGTATTTCAAATTGATATGATTGCCTTTCTTCATCGATGTGAGATATTATTTTTTTTCTAATTTGAGCTTCAAAGGCGGTTTTAGGTTCAACTGTTAATGCATAAGAAGATATATGCGGAATATCTAAAGAAATAGCCTTTTCAAGTGAATACATCCATCTTTCATTTGTTGTAGTTTGACCACCGTAAATTAAATCTATGGTGATATTATCAAACCCTAGGCTTTTAGCTAATTTTATGCAAGTAATACCATCTTTGGCACTATGGGTTCTGTTCATAAAGTCAATATCCTCATCTATAAAGGATTGTATTCCTATGCTTAGTCGGTTTATTGGAGTTTGTTCTTTAAGAAAAGTAAGGTATTCTTCATTTAAATCATCCGGGTTTGCTTCAAATGTTATTTCAGTAGTTTGAGAAATATCATAATGTTGACGTATGATAGTAAATAGATGGCTAAGTTCTTCAAAAGTAAGTGTTGAAGGTGTTCCACCTCCAAAATATATAGATTCTAAAGGAGTACGAAGCTCATTTTTTCTTAATGTCAGCTCTTTACCAATTGCAGTAATCAATTGCGGCTTATATTTAAATTGTGTTGAAAAATGAAAATTACAATAATTACATTTTTTTACACAAAAAGGAATATGAATATAAAGTCCTGACATAGTTTAATCTTTACAAAAGTACTATAATTCAATTAAGTATTATACTATACAATCATTATTAAATTATTTATTATGATTTTATAAAAGGAATGTAGAATGAGAGAGTTTAAGAAAGATTTATAAACTATATTAACCTATCTTAATTATAGATCATCAGATAGTGGGTTAGTTGTATAAAAAAAGAATTAATCTGACAGGCATAGTGTTATGAAATACAACGGTATTTGAAATTTATTAACCGGATAATATCAAACGATTTTATAAAAAAGCTCAAATTTAATTTTAAATTTGAGCTTTAGATATATTTTTAGTTTTATTGTAAAAAATCATCCAAAGCTTTTGCCATAGATGGACTTTCTTTAGTTGGAGCAAAGAAATTAACCATTAAACCGGCTTCTTCCGCAGCTTGTTTGGTTGAATGGCCAAAAATGCCGATACTTATAGAACCTTGTTTAAAATCTTTATAATTATCAAACAAAGATTTTATGCCCGAAGGACTAAAAAATACTAGAGCATCATAGGCATTAATATCTTTAATCTGAGAGGCAACATCGCTACTAACAGTTCGGAAGAGAATAGCCCTGGTATAATCCACCCCTGCTTTATCCAATGCATCCGGAATATCTTGGTTTAGTATATCGGAAGTGGGTAAAAGATATTTTTCATTTTGATTCTTCTTTAAAAGAGGTATCATATCTTCCGCCTCTTTCTCTCCAAAATAAATTTTTCTTTTCCTATAAACAATATATCTTTGAAGATATAAAGCTATGGCTTCAGATTGACAAACGTATTTCATGGAATCGGGCACAGTAAAACGCATTTCTTCAGCCAGTCTAAAAAAATGATCTACAGCATTTCGACTGGTAAATATGATGGCAGTAAAATTTGAAAAATCAATTTTTTGTAATCTAACATCTTTTGCATCAGCGCCTTGAACATGAATGAAAGGACAAAAATCAATTTTTATTTTATGTTTCTTTTCAATTTCAAAATATGGTGAACTATCGCCAGTAGGTTTAGATAGAGAGATTAAAACGGACTTTATTTTCATAATAAATTATAATTTATCTCCTAAGAACACTAATTTTAATACATATAGTGCCGGTAAGATTTCGAAAATGCAAAGGTACAAAAATTCATAATAACCAGGAAGTTTTATTTGATTTTTAATGAAAAACATTAGCCAAATCCATTCTATAATGAGTAAAAATGATATCGTGCCTAATACAATAAAAGGTGTAAAATGAGAGGGTATATTTGTATAATATATTGTAAAGCAAAGTAATATTACTATAAATAATTTAATAAATAAAAAAATGAAGCGATTATTATAATTATTTTGATATTCCTTATTTTTTCCTAATATTAATAGAAATCCGTTACCTAAAGTATAAGAGGATACCTGATAAATAGTTAAGATAATAAATAAAGAAATAAATCTTAATGCTTCCGTATTATAGAAGGGGATTACGATAGTAAAGAAGGGAAGAAGTGTTAACGATAATATGACCGTATAAACAAAACTGCATATCGCAACATACAGAGTAAAATTTTCATTTTCTGTAGGAATTGATCTAAATCGAAAAATAGGCTCATCTTTAGGAATTAATAAAAACCGCGAAATAATCAGTAATAATAATGATCCTAACAGAATGAAATTAACTAGATTGTCTCCTAGAGGTATTTTTGTTATTTCCAAAATTATGATGATTTACTCAATATACTTAATCTTCATCAATAAAACGTTTAGTAATAGGGGAATATGAGTCTATGCGGCGATCTCTTAAGAAAGGCCAATGTATTCTGTAACTGTCAGATTTTTCAGTTTCAATTTCTACTACCATTACTTCCTCATTTTCATGTGAGGCTTGTTTTAAAATAGTTCCGAAAGGATTCGAAACAAAAGAACCTCCCCAGAATTTCATTGCCCCGTTTTGTTCATATCCTACACGATTTACACTTACTGTGTGTACTCCATTAGCAATAGCATGGCTCCTTTGTATGGTTTGCCAAGCATTGTATTGCTCAATATTAGTTTCTTCGTCCTGAGTAGATGCCCATCCGATGGCTGTAGGATAAAACAATATTTCAGAGCCCAACAAAGCTGTTATTCGAGAAGCTTCAGGATACCATTGATCCCAGCAGATCAATACTCCTATCTTTGCATATTTGGTTTGAAAAACCTTATATCCTAAATCACCCGGAGTAAAATAAAATTTTTCATAATAGGCCGGATCATCAGGGATATGCATTTTGCGGTATTTGCCTAAATAAGTACCATCGGCATCGAGTATTGCAGTTGTATTATGGTATAATCCTTTTGCTCTTTTTTCAAAAAGTGAAGCGACAATAACTACTTGCAATTCTGCAGCTATTTTAGATAATTTATCCGTGGTTGGCCCAGGAATTGTTTCTGCAATTTTAAAATTGTCGTAATTTTCAACATCACAAAAATATAATGAGGTAAATAATTCTTGTAAACAAACAATCTGAGCACCTTCAGAGGCAGCTTTTCTAATTCCTTCAATTGCTCTCTCTATATTATTATCAATGTTATTGGAACAACTGGATTGTACTAATCCGATTTTTATTTTAGCCATTACTTAAAAAATAATTTCAAGGTTTTCAATTACAAAAATAAGTTATATTTTATAAATTATAGCCTTCAATCGAAAGCAATTTGTGAATTGAATTCTGTCGCAAAGTTCTTTACCTGGGTCCAATCTGTATATTCAATTACTGTTTTAGAGTCAGTAGGACCTTTAGTGATTGTCATAATTAGCTGAATCATTAGCCTATCGAAAAAAGAGTATGCTGGATAGTTTAGCATTCCACCGAAAAGAGCAATATTTTTAGGTTTCCATTTAATTTTATCTAAAAACTTTTTAGCATACGGATTATTATCTACGTTTCTTCTTTCTTTATTTCTAGCTATCAAACTTACGGAGAAAAAAGCGTTAGGTATACCGTTCAGATCCTTATAATGTTTGTTAATATATTTTTTTACTTTGGCTCTATGGAATCCATAGCGAATACTGGCGCCTATGATAATGCCGTCATATTTTTTTAATGAAGGAATAGGATCTTTTATAGATACATGGTCAACGGTAGCCGTTAAAATTTTTGAAATATACTTGGAAATCTTAATTGTATGTCCATCTGTAGAAGAATATATGATTAAAATTCTTTTCTCTTTTGATGACATGGTATTGTGAATTTTTAGTGTACACAAAATTAGTCATAAAAATTCTATTATTTTAATTAAAATGAGTTTATTTTCCGTTAAAAATGTTAAAAATGATAAAAAAAAACTTCAGATAAATATATTTATTAAATTTGTTAAAAAAGTTAAGGAAAATGAGTTACGCAGTTAGAGATAAACAAGAAATGCTTAATACAATATCTCATGGTTTGGGTGTGGTGTTGGGTATTATCGGCCTAATATTTTTATTAATTAAAGACAGAAATTTAACCTATTATAGTACATTAAGCATTTGGATATTTGGAATATCTCTAATAGTCTTATATGCTTCTTCCACCATTTATCATTTTTTCATTAACGAAAATCTTAAAAAAAAGGCAAGAATATTTGATCATATGAGCATTTTCTTATTAATAGCCGGAACGTATACACCTATATGTTTAATTACATTAGAAAAAAGTTCAGGATGGACAATTTTTTCAATTGTTTGGTCCATAGCTGCTTTAGGGATTGTTATGAAAATATTTTTGACAGGAAAAGTTGATAAATTATCTCTGCTTCTATATTTGGTCATGGGATGGTTATTGGTTTTCGATATAAAAAATGTAGTTCATTTAATGAATAATCAAGCTCTATTGTTTTTAATTTTGGGAGGAATTTTATATACCGTTGGAACCATTTTTTATATAAAAGATAAAATGCCTTATGCTCATTTTATTTGGCATTTATTTGTTTTAGGTGGAAGTGTTTCTCATTATGTAGTGGTATATAGTATTATTTAAATTATATAAAATTTTAATGAAAATTGTTGGGTTAACAGGAGGAATGGGAGTAGGGAAGTCTACTGTAGCTGCTATATTCGAAAGCAATGGATTTCCGGTATTTAATTCCGATACAAGAGCAAAAGAGCTCATGGTTGAAAATACTGATCTCAAAAAGAATATAATTTCTTTATTAGGTGAGGAATCTTATGAAGGAGAAAATTTAAATAGAAAATATATAGCCAAAGTGATATTTTCTGATGAAAATCTTTTAAAAAAACAGAATTTATTAGTGCATTCTGCATTACAGAAAGACTTTGAGTTATGGAAAACTAAACAAGATACAGCATTTTGTGTTAAAGAGGCTGCCATTTTATTCGAAAGTGGATCATATAAAGATTGCGATTATACTGTAGCGGTTATTGCTCCCGATTCAATTCGTATACCGAGAATAATTTCAAGAGACCATCTTACAATAGAAGAAGTAAAAAAAAGGCTTCAACATCAATGGGCTCAAGAAAAAGTTGTTAAATTATCCAATTTCCATATAGTAAATGATTCTGATTTTAAAAACTTGCAGAGTCAGGTCATGAAAATAATAAGCATCCTAAAAGACAAATGTTAAAAGTTACTTGATACGTAGAAGTTTTGCCATATAAAATCCATCAAAATTACATACCGAAGGCATTAATTTTTTTTCTTCAATTAACTCATAATTTGAATTTTCTTTCAAAAAATTCTCTACTTGCAAAGAGTTTTCAGAAGGTAAAATAGAACATGTAGCATAAACTAAGATCCCATCTTTCTTAACCAAATTTGAATGATTTTGCAATATTTGTCTTTGTTCTTCTTTTACTCGCCCAATAAATTCTTCATTTAATTTCCATTTTGCATCAGGATTCCTTCTTAAGACACCTAATCCAGAACAAGGAGCATCAATTAAAACTCTATCGGCACTATTTTCAAGTCTTTTTAATGTTTTTGAATCCTCGATAATTTTAGTCTGGATGTTATGAGCTCCATTTCTTCTAGCTCTTTGTTTAAGCGTTTGAAGTTTCCATTCATGTATATCCATAGCGATGATATGTCCTTTATTTTCCATCAAAGCTGCAAGATGTAAGGTTTTACCACCAGCACCCGCGCAAGAATCAATCACTCGCATTCCGGGTTTTACCTCTAAAAATTCTCCTACTCTTTGTGATGAAGCATCTTGAATTTCAAATAATCCGTCTTTAAATGCTTGAGTTTTAAAGATATTTTTCTTATCTTCCATAATAAGAGCATCTTTATACCCTTTAATATAATCTACATAAACATTTTCTTCCCTCAAAACCTCTATCAAATTTTCAGCAGTAATTTTAAGAGAGTTGGTTCTAATAACAGTTTGGGCAGGAACATTTAAAGCATTTATTTCTCGACTCCATTGTTCACCCAATTCATTCTCTAATACAGTTTGCATCCACTCTGGAATAGAATATTTTATTGAAGGTGAAGGAAAAGGTAGTTTAAATCGATCTTTTATTTTTTTAACATATACTTTTTCAAATTCCGGAAAAGGTTCGAGCCCCATTTTATTGTATAGCAAATAAGTGGCTATAATTAAATTAATAGACTCAGGAGAAAGTTTTCGATTGGCAAAAAATTCCAATTGGTTTTTCCATCGAATGATTTCATAAAATGATTCGGAAACAAAGCCACGGTCTTTACTACCCCATTTCTTATTAAATTTTAAAGTTCTTTCCAGAACCTTATCAGCATATTTATTAGGCTCGAAAAAACTTTCATGTAAGGCATTGTGTAATCCTATAATTAAATTTCTGTGTAACTTTATCTTTGAATTCATGGAAATGAAAAATATTTGCAAATATATAGGTTAATTATAATATTCAAATTACTGTGAAAATAATTAAGCCTATTTTTGTGAAAATAAAATAATTAAAAAATTTTTAACAATTATAACAATGAAGGTGTATTTCATTCCGGGATTAGGAGCAAAATCCAGATGTTTTAAATTTATTGAACTACCCGAGGGATATGAAAAAATTAATATAGAATGGCATTTACCCGAAAAAAATGATTCTTTAATTAGCTATTCCTCTAAAATGGCGGAATGTATAGATCAATCAGAACCATTTATTTTAGTTGGTTATTCCTTTGGAGGTGTAATAGTTCAGGAAATGAATAAATTTTTAAATCCTGAAAAAACCATTCTTATTGCAAGTATGAAAGATGTAACCCAAATTCCTCGATTGTTTAAGATTTTAAAAAAAATAAAATTTGCGAAGTGGTTTCCTATTAAATTTTTCACCAATAAAAAAATAGTTTCTTATGCCTTTATAAGGTCGCTATATTTCAGTATATTACCATCAAAAAGGCAAAAAAGAAATCAGTTTAAGCTTGACGAACTAATGGTTCAATTGGATTCTGAATATTTTAGATGGTCTATAGATCAAATTATTAATTGGCAACCTGAGCAAGAATTAGTAGGAATTTATCAGATACATGGCACAAAAGATATTATTTTTCCATTTAAGAAAATTCATGAATCTTATTCTAATAAGGTAAACAAATCTCTTGAAATAATAGAAGATGCTTCACATCTTTTAGTATTAGAATCACCCAAAAAAGTGAATAATGCATTAAAAAAAATAATTTTAGATCATTAATTGATAATGATTAATGAAAAAAAATAAAAATGTTAACAATACTTAAAATATTTCTTTTTTTATTAAGTTTGTACAATAAATATTTGCGCATTTAGATTCTAAATTAATAATTACTAGATGAGATCATTTCGATTATTTTTATTTTTTATATTTTTTATTATTATAACTTATGAAAAATTGTATGGGCAGCAAAGTATTCCGTTTGACCAACAATATCTATTGTCGGATAAGGTATTGATAAACCCTTCCTATACGGGATCTACGGATGATATTGTGTTAAAGTCAACCTATCATCAGCAGTTTAGCAATTTTAATGAAAGTCCGAATACGCAAACCATTAGCACTCATTTTAATGCTTTTGACAGGGTAGGATTAGGAGCTTACTTTTTCAGAGATGAAAACGGTCCCATAACATTAACAGGTGCCAATATATCGGGAGCTTATCATATTCCTTTAGCGGATGACGAAAATCGAGAAGAAAATCAATTTTCATTCGGAGCATCTTTCAGTTTTTTTTCTCAATCATTTGAATATTCGAAATTGAGACCTGAAGATGAGAACGATCCACTTTTATATGGTGATAAGTCTGTATTTTTGCCCTACTTGAATTTAGGAATGTCTGTAGCCTATGAAGGTTTTTTTGCAGGAGTATCCGTTCAAGACATTCCATTAGGTAAAAACAAACCGGTGGTAAATTCCATCGAACCTTCACCATCATGGTACTATCTGAACTTAGGCTATGATTGGGAATTAGTAGATTCATTTTTTATAGAGCCTTCATTTATGATGAGTTTAAATACGAATTCGGAAAGAATGATGGATATAAATTTAAAAGCAAAGTATAAAAATGATTTTAATGCATTTGCTTTTGGAGTAAGCTATAGAACAGCAAAAGATTCGCAAGTAAGTGGAGGTCTATCATTGACACCATTTGTACAAGCAGATCTAGGCAGGTTGAATTTTACCTTCGGGTATAACTTCGGTATCACAGATATATTTAAGAAAGGAGGAGATGGTTTATTGGTAGGAATAGGTTATAGGATAGAAAATTTTATAAATCCGCAAGGATTCCGTTACAGATAGAAGAATTTTTAAAGATGGTTGAACACGTAATATTAGTAAATGAGAATGATGAAGTACAGGGAGAGATGGAGAAACAAGAAGCACATCTAAAAGGAGTATTACATCGAGCATTTTCAATTTTTATTTTTAATAATAAAAAAGAGCTTCTTATACAACAAAGAGCAAAAATAAAATATCATTCAGCCTTAAAATGGACCAATACATGTTGTAGCCATCCTCGAGTGGGAGAGAGCTATTTAGAAGGAGCACACCGACGGTTAAAGGAAGAATTGGGATTTAATTGCGAATTACAAAAAAAATTTGACTTTATATATAAGGCTGAGGTAGGAGATGGTATGATTGAGCATGAGTATGATTATGTTTTTACAGGGCAATATGAAGGAGAAATACACATAAATCCTCTTGAAATTGAATCAGTGAAATGGATAAATCTTATTGATTTAAAAAAGGATATAAAGCTACATCCAGATAATTATACAGAATGGTTTAAGATCATTTTTGAAAATTATGAAAAATATATTGAATATTAATTTATAATACATTCTAAAAAACTGAACAGAATTGGTATCTCAAATTGAATTTTTTCTTGAAGAACGAAATAGAGGCTTTCATATAATAACTGATGAAATAACTAAAAAGCTCCCTTCTTTACCACATACAGGTATACTCAATCTTTTTATAAAACATACTTCTGCAGGCTTAGCGATAAATGAAAACGCAGATCGTGAAGTTAGAGTGGATTTAGAAAATATTTTTAATCAGCTAGTTAAAGAAGGAGAACCTTATTATACACATACTTATGAAGGGATAGATGATATGCCTTCTCATGCAAAATCTATACTTGCGGGATCAAGTTTATCAATACCCATTACTAATAGGAAACTAAATTTAGGAACTTGGCAGGGCATTTACTTATGTGAATTTAGAAATAGAGGAGGTAATAGAAAAATAGTTGCTACCATTTTAAGTTAAAACTTTTGTGCTAAATAATTAATGCTTTATTAAACATTCAATTTATGTTTTTATTAAAATTATTTTCGAACTATTAAGAATTATTTTTGGATGGTTTTTGAAAGATAATTATATAAATTAAATAAAATAATATGCCTAAAGGGAATAACAAACTACTCCAAGATAAAACAAAAAAATAATTAGGTATAATTTTCTTACCAAGATAAATAAAAGAGCCTTGTAAGAATAATAACACTTCTGATATAAAATAAAAACCTAAAAAAAATAAGGTACCCATTTTAATGAGCTTGCTTTTACTATCTATCCAATTATTGTGAAGCATAAGTAATATAAAGCTAAGACAAGTATAAATGCCTAATGTCTCCAAATGAATAAAGCCAATACGTAGATTTTTTATTTCGTAAGAATATTGCGCTATTTCAGGGTTGAAAAGGAATAATTGGATTATAACTTTTAGTAAGAGAGATAAGAAAAAAAAGCTATATAAAAGTTGTAATGATAGCGATTTTGATTGTATGAGGGCAAGAAGATAAGGATGAATAAATCTTAAGAACAAAAATAAAAAAGCGATATTACATATAATACCAAAGCAATAAGAAAAATAAATATATTGGGAATGAATAAACCAACTAAGAGGTAATCCAAAAGAAAAAATAATTCCCAATAAAACTAAAATATAAAATATATAGGTAATCTTTGAATAAATTAAAGAATAATTTATATCCAATACTTTCAGAATTAAAGCAAAACATCCTAATAAAAACCATCCATTAATTTGAAAATGTAAAAAAAATTGAATGCAAATGGAATATAAAATAGAACTTTTACCTAAAGTTCCCATTGTTATGCCAAGTCCCCAAATTCCAAATGTAGAAAAGAGCATACAAGCTAATGCGGTTTTTATAAAAAGAGTACTTATGTCTTTTTGGCGTAAATTTTTAAAAGTCAAATAGCAAAAATAATAGGAGCATAAAATATGTAAAGCTGAAAATAAAATAGAGTATAAGCCATATCCTTGGAAAGGAAAACTCACAAACATACCGACAATAGATAGTTGAGTAATCCAAAAAAGTGTTGAATATAACGATTGATTTTTTTTACTTTTAGGGATGAAATAAAGATAGATCAAAATATAAAATATTTGATACAACCAGCCTAGCATTGCTATATGAGAATGGGTATGTAGAAAATTACTATAAGGAAAATTTATGGAATAATATTGAAGAATTCTCAGTATAAAACCAAGAATTCCTGCAATAAATAAATTTAAAAAACTAACAAAAAACCATTTTTTAACCATTTGCAAATTATTTCATAGTAGATTCCATTACAATAGCCTGTGGAAATAAAATATTATTTTCTAAATGAATATGCTTATGAAGATTTTGCTCAAATTCATCTAACATAGCAAAAGAGACTCGATAAGTATTACAAGCTTCCGCAGGAGGTGTATAATTTTGTGTTAATTCCGCTATTTTATGAAATCTTTCTCCTTCCACGTCATGTTCATGCTTCATCATAGTAATAGGATTTTCAACTGTTCCAAAATGAGGTGTCTCATACGGAAGATTATTAATTTTAGCTTCATTCATAATTCTAATAAAAGGGAATAAAATTTTTTCCTCCTTTTGTAGATGAGCTTCCAATTCGATAACCGATTCAGAGAATAAACTATAAACTTCTATTAATTCAGGATGTCTGTCGCCATGAACTTTTTGTACTTTATCTAAGAATTTCAATAGTGAAGGGCTCTTTTCTCGAATATATCGATGATAAACTTTTTCAATATAGTCAGCCAATAAATCCAGAGGCCATGATTTGAAATCGATATTTTCATCCTTTTCTGCAATGGCTTCTGTAAGTTTAGTGATTAATTCTTGCATGTCAACTGATTTTTTTTCACAGGCCTGCTGTATAGTTCTATCACCTTTACAGCAGAAATCAATACCAAATTTTGAAAAAACAGAAGCAGTTCTGAAATTTTCTGCTACAATTTCTCCTATGGTTGCATCTAACATATTTTTCATGATTTAATTAATTTAAGATTTTTAAAAAAGTTGAACCGGAAATAACATCCGTAATCATAGTTTCAATACTAATTTCTTCAAGTGTTTTCTGTAACTGTTTACGTACAGCTTTAAATTTATGATGGGCTGGACAAGGATGATTTTCCGAGCATTTGGGTAATCCTAATGCACAGCCTTTAAAGATCGAATCGCCATCCACAGCTAGCACAATATCATAAATTTTAATCTTAGGTAATAGATCAAGAGATATACTAAATCCACCGTTTGGCCCCTTGTGAGAGGTAATTATACTATGCTTTACTAAAGTTTGTAAAATTTTAGCAGTAAAAGCCTCCGGAGAATTTATTTCTCTGGAAATATCTTTCAATCTGGGTTTATTATCCGAAAATGATTGTGAGCCAATAAAAACAGTAGCTCTAATAGCGTATTCACAGCTTTTTGAAAACAATTTTTAAACAATTAATAATTTTCAAAGATATAAAATTTTTAATAAAGGACAAAATTGTCTTTTATTAATCATTAATAATATTCAATATTTATCTGCGATAAAAAATGAATATATTTTTAAATAAAATTAAATTATAAGCAAAATATGTATTTATATTTTAAAAATAAATGTAAAAAAATTATATATCTTAAAAAAGATAATGAAAAAATATTCTTTGTTAAGTTAACAAATTGAAAATAAATCATTTATTTATAGAATTTATAAATATTAAAGATAATAAAGATGTAAAAATCCTTTTATGAAGATAAAATTAGTATACTTGCAATCCTAAAACTATGTTTAAATACTGCATTTGAAATAATGTTTTCAAAGAATTGTGAATAAAAAATTAAAATTATGTTTTTTAAAAAATTTTGGAAAAAAAAATCAAAGTCTGAAATTCAATCTGTACAAGATAAATCAATTGATTCAGATAAAATATTTCTTTCTATTCAAACATTCTGGACACAGGTAAAAGCATCTGAACAGACATTTAATACACTAGAACTAATCTCCATCATGGAGAATCTCAATAATCTTTTAGTAGATAATCAATTAGATGTTATTGCAGAGCTTACACCAGGAGATAAAAAAAATCATAAAATAATTTTTACGGCTCAAGGCCGTATTGAGCAGTTTGAACTAGTGATGCGAATCGTTAAACATGCACCAGATCTTAATTTTTTTGAAATAGAAGCATTTAGAACACGGGTTAAAAATCTGGATACATTCTCTATCTCTATAGCTCATGATGATGATTCTTTTTCATTGAAACCAACTGATTTATTGATTTCTCATAATGAAGAATATCGTAAAATCTCTTTGAAAATTGCGTTTGGTAAAACTATTCCTGAAGAGATGAAGCAAATCGCCCAATCGACTGCATTCACCTTGCTTGATCATGTATTAGGAGAATATGATTTTTCTATTAAAATTGGAAGTGTTAACTTTTTAGAAACTCCCAATGAGGAAAACGCAGTACCTCTTAATGAATTTGTAAAGATATTTGATCATTTATGGCAAGATAAATTAAAGCATACAGGTATTTTTCCTCTTTCTGATAATGAGGATAGATGGAGTGTATTTGAAATCAGTTATGAAAATGATCCTGACAGTAAAAAACTTGTACAAAGAAATGAGACAGCCGATGTATTGGTAGGTGATTTCAATTATTGCTATGCTTTGAATGTAACAGCTGATGTGGATAGTAAGGAAATTTTATCTCTTGTTTATGAACTAGAAGACACTATTAATCCAGCTCTACAAATTAATAAACAGGGCATTCATTGTCAAAATACCTTTTATCAAGGCGTAAGAACCATGTTATGGCATGTGCAAGATAAACAATCAGCTATTGCATTAGCACAACGTGCGGCAGATCAGTATAAAACCCTATCAGCTAAAATTGAGTGCGAATTTGACCCGTGCTGGTCACAATATTTAAGATGGGTAGGAAAATGAAGATAACGATATTTTATTAATATTTTTATTAGTTATATTCTTTATGTTTTTTTTCTTAATTACAAATGAAATAGTCAATGCGATTGTATTGGGATATCATAAAGATATAACAGTAAAACAACTATTAAGCCATCTGTCATTAGAAGCAGAAAAAATAGTGACCAATTATATTTAAATGTTACTAAATAAATAAAAAGGAATTTGAAATGAGTGGGCAAGTTAATTATCTAGAAAAGGCTCCTAAGTTAGGTCAGGAATATTATTATTTATATGTTAGGGAAAACCTCATTTATTCACTATTTAAGTGGCAAGGTAAAGATTTTGAACAATCATGGCTTAAAAATCATAGACTTTATCCAACTAAAAAAGATGTTATAAAAGCTGCTGAATTTCTAAAGAACTATTTAATATCGCATAAGGAACAGCTAAACTGTTTAACATCTGGACCTATTTATGGAACCAAGGTATGGTATGGTTTAGATATGGATGGTTTTAGTGACGACTACAAAGTTATGAATTTTAATCCTGAGAATGTGTATCTACAGAAATTATTAAATCTATCTCTGCTTTATAGAACTTCTGATGATTTAGTAAAGGCAGCGAACTTAATAACCGAAGCTTTAGCTCTGGAAAAGAAAAGATCTAAATGAAAATCAAGAAAGGATAAGTTAACAAATATCATTTATAAAATTAAACAAAACCATAGGGAATTAAATGAAACATAATATCCATATATCTTTTGAAAATATACTACGCAAAAATGCTGTATTTATAATAATTATTATATTAGTGCAAATTATAAAAATTATATTAGTGCTAATTATTATGGTGATATGGTGGTGGTTTTTCTCTTCCTCCAGCTTTTATGGTGATTTTAATCTGTCCAGTACAAAACACGGAGAGGATGGTGAGTATTACATAAATATGTATCAGCATCTGCCAACAACCCCGTTGGCGGTTAATGAATTGATAGAGGGGAATCGATATTTTTATGTTTTATATAACAAACAAGGTAAGAAAATATGGCATTCACCCCATTATGCTTATCTATATGATGATATAAATAGTATAAAGCTACCGACTAAAAAAAGTAATTTATTAATATATTATGATGAAGATAAAAAAATAGTCGATATATCAAGATAAAATAAATTAAGTATACGGTAGTATAAAGCACAATTAGTATTAAAGATGGAAACCAGTCCTATAATAAAAGTATGGAAAGACAGATTATAAAAAAAACATAAAAATGATAAAAATAATATTTTTTCTTGCATTTTTCTATTGGCTGTGCCTGTTTTCGTCATCTAGTTTTTACGGAAATTTTAATCTTGATTCAACAGTAAAAAGTGAAGATGGTGAGTACTATGCCAATATATACAAACATCTTCCCACTTCACCAATTTCAATTGCGCAAATATTAGGCGGTAATAAATATTTCATCGTTCTATATAATAAAAAGGGAGAAGAGCTTTGGAGAGTATCTTATTTTGATTATATTGCCGAACCAATGAAATATGAAAAGATGTATTTCCCTGATGAAATAGATAGTACTTTTATTTGCCCGACAAATCATGGTTATGATGGACACGATTTTTCAAAAACCATACGTAATCATAAAGTAGTGTCAATCAAGTAATTTAAACTGGGTTAGCAAAATTCTTAGATGATTATTTATCTTCGTCTCATTTATAAAAAACTAATTCTAGCTTAAGATATTTCTTAAATGTAGGGCAATAAATATAAAAATCTGGTTTAACTGATATAGAGGATATACAAGTATCAATTCTTATGAGATATAGCCAAATACTATTCTTATTAATTTTGTTAGTAATAATACTCAATATTTATATATGAAAAAAATAAATCCTTTTTTAAATAAAATTAAATTTTAAGCAAAATATGGATTTATATTTTAAAAATAAATGTAAAAAATTATATATCTAAAAAAAATATTCTTTGTTAAGTTAAAAAATTGAAAAAACTCTTTTATTTATAAAACTTATAAATATTAAAGATAATAAGATGTAAAAGTCTTTTTATTAAGTTAAATTTTGTATATTTGTACTGCTAAAGCTATGACTAAATTCTGCAGTTGAAATAATGTTTTCAAAAACAAGTGAATACGCAATTAAAATTATGATTTATCTAAGTGCAAATAGCACTAAAGATAGTTTATGCCAAGTTAAAGAAATTAGTAAAGCATTAGGAACTCCGGGTCCATTTACAGCAAAAATTTTACAACAATTAGTTAAATCAGATTTATTGTTTTCAATGAAGGGGAAAAATGGTGGCTTTACTTTAAGTAGAGATTTAGGAGATATAAAAATTTCGGACATAGTGATTGCGGTTGACGGAGAAAAATCAATTAATCGATGTATTTTAGGTTTAAAAAATTGTTCTTCAGAAAATCCATGTCCTTTACATCATAAATTTTATAAAATTAAAGATGATTTTAAAAAATATGTTTTAGATTCTAATCTAAAAGAATAAATTATAAACTATAAACTATTATTAAAACTACTTTATTAAATGAGCACTAAATTACTTCAATCTCACAAGATTCTGTTTTTGAATACTCTGGCTTTTACCGTATGTTTCGCCTGTTGGACTCTCAATGGGGTATTAGTTACATATTTAGTAGATAAAAGTATATTTGACTTTACAGTTGTTGAAACCGGTTGGCTATTAGGAATTCCTGTTTTAACGGGTTCTTTATTACGACTTCCAGTAGGAATAATGACCGATAAATTTGGTGGAAAATACGTTTTTGCAGGGTTACTTTTATTCTGTTCAATACCTCTATTTTTATTACCGATGGCAAAATCATTTGTGGTTTTCGCTTTATTAAGCTTTTTATTTGGATTTGTAGGAACTAGTTTTGCTATTGGGGTTGGATATACTTCGGTATGGTATCCTAAAGAATGGCAAGGAAGAGCGTTGGGTATTTTTGGTATGGGAAATGCAGGAGCAGCCTTAACTACTTTTTTTGCCCCAAGCTTACTAAATTACTTTTCTAAAAATGATCCTGACAACGGATGGAAAATGCTTCCTATAACTTACGGAACCGTACTTGTAGTTATAGGGATTTTATTCTTATTGTTTGCTAAAAATAAAAAACCTGCGGGAAATTCAAAAAATATGAATCAAATGCTTTCTCCTTTGAAAAAAGGAAGAGTTTGGAGATTTGGATTATATTACTTATTGGTATTCGGCTTCTTTGTAGCCTATTCTCAATGGTTGGTACCGAACTTTATGAATGTATATGGAACCTCTTTAGTAGTTGCCGGAATGTTCGCTTCCTATTTTAGTCTTCCTTCCGGTGTAATACGAGCATTTGGCGGATATCTTTCAGATAAATTTGGAGCGAGAAAAGTAATGTATTGGGTCTTAGGATCATCAGTAGCTTTAAGTTTCTTATTAATGTTTCCAAAGATGGAAATCTATACAGATGGACAAGGAGTTTCAGCTAATAAAAATGGAATTGTTACCAAAGTAACCGCTAATAGTATTACCGTTGATAATAAAGAATATGCTATTAAAGAAAAAGACGAAAAGGGGGATAAGAAGAAAAATATATTTCCCACTAAAGAGACTTGGCAGGAAATCGTAGTAAAAGAAAATCAACAAGTAAATAAAAAAGATTTATTAGCTAAAGGTATTACCGAAATAAAATTCGACGCAAATATGTGGGTCTATCTGGTATTGGTTATATGTATAGGAATTTCTTGGGGAATAGGAAAAGCAGCAGTTTACAAACATATACCTGAATACTTTCCCAATGAAGTGGGAGTGGTAGGTGGAATGGTAGGCCTTATTGGGGGATTAGGCGGTTTTATCGGACCGATTATTTTTGGATATTTTCTTAATTATACTGGATTATGGACCAGTTCTTGGATATTAATATTTATTATATCATTAATCTGTTTGATTTGTATGCATAGAGTGATATTAAAAATGACTCGAGAAAAGATGCCTGAAATTTATAATGATATAGAAAATAAATAATAGATATAAAAAATTATAACTTAAAATAAATACAAATAATGGGTACATGGCTAAAAGAATGGAAGCCTGAAGATCATAATTTTTGGGAATCTACAGGAAAGAAAATAGCTTGGAGAACTTTAACTATAACCACTATTTCATTAACATTATCATTTATAGTGTGGTATCTAATGAGTGGTATCGTAACAAAATTACCGGGTATAGGTTTTAACTTTACAGAAAAAGAACTATTCTGGTTGGCTTCTTTACCTGGATTGGCTGCCGGAACGTTACGTATTGTACATACCTTCTTAATTCCAATTTATGGAACTAGACATACTGTAACATTCTCTACTTTGATAAAATTAATACCGGTGGTAGGTATTGCTTTGGCAGTAATGAATCCTGAAACTCCATTTTGGGTTTTTGCTGTTTTAGCATTTACTATGGGTTTTGGAGGTGGTGACTTCTCTTCTTTTATGCCCTCAACAAATATGTTTTTTCCTGCCCGTTTAAAAGGTACGGCATTAGGGGTACAAGCAGGTATTGGTAACTTCGGTGTAAGTATAGTACAATTTTTAACTCCGGCTTTATTAGGAGTTGCAATTGTAGGAGCTCCTGAAATTTTAAAAACTACCGATCCATTAACTCACGAAGTAACAACTAAACCTATTTATTTACAAAGTACTGCATTAATCTATGCGCCAATACTAATTATAATGACTTTAGTTTGTTGGTTCGGTTTACGAAGCATTCCTTTAAAATCTTCCTTTAAAGAGCAATTAGGGATTTTTAAAATAAAACATACTTGGTTTTGTACCATAACTTATTTTATGACATTTGGTACATTCTCAGGTCTTGCTGCAGCATTTCCATTGATGATTAAATCATTATACGGTGATTTTCCCGGAGCTCCTGATCCGCTAAAATATGCATTCTATGGACCATTAATCGGTTCAGCTAGTAGAGTTGTGTTTGGATTTGTTGCGGACAGAGTAGGTGGTTCGGTGTTAACAACTATAACCGGGTTAGGATTTGCAGGATGTATCGGGATTATGATTGCTATGGGATTAGTAGCGCCCACTTCTGTAGATCAATTCCCGTATTTTTTAGCAATGATGTTGACCATATTCTTTTTTTCAGGTATGGGAAATGCAGGAACTTTCAGACAATATCCTATCATATTCAAAGATAATCCGGTTCATTCCGCAGGAGTTATTGGTTGGACAGCAGCTATAGCAGCTTACGGACCATTTATTTTTTCAATGATAATCGGAGCTGAATTAGAATCATCTAAAGCATCAGGTTTAAAAAGTGTAAATACCTTTTTCTGGGGAATTTTAATTTTCTCATTGTTAGCTACAGTTATTAATTGGTATTATTATCAAAGAAAAGGAGCTGAAAGACCAAGTTAAAAAATCATAATAATTATGTTTAAATCATTCAGTACGCTTAATAAAAAAGCATTAATTAAAGCAATTACTGCTACTTTGCTTATTATTGCGTTAGTATTTATAGGTTCGCGTAATCTACAAAATTTTGATGCGGCATTAATTGCCTACTTATTTGGATCGGTTTTTTGCGTATTTGGAGTGACTTACCGTTATTCAATTTGGTTACAACGTCCTCCTACTAAAATGTATTGGAAACGTTCTTGGCAATTTTTATTTAGTAAGCATTTTATTGCTTATACAATAAGAGGGCTTAAATTATTTTGTCAAAATATTCTATTTCAGAAATTTATATATCCTAGAGGGAGAACACGTTGGATAGGACACTTCTTGTTAGCTACAGGATGTTTAATAGCTTTTTGTATAACCTTTCCACTTACTTTCGGTTGGATACATTTTACCTTGGAATCAGGTTCTATGTCCACCTATGAAGCTCATATGTTCGGGTTTAAAGTAATGGATTTTCAATTAGGTTCTATACTGGCATTTATTATCTTCCATGCTTTAGTATGGTGTTCTATTTTAGTCATTATCGGCTGTATGATGATGATGAAAAGAAGATTGACTAACGGTGGGTTAATTGCCACCCAAACATTTGATGGAGATTGGTTACCGTTATTATTGCTTATAGCAATTTCATTAACAGGAATCGGAATTGTTTTCGATTATACATATTTAGATGGAAAAACCAATCAATTTATGTCTGTTTCTCATGCAGTAACAGTAATACTATTTTTAGTTTGGATGCCTTTTGGGAAATTCTTTCACATTTTCCAGCGTCCGGCACAATTGGGTGCAAATATCTATAAAACGGAAGGTATTAAACATGGAATGGCTGTTTGTCCTCATACAAAAGAAGAATTTGCCACCAAAATGCATGTGAACGATCTTAAAACGATAACTAAAGAACTTGGATTTGACTTCACATTAGAAGATGGAACCAGCTACTTAGATTACAGTCCCGAAGGAAAAAGATCTGCTCTTGCTTTGGCACATTTGAAGGCAAGAAAAGAATCCGGAAGTTACTTTGGATAAAAATGAACAAAAAATTTTTATAAATCATTTATAAGCATAAAATAAAATTAATTATATGGCTAAATTACCTGTAGGTACAGAAAAAATTATTGAGCAATTTGGTCCTCATAAAAATTATGTACCAAAAGATGGTTTTAAAGGAACATCAGATCCCGACAAGCTTGTAAAAACTCATTGTTGTTTTTGCGGGATGCAATGTGGTATTCAGCTTAAGGTTAAAGACAATAAAGTTGTTGGATTTGAGCCTTGGAAAGAATTTCCATTTAATGAAGGGAGACTATGTCCTAAAGGAGTTCAGCGATATTTACAAGATAACCATCCCGATAGATTAACGCATCCTTTGCAAAGAATAGAAGGAGAAGGATTCAAGCCTATCGGTTGGGATGATGCGTTTGATAAAATTATAACAGAAATAAAAAGAATCCAAGGAGAGTATGGAAATAATGCATTTGCAATGCTTTCGGGAGTTTCATTAACGAATGAAAAAAGTTATATGATCGGTAAATTTGCCCGTGTAGCTTTAAAAACTGCTAATTTGGATTACAATGGAAGACTTTGTATGGTTAGTGCCGGTGCAGGAAATAAAAAAGCATTTGGCATGGATAGAGCCTCCAATAGTTGGGCGGACTTAAAACATGCTGAAGTTATCATGGTTGCGGGAGCTAATGTTAGTGAAACGTTTCCGACATTAACTTATCGTCTTTGGGAAGCCAGAGATAACGGTGCCAAACTAATAGTAGTGGATCCGAGGGTTACTCCGTTTGCAAGAACTGCAGACTTACACCTAGATTTACGTCCCGGAACGGATTCGGCTTTATACGGAGCAATACTTAAAATTTTATTTGATAATGATTGGGTAGATCATGAATTTATTGAAAAACATACTTCAGGTTTAGATGAAACTCTTGCTTCTGTTCAAGATCATACAGTAGAATGGGCAGAAGAAGTTACCGGTGTATCTGCAGATAAAATACGTAAAGCTGCTGAAATGTGGGGGAAAGCGAATACCAGTTTCTTACTGCACGCTCGTGGAATTGAACAACATACCAAAGGAGTTGATAATGTGGTTGGATGTATTAATTTGGTATTAGCAACCGGAAGAATAGGAAAACCTTATTGTGGCTATGGAACTATTACAGGACAAGGAAATGGACAAGGAGGTAGAGAGCACGGACACAAATGCGATCAGCTTCCTGGAAATAGAGATATAGAAAATCCTGAAGACAGAAAAATCGTTTCTGAAATATGGGGAATAGATGAAAAAGACCTTCCTCGTAAAGGATATAGTTCATGGGAAATTATAGAAGCTATTCATAGAGGAGAAATTAAAGGATTAATTTCCATTTGTTTTAATCCATTGGTTTCTTTACCTAATAATAATTATGTACGATCTGCTTTAGAAAAACTAGAATTTTATGTTGCTATAGACTTTTTCTTAAATGAAACTGCACGCCATGCTGATATGGTATTAGCCGGATCGTTACAAGAAGAAGAGGAAGGTACCGTTACTACAGCAGAAGGACGTGTAGTAAGGGTACGTCAGGCTGTAACGCCTCCAGGAAATGCCAGAACAGATACTAGCATTATTTTGGAATTAGCAAGAAGACTAGGAGTTGAATCTTATTTCCCTTATAAAAATAGTGAAGAAATTTTCAATGAATTAAGAAAAGCATCTAGAAACAGTAGGGCAGATTATTACGGGATAACTTACGATAGGATTGAAAAAGAAATGGGAGTATTTTGGCCTTGTCCTGAATTAGATCATCCGGGAACTCCAAGGCTTTGGGAAGATTATAAATTCAAAACTCCAGATGGTAAAGCACATTTTAATCCTGCTCCATATCGACAATCTTCAGAAATGACCGATGAAGAGTATCCGATTATTTTAACTACAGGACGTGTGGTCTCTCAATATTTGAGCGGGACACAAACAAGGAGAATAGGGAAGTTGGTAGACCAATATCCTGAACCTTTATTGGAAATACATCCTAAGCTTGCCCTAAAATACGGAATACAAGATCATGACTTAATTCGCGTAGTAACTCGAAGAGGAGAAATGTTAATACCTGCTAATGTGGTGGAAACTATAAGAGAAGATACCGTATTTATACCTTATCATTGGGGAGGAAAACATTCGGCAAATCAATTAACCATATCAACTTTAGATCCTGTATCTAAAATGCCTGAATTTAAAGTTTGTGCATGCAAATTAATTAATACAGGTAAAAAAGAAACGATAGAGGAAGAATCTAAAGCATATCAAAGTTCAATTGACTAAAAAAGAGAATATGATCAGTACAGAATATAATAAAAATGTAGGCTTTTTTGTAGACATGCAAAGATGCATCGGATGTCATGCTTGTGAAATGGCGTGTGCAGAATGCGAAACTAATGGGCAGGATAGTATGATTAATATCCATTACGTTGATCGTAAACATACGATACAAACTACCGTTCAAGTTTGCATGCATTGTGATGACCCCGTATGTGCCAATGTTTGTCCGGCTGATGCCATTACCAAAGATGTATTTGGTGTTGTACATTCCGCTAATACTTCCCGCTGTATCGGTTGTTCTAATTGCGTGATGGCTTGTCCTTTCGGAGTTCCTAAAAAAATGGAAGAAGCTGAGCTAATGATGAAATGCAATATGTGCTATGACAGAACAAGTGCAGGATTAAAGCCAATGTGTGCCACTGTTTGTCCTAGTGGAGCTTTATTTTATGGAACATTAGAAGAAATTGAAGAAAAACGTCCTAATAGTACGCCGGTAAACAAATTTATATTTGGTAAGCAAGAAGTGGTTACCAAGGTAAACATTATGATGCCAAAAGGAAGTACCGAATTAAAAGTTCACTAATAATTGAAGAAAAAATGTCAAAAAAAGATAAAGAGAAACCAGTATGGAAAACAGATTTTCCAATAAAACAAGATGAAGCAACTCATGTTTCAAGGAGAGAGTTTGCAAAATTTTTATGTCTGTTATCCGGAGGATTAGCTATAGGTAACGGTGCTATAGCTGCCAAATCATTACTGTTTCCTAAAAAAAAGCTCAATGAAGAATACTTCGTTTGTGATTCTATAGATGTTCCGATAGGAAAAATGAAAGCCTTTGTGATTAACGATAATCATAAAGTACCATACATACTCATTCATTTAGGAGAAGATAAATGGAGATGTTTTGAACAAAAATGCACCCATTTATCTTGTGCCGTATTGTATGATCATGATCAGAATAAGATAGTTTGCCCTTGTCATAAAGGTTTTTTCGACCCTGAGACAGGTAAAGTTTTACAAGGTCCGCCACCGAGACCCTTACCTCAACTTTCCGTGGTAATACGTGATGGAAAGGTATACGTAACAGATAAAGAAAATGCTTAAAAATCATGAATAATTTTAAAGAAGTTCAGAATTCGGCTAACAATAATAAAATCAATACCTTAATGTCTGCTATTATAGTAGTATTAATATTAATATTAACTTTACAAGTATGGATGATGTACGGAGCCTTAAATAATGCTTTAGATGATAATGAAGCTTTTGCTTGGGCAACATTTGGAGGTTCGGTTTTTCTGTTTTTTTCTGCTGTATTTTTATTAAGATATTTGCCGGAACCACGGACTAACAAAGTAATAGATCCTAATAACAAATATGAATAAGTTAGTTGATAATTATAACAGAATTCATAATTATTTAAGAATTTCTTTAACGGATAGTTGTAATTTTCGTTGTATTTATTGCATGCCTAATGAAAAAATGCAATGTATGCCTTACAATCATCTCATGAGTCCGCAAGAAATTTTCACAATAGCCGAAACTTTCACTAAATATCAAGTAAATAAAATTCGTCTTACTGGAGGAGAGCCTCTGGTAAGACATGATTTTGCTGATATAATCAAGAAATTGTCTAACTTACCTGTAGAATTAAATTTAACTACTAATGGCGTGTTATTACATAAATATGTTACTCTTTTAAAGGAGATAAATTTAAACACGATAAACATTAGTATTGACAGCTTACGAGAAGAAAAATTTAAATTTTTAACTAAACGTAATGCATTTAATCAGGTATGGGATAATATTTTACTTTATGTAAACCAAGGTTTTCATATTAAATTAAATATTGTAATAATGAAAGGAATAAATGAAGATGAAATCAACGACTTTATTTCGTTAACAAAAAACTTTCCTATACAAGTTCGATTTATTGAATTTATGCCTTTTAATGGAAACCAATGGAAAAAAAGTAAGGTTATAACTATGAAAGATATGTTAACGATTATAGATTCTCAATTTTCCTATCAGAAAATAAAAGATAATAATAACGATACTACTAAAAAGTTCAAAGTTGAAGGATACGAAGGAACTTTTGCTTTTATAACAACTATGAGTCAACCTTTTTGCCAGGGGTGTAACAGAATGAGAATTACTGCGGATGGAAAAATGAAGAATTGCCTTTTTGGAAAAGATGAATTTGATATTTTAGGAATCCTAAGAAAGAAAGGAGATATAGAACCTATTATACATTCCTTTTTGAAAAACAAGCATAAAAAGATGGGAGGACAATTTGATAATTTTATGAAATTAAATCCTGATTATCTTGAGAATAGAAGTATGATCAAAATTGGAGGATAATTTTTTCTTTTCGGTATGCGAAAAAAAACCTATTGAAAAATGAGTAATTTTATAACGGTTGATGAATCAAGAACAATTATTTTAAAAGAAATAAATGGGAGACCCTTTATAGAAAAAAGAATAGAGGATGCATTACATGATTATTCGGCTAAAAGGGTATATGCCCCAATAGATGTGCCAAATTTTACTAATTCAGCAATGGATGGCTATGCATTGAGTTATCAAGATATTGAGGATGATAAAGAAATAAAAGTTATCTATACAATTCAAGCAGGACAAACTGAATTGCCTATTTTAGAAAGCGGAGAAGCAGCTCGCATATTTACGGGAGCCATGATACCTGCTGGAGCCGATATGGTGGTTATGCAAGAGAAAGTAAAGGTAGAAAATAACATTTTACATCTTCAAGAAGGAAATTATAATAAGGGTGACAATATACGTTTGCAAGGTTCTCAAGCAAAAATAGGTGATATCCTTATAGCTGAAAATACACGTATTACACCTGCTAGCATTGGAATGTTAGCTGGATTTGGAATTGAAAAAATCACTGTGTTTTTACCTCCTAAAGTAGGTATTATTGTTACCGGAAATGAATTAGTTCCTGCTGGTAATCCTCTAAAAAAAGGTCAAATATATGAAAGTAATTCACTTACCTTGCGTTCTGCATTGAAAGAACTTGGTATTGAAACTCAATTTATAGTAAAGATTTCAGATGATCAAGATGAAACCTTTTGCGAAATAAAAAAAAGACTTACTGAGGTAGATATATTATTATTGACAGGAGGTATTTCAGTAGGAGATTATGATTTTGTAAAAGATAGCTTAGAAAAAGTTGAGATAACTCAACTTTTTTACAAATTACAGCAGAAACCTGGAAAACCTTTATATTTTGGAAAGAGAAATAATCATTACGTATTTGCTTTACCTGGTAATCCCTCTTCGGTCTTAACTTGTTTTTATCAATATGTTAGTCCTTTTATAAAAGGATTGAAAGGTGAAAAAAATATATTTAAAGACTATGAAGAAGTTAGTTTATCTAAAGAGTATGATAAAAAAAATAAACTTACAAATTTTCTAAAAGGATATTTGGAAAACGGAATCGTAACTGTTTTATCTTCTCAAGAATCCTATAAAATGAACTCTTTCAGCACCGCTAATTGTATTGTGGAAATAACCGGCGATGAAAGAACAGTTGCTAAAGGCGAAAAAGTAAAGGTATGGCGGATATAAAAATTGAAGGATATATTTGGTTGGAAACAATCAACGGTTTAAAAATTGGAAAAGGAAGAGCCAAACTTCTGAATTATATTGATGAAACGGGTTCTATAGCAGCAGCAGCTAGAGAAATAGGCATCCCTTATAGAAAAGCTTGGGGTATGGTTGAAGAGATGAATGTATTTTCAAATTCTCCTTTGGTTGTAAAAAATTTAGGAGGTAAAAATGGAGGCGGTGCATTTTTAACAATTAAAGGAAAAAAAATAGTTGAAGAATACAAAAAAATTAACGATCAATTTATTTTATTTAAAAAAAATAAAATATAAAAATGGAAGCATATATCCTAGCGGGAGGAAAAAGTACTCGTATGGGGGAGGATAAAGGATTAAAAAAATTAAAAGGTGTTCCTATAATTCAATATATAATTCATACTTTATCTGTTTGTTTTCCCGTAATTAAAATTAATACGGATAATTCCGAATATTTACAGTTCGGTTTAGAACTAATTTTCGATAGGAATAAAAACAAAGGGCCAATAGGAGGAATACAAGCCGCTTTAGAAAATTCAAAAAACGATATATTTATCGTAAGTTGTGATATGCCATTGATTACTCCAGAAGCAATAAAATATTTGTTGGAAAATCACAACAATAATTGGGCAACTGTGGCTAGTTATAATGAAAGAATACAACCTTTATTTGGTATATATACGTACGCTTCTTTACAACTAATAAATAAAAGAATAGCTCATAATCAATTAAAAATGATGGATTTCATTCAAGAGTCTCACTCAGATATTATTGATATGAACAACAAACTAAATACAGAAATATTTTCCAATATAAACACACAAGAAGAGTTTAAGAAAATAGAAAAAAATATAAAAAATATGAATATTAAAATTTTCGGAAAATTGACCGATATTTTTCAATCTGAAAGTTATCAAATAAAAGAAAAAGTTAATACCGTTTCAAATTTAAAAGAATTATTGGAAAATTATTTTCCCGAGTTAAAAACTTTAAATTATCTGATTATTGTGAATAATACAAACACTAAAGAATCGGATCGGATACCCGAAGGTGCTGAAGTAGCTTTATTACCGCCTTTTTCCGGAGGATAAAAAATATTAACTAAAATTAAAAAATGGATTTTAAAAGATATAATAGACAAATAATTTTACACGATTTCGGAAAAGAAGCTCAAGATAAACTTTTTCGTTCTCGTGTTTTAGTAGTAGGTGCTGGTGGATTGGGATGTCCGGTTCTTCAATGCCTAGCCTCTGCCGGAGTAGGATATTTAGGAATTGTAGATTTTGATAAAGTTGAAATCACCAATTTGCACAGACAAATATTATATAAAGAAGGAGATGTTGGAAAACTTAAGTCCTTAGCTGCAAAAGAAAGACTCGAGGAGACGAATTCCGAATCCACAATTACTTCCTATTCTGAAAAATTGAATGTAAAAAATATAAGTAGCATTATTGATTCATATAATATAATAGTAGATTGCACAGATAATTTTCAGACAAGATATCTTCTTAATGATTATTGTCAAATAAAAAATTTACCATTAGTATATGGAGCAATATATCAATACGAAGGACAAATTGCCGTATTTAATGTTGAAAAAGACGGTATGAAGACTAACTATAGAGATTTATTTCCTTTTCCACCTAAACTTTCAGAAGTCCCAACTTGCAATGAAACGGGGGTTTTAGGTACGCTTACCGGTATTATCGGAACTATCCAAGCTAATGAAGTTATTAAACTAATTTCTGGTATAGGCAATCCACTTATACATAAATTAATGATATTTAACAGTTTGGATTATAATACGCGAATGATTAATTTTGCCAAATCAAAAATAAATTCGTCTCCTAAAGATGAAGACGAATTTAAAGCTATCTATTACGAACGTATTTGTGGCATGTTTACAACCATAAATGAAGTCGAGAGCGTATTTCAATTGAAGGAAATACTAAGTAGGAAAAATTCGATTTTGGTGGATGTAAGAAATGAAGATGAAGTACCCAAGATTTCCGGTTTCGATTATATGTTAATTCCCTTGTCTATACTTGAAGAAAAAATAAATATACTTGATGATTACGATTCTATCATATTTGTTTGCAATTCAGGATTACGAAGTAAAAGGGCTATAGAAATAGCTAAAGAAAAATTTCCTCAAAAGGACATTAGACATATTCATAATGGAATTGAAATGATTAGTTAATTTGAATATTGCATGAAGAAAATATATCCATTTTTAGACGGTGCTATTCCCGTTGAATTTATAGCAAAAAGCATACAGAGCCATACCTTTAAAACCGATATAGGAGGACACAGTATTTTTTTAGGGCAGGTAAGGGAAGATATAATTGAAGGAAAAGAAGTGGAAGGAATTGAATTTACCTCTTATCAAGAAATGGCTATAGATAAATTATCTCAAATTAGAGAAGAAACATTTAAAAAATATGATTTACTATGCATGCATGTTTATCATAGTTTAGGAATGGTAAAAACAGGCGGAATTTGCTTGTTTGTTTTTACTTCTTCTAAACATAGAAAGCCCGCAATGCTTGCCTGTGACGAGCTTGTGGAAAAAGTAAAAAAAGAACTTCCCATCTGGGGAAAAGAAATATTTACAGATACGAGTTATCAATGGAAAGAAAATAAACTATAAAAATAATGGAAAAACCTTTTATAAGCTCTTTACATATAGGTAAAATACAACGTTTGGCTAATACGGAGTATTCAAGTGCTATTTATAAGAAAAAAGTTACCGGTCCGCAAAAGGTTTCTAAATTAGGAATACTAAGTGATGAGCAAAGTGATAAGATAAATCATGGAGGAGTAGATAAAGCAATACATCATTATGCTTTTGAGAATTATGAATATTGGAAAAAATTATTCCCTGATGCCGATGTTTTCAAGCACCCGGGAGCTTTCGGAGAAAATATTTCTTCATTGGGTATGAATGAAGATACGGTAATGATCGGAGATATTTATAAAATTGGAAGTTGTACAGTAGAAGTAAGTCAAGCCAGACAACCCTGTTGGAAGCTAAACTATCGTTTCCAATATAGCGAAATGTCTCTTAAAATGCAGGAAAGTTTAAAAACCGGATGGTATTATAGAGTGTTAGAGGAAGGTATTATGCAGGAAGGGGATAACATAGAGCTGATTGAAAGACCATATCCTGAATATAGTTTAACATATTTATTAAAAATATTATATAAAAAAGATAATTGTTTAGATAGCGATATACTAAACGATTTAATAAAGATAAAAACATTAGCACTAAGTTGGAAAAATTTGCTTAAAAATCGTTTGGAAAACAAAAAAGTTGAAAATTGGGAAAAACGATTATTTAGGTAAAGAAAATAATGATTAATTTAAATTTAAAATTATGAAACACAAAAAATTAAGGTATTTGTTGTTTTTTAGTTTAGGGAGTTTAAGTCTCTTAACTGCGCAGAAAATCAAAATTGATGGAGAATTGAGAACTAGAGGCGAATTAAGAAGTGGTTTTCGCAAGCCTTTGGCAGATTCACTCGATGCTGCTTATGTGAACAATTTGAGAGTACGTTTAGGGGCATCCTATGAAGAAAAAGATTATAAGGTTAGAATTACGTTACAGGATACGGAAACGTACGGTTCTAACGGAATAAACAAAACCGGTAATTCTTTAGGAGTATATGAAGCATGGGCTGAATATTTCTTTACGCCTCAATTTTCAGGTGTGTTAGGACGCCAAATATTGGAATATGACGATAAACGTTTATTTTCATCCGGTAATTGGAGTAATACTCCTAATGCACACGACCTCTTAAAATTAAAATACGAAACCAATAAATTTAAAGCGCATGTTGGAGGTGGATGGAATAATGCAGCAGATGTACTTTATGAATCCGTATATGATAAGAGCTATAAATCTTTATTCTATACTTGGTTATATAAACCTATAGGGAAATTTACAGCATCTGCTATATGGGTAAACGAAGGATTCCAAAAAGGAGAAGATCCTGAAGAAGTAAAAACTTCAATTTTCAGAAATACAGTAGGAGCCAACTTCAGTTTAGATGATCATAGTATTCCGTTTTCATTCTATGCAACCGGATATTATCAATTTGGATATGACAGAGCAGACAGTAAATTAGATGCTTCTTTATTAGCATTAAAAACTAAATATAGATTTTCAGATTTCATATCGGCTAATTTAGGGGTAGATTATTTCTCAGGTTCTAAATCTTCTTTAGCTAAAAATAAAGATCATACATTTAATAAACTTTATGGGGCTAACCATTCCTTTAACGGATCCATGGAGTACTGGTCAACTTTACCTAAGCAAGGGCTTGTTGATTTATATGGAGGTGTTTCAGTAAAGGCGAATTCTAAATTAAGCTTTGATGGAGGATTCCATACATTTTCAACAGCTGAAAAAATGGAAAACAGAAATAATAAAGATATAGGTTCCGAAATAGATTTATTGGCAGATTATAAAGTTTCCCAATCTTTATCTCTACAAGCAGGTTGGAGTACTTATATGAAAAATAAGGGAACAAGAATATTAAAAGATCAAGTTGGAGTTAATACCCGTTTCCCACAATGGGCTTATATAATGATTACTTTTAAACCGGTATTCTTATCAACTAAAATTGACAAATAAAAAATAATATGGTAAATATAACACATAAAAGTAACACTCTGAGAAAAGCTGTTGCTCAAGCTGTGGTAAAAGTAGGAAGTCAACAAACTATACAAATTATACAGGAAAATAAAGTTCCCAAAGGAAATATATTTGAAATGGCAAAAGTTGCCGGTTTGTTTGCGGCAAAGAAGACAAGTGATATGATACCCGATTGTCATCCGCTTCCGATTGAATATACTTCCATTACTTATGTTATCAAAGGGTTGGAAATTTACATTCATGTGGAAATACATACCATTTATAAAACAGGTGTTGAAGTGGAAGCAATGCATGCTGCTTCAGTAGTAGCTTTGACTATGTATGATATGCTTAAACCTATTGATAAGAATATCGTAATTCAACACATTAAATTATTAGAAAAAAAAGGAGGTAAGTCAGATAAGAAAGATACGTTTGATTTACCCTTAAGTGCATCCATACTGGTTTGTTCCGATAGCATTTCAAAGGGTGATAAAAAAGATCGGGCAGGAAAGATAATTATGGAAAAACTTCAAAATATCGGAGTAAAAGTCGAAGATTATGAGATTATTCCAGATGAAAAGAATGACATACAAGCTAAAGTGAAAGAATATATAGCAAAAGGAATAAATATGATTTTAATAACCGGAGGAACCGGTTTATCTAAAAGAGATGTTACTCCAGAAGCTATACAACCCATGCTGGAAAGAGAAATTCCCGGAGTTTCGGAAGCTATAAGAAGCTATGGACAAAATAGAACTTCCTTAGCGATGTTATCCAGAAGCATTGCCGGGCTCATTGGCAATACCTTAGTAATTACTATGCCGGGTTCAACCAAAGGAGCGGAAGAATCTATGGATGCAGTTTTTCCATCAATACTGCATATTTTTAAAATAATTGAAGGAGCGCAACATTAAAAATTTTATATAACCATGAAACGCAAGTTAGTTTTTTTACCACTGTTAATATTTATTTTAATGGGTATATTATCCTGCAATAAAGAACGAAAAGCTACTGTAGCTGCTGCTGCGAATTTAAGATATGTGTTAGAAGAAATAAAAACACAATATTTAAAAGATTATCCGGGTGCAAATATTCAAATAACTTATGGATCTTCAGGAATTTTAACTCAGCAAATCATAAATGGAGCTCCTTTTGATCTTTTTATGTCTGCAGATACTAAATTTCCGAATAAATTAGAAGATAGAGGATTGACTTCTGCTTCAGCGGTAAATTATTGCTACGGAAAAGTAGCCTTGTGGAGTTCTTCATTGAATCTATCACAAGGGTTATCATCTGTTCTATTACCGGAAGTTAAAAAAATAGCTATAGCTAATCCGAACAATGCTCCTTACGGACTTAATTCAGTAAATGCACTTAAAAAACAAAATTTATATGATAAAGTAAAAAATCGTATAGTTTGGGGAGAAAATATAAATCAAACAGCACAATTTGCTTTTTCCGGTAACGCAGAAATAGGATTTATAGCTTTATCTTTGGCATTGGCGCCGGAAATGAAAAACAAGGGAAATTATTATGTTTTGCCTGAAGATATATGTCCTCCGATTGCACAAGCAGCTGTTCTTATTAACGGTTGGGAAAAAAACGGAGAAGCTGCGCGTTTCTTAGATTATCTTATCAGTTCTAAATGTGACAGTATTTGGGATAAATACGGATATGGACTACCCGAAAAAGAATAAATTCATTGGAAGAAGATTTTATTAACACTCTTTGGCTTACAGGTAAGCTAGCGACCCTATCAACAATGTTTTTATTGATTATAGGATTGCCAATAGCTTATTTGTTGGCTTATACTCATTTCAAGCTTAAGGCGTTGGTTGAAGCTTTAATATGTATGCCTCTAGTTCTTCCACCCACAGTTTTAGGATATTATCTACTAGTTGCTTTTAGTCCTCAAAATGTATTGGGAATATTTTTGGAAAAACATTTTGATACCCGATTAGCTTTTACTTTTGAAGGAATCATTATAGCTAGCATTATAGCGGGTTTACCTTTTATGATTCAAGCGCTTCAAAACGGTTTTTCTTCTCTTCCGAAAAGTTATAGAGAGGCCTCATACACCTTGGGTAAATCTAAAGCAACTACATTTTTTCGGGTTTTATTACCTAATATAAAATCCTCTCTTATCACAGGTATAGCGTTAACATTTGCACATTGTATTGGAGAATTCGGAATAGTTTTAATGGTAGGTGGGAATATTCCTGGAGAAACTCGTATTGCTTCTATTGCAATATATGATGAGGTACAAGCCTTAAATTATAAAGCAGCGAATCAATATTCATTTACTTTATTTTTAATTTCATTTATATTATTAACTCTTATTTACAGCATTAATAAAAGCTTTAAATTTAAAACTCTATAATTTTTAATGATATATGTTGATATTGAACATAAGATGCTGACTTCTGAAGGAAATCATCTTTTATCCATTACTGCTGAATTTCCGGAAAATCAATTGATATGCATATCCGGACCATCAGGTATAGGAAAAACTACGCTTCTTAGAATGATTGCCGGATTAACAAAACCCGATCGAGGAATAATTCGAATAGGAAAGCGAGTTTTTTTTGATTCGGAAAAAAAAATAAATATGATTCCACAAAAAAGAAATGTCGGTTTTATGTTTCAAGATTATGCCTTGTTTCCTAATATGACTGTTGAAGAAAATATATCTTTTGCACAAAATAAGGTTAAAGATAGGGTATGGGTTGATACATTAATCAAAGCCTTTGGTTTGGAAGCTTTAAAAAATCAAAGACCAACCAAGCTTTCGGGAGGTCAAAAACAAAGAACTGCTCTTGCTAGAGCTTTAGCTAAAAAAGCTGATATTTTACTTTTAGATGAACCTCTTTCATCTGTAGATCCAATTATGAGACTCAATCTTCAAAGTGAGATTTTAAAAGCACATGCTAATTTCGGTTTTACAACATTATTAGTCTCTCATGATCAAGATGAGATCAATAAAATGGCACAGTATATTTTATATATGAATAGTAACGGCATCAAACTAATAAATCTTGATTAAAATTTTTAATTTGTATGTATTATCTTTTTTAAAAAAAGATATAAATTTTAAGGTAATTAGTATTTTTTTTTATTAAAAATTTATATATTTGCTTGTAATGGGTGTTATTTGTTGTATTTTTATTTAATAGAATATAAATCAAATCATGAGTTGATGAAATATTTAATTTTCTTATCATTTATTCCCGGACTATTGATTATCTCTTTTAGTATTTTAAAATTTTTAAATATTATAGGTTGGTCGTGGTACATAATTTTTATTCCTCTGGAAATTTATGTTTTATTAAGTATAATTCTAACTTTTATAATAATTTTATATGTCAAAATTTTTAAGGGATCTCTTGATATAATTTTAGAATCTAAATTTTTTAATTAAAGAATTTATATCCTTATTTTATGTTATTTATTATAAATAACTAAAATGGGATGAAGTAAATGTAAAAGGATTTCATTTATTTTTGTTTTTTAGATAGCTTCTTAATATTCGTCTTATATCTTTATTATCTGATTTTGGAACAATGAACGTAGCAGGGTCTTTTCGTGATCTTTTTGGACAGAATCCAAAACCTTTATAAATTCCGTTTTCAATTAAAACCAATCCCTTTTCATTATTTGTCCTTCCTGGTAGTTTCAGTAATAAGGTATCTTGTGGAAAAGAATTTTTATTCAAATAGAGTTGTACTCGTTGATTATATTTATGTACTGGTTCTTTATTAATGCAGGCACCAAGACATTCATGTATAGTATACTGAAAGCATTGGGTCTTTGATTTATATAATCCATTTATTTTCTGGCAAAGCTTATAGGTTTCCGTTATGCGAAATAAATCTTCCTTACCTTGTTTCAAACTTAAGTAAGAATTGATTTCCTGAGTTTGATTGTCTATTTTTCTCAGTTGTAAAGATATATATCCCTCTTTGGTTCTTTCGGGATATAAGCCATAATAAAAGATGCTATGTCTTTGCGCTCGGTTATAAATAGGCTTATAATATTTTATTTCCTCAGATTCCATAAGAAGAGCTATCAATTCACTCCCTGTAGGTTCATAGGTAACTTTAGAAGCAAAATTTTGAATTTTAATCGATTTACGATCAGTACAGGTAAAATGTTGACTTAATCTTTTTCTGATGTTATTACTTTTTCCAATATAGATTAACCGATCTTCTCGAGTAAAAATATAATATACTCCTGGAATAGTGGGTAATCCTTTGATAATATTTTTTAAATCCTCACGCATGTTCCTACTGTTTTTATAAGATTAATAAAGGGTAATTTTAAAGATAAATTTTTTTATACCATTATCTGTATAATTTCTTTTATGTTGGTAGAGAAACGTTTGGAAAGTCGGGCTTGTTTCATCTTCCATGTTCTTTTAATATCTTGAGATCCTAATTTAAGTTTATCTTCATGATATTTATGATTCAACTTATCTATAATCTTCATAATAGGCTGATGTTTTAAATAAAAATCTTCGTCAAATAAAGAAATTTGTCTTTCCGATTCGGGAATTAATCCTGATACAATAACCCCTGCCTTTTTATATTGATATCCTTTTTTATATATTGCTTTAAGTGCTTTTTGAGCATATTTGCTTACCTCGATGGCAGAATTATGAGGATTGGAAAGTGCTAAAGTAATAGAAGGATGATGTTGAATTAAATCATCTCTGAAGAAATTTGTGTGTAGAAATACAGTTACATAGTTACAACAACTTTTTTGTGCACGTAATTTTTCTGAACATTTCACGGCAAAAGTAGCGATTCTTTCTTTTAAATCCTCTTTTTTATCGATCATGTAATCAAAGGTGCGGGTAGTAGCAATAGATTTTTTACGAGAAGGTAAATCCATATTCAGTTGAGGAATACCCTTTAATTCATTAATCATACGAATTCCTACAATTCCCATTTCTTGGCGTATAAATGTCTCAGGAAAGTTTATCAGTTCATATGCTTTACGAATGCCTCTTGCCTGAAAACGTTTAGTTAGTCTTCTTCCAATTCCCCAGATATCTTCAATAGGCAGCCATTTAAGTGCCTTCTCAATTTTTTCGGGAGAGTCAATTATATATACATGATGTGTTTGTTCAGGATATTTTTTGGCTATTCTATTAGCTACCTTAGCGAGTGTTTTTGTGGGAGCAATCCCTATACTGGTAGGAATACCTACTCCTTTTAGTATATATTTTCTTAAGTTTAGGCAATGCTCCTGCAAATTTAATTGCATATAACCGTTAAAGTTCATAAATGCTTCATCAATAGAGTATATCTCAACTTCGTTGCAGTAACGTCCGATAATATTCATAATTCTATTGCTTAAGTCTCCGTATAGAGGGAAATTAGCAGAATAAATAAATATTTTGTTTTCTTCGAATATCTTTTCATATTTAAAGGCAGGGGCGCCCATGGGTATTCCCAAGTTTTTGGCTTCATTGGAACGAGCAATTACACATCCGTCATTGTTTGAAAGTACACAAACAGGCTTACCAATTAAAGAAGGATTGCTCACTCTTTCACAGGAAGCATAAAAGTTGTTGCAATCTAATAAAGCGTACATATTATGAAAACTTTATAATAGTGTGAGTAAGTATTCCCCAAATAATAAAATCGTGATCAGGAGTAATCCGGATAGGTTCATATTCTTTATTTTCAGGTAAAAGAATAATTTCTTTTACTACCCCTTTTTCTTTTACTACCTTTAATCTTTTTAAGGTAAATTCTCCATCTATATAACATACGGCAATATTACCGTTTTTAGGTTCCAACGCTTTATCAACAATAATAAGGTCTCCGTTATAAATCCTCATATCTTTCATAGAATCCCCATTTACACGCGCTAAGAAAGTGGTTTCGGGATCCCTTATTAATTCGTCATTTAGGTTAATGCGTTCGCGGTAGAAATCATCTGCAGCCGAAGGAAAACCTGCTTTGATATCTCCTGCAAACCATAAAGATAAATTATCTTTTCGCTTCATAAGTGCAAATTTATTATGAATTATATTGAAAAAGAAGCGATAAGATAACGATTTGATTAATATTTAGATAATATCAATGATATATTCGTAATAAAATAAAGATTTTTTTATGGTGTGGAGACAATTTCAACGATCGTTTATATCCTGAAAGGAGATAGGGATTGGATTTTTACTACTTAAATCATGGATTACGTGATAAATACATTAAATGTTTATATTTCATTAGAAAACATATGATTAACATAAAATGTTTTCAAATGAATTTTATCGATAAAACTTAGATTAAGTGCCAATCTGAAAATAAAGTAAGTAAATGTAAGGTAGTAGTTGCTCCGGCATGTTGACGAATTTTTACTAATCTTTTATTTAAATAACTTTCGCTATTTGGATATACTTTTTCAGTCTTAAATTTAACGGATATTTCCGGAACATTCATACCTACAGATAGTAAGCGAACTAATTCCAAATCATTATTGGTAAATTCAAACAATCCGCCTTTTTGAGATTTGTTTGTATATATATATATTTTATTTTCATATACACCTTCAATAGCTTTTTTTAATTCTTTTATATAATCTTTATCCTTTGTTATAAAAGCATCTATATTATATTTTTCAAAAAAAGAATTAATAATATGTTGTCTGTCTTCAGTAGAACAAACAATAATTTTAAGATCGGGAAATTCTTCTTTAACAACTTTTATTAGTTCTTCCCCGGATACAATGGCAATGTGTTCTTGATTATTTTTAAATGATAAGTCTGTAATCAATAGTCCATAAGGTAAATTATTAGAAAAAGAATTTCGAATTTTAGAAATGGCATCATCGCAATAATATGCTTGATCGATATGAGATATATTTAGTTCTTCAACTATTTTTTTAACAGCATAATTATCGTTAGAGAAATCCTCTGCAATAAGAATCTTTTCAAACATGATAAAACTTTTTAGTGTTGTATTGTTGTTTTTTGTATATCCTACAAAAATAAGATTATTATTTTAAATAACATATAAAAATTTAGAGATAAAGTTTTCTTTTTTTATTATGTTTTTTTCTATTAACTGTTAGAAAATGATATTATTAGCTTAGCACTCATAATAAACTAATTAATTTTATTTTAATGAAAGATACTATTTTATTCATGGATATAAATTTAATAAAGCATTCATATTAAAAGATATATACGATGTAAGAGTAAATTTATCTATCAATAGAAAGCCTTTTGCCGGGTAAGTATAAAAAGTATTCGAAATTAAGGGAAAAATATAGTGGAGATACTAGAATTATTAAAATAAATGAATTCTATTTTTTTTAATTCATTTTGACTTTATAATGAAGAAGAAAACTATTATAAAATGGCATTTTTATTAAATGAATATATTTTAATAAAAATGCCATTTACAGCAAATTGTTACACATTTTTAGTTATTTACTAAAAAAGTGCTTATTTGGTCAATTAATTGATTGTGTATTCCTTCACGTTCGTTAGTGTCAAATTGACAGGTAGGGACCTGATCTGGTCTTTCTTTTTGAAATAGTTCAATAGCATTATGTTTACAGATAGCCATGAAGCTATAATGAGTAGCTTTATTCAATACTATATGTTTAGTTGTTTTTGAAGGTAAATATTTTATTAAATAGCCGGTTTCTAATTTAGGCGGTATTCTTTCTACAAATGGTCCCGCAGAATATACTAAAACAGGAATTTTTATTTCCGATAGGCTTTTTGGAATAAATAGTCTACCAAATCCTACGTCCAAAATTACAGCTCTTTTAATACGAGGATCCTTCATATCTTTGTCTAATTTTAAAAATTCGGAATTTTCATTAAGTCCCTTCATTTGAGCATTAAAGACATCACAAGCTAACATTATAGGGTATTTCCGACATTCTTTATTGAAAACTTTAGCCGAAGACTTTCCTCCAATGGTTTCTACTGCCGTCCAACCACCATAAGAGTGACCAATAATAGAAATGTTATCCGAATCAATGTGATCTGCAAATTGTTTAGTTTCCAATAAATAGCTAATGGTGCGATGGATGTCTTCCGGGCGAGCCAACATATCTCGGGCTACTTGCGGATCCATATCTTGCAGAGTAGTTCCCGGATGATTAGGCATTGCTACTATAAATCCTTTTTTGCTTAAAGCAGCAGCTAACCAAACATGATTATCCCAAGATCCGTTTAATCCGTGTGAAAAAATAACTAAAGGATAGCGTTCATCAGTTATTTTCGCATCGTAAATTACATTTTCTCCCACTAGGTATTCGCTATCTCCAATTCTTGCAATAGGATGTTTTGCTGAAGTAGGGTATACTAACGCAATTTGTAAGGGGCGTACGTTATCATTTAAATTTAATTCACGAAATCCTGCATTATAAGAATTTATATTTTTAACGGTGGTAGAGTTTGATACAGATTGAGCATAAAAACTAATGGTACCAAGTAACAGCCATAAGAAGCTTAAGATGATTTTATTTTTCATTTTTATTTGTTAAATTATATTTTATTTAATATTATTTTGATCAATGTAAATTATTAGTGTAAGTAAATTTTTTGTATTCTGAATGTTAATAAAGTTCCTTTGTGTATAGTTAATCATATTAAGTTAATTCAGTTAGAAAAAAATAATTTTAAAAACGAGTATAGAGAATTTAAAATATTATGCCAGATAAAAAATAGGCATCACTTTTTCTTAGCAAATTAAGCACATAAAGGATTTTGGTTTCAAAAGTTTAAAGAAATTTACTGAATTAATAATAATTAATAATTTTATTTTACATTATAAATATTTATTCTTTTGCGCCTCTCTATAATTAAAATCTTATATAATAATTTAGTTTAAAAAATGATTTTAAATTTAAGAAAAATATTTAAATAAAAATACTGATAATTGTCAATTTTAGTATTTTTTATGTTTTATTGAGATTAAATTGCTTATTGTTGAATGATTTTTATCACTTGTATTTATTTATCGTATAAAAAGATTGATAATTTTTTTAATAGTTTTTAGGGATATAAAGCAATATTTATCTTCATGAATTCCTATTTTTTATCTAAGAATTAAAATATATTTGCTTAACTTTTAAATAGTTTTAAGATCTAAATTCAATTAAGAATTAAAGAAAATTTAATCAAACCTAGATAAGAGAAATAATAAAATAAACTATCCTAATAATACAAAAAATAGAAAAATGGTCTCTTCGGTGAATAATTTCTTTAAACATGATGATATGTTAGTATTTAGTTAGAATAAAACAAAACTTTTAGAGTTAAAAGAAAAATCTTTTAAATTGGAAAAAGGTATTTTATATTTAATCTTCACTTTATTTAAAAACCTAAATTCGAGTAAAATAAGCGCACGATTTTTTCAATATCTCAAATAAATTGTAAATATCAATTCATATTCTTTAGATATAGAATTATAATGGAAAAAAATTAAGTTTGATACGTTTGGTAGAGAAAGGATGCATATATAATGAAGTATATACTATTAAGTAATAGTTTTTTTTAATTTTATATGGATATTTAAAAGCATTTCTGCAATATTTTAAGCGAAAATTATATATAATCGTAAGTGTTCTTTTTGAGAATATACTCTATAACTTATTCTATTATTTGGTGAATACGTTGATATCAATTTGAACAGTCATTTTAATAAAAAGATAAAAAAAATTATTTTAAATAGATTTAAATTCATATAAAAATTTATCTTTGCAAATTGTAATTAAAGAATAAATAATTATGAAAAAAGCATTTTTTTTTCTAGTGTTTATTATAAATATATCTTTTTTTTATAATTTTTCCGGTAATGGAGGAAAAAAAATCGATAATCGACTTATCTATAAAAATGATGATTTATACGAAATTAAACTCCCATTATTATATTCAGGAAGATATAATCTAGAATCTTATAATGATAAAGAAAAATATTATAAACAACTACCGATCAATTATGATATTTATAATTATAAATTCGATGAGCATAACAGAATAATAAGTATTGAATATGGAAGTTTTGTAACAGATATTATTTATTCAGGAGATTTAATTGCTGAAATAAAGCATACAATAGATGATAATATAGCTCGGGAAAAGATTGTTTATAACGCAAATAAAATTCTAGTTTATGATGAAAAAAATAATCTTAAAACAACACTAACTGTTAAAAATAATTTATTAATCAGAAAGGAAACAACTAATGGAACTGATCGTGATATATATAAATACGAATATGACGAAAAAGGAAATTTAATAAAAGATTATTCTAAACTGAATAATTCTAAGAAAATTATATTCAATAGTTATTCTTATAACTTTACTCAGAAGGGAATTTTCAGGTATATAGCTACTCCTCGCTGGATTATTAGCTATATTTTCGGAAATGAAATGACTGCCCTATTTAGCCCTAATTTAATTAAAAAAATAAATCGAAATAATGAATATATCTATAATCTAATTTGGGATGATTATCAAGCCGGATATCCTAGCAAGGTCACGTATAAGGGAAATAATTCTAAGATAGTTTATTCGGATAAAATACAATATACTAGGCCTTTACAATGATTATATTATACGCTTTATTGCAAATAGATCAATATTCACATCATTGATATTTTTACATTATGCCTTAATTGTATATAAAAAATCTAAATATTTACATTATATAATAAAATTTTAATAAAAGATTCGAATGTATAATTATATATGTTAACTAAAATTAAATTTATAATTTTATGCTTAGTATTTATATATAATCACCAATTCTTTTTTTTTAGACAAAATTTAATTATTAATAAGGCTGTCTTACCGCTCTTATAAAAGTTAATTGAAATAATGTATAAGAGAATCGAATGGATAATAGCTCAAGAAATTTTTAAAATAAAGGCGTTATTCATTAGCTTATTCCTCTTTCATAAATGGAGGATTACAAAGAAAAGACATTGAATCTTATAGATAATGTGACAAAAATTTTCTAGAAGGTGATGTAATGAAAAAAACAATAGTCGAAGAACTTTTTAAAGATGAATCATCAGATTGTGGCGAAATAAAAATTATTATAAATCTCATAATTTGTTCAGATAGAAATAATTCAACATAGCTTTGAAAAAAACGCTTGAAAATCCGGGATTTAATATTCCATTAACAACGAGGGGTATATTAAAAAGAAACAGATGTTGTTATCCTAAAAGCAATGATATACTTGCATCGCGTTTCTGGTATAAGAGATATTTTCGATTGAAACAAATAAAGATTTAGATAGTTATTTAATTTTAAATAAATTATCGGCTATTTAAAGAGGCTGAATAAAATGAAAATGGTAAGATATAAATGGGGAGCATTTTAAAATTCTATAGAAAATTATTTCTATCGTAGAAATATTCGACTTTGTTGAACGTTTTTGGAAATAATTTAGAATAATTTTAGAAATCATTTTCATGATATATTTATAAAAACTCTAAATAGGTGTTTTAACATTTAAAAAGGTCATTAGTGCCAGAATAATTAAGATATACGGCATATTCTAAAATATTTTCTTCTACATTCCAAGTTCCATCATCTTATAGCATCCCGTAGAAGTAGCATAGTTTTTATGGCTTATGTTATCTACTTTACGTTTCTTAGAAATTTCATAATGTTTATACGTAACAATATATATGATTTTGCTAAGTTTCCACTGGAATTAAAATTATCTAAATTCCATTCACTAATAATTTTTTGTTGAAGAGAATAAACAAATAAACAGGTAATTAACGTTATTATTGCTTGAGCAATTAATTAAAATAAAAGCTCTTGCCATAAGCATTAAAAATAGTGTGATTTTTTATATTTTTAAATCAAATTTTGATTAATTATTTTTTTTTTAAATAACAATCATTTTATGCTGTAAAAGGAAAAGATAATAAATGCTTTAAATCTTTAATTAGGAACGGATTAGTAATGCATAAATTAGTTATTTAGTAGCTTAACTAATTAATTATATAATAATTTATTTAATATTATTCAATAGTTAATTCATTAAATAAATTACTTAATAAATGATAAAATAATACCTTTCTAAAATTGATCAGAATATAGATATTATAAGGCAAAAACAAAAGGAAAAAGTATTTTCCTTTTGTTTTTCAAAATTAATAATTTATGGATTTATACCCATTCATTAACATGTTCACCAGTACCCATTTTGATAGATTTTGCAGAAATAGTAAAGGTTTCTGTAAGTGGATTAGTACCAGAGGCATCAAAGTTCTCCTTATACTTTACCACATATCCATCTGTAAAACTTAAATTTTTTAAAGTGGCATCGGAATCTCTTTTTAAAAAGATTACCTTACCATCTTTTCTTTCAAAACTATTAGTCATCCATTCAAAGATGTCGCTTTCTCCTGTAGATTCTACAGTAACTTCTATTCTTCCCCCTCTGGTTTGAGAGGATGGACGTCCTGTTGGGTCCGTTTCTTGGGCTAAAGCATAATTAACATTTAAAATGTTGTAGGTTTTGCCCGCTACTTCTAGTTTGGCTTTAAATGACATAATAAAAAAATTAATGATTATTAATAATAAAATTACTTATATTTATAGCACAAAAATAAATATTTAACAAAATCTTATCTCATTAATTGGTGTTAAATATTTGTTAATTTATATTTTTTATTATAAGATGTATTATATAATATATTTAGATATTCAATATATATTATTTAGTTTCTATTGCAATAATAATGGTTAAAAAATATATTTACTTATAGATTTAATTTTTGTAGTTATTATGTGTTTTTTAGCACTAATAGAAAATCAGATTATTAAAAGTTCCCTTACATAAGTAACTTCACTTATAATGTATTTTACGAAATGGTTTATTTTATTTATATTTATTAATATGTCTATATATTTTTGTTAAAAATCAAGTATTTTGATTAGGAATTTAATTGTGAATAATATTTATTATTGACAGAATTTGTAAAATAATTTTAAAATCTAAACAAAAATCAATTCAGTATTTAAAATAATAATTTTTATTATTATAATGTAGGTTGGTTTAATAGATATTAACTACGGCAAAGATTATTTTTACAAGAGAGAATTTTGCCTGTAGAATTTTTTTTAAAAGTATTATTATATACTAATCTTATCAAATTTTTTCAGTAGATTTTTGAAATAATCGTATAAAATATATTATAATATGTTGATATAATCAGTTGTTTTATTACTTAGTATAAATCCAAAAAGGACCTTTTTTTGTCTTATATAAAATATTAAAGCCTTCGATACAATTTTCGCTATTTTTTTTAAGATGTATAGATTTTATTCTTATTTTTTTGTTTTGTATTTCTTGAGTAAATTTATTAAAATTTATTATATCGTCATCATTTTTAGATACAGGGAAATCATATTTATTACAAGTGTATTTTCCAAAATCTTCCATCGTTTTATTTTGTTTTGCTACATCTAATAATAATAAAGCAAATTGATTTTCAGAAATTGATGGTGCTTGACTTTTTGCATTATTAATCGGTTCAAGTTGCTGGGGAGATTCTTTTGGCATTGCTGGAATATGAGCTATAAATTTATCTAAAGGATCTTTCTCTGGTTTTGGTGGTTTATTAACAAATATAGAATCTGGTATTTTTCTACGTGGGATATCAAGAAGGGTAGGTACATTTGTTTTTTCAGGTTTTACATAAATATCTTTACTGGCAATATAGGTTATATCTCCATTAATAATTAATGTTAATCTCTTTTTACCGGGTGTACTGTAGCTGTATATTGGATATTCTGAGTTATAATCTACTTGACCGGATTCTCCAAAGCTCCATTCCCAGGAAGTAGCTTCTCCAAGATAATCGTAATCAACAGCAAATCTTTGACCTACGGTTACTAAAGTGGGAGCAATGATAATGGGGATTTTTGTAGAATCTATAATTTTATTAATATTTTTTATTTCTAAGGTTTTTTTTAATGTACAGGATTTATTGACTTTTAAAGTGATTATATAAATTCCTGATTTCGAATATTTATGAGAAGGAGAACGATCATGATTTTTTGGAGAATTATCTCCAAAATCCCATATCCAACTATTAGCACCAGGAGTTAAATCTTCAAATCCAATACTTTCTCCAACTTGCTTATTTTCCGCTTTGATAATAAATTCAATTTGTCCACAATTAATATGTCTAGAATATTTATAAAATAAAATAGATAATCCTATCAAAATAAATAAAATAAATATAAAAAGTATTCTAAAATCTATATTATTTGAATATTTACTTATTGAATTTTTTGGGTTATAATGCATTTTGAAAACTATATTTGAAATATTTTTTTATTTGCTAACTTAGTTAAAATATTTAAAAATATAAAATATATTAATGATTATGATAAATATATATATTAATTCCGTTAATTATTTTAATAAATAAAATAATAATTGAAATTATTGTTTATTAATTATTTTTATATTGTTTTTTTAGCTCACATTGTATAAAATTTTTAAACTTAAAAAATGAGATAATTATTTTATATGTAGCCTCTTATATATAAAAATTTATAAGATTTTAGTAATCATAATTATACAGATGCACAAATTTTTTAAGTATCAAATTAATCAAGAAGAGTTTTCGCTAGTTGTTAAAAAAAGGTTCAGAACTAAGAGACTACATTGTTAATCGATTTCCTGCAAAAGCCGGGAATATTGCATTGAGATTTGTAAATGGTAACTTCCAGGCGAAAGGCTGCCAGACCTCGACTTTTAAATAATGGAAAGTTGCCAGCGGAAATGGATCTGTTTTTGATTAAAACAGGAAAACTAAAAGCTGAAACTTATTTTACAATTCAATTCGGACAAGCAACTATACAAAACATATGCCTTATGCCAAAAGCGGACAATAAATGTTTAAGCGCAAATGGAACAGTGAAAGCTCCCCGGAACAGATACAAAAAAACAAAATTGACACCTGAAAATTTACCAAAAAAGCAAAGAGGGAATGAATTCAGTTATAATGAAAACTAGGCAAACCAGCGTAAAAGCATATATCCGAAAGGTTGAACTTCCACAACGGCAATTTATACAACCAGCAGGAAATAAGAGCCTGGTCTTGGATAAAGATATCATCCAGGAAGTTGTCAAAGAAATTAACCGAATTATGAAATAATGGACGATTATTTTTTTCACAAATATTACAGGATTTATATACGCGAATTTCAAAAGAATATCCAGAAATTAAATTCATAGACCAATATAATATCTTGGGTATTTAGGGTAAGTTGGAGAACAAGGTAGACAGTCATTGGCTTATCCTGCTTGTTTAATCGATTTTCAAAATACAGATTATTTTCAACTGGCAACTTAGACACAGTTGGGAAATGTGCCTATCACATTTCAATTAATCTTTGATAACTATAACCAAATTTAGCTCAAATCTCAAAATTCTTTTATTATGAAAGGATTTATAATACCTGAACATTGAACAGAAGCTCCATAATTGTCTAAATGGATTGTTTCTGGATTATTTGAATCCATTCATCAGAATCAATGTGAAAAGCCAGAATAACAATGATATTTGGCTTTGTGTGAGACAATTGATTTAAGCGACATTTTACAAAGATTACATCACCGGCAATGACAACTATAAAGTAGAACGTCCGTTTTTGATGGTGGTTTAATAACTAATTAAAAAATGATAGCTATTGTGAAACCTCTCCTTTTAGAATTACCATAACGTTGATATTCATCTATTGGCCATAATTAAAATGAATGTTATGCTTGGGAAAATGAAGGCGGACTATTTTAGAATCGGGTACATCCGGAAATTTGTAAAGGCTTGTACATCTATACAATATAACGAGCTGTTTTTAATAATTTTTAGCTTGTACGCCATAGAACAAAAATAAATTGCCCTTACATATAAGTCAAGACGATTTTTAGTTGTTGGAAAACCAGAATTTATTCTAATGTAGTATCGTCTGTAAAAACTATTTTTGAAATATTAAATTTAAAAGTAAGATCTTCAAAATTTGCATCACTTAATTTTACTATTATCATTATTAAATTGATTGACTGAAAATGCAACATCACCTTTTTATAAGTTCCATTTGCATAGATTCTGTCATTTATAAAATCCATACTAAAACTTTTTCCTATTTGTTCTCCTAACGCATTGAAAACTATGAATAAAATTCCGATTGCTTTAATTTCCTTATTAGCTTTATTATGAAAGGCATACTTAAAATTATTATAATCATTATATATGCCAGCATTGTAATTTTCTGGAATATAATCCTTTCCATACATTGTTATTGTTAAGGCGTTTTTCATTTTTGCCTCTTTTTCGGCTTCAGCTTTTTCTCCTTTATCAAAATATTCTTTATACGTTTTTTCAAACTTAACTCCATTTACTTCATATTCACCATTTGCTACAAAGTTCCAAAAATATTAAACAATAAGTCCTCACCTAAGGCATCGAAATCAATGTCAGTATATTCTCCTTTATATTTTTCTCATATTTCTTTAATGTCATCTTTAGCAGTTTCTATAGAAACTTTTTTGTTAATCACATTATTGTAACTGGATAAAATAAGTAAAGTTCCAAATAAACAAAAAATAATTTTTTTTATAATAAGTTATTTTTTTAATTAAAAACCATACACATTAGCTGGCTGTTATAAAGTCAATTATTTCTCTTCGTCTTACAAATAGAGCGTCTCACAAATGGGGTAAAATAATTTCGCAAAGTTCCGGAATGTAATATGTCCGTCGGCAAACCATGCTTTGTACACAAAGTAATCATATGGAAGGTTAAGGAGCATTTTTACCGCTTCATAAATATATTTTTTTAGCGATTGTGCTAAAACCTCCGGATCTACAATGTTTGTATGAAAATGCTCCAGTTTTTATTTTATTGCTATATTCATCGCATACCTAATTTTAAGATTAAACTTAAACGAAGTATCGAATCTTCAATCTTTAGCACCCCCCATAAGAATATTTATCATTCTTTATAGTATTTTGCGATTGTTATCTTATTTTCTTTGGAATCGTAAGAACCGGAACCGGTTGCAGAAGGTAGTCGTCATTGTTTAAAGTTTTAATAATAAGATTTTCCGTTCAATTTTGGAAGAATTTGGCTCTTTAGATTTTGATAAAGAAACCAATGCTAACGATACCTCTTTTAGTCTAATATACTTGATGTGGCAGAGCCTTGGGAAGTGTTAAACAATTTGCCACACCCTTATCAGAATTCAATTCTACATCTCTGATAAAGTGGTTATTCTCTTTTATGTCTTGTGAATTTTTTAATAATGCTTTTTTAATAGAATAATCAGATATTCAATAAGCGTGAATTACCTCATTAGGAATCATCAAAAACTCATTTCTCTTTTAAAACTTTTAACAGTATCAATTAATACTTCTTTTAGTCCATTTTTTAATGCTAAAAACGTTAAAAATTTCCTTGAAGGCATGCACCGATAATACATAAGTCTGCATTATATATTTTTTTAATTTCCAATTTTCCTATCATTTATATTTTTATGTTATTTTAAAATATTTCTGTATTTATATTTTTGACTAAAAGTTTCAATTGAGGTTTTTCTAAATTTTTATTAACTTGATGTTTGAATGACTTATGAGTATCTCTATTTGAATGCCTTGCATTTATATAAAATTGTTATGGAATAAATTCTTCCATTACTAAATAACAATTAATGCCTCCAAATCCAAAAAATGATATGGCATCACTTCTAGGTAATTTCGTTTTCCATAATTAACATTTATCAATAATAAAAAAGGAGAATTTTTTATAAGCTAAAATATACGCTGAGAAAAATTGCTTAAATACTTAAAATTCCAGACGAAGTCATTAAAAATATTATTGATTAAGGAACTTTAAATTTTATTACCAATACAGCTAATAGCTATGAATCTTCAATAAGTCATCGATAAATACTATATATAAAATTGTATAGTTTTATACAGAAAAGCAAAGACTTTACAAAGAGAAATAAACCGTATTATTCCGAAAAAAATGAACGAATAGAGAAGCTGCTGAATAAAAATATTACTAACTTTTTATTTTTAGTTGAAAAATGAAAACTTATTTTGTTATCACTTATTCTTTAAATACTTTATAAAAAATATATAATTTAATATAATAAAAATCAAAAGAATAAATTAAAATAGCTGATTTTTATTCCATATGTAAGAATAAATAAAAACCCAATGATCAGCTTCTTTTTTATACCATACAGTATAATTAGTATTTTGATCTTTCTCCCAAGTAACTTCTTTAATCATTATAGGTTTTTCTCTTTCTTTTTCATTAAAAAAATTATATAATTCTATTCTAAACTCTGATCTCAAGCCTTTATTCAATAAAAAGTCTTCTTCTTCAAGAGGTTTATATTTTTCTTTAATTTGATCGAGCGACCAGTTTTTAACTTCTTCCGGATTTATATATTTTATTTGCATAAAATTTATATCTTTAGGATAGTTGATTGTTTCAGAATCATTAGTTTGCTTAGATCTAGTACAACTTAAGCTTATCGCCAAGAATAAAAAGATGATTATAATTTTCATATAATATAAAATCTACTATTAGTTAACATATTATTTAATTGCTTTAAGATATTAATCTAAATGACGATCCTTAAGTTTATTCCCAACATACCATAATGCTTAAAAATCATATAAAAAATTCCATTTAGTCTATAATCTGTTTTATATTTATCAAATACATAGCAAATATAATATGATCAAATTTATTATTTAACGAGTATTGTCTATAATTATTTCCATTTTGAGTATGCGCAACTATTTTAATATCTACAGTATTTAAATTTATTACTTCATTTATCCAATTAATAGAACTTTTTAGAAATCTAACAGGCCTAATTTTGTTAACATTTACTCTCAAGTAGGAGATATTCTTTGTTCATTTAATACCAAAATTTATGGCAAAAATAATATTCTTATGCCTTAAAACAAAAGTAGAAGCACTTACTACCATTAACTTAAAATATCTTCTCAACTTTTTACAGATAATCATTAATCATTTCATAGAATTTTATGTTTAATTATCAAGAAGTTAATCTGATAATCCAATTATATTTCCATCTTTCCTGAATAAGAATGATATTTTTTGTTTCATCATAAATAATACTTATTCTCTAAGTTTTTTAATATTCAACCACAATTCTATAAATTATTAAAAATTTAATAGAAAAACATGAACTAATAAAAATAACTATTTACCTTATTTTGATAAGTATTATAACAAGAAAAATTTATTATAATTAACATTTTGTATAAAGTTAGATTGGGTAAAAGATATGTAAATAATAGTAATTAATATTTAATAATTAATTTTTTTATCAATTATTGCATCTTTAAACAAAAGATAAACTAAATTTTACTTAAAAATTAAGGTTTATATGAAAACACAATTAGAATTTCAAAGATTTCAGTTTTCCAAATTTATTATTAGATGAATGTATAATTATTGACATTACTCTCTAAGAAAAGACGGATATTTATCATTTTATTTATTAAATTGAACCCTATATATGATATAGGGGGATAGGGTTAACATTGGCTCTTATTCTACAATTTTTTTAAAACTTATATAAAATTTTCCAATATTTATAAACCTAAGAAAGAGGTTAATTATAAAATTTATTTATATTCAAATCTTCTAATTAAAAAAAGAGAAAAATATAGCATTTTATACGTTCGGTTATTTATAGATTTTGCAAAAGTTTTACGGATAGCAAGGAGAAAATATTATAAATCTTTGTTAGGGATTTTTTACCAATTTTGAAGACTCATACATTAGAAAAAAACATTCATTTATGAGTTTTTTATTAAGTGAATTTTATTGAGGTCTATTATTATGACTTAAATTGGTCAGTGATTTTTGTGATTTGAGAATAGTTAAAATAGATTATTAGTGTTCTTTGACTTTAAAAAAACGTTTCTCATTTTAGTATTTTAGATTGATAAAAATAAAAGGCATAATTATGACATTACACCTTTTACAATATTATCTATTTTAAATCAAAAAATAGTTAAATTTTATTTAATGATATAAAAATGTATATCTCTCGTATCTCGTATAAAATTATCTAATTGGAGAACTGTTTGGACATCGGTATTTCCTCGATCAGTATCTTTAGGACAAAGTTCTTTATATCGTGCAAATGGTCGATTACCGTTACTTTTATCTCCACCTAATTCTTCATATTTACTAGCAAAATCACTACCCTTTAAAGTAAAAAGTTGTTTCCAATTATCTAATGTTTCTGCTAAGTATTTTTTACCTGCATCACATTCAATTTTTTCCAAATTAATTGTAGGAAACGCATATTGATTAATTTCAGCCAGTTTTATTGGCTTATTAGGAAAGCTTATTTCAAGTTTTCCCCCCTCATCGTTTAAGAACTCGGAATATTCATTTTTTAAAAAATTGATATATTCTTTTTCGCGGTAAACTTTAGTTCTACTATCTTGATAAGTCTGATTTTTATAGATATTTTCATGAATTTCTTTGGGCATTTTTTGGTCAATAGAATAGTCAAATTTATTATGTTCGTCTTCAATAAAAATATCATTAACAACTTTTACAGGAAGCTCAACTTCTTCTTCCTCACCATTAAAAATGATAGGAATTTTATGTAGAGTTTTTTCATAAAATTTTTTATAATCTTCCTCACTAGTATTGTCAGTGGAATAGACAATAGTGTGTAACATATAGTTACTTTGGGTTGGATTAATAAATCCTTTGCCAGAAAATTTAGCCGGTTTAACCACAAAGTCAAACGATTCATTATTATAAGCTAAATTATGCTTACCATATTCGAAAGTGTACTTAGTTTTAGAGTTAGCTGGGATTGCTAGTTCTTTACCATCAATGGTAATGACAATTTCATTTGCAGTAGGGTTATCAATCACTCGAACGACCGAAGTTGGACCACTAGAACAGCTACAAAGCGTAACACCACAAGCCAATAAAAGAAAATATTGTATTATTTTCATCATATTCATTTATTTTAAATATTAAGGGGAAATAAATTTTAAAAAATATTACTTTATGTAATTATACATTTTAAATTACTGTTTACATTGCCGGCATCATAATTTTGAGTTATGTAATTACATTTACTAAATAAAAAAAGTCTAAAACCTATATTGTATGGGTTTTAGACTTAGTGGTCCCACTTGGGCTCGAACCAAGGACCCTCTGATTATGAGTCAGATGCTCTAACCAACTGAGCTATGGGACCATTGCTGTTTTGCGTTTGCAAATATAGGTATATATTTTGTTTCTACAAATTTTAAGGGAAAAAAATAAAGGCTATTTATACAATAAATAGCCTTTCTATTTCATTTTCAGTTAAATAAAATTTACTTTCCTAAGTAAGATTTTAAAATTTTACTTCTACTAGTATGCTTTAATCTACGTATAGCTTTTTCTTTAATTTGTCTAACTCTTTCTCGGGTAAGGTCAAACGTTTCACCTATTTCTTCTAAAGTCATAGGATGCTGGCCACTTAAACCAAAATATAAACGAATTAAATCAGCTTCCCTCTGAGTTAAAGTGGAAAGAGATCTTTCAATTTCAATTTGAAGAGATTCCAGCATTAACTCTTTATCAGGACTTGGAGATTCTCCTGAACGTAAAACATCATATAAATTAGAATCTTCTCCTTCAACTAAAGGTGCATCCATAGATAAATGACGCCCTGAATTTTTCATAGATTCCTTAATATCATCCTCACTCATATCCAACACCTCACTTAATTCAGCTGCAGAAGGAGCCCTTTCGTGTTCTTGCTCAAGGTGAGCGTATGCTTTATTAATTTTGTTAATAGAACCAATTTTGTTTAAGGGCAGACGTACAATTCTTGATTGTTCTGCTAATGCCTGAAGAATGGATTGACGTATCCACCAAACGGCATAAGAAATGAATTTGAAACCTCGAGTTTCATCAAAACGTTTTGCAGCTTTAATTAATCCCAGATTTCCTTCATTAATTAAGTCAGGTAAACTAAGCCCTTGATTTTGATATTGCTTAGCCACAGATACAACAAACCTTAGATTTGCTTTAGTTAATTTTTCTAAAGCAACTCTATCACCCGCTTTAATTCGCTGCGCCAAATCAACTTCTTCATCAGCAGTAATCAGATCCACTTTTCCAATTTCTTGTAAATACTTGTCAAGAGATGCAGTTTCTCTGTTTGTTACCTGCTTAGTAATCTTTAATTGTCTCATTTAATAGTAACTATTTTTTATCTTTAAAAAAAGTAGACGAATAAAATTAATTCATCTACGTATTATTTAACCTTTATATTTGTATATACGAAAAATAATACGAAAAGGTTACAATGCTTTTATTAATTTGTTATTATTTGGAATAATCTTGTTAAATTGCAAAGGATAATTAAACTAAAAATTAAAAATTTATCTTGAATGATAACCTTAATTCAACTGCAATATGTATTAACTGTTGCTGAGTATAAGAATTTTACGATCGCAGCAGAAAAAGCTTTCGTAAGTCAGCCCACTCTGAGTATGCAGATTCAAAAGCTTGAAAAAACATTAAGAGTTGAGCTTTTTGATAGGACAACAAATCCTATAAAAATTACTCCCATAGGAAAAAAAATTGTAGAACAGGCTAAAATTATTTTATCTGAAGCAAGTAAATTATCTCAAATTGTTGAGGAAGATAAAAAAAGTATGAATGGAACGGTTGTAATAGGGATTATTCCTACAATAACACCTACCTTAGTGCCTCTTTTTTATAAAACATTCAAGAATAAATATCCGGAATCCGATCTCGTAATTAAAGAGTTAAAAACTGAAGATATCATAAAAGGAATTAAAAAAGGAAATTTGGATTTCGGAATTGCAAGTTCGCCTATACATGATAATCAGATTATAGAAAAACCTATATATAAAGAACCTTTAGTTGCTTATGTTTCATCAGGAGATATAACCTTGTCTAAAAAAACAGTGTTAAGTGTTGATGATTTAGATTTTAATTATCTTCTAATGTTGGAAGAAGGGCATTGTTTCAGAGATGTAGTTTTAGACCTCTGTAAATATAGAGATACAATTAACTCAAATATAAAATTGGAGGGAGGAAGCTTTACCACACTTATAAATCTTGTGAATGAAGGTTTTGGATTTACTATTCTACCTTTAATGGAGTCAGAAAATTTATCGGATGAAGAAAAGAAAAATATAAGATACTTTTTTTCTTCGCCATCTAGAGAAATCTCATTAATTTATTCAACCAATCAAATTAGAACGACTTTTGCAGATAAGTTTGTTGATTTAATAAAAAGTATTTTAAGAGGAAAATTATTTTTAGAGGATAAGATAGAGAACAAACCGCAAATAAAGGTTATATAAAACCATTGACTAATTAAAATGTTCTTTAAAACTAGACTTAATATCGATATAAGTAAAATACTAAGGAAAATTAATAATTTGGCTCAGATTTAAAATTTTAAAAGCTAAAAACCATTATATAGTTAAAATTAATATTTATAAGCATATGATTGAAACAGATATTTTAATAATAGGAGCAGGTCCGACAGGGCTTTTTGCAGTATTTGAAGCTGGGTTATTGAAATTAAGATGTCATATTATAGATGCTCTTCCAAGCATTGGAGGACAATTAAAAGAAATATACCCCAAAAAGCCAATATTTGATATTCCCGGATATCCTTCAGTTCAAGCGGATGAATTAGTTAAAAATTTATTTGAACAAATCAAACAGTTTCAGCCAGGATTTACCTTGAATGAAACAGCAAAAACTATAGATAAGCAGGCCGATGGAACTTTTATTGTTACCACAGATAAAGGTACCCAACATCATGCTAAAGCGGTTGCTATTGCAGCTGGGTTAGGAAGCTTTGAGCCCAGAAAGCCTTTGATAGATAATATAACAGATTTTGAAGAAAAAGGAGTTGAATATTTTGTAAAAGAGCCGGAAAAATATAAAGATAAAAAAATATTGATCGCCGGAGGAGGAGATTCAGCTCTTGATTGGACAATATTTTTAGCGGATATAGCTAAAGAACTTACTTTAGTTCATCGAAGGAATGAATTTAGAGGTGCATTAGATTCAGTGGAAAAAGTACAATTATTAAAGAATCAAGGTAAAGTAAATTTAATTACTCCGGCAGAAGTTGTAGGAATTAAAGGAAACGGAAAAGTAGAATCATTGGTGATTGAAAAAGAAGGGCAAACTTTCGATAAAGAAGTAGATTATTTTATACCCTTATTTGGCTTGACCCCAAAATTAGGCCCAATAGCTGATTGGGGATTGGAAATAGAAAAAAATGCGATCAAGGTAAACAATGCATTAGATTATCAAACAAATATTGAAGGAATTTATGCAATTGGGGACATAAATATTTATCCGAATAAATTGAAATTAATTTTATGTGGTTTCCATGAAGCAACGTTGATGTGTCAAAGTATTTATAATAAAATATATCCGGATCGTAAATACGTTTTAAAATATACTACCGTTGGTGGCGTGCAAGGATTTGACGGAACTGTAAGAGAAGCAGAAAAGCCAGTAGTAAAATCAATTCAATAAAAATTCATAGTTATTATTATGTCAGATATTACAATAACTATCACCGATAGAGAAGGTAAAAAACACATAGTGTCGGCCCCTACCGATATGTCTATGAGTTTAATGGAATTAATTCGAGCATATGAATTGGTGCCAGAAGGAACTATAGGTATTTGCGGTGGAATGGCCATGTGTGCCTCTTGCCAAATATATATAATAAGCAAGAATGTTCCTTTGCCCGAAAAAGGAGACGAAGAAGAGGCTATGCTTTCAGAAGCCTTTAATGTTAAAGATAATAGTCGTTTAGGGTGTCAAATTCCTATAACCAATGAACTTAATGGATTAGAATTTCAAATCGCTCCATTTCATTGATGCGAATATTTTATAGTTGTAAATGATTGAAGAAATTATTGAGCTAAAACCTTTTTTAGATGAAAAGGTAGAGAAATATAATACTAAGCAATTTATAGAAACAGATCCCATACAGATTCCTCACCTATTTCAAAAAAAAGAGGATATTGAAATATCAGGTTTCCTAACCGCGATTATTGCATGGGGAAATAGAAAATCTATCATTAAGAATGCGCATAAAATAATGCAATACTTAGATTATTCTCCCTATGATTTCATAATTAATCATACCTCCCAGGATTTAAAAAAAATTGAAGGCAGTGTTCATAGAACTTTTAATTCTACGGATCTACTTTTTTTTATTAAATCGCTGCAAAATATTTATAAATATCATGATGGACTAGAAAATGTATTTTCAGCCACAAAAGAAGAAGAAAATACATATTTTTTGATAGAAAGATTTAGAGTAATATTTTTTGAAATTGAACACTTGGAAAGAACCAGAAAGCATATAAGCAGTCCTTCAAAAAACTCATCAGCAAAAAGAATAAATATGTTTCTAAGATGGATGGTACGGAAAGATTCAAATCATGTTGATTTTGGTTTATGGAACAAGATTTTGCCATCCCAATTAGTTTGTCCTCTGGATGTTCATTCGGGTAACGTTGCACGATCCTTAAAATTATTGAATAGAAATCAGAATGATTGGAAATCTGTATCTTATCTTATGAAAAATTTAAAAATATTAGATGCAAACGATCCTGTTAAATATGATTTTGCATTGTTTGGATTAGGCGTTTTTGAAGGTTTCAATCAATAAGTTGACAGAGCGATAACAATAATGGCTACTAATGCCAGAACCAGTCCTACATAATTCAACGAATTCATTTTTTCTTTAAAAACAATAATTCCAATTAAACTTCCCAATAGAATTACCCCTAAATTCATTGAAGCAAAAACTATCGATGGATTATTTTTGAAAACTTGATGTGCTTTTAAATAAAAATAAACATTTCCAAAGTTAAAAATTCCTAAAGTTAATCCCCATAAAACATCTTTAAAAGTATATTTTATTTTCTGTGCAAAAGTAATGCAGCTACCTACCACAAATGAGCCTAAAAATATAAATAAGGTAGATGTGGTAAAATCAAATTCCTTATTTACAGCAATTAATTTATATAAAATATTAATAATACCTAGACCAAAAAAGATGAGAACAAGTAGATATAATTTATTAGAAGGGAAAGTATTATCTCCTTTTTTAGCGTAGAAAATAAATATTATAGAGATAAAACCAATGATTAATCCAATTATTTTATGAAGATTATAAGACTCTTTAAAAAATATAAAAGAAGCTGTAACTGTAATTAACAAGGACATTCTTTGAGCAATGTCAGTTCGTGCTATACCCGTATATTTAATGGAAGCAGCAATTAACATAAAAACAACAGGCATTAAAATGCTCATGGCTAAATATATAATCCAAGGCGCAGAAGAATAATTTAAAGAGGCAAGGTTCGGTTTAAAAAGTAAATAACAAAATAATGCAGAAAATAAATAATTGTAAGTAATAATGAGTGTAGCCCCTTTTGGATTTGAACTTTTATTATAAAATTTTAATAATACGGCTACAATAATATTGAAAAAAATACTAATTATAATTTCTTTCATAATTTTTAAAATTTATCAAAAATACGATTCTAAATTAGATTTTTCTCTAAAATGGTTAATAATAAATTAATTTAATTAATAATCTTATATTAAATAAAAAGTTAACTAATGTATTATGTGTGTTTACTTTATTTTTAACTGAAAGTCAATAGTATAGCTCGAAAATACTTCAAATTAATATTAATTAGTTTTCATAAAAAAATAAAATTAAAATACGAAATCCTTTATGAATTTTAACAAAAAAATTTTAGATTTACATTCTTTTTACTAAAATATATATATGAATTTACAAGATTTAGACCAGAATTGGATTGAACAATTTGACAAGCCATTGGTAATAGCAGGACCTTGCAGCGCTGAAAGTGAAAAGCAAATGATGGAAATAGCAGAAAGAATGGATCGAAATTATATGCAAGTGTTCCGAGCAGGGATATGGAAGCCTCGTACAAAACCCGGAAGTTTTGAAGGAGTGGGAGCTATTGGTCTTAATTGGCTAAGAAAAATAAAGGAGGAATTCAAAATGCCTGTGGCAACAGAGGTAGCTAATGCTTCTCATGCAAAATTAGCCTTGGAGTTTGATATAGATTATCTTTGGATTGGAGCAAGATCTACAGTAAATCCATTTACCATTCAAGAAATTGCAGAATCTTTAAGAGATACTGATAAAATTGTTTTGGTTAAAAATCCGGTAAATCCTGATCTAGACTTATGGATTGGAGCATTAGAAAGGCTTGCTGCTCAAGGAATAAAAAAAATAGGTGTTATTCATCGAGGTTTTTCCTCTCATAACAAGTCCAAATATAGAAATAATCCGCAATGGCAAATAGCCCTGGAACTTAAAGATCGTTTTCCTAAAATTCCAATTATTGGAGACCCCTCTCACATAACAGGAAGAAGAGATTTAATCGCTGAAGTTGCCCAACAAGCGTTTAATTTAGAATATAACGGGCTTATGGTTGAAGTGCATAATAACCCTGACGAAGCTTGGAGCGATGCAAAACAGCAAATTACACCAGAAGCATTAAAAGATATTTTGGTTGATATTACCCTACGTAAAAAGAATGATAGTTCAGATACTTTTTCAACAAAATTAAACAGATTCAGAGGAGAAATTGATGAGCTAGATAACCAATTGTTAGGATTATTAGCAGCGCGAATGGAAGTAGCTAAAAAAATAGGAACGTTAAAAAAAGAACATAATGTAGCCATTTTTCAACCGGACAGATGGAACGTATTAAAAAAATTAGCTATACGCAATGGAGAAAGAATGGGATTATCTGAAGATTTTTTAGAACATCTATTAGTTTCCATTCATAAAGAATCTGTGGAGTTGCAAAATAAAATCATGGAAGAATAACAATATATACAAGAGAATAAGTTATAATGCATCATCTTAATTATGATGCATTTTTTATATTTTTGAATAATGAATGAAGCTATAATACTCAAATCCACGGGAAGTTGGTATCAATTAAAAGACATAAATACAGGGAAAATTTATGATGCTCGCATTCGTGGTAAATTTAAGAAAGAAAAAATTAGAAATACTAACCCATTGGCAGTAGGAGATAGGGTACATTATGAGCTCGAGGATAATAATATTGCTTGGATTACAAAAATAAATACAAGAAAAAATTATATCATACGTAAATCAGTTAATTTATCTAAAGAAACGCATATTATAGCTTCCAATATAGATTTAGCCTGTATAATATTTACCTTAAAATATCCCCAGACTTCACTCGGTTTTCTAAATAGATGCTTGATTACTTGCGAGGCCTATCAAATTCCTACTTTAATTGTATTTAATAAAATAGATTTATTATCTGAAGAGGATGTAAAAGAATTGAATGAAGTTGAAAATATATATCATTCTATCGGATATGAAACTTTACGAATATCTGCTGTGAATAAAATAAATATGGCAGAATTAAAAGAAAGAATCGTAAATAAAATTACAGTATTTTTAGGACATTCAGGTAGCGGAAAATCATCCACAATTAATGCATTACAAGAAAACTTAGATCTAAAAATAGCAACTATATCCAACTATAATGAAAAAGGCAAGCATACCACTACATTTGCCCAAATGTATGATTGGGATTTTGGAGGGAGTATTATTGATATTCCTGGAATAAAAGAATTTGAATTAGTAGACATTCATAAAGAGGAATTACAAGATTATTTTCCTGAAATTTTACGTGAAAAGCATTCTTGTAAATATAATAATTGTATACATGTTAATGAACCCCAATGTGCAGTAATAGATGCTGTGAAGAATGGTAAAATATCTGAAAAAAGGTATGCACATTATTTAAAATTAATTGAAGAATTAAAAAGCTAAAATCTTTTAATATTTTTGTATTAATAAATGATAAATTCGTTGGTTAATTTAATTAATAAAAAATAAAAAAGTCGGATTTAAAAAAATCCGACTTTTTTATATGCTGAATATAATTTTACTTAATTTACACCACCACCTAAGGCTTTATATAAATTAATAGATGCTTGTAATTGTTGAAGTTTATCATTTACTTGATTTAGCCTAGCGCTTAATAAGTCTCTTTCTGCATTTAGCACTTCTGTATAATTTGCATCACTGTAAAGAAGTAATTGTTTGGTATAGTCTACTGATTTAACCAATGAATTTATCTGCAAACCCCTGTCATAATCTTTACTTTTTGCTTTTTCATATGCAAATAAAGCATTAGACACTTCTACACTTGAATTTAAGACAGAATTCTTAAAATTAAGTAATGCCTCTTCTTGTTGAGCTTGTCTCATTCTCAATTGGCTTTTTAATTTTCCTTGATTAAATATAGGTTGGGTTAAACCTCCTACAACTCCGGCAAAAAGGTTGGAGTGATCAAAGAAATTATCTAAATTCTTTAAGGTAGAATATCCTGCATTACCGGTAATTGTTAAAGAAGGATATAATGAAGCTTTAGCTACATTGGTATTTTCAAAAGCAGCACGATAAGCATATTCATACATCATGACATCAGGTCTTTTGGACAATAGTTGAGCTGGTATCCCATAGTTAAATTGAGTAGGAACGGTTTGTTGTGCCATGGTTGATCTTTGTATAGGTCCCGGAGTTCTTCCCAATAAATAACAGATAGTGTTTTCCATGGTTTTAATATTCTTTTCCAAGTCTGGAACACTAACTTGAGTAGCATATAATAAAGCCCTGCTTTGTTCTACTGCTGCCCCGGTTACAATATTAGCTTCCTTAAGATCCTCCATTGTTTTAACATTATCTTCCAATAATTTTATAGTACTTAAGGTAATATTCAATTGCTCATCTAAGGCAATAAGAGAATAATAATTGTTTGCAATATTTGCAACCAAAGAAGTTTGAACTACTCTCTTATATGCATCACTTTGAAGGTAAGAAGCTAATGCAGATCTTTTTGCACTAGTAATTTTCCCCCAAATATCCAGTTCCCAACTTGCGGATGCTCCTAATTGAAATACTTCAGAGTGGGTTTTAACACCATTTCCTTGGACAGTATTTAACTTGCTGTTCGAATAGGAGGCATCAGCATTCAATGTTGGCAAATAACCTAATTTGGCTGAGCGAAGTGCAGCTTCAGATTGTTTTATCCTAGCAACAGCTATTTGTAAATCATAACTATTCTGAATACCCTCATTAATTAAACTTTGCAAATTTTCATCTTTAAAGTAATCTTTCCAAGGGATATCAGCGATCGTAGTGCTATCTTTGATAGGCATATCCCTATACAGGCTATTATCAGTTATCTGAGGTCTTTCATATTTAGCGGTAATACATGATGAAAATACTACTGTAAATAATAATAGGGATGTATATTGAATCGGTCGAATTTTCATTCTTAATTCTTTTATTTTGTTATACTTATTCATCATCATCATCATTTTCATTATTTTGTTCTCTTAAAACTACAGAAGGTTTATGAGTAGCCTTTTCTTGTAATGATTGGAATACAGCGAATAACATAGGTGTTACTACTAAACCAACAACAGTACCAATTAACATACCTCCAATAGCAGCTGTACCGATAGAACGGTTACCAACAGCACCTGCACCAGTTGCAACCATTAATGGCAATAATCCGAAGATAAATGCAAATGAAGTCATTAAAATTGGTCGTAGACGAGCAACAGCACCTTCAATCGCAGAATCAATAATACTCATACCGTGTTCTCTTCTCTGAACTGCATATTCTACAATCAGAATTGAGTTCTTTGCTAATAAACCTATAAGCATAATCAAACTTATCTGTAAGTAGATATTATTGGTTATTCCGAATAATTGAGCGAATAAGAAAGCTCCTGCTAATCCGATAGGTAATGATATGATAATCGCTAACGGTAATATATAGCTTTCGTATAATGCAGCTAATAAGAAATAAACAAATATTAAACACAATAAGAATATATAAACAGTTTGAGATCCACTATTATTAACTTGTTCTCTTGTCATTCCGGAATATTCAAATGAATACCCTTGAGGAAGAGTTTGTTTAGCTACCTCTTCGATAGCTCTAACAGCATCACCTGCACTGTAACCTGCATTAGGTTGTCCATTTACGGGGATGGATTGGTAAAGGTTAAAACGTTGTAGTGATTGTGGACCGTAAACTCTTGTTAAAGTTATAAATGCGGAAATAGGTGCCATTTCACCATTGTTATTTCTTACAAACATTCCATTTAGATCTTCTACATTTTTTCTATATTTCGGATCCGCTTGAATCATCACTTTATATTGCTTACCGAACTCGTTATAGTTGGAAGAATAAATTCCACCAATATATCCTTGTAAAGTAGTTAAAATATCTGTTACAGCTAAACCAGCTTGTTTAACTTTAGCTACATTTACGTCAATTCGATATTGAGGATAGTTAGGGTTAAATGAAGTAGTTGCATACATAATTTCAGGACGTTGATTCAAAGCTCCTAAGAATTTACCGCTAACTTCATAAAATTTACGAATATCTCCCCCTGTTTTGTCCTGAATTTGGAATTCAAAACCGTTACTAATACCAAAACCTTGTAGGGTAGGGGTACCGAAGAATATAATTCGTCCTCCTTGGATAGAGGCAGTTCTCATAAAGAGTTGCTTAACTACATCATCAATTTTAATTTTTGGACGTTCTTTCCAAGGTTTTAATTTAATTAAGACTACCGCATAGTTTCCACCCGCACCACTAATAAAGCTGGTACCGTTAATCTGTGCCACATTAGATACACCATCGATTCCTTTAGCTAATTCATATACTTTATTAGCTATTTCGGTAGATTGTTCAAGAGTGGAAGCTGGCGGTAAACTTATATCTCCAATAATAAATCCACTATCTTCTTGAGGCACAAAGTCCGTTGGAGTAGTTTTCATTAAATAATATAAAATTCCACAGAAAACTAAAATGATAGCAAAGGCAGACCATTTGGCTTTAGAAGTCCAAATCAATGCTTTTTTATATTTATTGGTTAAGCCTTCAAACGCAACGTTAAATCCATCTTTCAATTTTTTTACTACACCATGTTGTTTTTTATCGTCATGAGGCTTTAATAATAAAGCACACAAAGCCGGACTTAAAGTAAGCGCATTAATCGCTGAAAGTACAATGGAAACGGCTAGAGTCAATCCAAACTGTTTGTAAAATACGCCTGATGTTCCTCCGATAAAACTTACCGGAATAAACACGGCAGACATTACTAGAGTGATCGCTACAATGGCTCCGGCTATTTCATCCATAGCGTGTAAAGAGGCTTTTCTTGCATCCTTCATTCCATCTTCCAACTTAGCATGAACCGCCTCGACGACCACAATCGCGTCATCCACCACAATACCAATTGCCAAAATTAAGGCGAATAAAGTCAAGATATTAATGGTAAAACCAAATATTAATAAGAAGAAGAAAGTACCTACAATTGCCACGATAACTGATATCGCAGGAATTAAAGTAGATCGTAAATCTTGTAAGAATACTAATACCACAATGAATACTAAAACGAATGCTTCGAAAAGTGTATGAATAACTTTTTCAATAGAAGCATTAAGAAAGTCATTAGCATTCATCATATATACGTTATCAATACCCGGTGGATAAGAACTTTTCGCTTTTTCTAAGACTTGTTCCACTTCATTGATAATTTGTTGTGCATTGGATCCTGCGGTTTGAGCTATACTAATAACAACGGATGGTTTTCCGTCAATAGTAGAGGTAACTTGATAGCTTTCAGATCCTACTTCAACATTTGCTACATCTTTTAATCTTAAAACATCTCCTGTAGGTAGAGATTTCAAGACCATATTTCCAAATTGTTCAGAAGAGACTAAACGTCCTGTGTACTTTAATGTATAAGTAAATGTTTGTGCACTATTTTCTCCTAATGAACCGGGAGCAGCTTCTAGATTTTGCTCTGCTAATAGAGCATTAATATCGGCAGGAGTAATACCATACGTTGACATAACGTCAGGTTTTAACCAAATACGCATAGAATATGTATTTGCACCTCTTGCTTGGGCATCACCAACTCCGGAAATTCTTTTTATCTGAGGTAAAACGTTTATATTAGCATAATTTTGCAAAAATTTTTGATCATAATTTTTACTATTACTAACTAAACCGATAAATAAGATATTACTGCTTTGTGTTTTTTGTACAATAACTCCGTTTTTAGTTACTTCAGAAGGTAATAAACTGTTTGCACGAGCAGCTAGATTTTGTACGTTTACAGCAGCAATATCAGGATTTGCATCTTGTTTAAAATAAACTGTAATAGTTGCGCTCCCGTCATTACCTGCACTTGAAGTAATGTAGGTCATGTTTTCAACCCCATTGATTTGTTCTTCCAACGGAATAATCACACTTTTCATAACCACGTCCGCATTCGCTCCCGGATAATTTGTAGTCACCTGCACAGTAGGTGGGGCTATCTCGGGATATTGGGCAACAGGAAGTGAAACCACTCCTAATATACCCAGAATCACAATTATAATAGAAATAACTGTGGAAAGAACGGGTCTTTCTATAAATGTTTTAAGCATTGTTTTATTTCTTTTTTTGTATTATTTATAATAGTTATTATTGTTAGAAAAAAATTATAGTTGAGGTTTGATTTCCATTCCCTCTTTTAAATTTTGGATTCCATTAATAACAATTTTGTCATTTACGTTTAATCCTGAATTTACAATAAATGATTGCCCGTCAGCCAAAGGGGTCACCTTAATAGTTACTTGTTTTACTTTGTTATCCTTTTGCACAACAAAAACAAAGGTTTGACCTTGAATTTCAAATGTTGCTTTTTGAGGAATAACTATAGCATTTTCAACCGTAGTGCTGATTCGTATTGAACCTGTAGAACCACTTCTCAAAATACCTTGCGTATTGGGAAAATTAGCTCTGAAATTAGCAGCACCAGTTGCTGTATTTACAATACCGTTTATAGTTTCTATTTTACCTTTTTGGGTATATTCTGTACCATCGGCTAAGAGTAGAGTAACAGGCTCAGAGTTTCTAATTTTTTCAGATTGAGTTGCTCCTGGTGTGTTTTTAAGGAAATCCAATAATTGTTTTTCATTTAATGAAAAATAAACATATACATTGGAAGTGTTTGCTACAGTAGTTAATGTAGTTGCACTATTAACTAAACTACCTAAACGATAAGGTATAGAACCTACAATTCCGTTAACAGGACTTGTAATAACAGTATAAGATAGGTTTGTATTCGCGATAGCTAATGCTGTCTGTGCTTGATTTAAAGCTGCACGTCGAGTCTGCAATGCATATTGTGCAGATTCTAATTGATATTTACTTACAATTCCTTTTTCAACTAAAGGAGTAATTTTGTTTACATCCATTACAGCATTATCTACTTGCGCTTTTGCTGTATTAATGGCTGCTTCAGCATTCAATACATTTTGTTTGTATTGCGGGGCATCTAATGTAAATAAAACTTGTCCTTTTTTAACTACAGAACCTTCATCTACATTAATAGTTTTAATAAATCCTTCTACCATAGGTCGAATTTCGATATCTTCTTCACCTTTTATGGTTGCCGGATAATCTTTTTGCAATACAGCTGTTTGATTACTTACAACTTTTACTGGATAAGGAAGTACTTGATTTCCTGCTCCAGCTCCCATGGCAGCCATGCCTCCAGCATTTTTCTTATCCCCTCCACAAGAAACATAGACAGTGGATGTTGCAGCTACAAATAGCAAAGCTATAATTTGTATTTTTCTGAGTTTCATATTTATGATTTTTCTATATTATTATTAAGTTCATAATTTTTATAACAGGTCTGATTTATTTCTTCTGAACATGAGTCATCAAGTAAAAGAGTTAATAAATTTTCTTGAAATTGACTTTGTTGATCTTTAAGAGAGCTAAAGAATGAAGTATTAAATTCTTTAACAACTTTAGTAGCATTACTAATGACTCTTTTACCTTCTTCAGTCAATGAAATAAGCTTGGTTCTTGAATCTTTTTTATGAAATTTTCTTTTTATCCATCCTTTTTTTTGCAGAGTTCTTAATACAGTTGAAGTAGTCATAGGATCAATTCCGGTTTCATCGGAGAGATTTTTTTGAGATACTTCTGCTTGATTGGTCTCTACCCATAATATAGTAAAAAGCAGTACTAATTGACTATGAGTTAAATCTAAATGTTCAAAGTTCTTTTTAAATTCTCTTTGCCAAAAGTTGTTGACCTTCCAAAGCAAGAATCCTGTTTTCTCGCAATCCGTTATATTTAGGAGAAATGCTTTATAATTAGTTTGCATATTTTTTGTAGTTCAAAAATTGAAAGTGCAAATATAATATGTATACTTATTATAATGCAAATTAATGTGTTAAAAATTTGTAAGTTTTCATATAATATGTGTGCATATTAATTTTGGGTTACACCATCAAATACCAAGCCATAATGCATTTAACCGAAATACTTGACGGTGCAAATATATATTTATTTTAACAATTTAAATAAATTTTTAACTTAAAAATTAAAAAATTTTCAATAGATTTTTTAAATTAACTTAATTCAGGGCTTAATAGTTTTATATAAGATTAAAATTCCAATCTATTTATTATCGTTAGCCATATGTACAGTAAGTTGAGGGAAAGGAATATTAATTTTAGCATGAGTAAATTTCTCATATATATTTTCATTAAGATAGAAATATACAGGCCAATAATTTGACGATTCTACCCAAACTCTGAGTACGAAATCAATGGAACTATCATTCAATTTTAATAATCCAATAAAAGGCTCAGGAGCCTTAAGAATTGTTGAATTAGAATTGATAATTTCTTTTAGAATATCTTTTACTTCTTGAAGCGAGGTTCCATAATCAACTCCAATGGTGATGTCAATCCTTCTCTGCGGTTGCGTGGAAAAATTAAGAATGGATCCTGTGGATAGTGGGCCGTTTGGAACGTATATAGTTTTATTATCAGAGGTGGTTAAAATAGTATATAAAATACCTATGGATTGTACAACTCCTTCTTGATTTTGAGCTAGGATATGATCGCCTATTTTAATAGGTTTATTAAATAGAATCATCACTCCGCCAGCAAAATTACCTAAATTATCTTTCATGGCCATACCTATAGCCAACCCTGCAGAGGCAATCAATGCAGCAAAAGAGGTCGTTTGTATTCCCAAAATTCCTATGATGGTCATAACCAACAAAATGGTAAGTGTAATATTACATAAGCTTCCTAAAAATGATTTAACTGATGGATCAATTTTTCTTCTTTCTAAAAACTTATGAATTATTTTTTCAATCCATTTGATCAAAAATCTTCCTATATAATATACAACCAAACAGGTAATAATTTTTAATCCTAGATCGTATACTGAATCCAACAATTTATTTAGCAACTTTTCAATGCCTGTAGGATTTATAATTTCACTTGAGATAGGTGAATGAGTAATTTGATATAAATTCATATTTTTTAATTTATAAACTATTTTATTGACATAATTTAATATTCATAAACAAAAATAATACTAAAATTATGGTAATAATTTTATGGTAAGGTAATAATTAATAATTTAATTTTGATAAATGTAAATTTTGATAGTAAACATAAATTTTATGTTAATATATTTAATTAATTGAATATAATAAATTAAGAATAGAGTTAGAAAGTTATATGTTAATTTTATTAATGTCAAATTATGAAAGCTATTATTTTATAATATTTAAAAATATATATTAAGATGTGAATGAAAAAAATTACAACACTAAGTTGCTAAGAATATAAAAATTAAAATTTTTGAAATATATAAAATTACCTAAATTTGTAAAATATTTATGGAAAGCAACAGGCAAAAGAAAATAAATCAATTATTACAAAAGGAATTAGCTGAAATTTTCAGAAAACAATCAGCTGAGATGAATAAAAATATACTTATTTCTGTAACGGAAGTAAAAGTTTCTTCAGATTTAGGTGTTGCTAAAGTTTTTTTAAGTGTTTATCCTAAGGAATATAGGGAAGCAATAATGAAGGAAGTGCAACTATTAACTTCAAAGATTCGAAGGATTTTGGGAAATAAAATAGCTAAGCAGGTAAGACAAGTTCCAGAATTAATATTTTATCTAGATATCACTTTAGATAACGTTGAGAAGATAGAGAAAGCCTTAAAAGGTAAAGATGAAAATCCTATTTTATAATTCGTGAAAAATCTATCCTGGTACATAGCATTCAGGTATTTTATATCCAAAAAAAGAACTCAAGCCGTTAGCTTTATTATGTATACTTCTTTAACGGCCATAGCAATTGCTACTTGTGCTATGTTTGTTATTCTTTCTGTCTTTAGTGGACTAGAAAGTTTTAATATTAAACTTTTCAGCGATGTAAATCCCGATTTGAGGATATTACCCGCAACCGGAAAAACTCTTCCTGATATTGATAATTTAGAAAAAAAATTATCTGCTTATTCTGACATTAAAGCTTTTTCAAAAGTAATTGAAGAAAAAGTTTATGTTGTATTTAATGAAAAAGATGAGATAGCCTATTTAAAAGGAGTAGATAAAAATTTTTTAAAAGTTGTAAAAATTGATACTTGCTTTCAGGCTGGTAAATTTCCCAATATATCTTCTGATAATCAAGCTGCTTTTGGTAATGCGCTTGCTTACAGATTAGGCGTTCCTATTAATAAAGGTTCATTGTCACTTTATATGCCAAAACCAGGTAAAAAACTAATTTCTAATACGGATGACGCATTTGAAAAAGCAGGTGTTTATATGACAGGTGTTTTTGCTTTAAATGATCAATATGAAAATTATATTTTTGTTCCGATACAAGTTTCACAGAAATTATTGAATTTACCTCCCAATAGTGCCTTTTCTATAGAGCTGAAAGTTAAAGACAATGTTAAATCTTTACAAAATAAGCTAAAAAGAGATCTTGGAAAAAAATATATTATTTTAAATAGACAAGAACAAGATGCCTCTTTTTTAAAAATGATGAAAGTAGAGCAATTGTTTATTTACTTAATTTTTATTTTAGTAATAATAATTGCAACATTTAATTTAGCCGGAGCTATTATTATTATAATTTTAGATAAAAAAAACCAATCGAAAACATTAATAGCATTAGGTTATACTATTTCCAAATTAAAAAAACTATTTTTAACCATAGGAATTATCATTACTTTATTCGGGGTAATGTTAGGGATACTATTAGGAACTTTATTAACCTGGTTACAAGCTAATTTTGCATTAGTAAAGGCTAATCCTTTTATGCCATTCCCTGTGAAATTTGATTTCTATAATTATCTTATTGTCTTAATTACTGTATTATTTATTGGATTTTTCGTATCATTTTTGTCATCAAGGAAATTAAATTTTTAAAAATTTTTTATATTTGTATAATAATTATATTAATGATCTTATATGCGTATGATAGCTCTTTTTTTCTATATTTGTATGAAATAAAATAGGGATTGAAAATATAATAATAAAAATCATTTTATTTTATAAAGTAAGCTAACTATTTTTTTAACCGTTATTTGTAATATTATGAAAAAAGTGAAAAAGGCCGTTATACCGGCTGCTGGCCTAGGTACCAGGTTTTTACCAGCTACAAAAGCATTAGCAAAAGAAATGCTTCCAATTGTAGATAAGCCTACTATACAATTTATAGTAGAAGAGGCAATAAACTCAGGTATAGAGGATATCTTAATAGTGACCGGCAAAGGTAAGCGTCCAATAGAAGATCATTTTGATTCTAATCCAGAATTAGAAGCGAACCTTAGAGAGAAGCATAAAACCGAATTATTAAAATTGGTTGAAGAAACCACAGATATAAATTTACATTTTATAAGACAATCACATCCAAGAGGATTAGGACATGCCGTATTACAAGCAAAAGCATTTGTAGGTAATGAACCTTTTGTGGTAATGCTAGGAGATGATATTATGGAAGATAAAGTTCCATTAACAAAACAATTGATTTTGGATTATGAAAAGACTTATGCTTCTACCATAGCAGTAATGAAAGTTCCTCATGAAGAAACCTCTAAATATGGGATTATTGCTCCAGAAAGAGAAATAGAAAAAGGATTATTCAATGTTCTAAATTTTGTTGAAAAACCTAAGCCGGAAAATGCTCCGAGTGATTTAGCCATTATTGGAAGATATTTATTAACGCCTGAAATATTTAATATATTGGAGAATCAAGCTCCCGGAGCCGGCGGTGAAATCCAATTGACTGATGCTATTGATACCTTAAATAAAATTCAAAGAGTCTTTGCTCGCAATTTTTGCGGAACTCGTTACGATGTTGGAGATAAATTCGGATTTTTAAAGACTAATATTCAATATGGATTAATGCATCCTCAAATTAAAAAAAGTTTGCATAATTATATAATTGAGTTAGGTAAAGAACTTGAAAAAAGTAAAAATTTGGAAAAAGAAAAAATAGTTGCAGATAGTAAGAAATAAGAAAATAAAAAATCTTTCAATCCGTTGAAAGATTTTTTTATTTAAATTTGTTACCAATTATAACCATCAAATTGAAATTCCTTTTTGTAAATAAAATACGGATTATTTATCTTTTATTTTCGATACTATTCGTATTTAAAATTCTTTCTTTACAGGAATATATTCACATAGAGCAACATAAGGTAAAAGAAAACAGTCATGATAATTGTAAGCAATGTCATAACATTTTTCATTACGGAAAATATCAAATATTTGATACCTGTGAAGACTTTAATTTTTCTTTCTTACAAAATGGCATATTGTTTAGCCTATCTAATGAGAAATATGCTTATATATTTTATAAAAATATAAGTAAATCCAACCAATTTAATAGACCACCACCTATACTTTCATAAATAAATAATGCTTATAATCCAGATTTTTAAATACAAACTAATGATCTGCGAATTTACTTTATAATAATATTTATCTTTTAGCAAATATTTTATATTATTTATTATATGGAAAAAACAATAAGAGTTTTTTTTACATGCCTTTTTTTAATATATATTAAGTCTTATGCTCAGTGTACTTTACATTTATCTGGTAAAGTGACGGATATATATACAGGCAGTTCAATAGAGAATGTTACCATTCAAATAATTTCTTCCGAAGGAGAAAAGTTAATTAAAAAAACAGATAGTATAGGGGGATATATAATCAATAATTTATGCGAGGGAAACTATACACTTATAATTTCACATAGAGAATATATCTCAAAAAAAATTGAAATAAAACTAACAACAATTAGTAATAAAGATTTTTCATTAATACGTAATGAAAAAGAGATACAACCGGTTATTGTTATAGGAAAATCTTATGTCAAAACAAGAACAACTGTTGAAAATAAATTATCAAAGAAACAAATTGATGAACTTTTCGAGACAAATTTAGGTACTGCATTGTCCTCAATAGCTGGAGTAAGTATATTAAAAACAGGAAATACTATTGCCAAACCTATCATTCATGGGCTGCATAGTAGTAGAGTTCCGATATTTAATAATGCCATAAGACAAGAAGATCAACAATGGGGAATAGAGCATGCGCCGGATATAGATATTAATATTGCAAATTCTATAACAGTAATTAAAGGTGCCGGAGCCTTGCAATATACCGGTGACGCTACTGGTGGTATTGTTTTAGTTGAACCTAAAAAATTATCAACTAAAGATACATTGATGGGAAAGATGTTAACTTCATATATTTCAAATGGTAAAGGAGGTAATATAACAGCTCAGGTGGAAAAAGGATGGAAAAATGGTTGGGCATATCGATTACAAGGCACTTATAAAAGATCTGGAGATTTATCAGCGCCTCATTACGTCATGTCAAATACAGGACATAAAGAAAACGATTTTTCAACACAAGTGGGCTATAAAAAAGGAAAATATGGGACAGATATTTTCTATAGTTATTTTGGATCTGAAACCGGAATTTTAAAAGCTGCCCACGTCGGTAACATAGAAAATCTTTTGAACGCTATTAATAATAAAAAACCTCTGGTAATTGATGATTTTACTATGAGAATAAATGCACCCAAACAAAAAATTCAGCATAATTTATTAAAGTTCGATGCTTATTATAATTTTATTCTAGGAAAGTTAAACTTGATATATGGATATCAATTCAATAATCGTAAAGAATATGATAATAGAAGAGGGGAGTGGAACGAAAAAGCTGCTCTCAACTTAGATTTAACTACACATACTATTAATTTAGATTTTGAATCAGTTGCAATTAATAAATTCAAGACCAAAATAGGAAGTTCCTACTTGTATCAAGAAAATTTTCCTAATGCCGGAACCGGAATAAGTCCCTTAATTCCTTTTTATGAGAAGAATAAATATTCATTTTATTGGATAGAATATTTTCATGTAAATAATAATTTAGTTTTAGAAGGAGGAATTCGGTTTGACCATCAAAAGATTGATGCTTTAAAATTTTATAAAAAAAGCAGATGGAATGCATTAGGATACGATAAAAAATATTCAAATAAAATTATTAAAGATACCGGATTAAATTATTTAGTAAATCCGATTCTAAAATTTGATGGATTTGCAGCTACCCTTGGAGCAAAACTAAATTTAGGAATCAGTCATGACATTATATTAAATTATTCGTTAAGTAGCCGTGCTCCTAATCCCAGTGAATTATTTAGTGATGGATTACATCACTCTGCAGCAACTATAGAGTTAGGTGAATTAGGATTAAAAAATGAAAAATCTAACAAAATAATGTCTTCTTTTATAGGAAATTTGTTTACCAATAATCTTAATTATGAATTAACATTCTTTTATAATTACATAAATGATTATATAAATTCCATTCCTATCGGCGCGGAATATACTATTAGAGGGGCGTTTCCTGTTTGGCAGTATGTGCAAACCAATGCTGAAATTTATGGAGTTGACATTATGGCAGATTATAAGTTTCTGCCACAACTAAAATTTAACACAAATTTTTCCTATTTAAGAGGTAAAGATTGTACCAATCATTCTTCTTTAATTTCAATGCCGCCGGTAAGATGGATAAATGCAATAGAATATAAAAATCGAAAATGGAAAAATTATTTTGCTAAATTAACCTCTACCTCAGTATTTAAACAAACCCATTATCCGGATACAAATTTTACTGTGGATGTTATAAAAGACGGTACTGAGGTGACAGAATTATTGGATATAAGCTCTCCGCCATCTGCATATCAGCTTTTTGACTTTAATACAGGTTTTTCTCTTGACGTTTCCCCAGTAAATCAATTAGATATATCTTTTGGAATAAAGAATATTTTAGATACGACCTACAGAGACTATATGAATCGATTACGGTATTTTACTGATGAAGTGGGCAGAAGCTATACTATAAAAATACAATATAACTTTTAAAAATTATAATATAAAAGCAAATATATGAAAATTAAAAATTTCACCTTTTTGGTAGTTTTAACATTAATTTTAACCACAATTTTATCGTGTTCATCTAATGATAGAGATGATATTCTAAATTCCATTCCGGAACATGACCATGATGAAATCTCTAAGATAGTATTACGATTTAGAAATAGTGATGATCCGAACTTGATTCGAGAATTTAAATATGAAGTTCCTGATGGGAATACGGAATTCCCAATAACGGATATAAATTTACCTAGAGGAACCTATGAAGCGGAAATAAAATTTTATACCATACATAAAAATCATGAGCATGATGTTACTGATGAGATTTTTATTGATGATGCAGACGATCATTTTGTTTTATACCAGAAAGTAAACTCAAAAGGGCTCAATATTACTTATGCTGATAGTGATAAAATTGATAGATTAGGACAGAAGTTAGGTTATTATACAATCTGGGAAGTAGGAGAGGAAGCAATTTCTAAAATCTACATTTATCTATTACATCAACCGGCAAAAAAAGACCCGAATGTGTCATCTGCAGCATTATTAGGTGGAGAAATTGATTTAGAAGCTCATTTTAATTTAGAAACTCAAAAAAAACAATAAAAAAAATTTTTATACTACAATAAATTTCATACAACTTTTGTTAATAATATAAAAAAATTATAACTGAATTTCATTTATATATTTATTGGTTTATATTTATCACAAAATATAATAGCAAAAGTTGTATGAAATATAATTGTTACTTATTATCCGTTGCAATTTTAATAATCTGTAAAAGTAATGCACAAATTAACGCATGTTGGAAGGTAATATCAGTAAAAAATTACTATAGTTTAGGAATACAAAAAGATGGTACGTTATGGGGATGGGGAAGAAATGATAAAAAACAATTAGGAGACGGATCTGATAAAAATAAGTCTTTTCCATCAGAAGTAGATGTCTCAAAAAATTGGAAAATAATTTGTTCCGGATATAATTATAGTATCGGGATTAAAAATGATAAATCCATGTGGATATGGGGTCATAATGTTAATGGACATTTAAATATTGGTAAGGGGTATACAGAAGCATATCCTACTCAGATTGACCGTTCAAAGTGGAAAAGCGTTTCTGTAGGACAATTTCATTCATTGGCTATTAAAGACAATGGAACTCTATGGGCATGGGGAAGTAATGAAGAAGGACAGTTAGGAGATGGAACTACTGATGATCGTATAAAACCGGTAAAAATTGGAAATGCCAAATGGAAATTAGTTACCGCAGGTTTTAATTTTAGTCTTGGAATACAAGAAGACGGAACGTTGTGGGGATGGGGAAATAATGAAGATGGACAATTAGGTACAGATAGATTTATATATTCTACTATACCCATGCCTATTGGATATAGTAGGTGGAAATATTTAAGTACCGGATTTGACTTTAGCTTAGGAATACAGGAAGATGGAACTCTTTGGGCGTGGGGATATAATGAATTCGGACAATTAGGAGATCAATCTAATAGAGATAAAGATTTTCCTGTACGTATAGGGCATTCAAAATGGAAAATGATTAGTGCCGGTGAATATTATTCTTTAGGAATACAGGAAGATGGAACACTTTGGGGCTGGGGAAAAAATAATAACGGACAAGTTGGAGACGGGACACAGGAGAACAAAAATTATCCTGTTTTATTAGATTATTCAAAATGGGAATCGGTTTCTGCTGGTTATGAGCATAGTTTAGGTATACGTGAAGACGGGAGCTTATGGGGATGGGGTAGAAATGATTTTGGAGAGTTAGGATTGGGAATCGACTTTAGTAGAAATATCCCAACACAGATATCCTCATGCAATTAATATTAGTAGTTAATAATGATCTCTTACATATTCGAGAACTTTTTGAATTTGATTTTTTAGATCCTTGAAAGAATGTTGAAAATTATTGTTCATAAAACTAAAAATCAATACTTTTCCAGAATTTGTTTTTAAATAGCCACTTAAATTATACACTCCCCTCATTGAACCGGTTTTTGCAAAGATGTATGGATTTTTAGACTTAAAATTATTTTTTAATGTACCATTAATACCATTTGTAGGAAAAAGATTAATCAATCTTTCATAAGGAAGCTCATTATATAATTTATCCAAAACAAACACAAAATCCATAGGGGTAAAATTATTATATCTAGAAAGACCGGAACCATCAACCCATTTGGGAGTCTGAGGTAAATTATTCAAATAGGTGGAGAGCATATAATTAATGGAGTTTTTACTACTTAACATATTTGTAATGGAGAGACTGCTCATCAGTAAAATTTGCTCAGCAATAAAGTTATCGCTAACAAGCATCATTCTTTTATATAAACTGTCTGATGGAATACTATAGAGAAAATTAATTTTTTCATTCGGCATTTTTTTGCAAAAGAAGATAGGCTTTTCAATTTCAATCTCCAATAATTTTTTTACAAGTGTATCAGATGTTATAAATGGAACTTCTATTTTCTTAGAATTGTAATAATAGAATTCATTTTTTCTTAATTCTCTGGGAAATTCTTTTTTTTGTTTTTTTACCAAATTCATAAAATAATTCGGATAAACTGAATTGTTCTCATTTATGGTTACAGTATTGCCATAAATAGGAAAAACCGTCCTTTCAGGAGAAAAATATTCAGAATAATCTTCCCAAGCCCACCCCGGTCCGTATAAGTGATCATCAAAGTCAGCTGAACAGAAAGCTATCTTTTCAGCTTTTTCCTTTAAAAAATTTAGGACTTTACATTCTTTAAAATAAGATTCTAATAAAGTAGGATCGCCTGTACCGGAAATATATAAAGTATCATTTCTTGAAATATAACGTAAAGAAGGAATGGAATCTTGAATCATTTTTAAACCGGTATATAATGTTAAAATTTTTACATTGGAAGCAGGTATAAAATATTTGTTTCCATTATAATTATAGAGTTCTTTTTTTTCAATAGGATCATACAGATAAAAACCTGTCCAATGATTAAGATAAAATTCGGACTCAAAATGATTATCCAAATATATATTTTGTGAATATATTTGATTCACAATGAAAAAATAAAAAATTATAAGTAATTTTTTTTTCATATTATTATAGTAATAATTTCTAAAATTTATAAATTACTATACAGTAATTATAATTAAATATTTTTTATGTATTTCTTTAGTATGAATCAAAATTACAAATTACCATATAATGAACAAAGGAGCTTTATTAATTTATAAGCTTTATTAACAATAAAAAGATGAATATAGAACAACTAAGAGAATATTGCTTACAATTTCCTGCAAGTGAAGAATGTTTTCCTTTTGATGATAAAACTTTAGTTTTTAAGGTAAAAGGTAAGATGTTTGCATTAACGTATTTATATAAATCAGAGTTAAAAGTGAATTTAAAATTTTCAGAAGATTATTGTTTGAAATTGAGAGAGGAATATTCAGAGATTGAACCAGGTTTTCATATGCATAAAAAATATTGGAATACGGTTAATCTTACTGGAAATTTATCTGATGATTTTATAAAAAATCTTATAAAAGTTTCTTATAAAGAAGTAGTTAATAAATTGACAAACAAACAAAGATCTGAGTTGCAAAATTTTGGTAACTAAAAAATCTTATTATATCTTAGCATAATGATAATTACAAATTATATATCATCAGATGTATTAATTCTATATGAAAATGATACCATTGCGAGAGCTGAGCAATTGATGATTGATTTGGGAGTTAGTCATTATCCTGTTATAAATAAAGGAAGAGTAATAGGTAATATAGGTTTGAATATTGTCAGAGATCTTAAAAAGACAGATATTTTAAAAGATCATCTATTAGATTTAGAACAATTTTATTTGTTTGATAATGCTATACTTTTTGATTCTTTGCATGTATTTAGCGAAAATGAGACCAACTTAATACCGATTATATCCTTTAAAGAAGAATTTTTAGGTGTTGTTCTTGAAGAAACCGTGATTGAAGAATTGGCTTCATTTCAGTTTACCACAGAATATGGTGTGTATATGATTATCTCAACACCTATAAAAAAATACTCAACAAGTGAAATAGCTAATATTGTTGAAAGCAATAATGGAAGAATTTTAGGATTGTTATTAGTAAATACGGATGAAGACTCAACACAAATAGTATTAAAATTAAGCGCAGAAAATATCAGTTCCATAGGGGATACTTTCGAAAGATTCGGATATCAGATTTCTAACAAATACTTTGAAGATTCTAAACAAGAACTTTTAAAAGAGAGGTTTGATCAACTGCAAAAATTTATGGAAGTTTAAAAAGTCTAAATTAATGATAGTAGGTGTATATGGAAAAGTAGTTCACCAAGAAGATTATGAACTATATACTGCATTTTTTCGACAATTAGAAGAAAGGCAAATAATTGTTTATGTATATGAAAGTTTCTTAAGCGAATTAAAAGAAGTGCTAGGCTTAAAAAATTTAAACTTCATTTCATTCACTAAAAAAAAGGGTCTTCCTAAAGAGACTAAATTATTATTTACTTTTGGAGGAGATGGAACTATATTATCCACAGTAGCTTATATAAAAGATTCAAATATACCGATTGTAGGCATTAATACTGGTAGATTAGGTTTTTTAGCAACTTTTCAAAAAAATGAGTTTCTAAAAGAATTGCCACGGATATTGGAGAATAATTGCGGAATAAGCGAACGATCCGTATTAGAAGTGAAAAGTACTTTTCATACATTCTTACCCTATGCTATAAATGAAGCAGCAGTGATGCGGAAGAATACTACATCAATGATAACCATTGATGCTTACGTAAATGATGTATTTCTAAATACTTTTTGGGCTGATGGATTAATAATTTCAACACCAACCGGTTCTACAGGTTACTCTTTAAGTTGTGGAGGGCCTATTATATATCCTAAAGCTGACATATTTGTAATAACTCCTATATGTCCACATAATTTAAACGTACGTCCTTTAATATTAAAAGATGATGTGGAAATTAGACTAAAGGTACATAGCCGATCTGACAAATATTCTTTATGCTTAGATTCCAGATACAATACAGTAGGAATAGAAGATGAAATAGTAATTAAAAAAGCTCCATTTACCATTAAGATTGTTAAGTATAAGAATTATTCATATTTTGAAAATCTTAGAGAAAAATTGAAATGGGGAAACGATTCCAGAAATTAGTTATTTTTCCAATTTGCAATATTATATAAAGTATTTTGTTTATAACTTCTTAATATCTTTTAACAAACTCTTTAATCTTATTATTGAATAATATTTAATTTTAATAACTGGATTGAGAACTATAGTTTTAAGTTCAATTATTTGATAATAAGCTAACTAATATAATCATAAGAATATAAAATTTGAACATAAGACATCGTAACCTCTAAAAAGAAAAAATGGTACCGATTCTTATGAAGGATTTTCTATCTTTTAAAATTAAGTAAATAAAAAATAACAATAAGATAAAAAAATTAAGGATTATGTCAATATTTGATAGAAGAATTAATTACAAACCTTTTGAATACCCTGAAATTTTACAATTTACAGAAGCAATTAATCATGCCTATTGGGTTCATTCAGAAGTAGATTTTACTGCCGATATTCAAGATTTTCATTCACATTTAGAAGATAGAGAAAGAAATTCCATTAAAAATAGCTTATTAGCTATTGCACAGATTGAAGTAGCTGTTAAAAGTTTTTGGGGAAATATTTATCAACATTTTCCAAAACCGGAATTTAACGGATTAGGGAGTACATTTGCTGAATGTGAATTCAGACATTCGGAAGCCTATTCGAGATTATTAGAAGTTTTAGGATATAATAATGAATTTGAAAAATTATTGGAAATACCGGTTATAAGAGAAAGAGTTGAATATTTAGACAATGCATTAAAATATGCTAAATCTGATGACCGCAAAAAATATGTAGTTTCTCTTATTCTATTTACCATTCTCATTGAAAACGTTTCTTTGTTCAGTCAATTTGCTATTATCTTATCTTTTACGCGTTTTAAGGGACTTATGAAGAATGTAAGCAACATAATTGGCTGGACTTCTGTAGATGAACAAATCCATGCTAATGCTGGAATATATCTCGTTAATAAAATTAAAGAAGAATATCCCGACTTCTTCGATGAAGATACAATAAATCATATCTTGGATACAGTTAAAAAATCTATCATTATTGAAGGAAATATTCTCGATTGGATATTCGAAAAAGGAGAATTAAATACCATTGAAAAAGAAAATCTTATAAATTTTATGAAATTTAGGGTTGATGAAAGCTTACAACAAATCGGTATGGATAGGCTATATAATATAACCTCGGAACAATATAGGCCTATGGCTTGGTTTGAAGAAGAAGTTTTTGCAAATAGCCTAGACGACTTTTTTGCTAAAAGACCTACAGAATATACAAAATACGATAAAAGTATAACTGAAAACGATTTATTTTAAATGGGAGATTTTTATTTAATTAAGGCAAACTTTTTATATCTTGATTTTACGTCAACTATTGAAAAAGAAATTGCTACCAATCTTATAGATAAGGACCGTCATGTATTGGTGCTAGAAGAATTGGAAAAAATATTATTCAGATATCTTACTGATTTTACTTTATCTGAAATATATGAAATGCCTTTTATTGATGAAGATGGAAAAGATAATGGGTATCTTTTAAGAAGGTTAGCAATAAATAAAGTGACTGGGCTGAAAGGAAAATTAGAATTAATGGTTAAAAGATTAGATTAGATAAAATTATGAGTGAAAAACTTTGGTGGAAAAATTCTGAAAGTGAACAGATATTAAATAGAGGATATCTTCTAAAGGGTGAGACGGTGGAAGGAGCTATCGATCGAATAACTTCAGCCGCCGCTCAAAGATTATATAAACCGGAGCTCAAAGAGGCTTTTCAAGAAATGATTGAAAGGGGATGGATGAGCTTAAGTTCTCCTATATGGGCTAATATGGGAACGGAAAGAGGATTGCCTATATCTTGTTTCAATGTTCACATTCCTGATAGCATAGAAGGAATTACTCATAAATTAGGCGAGGTTATTATGCAAACCAAAATTGGAGGAGGAACTTCCGGTTATTTTGGTGCCTTAAGAGAAAGAGGTTCAGCTGTTTCCGACAACGGAAAAAGTAGTGGTGCAGTAAGTTTCATGAAATTATTCGATACCGCTATGGATACGATTTCTCAGGGAGGGGTAAGAAGAGGTGCTTTTGCTGCCTATCTGGATATTGATCATCCGGATATTGAAGAATTTTTATCTATTAGAGATATTGGAAATCCAATACAAAATCTATTTTTCGGTATTTGTGTTCCTGATTATTGGATGCAGGAAATGATTGATGGAGATATTGATAAAAGAAAAATATGGGCGAAAGTTTTAGAAAGTCGTCAACAAAAAGGATTACCCTATATATTTTTTACTGATAATATAAATAAAAATAAACCACAGGTATATAAAGATAAAGGAATGATTATTCATGCTTCAAATCTTTGTTCTGAAATCATGCTTCCTTCTACAGAAGAAGAGTCATTTATCTGTTGTTTATCTTCCATGAATTTAGAATTATATGACGAATGGAAAGATACTGAGGCCGTAAAATTAGCAGTATTTTTCTTGGATGCTGTTTTGCAGGAATTTATCGTAAAAACCGAAGGAAATTATTATCTTTCTTCGGCTAATAAATTCGCTAAAAAACATCGTGCTTTAGGTTTAGGTGTTCTAGGATGGCATTCTTACTTACAGAAAAATATGATTCCTTTTGAAGGAATGGTAGCAAAACAAAAGACAGTTGAAATTTTCAAATATTTACAAGATAAATCTAATAAAGCAAGTGAAGACTTGGCTAGGATTTATGGAGAGCCTGAATTATTGAAAGGATACGGAAGAAGAAACTCTACGCTACTGGCTATTGCTCCAACCACCTCATCTTCGGCAATTTTAGGACAAACATCACCAGGTATAGAACCATTTAGTTCCAACTACTATAAAGCAGGCCTTTCTAAAGGTAACTTTATGCGTAAGAATAAGTATTTGGATATGTTGCTTACTGAAAAAAACATTAATAATGAGGATACATGGAGAAGTATTATGCTCAATGGCGGAAGTGTTCAACATTTAAAAGAGCTGACCTATGAAGAAAAACAAGTTTTTAAAACCTTTAAAGAAATTAGTCAGTTGGAAATTGTACAACAAGCATCAATAAGACAAAAATATGTTGATCAATCACAATCATTAAATTTAAATATACCTGCTGAGCTTCCAGTGAAAGAAGTCAATCGTTTATTAATTGAGGCTTGGAAATTAGGTATTAAAACATTGTACTATCAAAGAAGTCAAAGTGTAGCCAAAGAGTTAGTGCTAAACTTAGTTAATTGCAGCAGTTGTGAATCATAAATAATATTATTTTCTATCATTTATTTTGAAAGACTACTAAAAAGTGTAGTCTTTTTTATTTTAAAAAGGATGCATATTGAATTTATATTTCATGAATAACTTATCTTTGTATTGAATGATCTTATTTTAATAATAGGCTTAAACATACTAATGAAAGATTTTTATAAAATATTGGAAATTGATTCATCAGCCTCATTAAACGAAATAAAAAAATCTTACAGAAGATTAGCTTTACAATTTCATCCTGATAGAAATTTTGATAATAAACTAAATGAAAAAAAAATTATCGATATTATAGAAGCCTACAAAACTTTATCCAATGAAAAATTGCGTAAAAAATATGATTTAATATACAGAAACAAAATTATATCAACTCAACCAATAACTCCTTATGTTTTCTTGAAAAAAATTCAGGATATACGTAAATTTATTTATGATAAAGGTGCTAACAAAGTAAGTAAAAATGCTTTATATAATTGTTTGGAAAAACTTTTGTCCGATAAAAATATTAAATTTTTACATTTAAATGGTACTCATAATATTTTAAAGCAAATAATAGTGGAGGTTTCAAGATATATAAATTTTTTACAAGATATAGATAAAGATAAAATTATCATCAAACTCTATAAATTAACTGGAGGAAATGATGAAATGATAATATTAGTTAAAGAGACGATCAAACAAAATGAAAATAAATATAATTTTGTAAATAGTATAATTTCAAAATTAACTTATAAATTAAAGAAAATGTTTAATTACTTATATAAATTTAGAATTCCTATTTAAACTTTGTATTTTAGCTTGTAAATTGGGATTTTTAATTAACTGATTAGTAAATAAACAAAAATAATTCTTAACTACTTTAAATGATAATGAATATAAAAATGCGAAAGGTATTTTGTATAATAATATTATTACTTACAATAGGTAGTAATACATTTTTTTCACAAAATAAAAGTAATAGTCAATCAACCTCATCCAATCAAAAGAAAAAAAGTTTAATTTTTGGACCTAAATCTGCAGGAAAAATTAAAGATTTATTTTTTACAAATAAAGGATTTAAATTGCCGGGGAAAATTTTGTCAATAAATTCAATAGCGACCTATACAGAAGTAAATTCAATAGAAGGTTCGGGAAATGTATATTTCTGGGATTTCACTAATAGTTTCCAGATAAGTGCTATATCTGAAGGGGAAGGCGAGAGGGGGAATAATGATAAAATTTCCTTAGTAAGTTTCAATTATGGAGGAATAGGCTCAATTGAATTAGCTAATACGATCATTTTAAATAAATCTACTTTAAATTCAATTGAGAAACAATATCCTAAACGTTTAATAAAATTTAACAATTCAAATTTACCTACCTATAAAATTAAGGATGGTAAAATATTTGCTACTTTTTATTTCAATGAAAAAAATATTTTAATTAGCTTATCAATTTCTGATTATGATTTAGAATTCTAAAATTTGCCATTTTAGGCATTAAAATTTAAGCAGATTATGATTTTTTAAGAAAATAATATTTTATTCTTTAATCAAAAATTCTTCTTGGTAATATTTATTTGATTTATCAAGATAATATAGTTTATTCCCCGAAATTCTAAATCGAAATCCGTACTTATCAAGGATAAGTATACAATTATTTTTATCATAACTATAGTTGCCTTTTTCATTAATAACAGGTTCTTTATCTTCTTCAGCAAAAAGTTGGATTTTTAAAGCATAACTTGAATTTCCATATAAGGTCAATTCAACGAAATCACAATCATCGCAGGATATTTGACCTTTATAAGTGCCCGTAATAGATTTTGGAATTTCAGATATATGGTTGATTTCTGAATTTTGATATATATTTTTCTTTTTATCGCAGCTTATAAAAATAATGTTAAAGAAAAATAATATTACATATTTATAAATAGAATAGTTATTCATAGAATAAAAATAATTTTATATTATTTATATTAAATAAATACTAAAACTTTGTATTAAGGTCAAATTTTTCCAAATAATCAGAAACCTTTTTAGCAAAAGCACCTCCAAGAGCTCCATCGATAACCCTGTGGTCATAGGTATGGGAAATTATCATCATATTTCGAATTCCGATCATGTCACCCTGTGGAGTTTCAATAACTGCCGGTTTTTTTACAATTGAACCTACTGCCATAATCGCTACTTGAGGTTGATTAATAATGGGAGTTCCGGCAATATTTCCAAAACTACCTATGTTACTTAATGTATAAGTTCCTCCTTTAGTATCTTCAGGTTTTAATTGATTGTTTCTAGCACGAACTGCTAAATCGTTTATAGATCTAGCTAATCCTGACAAACTAAGTTGGTCGGCATTTTTAATTACAGGTACTATTAAATTTCCATTAGGTACAGCGGTTGCAATACCGATATTAATATTTTTCCTTTTTATAATAGTATTTCCGTCAACAGAAATGTTAATTAATGGAAAATCTTTTAAAGCTTTAACTATTGCCTGTATAAACATAGGCATAAAAGTTAATTTTACCCCCTCACGTTGTAAGAAGGTATCTTTATTTTTATTTCTCCATAGTACTAAATTTGTGACATCGCATTCAACAAAAGAGGTAACATGAGCAGATATTTGTCTGCTTTGAAGCATATTTTTGGAAATTAGCTTACGCATTCTATCCATTTCAATAATCTCATCCGAATCAGATATGAATGAGGAGGTAGATAAGAATGAGGAATCAAGTGCTTCACTTGTTTTTTCTATAGCTGTTTGGGTATTTTTATCTTTTAAATAAGAAAGTAAATCTTCTTTAGTAATTCTTCCATTCAACCCTGTACCCTGTATTTTTTCAATTTCCGATAGTGATATATTTTCCTTTTTACAAATTGAACGAATCAAAGGAGAATAAAATCTATCTTGTGTTGAGCTAATAGGTCGCAAATTCGAGGTAGAGAGTAGAGGTTTTACCAGTTCTTCAGTGATTATTTCATCAGTAAATGAAGTAGTAATTGTTAAATCGTTATCTTTTTGTAAGGATAATTCAGATTTAAAAGATGTTGAACTTTTATCGATATTATCAATTTCTAATATTGCAAAAGCTTCTCCTATTTTACAAATATCATTTACTTCTTTAAGTTTTTTTAGTAATTTTCCTGAAATGGAGGAGGGCACATCCGAATCGACCTTATCAGTAGCGATTCCAACAATTGTTTCATCTTCTTCTATATAATCTCCTTCATTTTTTACCCATTCGGTAATAGTAGCTTCCATTATACCTTCTCCCATAGGAGGTAATATAAGTTTATATTCAGCCATAGTTAATAATTAGAAAGACAAAACTAGGAAAAAAATATGGAACGACTTCAAAATTTCTATATCATACTAATAAAATGTTAAAATAAAATAAAATTTTTAATAAAATTTTTTTTAAAAAATATAAATTTGTTTATCTAATCATTAGTTCATATATATGTTAATTATGAATTATAAGTTAAGTATAAAACAGTTATTATTTAGACTATTATATTTGATAATTTGTTATCAAATATGTAGAATAATATTCTATCTATTCAACAAAAATTATTTTAAAGACATAAATGTAACTGAATTTATTGGTGGGATACGATTCGATTTGTCAGCTATATTTTTTAGTAATATAGTAGTTATCATATTAAGTACGATGCCTGGAAGTTTTAAGTATAATAAAAATTATCAAAAAATAATTAAAATATTATTCTTTGCAATAAATGCCCTTTGTTTAGGTGTGAATATAATTGATATAAAATATTATATATTTACAAATAAGAGAAGTACATATGCTTTAATTACAGCTTCAGGAATGGAAGGAGACATTCTAAGATTAATTCCTGTCTATTTGTTAGAATATTGGTATATGTTTTTAGGTTATATTTTAGCAATGTATATGTTTTGGAAATGCATACCAGAAATAACATTTAAAGAAAAGAAAAAGCAGGGTATTAAAGATCTTACTATAAGTTCACTCTTTTTTTTAATTTTTGTAGGATTAATTGTAATAGGTGGAAGAGGAGGATTACAAAGAGCTCCAATAAAGACCGTGGATGCTATAAATTATGCACATTATCCACAGAATACCGCAGTTGTTTTAAACACTGCTTATACAATTCTAAAAACAATTTCTAAAAGGGACAATTTAGATAAAAAAAATTATTTTACTTCTCAAAAGGTTAATAAAATTTATCAGCCTATCATTGATATAAAAAATGAAAATAATTTAAAAAATAAGAATTTAGTAATTATTATTCTGGAAAGTTTCGGAAAAGAAAATATATATAAAAAATTTGGAGATAAGCAAGTGACTCCCTTTTTAGATTCATTGCTCACACAAGGCAGATACTATACCAATGCATTTGCAAATGGCTTAAAATCTATAGATGCAGTACCTTCGGTAATCACTTCAATTCCTTGTTTAATGGAAGTATCATATATATCTTCACCTTATTGTTTTAATAAGGTAGATGGATTTAATACCATCTTAAAAAAGCAAGGGTATAACACTTCTTTTTTTCATGGAGCATTTAATGGAAGTCAGAATTTTAATGAATTTGCCCGAATATCAGGGTATGATAGCTATTATGGTAAAAATGAATATAAAGGAAATGAAGGATATGACGGAGTTTGGGGAATTTTTGATGAAGAATTTTTACAATTTGCAATCCAAAATTTTAACACATTTAAACAGCCGTTTTTTTCAACAATTTTTACGATATCTTCACATTCTCCCTATACTATTCCTAAAAAATATGAAAATAAATTTCCAAAAGGAGATAGAGAAATTCATGAAAGTATAGCTTATACAGATTTTGCTTTAAGAAAATTTTTTCAAACCGCTAAAAAGCAACCATGGTATTCAAATACTGTATTTGTACTAACACCCGATCATACAAGTAGAGGAGGACAAAAAGGCGAATACTTTTCGACTGAAATAGGTAATTATTCAATTCCAATATTGTTATTTGATCCTTCAAATCCAAATTTAAAAGGCACAGAAGATAAATTACTAGGACAAATTGATATATTTCCTGAAGTTTTAACTTATCTCGGCTACACTGGAAAGGTTTTTTCTTTCGGAAATGCTGTTGAAAATAAGGATAGGATAGTAGCAAATTACAATGAAGGAATTTATAGATTTTTAATCAATCAATATTATGTAGTTTTTGATGGTAAAAAAATAGTAAGTGTATATGATTACAAAAAAGACAGCTTGTTAAAAAATAAAATTTCAATTTATCCTGAAGAGCAATTTCAAATTAAAATAAAATCATATATTCAACAATATAATAATAGGTTAATAGATAACAAACTATCATTATATAATTAAATCGATCACAAAACCTTCATGATTTCTTACATTAAATACCATATTATTATCAAATAGTAAATATTGTCCTTTAATACCTTTAAGAATTCCATCAAATTCGAATGTCTTTTTGAGATTTATAGAATTAATCTTTGAAGGATAAGCAATAACAGGATATTGAAAATTAAAAATTTCATTATCATCAGATATAAAATTTATTAAATTTTCCGGTATGTGTTCAATAAGTAGATTTTTAATCGAAGATAAATCTATATATAGGGTTAGTTCACTCAACATTTTTCTAAAATTAGTTTTATCTGAGATGTGATTTTTTAGTATGGATTCAATTATTCCAGCTTCATATCTATTGTCTGTTTCCGCTAATTTTATAGCATATTCTGCTCCTTGATCAATCCATCGAATTGGGATTTGTGATTTTCTAGTTACTCCCACTTTCACCCCTCCAGAATTCGCTAAATATACTATATGAGGTTGAAGTTGCGCATTGGATTCGACTATTAAATCTCGATCTTCTATACCAAGATGAGCTTTAGATAATTCTGGTCTAATTATCCATTCTCCTACATAAGGAGAAGTAAAATAGCAATTTTTACAATATCCCATGGCAAATATTTCTTTGTCAAGTCCACATCCTAGGCATTCATAATGATCGAATCGTATTTTAATTTTTTTATCTAAAAGTTGGTTTAAAATAATTATTTCATCATTAAAATTTAAATAGTATTGAATCGGAGAATCATATTCAGTAATCATTTTTGTAAGTAGTCCAGAGAAATGCATAAGAAATATATTTATAACTGTTTGATAAAAAATGAATTATTGGTACTTGCAAATATAGAAATATGTAATTATTTAATAGTACATAGTTCAGTTTATTTTAAAGATTATAGATGAAAAATTATGAATTTATTTGTTATTTATAATTTTTAATATAAACTTTATAAATTTATATTAACAAAACAAAATATTTTTACATTTTAAAAATAATTCAAAAAAATATTTAGTATGAAAGGTTTTTTTATATCTTTACCTAATTATTTATAATGATCACAAAAGTTAGTTAATTGTGTACAATACATACTTAAATATTATGAATAAAAGGTTATTAGATTTTTATTTAATTTTCTTAGGATTATTTCCATTTTTTCTCATGACAAGTTGTGGAACTTCTAGAAAAACAGTAGCGGAAAATATGGAAATAGAGATAAATGTAAATAATAATGAAAATGATAATATAGCTGAAATTAAAAAAATAGTGAAAGTTGATGAAAAAACTTCAACTAAAAACCCTAAAGGGAAGTTAGATAGGATAATGGTTTATTTGGGAGATGAAAGTGTTGAAAAATGGCAATTAGTTAAATTTAATTCTCAAAATGCCTCAGAATTTTATGAAAATTTACCTATGATGAGATTTGATGAACCCTGGAAACAGATTTATGGAACTACGGGTTGCAACAAATTTACAGCTTATTATACTAAAGAGAATTCTTTTTTTGACTTAACTAGATTATCATCCACTGAATTACCTTGTAATCAAGATGAAAAACAATTTCTTAATGCATTACAGAATGCGGATGAAATTAGAGAGGGAGATTCTATTTTATCTTTTCATGCCGGTGGCCAAGAAACTTTAGTTTTTGAAAAATATTAAATATAGAATAATCATAAATGATGAGCTTTATGTTTTTGCGTGAATCTTTTATACTTATATAATTTCCTCTTTATATATTGAAACATCTATTGTTCTCCGATTGATACGAGTTAATACTTCTTTTAAATTTTTATAATTTCTATATATAAAATTTACATCGTTATTCATTAAGTTATTAGTACTTAAAATATATCCACATAATACTTGATTTTTAATTTCAAATTTTAACTTTATCGGAAATTTAAAATCGTTTTTTATTTTTAAATCTTTGCTTCCAAATATAACTTCTGCATCGGCACCTAATGGATAGATTTGTATACTATTATCAAAAATATAATTACTATGGTGATGTCTTTCTATGATAGTTAAACCACTTATTAATGATAAATAATAAATAATACTTGAAAATAGCTCATATTCATTATTTCTAGCAGAACTGTATTCTATCGAAGGTTTTCCAATAACTTTCCAAAAAGAGAATATTTGCTTAGGTTTAATTACAACATTATTAATTAATTTTTGAATTTTAAAAATAGTTTCCAATGCATTATCTTGAGAGGGGAATTTATTATTAAGAATAGTATATTCTAAAAATATCTCATGAGGATATATACATGGATCATTATTTAGTTGTTTGGCATAAGAATTAAAAGAAAAATGTTTTAATAATTTTTTTAATTTATGCATTTGGTCTTAAGTTATTATATATAATATTGATTAAATTTAACAAAAAATAATATATTGAAGACTTATATTTGAATTAATTTTACACAAGTTAAGATTTATGAAAAACATTTCTACTTCGAAAATTTTTATACTTTGTCCTGCAAATAATTCTACAGGTGGACCGGAAGCTCTACATCAATTAAGTCATCAATTAAGGACAAAATTAAATTTAGATGCTAAAATGTATTATATACAAAAAAAATCTAACATAGATCCTAAGCCGAAAGTATATAATATATATGATACGTTAGAAATAGATACCATTGAAGACCACTCAGATAATATAATTATAATACCGGAATCTCTTACCAATTATATTTATAAATTCGATAAAAGTAAAAAGATTATATGGTGGTTGAGTGTTGATTTCTATTCTATTTGCATGAAAAATAGGCATAGAGGATTAAAGTTTTATTTATCAAAATATATAAAAGGTGAAAAAGAGGATAAAGAATATTATTTTGAAAATCTTCCGAATGTATATCATTGGGCTCAATCGTATCGATCTTATTTATTTCTATTGAAGAATGAAGTACCTGAAAATAAGATATCATTTATCTGTGATTATGTCAATCCTCTTTTTTTTAAGATAAGTAGTAAAGAGAATAGTACAGAATACAAAGAAAATATTATTATTTATAATCCTAAAAAGAATAAAAAGGAAATACATAAAATAATAAATAAAAGCTCACAATTTAAATGGATAGCCATAAAAAATATGACTCCGATGGAAGTCGTAGATACCATGAATAAAGCAAAAATTTACGTTGATTTTGGATATAATCCAGGCAGAGATAAAATGTTGAGAGAATCTTCAGTCATGAATTGTATAATAATATCCGGTAAAGGAGGATCTTCGTTATATCAAAAAGATTTAAATATTCCAGAGGAATATAAATTTGAATTTATTAAAGAAAATTATTCTAAAATTATTTCTAAAATAGAACAATCCATTGAAAATTATGAAAAATATATTGTAGATTTTGTTGAATATAGAAAAGAAGTTTTGGAGGAAGAAACGCAATTTGAAAATAAGTTAAAAGTTATTTTTTCAAAATAAAAAAAGTTAAAATGATATCAGTTATAATACCTATTTATAATGTAGAAAAATATCTTGGAAAATGTTTAGATTCCATAATAAAACAAACCTATACCAATTTAGAAATATTATTAATTAATGATGGATCTACTGATTCAAGTGGGACTATTTGTGATGAATATGCTAAAAAAGATTCAAGAATCAGAGTTATCCATCAAACCAATAAAGGGCTATCTGGAGCTAGAAATAAAGGTTTAGATGAAGCCAAAGGTGATTATATTGGATTTATAGATTCTGATGATATAATATCTCCTGAATTTTACAAAATACTACATAAAAATTTAGTTGAAACCGATAGCGATATTTCTTTGTGTAATTTTCATAGTTTTACCGATATTAAAGAAATAAATGTAAATAAAAATTATTTTAAAAGTATAACCTATAATGGGGCTGATTTTATTGAAAGTTTTAGATATAAGAATGATACGGTTCGTTATGTAATCGTATGTAATAAACTTTACAAAAAAAAAATATGGAATAATTTACGATTTCCGGTTGATGTTAGAATAAGTGAAGATGAGTATGTTTGGTATAAATGTTTTTACAAAGCAAATAGGATAATTGAAATTGATCTAATGCTTTATTATTATTTTAAAAGAGATGATAGCATAACCAATAGAGTATATCAAGAATATTCGTTTAAAAAAGAAATTTCATATATTAAAGCATTAGAAGAGCGCATTGAATTTTGTAAAAGTAATAATTTAACTAAATTTTTAAATAATACTCTAATTTATAAATATAAATTCCTTAGAAAATTATATATAACAACACCTCAAAATAAAGTTCCGGAATTTATTAGAATAGAAATTTATAAAAATATAAAATATATACCGTATACTAAAAGATTAAAAATATACTTAAAAGATATTTTCAAATAGAATATTTATGTTTACATATACTATCATAATACCTCATAAAAATACGCCACAATTATTGCAAAGATGTTTAGATTCAATCCCGATTAGAGTAGATATTCAAATAATAATTGTAGATGATTTTAGTGATTCAACTATTGTAGATTTCAATAACTTTCCAGGCAGTAATAGACTAAATGTTGAAATTTACTTAACCAAAGAAGGAAAAGGGGCGGGCTATGCGAGAAATGTTGGGCTAACGAAGGCTAAAGGTATGTGGATTTTGTTTGCAGATTCTGATGATTTTTTTAATAAAAATTTTATTGAGCAAACAGATAAATATATAAATGGAAACAACGATATAATTTATTTTTTGGCTAATAGTGTAGATAGTGACAGTTTAGTTAGTGCAGAAAGACATTTATATTTAGTTAAAACACGTAAAAAATATTATAAGAAATTAAAATCAGATAGATCTAAAGCAAAAGATCAATTAATTTATAAAAATTGGGAGGCTTTTGCTAAGATGTTCAGAAGAAGTTTCATTGAAAAAAATAAATTAAATTTTGAGGAAGTAAAAGTAGGTGAAGATGCATTATTTGTTATTAAAGCAGGCAAATTATCCAATAATTATGCAGTGGATGACTTTCCCATTTATTGTGTTACTTATAGAAATACGAGTGTATGTTATAAATTAGATACAGAAAATGAATTTGATAATATGTTTATGGCTAAAATTAGAATAAATAATTATTTAATGAAAATGAATAAAAGTAAATTTACTGTTGATCTTGATAAGGACTTGCTATTATCTTATAATTACGGAGGTAAGAGAAAAATGAAACAAACTTTTAAATTAATAGGTAATAATAAAAATAAAATGCGTTTTAAAACCTATTTAAAATATTATTTAAAATTATTTTTCTTTTAATAAAATATATTGGCTAAATAAGGGAAATTATTTAATATAAAATATTTTTTTCTTAGTTCTTAATAAATTTTTAATGTATAGAATTTCATTTTTTTTAGAATTAGTTTTTTCATGTTTTTTTTAGATAGGTTTTCATAATAATTATCTAAAAAATATATTCTTTGCTGTAATGTTACGTTAAATTGTATAAATATTAATATTGATAAATTTTATGAAAATTCCTTATTAAATTAAGAGTTTCAATATAATTTGGATATTTTTGAATTATTTTTTATTTATCTTTAGAACTCATAATGCTATCCGCTCTTTGAAAATAATAATTTAAAGATTCAAGTGTCATATTTATGTAATCACATTTATGAAATACCTCATATATAATACATTCATCCTCATGATATTTACCTTTGATAAATCTTAAATTATCCCATAATTCCCTTATATATAATTTGTTTAACATTACGATAGTTTGAGGTACATATGCGTAATTATAAAAATCATTTAAGATATAATCCTTTGGAATCATAAATCAAAATTATACAAACAGTATTCATCTTCAAAACTAATGTTAGAGTTGGTTCGAAATTTTTTATAATTACAAAAAACTAAATGACTTTTAATTTTCTGCAAAGTTTTATATAAAATTTCATAATATCTTAAACTTATAATATCATTAGGGTCGATAAATATATTCACGGCCATATCTAAGCCTATATTACGCGCATCATATATACCTTCCATTTTCTTTATGAAATGTTACAATTCGTGAATTTTTTTGAATATTTATTACAAATAGTTCTAACTATAATCGGTATATCCATTTATTAATAAAATCACAATATTTTTATAAGTTTAATTAAATAACTAAATCTAAGTATGTCGTAATGTAATTTTCGACGATATAAATAGGTATAATTATAGATATTTTTTTAAATATATCAGTTATTTCGAAATATCTTACAGACGTTATTACTTAATTTAGGAAATAAATTTTGGTATTATTATTGACACCTAACCATGATCCTGAGAAATTATGAATACTATATGTATTTTCATTGTTATTAAAAATGTTTGGATCATACCAACTTTTAGGGCTAAAATAATCTACAGAAAGGATACATATTTCATTTTCAGAATAGAATTAACATTTGAAATAGATTTTATACTATAATTATTTTTCATAATACCAGAAAATGATCTCATATCATATTTTTCTGAATCTAATATAAATTTTCGATCCGTATAATAATCTAACATTTTTTATTCCAATAACATCCTTTTTCAGCACCTATAGCAGCAGCTTCAATTACATAGATTGCATTTTCTTCTTCTATGAATATGATAGATCTAATAAATTGTCAAATGAATTAATGACTTCAACATCTAAATATATTTCTCCATAATTATATAAGAGATATAATCTAAGATAATCGAAATCAAAAGCATATTTTTTTATTTCATAAGCTTGTTTTACTCCAATGAGTGATTTTATATCAAATCTCTTGGAGTTCCATAACATAAGTTGATAGTCAGAAAAATAATTTTTTCATGAATTTATGTAATTCACAATTTATTCAAGTATGAATTATTACTTAGCCGACAATAGTGGATAATTTTAGAAATCATTTTTTATATAACTATTAATTTGTTCAAAAATTTGCGATTTTAATTCATTCTTTCTATCAAAGTTAAATTTTTTATTTAATTTATTTTTAATTAAAGAATTCAAATTATTTAAATTAATATCTGATAAATAATAAATATTATCATTACCGATCATTTTTCCGAAGTCGAATAATTTATTATCCCAAGCTATTCCTATAGTAGGAATATCAAAAGAATAAGCTATTATTAAAGAATGTAGTCTAAACCCTATAATAAATGAAAATTGGCTTATAATTTTTGTAAGTTCAAAACCATTTACTGGGCGAAGTTCTATTGTCACTTCCAAATCTTTAACCTGAGAATATACCCATTTAAGATATCTATCATCAGAATGATCACCATTAGTAAATAATCTAATGGTATAATTCATACTCAATAATTTAATCATGGATATAACTTTATTATTATAATCCTCAGAGCTAATTTTATCGTTACTACATTTTTTATAATAATAATAGTCTAAAATATTAATACCAATTAAATTGTTATCATTTTTGATTTTAACAAGATTATAATATAGGTTTGAAACAATTGCTACATCAGGCACAATTTTAATATTATCTTTTATTAAACAGGATAAATCATCTCTAGTAGTAATTTCTTTAACACATTTTTGCATAAATATCCATCTAAAAATCGAACTTGATTTTTCATCATTAAAACCATAACCGCAAGCGTTAAAAAATACTGGTACATTGTAATATGAACAATTTTTAATTACAACTTCTAAAGATTTTGAAAAATATTGTTGAATGAGTGCTCCACCAGGTATAATAACTTTATTTATATTGTTATATTTTAATAATTTTTTTATATCTTTTTCAACTGTTTTTTTTCTTCTATATTTATAATAATTTTCGCCTAAATTGAATTTAATTTTTTTTAGTATTTTATATGTTTTATAATTGAATATAATTTAATCTGACTGCTGAAATATCAAGTGTATGTATAAGTGAACCAGGTGGTAATTTTTGATAAATTAAATGCGTAAAAGTCTTACAAATTACTTCGTCTCCTAAATTGGTCGAATTACATTCACCTGCAATAATGATTTCCATTTTATGTTAATATTAATAGTTAGTTTTTTTTTAAAATTATTTATAGATAATTATGAATAAATATTTATATAATAATTTAATTATCTTTATAAAAATATCAATTTTGTATTTTTTTCTGGAATATAGAAAAAATAGTATTAGATAAATCTTCCGTCAGCATTTTTCTATGAAATTTAGAATTCTTAAGGTTTGGACTTGCAATGAGATTATTTTTCCATTTTTCAAATTCATTCATGAGGAAAGACATTAAATTTTCATGATCATAATAAGTAAAATGTTTACCTGATTCAGTTTCATTTAAAATTTTTTCAACATCAGCATTTTTAGGCCCTAGAGATAAGATACCTTTTCCGGTTGCAAGATATTCGAATAACTTTCCAGGAATTATTCCCTTCGATTGCTCATTGTTAAAATTGGTAATCAATAATAAATCAGAATTATTCATTTCATTAATAGATTCTGTATGAGATAAATATCCGATATTAACTATCTTATCTTTTATTATGGAATGATTTAATTCATCTAAAATTGAATTGGAAATTTTTCCTACAAATTTTAAACAAAAATGAGATGCAAATTCAGGATTTTGACTGATTAATTCCGATAATACATTCCATAAATTAACAGGGTTTCGTAAAGTTTCCAGCATACCCACATAAGAAAGGGTGAATTTTAATGTTTTTTTATTTAAAATATTGACTTCCGAATCAAAACCATTTGTTATGCAAACTACATTTTTTGCTCCTAATTTTTCAAAATTTTCTTTATCGGTATAACTAGTGGAAATAACAACATCTGCAGTTTGCATTACTTTTTTTTCCAATTCTTTATGTTTTTTGTCCGATTTGCGTGTTAATTTCAATTGAGAATAATAAGATATTTTCGTCCAAGGATCACGAAAATCAGCAATCCATTTTAAATTTTCTTTACAGATTTGTTTTAATCCCAACCCTATTAAATGCATACTATGAGGAGGGCCTGTTGTTATAAGAATATCAATTTTATGTTCTTTAATATAGTCAGTAAGAAATGCAATGGAAGGCTTTATCCAAAATTTACGTGCATCCGGAATAAAAAAATTTCCTCTTATAAAAACAGATAATCTAGATAAAAGTCCTAATTTTTTAGATGTTTCAAATTGGCCGGCTTTAAAATCTTTATTTTTTTTAGTAATTTTTTCTGCTAATCGGTAGGGTTCCCAAATTGGTTTTTTAATAATTTTAACTTTCGGGTTTATTTCCTTAACTAAACTTTGATCCAGAATTGGGTAAGATGGATTTTCAGGAATATAAACGTGAGGTTCATAACCAAATTCAGGTAGATATTTTGTAAACTTTAACCATCTCTGAACACCGGGGCCTCCAGCTGGAGGCCAATAATAGGTGATGATTAAAATTTTTTTATTCATACGAAAATTTAAATCGGATTTGAATTATCAGCTAATTTATTTCTTTTTCTGTATTTATATGTTAATAAGATACTACTTATTGCAAGGAAACAAAAACAAGTTGCCCAAGTAATATATTTACCTTTTTGAATTACAGGAGGATTGAAAGAAAAATTCACCGTATGTTTACCGGCAGGTATTTTTACTGCACGCAAAGTATAATCGGCTCGATAGATAGGAACTTCTTTACCATCGATAGTTGCTTTCCAACCATAAGGATAATAAATTTCTGAAAAAACTCCCAATTTTTCATCAGTACTATTTGATTCATAGGTAAGATTATTCGGTAAATATTCTTTTAATGAAATAGAAGAAGTTGTGTCTAAAGAAGCCTTTAAGGTAAGATCTTTTTTAAATTTCTCATTTATAATAGCTTTTCTCTTATTATTAATTTGACCTAGCATTAATAACTCTTCATCAGCGTTTTTGGCAAAAACAATATCGTTTACAAACCATGCATTTCCATTATTATTTGGATTAGGAATTGGTCGTATGATAGAATCTGCAGTTATAATATATTTGGTATTTAACATATCAAGTATAGGTAAGTTTAGACTATCTGATAAATAGAAATCAATAAGATCTTGATATCTTCTTAATTTCGCTCCATGATAACCTCCGATTGATTGATGAAAATAAGAAGTATTGGTTTCATTAAAAGGGCTTAGTAATAAATTAAAAACTCTATAATGAGCTCGATCATTCTGTTTAATAATCTCTAAAGCCTGATTGATAGGAGCAGTCGTAACAATACGAGCCAACGTTGGATCTGATTCCGCCTTTTGTAATTGATTTTCGGTTACTTGAGTAGGAAAAGGATTTTTATAAAATTGTTTATCAACAAAATTATCATTATTCAAATATCTTTTATCAACTCCCCATAAATCAACCAATGATAAAGCAGCAATAGCCAAAACGGCATAGCTGGATTTAAAAGATTTTATTTCTGCTGCCCATAAAAGTATAGAGCATATTAATACTAAGAAGAAGGTTCGTAAAATATCTGATTGAAACAGAACAAAACGATCTTCTCTAATTGCTTCCAATATTTCATATTTTATAGTATTACCTTCTAAAGAAGTATGAAAGCTAAATATATGTATACCGAAAAAATATAATAATAAAAGGATAATTAATATAAAACCTGAACTTATATATAAAATCTTGGTTTTATAAGCTTTAGAGAGGGAGGAATCCATAAAATAAGAATATGTTCCCAATAAAGCCAATAGGGGAATAGTAAATTCGGCAATTACTAAAGCAGAAGAAACTGCGCGGAATTTATTATACAGAGGAAAATATTGAATCATAAAGTCAGTAAAAATTCCGAAGTTTTTTCCCCAGGCTAAAAAGAAACTTAGTATAGTGGCTGAAGCTAACCACCATTTATATCTACCTTGGTAAAAAAATAAAGCTAAGAAGGCAAGAAAAACAACAATAGTTCCTTGATAAGCCGGCCCCACTGTCCCGGGTTGTTCCCCCCAATAAGATCCATTAAAGGCTCGTTGAAATTGAGTATATTCTTCTTGAGATTTTATATTTTGCTGTATTGCAGATTCCAGATGATGAGTTTTAAAACCTTTTTCATTATTACCACCTCCCATGAAATTAGGGATAAAAAGATTGAAAGTTTCTAGAATTCCGTAGCTCCAATGAGTTATATAATCATTATCTAATCCTTGATTAGGTATGCTATTATTTTTACTTATCGTTAATTCAGATTTTCCTCTCGTTGTTTCCTTAGAATATTCATAGGTAGAAAGTAAACGCGTAGAATTCATTCCAACAGACAACGCGCATGCCAGGATAAATAAGCCGGAAGAAATTCCGAAACTTTTAAGTGTTTTTGTTTTTAAAGAATAAAAGAATTCAATCAATCCGAAAAGACCTAAAGCTAAAAATAAATAATAGGACATTTGAGGGTGATTGGCTGCTATCTGTAATGATAAAAAAATAGTTGAAAGAATAAATCCCCAAACATATTTCTTTTGATATAATAAATAAACTCCGGCAATAAAAGGAGCAAAATACGCAATTGTATGGATTTTAGAATTATGTCCGGCTCCTATAATGATAAAAAAATAGGTTGAAAATGAAAACATGAGGCTTCCTAATAAAGCGTATTTCCAATTTTTTAGCCAGACCATTCCTAGTAAGTAAAAGCCTGATAATAATAAAATTAAATAGCTTGCGGGAGTAGGGAAGCTTCTTAGTAAACGATCAATACTTTTTACAACATCTGACGGATAGTTGGCTCCCATCTGATAGGTAGGCATACCTCCAAACATGGAATTACTCCAATAGGTATCTTCTCCATAAGTTTGTCTAAATTGTTCAAGCTCATGAGCTCCTCCTTTATAATGTATAATATCCGGTTGCGAAATATATTTACCGGATAATAATGGAGTGAAATATATAAATGAAAGGATGATAAAAAAAAGTAAACATCCTGCGATTGGCAATAAATAATTATTTTTTTTCATTATCATTAGTATCTATTTCTTCATAATCAACGGTTTCAGCATCCCATTTAATATCCTTTTTATCCGAATATTCTTTCCTTTGATTATTAGATTGTTTAGATTGGGAGTAATTTTTTTTTGCATGTGGAATACTAAAAAGCTTGTTTAAAAATTTGAAAACAAAAAAGGCAACACATGCAAATAATATAAATTCTATTAATCTTGCCATCTATAAATGTAATAATTTTTTCTAAAAACTAACTAATTAGTTTATATAAGTTTGGTTAACGGATTTTTGTACAACTTTTTCCGTTTCATTGCCTTTAGTAGCAGATTTACTCTCTGTAACACTCATTGTGAAATTTGCGTTTGATATCCAACCTGATTTATTATCAATTATTACTTTTCCACTTTGAGAGCCATTCACTGATAATTTATAAGTTATCCCTTCAATTACCTTAGACTCACTTTTGGGAGGTAAGTTACCATGTAAACGAATTTCCGTGGTATTTTCTCCTACTTTTACTAATTGGTTATATCCTTGATCTTTTAATGAAGGATGATTATTCCATTTTTCTCCGATTTTTAGTCCTTTTGAAGGAAATCGCATAATAGAACCTTCAAACTGAGCTTTGAAAACTTCTGGATTCAAACCTTGTTTAAAAGCATTAATAAAATCGTCTAATTCTTTTCCTTGTAATTCGGATTTTAAAGTATTTTTAGCTTTTTCATAAATAACATCCATTCCTTTAATATTGGAGGCATTTCCGTACATATCCATGTCTAAGGTAAAAGAAATGTTACTTATAGCTCTATAAATATTCCACATTTTTGCTTGGTTAGGATCTTCCGGTTTTTTACCGTTGGTATCAAAAATTACTTCCTTACCGTCTGCTTTAGTAATCACTTTTTTACCTTTCATGTTTACTTGCAAAGTATATACACCATTATTTACATCAATAACTGTTAAGCTCATAGGATCCAGAGATTCTTGAGTTACACTTTGGGTCTTGTCTCTAAATGTAACGGTTTGTTTATTTACATCTCTAGTATTAAAAGAATAAGTTTTTCCCTTTTCCAAAATATATCTTAGATGATACAAACTATCCGCATCTCGATAAATTCCTGTTATAATTTCAGGTTTACTGAGTTCTTCTTTAGATAAAAGATTTTTAGATGAAGATTCTCCTTTAAGCGTGTTGCCAGTAGTTGTTTTATCATTTTTTTCAGGAATTGATGAATCAAATAATTGTTTAGATCTTTCTTCATTTTTGCATGAGAGCATACTATTACATATAAAAATAAATAGTAATAAATAAGAGGCTGCTGACAATTTTTTCATTAGGTCAAAATTTTCTGCAATTTACTAAAGATAATTAGTAATTGAATTATAAAGCGGGAAAAAACCAAAAATATTTAACGATGTTTTAAAATTATTTTTTTTATAACTAAAATTAATTGTAAAAGGATAATTTACATTAGTTATAATTTAATTTTTTGGTGAAAAAGTTCTAATGAATTCTGACATAAAGAAAATAGTTAAGATTAATTTTAAAGACTATAAAAATACTTTGAAATTAATATGTATATTCTAAGTATATGAATTTAGTTAAGTTATAAAAAATAACTTCTTTCTAAATTCACAAATTGTTTACTTAAATCTTAATATGAATAGTGAGTAGAGATAAACATTAAAATTTCCTTAAAAAACAAACTAGGCTTATTTAGTAAAATTGATAGGCTTTTGTAAATTTTTATAACTACTTAAATCAGCTTTTAAAGATCCTACAGCTAACTCTGCTTTTATTTGGATCGGAACATGATTAGAGTCGTCAGTTACCCACATAGTAACACTTTCTTTTTCTTTAAAAACCCTGCCTGCAAGAACATATGGTCTGATTTTTAAACATTTAACCTTGCCGAAGTTAGAATTTATAACTTCTCTTTCTAAAATTTTAAGTTTAAAGTTTAATGTTTCACCATCCATAAAAATATTAAGATTAATATAATCACCGGTATTATAATTGTCGGTATTCATGTTTCTTAAATAATAAAAAGCTGACAGCATATCATGCATTTCACCGGAATAAGAATAGTTTTTTGTCGTATTGGATTTATTGTTAGTATAGGATATTTTTTTTTGAGTATGATCAATAAACATTGTTTGATCTCTTACATATGAACCTTCCTTAATTTTACGTATAAATTTTGACGAAAGCAGGGTCGACTTATCAATATAAGTTTCATAGACGTCTTCGACTTTAAAAAATAATTTTACCGCTCCTGTAGAATATCCTTTTCCTACAACATGATAATGCGGAGTATTTTCATAAGTAACTATATTCGTGGTAAATGTTGCATATCCCGCATTTAAAAATCCGTAATGAACCCTGTACTTTAATAACTCTCCTTCCTTAAATTGGCTAGGAGAGGGGGCTGAATAATCTGCAGATATAAAATATGATAAGAACAAGAAACTGGCTATTATTGTAAATAATTTTTTCATTCCATATTAGGTTATCTGTTATAGCTTATAACATCAGATTAAAAAAAAATAATTAACATAAATTAAGATTAAATTATCATAATCCTATCAAAATTATTACCAAGAAATAAATAAGAAAAGAGCTAATCGAAATTTTTATTCGCTTATGCTAATTACCTCCTCTATTTCAGGTACATGTTTTTTTATAGTAGATTCAATTCCTAGTTTTAGTGTACTTTGATTAATGGAACAATCGGAGCAAGCCCCCGTAAAGCTTACAAATACTTTATTGCCTTTTATCTCAATTAATTTCACATCACCGCCGTCGGACAATAAAAAAGGACGAATTTCTTCCAATGCTTTATTTATTCTATCTGTTAATGTATCCATAAATGCTTTTGAATAAAAAATATTAATTGTTTGAACATCCTGCCATAGTGGTAATTCTTACCGCTTCTGATGGAGGTAAGTTTTCATTTCTCTTAACGAGGCTGCTAATCATATTTTTAGCCAAGCTCATATATATTCCTGATACTAGCTCATCTTCTTGAAGAACCGCAGGTCTTCCGTAATCAGAAGCTTCTCTGATAGATTGAACAATCGGAATTTCTCCTAAAAAAGGAAGTTCCATAGATTCGGCTAATTTTTTTGCACCTTTTTTTCCAAAAATATAGTATTTATTATCAGGCAACTCTTTGGGAGTAAAATAGGCCATATTTTCAATCAATCCAAGAACCGGAACGTTTATTTCCGGCATTTGGAACATGGCAACACCTTTCTTAACATCAGATAAAGCAATGTGTTGGGGTGTACTAACAATAATAGTTCCTGTAACTGGTACCTCCTGTACGATAGATAAATGGATATCTCCGGTTCCCGGAGGAAGGTCAATAAGAAGAAAATCCAATTCTCCCCAATTAGCATCATGAAGTAGTTGATGTATGGCTTTAGATGCCATAGCACCACGCCAAATTACTGCTTGATTGGCTCCTGCAAAGAATCCTAAGGAAAGCAATTTTACTCCATAGCTCTCTAACGGAATCATTTTGTTATTGTTTGATAAAGGTTTCTCATTAGTAACATCAAACATAGTTGGGACAGACGGACCATATATATCCGCATCAAGTAAGCCGACTTTAAATCCCATCTTTACTAAAGCAACAGCTAAATTGGATGCTACGGTAGATTTTCCTACTCCTCCTTTCCCTGATGCCACAGCTATAATATTTTTAACACCAGGTATAGCATTTCCTCTGGAATCCTTTTTTTCAGATACTTCTACGGAAATATTCAATTTTAGTTGTAAACTCTTTCCGAACTTTTGTTCAAAAGCGGAATGCATTGCTGCTTCCATTCTTTTCTTTTCATGTAAGGCAGGCGAATGGGAAAGCATATCGATAATCACGGTATCACCCATTATCTGTACATTCCTTACTAAGTCATCAACTTCAATTTCTTTTAAAAAATTTTTAATTTCTTCTTTCCTTTCCATCTTTCGTATGTTTTCTGTAAAATAAAAAAATTTAAATTCCTTTTATTATCTGTACAAATGTATTAATCTTTACGAATTTATGAATACTTTTTTATAAAAGAAATTCAATAATCATATAGATTAAATGAATTAAGATCTATTATTTTTTTAATTAATATGATTACTATTTTAAATTATTAGTAAACTTTTTACTTTTTGGAAAAATTTTAATTTTAAAATTTAAATACAATTTCATTAAAAATCTCAATAACTTGAAAAAATGTATATTTACTCAAATTTAGCCATTAAAAATGGAATTGAGAAGCGTACAGGTTACTAGATATATAACTCCCTTAAGAGAAGGGGGATCTTTACCGGCTCTAGCGGAAGCAGATGACGGATTCAATTATGTTGTTAAGTTTAAAGGGGCAGGACACGGAACGAAAGCCTTAATTGCTGAATTGATCGGGGGAGAAATTGCGCGAATGTTGGAGTTACCTATTCCAGAATTGGTTTTTATCAATTTAGATAAGGCTTTTGGGCGTACGGAAGCTGACGAGGAAATACAAGATTTACTTAAGGCTAGCAGAGGTATTAACATAGGAATGCATTTTTTATCTGAATCTTTGTCTTACGATCCAATAATAACTCCTGTTGATCCGTATTTAGCTTCTCAAATTGTTTGGTTAGATGCTTTTTTAACGAATATTGACCGGACAGCAAAAAATACAAATATGCTTATTTGGCATAAGGAATTGTGGCTTATAGATATGGGAGCTTCTCTATATTTTCATCATTCATGGATTAATTGGGAAAAGTTATCAATGACTCCGTTTAAAGAAATAAAAAACCATGTTTTATTGCCTTTTGCTTCAAAGTTAGATGAGGTTGATGAGAAATTTAGAGAATTACTTACATTGGAAAAAATACGTGAAATTGTAAATCTTATACCCGATAACTGGTTAGAATGGAGAACCCCTGATGAAAGCCCTCAAGATATCAGAAAAATTTATATAAAATTTTTAAGCTATCGATTAAATAATTCTCAACTATTTATAAAAGAAGCAAATAATGCAAGAAAAACAGGTATATGAATATTCAGTAATACGATTGTTGCCGAAAATTGAAAGAGAAGAATTTATGAATGTGGGAATTATTTTATTTTCAAAGGAGGCTAAATATATTAAAGTAGATTATAGTATTGATAGAGGAAAACTAAAAAGCTTTACTAAGCTTGAGAATTTTGATTTCGATTCAATTATAAACGTTTTGGACGCTTTCAAAAAAATTACTGAAGGAAAGCCTTCCGGAGGAATTATTGCATCCATGAATATTGCCGAAAGATTTCGATGGTTAACTTCTGAACGAAGTACTATGATTCAAACTTCCAGACCTCATCCCGGATTTTCTTCAAACCTTGATCTTACTTTTGCTAAATTATTTGGTGAATTAGTTTTATAACGAAATAAATAATGAATTTTACTTACTACTTACATCTTAGTATTTAATTGATTTATATTCTATTATATATTTAATGTAATAATTTTCTTCCTATTTTATGCTTTTTTCAATAAATTAATTATAACTTTAACTTAATTTAAATAAAATAAGGTCTAAGTTAATAAGTTTACTTATTGATTATTGATTAATTTTTTTAATATCTTAATTAGCTAAAAAATCAGTTAGTTTAAAAATCTTTATTTAAATAAATTTTATCTTTATATAATAATATGAAACGAATCATTCTATTTATAATTTTTTTGTTTTTTCAAATGGCTATAGCACAGGATTTTAATTATGAAAAACGCTGGAAAGAAATAGAGACTGAAATGGATAATGGAGAATATAAATCATTGCTTCCAAAGATTAAACAAATTTATAATCAAGCTAAAAAAGAAAATAACACATCAGAAATTATTAATTCAATAATCTATCAATATCGTATTATATCTATCACACAGGAAGATAATGAATATGATCCATATAAGCTTATTATACAAATTCTTGAAAATGAGATGAATTCCTTTAATGGAATTACTTTATCCATTTCAAAATCTTTATTAGCTAAAGTGTATTTCGATTATTCATTTTATACAAAGAGAAATAGAAGAAATATTAGCAATACGGAAATTTTACCCGACGATGTTAGCGTTTGGAATACAGAACAATTACTCCAAAAGAGTTTCAAATTGTATAAAGAGTCCATTGTAAGTGATGATATTCTAAAAAATGCAAAATCTTCAGAATGGAAGAAGATATTAAGTACAGAGGAAGATATAAATTTATATCCTACTTTGTATGACATTTTAGTGTTAAGGTACATAAAAGCTTTAGAAAATATTAATTCTCAAAGCGAATTTAAATCATTTCATGTATTAGAGAATACTAATGATAAAGAAGAGGTAGAGGATAATAATAAAGATGAAATTAATGATCAATTAAATAAATTATTAAACTTTCATGTAAATGATACTGATAAATCTGCTTTTTTAGCAATAAAATTAAAACAAATAGAGGTTCAAGGAAAATATTCAGATTCAAATGAAGATAAAGTAAACGCACTCGTCGACTTAGCCAATACTTATCCTACTGAAAATTTTACAGCTTATATTTACTATACAGCAGCAAATCAAATTGAGGATATAGATAAAGAAAAAGCTTTTAAAATTTGTAAAAACGTAAAATATAGTGAATTAAATCCATGGTCTATAAATTGTAAAAATTTTATAGAAAAAATTCAAAAAATATCTATAGAAGCTTCTTTAGATGAAATAATTCTCCCTCATGAAAATATACCTTTGTTGATAGAAACTACTAATTGTAATAAAATTTATTATCAAATTTACCAGGCAAGTTTAAAAAATTATTCAAAATTGTCATCAGATAATGCATATTTTTTTAATCAAATCTACTCCAAATTAAATAAAAAACTAGTAAAAGAAGGAATCATTGAATTGAAAGATTTTTCTGATTTTAACTCTCATTCAACGATTAGTAAACTTGATGGATTATCTGAAGGAAACTATATTTTTGAATTCTCAAATCTACCCAAAAAAGTATCTGAAAAAGAAAGAGAGTCAGAAATAAAAGGATCCTTATATTTTACGGTTAATGATTGGAGCATAATTAGTTTGGGTGATAATATCGATAGTAAATTTCAATTATTGAGTCGCAAAACAGGTAAAATTATATCTAATCAATCAATTAATTTATTTAAAGAATATACTAATAAGAAAGGATTCAGGCATTTGTCTAAACCTGTAACTACTAAAACTGATATTCATGGGATGTTTGATTTATCTGATATTTCTACAGAGACTGAAGAATCAGAAGATATTTATGTGTACATTCCCTCTTCAGGTTCTTACATAAGACTCCCAAATTTATATTTGGATTACCGAGATTATAATGAGAACATTACAAATAATGTGAGTGCTATGTTTACAGATCGTACCATTTACCGACCGGGACAAAAGGTTTTCTTTAAAGCTATATTATATAATAAAATAAAGGATAAGTCTTTTATAATAAAAAATCAGAAAGTTACTTTATCCCTATATAATCGATATGATAAGAAAATTTCGAAAATTGATTTAGTTTCCAATGATTATGGAAGTGTTTTTGGTGAATTTATACTTCCTCAAGATGGGATAACAGGCAGATATTATTTAACATCTGATTTTGGTAATTATATTCATTATATTTCTGTTGAAGAATACAAGAGACCGAAATTTGAAATCACCTTTGATGATCTTAATGGAAAATATGTTTTAGATGAAAAGGTAATAGCAAAAGGGAAAGCAATGTCCTATAATGGAATTCCTATTTCCGATGCAAAACTACAATACAGAATAGTAAGAAATGATATTTTATGCATGTGCTACAATTACTATGAAACAGATCCGTATATAAATCAGTCCGGAATAATTGAAAATGGAGAAGTTGTTACAGATAGAAACGGTGCGTTTTCTATCTCTTTCCTAGCTAAATCTAAAGATGTTAAAAAAGAAAATAAATACAGATATTATTCTTATACACTCATAGTAGATATTACGGATAGTAATGGGGAAACTCACAGTAATCAAATTAGTGTTAGGGTTGGAGATGTACCTATAATGCTCTCCTTGGATGTTCCTAATGAGAGTACTCAAAAAGATTTTACACAAATCATCATAAAATCTACTAATTTAAATAATGTTAAAGAACCCTCTCAAGGTTTAGTGAAGATATTTAAGTTAACGAACCCTACGCGAATTATACTTCCAAATAAAATAGATTTTGTTCCCGATTATCAGCAATACGATCGAGAAACTTTTGAACATTATTTTCCTTATTTATCTTACTCTAAAGAAGAGCAGAATTCTGACTCATGGGAAAAAGAAATAGTATACACATACGATTTTAATACACTAAAGTCTGATATAATTAATCTTAATTCAAAACTTTCTAAAGGTATTTACTTAGTGGAAGCGGAGACTTTATATGGGAAAGATACGATCAGAGATCAAAAAATTATTAAAATTAGAGAAGATAAAACCTTGAAATATCCTGATCTTCGATTTTTTAGTGTTAACACTTCTCAGACCTCTTATAATGTAGGAGAAAAAATAGAAATTAACTTTTATTCAGATTTAAAAAATCCTACAGCTATATTACATCTGGAAAGTGCAGAAAAATGGATTTTACACAAAGAAATACCTTTAATTAACGGTAAGGGAACCTATGTTTTGAATGCACAAAAAGAGTTTATTACTGATGGACTTTATGTAACATCCTATTTAGTTAATGAAAATGATTATCAAATAAAAAATTTTGAAATAAAGGTACATGATGCCCCTAAAGATTTACAAATTTCAACGAAAGTTTTTAGAGATAAATTAACTCCCGGAAAAAAAGAAACATGGGAATTGACTATTAGCGGCAAAGGAAAAGAAAAAATAACAGCAGAAGTTTTGGCTACCTTATATGATGAGTCATTAGACCAATTTTCTTCCAATTCTTATTTATTTTCACCTTGGAAATATTATACATCTGGGTCAATTAATAATTTTACTACTGCCTTAGGCTATGATAGTAATACGGGAAGCTCATCGGAAAAAATTCCTGATTTTAAGTATAAAATACCTGGATTTGTAAATATAAAAGATATTGATATAATTTCGTTTAATAATTACGATAGAGTAAGCGCAGAAGATCATATCATGTATACATCATATATACCACCCATTAATTTTGAAAGTTCATCATCATATGAAGAGGATTTCGAGGATCAACCAACTTTTAATGAAAATGAGGCAATCATATCTAATACATATAAATCTAAAGATCTTTCTAACGTAAAATTTCGTTCAAATTTTGAAGAAACAGCATTCTTTTTTCCAAATTTGTACACTAACAAAGAGGGAGATGTTAAATTTACCTTTATTGCTCCTGAAGCTTTAACTAAATGGAAACTTCTTATTTTGGCACATACCCAAGATTTGTATTCAGGAACTAAAGAATTTTATACGCAAACCCAAAAAGAATTAATGATTGTACCTAATGTACCTAGATTTCTAAGAGAAGGAGATGAAATTATTATAAGTGCGAAAATTAATTCCTTACTGAATAAGGCAATTGAGGGTAAAGCTCAGCTATTTCTTTTTGATGCATTAACTCAGGAACCTGTTGATGTAAATTTTGATAATATCTCGTCGGTAAAATCATTTAAGACGGAATTGCAAAAAAATACAGAAGTAAATTGGAGAATAAAAGTGCCACAAAATATAGAAGCTGTAACGTATCGTATTGTTGCGAAAACCGGAAATTTTACAGATGGAGAAGAAAATATTATTCCTATTCTAAAAAAGAGAATTTTAGTAACAGAAACCTTACCTATTCATGTAAAAGAAAATCAAACTAAAGAGTTTCGTTTAGATAAGCTTATTAATACTACTTCAATTACTCGTAAGAATAATAATTTAAGTCTTGAGGTTGCTACTAATCCTTTATGGCTAGCATTATTTTCTATCCCGTACTTGAGAGAATATCCTTATGAAAATTCCGAGCAAATTTTTAGTAGATTATTTGGAAATGTTCTAGCGTCATTTATTATTAATTCTTCACCCAAAATTAAAGCGGTGTTAAATGATTGGAATGTAAAAGGAATAAACCAATCGAGTTTAGAGGCCAATCAAGAATTAAAAAATATATTGTTGGAAGAAACTCCTTGGATAAAAAATGCGGAGAGTGAAACTGAACAAAAAAAGAGGATATCTTTATTCTTTAATTTAAATAAAATGTCTCAGGAAAAGGCACAAATTCAAGATAAGTTGATTAGTTTGCAAAATATTGATGGGGGCTTTCCTTGGTTTAAAGGTGGATATTCGAGTGTCTATATTACTGAAGTTATTATTTCCGGTTTAGGACAATTGAGAAATATAGTTAATGATGATATATTCTATACACTTAATGAAGTCATCCAAAAGGCTATAAGTTATTCTGATCGAGAAGCAATAAGATATGTTAGGCAACAAAAAGAAAATAAACATATAATAGAGGCTAATGATTTTATTCATTATTATTATGCTAGAAGTTTTTGGAAAGATCTATATCCCTTGCCATCAGAGATGCAAAAATACTGTAAGCAGATTAATGAAAATATTTCCAGTTATTTAAAAAACTCCGATTTTCAAAGCAAAGCAATGGTTGCGACAATTTTGTATCGATACGGTTATCGACCCTCTGCTTTAAAAATCATTAAAAATTTAAAAGAGACTTCCGTGGAATCTGAATCTAAAGGAATGTATTGGAAAGATAATTTAGCCGGATGGAATAGATACCAAACGCCGATAGAATCACAAACCAAAATTATCGAGGCATTTGCAGAAATTGCCCCTGATGATATACAATCTGTAGAAGAAATGAAAGTATGGTTATTGAGCAACAGACAAACTAATGCGTGGAACTCTACAAAAGCAACCACTCATGCAATCTATGCATTATTAAATTTTGGTAAAGATTGGCAGAATGGGGAAAAGAATATCAAAATTTTTATAGGCGAGAAACAAGTATCTCCTTCTTTGGATTCTTCGTCCAATCCTTCATCCATTCAAACAACCGGATATTTTAAAAAATCTTGGAATTCAGAGCAAATACAACCTAATATGGGAATAATAAAGATTGAGAAAACTTCTCCGGGAATACTTTGGGGAGGACTGTATTGGCAATATTTTGAAAATTTGGATAAAATATCAGACTCCCATACTGAAATTAAAATTCAAAAAAAATTATTTATACAAAATTATTCCGAAAAAGGTATGGTTTTGAAGGAAGTTTCTGATAAGAACGCGATTAAAATCGGGGATAAAATAACCATCAGACTTATAATTAAATCAGAACGAGATATGGATTTTATTCATATTAAAGATATGAGAGCATCCGGATTCGAACCGATTAATATTTTTTCTTCCTATAAATATCAAAATGGACAAAGTTATTACGAAAGTACAAGAGATGCGGCCACTAATTTTTTCTTTGAGCATATGGATAAAGGAACTTATGTATTCGAATACGAGGTAAGAGCTAATAATAAAGGAGACTTTTCAAATGGTATTACTTTGGTACAATCCATGTACGCTCCGGAAATGTCGACCCATAGTAAAAATATACCTATATCAATAAAATAAATAAGAAAATTTTTAAGAAATTAAAATTGTCTTTCTTAAATAATTACGGAGAACACCATGAGTAATATTATTTACCGTTCTGACATCAAGCCAGAACTCGAGCAAGCTATTGCACTTTATCGCCACTGTTCACTAGGTGAACGAAGACCAATTACCGACTCAACACGATTTAAAGCTATGTTAGATAATGCTAACTTAGTTATTACCGCGTGGCATAATGATAAATTAATTGGTATTGCGCGTTGTTTAACGGATTTTGTATATATAACTTATTTGGCGGATCTCGCTGTAGATGAGGCTTATCAAAAACAAGGTATTGGTAAACAATTAATTAAAGAAGTAAAAAATAATACTCATGAATGTTGTTCGATGACCTTACTGGCTGCACCAAGTGCAGTTGATTATTATGGACATATCGGATTTAATGCCCATCCTTCTGCTTGGATTTTAAGAGATAAATCAATATGAGAGTTATTTTAGCGTCAACATCAATATAACGTAAAAAAAGTACTTGAAAAATTTGCTATTTCTTTTAAATGTGTTCCGCCTTTTTGTGACGAAATATCATTTGCTGCTGAGACTGCTGAACAATTAATTATACGTTTAGCAAATCTGAAAGTGCAATCATCAGTCGTACGTAGCCAGATAGTTTAATTATTGGCTTAGATCAAGTAGGGGTTCTAGATTATTGTTTAGTTGTACATTTTTAATTTTTATATTTATAAGTTTATATCTGATTATATGAAAAAGTATTTCGGTTTAGTCCTTATTTTTCAATTTTTGTTTATTTTTTCACAAAAGAGTCCTTTGCTTAATTTTGATTTTAAAGAAGGAGATTTAATTTTCCAAGAATCTTTTTCAAAGAATATGGATAGTGCGATTAAGCAAGTTACCACCGGTATAGATTCCTATAATTTTACGCATGTAGGTATAGTATATAAAGACTCTTTATCTAATGGTTTATATGTAATTGAAGCAACTCATCCAAGGGTACAAATTACTCCTTTAGAAGACTATTTATTTCCTAAAAAAAATGAAAATAATCCTCCTGTTTCCGTAGTAGGAAGATTAAAAGATACCTATCAGAAGCTGATCCCTCAAGCACTTATGGAAGCATTAAAGTTAATAGGTAAAGAATATGATGATGCATTCGATTTAAGAAATGATCAATACTATTGTTCTGAGCTTATATATAAGATTTTTTATATATCCAATAATTATAAGGATGTATTTCCTTTAAATATAATGACCTTCAAATCAACGAAATCTGGAGAGTATATCCCTTACTGGATCGATCATTTTAAAAAATTAGGTATTCCGATTCCTGAAGGAGAATTGGGAATAAATCCGGGAGCCATGTCAAAATCTGATAAAATAGATATTATATATAAATAAAAAAAGACAGCAATAATTATTTAATTAAATTAGAATAATAAAAGTTTTTATTTTAATAATTAATAAACTAATTTTTAAATTTATTCTTAAATTGAAACCTAATGTGTTTTTATATATAAACATATCTATACACATTTACATTATACAATTATATTTATATTTAACAATACACTATTGATTATAAATTTGAAATAATGTTATCATTAATATTATTGATAGGTCAATATCTTATTTGATGATTTTATTTACTAAAAAATAATTTTTTTAAAAAAAATAAATAATTATATTAATAATGTATAAATATAATTATTAACTCCATTAAATTAAATAATAAAAATTAAAAAAAAATTCTATTTAAATAAATTACAATTACAAATTACATCAATAAGTATAGTTAGTACCTATAAAGAAGGTTTTAGCTAAAAAAAAATGTATAAATAAGTGAATAGTAAAAGGTTAATTTAGCTAACAAATTTTTATTACTTCTAAAAAAAGAAATATTTATTATTTAATAAAAAAATATTATGCATAATATAAAATATAATATTATTTATTACGTTTTAACTTTCATCTTTTTTATAATTATATAAAATGAATATAATTATTTAATAGATAAGTTTATAAATTTTTAAGTAATATTTATTTAATGGATGTATATGAAAAAATTAATTTTTATTATCTTTTTTCTACTTTTTCAAGAAAGTCTTATTTCTCAAAAATTAAATGATAATGTTGCTCTTCAAGTACCGGAGAAGGAATACCAAGCGCTAGTAGATATATACAACCAACTGAACGGCGCAAATTGGGGGACATCTAATGGTTGGAAAAAGTGGAGTATCACAGA
>CALYQD010000008.1 GCA_945280365.1 uncultured Apibacter sp.
AGCTCTGTAAAATCATAGTTGAAAGCAGAACTATTGATGTAAACCGGGCTTGGTTGGTTTTTAATTTCATAGTTAAGTACTTTTATTTAGTAATTAGTTTATAGAAATCTTCTTAGTAAATTCTCCTTCATCGGTAAATATTTTGACAATATATACCCCCTTTAGAAGACCTGTAATATCAAAAGTGTGTTCTTTATCGCTTTTGTTAATATGTTTATTATAAACCATATTTCCTGAAAAATCAAACACAGAAACCATAATTGTAGATGGCCGGTTTAATTTAACATTTCCTGTAATCACCGATTTATCTTTGAAGTCCTTATAGTAAAATTGAACGTTATTATTAGATTTCGCTAAAATTGCTTCTTCATCTACATCTATTTCTTGTTTTTTAACGCAATCATCTTTAAGAATAATGGTTTGTTCAAGAGTACTTTCAGAAAAATTTTCCTTTTCCGGATAAGGATGAGTTCCCTGATAATTCCAAACTGTAGGGTTGGATCCTGTGATAATACTAGTATCAGTATTTTTTATATTATATATACCTCCTACATTATTGTTTAGTTTTACAATAAAATAATGATATAGTGTAGTATATTGAGTATAAAAAGTAACTCCATTTATTTTATAATAAACCTTATATGGAGATTGTCTTTCATTGAAATCTTTATAAATCTGCACTAAATCTCCTTCTTTAACATATATATTTTCTAAAGGAGTTTTATTTTTCACATAATCATTAATTATATAAACTCGTCCATTGTTTATTTCAAATCCTAAATGTAAGGCATTATCTAATGTTGGATTAATAGACAATCCCATCTGAAAATTCTGATCATTACCTTTTATTGTGGTTTGGAAAAAACCTCCTCTATCCCAATCTATAGATTGTTTACTGTATGCTTTAGCTTCAACGTTAGTAGAATCTGAAAGAATATTAAATCCTCCCAATTCTTTTAATTTTAAGGTATATTGGCCGGAGGAAAGTTCAGTTAAATTTAAATCTTTACCAAAAAATACTCCTGATCTTTTTATTTCCTGATCTTTTTGATCTATCAGCTGGTATTCAAAACCATCATCCCCTCTTAATATGTTAATCTGAATGGCTCCGTCATCTTTTGAGTTTGGGGAAACATCACAGGTTGGATTGGTTTTCTTTATTTTAGCTATAATATTGGAGGGTCTGTATCCAAAAGTAAATACACTTTCTTTAGGAAAAAATACATTGTTGAATACAATTTTTTTTCTATATGGATCATATTCGTCAGATAAATAGAACACTGTATCCTCCAATTTAAAATCTCCTTTTCCGGAACGATCTACTAATAAATAAGTTTTATTGTCATTATAAGGTGCAAACTCTTCTGCTCGGTGTTCTATATAACCTAATTCTATTCTGTTACCGCTATTAATAAAACCTCCAGTTCTAAAATCGTTTATAACTGATTCGAAATATCCTCGGTACATGACAAGACTTACATAAAAATCTTTATCTATATCCTCTTCATCCAACGGTATATTAGGTGAATCTAACCCCGAAACTGGGGGAGCATATCCGTTAAATCGTATGATAAAATCATCTTTTGTCTTATCAATTTGTAAACGATCTCCTGCTTTCACTTTAAGGTTAATAGCATGAGTTATCATACCTTTAACAACAGTGTATATATTTCCTTGATGGTCTATGAAAACACCATAATCAGGACTAGGATTCTCTTGATCTGTAACATTTTTCGTACCGAACTTAAGCATTATTCCTCCATAATTTACTAAGGTCAAAGAAGCATGCCCTTCGTATCCTGATAGAGGTTTTTCACTATACATAATCGCAGTTTCGGAATCTTTACTACGATCATTAATCATTTTTACCTGCGAAAATTTATATTTTTCTTTAACGGTTTCTAAATTATTTTGTATATACCAAGTTACGTCATTTTCATTTTCATTTAAATATGAATTTGTTAGCATTAGCCAACGACGATTCATAATATTCATTCCCGCAATGCTTTCAATCTGATCTGTTTTCAGATTCTGATTGTCATCTCCCCAAATAAAAAACTCATTATCTAACATTGAATTAGCAGGAAATTTTTCAATAACCAACAATTTATTTCTATTGGAAAGATTATAATTGTTGGAAGCATCATAAGAATCACCCGCTAATGAATAGGCAAAATATGGACTTTCTTCATAAGAAGTAGAACTTTTTCTTTGATATAATCCGCTTTTATCATCTCTATAGATTCCTGTTACTCTATGATGATATTTTTTATTCATATCTTTATCCCAAAGTAGAGTATTACTACTTCCGATAAATGAGCTTTCCAGCATGAAACCATATTTCAATGCCAAATAGGTCTCTGACTTTATTTTCTCAAAAGGAGTCAACAAACGATCATACATAATTAATTCTGGCATATATGCTCTATATATGGTATTCGGATTAAACAAATCCGTATCATAGGTTGAATTGTTATGTTCGTTAGATGTGTAAAATTTTTCACCTAATGATAAATTTGAACTTTTCTTTTCACCCCATATATTAGTAACTGGCTTATTCGTACGGAAATAAGTAAATAATTGTACAGTTTTTTCTTGGTATTCTAATAAATCTACATCGGACTTACCATCGGGATGATACATCAAATCTCTTCCCTCTTTTGAACCATAATCTAGAACTCCTTTATGACTTTCATTACTATGGATAATTTTATCTTTATTTAAGACAAATCCTTTTCCCTGCACCCCGTTTAAGGTAAAAATATAATCGGGATTTTCAAATTTATTCCCAATCATACTGCCCTCTAGATACGTTCCTAAAATAGTAGCCGTAGATAAATTTGCACTTTTTATCTGTATTTCCTTACTTGAACTTGGGTTAGTCAAGAGTAAGGACGGATTAAAATTAATTGATCTCCCAAATACATTCCATTCTACTCTATATTCAGTTTGGTTATCGTTATAAGTAAGACGTAACGAGTCTCCCGAGAAATCTTTCCATAAATATCTTGCGTTAAGATTTTTTGATTCAGGGACGGTTTTCATCCATAGGACAGCGCCTGGCACTCCACCAGGACCTACAATTTTATTATTTTGTGCTGAGGTAAATAAAGAATTTGCTCCAATAAATAATATCAAGTATAATTTCCTCATAGTTAAGTTAATTTTTATCGACCAAATATAATAATTTATTTTATTTTTAAAAAATATAGTAAATTAAATTTATAAATAAATTATTATTTATTTAACCCTATAATTATATCAATATTATTATTAAAATAAATTTGTAATTATTTATTAATATAAGTAAAAACATACTAACAATTGTACATTTTTTCGTCTTTTGTTCTAATTAGGTTATTAAACTATTTAACGATCTATCTCTAAGAGTAACCTATTTGTATACTTTTTTTAATAAAGATTTTGTGTATTTTTGATTAAAAAATAATCTATGTCGCCTCAAGAAATTCTCGCAAAAATGTTATATGCACAAGATCTCACATGTATTGAATATAAAGATTGGCTTCTCGTTGATGAACAGCTTCCTGCTATGCGCGCAGATACTTTTGACTATAAGGAATATGAGAACGGAGTAAGCATACGCTTAGACATAACTTTGCTTTTGCAAAATAAAAAAGCTATTTCTGAGAGTTTTTTAGGTATAGGTAAGGATAAATATTCTGCTATTCAAAACGCTTTTCAAAATTTTGTCGCAAATTCTTTCCATGTTTTTTTGGCTGCTTTCTGGCAAATAAATAATGATGAACAGATTGGTATTGAAGAGTGGAATATAAATGGAGATTTATGGAACGTATATATTGGTAATTTTGGATGTAAAGGAGATTTCAACATCCCGGAAAATTTATTTAAAACTATCGAAGAACAAATACAAGAAGAAAATTTAGAAGAAGATATTTACTGGCTGCGTATTTATTATGCGAATATAAATGATAAAGAGATTATGATTGAGACTTTAAAAAATAATGAAGTTTGGCCCGAAATGGAAAAAAAATTAAGATCTGTATCATGGGCACCTTCAGATAAATTTTATAGCCTTAGAAATTTTATTATTCTTAAACGTAAGTAAATATCTTAACCTCATTTTTTATTCTTAATTTTTTCTTACCTAAATAAAATAAACTTTACCTTTTTAAAAGAATGTTAATATTATAAGTAAGCAGAAAATACCAACCGGAAGTTTTATTTTAATTCTATAATAATTATATCATATCAGACATTTTTAAAATGAACTATAATGACATTTTAAAAACTGAATAAATCATTACCTTTGCAAAAATCTAATTCAACTATTACCCATGCAATATAATTTTCAGGAAATCGAAAAAAAATGGCAAAAAAAATGGAAGGAGCAACAAACTTTTGCAGCTTCTAACGGTACAGATAAACCTAAATTTTATGTATTAGATATGTTTCCATATCCATCAGGAGCAGGTTTACATGTGGGCCATCCCTTAGGTTATATTGCCTCAGATATTTATGCAAGATTTAAACGTCATCAAGGCTTTAATGTGCTGCACCCTATCGGATATGATAGTTTCGGACTCCCGGCCGAGCAGTATGCTATACAAACAGGTCAACATCCGGCTATAACTACCGAAGTAAATATCAATGGTGGAGTTGACAATAAAAATAATAAAATCACCGGCTATAATAATCAATTAAGAAAGTTGGGATTTTCTTTTGACTGGAAACGAGAAGTTCGTACTTCTGATCCCAATTATTATAAATGGACACAATGGATATTTATCCAACTATTCAATTCATATTACTGCAAAGAGAGAAAACAAGCCCGACCTATTAAAGAATTAGTAGATATTTTCACAAAAGAGGGAAATATTCATATACAAGCTTGCACTTCTCAGGAAGAACTATTTACTTCTGAAAACTGGAATAGTTTTTCAGAAGAAACCAAACAGAAAATTATATTAAATTATCGATTAGCATATCGTGCCGAAACAACAGTCAACTGGTGCCCTGCATTAGGAACAGTTTTAGCAAATGATGAAGTGGTTAACGGACTTTCAGAGCGAGGAGGATATCCTGTGTACCAGAAAAAAATGATGCAATGGTCTATGCGAATTACCGCCTATGCCGAAAGGCTTCTTACTGGATTAGAAATCATAGATTGGAGCGAATCTATTAAGGAAAGCCAACGTAATTGGATCGGTAAATCTTTAGGAGCAGAGGTTATCTTTTCAGTTGTCGACTCTGAAGTAAAAGTAAAAATTTTTACCACTCGTCCGGATACTATTTATGGAGCAACGTATATGGTTATGGCTCCCGAACATCCTTTGGTTGATCAAATTACCACTGGTAACTACTACGAAAAAGTAAACCAATATAAAGATGAGAGCATCAAACGTTCTGAAAGAGAAAGAATTGCTGATGCTAAAACTGTATCAGGTCAATTTACAGGAGCTTATGCAGTTAATCCTTTTACCAAAAAAAATATTCCTATATATATAGCAGATTACGTATTAGTAGGATATGGAACGGGAGCTATCATGGCGGTTCCGGCCCATGATGAAAGAGACCATAGGTTTGCGAAGCATTTTGACCTTCCTATTATTGAAGTGATTAAAGGAGGGGCAAATGTTCAGGAAGAAGCGTTTTCTTCCAAAGAGGGTGCTTGCGTAAATTCAGGAATACTTGACGGTCTTTCTGTACAAGAAGCGCAAGCTAAGATTATTACAGAAATAGAACGAATGAAAATCGGGCACGGAACCACTAATTATAGATTACGTGATGCTGTTTTTTCACGTCAACGATATTGGGGTGAGCCGATTCCAGTTTACTATAAAGATGATATCCCTTACTCCTTACCGGAATCTGCATTACCTTTAATTCTTCCGGAAGTTGAAAAATATTTACCTACTGAAGACGGCGATCCGCCTTTAGGTCGTGCCACCCAGTGGGCTTGGGATGTTGAAAAAGAACAAGTTGTAAGTAATGACCTTATTAATAACACTACTATATTTCCTTTAGATTTAAATACGATGCCCGGATGGGCGGGAAGTTCCTGGTATTATTTGAGATATACAGATCCTACTAATAATACTTGCTTCGCCGACAAAACTCTCATGAATTATTGGGAAAATGTAGATTTATATATTGGAGGTAGTGAGCATGCAACAGGACATTTATTATATTCTCGTTTTTGGAATAAATTCTTAAAAGATTATGGATTTGTAACTCAGGAAGAACCTTTTCAAAAACTAATTAATCAAGGAATGATTTTAGGCCAAAGTGCTTATATTTACCGAATTAACGGAACCAATAATTTCATTTCTTACCATTTATTAAAGGAAGAACATGACGTAACTCCTCTACGTATTGATGTCAATCTTCTTAAAGGAACTACGGATGAGGTTGATTTAGATCGATTAAGAGATTGGAGAGACGAATTTAAAGATGCTGAATTTATTCTTGAGGAAGGTAAATTTATTTGTGCCAGGGAAGTTGAAAAAATGTCTAAATCATATTATAATGTCATAAATCCGGACGATGTTTGCGATGAATACGGCGCAGATAGTTTGCGTATGTATGAAATGTTTTTAGGACCAATTGAGCAAGCTAAACCTTGGAATACACAAGGATTGAGTGGAGTTCACGGATTTTTAAAGAAATTTTGGAAACTTTATCACTCCGGAGAAAATGAAACTTTTTTTGTATCGGAAGAAAATCCTAATAAAGAAGAGCAACGTATTTTGCATCAATTGATTAAAAAAGTTAAAGATGATTTGGATAATTTTTCATTCAATACCTCTATTAGCTCTTTTATGATTGCAACCAATGATTTATTCAAAATAAAATGTCATAAAAGAGAAATTTTAGAATCTTTATGTATTTTAATTTCTCCTTATGCACCTCATATTTCCGAAGAATTATGGGAAAAATTGGGCCATTCTAATAGTATTGAATTTCAGCCCTTCCCTGAATTTAAAGCAGAATATCTTGTTTCAGATACCTTTGAATACCCGGTTAGCTTTAATGGAAAAGTACGTTTTAAAATTGAAATGCCAATTTCTGCCACTGCTCAAGAAATAGAGGAAGCTGTATTGGCTCACGAGAAAGCTCCGAATTATTTAGAAGGTAAAACTCCTAAGAAAGTTATTGTAGTGCCTAAACGAATTATTAACATTGTTATATAAATGTGTTTGAAAACCCAATCCAACTTATGGATTGGGTTTTAATTTTTATCGAATAATTTTTATTCTTACCAATGCAAATTAGTGGTAGGTTCTTCTATCTACAGATAATAGGGTTCTTGTTGTCTTTTTAGCTTGATCGTAAACTAAAAGAACAGCTTTAGTCCGTATGTCATCAAAAGAAACAATTTTACCCGTCGAAAAAACACTTGAATCCCTAATTTGAAAATGTTTCAGGCCTTATTTTATAAGCTGATTTATATTATCGGTCTATTAATACTTCCAGGCACAATGGCATTTACTCTTACTCATTTTTTACTATCTAAAAAGGTAATGATTTGGTAAATGAATCTCTAGCCCCCTTTGTCATTGAGTAGACAGTTGAATTTCTACCAGATAACATTCTGTGAAAAAAATACGAAGAAATATTAATTCCGTCTCCTTTACTTTTTTCAAAGATTTATAAAAATTTTGAGTCTATACATAAGGGTTTTGATATTAAGATTGATATGCATAATTAAAAAACTCACTTGTATTTTCAAACGAAATAAAACGACCGATTCCTGCATTATTAATTAATACATCCACATGATTGATGTCCTCTAAAATAGGATTTACTTAGTTTAGGTAATTGCCAAATGATGGATAAATCTACAAAAAAAATAGTAATGGGTATTTGAGAAGAGGTGAATTCTTATTTAACTTTTTGTAGTTTTTTTAATCTTTAGTTATTAAAATAATATGAGCTTTCTGATGAGCAAATGCGTGAGCAATTCCCAATCCTATTCCATCAGTTACCCCGTTTATAGTTTCATTTTTATCTGTAAACATAAAAGATTTTTAAATTAAACTTATTTGTCAAATAATTTACAATATGGACAATCCTGATATTTTTACAATAATTATTTATAGAGATTTTAAAAGTATCCCGAATTACAGTCATTCCCAGTAGACAAATTAATTTTCGAACTTTATAATATAGTGTTTTTTTATTGGACTTTTAAAAATAAAATTTATCTTTGTAAAATAATTTACGATCATTAATAAAATTACTTATCAAGAAAGGTGGAGGGAATTGGCCCTATGATACCTTAGCAACCCTCTTCTAAGAGTAGGTGCTGCATCCAACCGTAAAGGAAAGATAAGTCGAAACAGCTTACATACACCAAGAAAATAATTCAAGCTTCTTTCGGCCTATATAAAGAAGCTTTATAAAGTTTTTTTATAAATTTAATGGGAATCTTGTATAAGTTGTTTTATGATGATTAATGAATTTTAATGTATTTATTAATTAGAAAAAACAACCAAAATCATGAAACTTGAAACAAAATTAGTGCATATCTCTGAACCTGATGAACTTACTGGCGCTATTTCTACTCCTATTTATCAAACTTCTTCGTATGTACAAGAAGCTCCCGATGTTAATAAAGGATTTGCCTATACAAGAACAGCCAACCCTACACGTAAAGTAGTGGAACAGGCCATAGCTGATTTAGAGGGAGGAATTGCCGGATTTGCTTTTTCATCAGGATTAGCAGCTACAGATTGTGTTTTAAAATTATTAAAACAAGGTGATGAAGTCATCGCTGTAAATGATGTTTATGGAGGTACCTATCGTATTTTAACAACGGTTTACAATAAATTTGGTATAATCTCAAAATTTATTGATACAACTAACCTTGAAAACGTTAGAAATGCCATCAATAAAAAAACACGTTTCATCTGGCTGGAAACTCCTACAAATCCTACCTTAAAAATATCGGATATTGAAGAAATTGCTAAAATAGCCAAACAAGCGGGGGCCTTATTAATTGTAGATAATACCTTTTTATCGCCTGCTTTGCAACAACCCATTTCTCTTGGTGCTGATATTGTAGTACATAGCGGTACAAAATATCTTTCCGGACATGGAGACGTATTATCGGGATTTGTCGTTGTAAACGATCAAAATATCGCCGATGAATTAAAGTATTTGCAAAACACTTCCGGTGGCGTGCTATCCCCTTTCGATAGCTGGTTAACTCTACGAGGCATTCAAACACTTTATCTCCGTTTAGAAAAGCATTCGGAAAATGCGAAAAAAATAGCCGAATATTTACTTACTCATCCTAAGGTAGATAAAGTTTACTATCCGGGATTAAAGGATCACCATAATCATGATATAGCCGCAAAACAACAAAAAAACTTCGGAGGAATGGTTTCCTTTAGCTTAAAAGAGGATACCTTAAAAGCTGCTAAAAGATTTTTAACTCGTACAAAAATATTCCTTTTAGCTGAAAATTTAGGTGATGTCAGAAGTTTGGGAAGTCATCCGGCTACAATGACCCACAAATCTACCCCTATAGAAGTACGCAAGGAAACAGGAATTCAAGATTCTCTCATTCGTTTATCGGTAGGTATTGAAAATATAGATGATTTACTTAATGATATTAAACAAGCATTAGATTAACGAAACTCCCTAATTGAACACTATGGCAAGAAATAAACTTAAATTGGGAATCTTTGGTTTCGGTTGTGTAGGAACCGGATTATACAAAGTTTTGGAAGAAGCGGAAAGTGTTGATGCTAATATAAAAAAGATTTGTATAAAGCACCCTGATAAACCCAGATCTATCGATAAAAAATATTTCACAACAGATAAAAACGAATTGTTATCGGACCCAGAAATCGGAGTGATCGTTGAATTAATTGATGATGCGGAGGCGGCCTTTGATATTGTTTGCGAAGCGATGAAAAATGGTAAAGCTGTGGTATCCGCCAATAAAAAAATGATTGCTGAGCGTTTACCTGAGCTTTTAAAGCTCGAAAAAAAATATCACACTCCCCTCCTCTATGAAGCCTCTGTATGTGCCAGTATACCTATCATTAGAAATTTAGAAGAATATTACGATAACGACTTACTCACTTCAGTATCAGGAATTTTTAATGGATCCACTAATTTTATACTTACCAAAATGATCCATGAAAATATGTCTTACTCTGAAGTTTTAAAAGAAGCTCAAGAGAAAGGATTTGCTGAATCTGATCCTACCTTAGACGTTGAAGGTATTGATCCCAAATATAAATTATGTATCATACTTTTTCATGCTTTCGGACTCATCGTCAAGCCTGAGACAGTATTTAATTTTGGAATTTCAAGAATTAGCAATTTCGATCTGGAATTTGCGAGACAAAGGAATTTCAGCATAAAACTGATTGCCAAATGCAATAAAAATAATAATGAAATTACCGGTTTTTGCGCTCCCACTTTCATTGAAAAAGAAAATACATTAGCACATGTAAATTATGAATATAATGGCGTTGTTTTGGAAAGTGCCTTCTCCGAAAAACAACTTATGATCGGTAAAGGTGCAGGAGATAAGCCTACCGGCTCCGCTGTACTTTCAGATATATCTGCCTTAACGTACGACTATAGATACGAAAATAAGAAATATATACATCTGAACAAGCAATTAAAATTAGTAGATACGAAGATATATAAGGTATATGTAAGATATCATGATAAATTTTCAGGCTTTACTGACTTTGATACAATTGAAGAACAATACAGCAGCCCATTAGGAAACTATTTTATAGGATTTATATGCTTACATAAATTAGCTAATTCTTCTTGGATTAAAGATCCGAAAATAAACGTAATTTTTTTCAGCTAAAATCAATCTTATAGTAGAGAGCACAATTTTTTAGATTAAAATTCTAATAAATCTTAATTGCTCTCTCATATAAGTCCTTATATATGGGAATCACTAGAGAATTATCAAAAAGTAATGCCTGTTGTTCGGCTTGTTCCTTGAAAAGTGAAAGTAAATTTTCATCTTTTAATAGCTTTATAGCATTCGAAGCCATCGATTGAACATCGCCAACCGAAGATACAAATCCGGAATAACCATCCTTATTCACTTCAATTATTCCACCAGCATTACTGGAAATAACAGGAATACCACATGCCATAGCCTCTAAAGCTGCTAATCCAAAACTTTCTTGTTCAGATGGCAAAAGAAAAAGATCAGCTATACTTAATATGGAGTGAACATCTAATATTTTTCCCAATGTTTTTACTTTATCCTCTAATTGGTAGACTTTGGTTAAATGTTCTATAGTTTCCGTTTCAGGGCCTTCTCCTACAATCAAAAGTTTTGATTTAACTTCTTTTTGTATCAGGTTGAAAATAGACATAACATCATTAATCCGTTTTACTTTTCTTAAATTTGAAACGTGAATAATCAACTTTTCATCATTTTCTACAAAATTTTTTCTTGCGCAATGGCTGGACACTTTTACCGAATTATCGATGAAATTGGGAATGACTTCAATGTCTTTTTTAATATCAAATACTTTATATGTATCTTCTTTCAAACTTTGGGAAACGGAAGTTATATAATCGGATTTATTAATTGAAAATTCAACTCCTGACTTATAAATGGGATGACTACCCACTAATGTTATATCCGTACCATGTAAAGTTGTTATTACCGGTAATTTTATACCTTTCTCATGAAGAATTTGTTTAGCAAAATAAGCAGCATAAGCATGAGGTATAGCGTAATGCACATGCAATAAATCTAAACCATAGGTTTCTGCAACGTTTACTATAATAGTAGATAATGCTAACGAAAAAGGTTGATATTCAAATAATGGATATTGTTTAACGCATACTTGATGAAAATAGATATTAGGCAAGGTAACATCAAGCTTAGCAGGCATACTATAACTTATAAAATGAGCTTCATTACCTAAGGCTGCCATTTCCATACCAAGTTGAGTGGCAACAATACCGCTTCCTCCAAAAGTTGGATAACAAACAATTCCTATTTTCATCGTATTATATTATTGTAAAAAATTTAAAAGATCATAATAATTTTCAGAATTTATGCCATGACCTTCATTATATTCATGATATTCGTAATCTAAATCTAATTCTTCGCAAATGGATTTAAATTGTCGAGACCATACTATTGGAATAATAGGGTCTTCTTTTCCGTGTGAAAAGAAAAATTCCAATTGCGAAAAATCATCACCCATATTGACATCTTTTAGTAATTCTGGGTCTGGATATCCACTTAAACAAGCAACTTTTTTAAACTTTTCAGGACAATGCAAAGCCAATGAAAATGAAAGAATAGCTCCTTGACTGAATCCTAATAAGGTTATCGAGGTATCATCAAAGGAATATTTATTCTTGATTTGATCCAGAAACTTCATGATAATCTGTTGTGCTTCAATTGCTTGTTCGGAGTTGATCATTTTAGCTCCGGATGTAAAATCTAAATCATACCAAGCATAACCGCCCGTGTTTATTTCCCTTATGGCTCGCAAACTTATTACATAAGCGTCATCTGGTAATTCTTCTGCAAAGCTGAACAAATCTTGCTCATTACTTCCATATCCATGTAGCAAAAGTATTAATGATGGCGATTCTGTAGCCGACTTCGGTTCTCTAAGTAAATAATGGACCATTTTCTTTTTAATTTCTTAAAACAAAGATACTCTTTTTTAAAAAAATCTTTTGGTATATTTCCTTTATACCTTTTTTAACTTTATAAGTGCAAATATCACAAATATGAATACTCTAAAAAGCAAGTATTCATTTTATAAAACACTAAAAACCAAATATTTATATTATATAAGATTATTTTTAAAGTACAACGAATTCATTTTATAATTTTAAGATTATAAACAAATTTACTTCATTAGAATTATTATTCTATAACCCGATTTTCTAACATCGGTACAAATTGATAATCTCCAAATTCCATGGTTTCAAAGGTATTTTCATCTAATTTAAGCACCGTATACATTTTTTGTTCTTTTTCACCAATAGGAATAACCATCACTCCTCCAATAGTTAGTTGCTCCAATAATTTTTTAGGCATGGTAGGTACTCCTGCTGTTATAATAATTTTATCAAAAGGAGCAAAGGAAGGTAATCCTAAATATCCATCTCCAAAAATCTGATGTTTGGGTAAGAAATTTATTTTCCTCAATATTTTCTTTGAAAAATCAAATAATTCTTTTTGTCTCTCTATAGTATAAACTTGAGCGCCTAAAGCTACTAAAACAGCGGTTTGATATCCTGAACCGGTACCGATTTCTAACACTTTTTCTCCTTTCTGAATATGTAATAATTGGGTTTGAAACGCTACGGTATAAGGATGAGAAATGGTTTGATTTGACAATATAGGAAAAGCACGGTCTTCATAAGCTAAATCCTCGAATATTGAATCAATAAATAAATGACGAGGTATTTTATTAAGAGCATTTAATACGATCTCATCAGTTATACCTTTTTGTTTAAGTAAATTAATTAATTTATTTCTCTTTCCTTTATGTTTTAATGTATCCTCTTTCATTGTTTTGCAAGTTATTTAAAATATAAATGGAAAACAATACTCATAGCAGATGATAAGCATGTATTTTATGATTAGATAACTTTTTTCATGACACTTCTCGTGTCATAAAAAATTGCTTGTTTTTATCTTATAGTTATTTTTTTACTTCTTAGATCGTTTAGGAAGGATAAAAGTTAAATTTAATAAAACAATAGATATTAAAATAAGTACTATACCCAACCATTGTAAAAAAGTTACTTTTTCATTAAGAACAAATTTTGCCATCATAACAGATACCGGCAATTCCATAGAAGCGATAATGCTCCCTACCCCTATACCAACAACAGGCATTCCTTTAGTAAATAAAAAAGGAGGCAAAATGGTACCGAAAATAGCTAAAATAATACCCCATTTATAAAATATTGAAAAATGAAAAGGTTGGGTAATGAGAACATGTGCCCAAATTATCGTAACCATAAGGGTTGCCCCAACCAATAAATATACGGATCGCAAGGTAGGCGGCATATTTAACGCTATTTTATTAGATGAAAACATGGAAAAGGTATAAGATACCGCTGCCAATATTCCAAATAGCACTCCATTAAAATTTAAATGTAATTGTGATTCATTGATTAGGTTGGTGGCTAATAAGGTACCGAGAAGAATAAATATAATGGCTATAATTTCAACTACTGAAGGTTTTTTCTTGTTAACTATAAAATCGACTAATGCTCCCATCCAAACAGCTTGCATCAGCAAAACAATACATATAGATACTGGAATTCCATAGTGCACTGCCAAATAATAAAAAGTACTGGTTAATCCAAAAGATGTACCGCATAAAATTAAATAAATTTTATCTTTAGAAGTATATTTTTTTTCTTTATTTTCATTTTTATTTTTGCTAAAACAATGAAGTATAAGAAGTCCTAAAAGCCCCAAAACAGCTTGAGAAAAAGTAACTTCAGCGGTAGTATACCCATCGTTATAGGATAAACGGACAAAAGTTGCTAATACACCGTAAGAAGCCGCTGCAAAAGCTACTAAAAATAACGATTTTAAGTAGTTTACGTTCATTTACTTGATTTTTTTACTATTTATGCAGGCTCAAAGTTAAAAACTTAAATTTAGATACTTGTTGAAAAACTAATGAATCGAATCAATTTTTTAAATATTTGTTAATAAATTGATAGTTTTACCTTTAAATTTGCAAATACATAATAATAGTAATCCCTACATTATGAGCGCATTATTTTTGTATTTATAAATAAAAAAGACTATATTTGCAAACTTTAAAAAATAAAAGAGCATAAATGCCAACTATTCAACAATTAGTAAGAAAAGGAAGAGCCACACTTACCAAGAAGAGTAAATCGGCTGCTTTAGATTCTTGTCCACAAAGACGTGGAGTATGTACTCGTGTATATACCACTACACCTAAGAAACCGAATTCAGCACTTAGAAAAGTAGCCAGAGTTCGTTTAACTAACGGTAAAGAGGTAAATGCCTACATCCCGGGAGAAGGACATAATCTGCAAGAGCACTCGATAGTATTGGTGAGAGGCGGAAGGGTAAAAGATTTACCGGGAGTTCGTTATCACATTGTCAGAGGTGCTTTAGACACAGCTGGTGTACAAGGACGTTTACAAAGAAGAAGTAAATACGGAGCTAAACGACCAAAAGAGAAAAAATAGTATTAACGAAATTATTCAGGTAAAATGAGAAAAACGAAAGCAAAAAAACGTCCGCTTTTACCAGATCCTAAGTTTAACGATCAATTAGTAACACGTTTCGTTAACAACTTAATGAAAGACGGTAAAAAGAGTATAGCTTTTAAAATTTTTTACGATGCATTGGATATCGTAGAAACTAAAAAAGAAAATCAGGAAAAAACATCTCTGGAAATTTGGAAAGATGCTTTAGAAAACGTAATGCCTCACGTTGAAGTACGTAGCAGAAGAGTTGGAGGAGCTAACTTTCAAATCCCAATGCCTATTCGTCCGGATAGAAAAATTTCTATGGCGATGAAATGGTTAATTAAATATTCAAGAGATAGAAATGAAAAGTCCATGTCTCAAAAGTTAGCAGCTGAAATTATCGCCGCTGCAAAAGAGGAAGGTGCTGCAGTTAAAAAGAAAACCGATACGCATCGTATGGCTGAAGCTAATAAAGCATTCTCACATTTCAAATTCTAAAGAAAATATGTCTAGAGATTTAAAATACACACGTAATATAGGTATTGCTGCTCATATTGATGCAGGAAAGACAACTACAACGGAAAGAATTTTATTTTACACCGGAGTAAACCATAAAATTGGAGAAGTTCACGATGGAGCTTCAACGATGGACTGGATGGTTCAAGAAGCAGAAAGAGGAATCACTATTACCTCTGCTGCCACTACTTGTAATTGGAATTTCCCATTAACTGATGATGGCAAAAAATTACCAGATACTCAATCTTATCATTTTAATATCATCGATACTCCGGGACACGTTGACTTTACTGTTGAAGTGAACCGTTCTTTGAGAGTATTAGATGGATTAGTTTTCTTATTTAGTGCAGTAGACGGAGTAGAACCTCAATCTGAAACTAACTGGAGACTTGCAGACAATTACAAAGTTCCAAGAATGGGATTTGTAAACAAAATGGACAGGCAAGGTTCAGACTTTCTTAATGTATGTCGTCAGGTAAAAGAAATGTTAGGATCCAATGCTGTTCCTATCGTATTACCTATCGGATCAGAAGAAGATTTTAAAGGGGTAGTTGATTTGGTGAAAAACCGAGCAATTATATGGCATAACGAAAACTTCGGATCAACTTTTGATATCGTAGATATACCTGAAGATATGAAAGACGAAGTATTGGAATATCGTCAAAATCTAATCGAAGCAGTAGCTGAATATGATGAAACTTTAATGGAAAAATTCTTTGAAGATCCAGATTCGATCTCTGAAGAAGAAATCCACGAAGCACTTCGTAAAGCAACTATAGATATCAGCATTATACCTATGGTTTGTGGTTCCTCTTTTAAAAATAAAGGGGTTCAATTCATGCTAGATGCTGTTTGTCGTTATCTTCCTTCTCCATTAGATAAAGAAGCTATTGAAGGTACAGATCCTAAAACTGATGAACCTATCGCTAGAAAACCTGATGCAAAAGAACCTTTCTCTGCACTAGCATTTAAAATTGCTACCGATCCATATGTAGGTCGATTAGCATTCTTTAGAGCCTATTCAGGACACTTAGATGCCGGTTCTTATGTGTTAAACACTCGATCTGGAGATAAAGAAAGAATTTCTCGTATCTATCAGATGCATGCCAATAAACAAAACCCTATCGAATATATCGAAGCTGGAGATATTGGTGCAGCTGTTGGATTTAAAGATATTAAAACCGGAGATACGCTTTGTGATGAAAAATCTCCAATTATATTGGAAAGTATGGTATTCCCTGATCCAGTTATCGGTATCGCTGTAGAACCTAAAACTAAAGCAGATGTTGATAAATTAGGTATGGCTTTATCTAAGCTAGCTGAAGAAGATCCGACTTTTCAGGTAAAAACTGATGAAGCTTCCGGACAAACTGTAATTTCAGGAATGGGAGAGCTTCACCTAGACATCATTGTAGACCGTTTAAGAAGAGAATTTAAAGTTGAAGTAAATCAAGGTCAACCTCAGGTTGAGTATAAAGAAGCTTTAATGGGTACTGCAGATCACAGAGAAGTTTACAAAAAACAAACCGGTGGTCGTGGTAAATTTGCTGACATTGTATTTCAAATTGGGCCAGCTGATGAAGGTAAAACCGGATTGGAATTTGTAAACGAAATCAAAGGTGGTAATATTCCTAGAGAATTTATACCTTCTGTTGAAAAAGGTTTCAAAGAAGCCATGAAAAACGGACCATTAGCCGGATATGAAATTGATGGTATGAAAATAACGTTGAAAGACGGTTCTTACCATGCAGTAGACTCTGACCAGTTATCTTTCGAATTGGCAGCTAAACTTGGATTCAAAGAAGCAGCTAAGAAAGCTAAACCGGTTATTATGGAGCCTATCATGAAGTTAGAAGTACTTACTCCTGAAGAATACATGGGAGACATTGTTGGGGACTTAAATCGTCGTAGAGCTACAGTAAGTGGAATGGATGACAGAAATAATGCTAAAGTAATTAAAGCATTTGTCCCATTATCTGAAATGTTCGGATACGTGACCTCTTTAAGAACCTTATCTTCCGGACGTGCTACCTCAACTATGGAATTTAACCACTATGAAGCAGCTCCTCAGAATATAGCTGACGATGTAATTGCTAAAGCTAAGGGTACAAACGTTTAATTAAAAAAACAATGAGTCAAAAAATAAGAATAAAACTTAAATCTTACGATTATAATTTGGTTGACAAGTCTGCTGAAAAAATCGTAAAAACCGTGAAAGCAACCGGTGCTGTAGTTAATGGACCTATTCCATTACCTACTCATAAAAGAATTTTTACTGTATTGCGATCTCCACACGTTAACAAAAAATCTCGCGAACAATTCCAATTAAATTCTCACAAAAGATTAATGGATATTTATAGTTCTTCTTCTAAAACCGTTGATGCTTTAATGAAATTAGAGCTTCCAAGTGGTGTAGAGGTAGAGATTAAAGTATAAGTTTATAATTTACTTACATTATACTAAAAAAACCTTCTGAATAATGAATTCAGAAGGTTTTTTATTTTTTATATTTAATTAATCATCTATATAACTTATTAAATGATATATTTAATTACAATACAAAATAAATATAATAAATATTTTAAACAATTTACCTTAGTATTATATAAACATTGGCATGAATTTAGCTATAAAAAAATAAATACATATATCTATTATGAAAAGTAATTTAGCTTATTATGAAAATGTATTCTCTATCAATAGAAGAGAAAATTATGTTGGTCATAAAAATCAAATACATTTCATAAAACAAGTTCAGTTTAAATTATTATTTACATTAGCAGATATAAATATCAATATTCATAGTAATTTTAATAGGAAAGAATTTATAAATACATGGATCAATACAATTGATAATTTAATTTTAAACTATAAAATTAACGATCCTTATTCAATGTATAAAAGTAATTTCCCAATAAAAAATATTCATGATCTCCAGATAATTTTTACAAAAAAATGAATAGAGTCAAAACATTTATATGTTTTCAGTCTACATGAAAATATATAATACTATTGAATTATAATTTTAACTTATATTCTATAATTTTTTAGAATAATTGAAAGGAATAATTGTTATAAATTAAAAATGATAAATAAACTTATATAAACTATATAAAAAATAATATGAATAATTAAATGAAAAGTTTTAAGAAAATAATTTAATCAAATATAATTTATAATTCATCTTAATTTAATTTCAAAAACATGTGTTAAACTCTATTTAGTGATGCAGGCTTTTATAGCCTGCTTATTTTATATTTCTATTTTTATATTCTTCAAATTTTTGAAATAATTTTTTTTCTTTATCTTTAGGCATCCTTCGATGGCTCTCACCTCCTTCCGTAGATAATGGGAGTAATTGAATATCAGTATCTATGATTTCAATTGAATCAACTAACAATTGCATCTCTAAATTCCATAATTTAAAACACATTGAATGAAATGTGTCTTCAGATAGAATATATAATTTTTCTTGAGTTATTAAAAGTCCGGCATCCGCATATTTATCCACATAATGAACAGTAACACCAATGGGCAAATTTTTATATACAGCCCATTTTAAGGCATCTAGTCCTCGTACATAAGGAAGATAACCTGGATGTGAATTTATAAGTTTATGCCGGGAAACTAAACTTTCCGGCAATAAGCCTGCTCCTGCTATTAAAATCGAGTGATAAGACTTTTTGGTAAAGCATTCATCAAGCTCTCCAATATCCTTAGATATATAAGTAAAATTTAAATTGGCTACCAATTGTTCATTATCTATTTTTACTAATAATTCTGAGGGGCGATGTGCAATAAGCGGATGTAAAGTTTTTCTTAGTATAAAGGGTATAGCATATACATCTACATCATTATACCCTTTTCCTTTTAAACGCAACAAAACTTCTTGTGTTTTTCTTGTTGGTTTATTATAACATATAACAGCAATTTTTTTTGACATAATAATTCTATCTAGTAAGGTGTATGAAGTAAAAATTAGGATATGCTATATCAAGAATAGCAAAGCTTATTATTACTAGAATTGTATTTATAAAAGTTTTTTCATTTATTATTAAACATAAATAGGTTTATAAAATATTTTGAGCAAAATCTATAACGACGTATTCTGAATAAGTTCCTATTCTATATCTGCCTCCCCAGATTCCAATGCCGGAACTTACATAGTAGTGCGTATTTCCTTTTTTAAGATATCCGTGAGATTTTTCAAAAAGAGCATTTGTAAGTAAAGAAATCGGCCAAATTTGCCCCTGATGTGTATGTCCCGAAAATTGAATATCAACTTGATTAATTTCAGATTCTTCCAAATGATATGGTTGATGATCTAAAACTAATATAGGCTTAGTTTTATCTAAGTTTTCAATTAATTCTTTAAGTGATTTTCTATTAATATTAGTTCTATCATCTCTACCCACTAAATAAAAACTATCATCAATTAAAACCGAAGAATCTCTTAATAAATTAATTTTGGTTTTTTTAATAAAATCTATGCTATCTGCAATACCACTTATATATTCGTGATTACCTAAGCAACAATAAACACCCAAACGTGATTGTATATCTTTAAAATAATTATCTAAATTAAAATAATTTAGCGGTATGATACTACTATCTATAATATCTCCAGCAATTAAAACTATATCAGGATTTTCATTATTAATTTTTTTTATCCAACTTTTTAATTCTGGACCTTTAATTGAATATCCTAGATGAAGATCGCTGATAAGAACTATTTTCAGAGGTTTAATCAAACTTTTGTTTGTCATTATTTTTAGATGAATTCTTCTTTTATCTAAATAGTTCATATATCCATACAAACATAGAATAGCCACTAAACAAATAATAAAAAGGATTACATAGTTGCTTGCAAGAATATCACTCGGTATAAATGTCCAGAATTTATTCAGAAATTTAACGCCATCATAAATAAGAAACAGTAAGAATGTATACAAAAGTATTACTAACCAACCGGTTGATATTTTATATAAAAAAGTAGCAGATCTAAGAGGTAAATTTTTTGAAAATAATAAAAATAAAATAAATGATGAGGGTAGAAATAAAACTAAAAAGAAAAATATTCCGGTTATCATTATTGATACACCGGATATTAATGAGTATATATAATAGAATATATAGAAATTAGATAAAAAGTATAAAAAAATTGTCAGTGATAGTAAAAATATTTTTTTCATAAAGTATTATTTTATATTTCCAAAAAAAAATTGAACATTTATCACAAAAAATTATCTTATACTTCATAATATATACAATAATTATATTATTCATAAAATAATTTATCCCAAAACTATCTTATAATTAATTATAATTATTTTCCTTTTTATTTTTTTCAACACACGATAGAAATCTATACTATGAAATTTTTTTAATTTCTTTAATAAATCTGTCCGCTAATTGATCAGCTTCCTGTTGTGTGTAAGCTTCAGTATAAATACGGATAATCGGCTCTGTATTTGATTTTCTCAAATGAACCCAACTATTTGAGAAATCAATTTTTAATCCATCATAAGTTTTTATATCTTCATTTTTATATTGGTCTTCAAGTTTTTTAAGAATTAAATCAGTATTAATTTCTGGACTTAAATCTATTTTTTTCTTTCCCATGAAATAGGTAGGATATAAATTTCTTAGTTCTTTTACCGAAGCTTTTTTCTTAGAAAGATATGAAAGAAAAAGAGCTATACCTACTAAAGAGTCGCGACCGTAATGTAATTCTGGATATATAATACCTCCGTTACCTTCTCCTCCTATAAGTGCATGGATCTCCTTCATTTTTGATACAACATTCACTTCTCCAACCGCAGAAGCTTGATATTCTTGATTGTATTTTTTAGCAATATCATGTAATGCTCGAGACGATGATAAATTTGAAACTGTTGTAGAAGGTGTTTCACTTAAAACATAATCTGCTACTGCCACTAGTGTATATTCTTCTCCAAACATGGAACCGTCTTCGCAAATAAAAGCTAAACGATCAACGTCGGGATCTACTACTATTCCTAGATTGGCCTTCTCACTAGGAACTCTTTTCATTATATCATCTAAATTAACTTCTAAAGGCTCCGGATTATGCGGAAAGTCACCCGTAGGTGTACAATACATCTCAATTACTTCTACGCCTAGTTTTTTCAGTAAAGGTACTACCGATATACCACCTGTAGAATTAACAGCATCTACCACTATTTTAAATTGAGCCTTTTGAATGGATTCAACATCAACTAAAGATAGTTGTAAAATTTTATCTATATGAAGCTCTATAGCATTCTCTTCTTTTTCATAACATCCTAATTTATCAACTTCGACAAAATCAAAATCTTCATTCTCTGCAATAGTCAATAATTCTTTTCCTTCTTGGTCGGAAATAAATTCTCCTTTAGAATTTAGTAATTTTAAAGCATTCCATTGTTTAGGATTATGACTTGCCGTAATAATAATTCCACCTGCTGCAGATAAATAAGGAACCATGATCTCTACTGTTGGCGTGGTAGAAAGTCCTAAATCAATCACATCTATTCCTACTCCTTGTAAGGTTGAAGAAACTAAATCAGAAATCATTTGCCCTGATATACGAGCGTCTCTTCCAATAACAATTTTTAAGTTTCCTTTATTAAGCTTTCTTTTTAACCATGTCCCATAAGCCGCTGCAAATTTTACTACATCTACAGGTGTAAGATTTTCTCCTGTTTTCCCCCCTATCGTCCCACGAATTCCAGATATACTTTTTATTAATGGCATATAATATTTATTTTACTCCTATTTTATTATTTTGAATATTGTTGAATCTTTTCTATAACGAATTCATTGGAAATATTACCTAAAAAACCTTCTCTTTTATCTCCTTTTTGAATTATAGTTACTGGAATACCTCCTACTAAGTCTGTACTAATCGAACCAATATTTGATAACAATTCTTCTCTAGATATATTATAAACATTTTTCATTTTATTTTCCTTTACAAAAGATTGCAATTTTGCTTGATCTTCAGTTTCATCTATACTTACAAAAATAAATTTAACTTTTTTATTTTTATATTGATTTTGTAGCTTAACAAAATCGGGAATTTCTTTTACGCACGGAGGACACCAAGTAGCCCAGTAATTGGTAATATAGATAGTATCGCTTTTTGTGTCTAATAAATCTTGAATTTTAGAAAAATTCGATTGTATAACTTTTATCTCTTGTGTTTGTTGATTATTTGTTTCTTCGATCCTATTGTCTTTACTATTATGCTTACATGAAAATAGCACTCCCAAACAAACCATTAAAAAATATATTTTTTTCATTTTGTATAAATTTTAGTTACAAAAGTAAACATTTTAAAGATAGAATGTTTTAGCAATTTTAATGAGAGTTTAATTTAGTTGTATTAATAAGAATTTATAACAAAAAAATATAGTCTAAAAATATCTTTGGAAGTCACAAATTGTAAATAATAGATAATTTAAATATAGAATTTCTAACTCGACGTTTTTTTTTATATTTGATCAAATAAAAAATTTATGAAAAAATATATTTTTATCTTGACATCCTTTTTGTGCGTAGTAATTTCTTGTGAAAATGCCTCCAGTGGAAATAAAAATATTATCCCCACTGATCCTGAGCAAAATATAGAATCTCACAATAACACTCATGATTCTTTATCTAATCTTTCTGGAGTTGATTCTATAAAAAGTGAAATACCCCCTCACGCGAATACAAGTATCAAGTCTTCTACAGACTCTATTAAACCTCATTAAACGAGGTTAATTAAGGATAAATATTTTATTAATAAAATTCATTTATTTTCAAAACCATAAAAATTCTTTATAATGATTCGAAAAAAGTTCAATTACATTATTTTTTCCGCTTTAATGACTACTCATTCTTGTGTTGATCATAAAGATAAAACTTCTATGAATTCTTCTTATCAAACATCTCAACATGGAATTGAAAATACTATTAAAAGATATAAGCCTGAAGGAAAAGAATCAAGTTTAAAAAAAGAATTGATATGGACTGCATATAAAACACCCAATAAAATTGCGGTAGACGGGAGCTTTAAATCTATTTCTTTAACTAATACTAAGGATGATAAATCTTTAGAAGAGGCTCTAGAGGGAGCAAAATTTTATTGTGATGGAACAACTGTTACTTCCGGTGATTCTTCCAGAGATGGAACTTTGACTTTATTCTTTTTTAAAAGATTAGCTTCTCCCGATATTTACGGATCATTTGGAAAATTTGAAAATAATAAGGTTATGATTACTATAACATTAGATAAAAAAACTATAACTAAGGAATTTACTTATATATTTAAAAAAAATACAATCACTATACAAGGATCTGTTGACTTATTAAAAGACTTTGATTCTCAACGGGCATTTACAAGTTTGCATCATGCATGTTTTGATTTACATGAAGGGAAAACATGGACAGAAGTTAATTTGACTGCAATTATATCGAAATAGCATCTGGCTCCTAATTAATAATTGTTTTTTCATTATAAGTAATATTAGTAAAATTTTGATATTCTTAAACCATTATATATGAAATAAGTGAACTATATTTATTTTGTTTAAATTATCAGGTTATTATATTTTTAGGAATCTATGTTCTAATTATGTTTAGTATCTATGATCATATTCATGCAAATGAATTTTCTTTTCGTTATTATTTATTTTTTAAAAATAAAAATTAAAATGATAGCATAAATAATATTTCATTGAAATTCATAGTTTTGGCATTTGTGAACAAGATTTGTTTAATGAAAATTCAATATTTATTACAAAAAATATGATTTTTTCAATTAAAAAAGTTTGTGAAATTGAAAAATGGGTTTATCTTTGCACCACTGAAATTATTAAAAACAAGCGTTCAGAAAAGATCCGGTAGTTCAGTTGGTTAGAATACCTGCCTGTCACGCAGGTGGTCGCGGGTTCGAGTCCCGTCCGGATCGCTAAAAAATAAAGTTTATTTTTTTATTATTGCATACAAGCAATCTATTTTGATCCGGTAGTTCAGTTGGTTAGAATACCTGCCTGTCACGCAGGTGGTCGCGGGTTCGAGTCCCGTCCGGATCGCTAAATTACTTCTCAATTATACATTCATATTTTTTTAAATTTACTCCATTTTTACTTCAATAAAAATATGTTATATAATACTTATTAAAAAATGATTTATTAATCAATACTATTCCTTTAATATCAGAATTAATAAAAAGTAGGGATTACACATGCTATTATCTTTTTACTTAACGTTAGCATTTCCATGTTAACTTTATATTTTAATCGTTGGAAAATTTTGATAATACTTTTATAATTCATTATTTTTTTTTCACAATAAAAATAAAAAACGATTTACTTGACAAATTTTAATCAAATTGTAAAGTAAAATCGTTTATATCTCAAATGTTAATTTTTTCTAATTTTCCATAGGAAGAAATCCATAATTTTTTGAATAGTTGAGCATTTCTTCAGCAAATGATTTAGGATAAGTAACTTCAATATCGATAATTTCTTTCTGTTCATTTATCTTAGGAACTAATATTGGATTTATAAATCCTTTATAGGCAGCTGTTTTAAAATTAGAATTTCTTTTTAATACTTCTTGGTGTAATTCTTTATCTACTTTTACACCATAGGTTTCAACTAAATTTTTTGCAGCATTATAATCTCCTTCAGACTTAATTCTCTGAGTTTCCTTTAACAGCTCTCCAAATAAATCATGTAATTTTTTATAATCATTGATTTTAAAATAGGTTTTACCATTCTTGACAATTTTTTCAATAACATTGTCTTTTTTACCTTTCTCATAAGCCCATGCACTTACCCATTGACGATTTCGCATATGTGCCTCTTCAATATCTCTGCCCGGCTCTATGCGTATCAATTGTGTCATCAATCCGTTACGTATATAATCGTTATAGGCTGTCATCCCCACTTTTTTCCAATCATCAACCAAGCCTAAATTTTGAAGTTCGGGATCATATAAATAATATAGCCCTACTAAATCCGCTCTTCCCTCTTCCATCGTAGATGCATAACTTTTTAATGTCTCTTTTGGTGTAGCTACTCCTTTATTAATTTGACCTGAGGCATGACCGATTACTTCATGTAAAGCGGTATGAAGTTTACTTGCCAATTCTCCGTATTTTTCAGATAATTCAATCTCTTTTTCATTATAAGCGAATTCTTTCAGCTTTTCACTTCCACCTGCTTGATTGTAAGCATCAATTATATTACCTAAGGAAACTGATTTAGAACCGAATTCAGCACGTATCCAATCAGCATTAGGCAAATTTACACCTATAGGCGTACTCGGTGAAGAATCTCCGGCTTCTGAGGCTACAATAACAGTTTTATAGGAAATACCAACAACATTTTTTTTCTTATGTTCTGTCATTAATGGAGAATGATCTTCGAACCATTGAGCATTTTTAGATATAACTTCCATCTTAGCTGACATATCAAAATCTTTGATCTGAACAATATTTTCATATGAACCTTTATGTCCAAGCGGATCGTTATATACTTCCACAAATCCGTTTATATAATCAATATTTCCTTTAGTTGCTTTTAACCAGGCTATATTATAATCGTCCCAAGTCTTCAAATCACCTGTTTTATAATATTCAATTAGAAGCTTAAGAGCATTTGCTTGTTCTTCATTCTCTGCCACTGTAACTGCTTTATCAAGCCAAAAAATTATTTGATCTATAGCTGCTCCATACATTCCTCCACTTTTCCATGTTTTTTCAAATAATTCTCCTTTGCTATCTTTTACTAATTGAGAATTTAAACCAAAAGATAATGGACGGGAAGCATCCTGACTTTTTTTAGCTGCATAATATTTTTCTACTTCTTTTTCTGTAATTCCTTCTCCATAAAAATTAACCGCTGACCCTGTAATTAACCCTTTTGATTCATCTAAATTTACTTTTTTAGCATCATTTTGATCGAATAATACGTCAACAATGCGTTTATCTAATAAAGTTTGAGTCTCATTCAATAATTTTTCGAAATATTCTTGAGAAAATTCCGGCATTATTTTATCATTGGAATAATGATGGTGAATTCCATTTGAGAACCATACTCTTTTTACATATGTTTCAAAATTATTCCAATCTTTTGATTTTTTATCTCCTTTATAATTTTGGTAAATATTTTCTAGAGCTTTTCTTATTTTCAAGTTATACTTATAATTTTGGTCCCAAACAATATCTCTACCGGCTAATCCTGCCTGTGAAAGATAATAAACCAATTTTTTTTCATTTAAAGACAGCTTATCCCATCCGGGTATTTGATATCTTAAAACTTCTATATCTGCAAAACGATCAACTTTGTAATTAAAGTCATCTTGACTAATTTTTTCGACTTGGTCCGGATGTTTCGAATTACAAGACCCCAAGATTATTGAGGCGGCAAGCATACCCGCAACGATATTAATTTTCATCTTTAAAAATGTTTATATGTTAAATGTTTTAACAAAGATAAAAAACTATAAGCAACTGAATGTACGGTTCTAATATTTATTATATATAGTTCTATCATTATAATAAAAATATTAAATAACACATTTTTAAACCTTTGATAATTTATACTTTTTTAACTTTAATTTAAATAAAAATCATTTTAATTTATCTTAAATTTGAATTTATTATTAAAAAAAATTATTTTCTTATATCATTTAATTTATTAATAATTAATCTTGTATTTTTGTATATATTAATACTGTATGAAAATTACCTTACTATCTGTTGGAAAAACTAATTCTAAAGAATTATTATATCTAATGGAAGATCTAGAAAAGCGTTTACCTCCTTTTATAAAATTTGAAAGAAAGGAGTTGCCGGATGTAAAAAATTCAAAAAATCTATCTGAAACGGAACTTAAAAATGCTGAGGCAGAACATATACTATCTCATATAACTTCTGGAGATACTTTAATAATTTTAGATGAAAAGGGTAAAGAATTTTCTTCCACAGAATTTTCTTCTTTTTTAGAAAAACAAATGAATAATTCTGTTAAGCATGTTGTCTTTTGTATTGGAGGTGCATTTGGTTTTTCAGATAGAATTTACAATCTTTATCCTCAAAAAATAGCTTTATCAAAAATGACATTCACTCATCAAATGGTACGCTTGTTTTTTATTGAACAATTATACCGTGCTTTTAGTATATTACAAGGTAAACCTTATCATAATGAATAATAATTTTAAATTAAAATGGTACGATATAATTTTAGTAATTGTACTATTCTTTGTGGGAATTTGTATTATTAATACTTTTTTTTTATATCTGGCTATAATAATAAATCTGAATCCTTATGTATTTACCCCAATAATTACTATCGGTAATTATATACTGGTTTATACTGTCTATCATTTCATCAGTTTAAAACCTAGAAATGAAAGCTTTAAAATCAGTTATTCTTATAATAATATCAAATTTTTTCCTATAGCCTTTTTGTTATTTTTAGGTCAATACTTTGTTTCAGAATATTTAACAGGATTAATACCAACGCAAGGGGGGATTTTAGAGAAAATGTATAAAGCTATGTCTTATGCTTTATTAGGTAATACCGAAAATTATCCTATCATAACCTTTATATCTGTATGTATAGTTGCTCCTATATTTGAAGAAATATTTTTTAGGGGATTTATATTAAAAGGCATGCTTAACAATGGAGTAAAACCTTATGCGGCGATATTGATTTCTTCCCTAATTTTCGGAGGTATTCACATATTTCCTTGGCAAGCAGTAGGAGGTGTTTTAGCTGGGATCATTTTAGGAATTACTTTTTACAAATCAGGATCTCTTCTTACGTGCACAACCCTACATTTTATTAATAATTTTGTTGCATATTTACTATTTATACGCTATAAATCATTGGAATCACCTGATTTTGGTTTTAGTGGTTTTGCCTTATTTATTGTGGGAATTATATTAATAGTTATATTTGGACATTTTTATATCAAATTTACTAAAAACAAAAATATGGAAATAACAAAATATGGAAATACTATTAGCAACTCAAAATGAGCATAAAAAAGCTGAAATAATTGAAATTTTACCAGAAAATTTACAACTTAAAACTTTTAATGATTTTAATTTCGAAGGAGAAATTGAAGAAACAGGCACAACTTTTCATGAGAATGCTTTTATAAAAGCCAAATTTGGATATGATTTGACTAATATTCCTTGTTTCGCCGATGACAGTGGGTTGGTTATTGAAGCATTAGATGGAGAGCCCGGAATTTATTCGTCTCGATATGCCGGTACAGGATCTTTTAATGATAACATATCCAAAGTCTTGAAAAAAATGGAAAATTGTTCTAATAGAAATGCATACTTCATTAGTGTTATTTGTTGGGTTAACGATCAGGAAGTAAAATACTTTGAAGGTAAAATTTTTGGAACTATTTCTTCTGAAATTAGTGGATCACAAGGATTTGGGTATGACCCCATATTTATTCCTAATGGTTATATTAAAAGTTTTGCCGAGTTTTCTCCTAAAGAAAAAAATATAATAAGTCATAGAGCAATTGCTTTAAAAAAATTTACAGCTTTATTAAAAAATAATTATTTAAAATAATTTATTAATCAAATTTTATACTATTAAAATTAATATGTTTTTTAGTTTAATATTTTTAAAAATAATTTTATTTTAAATACTAATATTCGTATGATAACCACATAAAAAGCTTTTTAAAGTTTCTTTGATTGGATTTTTGGCATCTTTAATACACAAATAGTTTAATTTAATAATTTCATCTAAATGAAGATTTAGAAATAGCTTAAATTCTATTTTACCATTAAAAATACAACCTAATAATCTTTATTTATATGCGTAATCAATAAATAGATAAAGAGTTTAGTTATTACAATGATATATATCTTTTTTTATACCCAAAAATAATACCTATTCCCGAACCTATTCATTAATTATGAATAAATGATCATAATTTTTAATTGTTTTAAAAAATGAATGTTCTGTTAAATTAAAACTTATTCTTTAAACAAATTTTAAAAAGAACTTACTTATACATTTTTAGCAATTAAATTGATTGTATTTTTACAAAAAATATATACTTATGAAAAAATACCTAATCAATATATGTTTTATTATTTCGATGTTCACATTTGCCCAAAATTTAAAAATTATTCCTTTAGGTGTTTATGGAGGTAGTAATGAAAGTAATCTTTCTTCTTATTTATTAGCAGAAGAAAATACAACTGATTATATTGCATTAGATGCTGGTACAATATATAGTGGAATAAATAAGGCCATTGAAAATGGAAGTTTTACGAATACAACTATCGAAAATATTTTAAAAAATAACATTAAAGGATATTTTATATCTCATGGACATCTGGATCATTTATCTGGAATGTTAATTAATTCACCTGAAGACTCTTCCAAACCCATATATGCTATCAAAGAAACGATTGAAGTTTTAAAGAATAAATATTTTACAAACACAGCATGGATCAATTTTGCTAATGAAGGTGAAAGCCCGATTCTTAATAAATATCAATATATTTATGCAGAAATTGGAAAAGTATTTTCCATATATAACACAAATTTTACTGGAACTGTTTTTGAATTAAGCCATGTAAATCCATTAAAAAGTTCAGCAATTTTAGTTGAAAATAATAAACATGCTGTTTTATATTTTGGTGATACCGGAGCTGACAGAGTTGAAAAATCTGATAAATTGGCCAAAATATGGAAAGAAATTGCTCCAAAAATTAAATCAGGGAAATTAAAAACCATTATGATTGAAGTTTCATTCCCAAATTCTCAATCAGAAAAAATATTATATGGTCATTTAACACCTTATTTATTAAATGAAGAAATGGGAAAATTAGCTAAATTAGTTGGTAAAAACAACATGAAAAAATTGTCAATTATTGTAACTCATATTAAGCCAAAAGATGATAATGAACAAATAATCAAAAATGAATTATTAAATACTAACCCATATTCCATCAATTACATTTTTCCTAAACAAGGTGATCTTATAATTTTGAAATAGATTAAAATTTCATTCTTATATTAAAAATTTTAGATAAGTACATGAGCTAAATAAATGAAATAAATTGTTCAATAATTATATTATTTTATTTTCATAAGTAAATAAATGAAAATGTAATATTACAGACAAGTTCAAAAAAAATTAAATTGTTCTTAAGAATGTTTTTCATTGTAACCGAATTTTTAATCTAAACTTATTTTACTATTTTATAAAAAAAAAGTTTACAATATAAATCAAAATATTAAAAAAAGTTATTTATAAAAACAAATAACATACAATAACTTTAAATATCAACTAAAATACTTTACTTTTACATAAAATTTAAAACAATTAAGTATGTGTGGATTTGTAGGAATTTTTGATTTAAAAGAAGCTAATGAGATACTAAGGCCTCAAGCTTTAAAAATGGCAAAAAAAATTCGTCATAGAGGACCAGATTGGTCCGGAATTCATTGCGAAAAAAATGCAATCCTTGCTCATGAAAGATTATCAATTGTAGACATTGCTTCGGGAGGACAACCTCTTTATAGTAGTGATAAAAAATTAATATTAGCTGTAAACGGTGAAATATATAATCATAAAGAAATTAGAAAAAAATTTGAAGGAAAATACGATTTCCAAACTTTATCTGACTGTGAAGTTATCTTAGCTTTATACAAAGAAAAAGGGATCAATTTATTTAATGATATTACAGGGATCTATGCTTTTGTATTATATGATCAAGAAAAAGATGTTTATTTAGTGGGAAGAGATCATATGGGAATCATTCCCTTATACATGGGATATGATGAAAAAGGCCAATTTTATGTTGCGAGTGAACTAAAATCTTTGGAGGGTGTTTGTCCGGATATTAAAGAGTTTGAACCTGGAAAATATTTTTATAGCCCAGATGGGGAAATTAAGACATGGTATCATAGAGATTGGATGGACTTCAACTCTGTAAAAGATAACGAATCCGATGTTAATAAATTAAGAAAAGGATTAGAAGATTCTGTACATAGACAACTAATGTCTGATGTACCCTATGGAGTACTTTTATCGGGAGGATTAGATTCTTCGATTATTTCAGCGATTGCTAAAAAATATGCAAGTAAACGTGTTGAAGATAATAATAATTCAGATGCTTGGTGGCCTCAACTTCATTCCTTTGCTGTAGGATTGAAAGGTGCTCCCGATTTATTAGCTGCCAGAAAGGTTGCCGATCATATCGGTACGGTTCATCATGAAATACATTTTACCATTGAAGAAGCTTTAGATGCAATTAGTGATGTAATTTATCATATAGAAACATACGATGTAACAACTGTACGTGCCTCCACCCCTATGTATCTTTTAGCTAGATACATAAAATCTATGGGAGTGAAAATGGTTCTTTCGGGAGAAGGGTCCGATGAGCTTTTCGGAGGTTATCTATATTTCCATAAGGCTCCTGATGCACAAGCGTTTCATGAAGAAACCGTAAGAAAATTGGATAAGCTTCATCTTTACGATTGTTTACGTGCCAATAAATCTCTTATGGCTTGGGGGGTTGAAGGACGAGTACCATTTTTAGATAGGGAATTTATGGATATTGCAATGACTTTGAATCCCAAAGATAAAATGTGCGGCAATGGAAAAATTGAAAAACATATTTTAAGGGAAGCTTTTGAAGATTATTTACCTGAAGAGGTTGTCTGGAGACAAAAAGAACAATTTTCGGATGGAGTTGGTTATTCATGGATTGACACTTTAAAAGAAACTGCCAATAAAAAAGTATCAGATAAACAAATGGAGAGAGCCGCCGAAAGATTTCCGATAAATCCTCCTATGTCTAAAGAAGAATATTGGTTTAGAAGCATTTTTGAAGAACATTTTCCGTCTCAAGCAGCAGCCCAGACCGTTCCTTCAGTACCTTCCGTAGCTTGCAGCTCTGCGGTAGCTTTGGAATGGGATGAAGCGTTTAAAAACAATCCTGATCCTTCAGGAAGAGCCGTAAAAACGGTCCATACAGATGCAATTTAATTTACTTTCAAGGCTTTTATTTTTTTTAATAAAAGCCTTTTCTATTCAACAACAATTCCATTGGGAAATACTTTCTTTTTTTGGAGATAAATAAATAAGCGCGGAAAAAAAATGCGTAAAAGCAATTTTATTTTTAATTTCCTACTCTCTCTAACTGATACAACCACATAATCACTTATACTTTCTTGAGTAAATACTGATGAAGGAATTTTATTTTTTAAAATTTTTACAGCTTCAGTAGAGGTATGTCCTTTAGTTTGGCTTAATGATTTACCATCATATATTCTTCTATATCTATACAATGGTTTATCGAAATAAAAGAAATTATAATTTTGTACTGCAGATCTAGACCAAAAATCCCAATCTTCTGCATAAGACAAATTGGTATCATATCCCCCATTATTTTTCCATACACTTTTTTTGTAAATCGTCGCATTTGGCAGAAAGCATCCACTCTGAATCAATCGTAGACGATTGTATTTGCCTGATCGATTATATCTTTTTTCACTCCCAAAAACTAAATAATCTCCGTATAGAATATCAATAGTATTATCTGCTACCATTTTATGCAAAGCTAAGTCATAATAGTTTTCATTCATTAAATCATCAGAATCAAAGGGCAAAATATATTTACCTTTAGCTTCTGATATACCTCTGTTCCTAGCCATTGCAACTCCTCCATTTTTTTGATTTATTACAGTAAAAATATCTTTATATTGATCTAATATTTCTAAGGTATTGGTATCAGTTGATCCATCATTAACCAAAATAATTTCATAAGGATAAGAAAATTTAACCGCTTTGATACTCTCAACGGTCTCTACTAAATATGATCCCGAATTATAAACCGGTATAACTATAGATAAAATAATATTTTCTTTCATAATACAAAAATAATTTTTTTATGGTATTAAATTTTATATTAGTAAAATAAACTATACCAATTTTGCTAAGTTTTCATAAAAATATATAAAGTCACTCTTATATAATCTAATTTATTTATTTTTGCCTTTCTCTTAGTAATATAAAATCATTTTATGAAAATAGTTTCAATAAATTCTAAAAATATTAAAGAAGAACATATATGTTGTTCATTAGGAAATGATAAGGATAGCATAAACAGGTCTTTAACCAAAAAAAATTGGATGAATGAACAATTTTCCAATGGACTTGTATTTAAAAAATATGATGTAAGAGGAAAAGTTTTTATAGAATATATGCCTATTGAGACTGTTTGGAAACCAATTATTGGTTCCAATTACATGGTAATTAATTGTCTATGGGTGTCCGGACAATATAAGGGGAAAGGGATATCGAAAAAACTATTAGAAGAATGTATTAAAGACTCTTTAGAACAAGGTAAAGACGGTATTGTGGTTGTGAGCAGCTCTAAAATAAAACCTTATTTAACCGATAAAAAATTTTATTTAAAACAAGGTTTTTCAGTTATAGATTCAGCTTTTCCTTATTTTGAATTATTGGAGCTAAAGCTTAATGAAACAGGCATTAGCCCGAAATTTTCAGATAAATCAAGAAGTGGCAAGGTAGAAAACAATAATGGTTTTACGTTTATTTTTTCCAATCAATGTCCGTTTATGGAAGAATATATTTATCGTATTTCTCTTGTTTGTAATGAATATAATATCCCCTCAACAGTAATAAAATTAAAAAATCATCAAGAGGCCCAAGGTACAGCATGCCCATGGGGAACTTTAGGTATTTATTATAAAGGAGAACTATTTACTCATGAACTTATGAATGAAAAAAAGTTTGCAACGCTGTTAAAAAAATTAAATCTTATACAATAAGGGGCAATCTATTTTTATGATGAAATTTTAGATATTATACCATCGTTAAGTCCAAGATTTTTATAAACTTCCAATAGTTTTTTAGCTGAATCATAATTATTTACTTTACCACTTGTATAAATATACACGTTATTAATCCTTTCTCTTATTACATTATTCAACCCTTTAAAGATGGAATCATTTTCTCTATATTTTTTAGGTGAAATAAATAATTCTATTGTATAATATTGATTAATTGAAACTTCTTTTTCATTAAATTCTACTACGGAAGCATCTCTAAATCCTGCCTCTTTGGCAATTTTTAAAGTTGCTTCACTTTCAGATCTTAAGTTTGTACTTCCTGCATAATATATATACTTACCATTTGTTTTAATAATTTCAACATTTTGCATTCCTCTAAGTTGTGCGGAATTAGGATCGTATCTATTAAATGATGCTAAAAATTGAACTTTTAAAACTTTGCCATTATCAATAGGTTTTTCAACCGCTGGCGAAATATCTATTTCCTCTTTCTTTTCCGATTTTTTATCATATTCTTTTTTATAACTTAAAAAAGCATCATAAATATTCTTTGCAATTGTATTCTGTCCTTCTTCAGAGGCTAGATATTGCCCTTCTTGAGGATTAGATATAAAACCTGTCTCAATTAATACGGAAGGCATAGCCGTTTGAACCAATACTAAAAATCCAGCCTGCTTAACTCCTCTTGAAAATCGATTTTCTTTTTTAAAATTATTTTCAATATAACTGGCTATTTTTAAGCTATTTTCTAAATAAATATTTTGCATTAATGTTAACCCTATAACGGATTCTGGAGATGAAGGATTAAATCCTTCGTAAGTAGTTTGGTAATCTTTTTCCATATATATTACCTCATTTTCCCTTTTGGCAACGTCGAAATTATCTCTATTTCTATGTGCTCCTAAAACAAAAGTTTCTGTACCGTATGGAGCGCTTTTAGGGCTTGAATTACAATGTATGGATATAAATAAATTAGCTTTACCCTTATTTGCAATGTCTGCACGTGTCATTAAGGGAATAAATTCATCTGTCTTACGAGTATAAATGACTTTAACATCTTTATTTTTTTTTTCTATCAATGCTCCTATTTTTAAAACCAATGAGAGATTCACGTCTTTTTCATTTGCAGATAATCCCTTGGCCCCATTATCATGTCCACCATGACCGGCATCTAATACTAAAATAAAATCTTTTTTTTGGGAATATAAAGAGTTAATAAAGAAAAGTAAGGTTAATAGTAGTATATTTTTTAAGTTAAATATTGTTAAAACTCTCATTAATTCTTTTTTTTGATTAATTTTGACAGCAAAAATTTTTCTGAATTTATATGCTTTGATCAATTCAAGTTTCAAATATAATATACTTTATTTATTTTTTCTAATTTTTAACATTATCTTAGCACAGGAAAAAGGTGTTAAAAACCTTGCTGACACAGTAAAAACTCCTAACGACTCTATATCCTCTACTAAAGAAAAACTTGAAAATATAGTAGATACTAAAGGTGATGAAATTCGAAACGTTTTCTCGAAAAAACTTACTTATCTTATTCATAATGCTCAAGTTAGTTATCAAGATATGACTATCAAGGCGGATTATATCGTGATGGATTGGAATACGGGGGATATTTTAGCTCGTGGAAAAGTAGATAGTCTTGGAAGAATCATTGATAACATAACATTTACTCAAGGAGGAAAAAGTTACGAATATACAGAAGCTCAATTCAATATGAATACCAAGCAAGGTACAGCTTTTAATATTCGAACAGAAGAAGACGAAATGGCTATTATAGCTCAAAAAGCCAAAAGAATGAATGATCGTGAATACTACATGCGGCGTGGTTTTTTAACAACGGATGAATATTTTAAAGCAAAAAAAGATTCTATCCCCGATTATGGATTATCTACGAATAAATTGAAATTAATAACTGATAAAAACCAAAAAACAATTATTGCTGGGCCTACTACCATGTATATTGAGCAAGTTCCTACTCCATTTATATTACCGTTTTTATATCTTCCTTCTACAGGTAGTAATCGTCAAGCTGGAATTTTAATTGGTACGTTTGGTGAACGTCAGGCTAAAGGATTTTATTTAGAACGATGGGGTATTTATGTACCTATTGGAGAATATCTTGATTTAGAAAGCCGTTTTGGTTTCTATACAAAAGGAAGTTGGATGATCGACAATCGCTTGAGATATTTAAATCGTTATAGATATTCCGGAAATTTAAATTTTATTTATGAAAAAAATATAAATAGCACTAAAGGTTTAGATGATTATTCTGAAATTGAAAATTATAGAATTACCTGGTCTCATTTACAGGACTCGAAAGCTAATCCAAATTTATCATTCAATGCTTCGGTTAATTATATGAGTCAAAATTATTATAATAATAGTATTTACAATCAAAATGCTCTACATGGTAATGTAAATAATAACCAAACTTCTTCATCCATATCATTAGTTAAAAGATTTGATAATAACCCGTTGACTATTTCTCTAAATACTTCTGCCTCACAAAATATCTCTACCGGAGAAGTTTCAATGGTCCTTCCCAATTTAACGGTTACCATGCCACAAATTTATCCTTTCAAACCTAAGTCTGGACCTAAAAAAACAATTTTGCATAACATCTATATGGATTATAAAATGAATCTTCAAAATTCATTAAATACGACCACTGATGATATGTTTACGTCTAAAATGTTTAAAAATTCCAAGAACGGTATGAAAAATTCAACCAGTTTTGGAACTACTTCTACTCTCTTTAATTATTTTCAATTCGGAATAAATGGTAATTACAGAGAAATTTGGACTACAAAAAGCATAAGAAAAGAGTATAATCCTTTAACAGATAAAATTGAAACGCTAAACAAAGATGGCTTTAAAACTTTTCGAACTTTTGACGGCTCTTTAAATCTGACAACAACATTATATGGTATCGCCAACTTTAAAAAAGGTAGCATGATACAAGCTATTCGTCATATGATTTCGCCGACCGTTAGTTATGGTTTTATGCCCGATTTTTCTAGAGATTCATGGGGATATTATGGGACATATATAGATAAAGATGGAAAAAAAGTAAAGTATTCTTATTATGAAGGAAATATCATGGGAACTCCTTCTAATTATGAAAATAGCTCTCTTAATATATCATTAGCAAATAACCTTGAGATGAAAGTAAGAAGTAAGAAAGAAGCTAGTGGCGTTAAAAAGATAAAAATATTTGAATCCTTAAATATTAATACCTCTTATAATTTTGCAGCTGATTCCTTAAAATGGAGTCCAATAAATGCTTCTGGATCCTCTTCTTTATTTAATTCAAAATTACGAGTTAACTATGCCATGAGAGTAAATCCTTATAAAATAGTCTTCGATACTCCCGAATCTACAGTGGGCCATGCCATTGATAAGTTTGGGCATTTGACTATTGCCAGCTATACAATGGGACTAAATTTTTCTTTGGATGAGTCTTTATTCGGTGAGAAAAAAGTTACCAAATATAAGAAACAAGGAACTGTACGATATGAAAAATACTATTTTGATGACGAGAATTATGCCCATTTCGATATGCCTTGGAAATTGGATGTAGGTTTAAATTATGCTTCAACAAAAGAGTATAATAGAAACACCAATATATCTGCCACTATAAATCTGACCGGAGAAATTTCCCCTTCCCCATATTGGAAAATTACAGCTTCAACAAATTATGATATGGAGACTAAAGAGTTTGGATATACACGATTAGGCTTTATGAGAGACTTAAGAAGTTTCAATATCAACTTTAACTGGGTTCCTATTTCATCTAGCTATAATAAGACATGGAGTTTTTATATTGGAGTAAAAGCAGCAATATTGAAAGATGCTGTCAAATACGAAGCTAAAAATTTTAATGACCAATCAAGTTTTTAAAAAATTTGTATATTTAAATCATGATTAAGAAAATTATTACTACCGATAAAGCTCCAGCAGCCATAGGTCCTTATTCACAAGCGATTAAGGTTGGTAACCTTTTATTCGTATCCGGACAAATACCTGTTAATCCGTTAAATGCTGAAATTCCTGCAACTATTGAGGAACAAACGCATCAGGTTATGAAAAACATAGAAGCAATCCTTACTGAAGCAAATTTAAACTGGAATAATTTGGTAAAAACTTCAATCTTTCTTCAAAATTTAGATAACTTTTCAACAGTTAATGAAATTTATGCCTCTTATTTTTCAGATGTTTATCCTGCCAGAGAATGTGTACAGGTATCAGCCTTGCCTAAAAATGTTTTAATAGAAATTTCAATTATAGCAACAGAATAAATAAACAATATGATTAGAAACACTATTGCGGTTATATTTGGGCTTTTTGTAGCTTTAACAATTATTACGCTATCAGTTATGATCAATTCATATTGGATTCCGTACAATTATAAAGGACTTCCTATTGAATATTGGAGATCTGTAGTTCATACTGCTAAAGGTGAATTTTTTATAGCTTTATTGATTTCTTCAGGTGTTGGTTCTCTATTAGGAGGAATAGTTTGTGCTTTGATCGTAAAGACTGCAAAAACAGCTTATGCCATGCTAATCGGATTTATCCTTTTAATAACTGCTATAATTTCTGTTTTAACAATTAAAGGACATCCTACTTGGTATATTATTAGTATGTTTTTTATTTTTTTCCCGTTTTCATGGTTGGGTGCTAAAATTGTTGAATGGTTGCAAAATAAAAAAATTATTGATTCAAAAAGATAACTAATCATAATCTTTTACTTTTCATCAATAATTCTACAACTTCAAAGGCAGCTGGACATATGACCGTATTCTTTAAAGTTAAATTATTAATTTGATAAAATTTTTTTCGATTCGTATGCGGATACTCTTTGCAAGCTTTCGGACGAACTTCGTAAATAATACAATAGTTAGAATGATCTAAAAAAGGACAGGGCAATTGTTTAAAAACCCAATCATTGTCTTCGTCTTTATATAAATATTGATCTATAAATTCTATTGGTTTCATTCGCAAATGCTTTGATATCCTTTCTATATCTTTATCTAAAACTAAAGGACCGGTAGTCTTACAGCAATTGGCACATTGTAAGCAATCAATTTTAGAAAATACATTTTGATGTATTTCTTCCATTTCTTCATCTAATTTCTTGGGCTTTTTTTGTTTTAACTTTTCTAAATATTTTTTGTGCTCCGAAGCTTTTTTTATTGCTTCATTTTTATATTTATCTAAATTCATTACGTTTTGATTTATGTATACTCCATTTAATCGGGCTTATAAATGGAAAAAGGGTGATATTTTTCGATAGTATCTCTAAGCTGTTGATTGTCTAGGTGTGTATAAATTTCTGTTGTTGTAATACTTTCATGTCCAAGCATCTGTTGAATAGAACGAAGATCTGCCCCATTTTTTAATAATATTGTCGCAAAAGAATGTCTAAACGTGTGAGGTGAAACTTTCTTTTTAATCCCTGCTTTTTCTGCTATGTTTTTAATTATAATAAAAATCATCTCTCGAGTAAGCTTTCCTCCTCTCCTATTTAAAAAAAGTATATCTTCACAGTTAGGTTTAGGTATTTGATGCACTCGAATAGAATCTCTATAAATAGTAATAAAATTAATAGTACGTTCAGAAACAGGTACTAGTCTTTGTTTATCTCCCTTACCTGTCACTCTAATAAAATTTTCATTTAAATATAAATCAGATAATTTCAAATTAATTAACTCTGATACACGTAAACCGCAACCGTATAAGGTTTCTATTATGGAACGATTTCTTTCTCCTTCCTGTTTAGATAAATCTATAGACTTTATTAACGTTACGACTTCTTCATGACTTAAAACATCGGGAAGATATAAGCCAATTTTAGGACTTTCCAGTAATTCTGCTGGATTATCTTCTCTTTTTTCGTCTATCTGTAAAAATTTGAAAAAAGATTTTATTGAGGATATTAACCTTGCTTGAGATTTTACTGAAGTCGATTGTTTAGCAAAATTATAAATAAAATCTTGTACCAAAAATCGATCAATATTATAGGGTGTTATAGACTCATTATTTGAAACAAATTTTTGAAGTTTCTTTACATCTCTTATATATGCCATTTGTGTGTTCTCAGAAAGGCCTTTTTCCAACCATAAGTATTCTTGGAAATTACTTATAACTAAATCCCATCTCATACCAGCAAAGGTATGATTTTATTCAAAAAGGAATGATTAGGAAAATACTAATCATATATTTTTTTCACATGAGAAAATTTATTTCCTTATCTTATATTATTATATTTTATTTTTTCTAAACTATTTATAAATAATTATACAAAAATTATCAGGAAACAAGCTAGATAATATCATAAATTCTGCTGATACTTAATTTTTTACTAAGGAAAAAGTAAAAAGTATTTAAACATAATATATAACAATTAAAGTTTTTATGTATATTATTAATATATTAGCTATAAATTATTATATTTTTACAAAAATGAGCTTAAAAGAAACTCAACTTCAAGTAGATCAATGGATAAAACAGTATGGCGTTAGGTATTTTAATGAACTCACTAACATGGCACAATTAACTGAAGAGGTAGGAGAAGTTGCCAGAATTATAGCCAGAAGATACGGCGAACAATCAGAAAAAGAATCCGATAAAAATAAAGATTTAGGTGAAGAATTAGCAGATGTAATCTTTGTGGTAACCTGTTTAGCTAATCAAACAGGAATTGATCTGGAAACAGCTTTTCAAAAAAAATTAAATGCAACATCAAAACGGGATAGTGATAGGCATATTAATAATACAAAACTAAAGTAATGGGTATAACAATCAATCTTTCAGGCTCAAAAAGCATAACTAACCGGTTATTGTTATTAAATTCTTTATTTGATAATTCACTTTCTTTACAAAACTTATCGAAAAGCCAAGATAGTCATGTAATGCAAGAAGCCTTAAAATCAAAAGAGGAATTAATAGATATCCATCACGCAGGTACTGCTATGAGATTTTTAACCGCTTTCTTTTCCATTCAGGAAGGTAGAAAAACTATAATTACTGGCTCACACCGAATGAAAGAACGCCCGATAAAGATTTTGGTTGATTCATTAAAACATCTAGGTGCTAATATCTCTTATCTTGAAAATGAAGGATACCCTCCCTTAGAACTTAAAGGAAAGAAAATAAAGGGTAATACTATTAATTTACCTGCTAATATTAGTAGTCAATATATTACCGCATTATGCTTAATAGGCGCAAAGCTTGAAAATGGATTGCATATCAACTTAGAAGGAAAAGTTACTTCACTGCCTTATATTACCATGACACTTAAAATTTTAACCGAGATAGGCATCGCAGCATCTATTCATCAAAATAAAATTTTAATATTACCAATAACTGAAATAAAAAAGCAAGATTTTATTATTGAAAGTGATTGGTCGTCTGCTTCTTATCATTATTCCCTATGTGCATTGAGTAACGATAATTTAAAAATTAAATTAAAATATTTGTTTAAAGATTCATTGCAAGCAGATAGGAGGGTTGCAGATATTTACCAAAAATATTTCGGAGTTAAAACCTTATTTGAAGGTAATGAAATTACTATTTTTTCAATATTAAATTTCGAATATCCGAATTTTATTGAAATAGATATGAATGATTGTCCGGATATAGCGCAAACCGTTGCTCTAACCGCATTTGGATTAAGAATACCAATAAAGATAACTGGACTTGAAACATTAAAAATAAAAGAAACTGATCGATTAATTGCATTAAAGAATGAAATTGAAAAGTGTGGTGGAAACGTTAAAATTACTGATAATTCTTTTGAACTTAAAAAAATTAATTCGTTTTTTGAAAATCAAAAAATTGAAACCTACAACGATCATCGGATGGCCATGAGCTTTGCGCCTTTAAAGTTATTGTTTCCTTTAGAAATAGTAAATCCTAGCGTTGTTGAAAAATCTTATGTTGAATTTTGGAATGATATGAATTATTATGGAATAAAACCATAATTTTTTGTTCACTATACTACTATATTATTGTCTTATTATAATAATTATTTTTAAATGTATCAATTTCAAAATTATCTAATTAAAATAGTAACTTTGAATCGTTTTTATATCTATGATTTATAAAGTTTCTGTAATTGTACCTGTCTATAATGTAGAACATTATCTTCGTAAATGTTTGGATTCTCTTATAAATCAAACTTTAAAAGAGATTGAAATTATAATTGTTAATGATGGTTCTACTGATAATTCGCAAATAATTATAGATGAATATTATTTAAAATATGATAATGTAAAATCAATAATCCAAAAGAATCAAGGATTAAGTGAAGCTCGCAATACTGGAATTTTAAATGCTTCGGGAGAATTTTTAGCATTTGTAGATAGTGATGATTGGATAGATAAAGAGATGATGGATGAAATGTATAATTTAGCAAAAAAACACTCAGCTGAAATTGTAATATGTAGCCTTCAGAATATCGATAATCATGGAAAATTATTAAAAAAATTGCCTGAATTACATCAACTTACAGAAAAAATAGATCTTACTCAGGATTTTATGATTTTCGGTGAAATGTCTTGTTTTGCATGCAATAAAATTTTTAAAAGAGAATTATTTGAAAATATATCTTTTCCTAAAAATATGCATTTTGAAGATATTGCTACCATACCCCGATTATTTTTAAAAGCTAAAACTATTGCAAAAACTAATAAATTTTATTATCAATATTTAATTAGAACCGGTTCAATAACTAGAAATTACACCATCAAAGGAATTCATATGTTTGATGCTATAGAAATTGTAAAACTGGATTTTAATAAAAGTTGTTATAATAAAAATATTCAGGACTGGAATAAATTTATTATCTTTCAAGGTTTTTATTGTTTTTTAGCTTATTATGCATATGTTAAAGATATTACCAGTAGAAGACAGATGTTCTCTAGACTTAAAAGTATTTTGAAAAACGAAAAAATTTCGAGAAAAGAAATTTTGTTTTACAATAGATTTGGTAAAAATTATCTATCAACATTAAGTATAAAGAAAATTGTATTTTATATATTACAATTAATTAAATTATAATTAAATGCTTCATCCCGTATATTATATTATTTTATTTGTAATAACCTTTTATTCTTATATAGATATAAATAATAATGGTATTAAGGCACGAATTAAAGTTCCATATATAGTTATATCTTCAATTTTCATATTTCTATGTGGAATACGTGTAGCTCAAGGTGCAGATTATTGGCCTTATTATAAATTATATATGAGTATTAATAAATTTGTAAAATGGAGTGATCTTTTTGATGCAGATGTTGAAGTGTCTTATGTTTTAATATCAAAAATTTTAGGATATTTTAGAATGCCATTCTTTGCTTTATTATTTATTTATGGGCTAATCTCAATATCTCTAAAAACTTATTCTTATTATAAATATTCGCCATATCCCATGATATCGCTTTTATATTTTTTTATGCCTAATTATTTTTTTAGCGATTCTGGACATATTAGACAAGGTGTCTCTATAGCACTTTGTTTGTTTTCTTATCAATATATAGAGCAACGAAAATTATTTAAGTTCTTATTTTGTATTTTTATTAGCTATTACTTCCATAAAACTGCTTTGATATTTATTCCAGCCTATTGGATTACTAAGTTGAATTTATCTACATTTTCATGCTTCCTTATTATTTTATTTGCAATAATTATATCCCCATTTAAACCATATTTATTTTTTGAAAACTTATTTTCCAATATATCCTCTGATATTATAGCAGAAGCTACCGGTGGATTTTATTCTTATAAAAATTTGGAGAGTGCAGGATGGAGTATAAATGATATTGTAAAATTAATATTTATAACTACTCTTTTGGTCAATGATAGATATATATGCAATACTACCTCGGATGAAAACTATAAAATGATTAGAAATTTAGTTGTTACCTATTATTTTATATATTATTCTTTAAGAGAAAATTCAATATTTTCAATTAGACTACCGGCTGCATATGGTGATTTTTGGGCCATTCTTATTGCTATGATTATAAAATACTCAAAAAAAACATATAATCATATTATATATTTCTTTTTTATTATTTATATTTATTTAATGAGCTGGCGAATATGGCCGAATTCCGTTGCATTAGGCTTCGATAAAATGTCAAATATTTTTAGTGATGATTTTGATATAAAATATTTTATACCTTATGAATTTATTGATGAATAAATAATTTGATTGTAAAAATATTTTCTACTATCATATAATTCAAATATTATTATTAATGATATAAATCATAAACATAATGAATATTAATCCTTCCGTTTCAATTATTACAGCTAACTATAATTCTTCCAATTTTATCGTAGATACAATAGAGTCTGTATTAAATCAAACGTATGTTGATTGGGAATGGTTTATTATTGACGATTGTAGTACTGATGATTCTGTTGAGATAATAAAAAAATATCAGGATAATAGAATAAAGCTTATTGTATTAAAAGAAAATCAAGGTGCAGCAATAGCGCGTAATTATGGTATTGATAACGCTTCTGGAAGATATATAGCATTTATTGATAGTGATGATATATGGTTACCTAATGCTCTTGAGGAAAGAATTAATTTCCTTAAAAATAATAATGAAGAAGCTATATATACCTCTTATAAAAGAGTAGATGAAAATCTAACCCCATGTCTAAAAGACTTTGTTGCAGAAGATCATGTAACTTATAAGCGTTTATTATTAAATTGCCCTATATTTATTTCAACTTTAATATATGATACAAAAAGAATTGGTAAATTACATATTCCTAATGTTCATAGAAGAGAAGATTATGCTATGATTCTCAATTTATCAAAAAAGATTGAAAACATACGAGCAATCCAGTCTCCTTTAGTTATTTACAGAATAAGACAAAATTCTTATTCGAGAAATAAATGGTTAATGTTTAAACTTCAATTTCTCGTTTATTATAATTTTTTAAATTTATCTTTATACAAATCTTTATACTATACTGCTCATTGGGCTTGTAATGGGTTAAAAAAATATAAAAAAATTTAATTCCTATTTATAACGAAATGATATTCATTTTAATTAGTAGAATTCATTCTATCAGTTCTTTATATTTTCTTCTACTAACATTCTTAGTTATATTTTTATAATATTATAATTAAAGAAATCTTACTATCTATATCTATAGTAAAAATATCTCTAAAAAATATTTTAGGAAGATTTTTTTTCTTAAAAATTAAAAAATCATAATTTTTAATTATTTTTTTAGTATCTGTTTACTAGATTGGATTGAAATTTTAAAATATACACTTCAGCGTGTTTTTCTTGAATATAAATGACTTAGGTTTTTTTATTATTTATACTTTTAGAAAATACTACTGAAGCATTTAAATTTATTAGCAGAAGGATCCTTTCGACTTATTTCTCTAATATGATTATAAATAAACTTGAAGATAAATTGGTATAAAAATAAATATATATATTTTTAATAAAATTTCTTTTTTTATTGAAATTGTAGGCTCATAATCATTATCTTTTTTTATCCTCTTTATTTATTAATTATCATCAAATACCCATGTAAGTTTCTTTTAGTCTGAAGAAACATAAACTTCTGATGCAATATTTATTGATTGTTTTACTCTAGTACTGTTAACGTATATTTAAACTTTTATATTGACAATTTACCGATTTGATTTTCATCTCGACCAAAGGTGAGCTTAAATCAATTCAACCTTCTCCCCCATCACTTATCCAAATTGCTTATTCACGCAGTGTTTCTGTTTCCTAACAATTATCATTTTCCTGAACTAAATAAGTACATTATATCATAAAAGTCAATGTTCTAATTTCAAAATTTGCTTTTTAACCTTTTATTCTACTAGAGTATTACTTTTATAAACATAATACCCTTAACTGGGATAACTGGATATGCTTACAATCCAACTTTTATTATATTTTTTATCCTGAAAAAAGAGAAAATCATTTTTATATCTTGTCAATGGCTCTATGTATAGATTCATCTAGTCATATACACGCCCAATCGGAATCTTCAATATCCATAGACATAACATTTCCATCGTCATAAAGTAAAATACTTAGCGTGACATTTACTATTGATAATAAAAGAATAAATAGCCAGTAAATTTTTATGAAAATTTATATTTTTAGAATTAACTAAACAAATAACAATATTAAATTAAAATAATTTATACCTAATAAATATTGTTATAATCATTTATATACTTATATACATATACCACAAGTTATAATTATATATATTAAATATAAACAACAAATTATTTAATTTTTTTATTAATCACTTTAATTATATTTATTAAACATATAAATAAATACTAATTAAACATTTAATTAAATATAAATTTATTTACAAAATAAAAATTTATTCAAATTGTATCTAAAAATTTATGAAATATTAATTTTTTAAATTTATCTTTGTTATATTCTTAATAATTATATAATAATATAAGTTATTAAATAGACTTTAATAAAATGGCAGAGATTGATATTAGAAGTATAAAAGATTTTTTAGGTATAGATAGTTTCTATCTAAAGTGTATTATAGGCTTTATAGGATCTTTTTTTTTAACCTTTATATCAATTCCAAAAATTATTAGAGTATCTTATAAAAAAGGGTTAATGGCTAGACCAAAGGAAAGGAGTTCACATTTAAAAGAAACACCAAATCTGGGTGGAATTTCAATCTTCTATTCTGTATCAATAATGTCATCCATTTGTGCATACGAATTATTCTCTTCTTACATCTTTTTATTTTCAGCCATAATTGTACTTTTTTTTATTGGTCTTATGGATGATATATTAGTAGTAGCCCCGAACAAAAAATTTTATGCACAAATCGTTACTGCTCTAATGATTTCTGTAGGGTCTAATGTTAGAATAGGTCATTTTTTTGGAATATTCGGAATAAATTTATTACCTTATTGGTTTAGTATTTTATTTACTGTTCTAATATTCATATTTTTAATAAATGCTTTCAATTTAATTGACGGAATTGATGGTTTAGCCTCGGGTATTGCCATACTGGTTTGTTGCGCTTTTATAATTACATTTTGGAGATTAGGTTCTATTAATTATCCTATGATTGTATTAGCATTAACTATTATAGGAAGCCTTTTAGCTTTCCTTCATTATAATTTTTCTAAAAAATACAAAATCTTTATGGGAGACACAGGATCTATGATTATAGGTTTTTTGCTTTCATTTATGGGGGTTAAATTTCTTAACCTGTTTTTACTTCAATATCCTTTTGGTACACAAGTATATTGGATACAATCCGCTCCTGCAATTGTTATAGCAATATTAATTATTCCAATTATTGATACATTGGGTGTATTTATGATTAGAATCTATAAAAGACGTTCCCCCTTTAAAGCAGATAAAAATCACATGCACCATAGGTATCTTCGTTTAGGTTTGTCTCACAAACAAGTATCATTATGTATGGTGGCAGAAAATGTTATTATTATACTTGTAGCATATTTTTTAAGACATATAAATGTTCATTTATTACTTGTAATTATTTTATCTTTAGGTTTAATATTCTCATTTTTACCTTTATTAATTAAAAATAATAAATCAAATACATGAATAATTTCCCCAAAATATACCTATCTCCTCCCCATATTGATCATTTAGAAATCGAGAACGTAGTCAAAGCTTTAAAAAGCGGCTGGATTTCTCCTTATGGTTCTTATATTCAAGAATTTTCAAGTAAATTATCTCAATATTTCAACAAGAAAGTTTTATTAACTAATAGTGGTACCTCTGCTCTACATTTAGCTCTTAAATTAGCCGAAATTGCAGATGGCGATTATGTATTATGCTCTAATTTCACTTTTGCAGCCACTGCTTTCCCTATTTTATATGAAAAAGCAATTCCTGTATTTATCGGTTCTGAAAAAAGAACGTGGAATATATCGCCAGAATTCCTCCAATATGCGATTGATGATTTAAGGAAAAAACATATTTATCCTAAAGCGCTTATTGTTGCACAAATATATGGTATGCCTGCCGAAATGGACCAAATAATTAATATTTGTAAAAATAATAACATAATTGTCATTGAAGATGCTGCTGAAGCTTTAGGTTCTTCCTATCATAATATTCCTGTAGGAGCATTGGGTGATTATGGAATTTTATCTTTTAATGGAAATAAAATAATAACAACCTCACAAGGGGGAACACTTATTCTTCCAAATGAAAAAAAATATAAATATGCTGAAAAGTTAGCTTCTCAAGCAAAAGAAAAGGCTGACTATTATAAGCATAACGAAATAGGCTATAATTATGCTTCTAGCAATATTCTTGCAGCACTAGGAAGCATACAATTCGATAAGTTAAATAAAAAAATAAATAAACGAAGAAAAATTTTTAATTTTTATCTTACGAAATTTAAAGATAAATTCGATGTTGAATACCAAATGGAAATTGAGAATAGCATCGCCAATAGATGGTTAAGCACATTTATATTTCCCGCATCATTAAACAAAAAAATTAAAAGTTCTCTCGAAAAAAACAATATTGAATCAAGATATCTTTGGAATCCATTAAATAAACAAAAAGTGTTTAAGGATTTTCCATATTTCGGTAATTCTCTTTTTGAAAATAAATTATTTAATAACGGATTATGTCTCCCTTCCGGAGATAATTTAAAAGAAATCGATTTAGATAAAATTTTAGCAGTTATTGAAAAAAATATTTAGTTAAAACAATGCCTAATAAAGAAGATATTATTAAAATTAAAAATAAAGAAATTTCTTTTGAAGAGTTATTCAGTAAAAACATAGATTATTCATTTAAACAATTTAATTATTTAGATGATAAAATTATATTTGTGACTGGCGGTGGCGGATCTATAGGATGTATATTAATAAAACGCTTGTTGGAACAAGGAAGTAAAAAAATAATTGTTTTAGATCATTCAGAATATGCTATTTTCAAACTTAAACTAAAGTTCAAAAATGAAATCGATAACAAAAGACTATATCTTTTTTTAGGAGATATCAGAAATATCGATACAATTAAAAAAATTTTTTCAAAATTTCCAATTCAAATTGTTTACCACACAGCAGCCTATAAGCATATAGATATTTTAGAAAGCAACTATGAAGAATCAATCTCTGTAAATATAAACGGATCTTTAAATTTATTGAAGGAAGCTTCACGATATAACAGCATTGAGCAGTTTATATTTGTTTCCACTGATAAAGCGGTAAAACCTATAAGTAATATGGGCATATCAAAAAGAATAACTGAATTATATCTTTTAAAAGAAATATTTCAGAATAAAAATACTAGAAATATAAAAATTAAAATTATACGATTCGGAAATGTTTTTAATAGTAGTGGTTCGGTTTTTACCATTTTTAAATACCAAATCGAAAATAAATTGCCTATAACCATTACAAGTAAAAATATGAAAAGATATTTTATTTCTAAATATGAAGCTTCAATAGGAATGCTTGAAATAACAGCTCCCATTAATCATTCAGGTATATATATATTAGATATGGGAAAATCATTAAATATTGACAACCTTTTAAAAAAATTAATAAAAAAATTAGTTCTCAATTTTACACCGAAAATTACATATTTAGAAGAAATACCAAAATTTGAAAAATTAGAAGAAATATTATATTTTCCTTTTGAAAAAATAGAAAATAATATTTTTAATTACAAAAAAATAGATTTAATCAATTACAATATGAGAAAAATAGAAACTGAAATCATTAATCTTATGCTACTATTAAAAAAATAATTATTTTTGCAATTTAATTTATAATAATGAAATTATATAAATCAATTTTTCTTGTTTCTTTCACTTTATTATTTTTGTGTTCTTGCATTGGTGTAAAGGATTTAAAGTATCTTCAACCAAGTGAGAATTTACAATTTAATGAATATGGTCTTATACCTGTAATTTATGAAAACTACCGAGTTAAAAAAGATGATATTTTAGCTATGACTCTTATCACATCAGATAAAAACGCATCAAAATTTTTATCTGAAGAAAATACATCTGTTTTTAAAGGAGGAACAAATAGCAGTGATGGTAGATTAAGAACCAGCGGATTAATCGTGGATGCTAATGGTTATATTTCAATATACGGTCTAGGAGAATTTTACGTTTACGGGTTAACATTATCCGAAATTACAGATTTAGTTCAGGCAAAATTAAATGAAGTTCTCTATAATGAAGGAAAAGCAGAAGTTAGGATGAACATAGGAGCTATAAAATATTATATGGTAGGAGAAATAAATTCACCAGGCGAAAAAACAGAATTATCCAATAGAGTTGATTTATTACAAGCCATAGCTAAATCCGGAGATTTAACAAAATTTGCAGATCGACGTCATATAAGAATCATTAGAGAGTATCCTGAAGGAAAAAAGAATATAGTACTTGATGTAACACGTGATGATATTCTTAATTCACCTTATTTTTATTTACAATCGGGAGATCAAGTAATTATAGACCCATTAAAAGAAAAAATATCTGGTTTAGGAGGAGGTACCACAATTGGAGATGTGACACAATTTTTATCTGTAGGAATTCAAGCAATAACTACGTATTTATTTTTTAAAACCTTATAGTAATTCTTAATATCGGAACATGCATACCTCTAACTTGCAAAGTATAAATCAAAATAAAAATCAAAAAAATAAAAATTCTGATTTCCTGGAAAATAACTTTTTTAGTTTTGAAAGGTTCATCCGAAGACTTATAAAAAATTGGTATTGGTTTTTGATAGCTTTCATATTTGGATGGACCATAGCTTTTCTGGTAAATCGATTTTCAGACAGATTTTTTCAGTCTTCCACGACTGTAAGTATCTCATCCGGAACATCAAGTGTATTAGCGCCTAACCAATCTATAAATTTCATATGGGGAGGTAATAATGGCGCCACTCAAGGAATATATTATAAGAAATTATTATCATCAAGAACACATAATGAAAATCTCGTTAAATCACTTGATTTATATATTAATTATTATTTAAAAGGGAATATTAAAACAACTGAAATTGATTATGTAGATATTCCTTATAAAATTGTAATTGATACAAACTATGCCCAAGCCTTATATACAGATGTTAAGGTTGATGTGCTTCCTAATAAAAAATTTAAACTTACCTTTCCCGATAATTTAAATGAAAATTGTTTCCTTTACACTAATGAAAGTTATTATGCTAGAAAAGATAAATATAAAAAAGAACTTATCGTACCTTTAAATACTTGGATAAAAACAAATAATTTAAAATTCAAATTCGTAAAGAATAATGAATATGAAGGAAGATTTGGAGATAATGTAACTGACCTCAGCTTTTATTTTTATTTATCAACTATTAACAATGCTGTATCCAAGATAAAATCATTAGTTTCAATCGATTTTGATAAAGATTTACCTTCAATAATGATAATTACTAAGAAAGGATTAAGTTTAAATGGAACGATAAATTTTTTAAATAAATCTGTAGATGATTTGATTAAGAAAAGACTGGATGATAAAAATAAAGTTAATCTAAATACTATTGAATTTATTAAGAATCAACTTATAATAACTAAAAGAAAATTAGATAGTGCCACAGCTATTTTTCAAAGAGTTCAGCTCGATAATAAAATATTTTCAAAAGCCGATGTAAGTACTACTGTTTTATTATCCAAAATACAATCACTTGATATTCAAAGAGAAGAACTAAAATCAAAAATAGAAGCAGTAAATCAGTTAAAAAAATCAACATTTAATAAAAATTTCTATTTAGATGGAGACATATTAGGTATTTCAGATAAAAATTTAGATGAATTAATCCAAAATGTACAATCATTTGAACAGGAAAAAAAGGATTTATTATTAATTTATAGAGAAAATTCAGAGCCTATTAGTGAAATAAATTATAAAATTAATAATGCTAAAAATAAAGTCGCATCAATTTTAGACAATTCATCTAAAGATCTTTTTAATAACTTAAAAAAAGTTAATAACCAAATAAGTAATTTGGAGCTTGATATAGAAACCCTTCCGGAAAAAGAACGGCTATTTGTTAATGCTCAAAGAGGATATTTATTAAATGACGGAATTTACAACACTCTTTTAGATAAACTATCTGAAGCAGAAATGAGAAAAGCTACAACTATATCTGATATTACCGTATTAGATAAAGCTAAGAACACAGGACAGGCACCAATAACTCCAAATATTAAGCAAAACAAATATAAATTTATAGGAATCTCATTAGTTATTCCATTAATTCTTTTATTTTTAATTGAATTATTAGATAACAAAATAAAATTAATTTCAGATTTAAAATCTATTACGAAAATTCCAATTATAGGAACTATTGGTCCAAAAAATACTGAAAATAATTTAGCAGTGTTAGCCAGACCAAAATCTAGCATTTCTGAAAGCTTCCGTGCTATTCGATCCAATTTAAGATTCCTATACAATGAAAAAGATATTAAAGGTGGAAAAGTTTTCCTAATAACTTCTTCCATCGGAAGTGAAGGTAAAACATTTATTGCAATTAATTTAGCATCAGTTTTAGCGCTTAGCGGAAAAAGAACCGTTCTAGTTGGAATGGATTTGAGAAAACCTAGAATTTTTGATGATTTTAAAATAAGTAATAAAGTCGGATTATCAGGATATTTATCCGGAGCAAATTCTTTAGATGAGATAATTAAAAAAACTGAATATGATAATTTGGATATTATAACTGCTGGTCCCATTCCCCCCAATCCTGGAGAATTGCTTATTAGTCCCGAAAATGAACAACTTATAAAAATACTAAGAGATCTATACGATTATATTATTATTGATTCTCCTCCTGTAGGCTTGGTTATTGATGCATATGATTTAATCTCGCTTTCAGATGCGAGAATATATGTCACCAGATGTAACTATACTTATAAGCAACTATTAAAAGGAATTAATGAAAAATATAATAATGATGAAGTAAGTCACATTGGTATTATATTTAATGATTATGTCAATCCTGGAGGATATGGTTATGGGTATGGATATGGATACGGGTATGGATATGGATATGGATATTTTGAAGAAGACGAAAGTTATGACAATTCATTAATATCGAGGATAAAACGTTTATTTAAAAAATAATTAATATGAAATAAGGTTGGAAATAATTCCAACCTTTATTATAAATTATAATTTTATTACAAAAAATAATTGAAACAACTTATAATAATTGGTGGTGGAGCTGCCGGATTTTTTTTAGCATCAAATGTTAAATCAAGTAAATGGAAAATTAAAATCTTAGAACAAGCTAAAAATCCATTACAGAAATTAAAAATATCGGGAGGGGGAAGGTGTAATTTAACACACGCTTGCTTTTCAGCAAAAAAACTTGTAAAATATTATCCAAGAGGATCTAAAGAATTGATTAGTGTATTTAATCATTTTCAGCCCTCTGACACATTTGAATGGTTTTCACAAAAAGGTGTTGATTTAAAAATTGAAAGCGATCATAGAGTTTTCCCTCAATCAGATTCATCACAAACTATTATTGATACTTTTCTTCAAGAAACTCAAAAAAATAATATTGAAATTAATTACAATTCGAAAGTTATTAACATTAAAAATATTAACAATAAATTTGAAATTGCTACGACTGAAAATAAATTTTTTGCCGATGCATTAGTTATAGCAACAGGAAGTTCTCAGAAAATGTGGGATATTATACATCATCAATTGGGTCATAATATTATTAAACCCGTTCCAAGTTTATTTACTTTTTTATGCAGTGATAAATTACTGAGCAATTTACAAGGAATTTCTTTTCCGGAAGCTGAAATACATATTCCTTCTTTGAAGATAAAAGAATTTGGTCCTATATTAATTACTCATTGGGGGTTGAGCGGTCCTGCGGTTTTAAAATTATCTTCATGGAGTGCTAGAGAACTTTTCAAACTAGACTATAAATTCATTTTACGAATTAATTGGATATCAGAAACATTTGATCGGGTAAGAGAAGAATTATTTATCGAAAAGATAAAGAATTCTAAAAAATCAATATATGCATTAAAAATATATAATTTAACACAACGATTTTGGAATAATCTACTTTACAGTCTTCAAATTAAAGATAAAAAATTAGCCGACCTAAGTAAAAAAGATATTAATAAAATAGCAGAAGCTCTAACTAACACACAATTACAAATAAATGGAAAAAATACTCATAAAGATGAATTTGTTACTGCTGGAGGTGTAGATTTAAAAGAAATAGATTTTCGTACTATGCAATCTAAACTAATACCTAATTTATATTTTGCCGGAGAAGTATTAAATATCGATGCTCTGACTGGAGGTTTTAATTTTCAGGCATGCTGGAGTGAAGCTTATATCATAAGTCAATATATTAATTCAAATTAAACTGTATTTTATAATTGTTCTTTATTGTTTAAATTAAATTGCCAAATCATTAAATGAAATTATAAATTTAAATTAACAATAGCTCAATATTATTTAATATAAACATTTTATATATTAATTTACTTAGCATTATAATTTATGGTTTCTAATAATAATAAATTTAATGTCATCTCAAAATACTCTTAAGTCAATTATTTTATATTAAAAACAATTAACAATTATATATTTTTTTATCTATATACTCTTTATTTTTGTATTTAATATATTTAACTCATTACTCATGAAACTAATTTATATTATAATAAATCTATTTATTTTAAAACTATCTTTTTCACAACAAATAAATTATGAAAAAATAAAAGAAACTGTTAACGATATAAATTCTCCTTACTATTATGAAAATATAATTTCTGACTTTCTAAATAAACCTTTAGATCTACAACAAGACCATATAAAATCATATTATCTTTACTATGGAAAATTATATTCTTCTTATTATACTAAAAATTTTGAATTTAGTAAAAAATATTTAAAATTCATGAAACTAATAGCATCAAAAAAATATAATAAAGCTCTTATTTTAGGTGAAGAATTTCTGAAAAATGATCCAATTAATCTTACCATAATACTCAATCTTATTATATGTTACAATGAAGAAAAAAATGAAAATGTAGGAAGGCTGACTATACTAAAAAATCAAGCTGAATTTTTAATGAAAGCAATCGCTGATTATGGTGATGGTAGAAATAAAGAAACAGCATTTAAAGTAATTTCTACTGGCGATGAATATGCACTTTTAAATTATATAGGAATAAATATTGTAAAGTATACAAGAAATTCCGAGATAAAAAACAATAATTCAGTTTTGGATATATGGTCTAAAGATATAAAGTATCAAAAAGATAAGAGAAATGAAGTATACATAGAAGTAATTTATAATGTTGCTCCTAAAATTAAATAAGAATAAAATCAATGTTTAAAATATTTTTGTTTATAAAATTTATGAGCAAATAGCTTATATTTACAAAAAACAATATTTATGATAGTCCACGATTTCAGTAAAACTAAATCTATATTAAATCAATTTGTTGGAGAATTAAGAGACGTAGTTATTCAGAAGGATAGAATGAGGTTTAGAAAAAATTTAGAGCGAATAGGTGAAATTTTAGGTTATGAGCTTAGTAAAACCTTAGAATATCAAACTGTAAATATTAACTCGCCATTGGGAATAAAACCTACAGAATTATTAATTCAACAACCTGTTTTATGCACTATTTTGCGTGCGGGACTACCTTTGCATCAAGGAATGATGAATTTTTTTGATCAGGCTGAAACAACTTTTGTATCTGCATTTAGACATCATCCGAATAGTAATAAAGAATTTGAGATTGTGGTTGAATATTTAGCAACCCCCTCATTACAAGATAAAATCTTAATAATATCCGATCCTATGTTGGCTACGGGTGAATCTTTAGCAAATGTATACGAAGTTTTATTAAGTCAAGGTAAACCTCAAAAAGTTCACATCGTTGCAGCTATTGGTTCCAAACCAGGAATAGAATACATAAAAACCAAGTTACCTGAAAATTCAGAATTATGGATTGCTTCAGTTGATAACGAACTAAATGAAAATCAATACATTGTACCTGGATTAGGAGATGCCGGAGATTTAGCATTTGGAAAAAAATTATCTAAATGATTTTTTACAAGCATTTCATTTTCTCTTATACAATTTATGTAATTAAACAGATATAAAAAAAGAGTAATGTTAAATTTAACTTACTCTTTTTCTGATTAAAAAATTTATTAATTAACTTAACTAAAAAAATAAAAATATCTTGTAAACTTTCAAAAATTACTTTTTGAAATATTCTTCTTCATAATCACATATACGTTGAACTTTAGGCGCAGAACCACCACCGCTGAACTCTGATTCCAACCAAGTATTCAACAAACTTTTCGCAAGTTCGTGTCCAATAACTCGCTCACCAAAACAGATAATTTGTGCATTATTACTTTTTCTAGCTCTTTCTGCAGAAAAAGGATCATGACAAACTGCTGCTCTTACACCTGGTATTTTATTGGCAGTAATTGCCATTCCAATGCCAGTGCCACAAGTTAATACAGCCCTTTCAAATTCTCCCGCTGCTACAGCCTTTGCTACTTTTGCAGCAACATCCGGATATAAAACAACTTCACCCTTCTCCGCACCATAATCTGTCACTTCATATCCCAATTTTTCTAAGTGATCTTTTAATACAATTTTTAAAGCGTAGGCAGCCTCATCGCATCCTATTGCTATTTTTTTCTTATCCATAATTTTGTTGGTGTTTAGTTTAAAACCTTATTAAGATTTCTTTAACAAAGATAAGTACAAAATAACAGTTTACCAATAAAAATTTAATTTTTGATGCATAATAATTAAATAATTGGAAGGAAAACATTTATCTAAATCACTCTAATAAATTAAATTTCATATACATATAAAGTAATTATCAATGTAAATATGCAGATGTGACTAAGAAAAAGAATGTATTAAAACACTCTTAAAATTATTATAATAATATTTATATCATTTAAATAAATAATGTAAATTCATAATAATTATCATTCTATAAAATAAATTATAAAAGCAGTATTAATAATTATTTTTGCAGTATGATAAATTTAAAAAATCTAAAGTATATTAACTACAGTTCATCTTTTAAATATTTAGCTGTATAACTATTTTTATTTTTTATTACCTCTTCGGGTATTCCCTGAACTACTATTTTTCCTCCTTTTTCTCCCCCTTCTAAACCTATATCAATTATATAATCTGCAACCTTTATAACATCTAAGTTATGTTCAATAATAATAACAGAATTACCAAGATTTACCAAACGATTAATAACCTCCATTAAAATTCTTATATCTTCAAAATGTAACCCTGTAGTAGGTTCATCCAAAATATAAATAGTCTTACCGGTTTGCTTTTTACTTAATTCTTTAGCTAATTTGACACGTTGAGCCTCCCCTCCTGATAAAGTGGTGGATTGTTGCCCTAAAGTAATATATCCTAACCCTACATCCTGCAAAGTTTTAATAATATGATGTATTTTTGGAATCGGTTGAAAGAAATCCACTGCTTCGTCAATGGTCATATCTAATACATCGGAAATTGATTTACCTTTATATCTTACCTCTAAAGTCTCTCTATTAAAACGCTTTCCATGACAGGCTTCGCAATGAACATAAATGTCAGGTAAAAAATTCATCTCAATAAGTTTTAGCCCAGATCCTTGACATACTTCACATCTTCCACCTTTTACATTAAATGAAAATCTTCTTAATTTATATCCACGTATCTTAGATTCAGGAAGTTGAGCAAACAAATTCCTTATATCCGTAAATACACCAGTATATGTTGCCGGATTGGAGCGAGGAGTGCGTCCTATTGGAGATTGATCTACATCAACGATTTTATCTAAATATTCAATTCCTTCAATTCTTTTATAAGGAAGTGGCTCCTTCTCAGCACGGTAAAAGTGTTTATTTAATATTGGATATAAGGTATTGGTAATCAAGGAAGATTTCCCGCTTCCCGATACACCGGTTATACATACTAAAGAGCCTAATGGTATATCAAGAGTTACGTTTTTTAAGTTATTTCCTGTGCAACCTATTAATTTTAAGTGATTGCCATTTCCTTTTCTTCTTTCTTTGGGAATTGGGATTTTCAACGTTCCGTTTATATATTTAGCAGTTAAAGTATGAGCCGAAGAAATATTTTCCGGATTTCCTTCCCAAACCACTTCTCCTCCTTCTTTTCCTGCCAATGGTCCCATATCTATCACATAATCCGCATTCAAAATCATATCTTTGTCATGTTCAACTACTATAACCGAATTTCCTAAATCTCGAAGTTTCTTTAATGAATCAATTAATTTTATATTATCTCGTTGGTGTAATCCGATACTGGGCTCATCTAAAATATATAAGACATTTACTAATTGAGAACCAATTTGAGTTGCTAAACGTATTCGTTGAGACTCTCCTCCAGATAAGGTTTGAGAAGGACGATCTAAACTAAGATAATCCAAACCTACATCAAGTAAAAAACCTAATCTTTTAGAAATTTCTTGAAGTAATTCTTTTGCTATAATTTTATTATTCGGAGATAATTTTGTAGGTAAGTTGTCCACCCATTCACTCAATTTTTTTAAAGAGAAATGAGATACCTCAGATATATTTTTATTATCTATTTTAAAAAACAAACTTTCTTTTCTTAAACGAGCTCCTTCGCATACTGGACATACCCCTTCTTCAAAAACTTGTGTTTTAAATTTTTGATTTTCTTCTTCATCTTTACCTTCCGATAGTCGAGTAATATACTCTACAATACCCTCGAAATTGACTTTATACGTTTTTTTTATCTGCGCATAATCTAAATCCAATGTTATCTTATCATTTACTCCATATAAAATTTCATCTTTGGTTTGTTCTGAAAGCTTTTCCCATGGTGTTGACATTTTAAATCCATTCTTTTTTATGATAATTTCTATTTGAGACAAAAGCCATCCTGTATGACTTAGTTCTTCAAAAATGGGAAATACGTTTTTATCGAGCGAAAGTTTGGGATTTGGTATAAGTTTATTTAAATTGATTTCTTTTACCTTACCTAAGCCATTGCAATGCTCACAAGCTCCTTTAGGTGAATTAAATGAAAAACTATTGGGTTCCGGCATCTGATAAGAGATACCTGTACTTGGACACATAAGATTACGACTGAAATATTTGCCTTGCTCCTCCCCTTGCTTTAAAAGCATAATAGTTCCTTCTCCATATTGCATAGCTAATCGGATAGACTGTAATATACGTTGCGTATTCTCCTTACTATCTATTATTAATTTATCTATTACAACTTCAATATCATGAATTTTATATCGATCCAACTTCATATCCTGCACTATATCTAACAGCTGACCATCTACTCTTACCTGTAAGAAGCCTTTTTTAGCCAAACTGGCGAATAATTCCCTGTAATGTCCTTTACGTGATCGAATTAGGGGAGCCAATAGTAAAACCTTTTCTTCTGGAAAATCTTTATAGATTAAATCTATAATTTGATTTTCAGAATATTTAACCATTTTATCCCCTGTATTATATGAATACGCATCTGAAGCGCGAGCGTATAACAATCGAAAAAAGTCATAAAGTTCTGTTACGGTACCTACCGTGGAACGAGGATTTTTAGAAGTGGTCTTTTGCTCAATAGCAATAACCGGGGATAAACCGTCTATCTTATCTACATCTGGTCTATCTAATGTTCCCAAAAATTGTCGCGCATAGGCTGAAAAAGTTTCAATATAACGCCGTTGGCCTTCAGCATAGATAGTATCAAATGCTAAGGAAGATTTACCGCTACCACTTAAACCGGTGATAACTACCAACTTATTTCTGGGAATTTTAAGTGACACATCCTTAAGGTTGTGTTCTCTTGCTCCATAAATTTTAATATAATCCTGATTCATTATAAGTTATATCAACCTAATTAATTTATTGACTTAAACTAAAGTAGTGGGCAAAGATATGAAAAAATGACTCTTTTTATTTAAATCTATAATTATTATCCTTTTACAACACAAATAATCATACCAAATCTTTTCTTACTTAGTAATCTTATAAAAATATCATGTTAAGGTGATAAGTTTTATTCATTCAATCTTTTAAATAAAAATTGCTTTACTTAAACCACCTTACACATATTATAATTGATACATATTTTCATTAATTAATAAGAAATGAGATCATAATGACATTTGTATTTAAAAGTTTATTAAAATTATTATTCGAATGGCATTTGTATAAAAGAGAAGGGAGTTAAAGTTTTAATAAAATTCATAAATAAAGGAACTGGCTTATACTTATTTAACGTATTTTTGCAGGTTTTAAAATAAATTGATAATCATGATAGATTACATTTTCGATATTATTCGGCAGATTCGTTTCGTGGAGATTATTGAATTTATAGGAACATTTGCATTTGCCATAAGTGGCGTTCGAGGTGCTGCTACAAAAAAATGCGATTGGTTCGGAGCATTTGTCCTAGGTTTTGTAACTGCAGTAGGTGGCGGTACTTTTCGCGATTTATTATTAGGAGTTACGCCTTTTTGGATGATGAACAGCATCTATGTTTGGTGTACTTTATCCTCTTTATTATTTTATATTTTTTTACGCGAGCATCTTAATCATTTAAATCGTTTCTTTTTCTGGAGTGATAGTATCGGACTTGGATTATTTGTGGTTGTAGGAGCCGAAAAAGCTATGATATTAGGATATGATTCCTGGGTAATCGTTACCATGGGAACCATTACTGCTGTACTTGGCGGAGTTATTCGTGACATTCTTTTGAACAAAGTGCCTTTAATTTTTAAACGAGAAATTTATGCTTCTCCTTGTATTGTGGGCGGAATATTTTTCGTAACACTACAGTTTTTTAATCTTAATTTGCCTCTTATAAGTGCAATAACTATAGGCATTGTAACTTTTTTGAGATATGTAGCTGTGAAATGGGATCTACAAATTCCAAAACTTAAAAGTGAAAAAAGTAATTAGAATTTTTCATTTTTTATAAAATATAAATCGCTTTAAAAAATTTTGGGATTTTATTCAGCTACGAAAAAAATATAATAATATAAAAAAAAAGGAGTTTGTTAACTCCCTTTTTTAATATCCGATTGTAAATCTTTGTTGATGATGTTTTGGATTTTCAAGCTCATCTATCATTGCTTTAGCATAATCTTGAACAGAAATTTTACTATTTCCCTGATCGTCAGCAATAATTGTATCTAAGCCCAAACGATATTTTCCGGTTCTTTCTCCAGGCTCAATTGTCCCTGCCGGTGAAAAGAATACCCAATCCAAATCTTTTTCCGGTAAAAATTGATCTTTTAGCACTAATGCCAATGCCTTTACACCTGGTAAAATTTCATTAGGGATAACACCTGTATCAACAACAGTTTTTCCCGGAGCAACTAATAAGCTTCCTGCTCCACCCACTGCTTGTAATCTTTTAATACCTGCCTTTTTTACGGCTTCAATAATAGAATGATAACCTTTTAACGTGTCATCGTAAATATTAGGGTTTGTCCAACCTGGATTATAAGCGCTTATGACAGCATCATTATTTTTTAATACTTCTGCTAATTTATCCGTATCAAAAATATCAGCGCTAACTACTTTTAAATTTTTATTATCGTTCTTAATTTTATCTGCAGAACGAACGATTGCTGTTACTTCATAACCTCTATTAAGCAATTCGGTTGTTAACTCTGAGCCTATAAATCCTGAAGCTCCTATTAATGCTACTTTTTTCATTATTTGTAAATTATATTAAAATTATTTTTTTATGTATCATATTATATAAATAACTTATGAAGAATGATATTTTATCAAAATTTCATACTAAAATCCTGAAGGGACACCCCCTCAAGTTTTTTAATAATCACCTCCTCAATAGATTGATTTAAATCAGTTATGTTTTGATTTATTTTTTTCCCTACACAACATTTCGGATTAGGAGAAGGTAATAGTTTGCCTAATAATGTTTGTTTATAAATACTTGAATAGATATCAGATAATACAATGTTTTCAGGTGATTTTAGCAATCTACTCCCTCCGTTTTTACCTTCTTTAGTTTCAATGAATCCGTATTTTTGCAAATTGGATAATTCGTTTCTTACAAGTACAGGATTTACATTAATACTTCCCGCTATATAGCTAGATGGAAGCCATTGATCTATATTTTTAGCCATTAGAGTAAGTATGTGTAAAGAAACTGTAAAATGACGGTCATTCATTACTGTAATATTTTTAATTACAGTTCAAAGATAGTATTTTTTTTAAAATATTTACATAAAAATAAAATATTTTTATTCTTATAATATATATTAAACAAATTAAGAATTATGATTTTATAAGATTATCTAAATAATTTTAATATATTTTTAATGAAAATTAAAAAATGTATAAATTTATTAATTAGATATTAAGTTTTTTAAATAGGAAAAGAATATATAAAAAAAGAGCTTCTTAGAAAAGCTCTTTTGAAAGGAAAAATATTTTTAAATTATTTTTTAAGAAAACAAGTTTTTAAAACAATGCTTGATCCATCAATTTTACAATCTACCTCATCAGGGTTATCGGTAAGCCTAATACTCTTTACTTTGGTTCCTCTTTTAATAACCATGGAAGAACCCTTCACTTTAAGATCTTTAATTACTGTAACAGCATCTCCATCTTGAAGTTCAGTTCCGTTGCTATCCTTAACTACTGTATTATTTGCGGTTTCATCTCCTGACCATTCATAGAAACAATCGGGACATACATTAGAAGTACCGTCAAAATAAACATTTTCCATTGAACATTTGGGGCACTTTAATACATCTGTCATTATTTTTACATTTAATTGATTAACAAAATTAATTGGCCCACAAATATAACTTTTTTAAACTCGTAGAACAAATATTGAATAAACACTTATTTCCTGAGCTATTTTTATAAGTACTTACGTAAATTTTTTATCTATATAATCATAATTTATATATAAAGTTTCAGGTGGTGATAAGATTCTTTAAGTCAAAAAAAAAGTTATCTTTGTCTTAATCGGTCAAATTCATTTAGCATGAAAGAAAGAATTGTTGTTAAGATAGGAAGTCAGCTGTTAACCCGTGAAGATGAAACACTTGATATTACACAAATGTCAAACTTAGTTGATCAAATTGCGGAGCTTCATAAAAATAATATGGAAATTATTCTGGTATCTTCAGGAGCAGTAGCATCAGGACGAAATGAAATTAATACCCGAGCTAAGCTAGACAGTATTTCTGCACGTCAATTATATTCTGCGGTTGGACAGGTTAAATTAATTCATAGATATTATGATTTATTCAAACAACATGGTATCCTATGCGGACAAATTTTGGCAACCAAAGAAGACTTCTCTACTCGTCGTCATTATCTTAACCAACGAAATTGTATGAATGTTATGCTAGAAAATAAGGTAATACCAATTGTAAATGAGAACGATGCTATTTCTATAAATGAGCTCATGTTTACCGATAATGACGAATTATCCGGTCTTATCGCTGCAATGATGGATTGTAAAAAACTGATAATCTTAAGTAATATAGATGGAATTTATACCGGCGATCCTTCAGACCCTGAATCTGAGCTTATAAAAGAAATTGATTGTAAAAAGGAAACTATTGAAAAATATATACAGTCTTCAAGATCTACTACCGGGAGAGGAGGCATGATAACTAAATACAATATAGCCCGTAAAGTAGCTGAGGAAGGAATTGAAGTTATCATCGCTAATGGAAGAACTGAAAATATTATATCTTATCTGGTCAATGAAAGAAAAGTTCCTTCCACTCGATTTATTCCTTCTACTAAAGAAATTTCCGGCGTAAAAAAATGGATTGCACATTCTGAAGGTTTTGCAAAAGGAGAAATTCATATCAATGCAGGAGTAAGAGAGGCTTTGATAAATTATAAGGCCGTCAGTATATTGGCAGTTGGTGTAACAAAAATAGTAGGTAATTTTGAAATTGATGATATTGTACGTATTATTGATCACACTGGCAAACAAATTGGAGTTGGACGATCCTCTTATACCAGTAAAGAAGCAAAAGAAATTCTAGGGAAAGCCCATACTAAAGCTCTCATTCATTACGATTATTTATATATTGAAAAATAAAATATGTCTTCCATTTATCAAAATATTTTCTCCTTATCGGCTAAAGCCTCAAAAGAATTACAACTTATTGAGGAAAAAAAGATCACTCAAGTGTTACAAGCACTTGCTAAAGAAACTGAAAATTCGGTTTCTTATATACTTTCCGAAAATAAAAAAGATATAGAGAGAATGCCTTCTAGTGACCCAAAATTTGATCGATTGTTACTTACTCAGGAACGTATCTTCAATATTATTAAAGACATTCATAATGTGTCCAACCTTTCCTCACCCATCGGAAAAAAAATGATTGAAAAAAATTTGCCTAATGGTCTTAATTTATCAAAAATATCAGTCCCTTTTGGAGTTATAGGAATTATCTACGAAGCCCGGCCTAATGTGAGTTTTGATGTTTTTTCCCTATGTTTAAAATCCAGTAATGCATGTATATTAAAAGGAGGCTCGGATGCTTACTTTTCCAATTCGGCCATTGTTACCATTATAAAAAAAGTTTTACAAAATGAAAACATCAATCCGAATATATGTACTTTTTTGCCAAATGATCGTTCTTCAACTCTAGCCTTATTACATGCATCAAATTATGTAGATCTCATTATTCCAAGAGGAAGCAAAGGATTGATAAATTTTGTACGTGAAAATTCAAAAATTCCGGTTATAGAAACTGGCGCAGGTGTGTGTCATACTTATTTTCATAAAGATGGAAATTTGGACATAGGTAAAAAAATTATTTTCAATGCAAAGACTAGAAAAGTAAGTGTATGTAATTCACTTGATTGCTTACTTATTGATAGTGAAAGAATTAATGATCTTCCTGACTTATGTAAAAAATTGGAAGAAAAAGAAGTAATCCTTTATGCAGATGAATGTTCATATAATGAATTGATTAACTTTTATCCATCAAAATTATTATGTAAAGCAACCCAAGAGAGTTTTGGAACAGAATTTTTGGATTATAAAATGGCAATTAAAACAGTTCATTCGTTAGAAGAAGCCATAGATCATATTACTACTTATGGTTCTAAACATAGTGAAGCCATTATAAGTGAGAATAGAGATTGTATAAATATTTTTGAAAAAATGGTAGATGCTGCTTGTGTTTATGCGAATGCCTCTACTGCTTTTACTGATGGCGCGCAATTTGATATGGGGGCAGAAATAGGAATTAGTACGCAGAAAATGCATGCCCGTGGTCCTATGGGTCTGGAAGAACTCTGCACGCATAAATGGATTGTAGAAGGTAATGGTCAAATACGATCGTAAAAATTTAAATTGAAACAAATTATCCTGTTTTATGAAGCTAAATGTCAAATAGGTTAAAGCAATCGAAATTAAATTTTTTTTTCTTATCAATACGAGTAAGTTCATTAAGGATTTTATATTAGATTCATTTTATCATATTTTAATGACAATTTTTTTACTTTTTGAGAATTGTACAGTTAGACTATTTTATTTAGTTATTAGAAATATAACTTTTCGCTTACGTTCAACTTATTACTAGATTATCTATTTTATAGAATTTCAAAATATAAAGATCATAGAAAAAATGCATTTGATTAAAGAATTTATTTAGCTCGATTAATATAATATTAAAGAAGCATTAGATTTTTATTTTATTCTAAAATCTAATGCTTCCTAAATTACTTTTTTATGTTTTAATAACCGCTATTTTCAATAATAAAATAAAGCAAAAATTCAAGCATCAATAATTACTATTGGTCAATTATTATATTATCCAATCACGTGAGCTGCATCAAGCACAATTTTTATAAGAAATAGTAAAGATACTATATAAACTGTAGGAGTAACTTCTTTATATCTTCCACCAAAAACTTTTAAAAATGTAAAACTAAGCATACCAAATACAATTCCTTCAGCTATGCTAAAAGTAAACGGCATAAAAATTATAGTTAAAAAAGCGGGTAATCCTTCTGTTACGTCTGAAAAATCGATTTTTACAACTGATGAAATCATAAAAAGTCCCACAATTATTAAAGCTGGAGCAGTGGCGGCTGCCGGAACGAGTAAAAATATTGGTGCTAAAAACAATGCTAAGATAAACATAAATGCCGTACTTAACGCTGTTAAACCGGTTCTTCCGCCTGAAGCTACACCTGAGGCACTTTCAACATAAGAAGTTATAGTACTTGTACCCAAGATTGCACCTACTGTTGTACCTAAAGCATCCGAAAATAATGCTTTTTTCATTTGTGGAAAATTTCCTTCCTCATCTGTTAATCCTAATTTGGAAACTACTCCTATTAGGGTTCCGATCGTGTCAAATAAATTAACAAATAAAAAGGTAAATACGACAATAAGCATATCTACTGAAAATATCTTATCCCAACCTTCGGAAGAAAACATGGGCTCGATCGCTTTACCGAATATCGGTTTAATTGATGGAGGCATACTTACAAAAGATTCCGGAAGGTTTATATCTCCAAGTAAATAGCTAAATACTGTTGATACCACAATTCCGGCCAATATAGATCCATTTATATTACGTGAATGTAAAACAGCTGTTACAAATAAGCCCGCAAAAGCAATCCAAACTGAGTGCATTTTGAAATCCCCTAGGGCAAGAAATGTATTCGGATCAGAAACAATAATGTTCGCTCCTTTTAATCCTATTAATGTAATAAATAATCCAATTCCAACCGGAATAGCCTCCTTAAGAACTTTGGGAATGCTTTTTACAATCATTTCTCTAATGTTGAGAAAGGTTAATAAAATAAAAATTATGCCTTCAATGAATACTGCAGTTAAAGCAAATTGCCAAGAATATCCTAGTCCTAAAACAACAGAGAAAGCAAAAAAACTATTCAATCCCATTCCCGGCCCCTGAGCGATTGGTAATTTGGCAAGTATTCCCATTAAGAAAGTAGCAAATATAATGGCAAGTGTAGTCCCGGTAAAAAGAGCCTCCTTGTCCATTCCTGTTTCCGATAAAATACTTGGATTTACAATTAACGCGTAGGACATAGTTAAAAAAGTTATAACACCCGCTATTAATTCTTTTTTAACAGTTGTTCCTTTTTCGGATAGCTTAAAGTATCCATCTAATAAAGTTTTCATGTTATCAGTCTAGTTTAGTTTAGTAAAAAACAAAAGTACTAACAAAAAAATGATACAAGCCTTAGTTTTTTATAAATCTTAATTATTTTATTAACTATTTATCTAGCATATATAGTAAATTATTCCGGATCATTTATTTATTCAACTAAGAGGTAATTCATTAAAATCTAAAGTAAATAGCTCCTCAGGTATAATGGTGTTAGGATAAACCTTTTCTGCTTCTTCTTTAAAAACAGAAAGATCTGTGTACCGATTAGAAAAATGCCCTAATATTAGCAATTTCACCTTTGCGCCTTTTGCTATTTGCGCTGCTTGGTAGGCTGTAGTATGACCTGTTTTACTTGCCAGCTCTTTTAAATCATCTAAAAATGTAGCTTCATGATATAAAACATCCGTTCCTTTTATTTGGGATATAATGTGAGGAATAAATTTCGTATCTGAGCAAAAGGCATAACTAAAAGAATGTTTAGGAGGTAAGGTTAAAAATTCATTTTTTATTATTTCACCTTTTTCTGAGATAAAGTCTTTACCCAATTTTAAGTTATGATAATCACATGTTTGGATTTCCGGATATAAATTGATCACATCCATATTTAGCTTTCTCGGTTTTACCTTTTCTTTAAATAAAAAACCATTTGTATAAATGCGATGATTTAATGGAATAGTCCATATACTCATTTTATTATCTTCGTAAATCAATTCACTTTCTTGAGAGGTTAACTCAATGAAATTAATTTCAAAATAATTAATGCTTTCGGTTAGTAGTAACTGAGTTTCAATTAATTTCTTTATACCTCTGGGACCATAAATATGTAAGGGCTCAGTTCTTCCCAATAAATGAAAAGAAGATATAAGTCCAATTAATCCAAATACATGATCTCCATGCAAATGAGATATAAATATGTTGTTAATACTGGTAAACTTAACTTTTGCTTTTCTTAGTTGTACTTGAGTTCCTTCACCACAATCAATTAAAAAATTTTCATTTCCACAACGTAATAATTGAGAAGTAGGATTTGTGCGTATAGTTGGAATTGCAGAATTAAAACCTAAAATAGTAAGTTCCATAAAATTTATATCGTGTTTTTTAATAGTAATAAACTATTTACTCACTAATATTTTTCATAAAAATACATGATTTTTTTCATTTGTTAAATAAAAATATGATATTTAAAGGTATTTTTTTTTTCTTTTTTTTTTCTTTTTTTTTTCTTTTTTAAAGCATATTTACAAATATAAGACTAAAAATGGGATATAAATTCAGATATTTTCTTTATAATAACTCACTAAATACCAATATATTACACACACTATTAAATGTTTTTTCATAAAAAACATTTTATTTATAACAATTCAAATATATTATTCTTATATTACTCACCTCAATAAAATAAAACATAATGAAAATACTAAAAAGTCTTTACGTACAAGTTATAATCGCCATAATTATAGGTATTTTTATAGGCTATTTTTTCCCGAGTGAAGATACTGTAGTTAATGGTGTCAAACAACATAATGTTGGACTCGGTGAAATGCTGAAACCATTGGGGGACGGATTTATCAAGCTAATTAAGATGATTGTAGGACCTTTGATCTTTTGCACTATTGTACTTGGAATTGCGGGCATGGAAGATACTAAAAAGGTTGGTAAGGTTGGTTTAACAGCTATTGTTTATTTTGAAATTATGACAACAATAGCCTTAATAATCGGCTTAATTTTCGTAAATGTATTAAAACCCGGAGATGGTATGCATGTAGATCCTTATGCTCTGGACTCTTCATCTATGTCTGTTTATATAGAAAAAAGCAAAGAAGATCATGGAATTGTAGGATTTATTTTAGATATGATTCCAGAAAACGTTATTGCTTCTATAGCTTCAAATAATTTATTGCAAGTTTTAGTTTTTGCGATTTTATTTGGTTTTGCCATGACTAAAATCGGAACTAAAGCCTCTAAACCGGTTTTATCCGTATTGCAATCTTTTCTAGATGGGCTTTTTGCTATAATTAAAATAATTATGTATTTGGCCCCTTTAGGTGCTATGGGAGCTATGGGATATACAATAGGCGTATACGGATTAAAAGCTTTAAGTAACTTAGGAATGTTGATCCTATGTTTTTATTTAACTTGTATTGTATTTATATGCGGAGTAATCGGTGCAGTTCTTTATTACAATAAAGTTAATATTTTTAAATTTATACGCTATATTAAAGAAGAACTTTTAATTGTTCTAGGAACTTCTTCTTCAGAATCTGCTTTGCCGGGTATAATGAGTAAAATGGAGAAAATAGGGTGTTCTAAGTCGGTGGTAGGCTTGGTAATTCCTACCGGATATTCATTCAATTTGGATGGAACCTCCATTTATCTTACTATGGCTGCTGTATTTATTTCACAAGCCCTAGATATGCATTTGAACTTACAACAGGAAATAACCCTTCTTTTAGTGTTACTTTTAACTTCTAAAGGAGCCGCTGGTGTTACTGGTAGTGGATTTATTACTCTTGCAGCCACTTTGCCGGTGGTTGGACATGTTCCTGTAGAAGCTGTCGCTTTAATATTTGGAATTGACAAATTTATGAGTGAAGCTAGAGCATTAACCAATTTAATAGGTAATGCAGCTGCCACTATCATAGTTGCCAGAAGAGAAAATGAATTTGATTATACCAAAGCAGAAACTATTTTAATTTCAAATAAGTCTTAACTTACTAATTATTTATTAAAAAATCTGCGCATAAAATTTAATTTATAAGAGCCTTTATCTTTATAAAAACTCAGATTATATTAATTAAATAAAGTTATAAAAATAATAATTTTAAAGTCCTGGTAATTTTTATTAGGACTTTTTATATATACCTAATATACTATAATTTATAAACTGATTTTTTTATTTTAAATATTGACTAAATCCAAATACTATTGATATATTTTTCAATTTTATAATATTAGATTGATTTTCAATCTTTAATACTAAATATAAATTTTGTAAAAACTGATATGCCTAATCTACTTTATTTTTATAGATACAAATAGCTATTTAGTTATGAAGGTAGATTAATATTTTATTACAAACCATAAAAACTAAAAGGTTATTCCAAGCATTGGAATAACCTTTTTCTACTTAAATAATCTCTATTATTTCTTTGAATCCTCAATTGAGAGCTTTCTAAATTCTTTGAGAGCTTTTTCGATAGCTAAAGAGGTTTTTCTGGCTCTAGTTCCGGCTGCCTTGTTGCCATTTTCTACTTGCATTTCTGCATCTTTTTGAAAATCTGCAATCAGATTGTTGATGTTTTCTAATAAATTTTTCATTGTTCCAATTGTTTTTAAATTAGAGGTGCCAAATATAACAATTAATACAATGCAAACAGAGTAACTATAATTTCTACAATCCTACTCTACTCCAGTGCTGTCATTTTTAAAATGGTATCAACTTTAGAATAGGTCAGTCAATTATATATCGATTTATTGTACATTTGGAGAAAGCTATTCCTTAAAATTATATCTTTTATCAAATAATTTGCAATTAATCATTGTCTTTTATAATATTATTGCCTGCCACATACAATATATAGGAATATCAATGAAAGAAAGAATTAAAAAAACTTATTATGCTTTTGATCCTAATGAAGCTAATTTTCTATTTGAGCGAACATTTATATTCGAGTCTCAACAGGAGTTGTTTGCAAAAATTCCACGCATTATTCATCGTCTGTATTTCCCTAAATTTCCATTCATGATATTGGCTGGTTCAGTCGTCGCTTTTATACTGGTATGTTTTTTTTAAAACTTTTTTTACTTTAACCAAGAGGTTAACAAGGCTTTTTGCTTTAATCCCATTAATTGGAATAGTTGCTATAATCTATCTTGTTAGACACCACGTACAAATCTATATCGAAATACGCTTAATTAAAAAGCTTTACAAAAAATTTAAATGGTCAGTTGAATGTTATTATGCTTTTTTTGAAGAAGGTATTTATATAAAATCGGTCGACATGGAAGGTGTATTCTATTAGGATGATTTTATGGACTTAGGATGCAGTAAAAAGGCTTTAGTTTTTCATTTTTGGCGTGCAAATACTAAATTCAAAAAATATTTTCCTTGTTTAGATAACGTCTACATCTTCATTGATGGTGATGAGAAAGTACTTGAACTTATAAGACTTATAACCTAGTTGGTGATCTAGTTGCTTTTAAATAATGATCTAAAAAAGGTAAATCTTAATTATATAGGTTCTAATTTTATTATTCAAACTTATTTGATTAGTTATATTCTTTTGTAAATAAGGGATAATACGCTCTATTAGCTTACCACTTAATTGTAGTAAAAAAGGTGATTATTATATGTTAAAAAGTAGTATAAAATTTAATCGTTGATGGTGTCATTATATAAGAAATGCTCTAAAAATTATAGACTTAAAAAAATAAAAGATGAATGAATTTGATTAATTAAAATCATATTATCCTGCTTTTTTAAAGTCAGAAAATAAAGCGGTTTACTTCTTAATTAAACTGAACAATTTCTATAATTCTAAATTTCACTTATCTGATTTTATATCGTACCTTTGCACTTTACAAGTAATATTGGATTTACAGGAAAGAAATTGATTGTAAATAAACGATATATTAAAAAACACATTTATTTAATAAAATATAGAAAATAATTAATATTCCTTTAATTTTTTTTGAATTAATCAATGAGCGAAATGAAAAAGATATATTTGGATAGTGCCGCTTCAACGGTAATCGATGAGAGGGTAATTGAAGCAATGATCCAATCAATGAAAGAAGATTTTGGTAACCCATCAGCCATTCATAGTTTTGGACAGGAAAGTAAATCTAAAATTGAAACTGTTCGCAAGAATATAGCTCAATGGTTACATGTTAATTCTAACGAAATTATTTTTACAAGTTGTGGTACTGAATCCAATAATTTAATTATACGTTCCTGTGTAGAAAATTTACATATTAGAAGGATAATCACATCGCCATTGGAACATAAATCTGTTTTAGAAACGGTAAGAGATTTAAAAGAAAAACATCTTGAATTGGAAATAGTCTTTCTTCCTATTTTAAATAAACAAGGAGATTTAGATTTTTCTCACTTAGAAAATTTGCTACAAGATAACATTCCTACTCTGGTCTCTTTAATGCATTCCAATAATGAAATAGGAAATTTGACTGATATAGAATACATTGCAAAATTATGCAAAAAATATAATGCTTTATTCCATTCAGATACAGTGCAAACTATGGCACATTATCCTTTAGATTTTTCTAAAATTCCTGTTGACTTTGCTTCCTGCAGTGCCCATAAATTTCATGGCCCCAAAGGAATAGGTATAGCCTTTATAAGAAAATCGACCGGTTTAAAAGGAATTATGACCGGCGGTGCTCAAGAGCGCAATATGCGTGCCGGTACGGAAAACGTACATAGTATCGTAGGGTTAGGAAAGTCTTTTGATATGGCTATGAAAGAGTTGAATGAGAGAAGAAAAACTATTGAAGAATTGAAACGTTACACCATAGATCAGCTATTAAAAAAGATAAAAGGTGTTTCTTTTAACGGTCATGGGACGGATTTTAGTAAAAGTATTTATACGCTTTTAAGTATCTTGCTTCCTTTCCCTAATACCATGGTAGGCTTTCAATTGGATATGAAAGGAGTTGCCGTTTCACAAGGAAGTGCTTGCGCATCAGGAGCTTCTAAGCCATCAAAAACGATGTTACAACTTTACGGTGAAGATGAATTAAAAAACACAACAACTTTACGAATTTCTTTTAGTCATTATAATACTATTGAAGAAATTGATGTACTAATAAACATTCTTTCAGAAATACAAGAAAATAAAGTTAGTACCATCCTTTCCTAAAATGGTTGATTACTGCACTTAAATTAAAGTTAAAGGTAAAACGTATATGTGACAAATAGCTATCCTTTGCAGGTTCAAAACCTAATGTTGATTGAATAGGAAGATAAAATTCAAGAAATTCAGGTATAATGTTAAGTTTAATTCCTGTGTCATAAATAAATTTAGTAGGTTTTGCTTTATTATTGTATAAGCCAATATCTGCATAAATATCTAAAAGCTTCCATAAATGTATTTCCCCGTTTAAAGAGGTAATCCATTTATTGGCAGATTTATCCAATATAGATTTAAAACCTCCTTCTGCCATTATATATTGTTGATAAAATAGTCCGCTGGTTGCAGATCTTCCTAAATAATCCATATAATTAAAGCTATAATCGGTTATATGATCCACCCCAAAATCAAAATAAGTAGAATTTGAATTATTAGTTATAAAATATCCGCCAAAATATCGTAAGGTTATTTTCTTATTGGGTGCATATTCATGTCTAAAATATATTTCCGAACTAATCTTATTGAACATATTAGAATGTTGAAAATTAGTTTTACTATACCATTCATTAATTAGTCTGTTATCAGAATGGGAATAAGAAATATCAAGAAGATTATAATGCGAATAGTCATCTTTTTCCCATAATTTTGAAGGATTTTTTTCTCTCTCAACACTATTAAATGATATTCCTATAGTTCTATTAATTTCTGATCTCGGTCTTTTCTTAAAAAGAAAGTTTAAATTTCCCGAATACTTTTTATAACTCAAATCTTTATCATAATGATAAAAATTATAACCTGATCCTAATGATATTCTCCTAAAAATACCGTTCTCCATATCGTAATTGTAGTTTAAAGATGCTGCTCCTGTCAAACTCTTTGTCCCAGTAGAGTATGTTGGAGAAAAAGAATACTCAAACGGTCTTGAAAAAGGAGAACTATTATAAAAGCGTAATCCTAAAATAAATTTATCATAATTATTCCAATTGATATTAGGTTCATAGAAAATTTGTGTATAATTAGGATTATCAACATCTGCATAAAATTTCATCTGTAATTTTTTTTTGTTTTTATAAATTCCTTCTGTATTTAACAAATTATCATTATCATTAATTTCAGGAAAAATATAATTTTTATTAATAAGCAATTTGCTGTAATCACCATTTATAAATGTATATACAGAATCTTTCTTCGTTGAAAAAATCCATTTTTGATTAATTACTTGCTTGTTTTTTTCGGCTGTAATTAAAATTGGCACAGCTAAAGCCGTTTTATTGGTTATACGTATTTTTATATTATTTGTATCGTTTTTATTATCATAGAATTTCTTAATCTTAAAATTGATACGATCATTTGTTGAAATGTATTTTTGAAAGAACCAATCTAAATTTTCATGAGAAACATCTTCCAAGAACTTTTGAAAATATAAAGCATTTACTTCTTTTTCTCTTCTTTCTTGTATAAGTTTTCTAATTGAGCTTTCAAAAATGCCCTGACTTAAATATTCAGATAAAAAATTAAAACTTAATCCCGATTTAAATCCACTTATAATATATTGATTTATATTGCTTAATTCTAAAAAATTTTCATTAATCGGTTGATCATAATTTTGTGTGGCTATATACCTATAACCTAATTTATACCTATCAATTAAAGGGACTTTAGATATAAAAAAATATTTTAGGGGTTTAATTTTCAGTATACTAAAATCATCCGGTAAATCACCCAATAATTTTGTATCAGGATAGTATTTTTTTAGATATTTTAATTGATAGTAAGTAAGCAAACCATTAGAAATCCAATGATATTTATTTTTATCTAATTTAATGATTTGATTAATCGTTAAATATGCAATTTGTTGAAACATTTTAAGGTCAATTTTAATATCATCAGAAAACATGACCCATTCCTTAAGACCAAATAAATTAATATTATCAACTCCTACAAAATTTCGATCTTTTTTTATTTTAGAGCTAATAAATATTTTTGCAGGAAGAGTTCCTAACTTTTCTTTTAAAAATGATAATTCTCTTTGAATATTTTTATAATATAACTCTTTTAATTCTTCTTTAATCGGATATCCTATAGTTACCTCTGTTTGTATTCCATCTATTTCATATAAAAATGATAGAGGCTTATTTTTAGTAAGTAAAACAGTTACTGCATCATAGTTGGTCCCTTTTAAAATATGATCTCCTTCTTTAACCAAATCTCCTTCTATATATAGATCATTAGGATAATAAAAAACTATAGAATAATCCGTTTTTCTATATGGATTAAATTCTGTATCAGTGAAAGATTCCAATTTAGGTTTTGATTTATCAAAGTCTAAAGGTTGTATAAAAAAGTTTTTTAATAAATACGTTCCTTTAGATGAATATCCATATCCTGTAATTTTATCATAAGGTACTTTAATATTGTAGTTCAAATTAAGAGAAATGCTATCATTAGGCAATAAAGGGTTGAAAAGGTTTATTTCATAAAATTCAAAATCTCTAAGTAAAAAAACAGGTTGACGTTTATCTATAAAAATTGTTAAATCATTAATTCTACCTCTATTTAAATATTTTGAAAAATATAAAGATTTATTCCTATCTTCTAACTTTCGTTTTCCTAAAACTGTATTGGTATTAGAATAGGAATTAGCAGCTGCATGCAGATATATTTTATCTAATGTATATCCTGTATTATTAAAAAAAGTTATCTTTTGCTTAACTGATATATTTTTAGTTATGCTATCTAAAGTAGCAGAAATAAATATCTTGTCACTTTGAGCTAAGCAAAATAAAGGTAAAATGAAAAGTATTATTTTTATTATAATTTTAATTTTCATAGGGGGGTAAAAAAGTAATCACTAGAAAAACTTGATTATTTGAATCTCACTTCTACAGCTCCAAAACGATATTTTATAATGTCAGCTTCAAAAAATTCAATGTCATCAATAGTATTTAAAATCTTATAAATTTCTTTTTTTAGGACGCCTTTACCTTTTCCATGAATAAAAATTAGTTTATTTATTTTATCCATTTTAGCTAACTTTATTTCTTCATTTGCTCGATTAATTTGCTTTTCAAGCATCTGATGAGGTGTTAAATTTTTTACTGAATCAACCAAATTTCCAATATGTAGATCTATAATTCTTTCTTTTTCATTTTTTTTTGCAAATATATTTTTCTTTTTTGAAGAAACATCTTCCTTTTTAGTACTAACATTTGAAATAGCATTATATATATTTTCATATTTTTCAGCTGAAATTATTTTATCTATTGAATAAATAATTTCAAAACCATAGGAATCTAATAACAAAACTTTAGTCCCTGTAATATTTTTTATGATATATACCCCCTCTTCATCTATTAGTTTTACTTTATCTCCGATTTTCATTTACAATAAATTAACAAAGAAGGCTACCATTTTGATAGCCTTCTCAATTTAGTGATAAATATCTTTATATGTTTTTTATATCTTATTACCTTGGAATCTTATTACTAGCTCCTCTTTTATTTCTGGTAGATGAAGATTCTTTACCTTTATGGTCTTGAGCTACTCTAAATCCTACCCAAACTGCAGATTCATTTTCTAACATATATCTTCTTTGTCCCGGATCTAACCAATAGGATGTATCATTCCAAGAACCTCCTTTTATAACTCTTAAATCATTACTAATTTGAGAGGTTCTTTGTTTAGTATCTTTCTCTAAAACAACTCTACCATTTTTATCCACTATCCAATTTCTAATTGGGGAATTATAAAAACTATATACACCTGTTGAATCTATTACTCCATCTCCTGCTTCTAATGATGATTGAAAATCTCCATCTCTAAAGTTTCTAGCATCATCTACAACTTCGGTTTCAAATTTACCGGATAAATTTCTATATAGTCTTCGTCCATCCGCTAAGGTATCATATTGTATATTTCCATCTTCAACCTTTTTGAATCTTCCTGGACTTCCTGCCTCACTGATAAATTGTTGATAGACATTTCCCCTATAATAATTGAAATCATTATAATCAGTGTCTATTAAAGGTCTATAAACATCTTGCGTCCATTCAGCAACATTTCCGTACATTCCATAAAGACCAAAAGGATTGGAAGGATAAGATCTTACATCAGAGGTAATAGCATTACCATCATTAGCCCAACCTCCGCTTCCAGAATAATCTCCACTGCCTCCTGATTTAAAATTTGCTTCGAACTGCCCCTTATTTCTACCCTTTTTAGCTCTCATTCTATTAATCATCACATCTTTACCCTCAATGATATTATATTGTCTATTATCAGCTTCAGCTAATGCAGCATATTCCCATTCGGCTTCTGTTGGTAACCTGAATTTTTGTACTAAATTACCTTGTGCACTTTTATTAACAGCAATAATTCTTTCATTTTTACTAGTTATTCCACGCTGTTTAGCTATTTTATCTTGATTAACTATCCCTTCAAGTTCAGGGTCATTATACTTATATTTTTCAACATTAAAGGAATTTGAACCAACATTATTTTCAGGATTACTATAATAATCCTTAGGTATAATACCTTTATTCATTAGTTCTTTTTCATTAGCTCTATCTGTCAACCAATCACAATATCTTTGCGCTTGCAACCAGCTAACTCCCACTACAGGATAATTGTCAAACTGAGGAGCTCTAAAATAATCTTCAGAATAAACATCGTTTCTTGATAACTTATTTTTCCAAACAAGTGTATCAGGAAGTGCTCCGAAGTAAATATCTTTATAATTATCTTGCGTTGGAGAATATACGTATTTCAACCAAGTTACATATTCACGATATTCATAGTTGGTTACTTCTGTCTCTCCAATAAAAAAGGACCGAACTTGCATACGATTAGGCGTATTGTTCCAATCATGCATCACATCATCCTTTACTAAACCCATAGTAAATGAACCACCCTCTATAAATACCATTCCTACCCAGCCTTTTTCTGTTTTTTTCTTATTGCTATAAAACCAACCGTTTCTATCATTGGCTTTCCAACCTGTTAAACTTTTTGTGTTTTTAGTACCACCGCCAGGCTTCGTTCTTCTACCACCGCAATTAATTAAGATTAAGGGAATTGAAGAAACAATGAATAATGATAATATGAATTTCCCGATTCTCATTGTATTTATTTTCATAATTTAGATCATGCAAAAATAATATAATATTGTAGAAAGAAAAATTTTTTCTACTTTATATTACATAACCTCAAATAACGTATACTAATATATAAATATTGTACATTTTATAAAATATTATTTATAATTATTCGTTATCATAAAGGTAAATGAAAAGATTTGTATTTTTTTTTATAGCGCTTTATGTCCAAGCGCTTTTATTATCAGTTGAAGGTCAAACCATTACGATTAATTGGGAGGGTTTAAAATCCGCTTCATATTTTACAGGATATTCAGGAAAGTATCCTTATTTTTCAAATGAAAACTATTCAATTGATGGGGGAATTCCCACTTTATATTATGACAAATTAACAGATTTTAATGGAGATATTTACCTTTCTAACTTACAATGGAGGCAAATTGAAAAGTCGCAATTGGGTGATATTCCTATAAATTTAATTCCCGCAGTTGATCAATTCAGCGCATCGATAACAAAGTCTCGAGATCAAAAATTTATTTCTGTTTCAATCAAAACCTTAAAAAAAATTGATAATACTTTTTTTCAGCTTGTAAGTTTTAACATAGATAAAAAAAGTACTCTTTTAAAAAATATTTCAACCTTGGAGTCGAATTTAAATACTGAAAGTATTTTACAGAACGGAGAATGGTATAAAATAAAATTATCTAAAACAGGAATCTATAAAATAGATTATAATTTTTTAAAATCCTTAGGAATAAATGTTAATTCAATAAATCCAAAAACCATACGAATTTTTGGTAATGGGGGTAAAATGTTACCTGAGCCGACTTCTGATTTTCGATATGAAAATTTAAAAGAAAATGCAATCTATGTTTCCGGCGAAGAGGATGGAGCTTTTAATGCCAATGATTATATTTTATTTTATGGACAAGGCCCTGACTATTGGATAAGAGAATCAACTATTAAACACAAAAAAAACATCTATGAAGATTATGCATACTATTTTATTAATATAAATCAATCCCCCGGAAAAAGAATTTCAACAATAGCTTATAAGACTCCTAATGACAAAATTTATACAGAATACGATGACCATCAATTTTATGAAGAAGATTTATACAATTTAAATCAAGTAGGAAAAATTTGGGTGGGAGAAAATTTAAGTATAAAAAATAATAAAGTAGTTGATTTTACAGTACACGATTTGGTTTCTGCTTCAAATATAACCTGTAATTACTCATGGGTTTCAAGAAATGCAACCAATGGAAAGTTAATCGTCTTATTCAATGATACCCCTTTATATTCGACTATTCTACAGCCGCTAAGTACTGAACTTGATTTTGCAATAGGTAAGCAAACGAAAACCTTTACTTCAAATAAAAATCAATTAAAATTTACTTTAAAATTTGATAATTCTTCCAATCCATCAGCTGAACTATATCCTGATTATTTGGAGGTTATTTTTAAGCAAAAACTTAAATTTAATGGAAGCCAAATGAATTTTAGGACATTTGATGCTATTGAAAACGGGAAAATATACGGATTTAATTTTTCTCCTTCGGAAGCTTTTGAAGTTTGGGATGTTTCAGATATCGTAAATGCAAAAAAATTAGAAAGGGCAACAGACACTTATAATTTTTCTTATCAATTTTCCTCTATTGTTTTCAAAAATGAAATGGTTGCATTCAAACATGCTGCAGCTTACATACCAACTGCAGTTGGAAAAATTTCAAATCAAGCTTTACATTCAATCTCCAATCCAGATTATATTATAATAACAATTCCTGAATTTGTCTCACAAGCAAATCGCATAAAAAATCTACATCAAACTAATAACAATCTCAAAGTAGAAGTTGTGACCGTAAATCAAATTTATAATGAATTTAGTTCCGGAGGACAGGATTTAACTGCAATAAGAGATTTTTTAAGATATTTATACAAAAAAGATAATCAAAAATTAAAGTATGTATTGCTCTTGGGAGCCAGTTCGTATGATCTGAAAAATAAAACCGGAAAAGGATATAATCTCATTCCTACTTATCATAGTTATGAAAGTTCAGGCATAAACTATTCATATGCAACGGATGATTATATTACCATTTTGGATGATAACGAAGCGAAAATGATCGATGAAAATGCTAATCTCTCTTCATCTCAACTTGATATTGCAGTGGGAAGAATGATCGCAAAAGATTTAGATGAAGCAACACTATGCGTAGATAAAAGTGTGAAATATATGAATGGAAATTCTTCACAAGGTTCACCTTTCGGTGACTGGAGATTAAAAACCTCCCTTATCGTTGACATTGATAGTGAAAATAATTTTCATAAAAAAATAGAAGAAACAATCGCCCAAAATATTTTTGAAAAGAGTTTAAAAGAATATACTTTGAGCAAGCTTTATATCGACTCTTATAAAGCAGACTACACCTCTGGGGGAGCCCGATTTCCACAGGTTACTACCGCAATAAAAAATGCTTTTAACAACGGCAATTTAGTAATAAATTATTTTGGGCACGGCGGTCCGCTTTCAATTTCTCAATACAGATTATTTACTAAAGAAGATATTAAAAGTTTGACTAACTTTAATAACGATTTCTCTCGATTACCTTTATTTATTACTATCTCTTGTGATGTATCCATCTGGGATAATCCTACATTAAACTCTTTTGGAGATATGTTATATCTTAAAAAAAATGGAGGTGCTTATGCGATGATTACTACAAACAGAGCTTTATCTATATATTACGGACTAACAATGAATCCAATATTAATGAAATATATTTTTAGTTCGGATTCCAATGATAAAAAATATATAGCTTTGGGGGAAGCCTTACGTTTATCAAAAAAAGAATTTAGACATGGAGATAATCGAAAAATATCTTTATTGGGTGATCCTGCTCAATCTCTCGCATATCCAAAACGTAAAATAAAATTAACTAAAATAAATGGAAAAGATGCGGACAATTTTTCTGAGACCATAAGAGCTTTAGATTTTATAACATTAGAAGGACAAGTCTTAGACGAGAATGATAAACCAGACACATCTTTTTCTGGTAGTATACAAACCATACTTTATGATAAACCCATTGAAAAGAAAACCCTCAATAACTTCAATCTAAACTCTTTAAATCCTCCACTTGAATATAAAGAACAAAACAACTCTATTTATAAAGTTGGTTCTCAAGTTAAAAATGGAAATTTTAAAATAGAATTTTATGTACCTAAAGACATAAATTACGAAGTAGGGAAAGGAAAATTGATTTTATATTCAGACAATTCTAAAATTGACGCTTTTAATTATAAATATGATCTAAAAATTGGTGATATTAATCCTAATGGCATTAACGATGATGAAGGACCGAAAATAGGATTATATATGAATAATTTAAATTTCGCTAACGGAGGTTTAACAGATCGATCACCATATCTTTTGGCATGTATTACAGACAGTACGGGTATTAACTCAACCGGGTTAGGAATCGGTCATGATATTACAGGAATATTAAATAACAACGTGAATGGTACTATTATTCTGAATGACTTCTTTACCGGAGGAGAATCATCTCCTTGTTTAAATCCAAAATTGAAAGATTATCAGAAAGGCAAAGTTTGGTACAGATTATATGATTTGGATCCCGGAAACCATACCATTACTTTTAAAGTATGGGATATTAATAATAATTCATCTACAGCAACGTTAGACTTTTTAGTCGTAGATAATGGTGATCAGGGGTTGATTATAAAAAAGCTTCTGAATTGGCCTAATCCTTTTACAACAAAAACTTTTTTCCATTTTGAACATAACTGTCCTGATATTTTAGATGTTCAAGTTCAAATTTTCACTATATCCGGAAAATTAGTTAAAACTATCAATCAAACTGTAACTTCGCAACCTTTTAGTGAAGGGTATAGAACAGATAAATATGGAATCGAATGGGATGGATTGGATGATTATGGAGACAAAATTGGAAAAGGCGTATATGTTTATCGTGTAAAAGTAAAAGGAACATCTGAATTTTGTAAAGGATCTGTTTCTCAAATTGAAAAATTGGTAATATTAAAATAAAATATATTTTTGTAATAAAAAAAGCTATAATTCAAAATAATATTATTTAACTCAAATAGTTCATGAAAAAAAGAATTTTAATTATGACGTTATTATTATTTAGTGCCTTTAAGGCTCAGAATAGAAATTACGCCATTGTTACCGGAGCCCCATTCCTTAGAATCTCACCAGATGCGCGTTCGGGTGGTTTAGGTGATCAGGGGGTTGCCACTTCACCCGATGGATTTTCACAATTTTGGAATCCATCGAAATATGTATTTGGAACAAGTTATTCAGGAGTTGGACTTTCCTATACTCCTTATATGAATAAACTAACTAGTGATGTATTTTTATTAAATGGTACTTTTTATACATTTCTAGGAGAAGAAGAAAGAAGTACACTAGGTGCAAGCATTTATTATTTTAACATGGGAGAAATTCAACTTAATGAGCTATTAGGTAATAATATCGTTGAAAAAGGAATTTCCAAACCGAATGAATTTTCAATTGATGTTTCTTATGGCCTTAAATTAGCTGATGTATATTCCATGGCTGTAACAGCGAGATATATCCGTTCGGATTTATTCAATAATGTTGATAATTCATCTGCACAAACAAAGGCTGCAAATACATTCGCAGTAGATGTAACTGGATATTTTCAATCTGATAAAAGCCGTTCTTTCAATAACTATGAAGGTAGATGGAGAGCCGGTTGGGGAATTTTTAATATGGGACCTAAATTAGATTATTCCGATAATAAAGAAAATTCAAGCTATTTGCCTACAAATTTAAGACTAGGAGTTGGCTATGACTTGTATTTCGATGAAGAGAACAAATTAGGACTTACCTTAGAAGCATCCAAGCTATTAGTACCGGCACCAGAAGAAGTCAAAAATCCTGACGGAAGCATTACCTATAAAGTTCCCGATAAGAGTTTTATTTCTGGTATGTTTAATTCTTTCAGCAATAAAGATGTAGGAAAAGAAATTACTTACAGTATATCAGGCGAATATACATACAATAATGCTTTTTCATTCCGAACCGGATATTTTTACGAGAATCCAGATAAAGGAGGTAGGCAATATGTTACACTGGGAGCAGGTCTTAAATATCAATCATTTGGAATTGATTTTTCATACCTAATTACTACATCAAGTATAAACAACGCGTTGGATAATACCTTACGATTTGGATTAACATGGGATTTTGGAGGTGATGCTACAAATGCCTACGATAATTATTAAAATTTTTAAATTAAATTTGCCACTTACATAAAGAATCACTCTACCTAAGAGTGATTTTTTTTACCTTTTCAAAAATTATATTACGATGTTTACATATGAAAAATTAATTGAAATTAAACAACTAATAAAAGAAAAAGAAAATATACTTATCCTTGCACATCAAAATCCAGATGGCGATGCCATAGGATCTTCATTAGGCTTATATCATTTTTTACATAAAATAGGTGTTCAATCAACTATAATTGTTCCCAATGAATTTCCTAAGTTTTTAAAATGGATGCCTGATGCTAAAAATATAATTATCGGCGAATATCGAACTAAATTTGTAGATATAGCATTTAAAAATGCAGATTTAATTTTTTGTCTTGATTTCAACACATCTACAAGGATTAATCAGCTTGAAACAAAATTAAATGAATCAAAAGCCATTAAAATTTTAATTGATCATCATCAAAATCCAGATTGTTTCGATTATGTTTATTCAGATACTTCACAACCGGCAACTTGTCAAATGATATATAAATTTATCGAAACGTTGGGAGAAGTATCAAAAATCGATGAAAATATTGCTACCTGTCTTTATACGGGAATTTTAACTGATACAGGAAGTTTCCGTTTTAAAAATACCACTTCAGAAACTCACAAAATAATAGCTTCACTCATTGATATGGGAGCCCAACCCAATATTATTTCATCTAATATTTTTGATTGTAATACTCCCGAAAGACTTAAGCTATTAGGTACCGTATTGGATTCAATAGAATTAATCCAGGATAAAAATACAGCTATTTTATATATCACTAAAAATCAACTACTTGAATTTGGGTATCAGAAAGGTGATACAGAAGGATTTGTTAATTATGGACTCTCTATAATCGGAATAAAATTTGTTGCTTTCTTTATGGAAGATATTCAAAATGATTTCGTTAAAATTTCTTTCAGATCCAAAGGAGAATTTGATGTAAATAAATTTTCAAGAAAATATTTTAGTGGAGGCGGGCATATTAATGCTGCAGGTGGGAAAAGCGAACTTTCTCTTATGGATACCATTTCAAGATTTAAAAATATTATTAAAACTGAAGTAAATGAAATTTCTTAATAATACTTATCTTATTTTACTAAGCATATTTTTATTCAATACTTGTCAGAAAAAAGAAATTTTTCTTCCTGAAAATAAGTATACATCGAAATATAAAAATGAAATATTAAAAAATTCAAAAGAAAGAGAAGATAAGGAAAGAAATTTCTTACAAAAATGGATTAATATGCGAGAAGATTCCTTACATCAAAAGTTTTTAGCTACTTCCTCAGGAATATGGTTTCGATATGTAATAGAAAAAAAATTATTAAAGCCTAAAAATAATGACGGTGTAATCTATTCAGCAGAAATTAAGACCCTTTCAGGTGATATTATATATAGCTTCGATGAATTTGGTGAAAAACAAGGAATTTTAGGAAAATTTAAAGAAATACGAGGCATTGAAAGTGCTCTATATATGATGGGGAAAGGCGATGTTGCTGAAATAGTACTTCCCTCTTTTACCGCGTATGGACTCTATGGAGACGAGAATAAAATAGGTGCTTACGTACCTTTGTTAATTACCTTAAAGTTAATTAATGTAAAAACCAATTTCGATTAAATAGCTTTTATTTTCTTTAATAATATAAAATCCCTAATAAATAAAAATATTAGGGCATTTTTTTAAAATAATTAATCGTATTCTCTTTATCTATAGCTAACCTATTTTTCAATTCCTCTAAAGATGAGAATTTATTTTCATCACGAGATCTGTCATAAAAATAAATTTCTATTTCCTCCCCATAAATATCCCTATTAAAATCAAGTATATGCACTTCAATTTGTTTATTTAATCCATTAACTGTAGGTCGCTTTCCAATATTCATCATCCCATAAAAATAGTTTTCTTTAATTTTTACCTTAACAAAATAGACTCCATTTTTGGGACAAATTTTATGTTCGTCAATTTCAATATTTGCAGTAGGAAAGCCTAAAGTTGCACCAATTTTATCTCCCTTAATAACTTTTCCTTTCATTAGAAAGTTGTATCCTAAATACTCATTAGCTCTAATAATTTTACCTTCGCTAATTTTATTTCTAATTTTCGTAGAACTAATAACGGAATTATTTCCGCTTAAAGCAGGAAGTTTATAAAGCTTAAAACCGAATTGCTTGGAAAACATTTGCAAACGTTCATAATTTCCATCTCTATTATTTCCGAATTGATGATCATATCCGATAACAAGAGAGTGTATGTGCAAACGGGCGACTAATATATCTCTGACAAATTCCAACGCGCTTAATTGGCTAAAGTCTTTAGTAAATTCCTGAATAAACAAATGTTGAACATTAAATTTTTCCAACAGTTGTATCTTTTCTTCTAAAGTAGTAAGTAATTCAAATCCAGTAAAAGGTTGTAAAACTAAACGCGGATGTGGATTAAAGGTCATCACAGCTGTTTCAGCTTCCTCCTTTTTTGCAATATCGCTTAAATATTTTAACACATATTGATGTCCTAAATGTACTCCATCGAACATACCCAAGGTTAAGATTATTTTATGATTTTTTGATATATTTAGATTTTTTGTATGAATATTCACAGGTGTTTAAAACAAATTATCTGCAAAAATATGATTTTTTTTGATATTTTTTCAAGGCATATAAGCATTAAAATACTATATTTGCAATACCTTAAATGAAATGTAATTAATTGAATTTTAAATTATATGGTAACGGTTAATAAAGGAAAAATATCTCAGGTTATAGGCCCAGTAATAGATGTTGTTTTTGAAGAAGTAGAACAACTCCCAAATATATATGATGCGTTGGAAGTTACAAAAAATAATAATGAGCCTAATCTAATCCTTGAAGTGGAGCAACATATTGGGCAAGATACGGTACGATGTATAGCGATGGATGCTACTGACGGATTATATCGTGGACAAGAAGTAATAGCTACCAATAAGCCTATAACAGTTCCTATCGGAGAAGAAATAAATGGACGTTTGTTCAATGTTATTGGGAAAGCAATTGACGGCATCGGTGATGTGCCTAAAACACATGAACTTCCTATACATAGACCCTCTCCAAATTTTGAAGATATTTCAACCTCAGCTGAAGTATTATACACAGGTATCAAAGTAATCGATTTAATTGAACCTTATTCAAAAGGAGGTAAAGTTGGGCTTTTCGGAGGTGCCGGAGTAGGTAAAACAGTTTTAATTCAAGAATTAATTAATAATATAGCCAAAGGACACGGTGGTTTATCCGTATTCGCCGGCGTAGGAGAACGTACCCGTGAAGGAAATGATCTTCTTCGAGAAATGTTAGAATCTAAAATTATCTCTTATGGAGATGAATTTATGAAATCAATGGAAGAAGGAGGTTGGGATCTTTCTAAGGTAGACTTTGAAGCCCTGAAGACTTCAAAAGTTGCCTTCGTGTTTGGTCAAATGAACGAACCTCCAGGAGCTCGTGCCAGAGTAGCTCTCTCCGGATTGACATTGGCTGAATATTATCGCGATGGTTTAGGAGCGGGAAAAGGACGTGATGTACTATTTTTTATTGATAATATATTCCGTTTTACACAAGCCGGATCTGAAGTTTCTGCATTATTAGGCCGTATGCCTTCAGCCGTAGGTTATCAACCGACATTGGCAAGTGAGATGGGTGCACTTCAAGAACGAATCACTTCTACTAAAAACGGTTCAATTACTTCTGTACAGGCAGTATACGTACCGGCAGACGATTTAACTGACCCTGCACCTGCAACTACCTTTGCTTACCTAGATGCAACAACTGTTTTAGACAGAAAAATTGCTTCTCTAGGTATTTATCCTGCAGTGGATCCATTGCAGTCTACCTCTAGAATTCTTTCTCCTGAGATTTTAGGTAATGATCATTACCAATGTGCTCAAAACGTTAAAGAAATCTTACAAAGATATAAGGATTTGCAAGACATTATAGCGATATTAGGTATGGAAGAGCTTAGTGAAGAAGATAAGTTAGTAGTTTATCGAGCTAGAAAAGTACAAAGATTCCTTTCTCAACCTTTCCATGTGGCCGAACAATTTACTGGTACTCCGGGGGCTTTAGTTGATATTAAAGATACTATCAAAGGATTTAATATGATTCTTAACGGAGAATTGGATCAATACCCTGAAGCAGCTTTCAACCTTAAAGGAACTATTGAAGAAGTTATTGAACATGGTGAAAAGCTACTAGCTGAATTAAAAAAATAAAGTATCTCAGTAATAATTTTAATTCTGATGAAAATACAAATACTTACCCCAGAAGAAGTTATTTTTGATGGTGAAGTGTCTTCTATCTCAGTTCCCGGTTCTATGGGGGAATTTCAAATGTTAGAAAATCATGCTTCTATTGTTTCAACACTCGAACCAGGTACTATTAAACTTGAGAATATAAGTTCCACTTCATCTCACAAACTAAAAGATGACGGAAAATATAAAATATTTACAATTAAAAGCGGATTATTAGAATTTAACAATAATAAAGGAATTATACTTTGTGATTGATTTATAGTTTAATAATAATATATTTATAAAAAAGGATTGAGATTTCAATCCTTTTTTTATTTAAAATATTTTATATTATTCTTACGCTATAAAACACATAATTAAATAACTAAATATACATACAAAGATAAAATTATGCTTTCAGCTTGAAATTTAAATATGTTATCGGTTTACCCTCATTTAAGAACATTTTCTCATAAAAGGTTTTTATTTCTCTCACATAGCTTGGTAATTCATATTCTGGCGCTCCATAGATATCATGATGAGAAGACAATACTTTATATCCCATTCCATTTATTAGACCATTAGCATAACCATGTAAAAATTCACTATCAGTTTTTAAATGTATGGTTCCCTCCTCCTTCATTATTTTTTTATATTTATCCAAAAATATAGGATTTACCAAACGATGTTTAGTCCTTTTATATTTAATTTGAGGATCTGGAAAAGTGATCCAAATTTCGTCCACTTCTCCGATTGAAAAAACATATTCGATTAATTCAATTTGAACACGTAAAAAACCCACATTACTAATATTCTGCTCAGTTGCAGTTTTAGCACCTCTCCAAAAACGTGCACCTTTGATATCTATACCTAAAAAATTTTTATTAGGAAAGTATTTAGCCAAGCCTACCGTATATTCTCCTTTTCCACAACCTAATTCTACAATTATGGGATTATCATTTTTAAAAAATTTCTCTTTCCAATTACCTTTATAAAGAAAATTTGACATTACTTCCTCACGTGTAGGTTGTATAACGTTATTAAATGTCTTATTTTCAGCAAATTTACGAATTTTATCCTTACCCATATTTTAATATTGAATTACAAAAATAAAGATATTCAAAGATATTTCAAATTTCTTGATTTTCTATTCTATAAACATTTTATAGCATCTATAAATAATTGTATTTTATACAAAATTTAATAATTATTTAAAAAACAATTTTTGCACATGAAGTTTTATAACTGTTAAATGGATAATGCATCAAAATTATTATTTCTTCAATTTTATATTTATTAGTAAAAAAATAGTTTAACATTTTAATAAAATTAATTAAAATTCGATAACTAAAATATTCATTAACTTCAAATTAATTTAATATTTTTATCAATCAAACACTATTTATAACATATGGATGTTTCTCAACCCAAACTTACTTCTAAAATACTTTGGCTAATGGCTATAAGTTCAGGATTAGTTGTAGCAAATAATTATTATAATCAACCTTTGTTAGGTTTAATGGCAAAGGATTTTAATGTAAGTGAATCTAAAATAAGTGGTATAACTATGTTTACTCAGATTGGATATGCTTGTGGGTTATTTTTTCTTATTCCTTTGGGAGATATGTTTAGAAGAAAAAAAATTATACTTATTGATTTTATTTTCATTATTGGAAGTTTACTAGCAATGTCAATAAGTCCTTCCGTTGAATTATTGATTCCGATAAGTTTCATTATTGGTTTTACATCAGTTATTCCTCAACTATTCATCCCTATGGCTGCCACTTTAGCATCAGCCGATGAGAAACCAAAAGCAGTAGGTTTTGTCATGAGCGGCTTATTAATAGGTATTTTAGGATCAAGAGTTTTAAGTGGATATATAGGTGATATTTACGGTTGGAGAGAAATGTACTATATAGCAGTATTAATTATGTGTGTTCTGTATATATTAATATATTTTTATCTTCCGGAAATTTATCCTAGCTTTAAGGGAAGCTATAAAAATTTAATGTTATCACTTATACAACTTTTTAAATCTAATAGCTCTTTACGTTCAGCTGCATTAAGAGGTGGCTTAAGTTTTGCGTCTTTAAGTGCTTTTTGGACACCTTTGGTATTTCATCTAGAAGAAAATTTTCATTTAAGCGATGGTAATGCAAGTAATATTGCCGGTAAATTTGGTCTGATAGGAGCTTTCGGTGCTTTAGCTGCTGCTTTAATAGGTAAAGTAATATCCAAATACAACAAAAATACTATATTAGTTTTCACGACTCTCATGATATTACTTTCATGGATTATTTTCTACTATGGTGGTAATAACTATATTGGATTGACATTAGGAATCATATTAATTGATATAGGAGTACAATCCACACAAATTACTAACCAGTCTATCATCTTTTCCAATCATCCTGAGGTTGGAAATCGGGTAAATACTATTTATATGACTAGTTATTTTATTGGTGGATCATTAGGAACATTTATTTCAGCATATGCTTTTGAAAGATATAATTGGGTAGGAGTTATTGGTGTTGGAAGTTCTTTTGCTCTATTAATGTTAATATTTCATTTATTTTCTACCAAAAAATAAAAATTAAATGTTTTATTTTTCTCTAATAATTTATTTTATCTAGGTTAATTCTATTTTCCGATATTAATTATTAAAGTTAAAGTTATAATTTTATTAATTGAGTTGAAATTAAGAGATAATATTTCAATATTTTTTTTATCTTCATCTTATTGTTAAATTCATATTTTTATTACTAAATTTCAATTAAATTTTCAAATTTAAAGATAAAAAGAAATGATTATAACAAATAAAAAACTCCTATCAAAGATAAGAGTTTTTAGATTTTTTTAAGCATAAGAAGTTATTTCGATTGAGGTATATAGATTTGAAATCCTAAACCGAATCCTAAACCACTTTGTTTATTTCCATTGTTTACATTTTGCACAGCTTCTGCATAGTTGTATCCTACAGTTGCTTCTAAAGCAACAGAATGTGTAATAAAGTGAGCATATCCTACATTCACGCCAAAAGCAAATCCACTATCTGAACTACCATTAACTGCTGCTCCTTTAAAACCTATATCACCTTCAGCAAAAAATCTACCTGTTTCTTTAGCGCCTTCAGGGATATAATATCTAACAAATGGCATAACTCCGTAATTCCAGATTGGTTTAGAGTCATCTTGAAAAACAGCTCCGAAATCAATGGTTGCACCGACAGCTATTCCTTTAGAAAGAAAGTAACCTACTCTAGGAGTTAAATTGAAAGAAAAAGCTTCGTTTTCAAAATCATAACCAAGATTAGTAATACCTGCTCCAGTTACCCAACTTCCCTTTTGTATTGGTGAAGAACCTACGTTTGAAGAAGTTTGAGGTGTAGATACAATCTGTGCATTTAAAGTTGCCATACTACCTAAAAGAATAGTAAACAATAAAAGTACTTTTTTCATGTTAAATTTATTTATAAATAATATAGCAGACGACAAAACTTATGCCAAAATTTTAACAAATAATTATATTTTTTTTAATTTGAATAGTTTGGTGCTTCTTGCGTGATAATTACATCATGGGGATGACTTTCTTTTAAACCTGCAGAGGAAATTTTAACCATTTTACTTTCAATTTGCAATTTTTCAATATTTTCAGTACCGCAATACCCCATACCTGCACGAATACCTCCACATAATTGATATACAACATCAGATAATTTCCCTTTATAAGGAACTCTACCCTCTATACCTTCCGGAACTAATTTATTAGTTCCGGATTGGAAGTATCGGTCTTTACTTCCTCTTTTCATTGCTGAAATTGATCCCATACCTTGATAACTTTTGAATTTTCTACCCTGAAAAATAATTTCATCTCCAGGAGCTTCATCGGTTCCTGCAAAAAGAGATCCTAACATGACACAAGATGCTCCGCTAGCAATTGCTTTAACGATATCTCCTGACAATTTAATACCTCCATCGGCTATGACAGGTATTTGATGCGTATAGGCATACTCATATACGTTATAAATAGCAGATAATTGGGGAACGCCAACACCGGCAACTACTCTGGTTGTACAGATAGATCCTGGCCCCACTCCCACTTTTAGTGAATTAGCCCCTGCATCTATTAAATCTTTTGCAGCTTTTGCAGTAACAATATTTCCTCCTACAATATCTAATTCTGGAAAAGATGACCTTATTTCTTTTATTTTATTTAAAACATTAATCGAATGACCATGCGCGGAGTCAACCGCAATGATATCTACACCTGCCTTTACTAAAGCTTCTACCCTTTCTAAGGTATCATTACCAACTCCTACTCCTGCACCCACTCTAAGTCTTCCATCAGAATCTTTACATGAATTAGGATATTCCAATAAATTATCAATATCCTTAATAGTTATAAGACCAATCAATTTATTGTGATCGTCAATAATAGGAAGTTTTTCAATTCTATTAGTTAATAATATCTGTTTAGCTTGTTCTAAAGAAGTATTTCGTGATGAAGTAACTATATTTTCTTTAGACATTACATCTTCAACTTTCTGATCTAAATTTGACTGATATTTAATATCTCTATTTGTTATTATTCCTACCAAAGTGTCATCTTCTTCAATCACAGGCAGTCCGGAAATTTTATATTCTTTCATCAACATGAGCGCATCTTGTAACGTATGATGACGACTTAAAGTAATAGGATTAGAAATCATACCGTTTTCAGATCTTTTTACCTTATTTACCTCTACGGCCTGTTGATCAATGGGCATATTTTTATGGATAAATCCCAAGCCTCCTTCTCTAGCTAAAGCAATAGCCAAACCAGATTCCGTAACTGTATCCATAGCTGCCGAAACGATAGGGATGGTTAATTTAATTTTTTTTGTTAATTGGGTTTGTAAATTTACTTGAGAAGGTAGAACATCGGAATAAGATGGAATAAGCAAAACATCATCAAATGTGATAGCTTCTTCTACAATTTTAGAATTAAGCGACATATTGTTTTTTGCCAAGCAAATATATAATTTTTTTCTTAAAAAATGAATTAATTTTTATTAAATCATTGATATATTAAAATAATTCCTCTCAAAAAACATATATTTAAAATTAATATAGGCCTAAAATTACTTTATTTATATTAATAATATAAAAATATTTCAAATTTAATATTATATATATATGAAGTTTTATTACGGAATATGATTAAATAATTAAAAAAATTATACAATAATACAATAATAGGAAAGAAACAATACCAGCTAAATTTGATTATTTCTTTTTTGAAATTCAGATTTCAATTTATAATTATATTTTGTTCTAAATTTTTGAATTTTTGGAGCGATTAATACACTGCAATAGGGTTGATTAGGATTATGAATAAAATAATTTTGATGGTACTCTTCTGCGGGATAAAAATCTTTAAAAGGATTTATTTCAGTAACATACTTACCTTTCCATAAATCAGATTTTTCAGATTTTTTTAGAGACTCTTCTGCTAGAATTTTTTGTTCTTCCGTGCGATAAAATATAATCGACCTATATTGACGACCTATATCATTTCCTTGTCTATTTAATTGAGTAGGATCGTGTAAATACCAAAATATATCTAAAATTTCCAATAATGATATTTCTTCAGGATTATATTCCAACTCAACAACTTCAGCATGATCGGTCAATCCGGTACATACATCTTGATAATTTGCATTTTCATACTCTCCACCTGAATAACCAACTGTAACTTTATTTACGCCGTCCAACATCTCAAAGCAAGGGCTTAAACACCAGAAACATCCTCCTCCTAAAGTAATTTTTTCTAATTTTTTATTCATAATTTCTGCTTTTTTTTCTTGCGACTGATTTATATGACAACTAACCAAAAATTGTAGAATAGTATTTAAATAAATTACTATTATCATTTTCATATTTCTAGACAAAGTGAACGACATCCTAAATAAATATTATTATATAAAACAAATAATTACATTATTCTTATTTAAACAAAAATTGTACTATAAATTAATTTTTCAACAAAAATTTATAAATAATAAATATATTTATATATCCATTTAATTATTTAAATTAACCATTTTTAATTAAAACTAATAATATTTAACTCCTTTATAATAATTTTAAGTACTAAGAAAATGTCATTAAGCTAATTAATTTGTTAACTTTGCATATTATCCATTATTATATTATGAGTACAGATACCGTAAATAAAAATTTTGAAATTGTTAAAGAAGTTTTCATAAAATATTTAGAGGATAGAGGACACAGAAAAACTCCTGAAAGATTTGCAATAGTTGAAGAGATTTATTCTACTGATGAACATTTCAATATTGATTGGCTGTATATGAGAATGAAAGAAAAAAATTATAGGGTGAGTAGAGCCACCATATACAATACCATTGAAATATTATTAGATGCTAAATTAGTAAGAAAACATCAATTCGGAGAAGGTCTACAGTCTTTATATGAGAAATCATACTTTGCCAAACAACATGATCATATTTTAATGATTGATTCCGGGGAAGTTATTGAATTTTGTGATCCTAGACTTCAAACTATTAAAGATTCTTTAGAAAAAATATTTAATATTGAGATTGAAAGTCACTCTTTATATTTTTATGCTAAAAAGAAAAGTTAATAAATGAAATTAAAAATTTTCTTTTTTATTTTCTTTGCAGGTGTATTTTTATATTCACAAATTGCACCACCGGTTCCTAACAAAAAGGTAAATTCTAAACCAATCAATCTTCTTAATGCTGATATGGAAGAGGTGAATGAACATGTTTTTAATGGTAATATCGTGTATTCCGGACATGTTATAGCAGAACATGAGACTTCTCATTTAGAAGCTGATTCTGTTATTTATTTTCAAGATAAGAATATTATTGAAGCTCGAGGAAATGTTTTTTTTAAAGATAAACAATCTTCTTTAAATTGTAAAAAATTAACATATAGTGGAGTTTCCAGAAATGCTATTGCTTATAAAAATGTAAAATTGGTTACTCCCGATCAAACGGTTGAAACAGAGAAAATGATTTATGACGCCAACCAAGAAGTTGCCTATTTTGACAACTGGGGAACGGTTTATAAAGGTGAGAATGTTACACATACTAAAATTGGAAAATATTTTGTTAAAGAAAATCGTATAGAATTAGGTGAAAATTCAACATTGGAATCTCCAGAATATATTATTGAGGGTTCGGATATAAAGTATGATGCTAAGAATGAAATTGCAACTTTTAATAAATTTACACGAATAACAAATAAAAAAGACCCTACTGTTTATGTAACCGGAAGTAACGGAACTTATAAAACAAAAACTAAGCAATCAGAGCTTAAAAATGACGGTAAAGTTTATTATCAAGGTAAAATACTGTCCGGTAATGATTTATTTTTTGATGAAATTAAGGGTTTTGGAAGAGGAGTTAAAAATGTAAGGCTGGAAGAACCTAAAGAAAAAAGATTTCTTATTGGAGAATATGCCGAGGTTTACCAATTTAAAGATTCGGCTATGATTACCGGAAGACCATATATGGTTAAGGCCTTTACGAAAGATTCATTATATATACATTCTGATACATTAATCGCAATTCAAGGAAAAGACAAAAAATCAACTATTCGAGGATTTCATAATGGCAGATTATTTAAATCCAATATTTCCGGAAAAAGTGATTCATTAGTATATCAAGAAACCATTGGAAGAATAGATTTTTATAAAAAACCTATATTTTGGTCAACCGGAGGAAGACAACTTACCGCTGATACACTATCAGCATATTTAAATACATCAACACAAGCGGTAGATTCAATTTATGGTAGATCAAATGCCTTTGTTATTAGTAAAGTTGATTCATTAAGTCCAAAATTTGAATTTAATCAGGCTAAAGGAAGGATGTTGCACGCCTACTTTGAAAAGGAAGAAATACATTTAGTTGATTTAAAAGGGAATGCCGAATCAATAACTTACGTTGAAGAAGATACCAAAACTAAAGGAAAACAACGTACTGGAATTAGCATATCTATATGTGGAATATTACAAGGTGAATTTTTTGATCGTAAAATGGACATAATTTCCTGTCAGCTTAATGCGGAATCGAAACTATTTCCTGAAAGTAAACTTCCCGTACAAAACAGATATTTACCTGATTTTGAATGGAGGGATGACGAAAGGTTAAAAAAATGGCAAGATATATTTCCTGATGTTTTTCCCTACGATAAAAATATGCCTAAAAAAAAGATTATTGGAGAAGATCGTTAAGAGATGAAAAAGAAATTCAAAAAAAAATTAATAATTCCCACTATTAATAAAAAGATAGTTATATTTAAAGATTATCTTAATTTATTATGAAAAACAATCAAACACGTTGTGAATGGGTAGGATCTGACGACCTAGATAAAAAATACCATGATGAAGAATGGGGAAGACCAATCTATGATGATCAAATTTTATTTGAATTTCTATTACTTGAAGGATTTCAAGCTGGATTAAGTTGGATTACGGTTCTCAAAAAAAGAGAAAATTTTCGCCAAGCATTCGATAATTTTGATTATAAACAAATCGCTACTTATTCTCCTAAAAAATTAGAAAGTTTATTACAAAATGAGGGTTTAATTAGAAATAAACTGAAGATTAATTCGGCCCCTATTAATGCTCAAAAATTCATGCAAGTTCAAAATGAATTTGGAAGTTTTAGCAATTATTTATGGAATTATGTTAATAATACGCCTGTTTTAAATACATGGAATAATATTAAAGAAGTTCCTGCCTCAACGGAACTATCAGATAAAATATCAAAAGATTTAAAAAAACGTGGATTTAAATTTGTTGGAACTACCATAATTTACGCTTATTTACAAGCTGTTGGAGTAGTTAATGATCATACTATAAATTGTATTTGTCATCCTAGCAATCAAAAATAAAGGAGGTATTTCTAAAAAAATACCTCTAATATAATCTTTACTATAGTAGAAAATTACATTTTAGATACTCTGTCATCTAACCTATTATTATGAAATTTAAAATCCTATAGATATTTTATTATTTCTATTGAAAAAAAATGTATAATTATTGAATTACTCTAAATCAATTGAAGAATTAGATTATTTAATATACCTCATTAAAAATCGATAAATTTGAGTTATAAAATATAGAGCAAAGCAGATTAATTTTATATGTTAGAAAAAAAAGAAGCCTTATATGAAAAAGCCATTCTAGTTGGTTTGATCACTCAAAGCCAAAATGAAGATAAATTGAAAGAATATATGGACGAGTTGGAATTTCTAGCCGATACTGCGGGGGCACAAGTATATAAAAGATTTACACAAAAACTAGATCAGCCCAATCCACGTACTTTTGTTGGAAAAGGTAAGCTAGAAGAAATTAATACATATGCTCAGAAAAATGATATTGACACAATTATATTTGATGATGAGCTTACTCCCTCTCAACTTAAAAATTTAGAGAAAGAATTGGATCGGAAAATTATTGATCGAACCAACCTAATATTAGATATTTTTGCCCAGCGCGCTCAAACATCTTATGCTAGAACCCAAGTTGAACTTGCACAATATGAATACCTTCTTCCTCGTCTAACTCGGATGTGGACTCACCTTGAACGGCAAAAAGGGGGAATTGGATTGAGAGGACCTGGAGAAACCGAAATTGAAACAGACCGACGTATTATTAGAGATAGAATATCTTTACTTAAAGAAAAATTAAAAGCTATCGATAAACAAATGTCTACGCAGCGAAATAATCGTGGAAAATTAGTAAGAGTAGCCTTGGTTGGATATACTAACGTAGGTAAATCAAGTTTAATGAATATCCTAAGTAAATCTGATGTTTTTGCTGAAAATAAATTATTCGCTACCTTAGATACAACCGTTCGAAAAGTAGTAATTGGAAATCTTCCTTTTTTGCTTACTGATACGGTAGGATTTATAAGAAAATTGCCCACCCAATTGGTGGAATCATTTAAATCTACTCTGGATGAAGTAAGAGAAGCCGATTTGCTAATTCATGTAGTAGATATTTCTCACCCGAGCTTTGAAGACCATATTAATTCTGTTAACATCATATTGGCAGAGATCAGTTCTGCCGACAAACCAACTATTATGGTCTTTAATAAAATTGATAATTTTTCTTATGAAAAAAAAGATGAAGATGATCTGACACCAATAACAAAGAGGAATTACTCTTTAGATGATTGGAAAAAAACCTGGATGGCTAAGTCAAAATATCCAAGTGTATTTATATCAGCTTTAACGAAAGAAAATTATGAGGAACTAAAGAAAATAATCTATAATAAGGTTAAAGAAATACATACTCAAAGATTTCCTTATAATGATTTTCTATTTGAGTATTACGACCAAGACGGTAAAGAAATATAATATTAATTAAAAAGGGCTAATAAGCCCTTTTTAATTAAAAATATTTTTTATCTTATTTTTATTTAGCTCTATTACAATATATTCTCCAGTTAACCAATAATGCATTAGGAAAATTTTTCTTAATTCTTTTTAAATCAGATTTTGCTGATTCTCTTATAAAATAATCCCCTGCTAGTAATCTCCAATCAGGACGCAAATAGCTTTTTTCAACCCTCAATTCCGGGAATAATCGTCTGAATTCAGACATCATTGTGTTTACTTCCTGCTCACTTTTAGCTTCCCCAACCTTTATCATAAATCCGGGAATATCATTACGTCTTCCACAATTATTTTCTGGTGTGAGTGGCTTATTTACTGGTTTTCTTTCGTTAGGAGTAAGAGATGATTTTGAATCTTGAGTTCCATCACTGAATTTTTTACATATTTCTTCCTGATTGATCATTTTTATTATTTCTTCATCGGCACTAATAATCAGTTTTCCTCCTGTAGCAGAATCTACTTTACTTATTATTTGCTGGGCTCTAAAAGAGAAACTTATAAAAAAAAGTAATAATAAAATGTAGCTTTTCATTGGTCTTTATGATAAAAATTAACTACACAAAAATAACATTTTATAATTAATTGAAAAGAGAGATACTCTAAAAGAGATTAAAAGTTAATTTGATAAATAAATTTTTATCAAAAGTTGACTGATGATAAGCTCCTACCCTGTAATAGACTCCAAATCCGACATAATAAATAAGCTTATTGAGTTCGAGCCCAACTTCCTGATAATATTTATTTGGAACAGCAATTTTAGCTATAGTATGAATTTCTTTATTTTTCATATTTCCAATCATACCATTATAGATAAGAGATAGCTGTGTTTTTCTTGAAAATAAAAATTTGAATTCTTTAAAAGTTTGATTTAAGAAAAAAGCAACATACTTATCGGCATAAAAATCACCGGGTAACAAAGTTTCAAACGAATTCAGCCCTTTTATTGAAAATCTATCCCAAATAGAACTTCCCTGCTTAGCATCACCAAAACTTCCGTAATTATTCCACAATGTTGTTTTCCCCGAAATATATCCCGAATTTAACATCATAGAACTTGTACCCAAAGGATTCTTTATTAATATATGAGCGGCAATATCAAATCGATCATAAGAAAAATCGGCTCCCATAAATTTCAATCCTTTTATATAATCAAAATAAAAATAAATCGGCTTATCTTCTAACGTCATTTTTCCTTCCGGAGTTTGTAAATATTTTGCAAATGGAGCATACTTTATTTGTAATGAAGTTGTAAATAAATTAAATCTATGAGAAGGTGAATGGTATTTGTGCGAATATTCATAATTAGATTTTTGATTTTCATAATCTACTTTAACTGAGGTGGTAATATTTTTTAAAATATCCTGTTCATAAGATATTTCTCCTCCTCTTCGGGTATAAAAAATTGAATTTTGTATATAATTTAACTCTTCTTTTACCTGCTCCATATTTTTAGAATATCTTTCAATATGCTTCGAAAAAGGGTTAACATCTGAAAAACCTAAAAATTTGATTTTTCCATCATTTTCTTTGTTAACATATAAATCAATTCCTAGAGCACCTTTTACCGGTGTATTTTTAGTACCTGTCGCTACATATCCATGTAAGGACATATTTGCATTAAATGAATAATTAGTTTTTCCGCCTACTTGAAATCTAAATCCTTCAAAATCATTGTAATTCATCAGATTTAATAAATTTAAATCTATCTTACCTAATGGGAGTTTCCCATTTTTTATTGAATTTAAAAATCGAACATTTTTTTCAATCGAAAATGTATTAAATAAGGTAGAATATACATAAGTGTTTTTTTCTCTTTGAGTTAAAGGATCATTACGAAAGGAATCAATTTTTGATTCTGTGTTTTTATTATAATCTTTATTTAATTTATGAGTATAACCTTTAAAATCTTTATAAGAAAACTTTTTGTCGGACGTGAATTTAGAAACATTCATTTCAATTACAATCCAAGGTGTAAGTAAATATTTCTGATCTTGGATATTAAAAAACTTGGAGACATCGATAGTACTTATTTTTATTTTATTGGTTTTATTTTCTAAAAACCAGATATCTTCAAAAGGTTTCCATTTATATTCAAAATAACGAGTATAATTTGTATTATATTCTTCTCCTGAATATTTTACAACGGCAAAGCTCTTGGCATCAATATATATAGTCCCTCTACTTCCATTAACCAGTAAATTTTTTTTAGACCCGAAGGAAATGACATAATTGAGTTTATTTTCAATAGTTATGCTATCTATTAATTTAAAATTATATGAATGTAAATCATCCTTAATAAATTTAGGAAATTCCTCTTGAAAAATCGGTTCTTCAAATAATTCATATAAAGGTTTTTTTAAACCTGATACCTGATCGGCCATGATTTCTTTTTTTTGTCCCAATCTTCTATCATAGCTACATTTTACAACCCTTTCGCCTAATAAAATAAGTTCTTTTTTTCCAAATTCGGAAATTTTCAAAGAATCGGTCGTCTTTAATCTATTCATCACGTTATAATCATCAATATAAAATTTAGTATATAAATAATAACTATATGAATTTAAAACATTGGGGTGATTAACTTTTTCTTTCTCTCTAACTTTTTCCAATATTTTATAAACGCGAGAATTTGGAACGCCCGGTAGATAATATTTCACTTTAGAGTTCTGAGAAAACATGAAAACTTGAATAAAAAAAAGTATATATACCAACAATTTCTTCATAAAAGCAAAACAAAAATTAACTACGGATGAGTATGATACAGCAAGCTTTTTATTAAAGAACAAATATAAAAGTTTTGGAGGTAATAAATTTCCTTAAAAATAGTACTAAAAATAGTACATTTGCTAATCATGATTGAATAAATAATACAAATTAGTAATGGATTATTTTATTGTTGCAGAAAATGTTACTCGCACCTATGAAGATAAAATTGCTTTAGATAATTTCAACATTAAAATTCCTAGAGGATGTATTTATGGAATTTTAGGGCCCAACGGCGCCGGAAAAACTACTTTTATAAGAATAATTAATCAAATCACCAAACCCGACAGCGGTAAAATCTTTTTTAATGGAGAACCTTTACAGGCCAAACATATTTCACACATCGGATATATGCCGGAAGAACGAGGTCTCTATAAAAATATGCAAATTGGTGAGCAGGCAATCTATCTTGCTCAGCTTAAAGGAATGAGTAAAGCGGAAGCAAAATCACGATTGGAGTATTGGTTTGATAAACTTAAAATTGAAAAATGGTGGAATAAAAAACTCAGCGAGCTTTCTAAAGGAATGGCACAAAAAATTCAATTTGTTGTCACGGTTTTACATAATCCTGACTTATTAATTTTTGATGAACCTTTCAGCGGGTTTGATCCGGTAAATGCAAATCTTATTAGAGATGAAATTTTAGAACTAAAAGAAAAAGGTACTACAATTTTATTCTCATCTCATCGAATGGAAACAGTTGAAGAATTATGCGATTACGTTGCCCTTATCAATAATTCTAAAAAAATTTTAGATGGATCGGTTAAGGAAATCAGACATAAATTTAAAGAAGGAAAATATAAAATTACGATTACAGATATATCCATTACTGATATTAATCAATTAATACAATTGAAACAGATTGATAAAGTAATCCAAAATGATAATGAATATTCGTTTTCAATTACAATATCAGATCAGGAAAATCAAAAATCACTAATTACGGAACTTTCTACAAAAGGTACTATAATATCTTTCTATGAGGAAATCCCTAGTATGAATCAAGTTTTTATTAATGCTGTAAATTCAAATAAACTATGAGAAATATTTTTCTGGTAATGAGAAGAGAATTTCTAACTCAAGCAAGAAAAAAATCCTTTATTCTGATAACTTTTTTCGCTCCCATTTTAATAATTCTTGCCGGAATAACTATCGCCTATATGTTAAGAATAAATGAAAACGAATCTCATATAGCCATAGTTGATTCAACTAATAAATTTTATCCTGAATTTCAAAGTAATAATAAAAATATTTATAATTTTTATACGGAAAACGAATTACGGGCTTTAAAGGATACCTTAGCCGAAAGCAAATCTTTAGATGCCCTATTATATATACCTAATACCACTGATTCACTTTTTAATAATTTACAAAATCAAATTCAACTATACACAAATAAAAACTTAACTAAAAATCATCTTAATTCTATTGAACAGAAAATCAACAAGAAAATCGAAGAAAAAAGAAGACACTTTTTGGGAGTAAAGCAATCGGATATTGACAAAATAAATTCCAAGATAACTTTACAAATTACGAATCTTAAAGAGGGAAAATCAGACAATGACAATTTTATCAAAGAAATCTTATCACTTTCATTAATGTATGTAAACCTTATGTTTTTCATTATTTACGGAACTCGTGTCATGAGGAGTATTATGGAAGAAAAAAACAATCGAGTGGTAGAAATTATCATTTCATCGGTTAAACCTTTTGAATTAATGATGGGAAAAATCCTAGGAACTACGCTAGTAGCGCTCACCCAATTTTGTATATGGATTGCCATGACAATGATGTTATTAGTTTTAGGTAAAATAATATTTGGAAACCACTTAACTCTATCTTACAAGCAATACGATTTTCAAAACCTTATCAACCAAAAAACTCAGATTCAAATTAGTGATACTATAAATGCATTATTAGGCCTAAATTATCCCTTAATAATTTTTATTTTCTTATTTTTCTTTTTTGCTGGTTATTTATTTTACAGCTCCTTTTTTGCTGCAATTGGTTCTGCTGTAGACAATGATACAGAAACACAACAGTTTACCCCCATTATTGTTGTACCATTACTATTAGGTGCTTATGGTTGTATAAGTATTATAAATAATCCCGAAGGCCCCGTAGCATTTTGGTTAAGCATGATTCCTTTTACTTCTCCAATGGCAATGGTTACCAGGTCTTTCTATGGAATACCCAGTTGGCAACTTATACTTTCAATAACCATTATGATCGGTTCCGTCTTTATTATGGTTTACATAGCAAGTAAAATATATAGAATCGGCATTTTAATGTTTGGAAAAAAAGTAACTTTTAAAGAGATATTTCAATGGATCAAACAGTCATAACCATAAATATTACACTTTCAAAAAATTATAATTATTAAATATAGGTCGAATAAAATTATTTTATTATACAATAGCAGTAATATATATACTTATAAAAAATTAACAACTCTGTTTAATATTTTATCTCATATTATATTAAATAAAAATGTTAGATGTTACTGATTAAAAAATTCATTTATACATTGAAATTAATTTTATATTTATACTGAATTATACTATCCTTTACTAATTAAAAATCCGTTGATATGGAGAAAAATTTTTTTATAAAATCTCAAGGCTTAGGAAATGAATATATAATAATTGATGAAAAAAATATAACTTTTCCATTAACCCAAAAAGCCATTCAGAAAATTTGTAATGTAAACTTTGGAATCGGTTCCGATGGAATATTGATTAAAACAAATTCCGATAGTGCGGATATCGGTTTGAAAATCTTCAATCCGGATGGCTCAGAAGCAGAAAAAAGCGGAAACGGCCTTAGAATTTTCTGTAAATATATATACGATTATAAAATTATACCACACAAAGAATTTACAGTAGAAACCAAAGGAGGAAAAGTACGTGCAAATATACAAGAAACCATACATGATAGGGCTTCATTAATAACTGTTGACATGGGAAAAGCTATTTTTTCATCCAAACAAATTCCTACTTCATTTAATAGTGAAGAAGTACAAGATGAAATTATTCTTATTGATGATAAAAAATTTGTAATCAATTGTGTATCTGTTGGAAATCCGCATTGTGTAATTATAAAAGACGAGTTAGACGTTAGAGAAATAAAGAAATACGGTCCTAAAATTGAAAATTATTCTAAATTTCCTAATCGAATCAACGTACAGTTTGCAAAAATTATAAGTCGAGATGAAATTCAAATATTAATTTGGGAAAGAGGAGCAGGATTTACATTAGCATCAGGAAGTTCTTCTTGTGCGGTAGCTAGCGTTTTACGTAAAAAAGAATTAATAAATAACAAAGTAACAGTAAAAATGCCAGGTGGAGAACTTAAAATTGAAATCAACGATACTTGGGATATAAGAATGACAGGAGAAGTAAGACAAATATGTGAAGGAACGTTACATGAAGAACTTGTTTCCAGTCTTTTATAGATGACTTAAATACATACATTAATTATTAATTTTTTTATAAATAATTTTGTAGAATTGTTAATTTTTTTTTAAATCTAAAATTTTTAGGGAAAAATTATTAATTTTTTATAAAAAAACATTTATTAACTATTAAAATTAATGATATTTGTACACTTATTTTTTTCCAATATTTAAAATGAAAATAAAATATCACGATTTAATTCAACAAACATTTGACTTTCCTCAGCCCGAATTTAAGGTTGACAACGGAAATTTATTATTTCATGACATTCCTTTAATGGAAGTAATTGAAAAATTTGGAACGCCTTTTAAATTTAATTATCTACCAAAAATATCCCAAAATATTCAACAAACGAAAAGATGGTTCAAAAAGGCTTTCAAAGAGAACAATTACAATAATGAATACCGATACTGTTATTGCACTAAGTCAAGTCATTTTTCATTCGTGGTACAAGAAGCTTTAAAAAACAAAATAAGTTTGGAGACCTCTTTTTCAAATGACATGGAAATCATCCGTAGGCTTTACGATAAAGGGGTTGTTGATAAAAGTATCGAGGTAGTTTGTAATGGATTTAAAACCGATGAATATTTAAAAATAATTTCTGAAATGATTAACGGTGGTTTCTCCAATATTTTACCTGTTTTAGATAACTTTAGAGAAATTGATCGACTTTCCGATAGTATTGATACAAATTTCAATATCGGAATCCGTATCGCTTCAGAAGAAGAACCTAAATTTGAATTTTATACTTCTCGATTAGGTATAGGATATAAAGATATCGTACCCTTTTATGCTCAAAAAATTCAGAACCATCCTTTTGCAAGATTAAAAATGTTGCATTTTTTCATTAATACAGGGATAAAAGATACTTCTTATTATTGGAATGAGCTATATAAATGTTTACGAGTATATGCTCGATTGAAAAAAATTGCTCCAGAAGTAGATTCTTTAAATATCGGAGGAGGATTTCCTATAAAAAATTCATTAAATTTTGATTATGACTATTATTATATGGTAAATGAAATCACTTATCAGATAAAGAAATTCTGCGAAGAGGAAGGAGTTGAAGAACCGACTTTATATACCGAGTTCGGATCTTTTACTGTTGGAGAAAGCGGTGGTATTGTTTATAAAATTTTAAGTCAAAAAAGACAAAACGATCGTGAAAAATGGAATATGATAGATAGCTCATTTATGACTACTCTACCTGATTCATGGGCTATATCTCGTCGTTTTACTATGTTGCCTATCAATCGTTGGGATGATTCCTACGAGCGCGTTTTTTTAGGAGGATTAACCTGTGACAGCGATGATTACTATAATTCTGAACAACACGTAAATGCTATTTATCTTCCCATTTATAGTGAAGAAAAGCCATTATATATCGGTTTTTTCAATACTGGTGCCTATCAGGAGGCAATAAGTGGATTCGGTGGCGTGCACCATTGTCTGGTTCCTCAGCCTAAACACATTTTAATTAATAAAAATAAAGACGGAGATTTTACATACGAAGTATTTCGAGAGGAACAAAATTATAAGCAGATATTAGATCTTTTAGGATATTAATAAATTTTTACAATAAATTAGAAAAATTACAGTTTATACTTACAACCAGTAATCAAATATACTTTTTTGTAATATTTCTATAAGATATCTAATGCATAAATTAATACTAATTATATTCATTAGTTTATATACGATTGCCTATTCTCAAACAGGTCAAGAAATATATACTTTTATGAATATGACTGTATCCGCTCGTCAATCGGCTTTAGGTGGTAATGCCAATTCGTCTTGGGATAATGATCCGAATATGGCAATGTTTAATCCTGCTATGATGAATAAAAAAATGCATAATCAAGCAGGAATTAACTATTCCTCCTACCTTGCAGACGTTAAATTAGGAGCTATATCCTATGTATACAACCCTAAAGAAAGTAATCATTATTTTTCCTTACATGGAAGGTATGTGGACTATGGCGATTTTAAAGCCGCCGATGAAGTTGGAACCGTTACCGGTAAATTTACTGCAAAAGATGCTGCTGTAACTTTGGGCTATGGATACGAAATATGCGATTTTTTTACCGTAGGCGGAAACCTATCTTATGTTACCAGCAAAATTGAAAGTTACACCTCATCCGCTATTTTAGCTGACCTAGGAATTGTTTTTCATGATATTGATTATTACACAACCATTTCCGCAGTGGTAAGAAATTTTGGAGGGCAATTAACGTATTATAATGACAAAAGAGAAAAATTACCAATACAAGCAAATTTAGGTTTTTCTCAAAGATTTGAAAAATTACCTGTTGAATTTACTCTTACATTGCACGATCTCCAAAAATTTGATATTTCTTCCCCAACTAATAAGAGCGGTAAAAAAATTAGCGAAGCAAGGAAAGTCATTGATCATGTATCAATGGGAGCAGAATTTTTTCCAGAATCAGGATTTAACGTTCGCGTCGGATATAATTTTAAAAGAGGTAATGAGTTATCAATTGAAGATCAAAGATCCTTTGCAGGATTAACCCTTGGTTTTGGAGTGAAAATTTCATATTTTCGCTTTGATTATGCTTGGGGGCGATATAATGCTGCCGGAAATACTAATACCTTTGGATTACGTATTGATCTGGATAATTTGTTTGCCCCTCGATATGACTGGTAATAACATGAAAAACAAAAATTTACATCCGATAATAGCTATTGACGGCTATTCCTCTACGGGAAAAAGTTCCTACGCAAAAATGCTTGCTAAAGAATTTGGATGGATTCATATTGATACAGGTGCTATGTATAGAGCTACAACATTATATGGCATAGAAAATTTTTGTGAAAATAATATTATTGATAGTGTAGATTTAGTCTCTCATTTATCTGATATACATATTGATTTTAAACAAAATACTGAAAATAATAGTAATGATATTTATCTTAACGGCAAAAATGTAGAAAGTAGAATTCGTGATTTTGATATATCTGAACAAGTTTCTTTGGTAGCTAAAATTCCTGAAGTAAGAAAATATTTAGTAAAACAACAAAGAAATATAGGAAAAAATGGGGGTATCGTAATGGATGGAAGAGATATTGGCACTGTCGTATTTCCAAATGCTGATTTAAAATTCTTTATTACTGCCAGTGTAGAAGAAAGAGCTAAACGCAGGTTCATTGACTTTAAAAAACTAAACAAAAACATTTCATTACAAGAAGTACAAGAAAATCTGATACAAAGAGATAATATCGATAAAAATAGATCAGTATCTCCCCTTATTCAAGCTCCGGATGCTATTCTTATTGACAATACAAATATGAATAAAGAAGAAACCTATACTAAGATACAAACTATTGTCAAAGAAAAATTAGGTTTATAACCTTTATCTTAACAATATTTATAATTTTTAATAATACTGGATTACATATTTATTAATGCGCATATAATGCACATAGGTTAGTTAGTTTATTACTTAGCTATTTATTTAGTAATAATAAACTTTTAATTCCTTCTACTATTTTTATAATTTTACATATTAAAATATAAAAAATACTAAATTCCCTTTAGCCATGAAATTAGGCTAGTTATTAAAATTGATCAATTAAAATTTATTCTTGTTCATGATAAGCTTCTAAAATCTTTCTCACAAGCTTATGTCTTACAACATCTATTTCAGTTAATTGTATAAATCCTATCCCCTTTACCTTTTTCAAAATATGAACTGCCTCTTTTAATCCGGATTTCTGATGTTTTGGCAAATCTATTTGCCCAGGATCACCTGTAATTATAAATTTAGCATTAGCTCCCATACGTGTTAGAAACATTTTCATTTGTAAATGTGTTGTATTTTGTGCTTCATCTAAAATAACAAATGCTTCATCCAATGTACGTCCTCTCATAAAAGCCAAAGGAGCAATTTGAACAACACCTTTTTCTATATAAGAAGCTAACTTTTCATGGCTGATCATATCTCTTAGAGCATCATATAAAGGTTGAAGATAAGGATCTAATTTATCTTTTAGATCTCCAGGTAAAAAGCCTAAACTTTCACCCGCTTCAACTGCAGGTCGAGTCAGAACAATTCTTTTTACTTGTTTATCTTTCAATGCTTTTACAGCCAATGCTACACTCGTATAAGTTTTCCCTGTACCCGCCGGTCCAATCGCGAAAACCATATCATTGCTTTCTACGGATTTTACCAATTTTTTGAGGTTTTCCGTTTTTGCCCTTATTAACTTCCCTCCTATTCCATGAACTATAACATCATCGGATTGAATATGTATTTCTTTATTATTTTCACTATTCCTAAGAATTCCTTCTATAGCTATATCATTTAATTTATTATACCTGTTTATATATTCCACAATTTCTCGAATCTTATGATTAAACAAGTTTAAATCGTCATCATTGCCAGATACCGTTAAAACTCTATCCCTCCCAATAATTTTTAATTTCGGAAAATGATTGATTAATAAATTAAAGTTTTGATTATATTCACCATAGAATATTTTTAAATCTACACCATCTAAGGTAATTCGTATTTGATTCAAATTTTAAGATATTTTTTAATTTTACATAACAAAAATAAGCAATAACTTTGTGTAGTTTAATAAAAAATGGGAATAATAACACTTACTACCGATTTTGGTTTAGATGACTACCATGTAGCAGCTCTTAAAGGCTCGATATACAGCCAAATATCGGACGTCATTATTGTTGATATTTCTCATCAGATTATGCCTTTTGACCTCATTCAAACGGCCTATATTATACAAAATTCATACAAAAATTTCCCTAAAGGTACCATTCATGTAATAGGTGTTGATGCTTTACCTTCACCTTTTGTAAAATCGTTAGCCGCAGAAATAAACGGACATTTTTTTATATGTAATGATAATGGGATTCTTTCTCTTATTGCTGAAGAATACATCCCCGACCAAGTATATGAAATAACCATTAATAAGTATGACGATTTTCATTTTTTAACTAAAGATCTTTTTATACCGGTGGCTTGTCATCTTGCCAGAGGAGGCAAAATAGAATTGATTGGAAGAAAAATCAATACTTATAAAGAACTAACTCAACCAAAACCGGTTGAAAAGAGTGAAGATAATTCAATTACGGGAATGGTTATTCATGTCGATAACTTCGGAAATGCCATTACAAACATTTCCAAAGAAAAATTTCACCAATTTGGTAAAAAAAAGAATTTCATCATTTTTGCAAGAAATGTGCAATTCACAGAAATTAAATCTAAATATACGGATATATTAGGTAATGATCCGGACGAAAATAAATTTCACGGAAAAGCCTTTGCTATATTTAATTCATCCGGATATTTGCAAATTTCAATGTATAAAAGTAATTTAAGAACGGTAGGAGGAGCCAGTTCTCTAATGGGACTTTATATAGGAACTAATATACGTGTAGTTTTTGACTGATTTTAACGCCTCACTTCTAAGATTTACTTATAATTAAATCCATTCTTTTATAATCATATTAGCTGGAAACTTAAATATTTGTTGTTTCTTATTAACAAACTTTCTTTAGAAATATAATTCCAACATAATAAAAAAATATAATTAGAATATACTTTGGTATAATATTTTCTCATCCAGACAATAGAATATAAACTTTAAAATTTATTATGATATAGTTCTTTATTTTAAAGCCGAATAAACTTATAAAAATTTAATTAAAATTAAAAATATTATGGAAATTACAATCGATGAATTTCAAGTAAAAGAAGGAGATACTATTAATCTAAAAAATTATACCACTATAGCCCCTAAAAATTTTCAAAAAAATAAAGAAAATAAAAAGAAGGTGAGTAATATTGTTAAACAAATAGACAATTATCAAAATATTTTAAATGCTGAGAATAAGCAATCTTTATTAATTATTTTACAAGGAATTGATGCAGCAGGAAAAGATAGTTCCATAAGAGCTATTATGACAGGAGTAAATCCACAAGGAGTAAATGTGTTTTCATTTAAAACACCTTCTTCCATAGAATATGAACATGATTATTTGTGGAGGCACGCACTTAAAATGCCTGAACGAGGACAAATCGTTATTTTTAACCGTTCTCACTATGAAAACGTTTTAGTTTGCAAAGTACATCCCGAATTTATCTTAAATGAAAAATTACCATATATAAAAAGTATTAAGGATATAAATGATGAATTTTTCGAAAGAAGATATGAAGAGATTAAAAATTTTGAAAAACGTATGTATAATAATGGAACTCGTATCATTAAATTTTTCCTTAATATAAGCAAAGAAGAGCAGAAGAAAAGATTTATTAAAAGAATTGAGAATAAAGAAAAAAATTGGAAATTTTCTTCTTCAGATCTAAAAGAACGTAAATTTTGGGATGATTATCAGAAAGCCTTTGCTCTAGCTTTTGAGAAAACTTCAACCAAAGAGTGTCCTTGGTTTATTATCCCCTTTGATTATAAATCATATGGACAATTAGTTATGGCTCATATTATCAATGAAACCTTGAAAAATATGAATCCTAAATTTCCAGATGTTAATAAGCAAGAAAAACATGCTTTAAATAGTGCCTACAAAGACTTATTGAATGAAAAAGATTAAATTCATTAAATTATAATCTTATATATGGATTTTTAGCTTATCAAATTTTAATTTGATAAGCTTAAGTAGAAACAATTTTGTTTTTTCTTAATTAAAGAGTTTATAAGGGTATTAAATATATTCTTAAAATTTATATAAATAAAGATATAACATATACTCAGAAATATGATTAAATTGAATGATTTACAATTCTCAAAAAAAGTAATTGCTTAAAAGAATATTGACAATTATTTTTTTTTCTCAGCTCTTTTCACATTTGTGATTCCCTCAATATTATGTAATTCATGAATTATTTGCTCTAATTGTGTTGTATTTTTCACAAACAAAATTAAATTCCCATAGAATATTCCATCTTCTGAATTAATATTTATATTTTTTATGTCAACTTTAAATTTATTAGATATCAAAGTGGTAATATTATTAAAAATACCTGTTCTATCTATTCCTTGCAAAGCAACTTCAATAAGAAAATCTCTACTTGCGCTATTCACCCATTTTGCAGGAATTACTCTATAATCATAATTAGCTCTCATATCAATTGCATTAGGACAATCTTCTTTATGAACCTTGATTCCACTATTAATAGTTACAAAACCAAAAATATTATCCCCCGGAATAGGATTACAACAGGGGGCTAATTGGTAATCTAGCTTTTTTTCATCATCCCCAAAAACAATCATATCATAATTTTCTTCTTCATCGGATTCCAAAAAGTTTTTTTCGGCTATTAAAGAAGTCTTTTTTCTCAATTTGGATAATAAATTATTCAAAACCCCTTTACTGTCTCTATATTTTTTTAGGGCTTTACTATCAATTTCTCCAGTTGCTACCTGATAAAATACATCATGACTTGTCTTAGCTCCAAAAAACTTTTGAATTGAATTAAGCTCCGATTCAGAAAAATTAATTTTAAGATGTCTCAACTTACGGATTAATAACTCCTTTCCTTCATCAGTATATTTTCTTTTCTCTGAATTTAAAGCTGCTTTAATTCTGGCTTTCGCTTTTGAGGTAGCTACAAAATCCAGCCAATCGGCTTTAGGTTTCTGAACATTTGATGTTATTATTTCTACTTGGTCTCCATTTGATAGCTTATAGCTTAGAGGAACCAACTTATTATTTACTTTAGCCCCTAAACAATGATCACCTATTCCAGAGTGAACAGAATAGGCAAAATCTAAGGCAGTGGCACCGACTGATAAAACTTTTAAATCCCCTTTTGGCGTAAATACAAAAATATCTTTAGTATATAAATTTAATTTAAAATCATCCAGCAACTCTTTGGTAGAAGCTGTTCCTAAACTTTCCAACATCTCTCTTACTTGAGAAATCCAATTTTCGATCTGATTATCTTCTCTACCTTTATAACCTTCTTTGTATTTATAATGAGCAGCAATTCCTTTTTCAGCCAGTTCGTCCATTCTCTCGGAACGTATTTGGACTTCTACCCATTTAGACTCCGGACCAATAACTGTTACATGTAAACTTTCATACCCTGTTGATCTAGGTGTAGTAATCCAATCACGCATTCTACTTGGGTTGGGCATAAATTTATCTGTAACGATTGAATAAATCTTCCAAGCTAAAAATTTTTCATTTTTGTAATCAGATCTATATATGATCCTTATAGCAAATAAGTCGAATACTTCCTCAAAGGATACATCTTGTTTTTTCATTTTTTTATAAATTGAAAAAACTGACTTATGTCTTCCTTTAATCGAAAAGTTTAAACCTTCCGCTTTTAGGCTATCTTCCATAATTCTTGAAAACTCTTCAATATATCTTTGTCGATCTTTTTCTGTTTCTTCTAATTTTTTAACAATTAGTAAATAAGAATCTGGATCAGTATATTTTAAGCTTAAATCTTCAAGTTCCGACTTAATAGTATATAACCCCATTCTATGAGCAAGAGGAGCATATAGATAAGTGGTTTCGGCAGCAATTTTCTTCTGCTTGGAACTTTTCATACTATCTAAAGTTCTCATATTATGAAGTCTGTCTGCTATTTTAATTAAAATAACCCGTACATCTTCAGATAATGTCAATAATAACTTTCGATAGTTCTCCGATTGTAAAGAAAGGTTTTGATGATCTATATTGGAAATTTTAGTAAGACCATCTATAATTTTGGCTACTTTAGGGTTAAATAATTTGCTGATATCTTCAATAGTATATTGGGTATCTTCGACTACATCATGCAATAGCGCACACGCTATACTTGTTGCTCCTAACCCTATTTCATCCGCAACTATTTTTGCTACTGCTAACGGATGATAGATATAAGGCTCACCTGTTTTTCTCCTTTGATCTTTATGAGCTTCTTTTGCAACATCAAATGCTTTTCTTATCAAAGATTTATCATCATTGGTTAAGTCTCTGTACGTGTTGCGAAGCATATCTTTATAGCGCTTGACTATTTCTTCTTCTTCTTTTTTAAAACCAATTTCATCCATGTCCTTAATAAACAGATTATTGAATTGTAAACATAATTTTAATCGCAGATTATGTATTTATAAACTTAATTAATATCAATACAAAGCTAATTAATTTTTCTATTAAATATGCTTTTTGATATTTTTATATTATTATATTATTTATAAATTTATATTTCGAACACTAATGAAAAAAATATATGAAAAAATCTACGTTCAAATCTATCTTATTCTTTTGTTTATTAACCATTTCCTTACAAATAAATGCTCAAACAGGAGGTGGTATGTGGTTACCTAATCAACTTAATGAAAAAGAAATGAAGGAAATGGGAATGAAAATTTCCGCAAAACAACTATTTAATACATCAAATCCAAGCATAAAAGATGCAATAGCACATTTCGGAGGAGGTTGTACTTCTGAAGTTATTTCACCTAAGGGGCTTTTACTTACTAATCATCATTGTGGCTATTATTATATTCAATCCCACTCTACGGTAAACAATGACTTGTTAACTAACGGATTTTGGGCCTCTAATTTTGAAGAAGAAAAACCAAATGAAGGATTAAAGGCTACTTTTATTGTTGATATTAAAGAAGTGACTTCACAGATTTTAAAAGGTTTAGATGATAATTTCTCAGAAGAACAAAGAAATCAATTAATTCAAGATAATATTAATAAAACGCTTTCTGCTTTGACAAAAGAAATATATCAAGAAATAGATATACTGCCTTTTTATAATGGAAACCAATATTATGCCTTTGTAACAGAAACTTATGAAGATATACGTTTAGTAGGCACTCCTCCTTCCTCTATTGGAAAATATGGATCAGATACTGATAATTGGATGTGGCCTAGACATACCGGAGATTTTTCAATCTTTAGAATTTATGCTGATAAAAATAATCATCCGGCTAAATATTCAAAAGATAATGTTCCCTACAAACCTAAATATTACTTACCCATTTCAATTAAAGAAAAAAAGGAAAATGATTTTTCATTTGTATATGGTTTTCCCGGAAAAACTCAGGAATATTTACCATCATCCGCCATTGAACAGATAATTGAGGTAATAAATCCTTCTAGGATTTCTTTACGAAATGAAACATTGAAGATTTTAGATCAAAATATGCGTGAAAACAAAGAAATAAAGATTAAATACGCTTCTAAATATGCTTCTATTGCAAATGGATGGAAGAAATGGATCGGTGAAAATCAAGGATTAATAAATACCCATGCCATTCAAAAAAAGAAAGACTATGAAACTAAATTATTAAAACAGACAAATGTATCTGATGATGAAAAAAATAAAAACCTAGCTATATTAACTTCAATGGATGAGATATACAAAACTAGTAATTCATTTATAAAAGCATCTACTTATTTCAATGAGGTGTTTTATTATAATTCAGAAACTTTTCGTATAGCTTCATTACTATCAAATCTTTTGAATAGTGACAATCGAAATTTTGAAAAAAATAAAGATAAAATAATCAAAAATTTAAACAAAATCTATAAAAATTATGATTCTGAATTAGACAAAAAAGTATCTGCAAAAATGTTATCGATGTACAGTATGAACATTGAACCAAGATTTCAAATTGCAGGTCATGAGGATTACGAAAAGATTTCTTCTTGTGAAGTTTTATTAAATAATTTATGGAATAATTCCTATATAACCGGCTCGAAAGGAGATTTACGATCAATTCTTTCTACTAATACTCAACAAATTATAAAAAACAAATTAAAAGAAGACGCTTTGATTAGTTTTATCAGACCTTATATTGAAATGTATAAAAATAAAATTTCACCTTATCTTAATGAATATGAAAAGAAACTTGACAGTCTCCAAAGAAACTACATGAAAGCACAACTTAAAGCTTTTCCTAATAAAAAATTCTTTCCTGATGCTAACTCAACATTAAGAGTAACCTATGGTAAAATTGACGGATATTCACCAAAAGACGGTATATATTATAAACCATTTACAACATTAAGTGGAGTCATTGAAAAATATGTTCCTAATGACTATGAATTTGATCTTCCTAATAAACTAATGACTTTATATAATGAGAAAAATTATGGTCCCTATTCACAAAAAGAGGACATGATTGTAAATTATATTGCTACAAATCATACGACAGGAGGAAATTCAGGAAGTCCGGCTTTAGATTCACAGGGAAATTTAGTAGGTCTCAATTTTGATAGAGTTTGGGAAGGTACTATGAGTGATATAAATTACAATTCAAGTATTTGCAGAAACATAATGGTTGATATTAGATATATATTATTTATAATTGACAAATTTGCTGGAGCCAATCGTTTAATAAATGAAATGAAAATAATTAAATAAATTAAAAAAGGTTTTCAATAATTGAAAACCTTTTTTAATAGAAATATGATTTAAAACAATCCAATAACTTTCCACCAAGCTGTTCCGACAATTAACCAAATAGAGAGAATAACAAGACTCATAAAAAATCCTATTTTCCACCACTTTGCTAAAGGAACAAATCCGCAACCAAATAAAATAGGAGCCGGTCCACTGGAATAATGAGTAATGGACATATTAAGATTACTGAAAAAAGCAAATAATAGTATAGCTAACATCGGTGGAGCCCCTGCAGCTATAGAAATTGATACAAATATTACGTACATTGCACTAATATGAGCTATAGCACTTGCCATTAGATAATGAACATAATAATATACTAATAAAAGTATGAATAACATAGGCAACCAAGATAAATCTTTAACAGATTGGGCAACATATTTACCAAACCAAGGAATAAAACCTAAGGTATTTAATTGAGATGCTAAAGTCATTAAAATGGCAAACCAAATTATTGTATGCCATGCTTCTTTTTCACTAATCACATCATTCCATTCAAGTGCACGTGTTAATAATAAAATACATAGTCCTACAAAAGCGGTAAATGTTGCATCTATTTCAAGTAATGAACCTAAAACCCAAAAAGTCACTAAATAAGCAAACACTCCTAATACAATCCACTCCTTTCTAGTCATACTTCCCATTTCTTTTAATTTTTCCTTTGCTAATGCTTTCATTTCAGGAGTATGTTTTAATTCCGGAGGAAAAAATTTATACAAAATATAAGGAATTACAAGTAATGACAATAAACCTGGAACAATGGCAGCCAGAGCCCAATCAGTCCATGAAATTTTATATCCCATATTTTCAGCAAATTTTGCAATCATTGGATTACCTGCCATTGATGTCAAAAACATAGCGCAAGTAATAGCATTACATTGGAAAATACATTGTACTAAAAATGCTCCAATTTTATTTTGAGTTCCCTTTTCAGGAGTTGAATCATAGGCATCTGAAATAGAAAGAAACAAAGGGGTAATGATTCCTCCACATCGAGCAGATGTTGAAGGCATGGCAGGAGCAAAAATTAAATCAGTCATTACAAGCCCATAGGATAAACCTAAAGAATTGTTTCCTAATTTACTTATAAAGAGATAACCAACTCTTCTTCCAAAACCTGTTTTTATAAATCCCCTAGAAATGAAAAAAGCACAAGCAATCATCCAAATTGTTTTATCGCCAAAACCTGTTAGAGCACTTTTAATAGGTATTAAGTCTAATGCAACAACAGTTGTCATACTAAATATAGCCATTGCTCCTAATGGAAATGGAGATAAAATTAACCCTAATACAGTTGAAATAAATACTGATGCCAAATGCCATGCTTTTGGATCAACACCTATAGGAACAGGTATAAACCAAAGTATAACACCAACTAAAATAACCAATAAAAACTTTAATATATTTCTATTCATAATTTATTTTTTAATTTGTTTCACTTTTCTTTTATAAATAAATTCTATCTTAAAAAGACGATATAATCCAACTCTTGAAAGAAATATATAATAAGTAAAAAATATATCATAACGTTTAAACTCATTTTTTCTTTTTCAAGTTATTATTTATTTTATTTATTTACAATATGAAATAATTCATAAAATTTATTTAGTATTATCAATAATTAATGAATATAAAGTATAACATTTTATTAAATTTATCAATTAAAATTATAAAAGTCTTATAAATAATTATTTATAAATAAAAATTAAAATCGGAGTTATTTTAAGAAATGAATGAAGTTTATTATTAATAAATAAAGAAATATAATTAGAAGACAAATAAACAAGGTTATCCCCAATAGGCTTAAGATTTTAATATATGTTAAATAAATAGGAGTAAGAGGGGGGATTATGATGGAATGATTTTGGGTAGATTTTGTATTTTTTATTCATAAAAAAAGCCTTGTATATAAT
>CALYQD010000009.1 GCA_945280365.1 uncultured Apibacter sp.
GCATATTTCAGTGGCATAGAGTGGTGAGTATGGTTTTACTTCGATTTTAGATGCAGCATTACCCAACGTGTTTCCTATTTTCATTATGATTTGCTCTAGCAAAACTAGGTACCTCATTATTGCCAACATTGACAAGGCCGGCTTCCGTACTAATATCTTCGTGAATATCCATATCAATAGCTAAGTGTGTTTGCGCCATGTTCTGCTTTTTTATTTTACATTTACCAAAGACTTTAAGGTCTGTCGAGTCAGTAACGAATAGCCATCTCGATTTATTGCTATGTCTGGCGTAAATTGTCTTTGAACGTTTACTGATACTAGACGGATGATGCTAGTTTAACATTCATTGGCTTGAAAGCCAACTCGAAAAAGCCTTGCAGTGCAGGTAACGGCATAGAGAAGGTTCCCTCTATCATCAAGGCATTTTCAAGCGCGGTATTAGAGTACTGGAAGCCTCCACCACGCATACCATAATGAGTTTTACATTGCCACGCATCTATAGCTAAATCATTTACCCAAAACATAGTTGTACATGCTAACACAGACCATTATTGTACTACAACCAGTTAGTCAGTCTATCCTGAAAAATCCGTAAACCCATAATTCACAATGGTTTATAATAACCTCACAAACAATGGCAGACCCACTTTTTTGTCCTCCAGAGTCCAAAACGTTGCAGAATCATTGATTTATGAAACCGAAGAAAAAGATTTCAGTCCCCGATTGGAAGATATCGTCAACTCGACCCATGGCTTGGTACGTTTGACGAAGGTAATCGATTGCGATCGTGAACTGGATCATCACTTTGCAACGGTAGGTTCGGCTACGTTACCGACTCGCCTGATGACCGGTCTGATGTATCTGCAACAGATGCATAAACTACCATATCATCCGACCTGTCTGATTAAATGGCGTTAGCGATTGGGGGCGATGTTGTGCCAAACGCCATTGCTGTAGGAGGCGTTCATAGCATGCTTTCCAATGGTCAATTTGCTCTTTCTTTTCATCCAACAGAGCTTCTTTTTCAGACAACTGCTCCGCTTGCTCAAACAATAAATGTCATCAGATAAGTCATTCAGCGTCATTTTCATGGCATGGATTATCCCAATCATGAGAAGATGAGCGTGCTAAATTTCGTGATAACGGTAGGTTATTTTTGGGTGAGCTTGATCGAGACTAAGAAGTAATCCATCCAGTAGCCAATTGAGCTGCCTTTGTAATACCTTCATCTTCGATGTCCAGCCATTGAAACTCGCCTTTTTCTAAGCGTTTGTAATGCAGCCAAAAACCATTAGTAGACCATTGCAGGATTTTGAGCCGATTACGGGTTCGACCGCGAAAGACGAATAAATGATCTGAGCTGCTGCATCTCGTTTAAACTCTGTTGTATAACTTCGACGGTTCATTATCATGGTTCACCTCATTTTGATGATGTTATTTTACCACCTTATTGGGTGTCCAGAATTATTAAACTACTACACTGCTGGAGCATCCAACACGGCGAAGAAGTTCATTTGAAAATAAGTAAACCACCTGTAACGACGTTCACGGGTGGTTTATCAGCCAACTCCCGAAAGCATCCCCTATAAACTACTAAAAATACCTCTAATCTTTTTATTTCAACTACAGAATCTTTCATTTGAAACAGAAAATAAATCCAAAATTATTGTATAAAAACTCCACTTGTCCTTTTATCTTATTTCAACATATTAATTATAAATAATATATACATAATCAAACTGAAAAAAAATCTTTCTTTTTTTGTCAGTTAAAATATATCTTATTTAAAGTGTTTAACTTTCTTATAAACTTAAGATATATTGATTTTTTTACTAATAAGGTGTATGAATTTTTCATACACTTTTTTGATATCAATGTTGAATGAGATTATAGCCTTACTTAATTTTGCATCAAATTATTTTTTGTTCAATAACGTGTTAAACGATATTCAAAAAACTTAAAATATTTTCACAAACCTTATTAATTATATGATTAGTATGATTTTAAGAATGTATTATTTTCGTGTCCTTTTTTTAAAAGCTCACTTAAATACATTTGGAATAAATAAGTAAAAAGACCATTTATAGAAAAATCGTCTTTAATAAAATGTAAAAAAATATATCCATTAATCTAAATATGCTAATGTTATTAGTTTTTATCTTGTTAATAATTGTATTATTCTGGATTATTCCTAGTAAAAAATTAAAAGTTATAACAGCTTGTTTGAAATCTTTGTTACAAATACTTCCAGTAAGCAAAATTATAGAACAATTAAAAAAAAATGATTTTCTTTAATTTAGATAAAATAAATATCTTTGAATTAATGAAAAAGTATCTGTTTTTTTTGATTGTACTTTTATCTTTTTGTTTCAACTGGAACAGAGTTGAAGCTAAAAGTAAAACCTCGCGCGAAGAAAAAGGATGCACAAAGTTAGACCACAACCGTTTCCGATATTACGATAGTAATTCAGGAACTTATATAAGCAAAGACCCTATAGGACTCGCTGGGAATAACCCAAATTTGTATGCTTATACGCATGATAGTAATTCATGGGTTGACCCGTTTGGATTGGATGAAAGCCATTTAGGATCTAAAGATAATCCCTTTACTTCTTTGAAACAAGCTATGAATAAGGCTAAATATTTAGCAGGTATTCCTAGAAGTCAACAACCTGACATACAATGGAAAATAGGTGATGATATTATTAAGAAAGTAAGTGATCTTGCTAATTATCAATATGACTCACCTCCAGGTTTTCATGGAAGAATGTATGAATTTACTGATGCTAATGGACATAAAAAAGTAATAGCAGTACATACCAATGATGGACAATTACATGTTCATGCTGGAAATCCTAAAGGAGAATACCCTCACGGATGGAATTCTTATGATTTTAAGACGAATAGATATGCAAAAATAGATGAAAGATCATTATTTATTTGTTAAATTAGAATAAAAACAAAAGAAATAATGAACCAATCAATACAAAATAGAAAAGCAGAAATATTACTCAGAAATAGGAAGAACAAAATATTTCAAGAGTATGATAAAAATAAATATTGTAAAGTCATTGATTTTTCAAAAGATACAGTAATTAATTTATATTCTGAATATTTAAAAGAGACTATAAAAATTGATAATAATCTTTTTACTTCTAAATTACAACTGAATGGTTTAACAAGTAAAAAGGATATTAAAAATTGGATACTAAATAATATTTTAATTCATACAGTCGATAATAATATTATTAATATTTTATTTGGAGAGTTTGGTCTTAAATTGGAATTAGTTAATAGCGAAAATTTTTTTTCAAATGAATTACAAAAAAAAATAGATAGTCATGTAGGTTTAGATTATGGATATATTAATGAGAATAAATATATTATACAAATATTTTATGATGAAGAACATTATGTATATGAGTATTTAAAAAAATGGGATGAAAGTAATGTATTAATTAGATGATAGTACTTAAATTAATTATCAGTATAATAAACAAAAGCCAACTTTTAAAAGTTGGCTTTTGTTTATTTATAAAATTAGGTTTATAAATTGATTTGTTTATCTTTTGGATATTTTACTTTATAGCTCACTCTGATTTTTTTAGTTTCGTTAGGTTTCAATTTTAATGTCCAGGTTAATACTCCCAATTCTTCATTATTAGATGCTTTATCGGATTGTAATAGTTCCACGGTTATTTCTTTATGGGAACTAACCGGATACTGATCTTTTAACTGTAAATCAATTTCCTCTTTTTTGTTATTTCTAATGGTTATATCATAAGTGAATATCTGTTCTTTATAGGAAGAAAGAAACTTAGTTGTTGATAGTTCACTTACTTTCTCACGTTTTATAGATACTCTTTTATCTTTTCCCATGCTCAGATTAAGTATCTCTGACGTTTGGTTAGGATCTATTATTGTTTTTCCTACATATACTCCATCAAAAATTATGTTAGCTTCTCCAGTCAGAAAATTATATTTTGAATACTCTTTAATTTCTGCAATCAGATAAGAATCCATATCTAATTTTGGAACTGAATAATGTTTATAAAAGGCAGGAATTTTAGTTTCTGTCAATACTACACTATGTTGCTTTCCATTAGATAAAATTGTATATAAGGCATCTACTTCAAAAGAGATACTTAATTGATTTTCATTAATTACAGCATCTACTGTTTTTTGTTCAAAGTTTGCCTCTTCGTAATCTGCTGATATTGATTGAATGGAGCTCATTGACTGCGATGCTGACCTTGACTCCCGCGATATTGACTTTGAAAAACCACTATGTACGGAGTTGGCATACCTATTATTTATATAATCCAATCTCCATGTTTTAAGTATAGGTGCCTGATTATTTTGATTAGGAATACCACTTGATAAGGTTAATTTTACTCCATTCCAATCAATTCCTGTATTTTGGGAAATCATTGCTTTATAGTATAAGTCTATAGGTTTTGAAGTATCAGAAGCTCTCAAATCATAAATTGGATACCAGGAAGCATTATTTGTTAAGTATTTAATTTTTAATGTTGTTTTCACTTCCTGAGTGGACAATAATTGAATAATTAATTTTCCCGTAGATTTCTTATTTTCATTTTTATCCGGATTTATTTTGCTTTTTTTATCCAACTCTCCTAATAAATCAGACAGTTTTTCTTTTTGCTTATCAATAGTAAATATTTTGTCATTAATTTCTAATCTCTTAGAATTGTAATATTCTACTAGCTTAATTAGAGCATTAACATCTATTTTGGATTCCCCTCCATCCATCTTGTCATAAGTAGCTTTATTTTTATCAAGCAATTCGATAGTTTTTACATAAGAATTTTTCTCTAAATTTAACTTTTCTATCTGTTTTTTTACAAGTATAATACTATCGGAAATTCTTCTGATTTCAGGAGTTTCCTTATTATACTCTTTTCCATAATCTGTCGTATACTGCACGGAAACTACTGTTACATAAGGAGGTGCTGATATTTGAACTGTTTCTTCATAAATACTATTGGCAACATTGTCAATAACAACTTCAGTAGTTCCTGAAGAAAGGGAAACACCTGCTTCCTGAGAGATTTCAGCTACATTAAAATAAACAGTAGCTGCTTTTACCTTTCCTGTAGTAAAAATATTTTGTCCGTATCCCAAAGTACTTATAAAAAGACTTATCAAAATAAAATTTTTCATATTATATATTAATCATTAGTTTTTCTACTATTTCCTGAATTTCTTTCTTTTTACCCAGCTTATAATCATTAATCATTATCGATATAGGCAATATATCATATCCTTTTTTATCTATGATTACACAAACACGTTTATTATATCCGTTGGAATTATAAGATCCGAATGACTTTGAAAGAGAATAATCGGGATTGTTGATATATTGAATATGGTAGGTTTCTAATACCTCTTTCCAATTAGCCAATATTTCAGGCGTTGATTCTGAGACAGCAAAATATCCTACCCCCAAACCTCCTATTTTTGAGGATAAACCATCAAAGGAAGTGATATGCATGGCACAGGACATCATAGACAGATGATGTTCAGATATTCTTTTAGTTATTAAAGAAGTATCAAATATACCACTATATGCTGCCGGATAAAAAGTTAACACTAGGATCATTCCCTGATAATCTGAAAGTTTCCTTCCTTCAAGTAAGATATTTGGTGCTTTATCTCCTATATTTATAGATGTTTCCTCCGGAAGGATTTTAGGATATGATATTCCCAATAATTCTTTAATTTTATATTCCAAAGGTTTTAAATGTTCTCCTTGTCCTCTATACTGATCATCTCTTAAAACGATAGTATTATCAAAATCCAGCAAAAACAAAACCGAATCTGACTGTGCTTCAAGTAAGGATGGAAGTTCCAGATTTTCTTTTAATGAACTACTTCTAGTAGGATATATCTGTATTCCTTCTTTATTGAAAAAAGATGACTTTATTTCTTGTTTACTTTTGCCAAAGAAAACAGTACCCTGTCCTTGATCTTCTTTCTGCTCTATTATTTGTCCTTTTCCTTCTTTATCTGTAATTAAAATAACTTCAATAGAAATATTTTCTCTATCCTTCAGATCAAAAGCGAGTTTTTTAACAAAATAGTTCCTGAATGCCTGAATAACCATTGAGGCATATTCTGTTTCTTCGGATATTGTAGGCTTAAAAACTACTATCTTCAGTGCTGATAAATTTTTTAATTCGTGATTAATTTCTCCTATTAGAATTTGTTTACGTGTTGCTGCCTGAAAAGGCAAAAATAAAAAAATCAAACATAAAACTAAAAACTTTATCATAAGTATATTTTTAATTATTTACTTACTTATTTTCCAAACTGTACCCTTTTTCTTTAGCAAAAGCTATAATGGATGAATTAATTGCATTTCCCAAGTCTTCTTGTATATCTTCTCCTGTTTTTTTCATTTCCTGATCTATATATTCTTCTCTTTTTTGAGATAATTCTGTAATCTCTTTTTGTATTTCTTCTCTCTGTTTTATTTTTTCTTTGACTAATTCTTTTAACTCCTGTTGTGTTTTATTTTGAAGTTCATTGGGCAAATCTTCTTTATTTATTTTGGAAATTGCTTTTTCATCTTCTTTCACCCTGTCTACTAAATCCCAGGAATCATTTTTATAAACAGTTTTAGATTTAGTTACAATCCTATCTGCATAATTTGAAGAAGATATATTTAGGGCATTTCGATCTTGAATAATCTGATTAGTTTGTTTAGCAGCCCCCTCTTTTCCATATCCTATATAGGTTGAATTCAATTTTTCATTACATTCTTGTATTCTAACATCATAAGGTGTCTCTATATATTTTATTTTTTGATTGTAATCTATTGTAAAATACTTGCCTTTTCCTTTATCTGCTCCTTCTTTCCAAAATCCTCTTATACCTTCTTCATATCCTCCACAATGAATAGTGTTTACATAAATATCTTTTTTAAGGGCATCGCTGATGGCTTCTATATATGAAATATTTCCTTGGTTGAAAGGTTCATTACCTGCTATATAAATTAATTTCATATCGGAAGGGTTATTTTCCCAATCTAATTTTTTTACGGCCTCATTTATTACAGCTCCACAGTATTCATAACCTCCATTGGTCTTTAAGGCAAATAAAGTTTCTGACAATAAATCCAGATCAGTGGTAAGTGGTGTTATCTGACGAATATATTTGGATGCTTCTGAGAGATTACTATTTCCATATTCATATAAGGCAATTTCTATCACCGGTGTTTTCCCATTATATTTAAGTGTTGTAAGAGTATTTATAATATTCCATAAACAAGATTTAGCCTGTTCTATCAGCCCATCCATGCTGCTGGATGTATCTAATAATAAAGCTACTTGAATTCTAGTTTCTTCAGTATTTTGATCTCTAACTTTTATGGTCTTATCTTCCAGAGAATATTTATTTTCTTTCCCTGAAAATTGATAATTTAAAGCAAAAATATTTAATAAAATAATTAAACTCAATTTTTTCATACAATTGATTTTTACTACTTACATTTATAGTAACAAAGCTATAAGTAAAAAAAATCTTTCTAGATTAAGAATGGGTAAATGGTCTATATGAATGGGTAAATTCTATAGTTAAAATGTTTAAAATTGTTTTACTTTACATTATTAAACTGATAATACTGTTATTAGATGTATTATAAATATTTATATAGCATTTTATTTTCAATTTTCTGGTGCTTATCAATCTATTCACAGGATACTCTGGGGAATAAAAGCATAAACATTAATGATATAGGCGTTAACAGTGCTGCTATGCGACTATCGAAATCTTTGAATCAAAATAAAAGTGATGAAGAAGTTGCTAAAGAATATGAAAACCTTGCTAAAGAATTAATACGGAATAAAGAATATACAAAAGCTCAGGAATATCTGGAAAAAGCTAAAGCTTTATATTCAAAGAAAAAAAAGAAAAATGAAATAGCAACTCTCAGCAGAGGAATTGCACGAATACAGGAATCTCAGAATAATTTTTCAGAAGCAATTAGTAATTATGATGAAGCTAGTAAAAATTCTACTGATGTTACTTTTAAACAAATTAATTCTAATGATGCTAATCGTTTAAGGAACAATTCTAATCCTTCTATTCAATCTAATTATATACAACAAAATATTCAACTGGCAGAACAACAAAATTTATCTGATGAAAAAACGGAGTCTTACAAACAACTTGCAGAGATAAATTTACAAAATAACCAAAAAGATTTGGCTTTAACTAATCTGGAAAAAGCCTTGGAAAATAGCAAAGATAAAACAACGGAAACAGCCATAAAACGCCAAATGGCTCAAGTTTATATATTAGATAATCAAATTGATAAAGCTATAAAAATTAATACTGAACTAATAAAAAATGTTCAAAAAGATAATGATATAAAGACGGAAATAGAACAGCTTCAAATTTTATCTTCAATTTATCTCAATAATAATAAAGAATCCGAAAGTATTGATTTACTTAAAAAGGCATATAATTTGGCTACAAAGAAAGGTCAAACCTATGAAGCTAAAAGAATTCTGGAACAACTTGTTACTATTTACCAAAATAAAAAAGAATATGCTAAGAGTATAGAATTATATCAAACATTTTTATCTAATCTTGAACAGCTAATCAAATCTGACAGTTCTCTGGTAGACAGTAAACTTTTTGAGATAAGTGAAAGTAAAATTGTACAATTGGAAAAAGAGCGTATTCTCCAAAACGAATTATTAAGCAAAAAAAATACTATCACTTATTTCTTGATTACTTTACTCATTATCATTGCAATATTTTCTATTTTTATTATAAAGACTTTATATTCTATCAAAAATAAAAATAAAAAAATCGCTTTACAATCTTTACGCAGAGAAATGAATCCACATTTTATATTTAACAGCCTGAATAGTGTTAACCAGTTCATTGCTCAGAATAATGAGTTAGAAGCTAATAAGTATCTAACTTCCTATTCTAAGCTCATGAGAAATATTATGGAAAATTCTAATAAAGATTTTATAAAACTGACTCAGGAGTTGGAGCAACTTAAAGAGTATCTGGGATTGGAGGAACTTCGTTTTCAGGATAAATTTTCATATTTTATTGAAGTAGATGAAAATCTGGATACAGACGCTACTTATATTCCTAATATGTTAATACAACCTAATCTGGAAAATGCTATATGGCACGGATTGCGATACAAGGAGGAGAAAGGACTCTTAAGATTATCCGTAAAGCAATTTAATGATAAAATTATAGTTACTATCGAAGATAATGGTATAGGATTAAAGCAAAGTACTGATAGTAAAACCGAGAATCAGAAACTGCATAAATCCCGAGGATTGACCAATACGAAAGATCGAATACTACTTCTTAATAAACTTTACTCTGTTTCAATAGAGCTAAAAATTTTTGAAAAGAGAAAACCTAAAACGGGAGTAATTGTAAAACTAATATTTCCAAAAAATATTAAAATTAAAAACAACTGATAAAATGAATAGATCTGTTCTACAACAAATTGAAGAAAAAGAAATCTAACTATTACATGCAATGACTGAAGGTAATATTCAGGTACTTGATAGTCTTAATACATGATGAATTGCTTTTTACTATTCCTAATGGTCAGGTGATAACTAAAGAGATGGATCTTGAATCTCATCGTACAGGAATTATAAAAGTTGATAAATGAAAAGCAAATAATCAGAAAATTAATTTTATCGGAAATGATATCGCTATAGACACTGTAGTTGTTAATATTAAAGGAGAAATGATGAAACCACCAATTGATCAACATAATCTTTATTTAAGAATTTGGAAAAACTTTACTAACGAATGGAAGATAATTGCCAGAAGCAGTACAATTATTAATTAATCGGAATTTTATATCTTTGATCTATGCTTTCAACTATAAAAAGTATTATTGTAGAAGATGAATCTGCTGCCAGAAATGCGCTAAGCAGCTATCTTTCAAAGTACTGTCCTCAGGTAGAAGTTATAGGGTTTGTCCAAAATTGTAAGGAAGCTATACATATTATTCATGATCTTGAACCTCAATTGGTCTTTCTTGATGTAGAAATGCCTTTTGGTAATGCCTTTGATGTTTTGGAGTCTTGTAAGGAACTTTATTTTGAAACTATATTTGTTACCGCATTTTCTGAATATTCCTTAAAAGCTTTAAATCAAAGTGCTGCTTATTACCTTCTTAAACCTGTAAGTATTGAGGAACTGATTTTGGCAGTGAACAAAGTTCAACAACATATTCTTAATAAGGAAATTTTTAACCGGAACAAAATTATTGTTGAAAATTTTAAGGAATCTCATTCTGAAAAACAGCAAATTATTCTTCCTACTCTGGAAGGTTTTGAAGTAGTTAAGGCCGGAACTATTATGCGATTACAGGGAAATGGTAATTTTACGGATATTTTCCTTGCTGATGGATCTAAAAAAATGGTTTGTCGTTTTTTAAAACATTTTTCTGAACTTCTTTCCTACCCTTTTATACGTGTACATAAGTCCCATATTATTAATGTAAATTTCATTAGATCATATCATAAAAGCTCCGGTGGTTATGTCGTTTTAGATGATTCTACTGAAATAGAAATTTCATCCAGTTATAAACAAGAGTTTTTACAGCTTTTCAAAAATAAATAAGATATTTTACTGGTATTTTACTTCTATAATATACGGAATATTTATAATTTTCTCTTTCAATCAATTTTACAGATATTAGTTTGTACTGTTTAGCCCTATTAGTTTCCAATACCTCCCTATTCCATTTTAACTGTATATACTCTTTATCATTAATAGTTTTATAGCATTTGGTTTCAAGTATTACAATTTTATAATTGTTATAGGTATAATCACACTGAACGTCCTTATCTTTTAAAGATCCTGTTAATATATTATCTTCGTCATAAGTATATTCTGTAACCATATGTTCTGATCCATCATCATCCTTGTAGTATTCTTTTACTACGTTACCTTCTGAATCATAACAAACAATGCTATTATAATCCTTATTCTAATAAATATCTTTTTTTACTATGTTTCCTTCTTCATCATAATTAAAAAACGTTTCTTCTATAGTTTCTGTTCCATAGTCTAATTTAACAGATTTGTAAAGCAATCCATTTTCACTGTAATAAAAATAGGTATCATTAAGATGATCTATATGCTGAATTAGAATATCTTTCTTAAAATAATTCACATAATTAATATCATTTACTATACAATTTTGTTGCGAAACAGCAATCCCTTTTTTATTGTATTCTGTAAACCCACATTTACTACCCCCTAAAGTATATTGCTTTATATACTTTATACTTTTGAGCGCATTTTTGCCATATAGTGTATCACTCGCAGTTTCTAATGGGAGAACATGACTATATGATTTTTTATTTAAATCTTTATATATCTTTAATATATAATAACTCGTTTATATAACTCCATTATCGCAATATTATCCAACTTCAGATCATTTAATTCTATTAGCATATTATCTACTATAGGTTCATACCAGTTCTGACTGAAAAAATAGTTTGTATCTGATTCATCTGAAAAACGATAGCCATATCTGGCATATATTTCATTTTTCATCAGGTCTAATTCTTTTGGTTTCTTCCCTTTCAGATTACCCCCCTAAGCGAATAAATGAAGTTTGGGAATATTTCCCTGAAAACTCATCCGGAGTTACTTTTGCATCGTCATCATTAATACAACAATTAGTATTTCCTTTTTTATCTTTAGAACATACCATTAATTTTATCGGAGGCATTTCTCTATAAGAGGCTCCTTTTTCTTTCAGATATATAAAAGAAGCCTTTACCTGATCTGAAAAGAATTTCTCATCTTCTATCTTTACATTAGTCAGCTTTTAAACTTTTTGATGCAAATCACCATCTTTCTTGCTATTAAAATAAAGATTTATAAATCACTTATACCTTGTGCATATGTCTTACCTTCTAAATTTAATACCTTGATGAAAAAACTACGCGTATCATTCTTAAAATGAAAAATAGTATTTACTTTTCTTGCACTATCTCCTACTTTTTCATCAACCAAAGATGGATCTACAGTTACTCCTCTCCGTGTATAAATAGTTTTTTCCATAGCCAGAAAGATAATTGGCATAAATACTATCAAAACAAAAATATATTTTTGATAAATAACATGTTTGTTATCACAAAAATACGTAAATAAGAATAATTTCAAATCCATTTTTATATACCAGAAAATAATAAATTATTAGAACAACGTAGATAACACAAACCATATATTTTTATCAAAAATATTATCCTGAAATGTCTATTGATAATATAAGATATCATATTTCTGGGATTGATTTTACTAAACCAATAGAAATTGTAAATTTACCAGAAGGAACGGTATTGCGGGGGGGATGATAATACAGATAATCCGATAATAGAGCAAGTGAATTAGGAGTATCTGATACTTATAATGTAAGAAACTCTAATAAAGGATAGAAACACACCCGGGATAAAAGGAAATAATTAAAGGAACATCATTAATGACGCTTGAGAAGCAGCGATGTAGACCAAAAAAATGTAGGTAATTGGATATTTTGTGTGAAGAAAACTATATTTTAAGAATTGAAACAATCCAATCAAAAATTTACAAATGGGATAAAATCGAAAATTAAATAATTATTTATTTAAAGAATAATCAAATAAAATGGATCAAAGGTGTTTGGAGAACTAAGAAATCAATATGCATATTCCTAGAACAATTTTTCCAGAATAAATTATTTTTATTAGTTATAAAAGAAGTTTGCTTTTTTAAAATATTGTCTACACTTGTATATAATATATTATAATTAATAATTTAGATATGAATAATAATTATTATAGTTGATGTAGAAACTGATGGACCTATAATTGTTGAAAATTCAATTGTTTGTTTTAGGGCTGTTATTCTAAATGATAAGGGATTATATAATACTTTTTATGATAAAATGCCCCCGTTTCAGAACATTATATTCTTAAAGCCTTAGCTATATCAGGATTTACCAGACAAGAACACGAAAAATCTGAATTACCTAAGCTTGTCATGCAAAAATTTAATCAATAGATTAAAGAAACAAAAAAAAGACCCATTCTAATTTCAGATAATAATCAATTTGATGGCGCATGGATAAATTATTATTTTCACACTTTTTTAGGAGAAAATTCATTTGGATTTTCAAGTAAACAAGTTGGAGATATATTTCATGGCTTTTGTAATGCCCAAAAATACAATTGGAAGAAACACTGTAAAACCAAACATACACATAATCCAGTAGATAATGCAAAAGGAAACGTGGAAGCATTATTATATTTAATATCTCAAAGATTAAAACTTTAAAGAAAAAAGCCAACTTTAGAAGTTGGCTTTTTCATTTAACTATTTATCTTATCTAAGAGTTCCCATTCGCTGGTAGGGATTAAAGCCTTAACAAGCGAGATCAGGTTGTAAATATCCAAAGCAGAATGGCAGAGTGTAAGCTGTTTACATTCCGTTTCAGCAAGTAAAGCCGTTTGCATCACATTACAAATCGAATGCAGCGTATAACCTAAATGTTCGTAGTTCTCTAAATGCTTAAAATGGTTTAATGAAGTTAAGAAATCTTGAATTTCTTCATGATTTAAATTTACGTTTGACATAATGTAAAAAATAAAAAGGCGGTGCTGTCAAACGTATACAACAAGTGTATGTTTTTCGGGCGTTACCGTTACCGAACACCGCCATATTGTTAATAATAAATTTACTGATTCCATGTTGTTTACGTTTGACGACGCAAAAATATAAAAATAATCTTAAAACTTTATATGAATTATAATAAATTAAAGCGAAGCAAAATTGTTTTGTAGAGGTTCTTTATACCTCTTTTTTTTTAAATAAAAGTTTCAATTAAATTTAAAAGTATATTTTTTTCTCATTATCTAATTTATTAATTGGCTTTAATTGTTCTAAAGCTTCTTTATTTTCTATAGAAACTTAAACCGGTATTTCTTTTTTATAATAATAAAAAAGAATATTATCCACAGAAATACCAAAATATTTAAAAATATAAACCAAAACATCACTAGGAATTTTCTGCTGATTATTTTCCATCAATATAAAAATTTATCGTTATTTTTGGAAGAGTAATTTTCTATTGCATCAATGGAGCTTATGAGCTAGGTAAAAGACCTAATATTGTATCTGATGATTGGGAATTGCTTATTTTGGATAAAACTAAAACGATCCGTAACGTTACTACTTGGCTGTATGAAGATGAAAGTTTAGTGCCGACTGCTAAAATTATCTGATAATAACACCTACTCTATCGTATCCGATTATTTAGGAAAATCCAATCAGGCTTACAATGAAAAAGGCAAGCTTATTTGGCAGGTATAGTCTGATATTTATGGTAGAATATGAGAAAATAGCTTTAAAAATAAGCATTCCCTACCTTTTAGACAGCTAGGTCAGGATGAGGAATTTTGAGGACTCTATTATAATCATTTTTTGTATTACAATAGTAATTCAGGAACTTATATAAGTCAATCCCCTATTGATGTCGAAGGTAATAACCCGAAATTGTATGCGTATGCTTTTGATTCGAATACCGGAATAGATCCTTTTGAATTAATGGCTGTTTTTTACCATGCAGAAGATATTATAGGTGATATAGATCCTTCTATAGGGTGTTCAAGCTTAGATTTTAATCTTGCGGGTCGAGGTTAATTTTACGTACCAACTGATTTAGATCAAATTATTGATTAGGCGAGTAAAAAAAGATTTACCAAGTATCACAAAATTTGATGTACCTGATTCAGAATTAGCTAAATTGAATATTAAAAATTTTGATGAAGCCACTATATGAATGGACTGATTTTGTTACTAAAGGTAGACAGAATAAGTTAAATCATAATTATGATATTGTAAGTGAACCTATGGTTAAAAACCTTAACAAGTTGAAAAGGAAAAACACCTGTGCCTGCGGGGCATCAATATGCAATATTTAGTAATGAAACAGCAGATATATTTAATATAAATAAGCTACGAAAAATAGATTGTAAATAATGGAAAAAAAATTGAAATTTACAGATAAAAATGGGAATGTGATTATTAAGAACTATAATTCATGGCGTTCAATTGTTAAAGGTTTTTTAATAAAATATGCTTATAAAACAGATAAAGAAGAAGAAATACTGATAAAGGCATATTATAAGGAAGCTAATAATTATAATCAAACTTTGTGTATGGTACGAAGAATATCATTGGGCAATGTTAGATGCTTGCGGAGAAACGCATTATCTCCCTAAAAATGAAGTAGTTTACCCGCAAAAGCCGGGTGATTATTTTGATAGGTATGATAGTTATATAAAAGAAAATAATTTAAAAGAACCTTTTATATTTAATTATAGAGGTGAGCATAGTCTAATATTTTGGCGAACACCAGGCTTTTTTACAAAATTTGAGGAGTAAGTAATGGATCTTAATAAAATATTGGAACAGCATGAAATTTGGATCTACTCTTGTGGCGAAGATGGAGAGAGAGCTAACCTGAGAGGTGCCAACTTGAGAGGCGCCAACCTAAGTTATACCAATCTGAGTTGCGCTGACATGAGTTATTCTGACCTAAGAGATGCCAAACTGAAAAATGCCGATATGAGTGTTGCTGACATGAGAGGTGCTGACATGAGAGGTGCCTCCCTCAGTAATGCCGATCTGGAATGTACCAATCTGAGAGGTGCCAGCCTTAGTAATGCCAACCTGAGAGGTGCCTATATGAAGGGGGTTGACCTGAGATTTGCCTACCTGAGAGATGCCAGCTTGAGAGATACCGACTTGAAGCATGCCGTCCTGATTGAAGCCGATCTAAGAGGGGCCGACCTGAGGGGGGCCGATCTAAGATGGGCCGAGCTGGAGAGGGCCGACATGAGAGATACTGATTTACCTGAGTCAACATTTATAATATCAGATGAAAAATATTTTATTTCAATATGTAGAGATTATATCTGTGTAGGTTATAAATGGCATTCAGTCAGTGAATGGCGTCAATTTAGCCAACAAGACATTGAAAAAATGTACAATATAAACTTTCTTAAATTTTATCCTCGTCTACTGGATATTATTGATTTTTATTGCGGACGAGGAGATCGTCCTAAATGGTTAAAGAAATGAACCTATGGATAGTAAAGCAGTTATAGAACGTTTATAACAATCGAATTGGCTTATCGAGTACGAAAATTGACCAAAAGTGTTCTAATCATGTGTAATGCAGGGATAGTATATAAATAAGATGATATGACAACTAATATTTAAACCATACGAACCGTTTCCTATTTATATTAACTGTCGAAAAAACGATAATTACATTTTTTGTTTTTAATGGGAATATCGCAAAATACTCTCAAAAAGATGAATATGAAAACATTTAAATATTAAAAAAATATATATAAAGATAGCTTTAAAAATAAGCATTTCTTACCTTTTAGGCAGCTGGGTCAGTATGAGGATGAGGAATTTGGAGAACTCTATTATAATCATTTCTTGTGTTGCGATAGTAATTCAGGAACTTATATAAATCAATCCCCTATTGATGTCGAAGGTAATAACCCGAAATTGTATGCATATACACATGATAGTAATTCATGGGCTGCTCCGTTGAGGTCGAATTCGAAATTATTTGAATCATCATTTTGGAATGCTATTAAGAATTCTGTCAACCGGGCAAAATACAAAATAAAAATCACTAAAATATATGGAGTAATGAAAATTGTTGTTGTGCCAAATGGTAAGAAAGGATATATATTCCATATAGATACTTTTCATGATGGTGTAGAAAATATAATAAATTCGGCAAACATAAAGGATCCTTAGTTTGAGATGGAAATATGATAAAGATCCTCTTTAGGTCGGAACATAATAAATATTATGAAAAAATTAGAATTATTTTTAATCGAAGAGATTGAAGGAAGGAAAGAAAGTACATTTATTTATCAACTTCATGAATTAGGTGTTTTTGATGAAAAAATGTTTAATAATCTTATTAGTAAATCATATGAATATTTAGATTCTTCAACTCAAATAAGTGAACAATATATTTTTATAATTAAAGGGTTATTTAAAATATTTTTACATATGTTTTTTTTATTTTCTTGTCATCATTCTCCTAATGATATATATAAAATTAAAAATTATTCTAAAATCCTAAATGACAAAACGTGCGAAATATATTTTGAAGTAAGAGATATAATATCAAAAATAGGTAATTAAATTTAAAACTCACATAATAAACCATAAATAAAATTATTGTTACCTTAACAATATTAATAGTTCTCCATATCAACATTTTTATATCTTTGTTGTGATCTAAAATAATAAACAATTTAACTCTAAAAAACAAGGGTTATGAGTGTATAATAGATCAAAAAAACTAATTATAAAGAAGCTTTGAAGTATTATCATATTCAAGTCAAAAAAAAACATTGCATGCGTCCATTTCAAGAGGAAAAAAAACTATCAATGCAGGTATTGGAAGATTCCAACGGTGTTCGCCGTTATTCGGGGAATTGTTTTCAAATAAATAAAAAGAAATATGTAATTGCTGTCACAATTTTAATAATACCTTTGTTAGTAGCTTTCAACCGCCTTAATTTAAATATCAACAAGGTAATATTGTCAAAAGAACAGCAAACACAAGTCGATGAACTACTCAATAACTCAGCTACCCGCTGCTTGGGTACCTATTTATTTGATTTACCAAAACAATTTAAAGCTTCAAAAGCTAATTGGCTCGAATATGATTATTATCAAAGCATTTATATCTCAACAGATCAACAATATTTACCTCTTTTTAAACAAATGCTTGCCCACCGTGAACAAGAGTTAAAAAATATTCAATCGATAAATCCAATTGATGGTCATTTTTTTAAAAACTGTCAATCTGTTGCATGATTTTCCTGATGATAAAGTTTCAGGTTTACAACGGTAGGAAATCTTAAAATATGGTTTTGAAAAAGCTAGATCTAAAGCTTTTTGTAAAATCAGAAATATTGCAAAACATTTAATGACCTACATTTAACTTTAAAAGATTTATGTAGTTTATTCCTTTTCCACCTTAATGATAAGCAAAATATATAAAGTAAATGTTAAATGGCATAGAATAAATAAAAAACACTTATTAGCAATAAATTTAGTTAAACTAAATAAATTATATGAAAAAATTCCGATATCACTTTGCACTAATTATTAAATTTTTTTTAATTTTTACTCTTACAAGTTGTTTTTGTACACAAAAAATTAAAGTCCTACCGAAATCGTTACCCACTGCCACATTAGGTACCCCCTATTATGAAGAGATCCAAGTTTTTGGCGGCCGCGTTATAAATAAATCCTTTTGCTATAAAATTGAACCTGAAAACTCTGGACTTGAATTATCATCTACTCATGCTCAACCTAATAATTTATATAATCACCTCATAGTAGAAGGAACACCTAAAGTTACAGGACCAATCACAATAATACTCTCTGGAAGCACTTACGGTACCATGTGTCCGGGAGGAGAATTTAACAAAGCTTATACAATTAAAGTTGAAGAATAGTATCAGAATCAATATAAATTTTATGAAAAAATCACGATATCACTTAATGTTAATCAGTGGACTTTTTTTAGCTATTTTCCTTACAAGTTGTTTTTGTACACAAAAAATTAAAGTCCTACCGAAGTCGTTACCCACTGCCACATTAGGTATCCCCTATTATGAAGATATCAAAGTTTTTGGTGGCGTCGTTAGAAATGAATCCTTTCTCTATAAAATTGAACCTGAAAACTCTGGACTTGAAATATCTCCTACTGATTTTGGAAAACAAATTTCCTTTAATGATCTTAAAGTAAAGGGAACACCTAGAGTTGCAGGACCAATCACAATAATACTCTCTGGAAGCACTTACCCTACCATGTGTCCGGGAAGAGAACTTAACAAAACTTATACAATTAAAGTTGAAGAATAGTATCAGAATCAATATAAATTTTATGAAAAAATCACGATATCACTTAATGTTAATCAGTGGACTTTTTTTAGCTATTTTCCTTACTGGTTGATTTTGTTCGCAAAAAGTTAAAGTCCTACCGAAGCTGTTATCTAATGCCACATTAGGTTACCCCTATTATGCTGAAATTAATAATAACTTTCGTGTTATTGAACACCATTTTTCCTATCAAATTGAACATGAAAACTCTGGACTCCAACTAGTAATACCTTTAAATTAAGAATCGATTGCACCTTACAATGATCTTATACTGAAAGGAATACCTAAAGTTTTAGGAACAATTACCATAAAACTCTCTGGAGCCACTTACGGAGCAATGTATTCGGGACATGACTTTGAGAAAATTTATACAATTAAAGTTGAAGAATAGTATCTTATCTTTATTAGCTCAAATCTTAAATTATAATTATCAATTTTGTATTAGTGCGTATCAAGTTAAATTGGTTCAGATTATTTATTCCCAGATCCGTTTTAAATCAAGTAATGTTAACATTGATAATCGATCACAATATTTAGTCCTTGATAAATGTTTTTTTTATTACAATTCTGGTAGAGATTATTGGCTTAATATTAATTCTTAGCTATATTAAAGTTACTTCTTGCTATTTTAAAATGGAGATAAAAATATAATTTTCTCAAAACCAGTAACATTGAAAATGTCTGCAAAAATTTTCAATAATGGCTTAAAAATGTTCTTATATCTAAAGAAAGCTAAATTTATCAAATGAATTTTAAAAATTTAGTTACAGCGATATTCCCTTAGCCTTAATCATCCTAAAATTACCAGACAAATCCTGCTTTAATTCTACATAGTTAAAATAATCTAAAAATAGTTCTCTGGTTTTTTCTCCTAAATCTTGATTAATTTCCACATATACTCTCCCATTAGGCTTTAATTTTTTTTGGGCAAAATGTATGATACCTCTATAAAAAATAAACGGATCATTATCAGGTACAAACAGTGCTTTAGAAGGTTCATGTTCAACAACTCTTGCATCCATCGCTTCTTTTTCATATTCTCTGATATATGGGGGATTAGAAACAAGTATGTCAAAATCATCCATAACTATTATTTCGTTATTACCTGTACTATCGAATATATCGGCTTGTACAAAATTGACATTAACCTTATTGATATCTGCATTTTTTTTCGCCGTCTCAACAGCTTTTTCATCTATTTCAAGTGCCGAAACCTTTGCTTTCATTTTTTTTGCTAGAGCGATTGCAATACAGCCGCTTCCGGAACATAAATCTATTATGTTCAATTCTTTATTTCTATTCTCAAAATCATTAGAAATCCAATCTACGAGTTCTTCTGTCTCAGGTCTGGGTATTAGTACATTGGGATTTACCATGATTTTACAACCGTAAAATTCTGTATACCCTATTACATATTGATATGGCATACCATTAATTAAATGAAATAAAGCTACTTGAAAAAGTGTCGACTTTATTTGAGAATCTTCATGCATTTCATCTAACCCTAGCTTTAAAGTAATTTTGTCTTTGTGTAAAAAGTTTTCTGCCAAGGCATAAAATATAATATCAATTTCTTTACTAGAGTATTGAGAAGAAAGATTTTTAATAAAATCGTTTCTGATCTCTGCTAATGATTTCATAATAAAAAATGCATTTCGGTTAAATTTAATTTTATAAAAAAACCGGAATAATAAATACATACTATTCCGGTATAATATTTTTTCTATATATCTTTGAGTTTATTCATCATCTTCCTGATCAACTAATATCCAACTTCCTTCCTCTATAAGATTCTGAGCCTGTTTGAATTTCATAGATTTAAGTTCTCCAGTTCTCAAATTTCGTAGATTAACTTGTTCATTTCTTCCTATTTTATTTACTCGTAATGGCTCAGATGCAGGTTTTTCTTGAACCTGTTTTTCTTCATTTTCTGTAAACTCTCTACTTTCTACTACTTTTTGCTTTACCTCGCGCGCTTGTTCTATTTTTGATTCTTCAGGTTCTGTAGGCAGACCTCCTTTAAATAAGAAGGAAATAATTTCTTTGTTTGTTTTATCCAACATATCCCTAAATAATGCAAAGGATTCTTGCTTATAGATTACTAACGGATCTTTTTGCTCATAAACAGCTGATTGTACCGACTTTCTAAGTTCATCCATTTCTCTTAAATGTTCTTTCCAATTCTCATCTATAAGAGCCAAGGTGATCCCTTTTTCGAAATCTTTTAATAAGGCTTTTCCTTCAGATTGATATGCTTCTTCCAAATTAGTTGTTACGTTCAATACTTTAGATCCATCAGTAAATGGAACCGAAATATTTTTAAACGTGTTTCCTCTTGCTAAAAATACATTAGATATAATTGGATACAACTGTTGTGCCGTATTTTCTAATTTTTCTTTGTAATAAGCCTCTGCTTGTTCAAAAAGCTTATCTACAAGCTCTTTTTCAGATATTCGATTAAATTCCGATTCATCTACGGGAGTATCCATAGCAAATACAGTTGCTAATTCAAACTCAAAACTTTTAAAATTTTTATCTTGTTTGTTGTCTCTAACGACTAAAGCGGCCGTATCGTAAATCATATTCGCAATATCAATGCTCAACTTTTCACCGAAAAGAGCATTTTTACGTCTGCTATAAATAACTTCTCTTTGTTTATTCATAACATCATCATATTCTAACAAACGTTTACGAATACCGAAATTATTTTCTTCTACTTTTTTCTGAGCTCTTTCGATTGAATTAGTGATCATAGAATGTTGGATGACATCTCCTTCCTTATGCCCTAATCTGTCCATCATTTTAGCGATTCTATCTGAACCGAATAATCGCATCAAATTATCTTCCAATGAAACATAAAACTGGGAGGATCCGGGATCTCCTTGTCGACCTGCACGACCCCTTAACTGTCTGTCTACTCGTCTAGAATCATGTCGTTCCGTACCGATAATTGCTAAACCACCTGCTTGTTTTACTTCATCTGTCAACTTAATATCCGTACCCCGTCCTGCCATATTGGTAGCAATGGTTACTACACCCGGATTTCCGGCTTCTGCTACTATATCAGCTTCTTTTTTGTGTAACTTTGCATTTAATACGTTATGAGGAATCTTTCTTAATTTTAATGCTTTACTTAGTAATTCAGAAATTTCAACTGATGTTGTTCCTACTAATACCGGCCTTTTATCTTCTTGTGACAATCGAATAACTTCATTTAATACAGCATTAAACTTTTCACGATTAGTTTTATACACTAAATCTTGTTGGTCATTCCTTATTACCGGTTTATTGGTTGGAATAACTACCACATCCAATTTGTAGATTTCCCAGAACTCACCTGCTTCCGTTTCGGCAGTACCAGTCATACCCGCCAACTTATTATACATTCTGAAATAATTTTGTAAAGTAATGGTTGCAAAGGTTTGTGTTGCTGCTTCTACTTTTACATTTTCTTTCGCTTCCAGAGCTTGGTGTAATCCATCAGAATAACGTCGACCTTCCATAATACGCCCGGTCTGTTCATCAACGATTTTAACTTGACCATCAATTACTACATATTCTACATCTTTTTCAAATAAAGTGTAGGCTTTCAATAATTGATTCAGGGAATGAATTCTTTCAGATTTAATGGCAAAATATCTCAAAAATTCTTCTTTTTCTTTATGCTCTTCTTCTTTTGAGAGATTTTTATTTTCAATGTCAGCAAATATAGTTCCTAAATCTTCTAATACAAAAAAGTTTGGATCTGAGTTTCCTTTTGATAAAAATTCTATTCCTTTATCTGTAAGTTCAACTTGATTGTTTTTTTCGTCGATTGAGAAAAATAAATCTTTATCGGCTTCAGGCATCATTCGATTATTATCCGATATAAAGTAGGCTTCAGCTTTTAACAAAATTGCTTTATTTCCTTCTTCCGATAAGTATTTTATTAAAGGTTTATGTTTCGGCAGTCCTCTATATACTTGATACAATTTATATCCTCCTTCTTTTTTATCTCCTGAGGCAATTAATTGTTTAGCCTCTTGAAATAACTTTGAAATTTCATTTTTTTGAGCTGAAAAAATGGTTTCAACAATAGGCTTTAATACTTGATATTCTTGTTTATCTCCTTGAGGAACTGGCCCTGATATAATTAATGGTGTTCGAGCATCATCAATGAGTACGGAATCCACCTCATCCACTATGGCATAATTAAGTTCTCGCTGTACTAGATCTGTGGGAGAATTAGCCATATTATCACGCAAATAATCAAAACCAAATTCATTATTGGTTCCGTAGGTAATATCTGCCAAATAGGCTTGTCTTCTTGATTCTGAATTCGGTTGATGATTGTCGATACAATCAACTCTCAGCCCGTGGAATTCAAATATAGGCCCCATCCAGGCAGAGTCTCGTTTTGCCAAATAGTCATTTACGGTTACTACATGAACACCACGTCCGGGTAAAGCATTTAAATACATAGGAAGAGTTCCTACTAAAGTTTTACCTTCACCGGTTGCCATTTCGGCAATTTTTCCTTGATGCAAAACTGTTCCACCTATATACTGTACATCATAATGGATCATATCCCATTTAACATCTTTACCAGCAGCATTCCAATAATTTTTCCATAAAGCTTTATCTCCATCAATGGTAATATAGTCTTTGGATAATGCTAAGGTTTTATCAAAATCAGTTGCAGTAACTGTAATTAACTCATTTTCAGCAAACCTTCTGGCTGTTTCTTTAATTAAAGCATAGGCTTGAGGAAGAATTTCTTCTAATATTTTTTCTTCTATTTGATATGATTCTTTCTCATATTTTTCAATCTCACTATATAATCTTTCTTTTTCATCTATATTATCAACTTTTTGAGTTTGCTCCTTCAATTCTGTAATTTTATTCTTAAGCTCTAAAGTTGCTTGAGTAATTTTTTCTTTAAACTCAACGGTTTTATACCTTAGATCATCGAATGATAAAGATGAAATACTTTCTTCTTCTTTTTTTATTTTATCTAGAAATTTATTTAATTGTGCAAGATCTTTTTTATGTTTATCCCCAATAAATAATTTGAGAACTGAATTTAATATATTCATTACGTGTAATTAATTTATACTTACAAATGTACTAAAAAAAGCTTTTAGTATGAAATATGAAAAGTAAAGCCCTAAACGAGCTAGGGCTTTTCAATTAATATTCATCTTCGTTCCAGAGAAAATCATCATCAGTTGGATAATCCGCCCATATTTCTTCAATGCTATCATATATTTCTCCCTCATCTTCAATTGCTTGTAGATTTTCTACTACTTCCAAAGGGGCTCCCGTTCTTATAGCATAATCAATTAATTCATCTTTTGTGGCGGGCCACGGTGCATCACTTAGATAAGATGCTAATTCTAAGGTCCAATACATAAGGTAAAATTTATATTATGATTAATTTTTTTGTTCCACACATCAAACTTCAAGCCAAATTAGTTATTTATATTTTTTATTTCTATTTCATAAAAAATGTAATAATTTCCGACCTAATTATTATAGTGCTTTTAATAATTTCATTAGATAATTCAAATAAATTTACAAGTTAACAAATTAAAAATTAATAATCTAATCAAAGAAAAAAACAAAATAATAAGATAATAAAATAAATAAATGCATAATTTTAAATATAAAATTATGCATATTTATACATAAAAATATGAATAGAATCATATCATTTAAATATTTATTTAAATGAAAAAAGAAATTTATTTATATTAGAAAATATAATAATTCATATGCCAAAAATGACATCTAATGTACATGACAAATTTTCATTAATTGTCAAGTTTACATAGTATGATTTCAATTAAAAATAATATTTTTATTCAAATTATTGAATTGATTTTATTTTATTAGCTAATTTTATCAATATTATAGCTAAAAAAAAAAGTACATTTTGACTAATCTAAGAAAATCATTTACTAATCAAAAATATATGCAAATCCAAGTGCAATAACAGAAGTATCTTGTTTGTTACAATATTTATTATAAATATCCACTAATCCATAATTATAACGTAAGAAAAATTCAGATTTTCTATTTATGCTATACCCTACTCCGGCTCCAATAGAAAAATCCAAATTTTTAGGATTAGATCCATATTGCATTTTTTCTTTCTCTTTATCTTTTTGATAAATAAGTACTCCGATTTGTGGGCCTATTTCTCCAAAAAAATCGCTATCATCACCTGAAAAATATGCTCTAAAATATATAGGTATATTTATATAATTTTGATAAAATTTAGAATCAATTTTCTGATTATCAGAAGTTTTAATTTTATCTTTTTCACCTTGAAGAGAATAAGAAATTTCAGGTTGAATAAAAAATTGATTGTAATAGTCTAATTTTATTTGAGCTAAAACACCTACTGATCCAGCAATTCTGTTACTGGATTCTTTATGAACCTTTGATATATTTGAACTATGTATAGTACCCCTAACACCTAATCTCATCTGAGAACAAGATAAAACGGGTGCTACTAAAAATAAAAGAACACTTTTTTTCATAATTAGTATTTTATTGTAAATATAAATTTAATTAAGAACGCTATATACAGTTTTTCCAATTTCTGCTGGCGAATTAACTACATGAATACCACACTCTTTCATAATTTTCATTTTTGATTGTGCCGTATCATTTTCTCCACCAACAATAGCTCCGGCATGTCCCATAGTTCTGCCTTTAGGTGCAGTTATACCTGCAATAAATCCTATAATAGGTTTTGATGTATGGAGAGACCTATACCAATAGGCTGCATCGACTTCCAGTTGGCCTCCTATTTCTCCAATCATCACAATACAATCCGTATCTTTATCCTCTATAAACCATTCCAAAGCATCTTTAATTGTTGTCCCAAGCAAAGGATCTCCACCTATTCCGATAGCTGTAGAAATACCAAATCCGGCTTTAACAACTTGGTCTGCAGCTTCGTATGTTAATGTTCCTGATTTGGAAATAATCCCAACCTTTCCTTTTTTAAATATAAAACCTGGCATGATACCAACTTTTGCTTCTTCAGCAGATATTATACCTGGGCAATTAGGACCAATTAATACACAATCATATGAATTAAGATAATTCTTTACTTCAACCATATCTTTAACAGGAATGCCTTCCGTTATACATATGATAACTTTTATTCCAGCTTGGGCAGCCTCCATTATAGAATCGGCTGCAAAGGCAGGGGGAACAAAAATTATAGAGGTATTGGCACCTGTACGATCAATTGCATCTTTAACTGTATTGAAAACGGGTTTATCTAAATGAATAGTTCCTCCTTTTCCAGGTGTCACCCCTCCAACTACATTCGTACCATAATTAATCATTTGTTCAGCATGAAAAGTACCTTCTTTTCCAGTAAATCCTTGAACAATTACTCGAGAATTTTTATCAACTAAGACTGACATAGTTTTATAAATTATGGGTTTGACAAATTTCTAATTAATCTTATTTAACTAATCTTTTAAGAGTAGCCAATTCTTTTAATTTCTTTTTAGCTTCTTCTGCTGGATAACCAAAATATGTTTTACCTGCTTCTAAATTTTTTGATACTCCAGATTGAGCAAGTATGACTGCTTTCCTTCCAATAGTAAGCGATGAAGCAAAGCCTGCTTGTCCCCAAATGGTTACTTCATCTCCTATGTTGCAGCAACCGGCTATACCCACTTGTGATGCTATCAAACATTTTTTTCCTACAACTGTATCATGCCCTATTTGGATAAGATTGTCCAATTTTGACCCTTCTCCAATAATTGTTGAATCGGTCACTCCTTTATCAATAGTACAATTAGATCCTATTTCTACATAATCTTCTATAATTACATTTCCAACAGATTTTAAACGATCATAATAATCTACTCTGTTTTTATAATAAAAACCATCTCCTCCGATTATGGTGCCTGATTGTATGATAACGTTATTACCTATGATTGTATTATCATGTATAGTTACATTTGGGAAAATAATACAGTTATCACCTATTTTAACATTTTTACCTATGTAAACACCAGGTTGTATAATTGTATTTTTTCCAATTTTAGCATCGTCAGAAAGTAACTTATTTTGCGGTATAAATTTCACAAAATAGTCATTAATTTTATTAAAATCTCTAAAAGGATCTTCAGATAAAAGAAGTGCCTTATTTTCCGGACATTCTACTTTTTTATTTATTAATATTACACTTGCTTTACTTTGTAAAGCTTTATCATAATATTTCGGATGGTCTACAAAAACTATCTCTCCTTCTTTTACTCGGTGAATTTCATTAGTTCCATATATTGGAAAATCTTCTTTTCCGATATAACGACATCCTATAATTGATGCAATGTTTTTTAGTGTGTATGAATGTGGAAATTTCATTTTTTAATAATTATACGAATATTTTATTCTTTTACTCTTTCTATATAAGAGCCATCGTCTGTATTAATTTTAATTTTTTCACCTACTTCGATAAATAAAGGTACTAAGACTTTAGCTCCAGTTTCAATAACGGCATTTTTAAGTGCATTCGTAGCTGTATTTCCTTTTACACCCGGTTCTGCTTCTATTACTTCCATAATTACACTTGCAGGTAATTCAGCAGATAAAGGAGTTTCATCTTCTTCTTTTAAGATAATCATCACTTCTTCTCCGGCTTTCATAAATTGTGAATTTTCAATCAAGTTTTTATCAATATAAATTTGAGAGAAATCATCATTATTCATAAAATGGAATCCATGATCATCATCGTATAAATATTGATATTTACGAGTTATAACTCTTACATCTTCTATTTTACTTCCTGCTGAAAAAGTATTATCAACAACTTTACCTGATGTTAAAGATTTTAATTTAGTTCTTACAAAAGCCGGACCTTTTCCGGGTTTAACATGTAAAAATTCAATCACTTTATAAATATCATCGTTAAAATTGATACAAAGTCCCTTTTTAATATCTCCCATTCCAGCCATATGTGTATAATTTAATTTTTTTTATATTATTAATTTTTATAATCCTTGTGCATTAAATCCTCTCATTACACCTCTCATGCTTGATTGTATAAATTGGATAATTTCATCTCTTTCTGGTGTTGCCTCAAATTCTGCTTCTACTACTGATAAAGCTTGAGTAATATTTAGTTTATTTTGAAAAATAACTCTATATATATTTTGTATTTCGGCAATTTTATCGGAACTAAATCCTCTTCTTCTCAATCCTACAGAGTTAATGCCTACATAAGATAATGGATCTCTAGCTACTTTTACATAAGGAGGAATATCTTTTCTGACTAAAGACCCCCCTGTTACAAAAGCATGATTTCCTATAGAACAAAACTGGTGAACTGCTGTCATACCTGCCATAACTACATAATCACCCACTGTGATATGTCCGGCTAAGGTTGTATTATTGGAAAAAATACAGTGATTACCTACTTCACAATCATGAGCAACATGAGAATAAGCCATAATCAGACAATTATTTCCAATTACGGTTTGCATTTTATCTGAAGTTCCTCTACTCACGGTAACGCATTCCCTTATTACTGAATTATCTCCTATAAACGTGAGTGCTTTTTCTCCTTTATATTTTAAATCTTGAGGTTCTGCCGAAATCACTGCTCCCGGAAATATTTTGCAGTTTTTTCCAATCCGCGCTCCCTCCATAATAATTACATTAGAGCCGATCCATGTACCCTCTCCAATTTCAACATCTTTATAAATTGATGAAAAAGGTTCGATTACAACATTCTTTGCAATTTTTGCATCAGAATGCACAAATGCTAATGGTTGAATCATCTTCTATTCTTTAGTTTTTACTACTTGAGCCATCATTTCTGCTTCTACAACCATTTGTCCGTTGCAATATCCGTATCCCTGCATATGTACAATCCCTCTTCGTATTGGTTCTAATAAATCTATTTTAAAAATTAATGTATCTCCTGGTATAACTTTTCTTTTATGTTTAACATTATCTAATTTAATTAAGTAGGTAGAATAATTTTGAGGATCATCTACATTTTCAAGTACAAATATTCCTCCCGTTTGTGCCATGGCTTCAATTTGCAATACACCTGGCATAACCGGCTCATTTGGAAAATGTCCAACAAAAAACGGTTCATTAATCGTAACATTTTTTACTCCAATTATATGTTTTTCATCCACTTCCATAATTTTATCTACTAATAAAAAAGGTGGACGGTGAGGAAGCATTCTCATAATGTCTTTTATATCGTATACCGGTTCTTTGTATAAATCGATTTCCGGAATATTTTTTCTTTTAAATAATTTATATAGTTTATTAAGTTTTTTTGCAAATTGTGTATTACAATGATGTCCGGGCTTAGTAGCTATTATTTTTGCTTTTAGTCTAACTCCAACCAATGTTAAATCCCCTATAACATCCAATAGTTTATGTCTAGCTGCTTCATTCGGATAATACAAAGTCACATTATCCAGAATTCCATTGGGACGAACACTGACTTCAGGCTGATTGAATACTTGTTTTAGCTTATCTAATGTCTTAGGAGAAAGTTCTTTATCTACGTAAACAATGGCATTATTTATATCTCCTCCTTTAATTAATCCGGAATCTAAAAGATTTTCCAATTCATGAAGGAAACTAAATGTTCTTGCGTTCGCAAAATCAGTTTTAAATTCCTCAATACTTTTCATGGTAGCATTTTGTGTTCCTAATACCTTTGTACCAAAATCTACCATAGTTGTTACTTCAAAGTGATCTGAAGGGAGTGCCGTAATTTCTGAACCTGTTTCCGGATCTGTATAAGAAATTATTTCTTTTATGATAAAGTATTCCCTATTCGCATCTTGCTCAATTATTCCAACATCTTCAATTGCTTGAACAAAATATTTCGATGACCCATCCATTATAGGTGGTTCTGAACTGTTCAATTCAATATAGGCATTATCCAAATCCATTCCTGTTAATGCTGCTAATACATGTTCACAAGTATGTATTTTAACACCTTTTTTTTCTAAAACTGTTCCTCTTTCAGTAGAAGTTACATAAGTTGCATCAGCTTCAATAGTAGGTTGTCCTTCCAAATCCACCCTAACAAAAACGAAACCTGTATTTACAGGTGCAGGCTTGATTGTCATAACAACTTCTTTACCTGTATGCAAACCTTTACCTTTTAACGTAAACTCTTGCTTAAGTGTCTTTTGTTTATCTGACATTTTTTTATAAATTATTAGTTAAAGATTTACTTTTTACCTTTTTCTAATTTTTCTAATCTTTTAACAATTTCCGGAAGCTTTTTAAAGTATATATAGCTTTTTTGATAATTAAGATAATTGATTGCAGGAGAGCCAAATAATCTTTGATTATCTTGCACATCATTGGTGATTCCGCTTTGTGCCTGTACAATTACATTATTTCCTACTTTTAAATGTCCTGTAATTCCTACCTGACCACCTATCATACTCCATTTTCCTAATTTGGAGGAACCTGCTATCCCTGATTGTGCTGCCATTGCTGTATGTTCACCAATTTCTACATTATGAGCTATCTGAATAAGATTATCCAGCTTAACACCTTTTTTTATGATTGTTGAACCTATTGTAGCACGATCAATGGTGCAATTCGAACCAATTTCGACATTATCTTCTATTAGTACATTTCCAAGTTGTGGAACTTTTTCATATCCTTCATTTGTAGGTTGAAATCCGAATCCATCTCCTCCTATTATAGTTCCTGCATGTATAGAACAATTATTTCCTAATACACAATCTTCATAAATTTTTACACCTGGACCTATATAACAATTATCTCCAATAGTAACATTATCCCCAATAAAAACATGAGGATAAATTTTTGTATTCTTTCCTATTTTTGCATTATTTGATATATAAGCAAAAGCCGCTACATATACATTTTCCAATAAAACTGCTGATTCGGCTATAAAAACAGGATTCTCAATTCCTTGTTTTTTAACCTTCATTTCATTATAAATGTTTAAAAGTTTATTAAAAGCCGCGTATGCATTGTCAACAACTATAATTGTTGGTAAATTGGAAAGATCTTTAGGTACTAGATCTTTTGAAATTATAACAATTGATGCTTTTGTATCCTTTAAATATTCTTGATACCTTTCACCACCTAAAAATGTTATGGTACCAGGCTTTCCATCTTCTATTTTTGAAATATAAGATACTTTTTCTTGGGGATTTCCTTTTATATCCCCATTAATTAAATTTGCTACTTGTTCAGCACTAAAATCCATGATGGGCAAATGTAAACATTTTCTAAGTATTATAAAAATCTTTATTTAACACCGTATATCTCTCTAGGCATGCATAAATGATAACGAGTAATTTTTTTTCTCAAATCTTTAACCAAAACTTGATTATCAGCTTTTTGCAATTCTATTATCTCTCCATTTTTTAGTAATAATTTTATAGGGTCTTTTTTATCATTATATGCCAATACACTCAAATCTTTTTGATGTACAAAATTTTTACCATCTTCTATATCAAATAATTCCTTTGTTGCATTTTCCAATTTTAATAACTTATCCTTTGAAATCGGTTCAGAAATTATACACGAAAATGGTAATTTCCTTTGAATGATAAACTGACTTAATAAACTTAATATTTTATCTTCATTAGCCTGCCATAATTTTAGGGCTGAAATTATATCAGAATCATCCAATTGAGCAAATTTTTCTAAATCTACTTTTGTTAATTTAATAAAATCGGATTTCTTCAAAAAGTAATTTAATATATCGGAAGCTGGAACTTCTTTACCTTCTTTAGTTAATTGCTTGGCTCTTTTTAAAGCTTCTATTAAATAGATTTCCGCTGTTACTGATGTTTTATGAAAGTAGACTTGCCAATACATAAACATTCGCGATGTTAAGTATTTTTCAATTGAATAGATGCCTTTACTATCAATAACCAACTCATCATTTATGACATTCATCATAGTTATGATACGTTCAGAATTTACATTCCCTTCTGAAACTCCAGTAAAAAAACTATCTCTTTTTAAATAATCCAATCTATCCAAATCAATCTGACTTGAAATCAACTGATGAAAAAATTTCCTTGGATATTTATTTAAAAATATATCAATTGCTAACGACAATTCATTATTGAATTCTTCATTCAACAAATTCATAAAAGTTATAGAAAGGTTTTCATGATGAATTCCATCCAATAAAGTTGATTCTAATGCATGGGAAAAAGGTCCATGACCAATATCATGCAATAATATAGCTATTAATGAAGCTCTTTCTTCTTCTTTCGATATTTCTACACCTTTATCTCTTAAAATTTTATGGGTAATTTGCATTAATTGAATTCCCCCTAATGCATGTAAGAATCTTGAATGTGTAGCTCCTGGATATACATAATAGCTTAAACCTGTTTGTGAAATCCTTCTTAATCTTTGAAAATAGGGATGTTCTATTATATCGAATAATAAATCATCTGATATTGAAACAAATCCTAAAACCGGATCGTTAAATATTTTCCTTTTATTTATTTTTTCCAAAAGGCATATTTTTTGTACATTAATGCAAAATTAATGTAAATAAAATAACTATATAAGTATGGGTAAAAAAATATTATGGATAGATGATGAAATTGAATTATTAGAACCTCATATAATCTTCTTAAAAAATAAAGGATATGATGTTATTGATATCAACAATGCAGCAGAAGCCTTAGAACTAATTCCCATAAATAATTTCGATGCAGTTCTACTTGACGAAAATATGCCTGGAATCGGCGGTTTAGAAGCTTTGCAAAAGATCAAAGAAATAAAATCCGATTTACCTGTTATTATGGTAACAAAAAATGAGGCTGAAGATATAATGGAAGAGGCTATAGGAGAAAAAATTACAGATTATATTTTAAAGCCTGTTAATCCTAATCAAGTTTTAATTAGTCTAAAAAAGCTCCTTAAAAGTGATGAAATTATTGAAAAAAAAACCGTTCAAAATTATCAGCAAGAATTTCGAAAAATTTCAATGGATTTGATGTATGCTCAAAGCTTTGAGGATTGGATTCAAATATATTTGAAGCTCATTCAATGGGATATTAGCTTTGATAAACTTTCCGATGTTGAAATGAGCTCAATATTGAACAATCAAAAAGAAGAAGCTAATAATTTATTTTCTAAATTTATTGAAAACAATTATCATTCCTGGTTACATTCTGAACAAAAACCTGTAATGTCTCATACAGCATTTAATGAAGTAGTTAGACCGGTTATTAATACTCATAAAAAGGTTATACTACTTATGATTGACAATCTTCGCTACGATCAGTGGAAAATAATTAAACCTTTATTCGCTAAAAACTTTAATACCATTACAGAAAAATCATATTTCAGCATTCTTCCTTCCGCTACTCAATATGCCAGAAATTCTTTTTTTGCCGGGTTATTACCATTGGAAATTGAAAAAAAATATCCTCAATATTGGGTAAGTGAGAATGATGATGAGCATAAAAATCAATATGAAAGTGAATTATTATCTGCTCAACTCCAACGTTTAGGTTTGAAGGGAGTAAGAAATAAATACTTTAAAATTTTAAATGCCGAATTTGAGAAAAAAATTTATGATGAATTTAAGTATCATAGCAGTAACGCTGATTTTATTACTATAGTATACAATTTTATAGATATTCTTTCTCACGCTAAAACTAATAATAATATTGTTAATGAATTAATTAGAGATGACAAAACATTCCGATCTTTAACTTATACTTGGTTTGAAAATTCAAGTATTTTAAAAATCATTCAATCAGCTGCAGAAGACGGATACAAAGTTGTTATCACAACCGATCATGGTACTATTTATGTAAAAAAACCTAGCAAAGTAATCGGTGATAAAGAATCTTCTACTAATTTAAGATATAAACTAGGAAAAAATCTTCAATATGATGAGAAAGATGTATTCGCAGTTAGTGATCCGGAAAATTATTTTCTACCTAAAGTTAATTTAAACTCAAAATATATTTTTGCTAAGGAAAACAAATTTTTTGCTTATCCTAAAAATTATAACCATTATGTAAATTATTATAAGGATACCTATCAACATGGTGGAGTTTCAATGGAAGAAATGATTATTCCTATAGCTATACTGGAATAGATAATTAATTTTTATCAAACTTTTTAAAACAAAAAATAATTAATTTATCTATTTTAAGTTACGATAAGTTATATTTTATAAGCTACCTATTCATATAGCTTATATATTTGTCTAAACAAATAATATACAATTAAACTATTCTATATGCATCAATTTTTTATGGATAGTTGATATATTTCTATTATTTCCTTAAGCTTAAATAAATTAATACTTCACCTCAGAAATAATATCGATATATTTGTATATTTACAAAAATTATTTTTATTTTATATGAAATTTAAACGTCACGTTATTCTATTTTTTATTTTTATCTTATTCATAAGTTGTAGAACGCAAGATTATATAGTTAATAAAAAACTAAAAGATCATGAAGGAGAAACTATATTAATAGGCCAGGTTACGCGTGAGGCGCTTAAACAACCTGAATTTAATTCATGGTTTTCGGATGAGTATAATTCATATGTTCCAGATCAAAATGTCACTAAAAAGTTAAAGAATAAAATTAAACTCTATCATATAGAAATTTATTTTGGGACTTGGTGTAGTGATACTCAGGAGCAATTACCAAGATTTTTAAAAATTCTTGATAAAGTTAAATATCCTCAAAGAAAATTGAAATTAATTGCACTAAACCGTAAAAAAGAAAGTTTTTATGGAGAGCAAAATCAAAAAGGCATTTCAAATATTCCCACTTTTATTCTATATAAAGCTCATCATAACCCTAAAAGAAGAAATATAGAAATAGGTAGAATTGTTGAATCGCCAACAAAATCACTTGAATTGGATTTATATAAAATTGTTACCGGCAGAGAATTAAAAAAATAACTGATTGGTTTCTATTCTTTACCTACTTTTTTTGCATGATTTATGTAATGTTCTTTGTTAATATAAAAAACATGTAAAATGGTAATATTTAATTTTTTAAAAAAATATTTTTTATCCATATTATTTTTAATCTTAGGTTTACTTGCTTTTATTTTTATCTTAAAAAAATCAGGCAAAGAAAATGTTAGATCGGAAACTAAAATTATCAATCATGAAATTCAACGTCTTAATAAAATGATTGTAATTGAACAAAATTTTTCCTCATTCAAAACAAAAAAATATAATAACTTTAATCCGAAATATTTTGATTTTTTAAATAAAAATATTGTTTTATATATTACTGCAATGGCTCAGGTCACTTATGACATGAAGAAAATAAAAATAGATGTTGATTCGACAAGTAAAACTGTACATATTATTTTTATACCCGAACCAGAATTAAAAGTTTATCCTGACGTTGAAATTTATAGTATGGAAACAGGATTTTTGAATGATTTTTCAAAATCTGAGCTAAATGAGGTTATGGAAGAGAGTAAAAAAGATATAACTAATGAGGTCAAAAAATCTAATATTAAAGCTTTAGCTAAAACTCAATTAATATCAAATCTAAAAGAATTATATAAAGTCGTTAAACTTAATAATTGGAAAATAATTGATGATACTCCTTATGCTAATCAGTTAAACACCATTAAAGATTAGCAGTTAATTTTTTTCAAAAATTCTTATTCTCATTTTAAAATATTAAGATTATCTTTTAAATTGTAATAATATTGCTATATATATATTTATTATTGTCAATTAGTATCCGAAAATATCTCGAAAATATCTATTAAAAATAAAATTGTTTATTTGAGCTTTCAAACGTACTTATTTCATATTCAACATGATCATTCCTAAAGGAAACTTTGGCTCAACATAAATTATTTTATCCGGCAACTGTTCATCTAAATCCAATACTCTTTGTAAATCTGAAAATGAAGGAGGATAAAATCCAAAACCTATTTTAAAACCACCGGTATCCACCATTTGTTTAATAGTATTAATTCCTTCTATAGTATTAGTTCCTTTGATATAGGCTATTAAATTTCTATTTTCTTCGCAATCTGATAAATTAAAAATTTTATCCAAGATAAATTTATTGAATAGATATACATCTATATTTCCCAATCCAATGGGCATACCCCTATATTCATGTTTTATATATAAACCATAAAATTCTCCCTCAATATACATGCTTATATGATGTTTATGAGAAGGAAAATAAGGCGCATTTCCTTTTCGATTTATAGTAAAATGCTCCTCTAATCTTGTGAATAATTCATTTTTAGATATACCGTTTAATGACTTTAAGAGCCTATTAAATTCAACAATTTTTAAATTTTGTCCGGAAACAAGTAAAGATAATATTTGATGATTCTGATCTAATAAAAAATCCTTAAACTTCCCTTTTTCTTTTATTTTATCCGAATGTCTTATAGCTCCCTCCATTCGATAATAACCATCTGCTAAATAGAGAGAGGGTAAATTAGATACCGTATCTTTAAATTGCGCTAATTTCAATCTATTATCTATTCGCCACAACTTATGTGTAATACCTAATTCATCATCAAATTGTATAAATGGTTTACTCTTAATTTCAATATCCATTAAAATCTCTATTTTTGAATTCGATTCATAACAAAGTAATACAGGATCAGTCTGTAAATAAGTAATATCCAAAAATTGAGTAAAATCTACAATTTTTTCTTTTTTTCCGGTCGACGAGAATTTTATTGTATGATCTTTGAAATCATCCACTGAAATTAATCCTACAATTCCTCTAAAGAACTCTCCTGTTAATTTTTTTTGTTCATAGACATAAAATGAGGCAGGATCATGTTCAAGTAAATTTTCTTTAACATAATCCTCATACCTTTTTCTTATTTTTTTTAAACGATTTTCCAAAGGACTTTCACCTTTAAAGAACATCGGTTTAATAATATCTATATAAGATGGTGTTTTGCCTCTGAGTTTTATTCTTATTTGCTCATCTGTATATATATCAGGAGAATACATGGGAAAATCTTTCCCATCCTCCTCTTTAGGATGTATTCCTTTAAAAGGTTTAAAATTTAACATATAAAGATCATTTACGAATAAGTTAAAACTAATATACTATTTTTCATAGTATATTCTATACTATTTTTTTGCAATAGCAACTATTTGTTTTGCCAATTCCATTCCCACTCTTTCTTGGGCTTCTTTTGTATTACCACCAATATGAGGTGATAAAGATAATTTAGGATTCATAAGCAATGTTATTTCCGGTTTAGGTTCTTTTTCAAAAACATCTAAGGCCGCACCAAATATTTTATCTTCATTTAAAGCATTTAGTAAAGCCACCTCATCTATAATTCCTCCCCTTGAAGCATTTACTATTATAGCATTATTTTTCATTTTGTTTAGCTGTTCTTCTCCTATTACATACTTATTTTGTTTAGGAATGTGAACGGATATTACATCTGAATTTTTAATAACTTGTTCCATGGGAACAGTTGAAATTTCAAAATGTACCTGTTGTCCGTCAAAAAAATCTATTGAAATTGTTCTTGTGATATCGTTTATATCAGAAACTAATACTTTCATTCCCAAACTTAATCCTATTTTTACCACTTCCACTCCTATCCTTCCAAATCCAATTACTCCTAAAGTTTTCCCTCCAAGTTCCATGGCTCCTGAATAAGATTTTTTTAAGGCTGCAAAATTTGTGTCCCCTTCCAAAGGCATATTGCGATTGGAGTCTTGAAGATATCTGTATAAAGTAAACATATGTGCAAATACCAGTTCGGCAACTGATCTTGAAGAAGCTGCAGGAGTATTTATAACATGTATACCTTTATCTTTAGCATATTCAACATCAATGTTATCCATCCCAACACCTCCTCTACCTATAATTTTAATAGAAGGACATTGGTCTATCAAATCTTTTCTAACTTGTGTCGCACTTCTTACCAATAAAACATCAATATTGTTTTCATTTATAAAATTGGCTAACTGCTCTTGAGCAACTTTATGTGATAAAACTTCATGACCTTCATTTTCTAAAAATTCTATTGCAGATATAGAAATACCATCGTTCGGTAATATTTTCATTGTATTTATTTAATTAAATTAAAAATTAGGCAGTTTTTTCAAGTTCTTTCATAACATTAACTAGGGCTTGCACTCCTTCTAAAGGCATAGCATTATAAATACTTGCTCGATACCCTCCTACGGTTCTATATCCTCCTACTCCTACAATATTAGCATCCTTCCACATTTGATCAAATTTGGCTTTATATTTTTCTTCGTCATTTAAAAAGAAACAAACATTCATAAGAGATCTGTCTTCTTTTTCGCATACTCCTCTAAACAAAGGGTTTCTATCAATCTCATTATATAACAATTCTGCCTTTACCTTATTTTTTTTCTCAATTCCTTCCGTTCCTCCTTGCTTTTCTAGCCATCGTAAATTCAATAAGGTTGTATATACAGCAAATACAGGCGGAGTATTAGCCATACTTTCTTTTGCAATATGTACTTCATAATCTAAATAAGAAGGCAAATTTCGTCCTGTTATTCCTAAATATCTTTTATCTACTACCACCATTGTTACTCCGGCCGGACCTAAATTTTTTTGTGCTCCTGCATAAGATATAGCAAATTTATTATAATCAATGGATCTACTTAAAATATCAGAGGACATATCACAAACAATAGGAACATCAGTTTCTGGAAATGTTTTGATTTCTGTGCCATAAACGGTATTATTGGAGGTAATATGTAAATAATCAACATCAGAAGGAATCGTATAGCCTTTAGGTATATAGGTGTATTTGTCCTGTTTTGAGGAAGCTAAAACTTCTATCTTTCCGATTTTTTCAGCTTCTTTAATAGCTACAGAGGCAAAATTTCCGCTGTCTATATAAGCAGCTTTTGATTTAAGAAGATTATATGGAATCATAGTGAATTGTAAGCTAGCACCACCTTGTAAATACAATACTTCATGATGATCGTCTAACTTCATTAATTTCTTTGCTAAACTTCTAGCTTCATCCATTATAGCAATAAAATCTTTACTTCTGTGTGATATTTCAATTAAAGAGGTCCCATTATTATTAAAATCCAACACTGCCTGTGCGGCTTGTTGAATTACTTCTTCCGGTAATGTAGAAGGTCCTGCACTAAAGTTATATTTTTTCATTAATTAATAAATATAATGTTTTTATCTTGTTTGGAAATAAAGTAAACACGTTTATTATTCTCAAGAAGGATGTAAAAAATCCTTCTTAGCGATCAATTCTTCATCAGTTTCCACATGAGCATCATCAGGAACACAACAATCCACCGGACATACGGCTGCACATTGCGGTTCTTCGTGAAAACCTTTACATTCCGTACATTTATCCGCAACTATATAGTAAATATCATCAGATATGGGTTTTTGTGGAGTATCCGCATCAATAGAAAGACCGCTCTTAGTTACAACCATTCCTGTTAACCCAGTACCTTCTGACAATTTCCAATCCACTGCTCCTTCATATATTGCATTATTGGGACATTCAGGCTCACACGCTCCACAATTTATACATTCATCCGTAATTTTTATAGCCATTACTTAAAATTAATTTACTTTTGTGCAAAATTATACAATTTTTTTTATATATATCATAAGTAAAATGAGTTTAGAACAAAGAATAAAGTCGCTGAATGCCGTTAGAAATATTTTAGATCAATTTGTTAATAAGAATGAGGTTGATACGCATAATTATTCCAAATTTAAAAAGATTATTTCGCTTGCTGAAACTAAAAATTCATGGTTTACTGAAGATAGCATATTTTCAGTTTTAAAGTATTGGAATAATGTTTTATCTGAAGATACGGTCACTAAGTGGTTAGCTAACTACACGATTGATTCTACCGAGAAAAAAAATGTTGGATTGGTATTGGCGGGAAACATACCTATGGTTGGATTTCATGATTGTCTGAGTACTCTCCTGACAGGGAATCGGGCTGTAATAAAATTATCTTCCAAAGACTCTATTCTCATTCCATTTTTTTTAAATTTATGGAAAAAGTTTTATAATGAGCTTGATTTTGAATTTGTAGAAACACTCTCTAATTGTGATGCAGTTATAACTACCGGTAGTACAAATACTGCCAGATATTTTGAGTATTATTTTAAAAACATTCCGCATATAATCAGAAAAAATAGAACTTCCATAGCTGTACTAACGGGTAAAGAAACTGAAGAACAATTATATGGACTTGCTAATGATGTATTCTCATATTTCGGATTAGGTTGTAGAAGTGTAACTCAAATATTTATTCCGAAAGATTACGATTTAAATTTACTTTTTAATATTTTTATTTCTTTTAAGAATGTTATTAATCATACTAAATATGCAAATAATTATGATTATAACAAAGCTATATATTTGATGAATCAAGAAAAATTTTGGGATAATAATTTTATTATACTTAAAGAATCTCAAAATTTATTTAGTCCTATCGGTACATTATATTTTAGCACCTATTCCGATAAAACCGAGATAGAAAATTTTATCTCTAAAAATACTGAAAATATACAATGTGTGGTATGTGCTCAACCGTTGGATATTTATAAAACTATAGCTCCCGGCCAGGCACAAAATCCTAAAATTTATGATTATGCCGATGGGATTGATACCATAGAGTTTCTCACTCATTTATAATTAACTTAAATAATAAGAAATTAAAAAAAGGATCGAATATTCATTTTTTTAGATAATTAAATAATTAATAGTATTTTTACTTTTTATAGTAAAAAGACAAAATTGTTACTCATATGAAATCATTACAAGGATTAGGTGTAGCTTTAATAACACCCTTTTGCAAGGATGGAACGATTGATTTCCCATCGTTAGAAAAATTAGTAAATTATAATATTGAAGGCGGAACTGACTACTTAGTTATTTTAGGCACAACTGCTGAAAATGCTACCTTAAATTCAGAAGAAAAAAAACAGGTAATTGATTGTATCCTAAAGAGTAACAACAAGCGATTACCTTTAGTTTTAGGCATTGGTGGAAATAATACAGCTGATATTGTACATCAGTTACAAACTACAAACCTTGAAGATTTTTCCGCAATCTTATCCGTATCGCCATACTATAATAAACCTTCTCAAGAAGGAATATATCAACATTATAAAAAAATTGCTGAAAATAGCGATAAGCCTATAATTATATATAATGTGCCCGGAAGAACAGGTTCAAATATTGAAGCTGCGACAACATTAAGATTGTCAAATGATTGTAAAAACATCATCGGGATCAAAGAAGCAAGTCCAAATTTTTTACAATCAACTAATATTATAAAAGATAAACCTTCTGAATTTAGGGTCATATCAGGAGACGATGAATTGGCTTTGCCTATAGTATTAGCCGGGGGATACGGAGTTATATCGGTTTTGGGCCAAGCTCTTCCTCATGAAGTTTCTCAGATGATTAAATTAGGATTAGATAAAAAAGTAGAAGAAGCCTATACAATTCATTATAAGCTAAAAACTCTTTTTGAATTAATATTTGCAGAAGGAAATCCTTCCGGTATTAAAGCTTTATTATCCGTAAAAGGTATTTGTAAACCTTATACTCGTTTACCTTTAACACCTGCCTCTACAAATCTTATTAGTAAAATTGAAAAAGAGCTAGAAACTCTAAGCATAGTTGTTTAAGTTTTTACTATTTAGTAATATATCTACTAATTTTATTAATAAATTATCTATAAATATCTTTATATCAATTAAAGTTATTTATTTGTTTAAAATTATAAAAAAATGTAATTTTGTAATTAGATGAAAAAAATACTTCTATTAGGTTTATCATTTCTCCTTTTTATTAGTTGTGAGAGAAGATTAAATCAAGCTTTAAAAAGTACTGATAAAGATTTGATATTAAAGGTTGCTGAAGAATATGAACAACGAAAGAAATATAGTCAAGCCATCAGTTTATATGAATATGCAACTAAATTCGTTGTAGGAACCGATGAAGCACCGGAAGTTTCTTATAGGACTGCATACCTCAATTATTTAGATAAAAACTATAGGCTAGCAGCGCATCAGTTTAAAAATTTTGTAATGTCGTATCCGAAAGACTCAAGAGCCGATGAATCGGCATATATGGTAGCTTATTGTTACTATGTCGATTCGCCTGATTATAATCTTGATCAAACAAATACACGAGATGCATTAAAGGAATTGCAGTTATATATTGACACTTACCCTAATTCGGGAAAAATTCCTGAATGTAACCGAATGATAGATGACTTGACTAGAAAGCTGGAAAAGAAAGCTTTTGAAAATGCTAAAACCCTTTATAAAGTTACGGAATATAAAGCAGCTATCATATCTTTTGATAATGTTTTGAGCGATTTTCCAGATACAAAATTGCGCGAAGATATTTTAATTTATTCACTTCGTGCCAAAACAGAACTTGCCGTTAATTCTATACATAAATTACAAAATGAACGAATTAATGATGCGGTTAATTCATACAATAAATTCTGCAATCTATTTCCAAACTCAACCTATTTAGATGAAGCAAAACGTTTAAATTCTAGATTGGAAAATGCCAAGATTACGTATCAAATTAAAGAAAAAAACATCAATGAAGCCAAAGAGCAATCTGAAGATAAATTAAAATCCGCAGAAAAAGAAAGAAATAAAATAAGTTAACTAAAATTATACACCAATCAAAATATGAATTTAAAAGAATTAAATGCGCCAAACACAACAATTACTTTCAATAGACAACAAATTGAGAGTAAAGTAGGTAACATTTATGAAGCTATAGTAATAATAGGTAAAAGAGCTGAACAGATTAATACTATTATTAAAAATGATTTGAACCAAAAATTGGATGAATTTGCTTCAAATAGCGATTCTCTTGATGAAATATTTGAAAATAGAGAACAAATTGAAGTTTCTAAATACTATGAAAGATTGCCTAAACCAACATTAATTGCCATACAAGAATGGTTAGATAACGAAGTTTATTTTAGAAAAACAGACGCTCAGTAACCATTTTACCATGTCGGTTTTAGAAGGGAAAAAGATAGTATTAATAGTAACGGGTGGAATTGCTGCCTATAAAACCGCTTCCCTTATAAGACTTTTGATCAAACGGGGATGTAAGGTACAGGTTATTATGACACCGGAGGCAATTAATTTTATAACGCCTCTAACCTTATCTACCCTGTCAAATAATCCTGTATATACACAATTTTTTGATGGAAAAACGGGAGAATGGACTAGCCATGTAGATTTAGCTTTACAAGCAGATTATATTGTGGTAGCCCCTGCTACTTCCAATACGCTGTCTAAAATGGCCAGTGCAGAAGCTGATAATTTAGCTTTAGCAACGTACTTATCTGCTAAAAATATTGTTTTCTTTGCTCCTGCTATGGATTTGGATATGTACAAAAATCCTTATAATAAAGAAAACATAGAAAAGCTTATTCAAAAAGGAGATATATGTATACCTCCTAATAAAGGGGAACTTGCCAGTGGTTTAGAGGGAGAAGGCCGAATGGCCGAGCCTGAGGAAATTGTAAATTTTATTGAAAATTTCATACGAAAAGAGTTACTTTTTTATAAAAAGAAAATTTTAATTACTGCCGGTCCTACTTATGAACCTATTGATCCGGTTCGATTCATAGGAAATCATTCTTCCGGAAAAATGGGTTTTGAAATAGCCAAAGTTGCAGAAAAATTAGGTGCTGAAGTTACCTTAATATCTGGTCCTTGTAATCAAAAGCTATCTAATTATTCTTCCATACTAAGAATTGATGTTATATCGTCTGAAGAAATGTATAAGGCTGTGGATGCCCATTATCAATGGGCTGATATTGTTATTATGGCTGCAGCGGTAGCTGATTATAGACCTAAGACAGTTTCTAAAATTAAAATAAAAAAAGAGGAAGATTCTTTTTCTTTGCCGTTAATTAAAAATAAAGACATACTTTTACACTTAGGTAATACTAAAGATAATCAGTTTTTAGTTGGATTTGCCTTAGAGACTAATGATGAAGAAAATAATGCTCTTAAAAAATTACAAAAAAAGAATTTAGATATGATCGTTTTAAATTCTTTGCGAGATGATGGCGCTGGATTTTCTTACGATACAAATAAAATAACTATTTTAGATAAGCAGGGAAATATTGAGTATTTTGATCTTCAGACTAAAGAAAAAGTCGCTGTGAATATATTAAATTCTATTCATGTAAGAATAAAAACCTGATTTATGAAACATATACCATTAATTTTTCTGTTATTGATTATACCCATAGTGGTTACTTGTCAACAATTATCGGCTGAGGTAAAAATTGATTATAGCAAAGTTCAAGGATCAAATAATCAAGTATTTAATACCTTAAAAAAGGATTTAAAAGATTTTATCAGTAATACGGATTGGATACCTGGAAATAAGTTATCAATGCAAGAGCGTATCAAATGCTCTTTCGGGATTATTATTGAAGAAAGAATTGCTACGGATAAATTTAAAGCAACTTTATTAGTTCAATCCAGTAGACCTGTATATAACTCAAGTTATACGACACCGGTATTAAATTATCAAGACACCAATTTTACATTTAATTATATCGAATCTGAAAATCTTGTATTTAATGAAACTCGTTTTAGCGGCAAAAATTTAACTGATGTCCTTGCGTTTTATATCTATATGATTTTAGGATATGATGCTGATACTTTTTCGTTAAATGGAGGAACCGATTATTTTACCAAAGCTCAAAAAATTTCTGATAATTCCATAAATCAAGGATATAACGGTTGGAACACTTTTGATGGGCCGAGAACCCGAGGTTCTCTTATTGCTGATATTATAAATGATAAGTCCAATACCTTAAGAAATATTTCGTATAATTATCATCGTAATGGATTGGATATGATGTCTTCTAATGAATTACAAGCTAAAACAAATATCGCTATCAATTTAATGAAGTTGAATGAATATTCTTCCAATTATCAATTTTATCCATTGGATCTTTTTTTAACAGCAAAACGAGAAGAAATAGTAAATATTTTTTCAGGTGGTACCTCTGTTACAACCCTTAATATTTCTGATTTAAAAACTTTATTACAAAAAATTAATCCAATCAATAGTAACGATTATTGGAATAAAATTAAAAATTAAAAAACTTATGTTAAGTCATTTATCAATTCGTAATTATGCATTGATAGATATCCTGGATATTGATTTTCCATCTGGAATGATAACCGTTACAGGAGAAACCGGTGCAGGTAAATCCATTATTTTAGGAGCATTGAAATTAGTTTTGGGTGAGCGGGCAGATTACAAGTCTTTAAAAAATGTGGATGAAAAATGTTTTGTAGAAGCTGAATTTATTCTTGATCATGAATTATTTTCCGATTTTTTTACTGATAACGAATTAGACTATGATTCTAGTACAATTATAAGAAGGGAAATACTACCATCCGGCAAATCAAGAGCTTTTATCAATGATACACCAGTTACTTTACATTTATTACAAACTTTAACTAAAAAACTTATTGATATTCATTCTCAATTTGATTCAGCAGAGCTGATGAATGAGAAGTTTCAGCTACATCTTTTGGATAATTATTCCAATACTATTGTAGAGGTAAAAGAATATCAGCAAGTATATCATCAATACTTATTTGAAAAAAATAAGTTGCAATCTTTAAAAGACAAATTACTCTCGGGTAATGAAGAACTGGATTACAAGAATTACTTGTTGAATGAACTGAACAGTGCTAATTTAGACTCTCTAAATTATACCGAATTAGAAAATGAACTTAATTTACTTAAAAATTCGGAATACTTAGCACAAATATTATCCGAAATCAAACAACTTTTTGATAATGATGAGATGGGAGTGCTGAATCAAATACGAGAAGTTTATTCTCGCATGGATAAAGGTTCACAATTTTCACCCAATCTTTTGAAACTTTCAGAACGTCTCAGCAGTATAAAGCTGGAATTACAAGATATTTATTCCGAATCTGAATTCTTTTTGGAAAAGCTAGATTTTAATCCGTTGCGATTTGAAGAACTTTCTCAAAAAATTGATTTAATAAATTCGCTATATCTTAAGCATAAGGTTAGCACCATTGAAGATTTAATTGATGTACGTAATACATTATCTAAAGATACTTTTGATTTAGTCAATTTGGAAAATCAAATTCTAGATTGTGAAGATAAAATACAAAAACTTGAATCAAATCTAAATAATTTAGCTGAATCTTTGCACCGAAAGAGATTAAAACATATTCCTGAATTAGAAAATAAAATACTGAATATTCTTTCTCTTCTAGGTATGGAAAAATCGCAAATTGAAATTTCCATGCAAAACACAAATGATTATACACAATCGGGGACGGATATAGTTACTATTAATTTCTCAGCCAATGCGGGCATGCGTTTACAGCCTATAGCAAAAGCTATATCTGGAGGGGAACGTTCACGTTTTATGTTAGCCATTAAAAAAATTATGTCGGAAAAAGAAGCTCTTCCTACCCTGATTCTTGATGAAATTGATACTGGTGTTTCTGGACGTATCGCTAACGAAATGGGAATTTTAATGCAGAATATGGCGAAAACTATGCAATTATTAGTAATCACACATTTGCCGCAAGTTGCTGCTAAAGGAAATATACAGGTTAAGGTTGAAAAAACTGAAATCAAAGGGGAAACTCAAACTCAAATTCGTTTACTTTCCCACCATGAAAGAATTGAAGAAATTGCTCAACTGATAAGTGGATCTAATATAACCGAAACTGCACGGAAGCAAGCCTTGGAGTTACTAAAATAAAAAAGGTATTTTTTAAATTATAATTTAAAATCTTCTTATTAATATTTTACATTAGGAAAACATGTAAGATCCTATCAATAATTTAATAACAGCCTTCATTAAATCTTGTAATTGTTTATTGAATAAATTTTTAAACTTTCGAATATAGTTATATATCCTTTTTAATCTTAAAAAAGTTTTCGGATTTCATTCATTTTTTTCAACAGGAAATCTAAAAATAATTGGGGATCTAAAATATAAATCAACAGGTAATCCATCAATGGTAGCTAGATCCCATTTTAGGGATCTTGTTCCATATATGGCTTTAATTGCATTTTCTTCCATTCCATCTCCAATTAAAATTAAATTACTTTTTACAAAAACCGAACTGATTTCTCCCTTACTATTTACTATAAATTTTAAAATAACTCTAACGTCATTAATATTGTCCTCAATTAATTTATAAGGAAACTCTAATTTTTTTGTCATAGCTGATGTAAAACCTAGAGGAAAATTTGGGATTTTTATATCGTAAGAATTGCCATTTAATATTTCAATTGGTCTTTTTTTATAAATAATTTTCAATTTGTTCATTTCATCTTGGATTTTATCCTCCTGAATAAAATCTCCTGTTTCAAAATTCATGTAGCCTATCTTTTTACCTGATAATATCCTTGCCGTATCTTGTTCAATAAATTGTAAATAATCATAAGAATCTATTTTATTACCTTCAACAGTATATAATTCATATTTGTCTTCCTTATTTATGGCTACTACCCATTTATCATAATAAACTATTATACTTTTATAGATTGGAGGGAGTAGTTGTCCTGCGGAAGAATATAAGGCAACGCTATCATTAATCTTTACAGTGACTAAACCATTAATATAAAATCCCAAGATTGAGTTATTATTATATCCATTATTTTCATCAGAATGTAATAATATATTTCCAGAAGAATTTATAAGGCTACATTCCTTAATTCGTCTTGTGTTATTTTCTTCATATTTTTGAACTAAAAACATACCGTTGAAAACGCCACTTATATAATCGTATTGTACAGGAAGAATTTCTTTTCCTATACTGTCAATCAATCCATATTTGTTATTTTTTTTTACTTTAATCCATTTGAAATCAAAATCTTTATATTCATCAAAACCTCTTACCACTTTGGTTTTATATTTTTTTCCATGTTTAGAGTTTGAATTTATTATATTTTCATTATTCTGCCCTAACAATAAAAGAGATATGCATGAAGTTATGATTAAAGTAATAGAAATTTTCATATAATTAGTTTTGTCTTGCAATAATATATAAATTAATTTATATAACTATAATTTAGATTTAATAATTTAGATTTTTTAAATATTTAGTTCATGCCTGAAAGTAATAATACTACTAATTCTAAAGGTTTTATTTATGCTTTGTTATGCTACCTTTTTTGGGGAATACTTCCTCTGTATTGGCATATGCTCATTGAAATTCCTTCACTGGTTATTTTAGCGAATCGAATGCTGTGGTCTTCCATTTTTCTTACCGTGTTTTGTTTATTTCAAAATCGCAGGGCATTAATATCAGTTATAAAAAATAAACGAAATGTTTATTACATGGGAATTGCAGGTATACTTGTTACTATTAATTGGGGAATATACATTTACGCAGTTACGCATCAATATGTTGTAGAATCAAGCTTAGGATATTATATAAACCCTTTAATTAATGTGTTGCTAGGGGTAGTTTTTCTAAAAGAGAAATTAAATCGTCTGGAAAAGATAGCTACTTTATTTGCTTTTATTGGGGTTTCCTATTTTACCATTAGTTATGGTTCTTTTCCATATATTTCCTTTATTTTAGCTTTAAGTATGAGTATTTATGGTATAGTAAAGAAGAAAGCAAATCTTCCTGCCGTACAAGCGCTTACTTTGGAAACCTTATTGATTACACCTATGGCTATACTTTATTTATTACATTCTATATATAGCGGAGAATTATCTTTTTCGGAAATTGCTACAAAATCAGTAATTTTATTGGTATTTGGTGGTATAGTAACGGCAGTGCCTTTACTTTTGTTTGCTAAAGCAATCAAATATTTACCTTATTCCACTATAGGATTTATACAATACATTAGCCCTACTCTACAACTGATCATCGGAATATTTGTTTTTCATGAAGGTTTTACTTCTGCCCATGCTATTTGTTTTTTATTTATTTGGATAGGGTTAGCTTTTTTTACTGTAAATATTATCCAAAATTCTTCTTTTAAAAGAAAGACTGCCATCAAAGTGAATACTAAGGGGTAAGTTACAATTGTTTATAAAATTCATAAAAGCATAAATAAATATTTTTCTAATTGGTTAATATTTAGGTATAATAATTGATATTTATCTGTAAATAATCCAAAGAGATTAATCTAAGAAAAATTTAAATTTTTAAAAACCTATTGTTTGAAAACTATAAAAGCTTTCTAGGATATAACTAGAAAGCTTTTTTTGATATCATTTCTCTATGCTGTACACCCCACTCTTCCAGTTTTTTTATAATAGGCTTTAATTTTTTTCCACTTTCAGTTAACTCATATTCTACTCTAGGGGGAACTTCTGGATAAACGGTACGTGTAATAAGTTGGTTTTCCTCCATCTTGCGTAATTGTAAGGTTAACATTCTCTCCGTAATATTCGGGATTTTTCTTTTTAATTCACTAAATCTCTGTTTTCCTTGATTAAGTAAACAGCATATTATTAGTATCCATCTACCTTCTATTAAGTTAATTGCATATATTTCCGGACATTCATTTATCATAATATTTTTATTGACAAAATTTGTTGAAGCTTTTTTTATTTTACTCATTACTTACATTTTTGTTAGTACCATACAATGGGTAGTTAATATACTAAAGTTATTATTTCTACCTTATATTTACAAAAAAAAATTTAAAAACGAATATAATTAAATAAAATTGATATAAATTTATTAAAATTATTAAATAAATAATAACCATTTATAGATGATAAATTTAAAAAAATAAGTGATCACTTTAATTTATTTCTTGTATACTTTATAAATTTTATCCTCATGATATAATTTAAAACATGAGAACAATTTAATTCTAATAGAAAATTAAATAATTATAATATGAAAACACTAGTAGTAATTGGACATCCGGATTTGGAAACTTCATTAATAAATAAAAGATGGATGGATGAATTAAAAAAATATCCTGAAAATTTTACAGTACATCATCTTCGTCATGAAAATACAGACCATAGATTTGATTTAAAAAAAGAACAAAAACTAATTGAAGAGCATGGAAATCTAATTATTCAATTCCCTATGTATTGGTTTAATTGTCCCGCCTTAGTTAAACAGTGGATCGATGAAGTATTTACAGAAGGTTGGGCATATGGAGAAGGAGGTACTATATTAAAAGAAAAGAAAATTGGTTTAGGGATATCTATGGGACTTAAAGAAGAAAAATTAACTAAATATAATTTTTCTGTTGATGATCTTATATTGCCTTTTAAAATAACCTTTTCTTATACAAAATCTAACTTTAGGGGATTCTATGCTCTTTATAATTCTCATGAAGCAGTAAATAATGGTGAGCTTGATAAAAGTATTGATCCTTACCTATCATTTATTAAAAATATCTAAAATTTTCATTTATATAAAAAATCTTTCTTAGAATTAAGAAAGATTTTTTATCTGTTTTTTTATTGAATTATATCTGTATTGTTTACTTATTTTCAAATATGGTATTTATAGAAATACCTCCATAATTTCCCGAACTCATTAGTAGAAAAACAGAGTTATTTTTTTCTATTTTTCTTAAATAGCTTTCTAATAATTTCGGATCATTAAAAACTTTGATATCTTTTTTTTGGAATGCATTAGCAATTACTTCTTCTGAGATAGGTTGCATTCTTTTTATTTTCAAAGCTTCTTCACTATAAAAAACTATGGCTTGATCAGCTGCTTCTAATGTATAAGCATATTGTGTTAAAAATTCCGGATTCAATGAACTATATGTATGCAATTCAAGACAAGCTATTAATCGTTTATTAGTAAAATTTTCTTTAACCGCCTTAACAGTTGCCAATACTTTAGAGGGCGCATGAGCAAAGTCTTTATATACGATATATTCATTATTTCCATAGATTTTTTCTAATCTTTTAGATGCTCCTTTAAAAGATATAATTGCTTCATAAAATTCATCATTCTGAATTCCGATTTGATTACATACTAAACGAGCACCTTCTAAGTTTAATAAATTATGCCTTCCGAACATAGATAATTGTACCTCTCCTTCATGAGTCGGAAGATAAACTTTTTCTTCTTTAATTATATATTTTGGTGTACGATAGGGAAACTTTTTTAAATAATTCGAGGTATTTTCGACAATTTCAACCACTTCTTTATCTTCTTCGTTGTATAATAAAGCACCTCCCGGACTTATACTGTTAATAAATGAAATAAATGGTTGTTTGTAAGATTCAAATGTAGGAAACACATTTATATGATCCCAAGCTATACCACTGATCAAAGCTATATTCGGCTGATATAGAAGAAATTTTGAACGTAAATCAATAGGTGAAGATAGGTACTCATCTCCTTCTAAAACTATAAATTCATTCTGGTCCGTAAGTTTTACCATCGTATCAAACCCTTCAAGTTGTGCGCCCACCATGTAATCTACTTGTTTATGATGATAGTTTAATACATGAAGAATCATAGAGGTTATGGTGGTTTTACCGTGAGAACCTGCAATAACTACCCGAGTTTTATTTTTAGATTGCTCATATAAAAATTCGGGATATGAATAAATCTTTATATTCAATTCTTTTGCTCTTATCAATTCAGGATTATCCGAATGTGCATGCATACCTAAAATTACAGCATCAAGGTCAGAAGTAATTTTATTGGGAAACCATCCCAATTCTTCCGGAAGTATTCCTTGTTTTTTTAACTTTGAAAGAGAGGGCTCAAAGATAGCATCATCTGAGCCTGTAACTTCGTATCCTTTTTGTGCTAAGGCTAGGGCTAAATTATGCATGGCACTTCCGCCTATGGCAATAAAATGTATTTTCATTTACCGATATTTTTCAGAACAAAGATACTTTTTTAAACTAAAAAGACAGCAAATGTTGCTGTCTTTATATTTTGATTTACTTTTATAATTCAAAAAACGATCGTGTTTTTTCTTCTTCTTTTTCCGCTTCTAATTCTTCAACTGTTTTCACTTTCAAAAAACTTGGATCTTGCTCTATAGCTACCATAATTTTTGCTAATATTTCTTTCGGATCTTCATTTTCATAGTCAATATCTAAAGGAGCCTTGAACGTCATTTTAGGTTCTACACCTCTTTTCTTTATCAATAATCCTTTTTTATCAAATGCTCTTCTAAATCCGTCAATAACAACAGGAACAACGATAGGCTTACTTTTTTTGATAATTTTTGCCGATCCTTTCCTACCCGGCGACCATGGAGTAACCGTTCCCTGAGGGAAAGTTACAACCCAACCGCTTTGTAAGGCTTTTAAAATATTATCAATTTCATTCATATCAACCATTCGATTCACATCTTTTCCGGCACTTCTCCAGGTACGTTTTACCGTAATCGCACCGGCCAATGAAAATAATTTTGCTAACAAGCCTTTGTTCATAGTTTCTTTCGCCGCCACGTAATATAGATCTATTCTGGGATCTAAAAGATACACCGGATTTTTTATGGTGTCTATATAGCCGTGCTTTACTGCACCAAAAACATGGTACATAGCGAATACATCTGCAAAATATGTTTGATGATTGGATACAAATAATACGTTTGTATCAGGAAGTTTTAAAAGGTTTTCAGTTCCTTTAATTTTTAATTTATTAAATCCGTTAAATCTGTTATAAGATATTACTCCAAAGGTGAATATGAGAAATCTTTTTAAAATAAACCAATGACCAAATGCATCTGTAAAAAATCTTTTCTTCTTTTTCTTTCCTTTTTCCATTTTACACCTAAGTTTTAAAAATTGTAAATATATTACTTTTAAAAAATATAACTATTTTTATCAGTTCCATCATTGATAAATAATTAACAAGCAAAATTATAATATATATATAGAATTATTGTTAATTAAATATTAATTGTTATATAAGCATACCTTAAATAAAGTAATATACTTTTGCATAAAAAAATATAATTTTATTAATGCATTGTTTTTAAGTCACTAATAATATTAATATATACTAGCTTAGATACATATAGATTATAAAATTAAAAATTAATTATATAAATGTATCGTAAATGTGATATGATATAAAACAGAATTTTTTTTCGATAGAAATAAAAAATATAATTATAAATTTAATAGTATGATTTCTAATATAGCTTATGTATTATTTTATGGTAATAAATTAAAATTTGGCTTAATTCCTATCCATTTAAAAAGGGTTTCACTAAATTTATCTTTCATCATTGAATTCATATTCGTAACTCTAGCGCTTGCATGATTAGCTCCAGGTAACTCTAATATAATAGAATTTGTTTTTAAAGTTGGTTCTACTTTAGTAGCACTCCATGTATCCAATTCGCCATAAATATAGATGAAATTGTTTGCATGATTATCGAGCCAATTTTTTAAATGATTATTAAGCTCCTGCGAATAAATAACAGTTCCAGCTTCTTTAGGAGTAAAGGTAGCCGATGGATTTTCAGTAAAATAATTTAAATATTTTTTAAATGGTTGAATATTATATCCATAATAACCCATTTCCAAAGCTGCCTGATAATAATGTGGGGCGTACTGTTTTATTTCCTGATCACTGAAAAAACTTATATCAACTGAATTAATAAGATAATCTACTCCCTGAGCTATATCGGTTAGTGAAGGTATCGAATCGCAAGAATATCCCCACTGCCAAAATGAAAACGGATATTCTAAAATGCTATATTCAAATGCACTTCCTACAGATCCTACATAGTTATAAGTGAGTCCTTTTATATCAGAATACGCTTTTACATATTTTAAAGCCTCATTTTCATTTTTGAGCATATAGATCTGAAAATCTTGTATTTTCTTCCTGCAAGAATGCGTTCCTACTTTATCCAGAAATTTATAAATTCTGCGATCTTCCAAAGTATAATTTATTGGTGCAACATAAGGAATGGAAACCTCTACATCATTAGGAAAAAAATATCGGTAATAAATAGTAGTTTGCCCCCCTTTACTTATTCCGGTGCTTATCCATTTATTTTTATATAATTTTTTAAATATTTCGTTGATGTGATGTAAATCATGAGTAGCATTGTATAAGGTAAGGTATTTCCAATTAAAAATAGTTGAATCGGGTATTGATTCTCCAAAATATCGATGCTCTATATTAAGATCATTAGAATTTAGTATTTGTTGCAATTCATTATTCCTAGCATTATTTATCTGATATCCTTGTGTTTCCATTAGCATAGGATTATCAAATCCGGTATGAGTTAAAATAACTTGCTGGTTAAAATAGCCTTTATTATTATCTGACCAATCTAAGGGCTGTTTAATCTTAATTTTATATTTTAAAGGCTCTCCTTTTAAAGTTTCAATTCTTTCGTAGGCAATATCTTTTTGTTTTGATAGAAAATCTTCCAATATTTTTCTATCTGATCGCTGAGCTAATAAAGTAGTAAAAGAGAATAAAGCAGCAAAGAATATTAATATTCTTTTCATTTTTAACCAGTTTAATATACAATCTCGAATCATTAATTTATTACTATTAATTTTAATTAAATTTCTTATTTTGGAAATATTGCAAAACTTTAGAACATTTAAAATTTTATAATTCTAATGCCTTACGTATTCCATTATTCATTAAAATATCAATAGGATTTTCAATAGCTTCTTTTACAGCCACTAAGAAACTTACCGATTCTTTTCCATCAATAATTCTATGATCATAAGATAGTGCAACATACATCATAGGTGCGATGACGATTTGCTTATTTTTAACTACAGGTCTTTCTATTATATTATGCATTCCCAATATGGCGCTCTGAGGAGGATTTATAAGCGGAGTTGATAGCATAGAACCAAAAACTCCACCGTTGGTTATGGTAAAGGTGCCTCCTGTCATTTCATCCACAGTAATTTTGCCCTCACGAACTTTATCTGCCAGATTTTTTATCGTTTGTTCCACTCCTCTAAATGACATTGTTTCCGCATTTCTAAGTACTGGTACCATTAAACCTTTAGGGCCGGAAACAGCAATGCTTATGTCTTGAAAATCATAGGTTATTTTGTTTTCTTTATCTATCATTGAATTAACATCCGGAAACATCTTTAAAGCTCTGACTACTGCTAGAGTGAAAAAAGACATAAATCCTAATGATACATTATGTTTATTTTTGAATTCTTCCTTATATTCATTGCGTATACTAAATATCTCACTCATATCAACCTCATTAAAAGTGGTTAACATGGCCGTTTGATTTTTTACTGATACCAATCTCTCGGATAGTTTTCTTCTTAAAGCCGATAACTTAACGGATTTATATGATCGAATTCCATTGATGGGCTGATTTCCTAAAGAAGGTACTGCTTGAAGAGCATCGTTTTTAGTAATTCTTCCGTTTTTACCGGTTCCTTGAATTTCGGACGATGAAATATTTTTTTCTTTTATTATTTTTTTTGCAGCCGGCGAGCAAGTTCCTTTTGCATAAGAGTCTGTTTGCGATTCTTGTGATGTTTGGGAAGTAACCGTACTTACCGCCTCCTTTTCATTTTGTTCAAAATCTTCTTTTCTTATATTAGGATTTTCAGCATCTGTATCTAGTAAGCAAATTATATGACCAACCTGAACTGTATCTCCCTCTTGAACTTTTAAAGTTATCGTCCCACTTGCTTCCGCTGGAAGATCCAATGTTGCTTTGTCGGAATCTATTTCAGCAATAGCCTGATCCTTTTCTACATAATCTCCGTCTTTTACTAACCAAGTTGAAATTTCCACTTCTGTTATTGATTCCCCAGGAGAGGGAACTCTCATTTCAAGTATCATAAATGTAAATGTTATGTTATATTTTTTGTTTATTTAATGTTTTGGAATACGGAATCGATTAACTTTTTTTGTATTTTTTCATATCTTTTATGTGATCCCGGTGATGGAGACCCACTCTCCGAAGTATATATTCCTTGAATATTTAAGTTTTGGAATTCTTTAAGAATATACCCCCAAGCTCCCATATTTTCCGGTTCCTCTTGTACCCAAATTAATTCTTTTTTATTAATATATTTTGCCAATATTTGATTAATTTTCTCCCAATGAAGCGGATATAATTGTTCTATTCTAACAAAGGCTATTCTATCTTCGTTTAATTCTTCTCTTTTCTTATCCAACTCATAATATAATTTACCTGAGCATAAAACTAATCTGGTTATTTTTTCCTCTACTGCATTTGAATCGTCAATTACTTCTTGAAACGAACCTTCTGCTAATTCCTCAAGAGTTGAAACAACTTTAGGATGTCTCAATAGGCTTTTGGGTGAAAAAACAATAAGCGGTTTTCTATAATTGGGTTTTAACTGTCTTCTCAATGCATGAAAGAAATTTGCTGGTGTAGTAGCATTTACGACATACATATTACCATTTGCACAAAGAGATAAAAATCTTTCAATTCTGGCGGATGAATGTTCTGCCCCTTGTCCTTCAAAACCATGTGGTAAAAGCATAACTAAACCATTTTGCATTTTCCATTTATCTTCTGCCGCAGATACATATTGATCTATCACTATTTGTGCTCCGTTTGCAAAGTCACCGAATTGAGCTTCCCATATAGTTAAGGAATAAGGAGAGCTCATTGCATAACCATATTCGAATCCTAATACCCCATATTCGGAAAGGAGGGAATTATAGACATAAAATTTTGCCTTAGAATTTAAATTGTTTAAAAGAATAATTTCTTCTTCTGTATCTTCTGTTTTTATTACTGCATGACGATGTGAAAACGTTCCTCTTTCCACATCTTCCCCTGATAATCTAACATGATGTCCTTCAGTTAATAAAGTTCCATAAGCCAATAATTCTGCCATTCCCCAGTCAACTGCCCGAGTTACTTCTATCATTTCTCTCCTTTGATTTAATAAACGTTTGATTTTATTAAATAGCTTTTTATCTTCAGGAACTTGCGTAATAGTATACGCTATCATGCGCAGTTTTTCCAATGGAAAGGTTGTATCAATAGAGGTAAGCAATTCGGAAACTCCTACTCTATCAAAATCTTTCCATTCTTGTTGCATAAATAATTCTACGGTTGCTTGATTCATTTCTTTAGAATCCTCTAAATTTTTATCCAACAGCTTTCTATATTCTTCATCACTGTCAGCAACCATTTTTTTTGTGATAATATCTTCTTTTTCAAGCTTGGCTCGATAAATTTCCCTGGGATCCGGATGGTTTTCAATTATTTTATAAAGCTGAGGTTGGGTAAACCGAGGTTCATCCCCCTCATTGTGTCCATATTTTCTATATCCTAAAAGGTCGATAAATACGTCTTTGTTAAATGTATTTCTATAATCGGATGCAAATCGTACGGCATGAATAACTGCTTCTGCATCATCCGCATTTACATGTAATACGGGAGATAATACCGTTTTAGCAATATCTGTACAATACGTACTGGAACGGGCGTCTAAATAATTCGTTGTAAATCCTACCTGGTTGTTAATTATTATGTGTATGGTACCTCCAGTTTTATATCCATCCAAATTCATCATTTGAATTACCTCATACACAATTCCTTGTGCAGCAATTGCTGCATCTCCATGTATGAGTATCGGCATAACTTTTCCATAATCTTCCTGATAATCATGATCGGTCTTAGCTCTCACTATACCTTCAACAATTGCATCAACGGTTTCTAGATGTGAAGGATTAGGAGCTAAACTTATTTTAACTGTTTTACCTTTTTTTGTTTTATAATTATTACATGAGCCTAAATGATATTTTACATCACCAGAAAATAAGGTTTCTATATAATCTTTTCCCTCAAATTCATTAAATATTTGTGAATATGACTTATTAAAGATATTGGCTAACACATTTAATCGCCCTCTATGAGCCATACCTATAACAATTTCTTCAACCCCTAACTCTGAAGAATGATTAATAATTTCATCCAATGCGGGAATCAAGGTTTCTCCCCCTTCTAATGAAAAACGTTTCTGTCCAACAAATTTTGTGTGTAAAAAATTTTCAAATGCTACTGCTTGGGACAATTTTTTTAGTATTCTTTTCTTTTCTTCAACGTCGAGTACGGGCTGATTAAAATCTTTTTTTAACCAATTTTGAATCCAAAGAATTTCTTCCGGTTTTCGAATGTACATATATTCTATACCAATTGAACTGCAATATTCTTTATTAAGAATCTCAATTATTTCTCTTAAGGTATAGTCACCTTCCAAGCCTATTATTTTGCCGTTTACGCGAACTGATAAATCTGATTGGCTAAGTCCAAAATTTTCTATGTTCAAATCAGGTGTATATTTTCTTCTTTGTCTTACCGGATTTGTTTTAGTAAATAAATGTCCTCTTGTCCTATAACCATTTATGAGATTTACTATTTTGAATTCACGTATTATATCTTCCGAAATTTCAAACTTATTACTAGAAGTGGTATTTATTGTATTTGGCTCGTTTGCTGAAACTTGATTATAAGATTTGCTAGCAAAATCGAAACCTTGAAAAAAAATTCTCCAACTAGGTTCAATACTATCCGGAAATTTTAAATATTTCTGGTACAACTCATCTATATGTTCTGAATCTATTGCATTTAAAAATGAAAATTGGTCCATTTTATTTTTTGCTTTAAACTGGTATTCTTTATTTACTGTATAGGTTCAAATCTACTGATTTTGACGATATCTTCAAAGTAAATATTTTATATAATACAAATTATCTATGGACATTTTAAAATTATATTTTTTTTACAAAAAAACTATTTACCAAGAGCATCACCATTAAGTATTTAATCAATAATGTATATTGATTTTATAATCAATAATACTCTTATATTTATACTGATTTACTTATAAAAATATCGATTTTTAAGGTGGAAGGTATTTGAGTAAGAATGAATTTAACTACCTCTTAGTTATTTTGATATTTCATTGAAATTCTTTATTATCATTAAAAATACTTTTAAAATGGCTATAAAGAACTGTTTTAATGATTCGAATTATTAAAAAATTGATTATCCAACTAATACCTTAAGTGCTTTAGGCTCCAATGTAATAGATAAGTTCCTCGCATGTATGGGAGTAAATTCACCATCTATCTGCAAATAATCAGTATCAAGCTGAATGTCTAATTGATTCGTTTTAAAAAATATATTTTTCTTACTTCCAATATTTGTATTTAACAAAAATTGTAAGCCGATTAGGCAAAATGTAATCCAAGAACATTGGGTAATTAAATTTATATCAAATTGCCCATCTTGTAAAGAAGCATCAGGAGAAATGGAAAAACCATAACCTAAACAGTTACTATTTGAAATATTAAGCATCATTGCTTTTCCTGTAAATTTTTTAGATTTGGAAAGAACAGATAAATCAATCGGCTTAAATTTAAAAACGCTTATTAATAAGCTTTTCACATATCCTATCAATTGTCTTTGTTTCTGATGTGCATAAATTTTCACAGTTTCTGCATCAAACCCAATTCCAGCATTGCTAAAAAAATACTGTTGATTTATCTTACCACAATCAATTTTTTTTATATTTTTTTGTGAATTTTTAATAAATTGTAAAGCGACATCATAAGTGAGCGGAATTTTCAAATGTCGAGCCAAACCATTTCCGGATCCTATAGGCACAATAGCTAATATGACTTGTTTATTTACTAAGGCAGAGGCTACTTCATTGAGTGTACCGTCTCCACCGCAACTTACAATGATATCTGCTCCTGCTTCTATGGATTCCAGAGCTAATTTAAAGCCATCATTTTTTTTTCTTGTAAGCTTAATCTCAATATCATAATCTGCAAAAAGCTCTTTAATCCTATTCTTTACTTCTAAACCCTGTCCTTTACCTGAAATAGGATTGACAATGAAATGGATTCTACTTTCTTTCATTAAGAAACTGGCTTATAAATTTATATAGTACAGGATTTTAAATCTTTAATCATCTGAATTGGGTCCTGTGCATTAAATACACTACTTCCTGCCACAAGAACATCTGCTCCTGTATCTGCAAGTTTTTTTGCATTTTCTAAGCTCACTCCTCCATCTACTTGAATTAATGCTTTTGAATTTTTTTGAATGATAAGATCTTTACTGACTCCTATTTTTTTATAAGTATTTTCAATAAATTTTTGTCCACCAAATCCAGGATTTACACTCATTACTAATACCAAATCAAGAATTTCAATAATATCTTCCAGTAAATTTATATTAGTATGCGGATTTAAAGCTACACCTGCTTTCATACCTAATTTTTTAATTTCTTGGATAGTTCTATGTAGATGTGTGCAGGCTTCATAATGAACAGTTAAATAGTCTACTCCTAATTTTTTAAATGTATCCAAATATTGATCTGGATTAACGATCATTAAATGAGCATCTTTAATCTTTTTAGCTTTTTTATTTACCGCTTCAACTATTGGAAAACCAAAAGAAATGTTGGGAACAAATACTCCATCCATAATATCAATATGAAACCAATCGGCTTCACTCGAATTGATCATATCTACATCCTTATCTAAATTTCCGAAATTTGCTGAAAGAATGGAAGGTGCTAATAATGCCATTTTTTTATGCAAATTTATAAAAAACTATTAATTTTAATGCATTTAATTATCTTATAGTAATGTTCCATAAATAAGAAACCTTACTTATATGGTTGTGAATTAGGCATTACATTTGTATAAAATTTCACCTATGATTTTATATATTAAAAATATGGTTTGTAATCGTTGTATACTTGCAGTTGAAGAAATATTAAAAGAAATTCGTATACAGCCGGTTAGTATAGATCTTGGAGAAGTAATCTTAACGGATGAAATGAGCAAAGAAGTAAAACAAATTTTTAATGCTAAATTAAATAAAATCGGATTTGAATTGATTAGTGATTCCAATCAAAAAATTATAGAAAAAATTAAAGCTTTAGTAATTTCTCAAATTCAAGAATATAAAAAACAATCATCTAATTATTCAGAATTTTTATCGGAAAATTTAAATAAAGACTATTCATATCTAAGCAAATTGTTTTCTTCTACCACCGGTATAACAATTGAGCATTATGTAATTCTTCAAAAAATAGAAAAAGTAAAAGAACTATTGTCATATGATGAACTTAACTTATCTGAAATTTCTTATAAATTAGGATATAGTAGTGTAGCTCATTTATCTGCGCAATTTAAAAAAATTACCAGTATAACTCCTTCACAGTTTAAAGTACAAAAAATAAAAAAAAGGAAAGGATTGGATAAAATTATATAATTTTCTTTAATAACGTACTATCCTGCAAACGGTTAATTTTATTCTATATTAATATATTAATTTTATATTTATACGAATTATTTTTGGACTCAACTTGATATAATTTAATTACATGTAATGTGATTTTATTTTTTTTATTATTCAATTTGTACTGAAAAAGAATATATATTATATTTTACTTATTAATTTGGACGTTCAGCATTATATTTTTAGCTTTGTCAACTGTTAATTTAATCGTTTTTTAAAATGAATAGGAATAAGATCTTTGATTCTCTGAAATTTATATTAGTTTGTTTTGTAGTATATGCTCATACCACCGAAAGTCAATACAACAAGGATAGAGGTACTGAAGTTTTGGTAAGTTTTCTCTCAACCTTTACCATGCCACTATTTATATTTATTTCCGGTTACTTTTCTAAAACTATCACTTGGGATAAATATAAAAAATCTTTTAAAACTTTATTTCTCACTTATATCGTAGCTCAACTGACTTATTCAATACCCTTAATAATTGCACACTCGATAAACCCTCCTTCAAATCAATTTAATATCTTCGAAGAAATAATTTCCATTTTTATTCTTCCAAAGGGAGGTCTTTGGTATATAGTAGGACTGTTAGTATGGAGGTTTATGATTTATTATATAGCTAAATTTAAATTAAAATTTGCATTAGTTTTCAGCTTATCTTTAATAATTCCTTTGTTATTTGGATTTATAGATATACAATTGAATGCTTTTCGAATAATTACTTTCTTTCCATATTTTATTCTAGGCTATTATTGTACTGAAAATATTTTTAATAAAATTAGAAAGGTTAACCCTTTAATTTCATTTGCTGTTTTACTTATAATTTTTATTGGATTATGTTTTTATAAAGACCTTTTCCATTTTTTAATGGCCACTTTCGGAGAGGGGTCTTACAAAGCTACTTATCCAACAGTTTTTCAAGGATTTCTATATAGAGCATCTTTTTATTTAATCAGCATGATCAGCATTAATTGTGTAATGAATTTAGCTACGGACCGATTTTATAAGTTAGGGAAATATTCTTTGGGTATTTTCTTAGTACATCCTTGTATAATATTTACTATTTCAGGAATTAGAATGTATTTGCTTCCTCCCATAGAGGTTTCTTATCCTATATTATTCGAATTTCCAATGTCTATGGTTATTGTAGGTATAAGTCTATATTTGTCGGAACTAAAACCAATCCAATATTGGATAAATCCAAGTTTAATTTTATCAAAAAAATAAGATATTAATTATATAGCCTGTAATTTTTATTACAGGCACTTTATTCTAATAGAAATATCATTTAGCTATTTTTTATTTAAAATTAATCGTTTCCTCAAAAGTATTAATTTTATTTTTTCAACTGCTCAGATCTTCTAAATGCTTATTTTTTACAGTTATCATTCATCTATTACATTTTTTCTATATCTATTTTTTCATATTTATTTTGAAAATTCGTTAGTTTATCTACTATAAATATCTATTAATAGGATATTATATATTTCTAATGCAAAGATTATCTTTTATAAATATTCTTATCAATAAAATTATAATTATTGAATAAGCGAGTAAAAAATAAAATTAAAAAAGAGTAATTTAGCATTCTATGATATTAGTTACAGGAGGTACGGGATTAGTAGGTAGCTATCTAGTACTAAAGTTGGCTAAAAAGGCTAAACATGTTAAGGTTTTATATAGAAATAATGCTACCCGACAAGAAGTTTATAACTTGTTTAAAATTCATGAACCTGAAAGATATAAAGTTTTATACGATTCATTACAATGGATTGAAGGGGATATTCTTGATATCACTTCATTGCAAAATGAATTTGAAGGAGTAACAGAAGTATATCATGCTGCCGGAAAAGTAAGTTTTAATGAAAAAGAAAAAAAGTTGCTCAATAAAATCAATATTGAAGGAACTCAAAATATGATTAATTTATCGATCACTAATAAAATTGATAAATTTTGCTTTTTTAGCTCCATTGCTACTTTAGACCCAAACTTTGATGTATCAATTATTAATGAAAATGCTGAATGGAATTTTAAAAGAAATCATTCCTCTTATGCATGTTCTAAATATGGAGCAGAAATGGAGGTTTGGAGAGGCTCGCAAGAAGGATTAAAAGTATTGGTAGTATATCCGGGAATAGTGATAGGTTCGGGAAATTGGGAACGAGCCAACAAGTTATTATATGAAATGACTTATGCTGACCGTGCTTTTTATACATCCGGTTCAACCGCATTTATTGATGCTTCAGATTTAGCCGAAGTATGCATTCGATTAATGGAAGATCTTATTAATAATGATAAGTATATAGTAACTGCAAGAAATGTCACATATAAGGAAATAATCTGCCAATTAAGAAGTGCATTTGAAATGAAACCTCCAATTGAAATTACAAATTCTCAACTAAAAAAAATGGCCTTTTGGTCTCAATTTTTGTCAAGTAAAAAGAGAATAAGCAAATCAGCTTATTTTGCTTTAATATCACAAAATAAATATTCAAATGACAAGTTAGAGCAGTATTTATCATATTCCTTTCTTTCTTTAGAAGATTCTTTAAATATACATGCAAAAAATTATCTACAATATAAAAATAATAAATAATGAATGAGGAAAATTTTATTCCAACGCACTCTCATAAGGAAGTTGCAAATGGAGAAGTAAAAGCAAGATGTAGCTCGAACATAGCATTAGTTAAATACTGGGGAAAATATGATTTTCAATTACCGGCAAATCCATCAATAAGTTATACTCTTACGAATAGTTTTACAGAAACAAGTATAACTTTTAAAAAATCAAATGATTTTTCAGTTGAGTTATATCTTGATAATCAATTTCAAGAAAAATTTTCTTCTAAAATATACACCTATTTTCTTTCCTTAAAACGTTTTTTACCTTTCATTGATAGCTACTCCTACTCTATATACACAAAAAATTCATTTCCTCACAGCAGTGGAATCGCTTCTTCAGCCTCAGGATTCGGAGCATTGGCAAAATGTCTAATGGAAATGAGCGAAATGCTAGGTGAAATTACAACTGAAGAATTTAAGTTAATGAAAGCTTCATTTTTAGCCAGAATGGGATCAGGAAGCGCATGCAGATCTATTTATAGCGGTTTAGTCATTTGGGGTAAAAATTCAGATATTCCTTCAAGCTCAGATTTATATGCAGTTTCTTTTCCTTTTGAAATAGCACCAATTTTCAAAGAAATGCAAGATACTATTTTACTTGTAGATGAAGGACAAAAACAAGTAAGCAGCACAATAGGACATAGCTTAATGAACGGACATCCCTATGCAGATCTTCGATTTAAAGAGGCAAGTAAAAATTTATCCGATATGAGTCAAGTATTACAATCCGGAGATTTGGAACAATTCGGTAAAATTGTGGAACATGAAGCATTATCTTTACATGCCATGATGATGACCTCTTCTCCCGCTTATATTTTATTTAAGCCAAATACATTGGCTATATTAGATAAAATATGGAAATTTAGAAGGGAATCCAATACCCATTTATACTTTACTTTAGATGCGGGTGCCAATGTACATTTACTTTATCCGGAAAAAGAAAAAGGACTGATTTTCAGTTTTATAAAAAATGATCTTTTGAAATATACTGAAAATGGTAATTTAATATTAGATAAGGTCATTTTTTAAACAAACGGTATAAAAAAATAAACCCTTTTCTTTCACAAAAATGTAAAGTATTCTTTGTTAGAGCGAAAAAAAGAGGGATTTTGCTTGTTTATATCAAACAAAACACTACCTTTGTCAAATTAAGATAAATAAACCTTATTAAAATTAAATCAAATGAACAAATCAGAATTAATTGATGCTATTGCCACTGAAGCTGATATTACTAAAGCAGCTGCAAAAAAAGCTTTGGATTCATTTTTAAATAATGTAACAAAAGCTTTAAAGAAAGGAGATAAAGTTACTCTTGTAGGTTTTGGTACATTTTCAGTTTCTAGTAGGAGCGCAAGAGAAGGTATTAATCCTCAAACTAAAGCTAAGATTAAAATTCCTGCTAAAAAAGTTGCTAAATTTAAAGCAGGTGCAGAATTATCCTCTGCTGTTAATTAAGATAAACCTAAAAATTAAGTTTAGTAAAAAAAAGGCTGTAAAAATTTTACAGCCTTTTTTAATATATTTTTTAGAATTAAAAATATAAAAAATGATTCTCAGTTCTAATTAAATTTCCTCTGATTCATCATTATTTCTTAAAGTCTTGAATTCATATCTGTTTCTCATATTTGCCAACACATTTTTGCCCTTGGATATGAGAATAGGAGTTAAATAGGAAGATGCCAAAAGAATCAACTTTCCTGATATAGTTTTTTTATTGACAAATCTGGAAATTACTTTTTCAGTACCCATACCTATACCAAAATCTATCAATATATTCAATAGGTTTGGATTTTTTACAAAATGCAATGCTTTATCACGTACGTTCTCGCTCAATATACCTAAAGACTCAGACAAATGATCAAGAGAAATTTTATTTTCCATTTCATTAATTTCCTCTTTTAAAAGGCGTTTCCTTAATAAAAAGTCTTCGTATGTATATTTTCCGTTAGTTTTTGTCATTAAGTTCATTTTCTTTTACATTTAAATGCATTTCAATAATCCTTCTCATGATATATTTTCTAATGCTCGAATAATTGGTGAGAAGAATAATAAATAGTATGAGATAGATACATGAAATAATTAAAATTCCTAAACCTAAATTATTAAAATAAGATCCGATCATGATTCCGAGTGCAAAACTGGCTAAAAGCAGAAACATCATACCTATGCTAAATACGATAATTATAAAAATTATTATACTTAACAAACCGGATATGGTTTCTGTTAAATCCAATTTTAGAAGCTCAATTCTATTATTAATATATTTTTTTAAAAAACCTAACATAAAAAATTGAAAATATAGTGATAAAACTAAAAAAGAGTCAAAAAAAAAGACTCTTTTTAATTTTCAGTAATTATTTTTTTGTTAATTCATCATATTCTTCTGCAAGATGATCAATTTTTTCGTCCTTCATTCTCTTAAAATCATTTTTATACTTATCATATCCTTCCTTCAGCTCATCTTTATATTTATGATAAGAATCTTTAAGACTCTCCCCTAAATCTTCCGCTTTTCTTTTAATCTTTTTACGAGTGTTTTTTCCTTTATCAGGAGCTATTAAAACACCGGCAAGAAGACCTGCTACAGCCCCTATAACCATACCGGTTAAAACATTTTGAACGTTTTTATTTCCCATAATCAAAATAGTATAAATTTTAATATTATTTTTAGATATTTAAAGTAAAAGACAAAAAGGAAAAAATAGATTAGCAATTTCATATAAATTGTAAAAATTCTTTTATTATGCTTATCTCGGAATAACTATAAATTAAAAACTTATATTTATTTTTCTTGCCTTAAACAAATATACTCAATAAATTTGTAATTTCCAAAACAACATAAAAAATTATGCCAAATTTCTCTTCACGAGGTTTAAACATGCCTGAGTCTCCTATAAGGAAACTTGCTCCTTATGCTGTGAAAGCAAAGGAGAAAGGCTTGAAAGTATTTCATTTAAATATTGGACAGCCCGATATAAAATCACCACAGACAGCAATAAACGTTCTAAAAAATATTGATTTAGATATTTTTGCCTATACGCCTTCTGAAGGAAATTTTGATTATAGAAACACTTTAAAAGAGTATTATCACTCTTTAGGTTTTGAAGATTTAACTCGAGATAATTTCATTATTACCAACGGAGGATCCGAGGCTTTATCATTTACCTTAAGCTGTTTATGCGATCATGGTGATGAAATAATCATTCCCGAACCTTTTTACGCAAATTATTATAGCTTTGCCGAATCTATCGGGGTTAATATTATTCCTGTAGTATCTACTATCGATACCGGTTTTTCACTTCCGAACATTGATAAATTCAATGAATTAATCACTCCGAAAACTCGGGCAATACTTATTACAAACCCCAGTAATCCAACCGGATATCTTTATTCTAAAGAAGAATTGCAAAAATTAGCGGAAATTGTAATCAAGAATGATATTTTTCTTATTTCCGATGAGGTGTACAGAGAATACGTTTACGACGGGTTGACTTTCCATTCCATATTAGAATTTCCGGAACTTAAAGAAAATGTAATTGTTGTAGACTCAGAATCTAAACGATATAGTCTTTGTGGTATTCGTAGTGGATTCTTGGTTACCAGAAATAAAAAATTTTTAGATATAGCTTTAAAATTTGCACAAGCTCGCTTAAGTCCTTCCCTGGTAGGTCAAATTATAGCTAATGCAGCTCATTACGAACCGAAATCTTATATTGAAAATGTGCGAAAAGAATATGAAGAAAGAAGAGATTTGCTTATAAAACTTCTTAATGAAATTCCCGGAGTCATTTGTCCCAAACCGAAAGGAGCATTTTACTGCACAGTTGAATTACCAGTTGAAAATGCTGAAGATTTTTGTCTTTGGATGCTTAAAGAGTTCGAATATGAAAACGGAACGGTTATGTTAACTCCAGCCCAAGGATTTTATTCCAATCAGGAGCTTGGAAAAAAACAAGTCAGACTTGCTTACGTGATCAATAAAGAAGACATTACTCAATCGATTAAAATTATTAAAAAAGGACTAGAAAAATATAATTCAAATCGATGATCAGACAGGAAAATATAGATATCCGAAAATATACTACTTTTAATGTCCCTGCAATTTGTGATTTCTTTGTAGAGGTCTCAAATCTGAATGAGCTCAAGGAAGCGTTAGATTTTTCAAAAAATAAAAACATACCTGTTTTATTTATCGGCGGAGGGAGCAACATTCTTTTTATTAAACCCTTTCACGGGTTAGTCATTAAAGTTAATTTAAAAGGCATTGAAGAAAAAATAGACGAAGACGATAAGCATATACTCATTACTGCTAAAGCGGGTGAAAATTGGGATGCATTCGTTCACTATTGTACATCCAGAAATTACGGCGGATTAGAAAATTTATCATTAATTCCCGGTAATGTTGGTACTTCTCCCATACAAAATATTGGCGCCTATGGAGCTGAAATGAAAGATACTTTTCACCAATTAAAGGCATTGAATATTTCAACTTATGAAATTGAAGTATTTGATGCCGAATCTTGTAAATTCGGATACAGAGATTCTTATTTTAAGAATGAAGGTAAAAATAAGTATGTTATTATTGAAGTCACTTTTAAATTAACTACAAAAAAACATAATCTAAAAATTTCTTATGGAGACATAAAAGAGGAACTCTTAAAAAAAGAAATATATGAGCCCACTTTAGCTAATATAAGAAATCAGGTAATTGAAATTAGGAAACGTAAACTTCCGGATCCGGCTATCATGGGAAACGCAGGAAGCTTTTTTAAAAACCCAATTATTTCGATTGCCCATTTGGAAAATATTCAGAAAAAATATCCCGAAATACCCTACTATAAGATTTCAAATCAACTTGTGAAACTTCCCGCTGCATGGCTAATTGAATTTGCTGGATGGAAAGGGAAAAAAAAAGGAAATGTCGGAGTTCATAAAAATCAATCCCTAGTTTTAGTAAACTTAGGAGATGCAAACGGCAAAGAAATATATGACTTGTCAAAATCAATAATTGAGGATGTTAATAAAATTTTTAATATTCAATTAGAACGAGAAGTAAATATCATCTTATAAATTTATATTTTTGCTTTATAATTTAAGCATGAATATATTATTTTATCCTTTTGCGGGTCTCTATTGGCTGGCGACATATATACGAAATAAATTTTTTGATTGGGGACTTTTGCATTCTAAAAGCTATAGAAAGCCCATTATATGCGTTGGTAACCTCAGCGTAGGAGGTACCGGTAAATCTCCTTTTGTTATCTATCTCATTGGTTTGCTGAAAGATTCTCATCTTATCGGGATCATGAGCAGAGGCTACGGAAGAAAAACCAAAGGCTATCAATTTGCTAATTATGAGACCACCTATGAAGAAATTGGTGACGAACCCATGCAATTTTTTGAGCGTTTCAAAAATAAAATTATTGTGGGGGTTGATGAAAAAAGAGTTCATGGCATTGATAATCTTATTAAAGATTTTAATCCAGACCTTTTTATTCTCGATGATGCTTTTCAGCATCGCTATGTTAAAGCAGGATTATACATCCTTTTAACAGATTACAACCATCCATATTATGAAGATCATATTTTACCTCTGGGACGTTTGCGAGAAGGCCAATATGGCACTAAAAGGGCACAAATAGTTGTAGTGACTAAGTGTCCTCATGATTTAACACAAGACGAAAAAAATAGTATTGAGAAAAAATTAAAATTACAACCGTATCAATCATTATTTTTTTCTACTATTATATATGAAAAACGGGTGATATCCTTAAACCGTACACTCGCTGTTGATGATATTCTTTCGTATTCGATTCTTTTAGTTACGGGAATTGCTAAATATCAAGATATATTGGATTATGCTGAAGAAAAATTTTCAACTGTTACACATTTAAAATTTAAAGATCATCATAATTTTTCCAAATCTGATGTTGATGAGATTGGAAAAACCTATCTTAATTTAAAAGGAAACGCAATTATTTTAACCACTGAAAAAGACTTTACGCGCTTAAAGCATTTTCAACTATTGAAAGATATTTTATTTTATCTTCCTATAAATGTTAAGCTAGATAAACCGGAAGAATTCAAAAAATTAATTAATAAATACGTAGATAAAAATTCAAATTTAAATCTTTAAAATAGATAATTATCTATATGTTAATAGATTTTCTTATCTTTATCATTCAATTTCAACATTAAATTACCATTACATGAATAAAAAAATATTATTTTGGTTTTTTCTTAGTACAGGAATAATATGGATTTTAGGAGCTAGTTATTGGTATATTTGGATAGAAAATCTGGATTTAAGTAAATTGGATTTAAGTAGCGATGATCCAAATACAAAAGCTTTTATAAAGGCCATTTTGGTAGTTTTTATTCCTTTATTAGTTACAGCCTTGCTTTTTTATTGTATAGGTTTACTTTTTGGTAAAAAGGAGGAAAAAAATGTTACGGAAATTGAAAAAGAAAATGAGCTTTTAAAAAGTGAACTAGCAACGCATATTGATAAGATTGAAACCATGAAGGTCTTATATACCGGTGGAAAAATCAGAAGAAGATCGTCAATTCTTCATGATAATATCTCAACTCCAATAAACGAAAAGGAAAAGGAAAAGGAGAAGGAGGATAAAAAAGAGGCCACTCCTATCCATAAGGATGATCTAAAAATTATTGAAGGAATTGGTGAAAGGATTGAATTTTTCTTGAATGAAAGTGGAATATTTACTTGGGAACAACTAGCTCAGCAATCCGTTGAATCATTAAATAATATTCTTGAATTGTACGAAGGAGCTTCATACCGCATACACAATCCTACGAGCTGGCCAAAGCAGGCAGAACTAGCTGCAAAAGGAAAATGGAATGAATTTAAAGCTTTATAAAATTCTTCATTATAAAAGGTTATTATTTGAAACGTCTCCATTTTATATTTTTTTAAATCAATAGTTGCTGATATTTTTTCTGAATATTCTCTCCTATTTAATAAATCTTTTATATAAATCTACCTAACGATGCTAAAAAGTAAGAGTTTCCTTTTCTCATATTATCGCTATCATTCATAGAAATACTTATTACTTTACTACTAGAATTTTCGTTTACGTCTATTTTTTTAATAAATGATGATTTTTTTTTACAATTAAAAAAAATTAAATAAAACGTTATATTTCAGCACTATAACTTTTACATTTTAACAACAAATTGAATGAAATTTGTAAAAAATTGAACTTTTACTTTAAAAAAATGAAATTATAGTTGGTTCATAAGAAAATTGTTGTATATTTGCACTCACAAACAACGCGGGATGGAGCAGTAGGTAGCTCGTCGGGCTCATAACCCGAAGGTCACAGGTTCGAGTCCTGTTCCCGCTACCAAGTAAGAGAATCAGAAAACTGGTTCTCTTTTTTTGTTTAAAATCAGGGAGTTAGGTTATTTTACTGCGTATAGATATTTTCTATTTTATTACTTCGTGCTGAATAAAGGCATACAATTAGGCATACCCTACTTATTGAAAAGGCATACCCTTAAAAATAAATAAAAACATGAATAACAGTAAATTACATATATTATTTGTATTAGATAAAGTTAATACAAATGTAAAAGGCATAGCACCATTAAGATGTAAATTAACATATTTAAGTAAAAGAAAGGTATTTTCATTAGGATTATTTATAAATCCTGATTATTGGAATAATAGGGAGCAAAAAGCAAAACCTCAAAATCAAGAAAATAACTTTGTTAATACACAGATAAGCCTGATTAAACAAAAAATTAATCAGGCTTTTTTGTTTCTACAAGTACAGGAAACGATTTTTGATGTAGAAGATATTTACTTAAAATATAAGGGTAAGGATAGTAAAGTCTCAAAAACTCTTTTAGAAGTATTTGATTTGCATAATGAGAGAATGCAGAAGCTGATTGGTAAAGAATACACCCAATCTACTTATAACAAGTTTAAGGAAGCTAGAAGCCATATAAAAAACTTTATAAAACATGAGTACAACAAAAATAATTTCCTTTTAGAAGATATAAACCTGAAATTCTTAAAAGATTTTGATTACTATTTAAAGATTAATAAAAATCAAAAGCAGATTACTATTAATAAATCCATTCAGAGAGTTAAGAAGATAATAAAATTAGCCATAGCAGAAGGATTTATTACTATTGATCCTTTTCTATTATATAAACCAAAAAGAGTTGAAAATAAGGTATTGTATCTTACTACAGAAGAATTGAAGAAGTTAGAAAATTATACCTTCTCGCAAACTAGATTACAACAAGTAGCAGATATGTTTATATTTTGTTGTTATACGGGTCTAGCTTATCAGGAAATGAGTACTTTAGAATCCAAACATATAATACAAGGTTTTGATGGTAATAAGTGGATTAGAATGTACAGACGGAATACACAAAGAGAAATCTCTATTCCCCTTTTGCCTAAAAGTACTAACATAATAGAGAAATATAATTCTGATATTACCACTTATTTACTACCTAAAATATCTAATCAAAAATTTAATTCCTATTTAAAAGAAATAGCAGATATAGTAGGAATTAATAAAAATCTTACTCATCATATAGCCAGAAAACATTTGCAACTACAGTGTTGCTTTACAATGATGTTCCTATGGAGATAGTTTCTGAGCTATTAGGACATTCAAAAATTTCCATTACCCAAGAGCTTTATGCAAAAATGGTTTAGAAGAAGGTAAGTGAACAAATGAATAGATTAAAAAATAAACTAAAATATAAATAGCTTTTTTAAACTGTGTTGTATAAATCTAAAGCAGTGGAAGTGGAAATGCTACATTTATCTGGACCACTACAAAGGTTTACTTTAGAAATTTAACTATTATTATGTTCAAATTAGTAAAGTACAGGAAAGAATTTAAATTGGAAGCCTTGAACTTAGTACAGGAAAGTAAAAGTCTGAGTGAGATCTCCAAGAGTTTAGGTATCAGTATCAATACATTATGTACCTGGCACAGAAGATATAAATTGTATGGAGATAAAGATTTTTAAGGTCCTAGGATTCGTCTTCCCAAGAATGAGCAGAAGGAAGAACTACTTCGCTTAAAGAAAGAAAACACAGAACTTAAGATAGGAGCATGATATATTAAAAAAAGCGCTAAGCATCTTCTCCAAGAAAGATCAGTAAGATATGAGTTCATCTAACGTTATTTGGATTTCATCCCGATTGAGAAGATGTGTAGTGTATTCAAAGTAAGTCGCAGTAGTTATTATTATTGGCAGAATAAGAGCCCTTCTAAGCGCTTACTTTGGCGTATGGAATTAGGTATAGCGATTAAAAAGGTATATAATTGGAGTCGTGGCAGGTATGGGAGTCCACGTATAGCTAAAGAACTCCAGATACAGGAAATTAAAGTTTCCCGCTCCTTGGTAGTCCGTATTATGAAAAAGAAGAATCTGGTGAATGTATCCATGCGCAGGTTTAAACAGACCACCAATTCAAAGCATAGTTATGGTATAGTTCTTAATAAACTTTGTCAGAACTTTAAAGTAGGAACTTATAATCAGGTTTGGGTTTCAGATATTACTTACATTAAAACTACAGAAGTCTGGTCCTATTTAACCACAGTAATTGATTTGTTTGACCGAAAAGTTATCGGTTGGCATATAAGTCAGAGTCTTAGGGCTGAATATACGGTTATCCCAGCTTTGAACAAGGCTTGTTCACATCGCAGGCTTCAATTGAATGAATCTCTTATATTCTATTCAGATCGAGGAATCCAATATGCTTGTAACCAGTTCAAAGACTGCCTGAAAAGTCATAAGTATATAAAGCAGAGCATGAGTGGAAAAGGAAATTGTTATGATAATTCGGTGGCTGAAAGTTTCTTTAAAACTATTAAAGCTGAATTGATTTATCAAAACTCTTACCAATCAAGAAAAGATGTTTATCTATCTTTATTTGAATATATAGAAGGTTTTTATAATACAAATAGGATAATACATTCTGCTTTAGAATATTTAACCATTAAAGAATTTAATGAACAGTATAAATTCAAGTACAGAAAAGTAGCTTAAATACTATTCATTCAAAATTGTCCAAAATAAGTTGCAGGTTCAATTTAATCTGACAGTTACAATAAAATAAAGTAACTTTAAAAAAGATTAAGTAATATGACGAGACAAGAAAAACTCATCAAAAACAAATTAGGAGTATTAGAATTAGCTACTCTTAGGGAATATATCCAAAGCCTGTAAAGTAATGGGTTACAGCAGGGATAGCTTTTACAGATTCAAAGAATTATACGAACAAGGAGGTGAATTAGCCCTTCAGGAAATATCCAAAAAAAAATCAGTAATCAGAAATAGAGTAAGTCAGGATATTGAAAAAGCAGTTGTTGAACTTGCCTTGAAGAATCCAGCCTTAGGTCAATTACGGGTAAGTAATGAATTAAGGAAGAAAGGCTGGATAGTTTCCCCTGGTGGAGTAAGAAGCATCTGGCTCAGGAATGATTTACAAACCTTTAAACATAGGTTAAAAGCGTTAGAGGCTATGTCAGCACAAGAAAGAATTATACTCACAGAGCCCCAATTATCAGCTTTGGAAGGAGCTAAAGAGCATAAAAAAGCCATGGGAGAGATAGAAACCCACTATCCCTGCTACTTAGGTATCACAGGATACTTATTATGTAGACAATATCAAAGGAGTTGGGTATATTTACCAGCAAACTTTCATTGATACTTATTCCAAAGTAGCATTTACCAAACTCTATGATAGAAAGAATGCATTGATTACAGCAGATCTTCTCAATGATCAGGTAATTCCTTTCTTTGAACAACATGAGCTTCGTTTACCTAGGGTACTTACAGATAGAGGAACTGAATATTGCGGAGCCAGAGAACAACGAATATCAACTTTTTTTAGCCATAGAAGATATAGATCATAGCAGAACTAAGGCTAAAAGCCCTCAAAAACTAATGGAATATGTGAAAGGTTCCATAGAACTATCCAAAATGAATTTTATGCAATTGCCTTTAGAAAAAAGGTTTATAAAGGTATTGATGAACTGCAAAAGGATTTAGATAAATGGATGGAATATTATAACCAGCAAAGAACTCATACAGGTAAATACTGCTTCGGAAAAACACCTATGGATACATTCTTACAATCTAAGTATTTAGTTAAAGAGAAGTTGATTGAATTAATTGATAAGGATAGTAATCAAACTAATTTATTTATTCCCCTTTGAAATGGAAAATGACACCAATAAAGAAAATAATTTTAACTATGAAGAGAATTAGTTATATTAGCTGATAACAGCTGACAGTTTTTATAAATACTCAAACTGTCAGATCATGTAGTGGCTATTACAGATAAAGTAACTATTGCTTTTATTTCAGCTAACAAAATAAAAACAACCCATTATAACTAGTTTCAAGGTTTTAATTTTGATACACAGAAAAAAGAAGTCATTACTAAAAGAATTATCTACTCTAAGAATAATTAGACATTATCTATTTTTATTGAAACAGGAAAACCTTCTATGGTTATCATCTATGCTATAAATACCTTACAAAAAAATATATTCTTGAATAAAAAATTAAAAAGAAGAAATTAAAAATCCCAATTTTTACCCCAGATATAAGAATCGATAAAAACCCATTGGTCAGCCTCTTTTTTATACCATACAGTATAATTAGTATTTTGGTCTTTCTCCCAAGTAACTTCTTTAATTGTTATAGGTTCTTTTCTTTCTTTTTCATTAAAAAAATTATATAACCCTATTCTAAACTCGGATATAATAGCTTCATTTAATAAAAAGTCTTCTTCTTGTATAGGTTTATATTTTTCTTTAATTTGTTCGAACGACCAGTTTTTTACTTCTTCCGGATTTATATATTTCATTTGTTTAGTATTTATTTCTTTTGGATAGGTTCTTGCTTCAGAAGCCATAGTTGGCTTAGGTTTATTACAACTTAGGTTTAACACTAGGAATAAGCAAATGGTAATAATTTTCATACAATATAAAATGTGGTATTAGTAAACATGATATTTAATTGCTGTAAGATATAATCTAAATGACGATTCCTCAGTTCATTTCCAATATTCATAATACTTGAATAATCTAATTGAAAACCTCCGTTTAGTCTATAATTTGTACTATATTCATCACTATGTGAAAATACATTACCAATAGCATGCCCAAATTCATGAGCTATCGGGTATTGTCTGTATTTCCGTCCATTTTTATGACGCACAACTATTTTGGTATCTTCAGTATCTAGGCTTATCACTCTATTTGTCCAATCTACATAACTTAATTTAAATCCTCCAGGGATAATTTTAGTAACATTTACTTTCCAATGCGGAGATATTAATACCCATTTAATGTCAAAATTTACTGTAAAAGTAGAGTTTTTATGTTTTAATGCAAAAGTAGAAGTTCCCCTTACTTTTAATTTGAAGTGTCCACCCCATTTCTTCCAGATTAAACTATCTGCCATTTCATGGAATTTTCTCTTTTCGGTTAAAGTCCAAGAGGTTAATCTGGTAATCCAGTTATATTCCCATCTTTCCTGAATCAGAATAATATTTCTATTTTCCTCAATAAAAATATCCATTCTATCTGTTTGTTTTATATTTGACATAAGCAACTAAAAAATTAAAGAAAAGTAAAAATGTTATCTTTAACAAAGGTATTTATTTTATCTAACATAAAATAAATTAATTAATGATAAATTTATCTCTGATTAACCCCTTGTATATAGGGTTAAATAAGGTGAAAATTTGTATTACCTTTAATATATTTAGATTAACAAGCTGGTTAATAATTGATTATTTGATTATTCTGCAATTTTTTTGTATATTTAAAAGAGTAAAACCTCATCCTCTTTAAGGATTTAGGTTTGTATAATAAAAAAACACTAAAATATCAAGAATTTCCAGTTTCCCAACTTTATTGGATGAATGTAAAAACATAGATATTACTTTTTTAAAGAAAAACGGATATTTATCTTTAAATACTTCACTAAGCGGAGCGATACGATGGAGCAGGAATGGGTTTAATAGTGATTCTGTTTCCATAGTTTCTTATATATATGGTGAAAACCTTATATAAAACTTTCCTATGTCTAAAAGCAAACGGAAAAGGTGGAATATAAAATATATCTAAGTTCTAAACCTTCAAATTTAGAAAAAGGTAATGTTTGGTATTTTATATGTCCGGCAACTCATAAGTTTTGTAGAAAATTATATGATGTAGGAAGGTATTTTGTACACAGAGAAGACTTACCGAATGCTTATTATGAAAAACAAACACTTTCACAAAAGAACAGAGATTTATAAAAGATGTTTGAAAAGGTTTTTACTGAAAAGATTTATGATGAATATTACAAAAAATACAGAGAGAAACATTATCAGGGAAAGCTAACTAAAAAAGAAAGTATTTTATGAAGAAAAATAGATATTGCAGAAAGTATTTTATGAAGAAAAATAGATATTGCAGAGAGTTATCCGCCTGGTACGTATGAAAAGTTATTATGTAATTAATAAAAAATCAATTCGTTGTCTAAATGTTGTCTAAAAATAAAAAACCTGTATTTTAAAATATGGGGTTTCAATGATTTGAGTTTTTTAAAAGTGGTCCCACCTGGGCTCGAACCAGGGACCATCTGATTATACAAGTTGTTTGTAATCAATAAATTATATCAATATAAATCTTATGAAACCTTAAATATTAATTATGTCTACCTTATCCTGCACCTTTATATTTATATTTGTCCAACTATATATAATACTGGACACAGGACAGATCTGTTCCTGTTCAAGAAATGAGTATCTTAGAATCATAGCATATAATAAAAGGCTTTGATGGCAATAAGTGGATAAAAATGTACAGACAGAAAAACACAAAAGGAAATCTCTATTCCCCTTATGCCTAAAAGTACTAACATAATAAAGAAATCAATATCCGAAAATAATTTATTTAATAATGCTACATTAAGTATTAATAATCTAATTTCTCAAAATAAACAGCTCAAACAATTTATAGTATCCAATAAAGAAGAGGTAAACTTTTTTTATCTGAAAAATGATCGTATTGTTCCTTATTATCCAAAGATAATGATAGGACTATTGCTCATCAGGAACTTATAGAAATCTCTCAAGATTGTATAAGTAAGATATTTCCTCATCATAGTTTGGATATTCCTGAGATTCGGGTATTTCTCTCTCATCAGATTAAAAGAAGTATACCAGAACCCATTCATAAAAATGCTAAGGATTTATTAAATCATGAGAAAATCATTTATTATGTAAGGATGTCTTTTATTATCAGGATTATTCTACAGATATTAAAAAAGTATGAAGCAGAGAAACATCTCAATTAGATGAAACAATTGCTTGAATATAGTTTAACGGAACAGCAGTTTGCTCAACTATTGGGAAAAGCAAGATTATATCAACATTTACCTAAAAAAGAAAAAGAGAACTTATAAATTCCTGAATTGATTTTTAATGATAGTCAGTTTTCTACTATTGCAAAAGATTATTATCAGGAAGAGAGTTTTTGCAGGAATGAGGATAACAGTATCAATTTATGGAAAGTATATAATCTGTTTACTCAGTCTAACAAGAGCAGTTATATTGATACTTTCCTGAATAGGACTGTAAATGCACTGGATTTTACTCAAAATATTCAAAAGACAATGGTAGATAAATCCTATCATTGGTTTTTGGGTTAGTTAGATTGCCCTACCTCTTTTTAATAGGGTAGGGCTTAGTTTATTTCTTTTTTGGAGGTGTTGGAGGCGGAGTATTATAACGAGGCATACTATTACTTTTTGGTATAGGATTGTTGTTAGGATTGTTTTTTGGTGTTCCTTGTGGAGTATTATTTTTTTTTGACACAATTCTATTGTTTATTATAGAAAGTTTGTTCAAAATATGAATCAGAACTTTCTTTTGCTTTATTAATTAACTTTTTTGGTTTACTTTTTAAAACATTATTTACTAAGGAATTAATTGTTAATTCTGTTTTTTTTATATAATAAAACTCTTTAGTAGCTTTTTCTTCATTTATAATTTCATTTTCGAATGTATACCATAATTTCTCTAATTTGTTATAATAATCTTCATAAAAATTATGTATACTGTCTAAATCTTTTATTTCTTTTTCAGTAGGTATTAGATGAGGTTGTATTAACTTTAACAATGAAACTATAGCAATAATAATACAAGCAATAACAGGCATATAATCCCAAAATTTCCAACCCATTATTCCAGCTGATGAAAAAAGCAAAGTAAAAATATTAAAAATTTTTAGCTTAAGATTTTGATGATCAATATACAAGCATATATATTCTATATTATGTTTAGATTGTGTTAACTCAGACCAAATTCTATTACGCATAAATAAATATAATATTAAAAATTTAATAATTAGGCTATTCTTTTATAATAGCCTAATTAATTGTCATCTTAATTTTCGTGAGTAATTGTATTTAACATACCTATTAATAAAACTGTTTAATCCTTGTCCATTAATAGCTAATTGTTTCATATTTTCTACATTTGTAGGGCCTGTAACTGAATAAGTATATTCATAGGCAGATGAATCTGAAAATTGAACAATAATGAAGTTGTTGCCTATTTCATAAGCTCTGACTCCTGATCTACCATTTCTGTTTCTATAATATTCCATATTATTTAAATTAATTTATTTAAAGTTTAGTTAATGAAGTATTGGCTACTATTATTCACCAATACTTTTGTTTTTATTAGTTATGCTTTTAAAACTAATATCCATCTTGCTGAATGCCCACCACCTTTACTACAAGGAGGGAAAGTTTCACCTTTGGATAGTGGAATAGTATTATCTGGATGTTCAGAACATTTATAAACTCCACTAACTGGACATTTTTGACCTGTAGTATACATAATCAAAAATTTATATTAAACAATGTGGAAAGACTTTAAGGTATAACTTAAATATTAGAAATATTAATTAACTTTGCAGTACCAAAACAAGGTGTTAAATACATCTTAATATATAAGAGCCTTGTAGTCCTTTCCTATAACTACTTGGCTTTTATTTTTGTTTTTTTATAATTCTTTTCTTTAATTTATATACAATTAAATCTTCATTATCCATTTTATATATATCAAAAATATATGTTTTTGCATCATCTGTATAATCTATTTTTAAATCAGATAAAAAATTTTTAGCTTTTATATAATAATACTCTCCTGCTTTACTTATATTAAATGAAAATTCATCTGACTCTTTATTTAATACCATGTATATGTTTTCATCAGTTTCATCTTCTTTGTTAAATGCGAATTTACAATATCTATAATTTTCTACATTTAATAATTCAATCGCTGATTTTGAGAATCCTAGTCTCCCTGATTTGTGAACTGTTAATTTAGCGGTTCCTTCCCCTTCTCTAGGTGTAACAAAATTCAAGTTTAGCATTTTGTGTAATTATTTTCTACAAATATACATATTATATTTTATGTTGTATTTATTTTTTTTTAAACAACAATATGTTAATAAATATTTTTTTTTATTTTTAAATAAATAATTGTATACAACTATATATAAGTTTATTTGTTTGTTTATTTGTTTGTAATTTTAATTTGATGTTGGTAAATATTTATAATCAACAATTTAAAAAAATCTAATTTTTTTTATATTCTAAAAAATAAATGTGTTAGACTCCCTATATAAATACCCCCACCAATTTTCAGAAAGAAAATATCCCGCCACCTTTCTCTTGGAAAAATAAATTCTCCGAGAGTAATTATAAGGTAAATAAAAACAAGTGTGTTGATTCAGTTTATTACATGTAATTGTTAGGTAAACAAAATATAATGATATGTATATTATAATAATATTGTTTTTGATATATGTTTAGTATTGAAGAAACAATGTTGATGATTGCAATGTAAGTAACGATGCAGATATGTTACTATTGCAAATAAACCGACAATAACATTAATGCAGTTTGCTGATATTATTATAATACTGTAAGTGTTGATATTACCATCAATGCAATAAATTTAGTATTGTAAATATTCCAACAATTCAAATGCTGATACACCAAATGAAAATGCTACTGTCATTATTATCTTGGTGGTACTGTATAATTCTTCAGTTATCAATTAAAAACCTTCACTGATTCCCAGTAGCAATTAAAATTTCAAGTACAAAACACACATTTTACCTGCATTAAGATTCAAGGTGATAGCTGTAATCTTCTGTATGGGGATAATGTTTCGTATCAATATATCTAACCCAAAAAACATAAACCAATGGTAACAATTATCAACTACAAAGAAAGAAGAAAGGAATACGGAACTTCCTTTTTTGTATTAGAAATCTCTGGTGGCATTGAAATGATAGAATCTAAACAGACAGGAAATTATTATGCTACTAACAAAAGGGCATTTATTCCCTCTACTTTTGATGAAATCACCTGCCAATCCCTTTTAGAAACACAAATGCCTTGTACTATCATCAAGCAGGAATGTGAACCTTATGAATATACAGTCAAAGATACCGGAGAAGTACTTCTTCTTGCTCACAGGTTTGTTTATACACCTGATGAAGATTCTCTTGTACCACCAAAGGTAATAAGGGGGAATAATGAAAATAAACCCAATTATGCACAAAGGGAACTGGCAGAGAATCATTCCTTTTCCCTGAATGAAGGAGTAGCCGTTTAACCTTAAAACATCCATTTTTTGTATTGATGGTATTATAGAATACTGAGCAAAGAATGGATGTATTTTTAATTGTAATTAAATATGAAAGTATCAGAAATCAAAGTATCTTATACTAATAAGAACCAGGAGAATATAAAAATAGAGAACAGTAATCAACTTTATGATTTAGCTTTATCCATTTGGAACAATAAAACCATTGAATTGCAGGAAGAGGTAAAAGTGTTGTATTTAAATAGAAACAATACTGTATTAGGATATTACAGTTTAGCTAAAGGAGGTATTTCTGCCTGTTTGGTAGATATACGAATTATATTAAGTGTTGCTTTAAAAGCCAATGCTTCTGCTATTGTAGTGATACATAATCATCCAAGTAGCAATCCTAATCCTTCTAAAAGTGACTGGAATTTAACCGAAAGAATACAAAATGCCTGTAAGCTACTAGATTTAGTATTTGTAGACCATTTAGTAATAACTAAAGAATCTTATTTTAGCTTTGCTGACAAAGGATTTTTCTTATAACATCATCTAAATTGAATAAGAATTATATATAAAAAATTCTGAGTTTGTTTATATGCACAAATTTTCCAACTGCTATATATAGGATTACAGAAAAAGTGTGCATTAAATATCCTGCATATTTTAATTCAATTATCATATTTGATAATTTTTTTATCTTTTTTATTGCTGAGATTTTATTTTATCCTATCTTTATCAGAATCAGATAAAGGGTGAATATGAAATATAAAACCTATAAAATCCAAAAAGGAGATACATTAGAAAGTATATCTAAAAAGCTGGATATTTCCCTTTTTGAGCTTAGAGATTTTCATAATAACCATTGTGAGCTGGATAACCTTATTGCAGATAAACTTCCTTCCCATGTAAAAGAAATCCTTTACCTTCCTTCTTCTGAAATTACCAGGCAGAATTTAACTGAACTTAAAAAAGAGAATTCTTTTTCCTTTGTTCTAAATCCTTCCTTACAAAAAACTACCTATCATGTATCGGTTACTTCTTATGAAGGCAGTAAAGAAAACTCTTTAAACTATACCACTCATATACAATGGTTGAAAAGAAACCTAGTTTTACTAACTAAAGAAGATTTTTTAATTAACCATAAAGAACCCAGCTTAATGGCTGAAAGATTATCAGAAAAGCTAAATTCTGTACTTTATCCCTTAGAGTTATTTCTGGATGGTTCGGGTAAGATTTCAGGGATTAATAACTATTCTGAAATAAAAAGCAGATGGAATCTACTAAAAAAAGAAATCAGAGACTATTTTGCAGGAGAAGAACTGGAAAAATTCATACAGCTCAATGAATTGGTTATTTCTAAGGAAACAGATTTAGTAGAGCAGGTAAAAAAAGACTGGTTTTTGCATTCCTTCTTTAACGGAATTTACCAGAATTATAAATTAGAGGAAAATTCTATTTCAGAAAGATTTTTTCCACTTATTCCCCCAATACCTCCTATAAAATATACTATTGAAACAGAAATAGAAAATCAAGAAGAAAAGCAGAAAATTAAACTTTCTTTTACAGGAACTATTTCTGATGCAAGAAACAGCACTGATTTGGAAAAGGAACATCACTATCCTTCCTTTTCAGAAGAAACTTTAACTAATTCTTTGGAAGGTACATATAACTCTTAGTACATATTGGATTATGACCATTATAAAATAGATTCTTTATTTCTGGAGTGCAACCTGTTGTTAGAAAAAGAACAGAAAGTACAAGTGAGGGTTTTTCAGATACAAGAACCTGAACCAGAAATAAAATCTAATCCTGAACCAGATACTAACAGGAGATCATTTCTATTCGACTAATTTAAAAATAAAGAGAAGATGGCAGAAAAATATATTGTAGTACAAGGAGCAACCTGTAAATGCCAGTTTGGGAATACTTCTGATGTATTGTTGGTGAAAACCCATGCCCATGATTTTGCCAATGATTCTGAAGGTAAAGAAAAAGCTATTGCCACTACCAAAGAAATAGGTTCTTCTACTTTACAGAATAATTCATTTGGCAGTTGTTCCAAATTAGGAAGTCCACCCCCTCCTTGCAAAGTAAATATTACCCAGTGGACAGGATTTTATGAAAAGGTTACTCTAAGCAATCAGGGAAAAGTATTACTGGAAGACAGTAAAGCTGTTTGTGCTGTAGCAGGAACTCCTTGTATTTCTATTACCCATCATGGGCAGATAGAAGAACCTTCTATGCAAAACTTTAAAAATGTAGATAGAAAAATACAAAGCCAGTTAAATCCTTTGATAGATATTCAGGATATGGAACAGACAGGAGATTATCTGGAAAAGCTCAAAACCTTGATAACCTTAGAATAAAACTATGATTTTACTCTATAAAAAAAGTTCAGAACCTGAAAATGCTTATAGGAAAGTAAGTGAAGATACTAAATTTGCTATTTCTGTTTTACTTCTTAAAGCAGGAATTTCTTATGATTTCATTGCCCAGGATAAGGAAGGAATCTACTGGAGCTTATTTGACCAGAAAAACAAACCAGTATATCAGGATGTATATAAAAAAGGAACTCCTGCAAAACTTATCGTATCTTCCCAGTTTGCAGGAAAAACCACCGTATACCTTACTGCAAGGAGTGGCATGGAAATAAAAGGAGTACTGATTGCTACCCAGTCAGAGAAATTAATCAGGGAATCTTCCTGGACTAAAAATGCAGGAAAGGAAAACATTAAAAATATAAAGGATGCAGCAGCTTATGGGGATTTGCTTACCTTGCATATGGTAACCTGGGGATTAAATGGAGAATGGGTTACTGTGGAAATACGCGAATATGTAGATGATAAGAGCTATAATTATGTAGCAGAATACCATACAGAAGTACTCAATGGAGAAATAACCTTACCTATTTTAGATTCTTCCTTTTGGCATGGAAAAAGAAAAACAGGGAGTTATTATGCTATGGTAAAACTCAAAGGAAAGAAGGAGTATATTTTGGATTCCGGTTACCGAAATTACCATGCTAATTACCTACACATGGAAGACAGAGTAGTCTTTCCTAAACCAAAAATTAACATTCCTAAAAATAAAACAGCTACTACTGTTTCTATTCCTAATAAAAAGAATCCTCCAGGGAAAAAGAAATATGTTTTTTATTATAAGGGAACTAAAAATTGGGGGAAACTTCAAAAACAGGATGAAAAGGGAAATCTGGATTTTTCAGCTATAAATTCCAAAGTCACAGAAGAAGAACTGAAAGCCAATTTAAATGCTATAGGAAGGCAAAATGTGGAAATATTGAAAGGATATGGAGAGAAATGGATAAAATGGTTTTATGAATATGCAGCAGGAACACGTCAGGTACTTTCTGATGATGATGACATAGAAAATAAGGTGGTAAATAATTTTTACACAGGCAGATTATCTAAGCTTAGTTTTGATGAAAACAGTAAGCAATCTCAAAAACTACATACCTATCCATATTTTCAGGAATACTTTAAAAATTATCTGGAAGTAATAAAAATTCTTTTAAAAGAAAAGACTATTAAAGAAAAAGATGGGAAAGAGATTGCAGATATTTTTATAAAACAATTAAATTTAAATGATTTTAAACCTAATTTCAGTATAATATCTGATATTTACAGTTATGATTATTATGGCTTTATGGGAGGTACACAAACTATAAAAGTAGACTTGGAGATAGAAGAACAGTTTCCCAATACCTATAAAGTAAAAACCAAGATGTATATTGGAGATTGGTATGGAGCAGACTGGGGAGATATTAATGGAGGTAGCTTACAGGATTTTATCAGCCAGTGTGAGATAGACTGGTCAAACCCTGTAGAATCTTTAAAAAGAATTAAAGACTTTGGCAAGAATTATTTTAAAAAACATATTAAGGGAGATACTCCGAGTTTAAATGCTTTTTTCTGGTTGCAGCATTATTATGGATGCCATCCTTTTGAAAGTGAAATTATTTATCAGGACACTAATTATATTACATTATGATTATGAGAAAATTTAGATATTTCTTACTTCTTACCTCTTACTTTTTACTTCTCATGAGTTGTAAAAATAATCACGCAATAGATAATAGGGAAATAAATAAAAAGTCTGAAATAATTCATTTACAAGATACTTATTATTATAAGTATTATTTATTTGAAAATTTTCAAGAGAATGAACAAGATATAAAATATTTAATTGATTTTTTAAAAAAAACAACTGGAGATAAGTGGGTTCTTACTAATATTAATGGAGTTGAGTTTGAAGATAATTATGCAATATTAGATGTAGCTCACCAAAGGTTTTCAATAAATAATAATCTAAATAAATTCTATTATATAAAAGTCAATTTCTTAGAAAGCACACCTATTCATTTCACTACAAAAGAAACAGAAAATCAGACAGATTTAACAGCAGATTTTGAAACTTTAACTGTAAATACAGTACAGAATTTTTTAGACTATGCTGAAAAAGATGAAGCTAAAAAAGACATTGAAACCTATACCTATATTTTATATAATAAAAGTAGCCAGGAAAAAATGAAATTAATATACCATGAATATGGGAACTGGTTTGAGGTGGAGGTTTTTTAAAAGCACCAAGTTTAAATGCTTTTTCTGGTTGCAACATTATTATGGATATCAACCGTTTGAAACTGAAATTTATTATAAATCTATTGATTATATTGACTTATGAAAATACTTCGAATAATTTATACAATAATATTATTATCGTTAATTAGTTGTCATACGAAAAAAACAACAGAAATAATTTACTATAGTAAATCCTTCTATGATACTTATTTTTTCTTATATCCAGATTTTAAGAATAATGAAAATTCTATAAAAAAAATTTTTAAAGTAGCTGATTCGTCTTCTATAAATTTAAGTATTTTAAAAGATAAGAATGCAATCACAATGGTAGGTTCTGATAGTACTAATATAGATATTGATTATTCTAAATCTATAGTTTTTAACTTTACTAAACAACATAAACTAAAATATAAGTGGATAAAAATATTTGATAAGAACAATACTTTTTTAGAGAGTGCTATTATTAATTTTACTACAAAAGAAACAGATAATCAGACAGATTTAACCGCAGATTTTGAAACTTTAACTGTAAATACCGTACAGAATTTTTTAGATTATGCAAAGCAAGATGAAACTAAAAAAGAGAATGAAACCTACACTTACATGCTGTTCAATAAAAATAATCAGGAGAAAATGAAATTGATATACCATGAATATGGGAACTGGTTTGAGGTGGAGGTTTTTTAAAAGCACCAAGTTTAAATGCTTTTTCTGGTTGCAACATTATTATGGATATCAACCGTTTGAAACTGAAATTTATTATAAATCTATTGATTATATTGACTTATGAAAAAATTTAAATATTTCTTACTTTTAGCTTCATACTTTTTACTTCTTATTAATTGTAAAAACAATAACCATGTAACAGAAAATAAAATTGAATTTGACAAATCTCCCAAAATTGAATTTTTAACTCAAAATTATTATGCTAAGTTTTATGTAATAAATAATTATAAAGATAATGAGGATTGCATAAAATATATATTTGATTTTGCAGAAAATAATTCTAATCGTCTTCAAATTTTAACAGATAAAAATATTTTTAAATTTGAGGATGGAACAGCTTTTCTGGAGGACAATGCTAAACAAAGATTTTCTTTTAGTAGAAATGGTGACAATTTTAGGAATAAATATATAAAAGTTAATTTTTTAGAAAATATACCTGTTCATTTTACTATAAAAGAAACAGGTAATCAGACAGATTTAACCGCAGATTTTGAAACTTTAACAGTAAATGCAGTAAAGAATTTTTTAGACTATGCTGAAAAAGATGAAGCTAAAAAAGAGAATGAAACCTATACTTATATTCTACTCAATAAAAATAACAAAGAAAAAATGAAACTGATTTATCATGAGTATGGAGAATGGTTTGAGGTGGAAATTAAATAACGTATGTGGCTTTTTGATAATATACAGTATAAATTTGTATTTCTAATTCTTTATATAATCCTTGTTGTATGGTTATTTAAGAAGAAATATAAAAGTTGTGCATGGATTCTTGTTGTAACTCCTTTTATCCTGTCATTAATTTTTGGATTATTAATTTACTTACTATTCTTTGTAGATTTTTATAATAGTTCAGATGCCAGAGATAATTTAAAGAAAATAGGATTTCAGCTAGAGGATAAAATTATAGTAGCAGATAAAGAACATTTAGTCAGCTTTTTAGATGAAAGCAGAAGAGCTAAATTTGTAATTACAAAAGCTGATAAAAAGAGAATGATTACTACCATTAAAAATTCTCCGTATTTTAATAAAGGAATAAAAAGTAATTCTGATACCTTAGAAGATCGTGGATCTTCATCGCATTTTTCTATTACAGATTCCATATTCAGCAGGGAGTATTATAGAAGATAATTATGCTGATTTACAGAATAATATAATAGGAAGAGAAATAGAATCTCAATACCCAAATGCGCCTATGAATGAACTGGCTGATAAAGTTTTAGACTATTACTATGAAAATGGATTATGGGAAGCGAAAAAAACAGGAGATGGAATGTGGCAAGCTATACAAATTCAATTACCTAAAGAACAATATGATGAGCTTAAACAGGCTGTAGGCATTATGAATCGTTATGGATATTTTGAAAATACTTTTGATTATATTTTAAAGAGGTTAGGTGTTAGCGAAGAAGATATAGATTGGTTCAAAACAATACCTAAAGCCAAAAATTATTAGTTTATGAAAAAAATCATACTATTACAAGCTATGTTATTATCATTAATAAGTTGTAATAAAACTCCATTAAAAAAAACAGCAGATTATATAAAAGAAAATCACTCAAAAACTGTGATTTTATCAGATTTCACTAATTTTAAATGGGATGAAACTTGGTTAATTAGTGGAAGTATAGGTGGAGATTATATCAAATTAATGAAAGAACAAAATATTAATGTCAAAAAAATAGAAAATTCTAAAAATACGGAATATGGAATAAGCAAAGATTATTTTAATACTATAGTGTATGTATATAATAAAGAAGTTGTTTATTATGAGTTTTCCCCAGATACCAGAGAAATTTTTTCCTTAGCTCCAGAACAGCCATCTGCACTTTTAGATTTTAAAATCTCAAGGGGGCAGATTATAGTTCTTTCTAAGGATAATTCTATATGTAATGTAGAAGATGGGGAATTAGTTCCAATTAATCCTATTAAAATATATCAAATAGAATGATATTTAATATAAGATGAATAGAAATTTAATAATATCTATTTTAACAATTTTTCTTTTATTCAATTGTAAGAAATCTGTTGCAGAAAAAATAGAAACTTTTATTGATAAAAATAATACAGATGTTTTAATTTTTTCAAAGTTTACCGATTTTGAATGGGATTATTTATGGATTACTACGACAAGGGATATAGAAACAGTAAAGTCAACAATGCAAGAGAAAAATATAGATTTTAGCTATTTAGAAAAGTCAGATATATTGAAAAAACGGAATCATGGACTCAAATAATGATTTTTACTACTAAAAATAAAGATAGAATGAATGATTCTGGGAGTTTTGAGCATGTTGAAACTACATATTCAGATAAGGGAGATTATCTTTTAGTACAGATGAGGTTCAGAGTTAAGAATGCTTTTGGAATAAACCTAATTTTAAGAACAATAAAGATTGTATAAAAGAAATTTTTAAAGTCGCAAATATGTTTATATTTTGTTGTTATACTGAATTAACTTATCAAGAAATGAGTATCTTAGATTTCAAGCATATAAAAAAAGGCTTTGATGGCAATAAGTGGATTAAAATGTACAATTTCTTTCATAACGAAAAATTATTACATATTGGTTTACTCAAATCTTTAATATGTTTTTACTTTAAATTTTTTAAAAGGTTAGCAATTTCATTATCATTCCTATAGTATAAAAAATAAAACTCATGTATTTTATCTATTCTTTTTTCTCAAATACTCCTGATATAATTTTTCTTCCAGTATTTTCCATTCTTCTTCTGTATAGTATTTCCCTTTATAAATTTTATAAGGTTGATTTTTGGGAATAGAGTCAACAGAAGGAGGAATTATATTTTTTATTTCTTTTTGTTCAGAACTATCTAATTTGGCAATTATTACTTTTTAAATTCCTAATTTATCATCTAAACTTTCATTCATTATATCTACTTTTATCATCCCTGCAAACTGCACTACTTCATTAAGTTCATATACCCGCTTTATCATCTCTATACATTCATCATAATCTGCATATTTCTGATAATTGATAAAATCAGGTGGCTTGGGAATATCTACCAACCATTTATCCTGACTTATCCAAGCAAACTGAATACATCTTTCTTCGGAATCTTCTATTCCGAAAAATGTTCCTTCAACATCTGTCAAATAATAAAATTCTTCTAATGCTTCTTCTAAATCTAAATCATCATCTACACTATTGTCAAGTTCTGGGTCAAATGAAAATATTTTCATATTTTAACTTAAAAATTTATTTATTGCTTTTATTGCTTTAGGTTTAGCTATATCTAAATTCCCTATCATCCCTTCTGTCATGGATTCTCTAATTCCTAGTTTGGTTTTTAGTAAATCCTGAACACAGGCAATTATAGCTTTTGCTACTTCCACATCTTCTTCTGTATTCAAAGCATTCCAATAAGCTAAAATTATTTTCTTTTTAAGTTTAGCATGATTAAAAAAGATTTGTCTTAATGCTGTAGCGGCATAAAGTCTTAATTGAGGTTCATCATTTTTCATCATCTCTTTTTCTAGAACAGGTATATCTTCGCTATTCCCCAGCCAGCCAATAACAATTATTCCATAATATTGTTGTTTGTAATTCTTACTTTTAAGAAATTCTAAAGCAATGGGTTTAACTTCCTGACATTCCATTACTCCCAAAATAAATAAGGCTTCTGCTTTTAAATCTGGGTCTTTTTCTGTATGTATTTTCTCTAATAAAAATTCTTTTCCTGCTTCTCCATGTTCATCGAAAATTCCTCTAACATCATAGAATAAATCCAAATTATCCTGGTTTTTTAGTATATTATAATGGAATTCTAATGTATTTACATCATTTAATTTTGAAAGTTCTCTTGAAAAATTTATACTTTTTACACCATCATATTCTTTTTGTAATTCTGTATATGTTTTTTTTAATTCTTTTAAAATCATAATTAAAATTATTTATAATCCTAGTAGAAAACTTTCATTTTAACCCTAATTTTTGTATTACCTTTTCTTTTGCTTTAAATACATCTCCTGTAATAATTCCTTCATCAATTCTTTCCTGCAATCCAAATTTTCTCTTTAATAAATCTTGTATTGTAATAATTATGGAGCTTAATGTTTCTTCCGAATTTTCATTTACTAAAGCAGAATACAGATAAGGCAAAATGTCTTCTTTAGATAATTTATTATCAGACCATAAAGACCTCATAGCTGTTGCTGCATATCCTCTTAATTCATCATCAGATTCATTAATTAATCTTTCATTAAGGATAGGTAAATCTTCTTTAGTTCCTATCCAGCCTAAAACAATAATACAGCGATAACGAATATCTCTAATTTCAGATTTTATATTACTCTTTACATAAGGTAATATTTCAAAAGAACCAATACCCCCTAGCAACTGAATTATATCTCCTTTTAGGGATATATCTTGTTCTGTTTTTAGTTTATCTAATAGAAAAGGCTCTATTATCTCTTTAGGTCGTTCCTCAAAAGTTGTTCTAATTTCATAATATAAAACAGCATCATCCTTTATTTTTAATAAAGAATAATGAAATTCAAGCATTTCTTTATCATTGGAACTTATTAAAAGATTTGATATTTTATGTGTAACTTCAAAAGGTATAAAATCTTCTTTAATTATTAACATTTTATCTATAAGACTTTTTACTTCTAATATCTGTTCTTTCATTTTTTCTTATTTATTTTTTTAGCTTCTTGTACTTTATGATATGCAGTTCTACATCTTCTATGTAAATCATTATGCTTTTCTCTTGGTATCGTTTCCATATTTTCAGCCTTATCTAAATTAGCTTTACCTTCTGGGGTATCTCGCAATGATAATGGGTCTTTATGATGCACTTCATAATCAATATCCCCATCATAATCCTTGTTATATTTCTTATTAGGTACTTTTCTGCCATTATGCTTCTCTATATATTCTTTAGCCTTAGGATCTAATGTATCTTTATCTCGTAAAAGAGCTTTCCGCCTTTCACTCATATTTCTTTTATAGGCGGGCTTTTTAGATTTTCCTATAGTTTTAGGGTCTTTTACATACCTCCCTGTTTTTTCATCATATAGTTGTCCTATTGAATTTCTCTTCGTTCCAGGAGGGTCTAAATCATCAGCTATCTTTTCAATTTTTTCACCTACTTTTATCACACTTCCCATCCTGATTCTTTCCAGAACCTTGGTAAAATTAGCAGACAGTTGCGCCAGTCTTTCTGCTCCTATCAACGCCTTTGCTCCTGTAGTAGCTCCTTTTACGGCTACTCCTGCTCCTTTAGTTCCCACTAAGGCTTCTGCTATGGCATATTGAAGTTGTCCGTAAGTTTCCCCTACTTCCCCCATATTACCCCTTTTAACATCTTCCCAGGCATTTCTTGCTGTATCTTTTATCCCTTCTACTAAATTATCTTTGGTCTGCTTAAAATCTGTTCCATATAAACTATCCAACATTCCAAGGGTAGTATCTCCCATCAATGTTCCTGTTACCGGACTGGAATAGGCAGCTCCAATAACCGCTAATTTACCCATTCCCACCCAGGTTTCTTTTTTCCACATATCAGAGGAAAAGAAATTCCATGTGCTTTCCATTCCTTTCTTAAATCCTCGCCCTACCCCTTCTGTAAATTTATCATCATCTTTGCAAAATAAATCAATAACCTGTCCGAAAGGAGTAGTTAAAGCAGTGCCTAAAATCTGGGAAGATAAACTTTCTTTTACAAAAGCACTTTCATTCTGGTTTTCATTGGCTAATCCTGCTTCGTATTTGCTAAAGTATATTTTTATAATTCCTTGTCCTTCTTTACAAAGACCTTCGGAATGCTCCAATAGTGCTTTGCTATTATTGATAGAGCCTTTCTCTTTTACTTTTGTCCATTGTATCTCTTCAAATTTACAAGCTCCGCATGTCTTACATGTACCAAAGGATAAAATATTAATCCCAAATTTATTATCTGCATCTGTACAGGCTTTTACCCCATAAAAATATACATTCCTATCTGGACTTCCTAACAACTGGGTTACTATTTTTCCTTTATCACAAACTAAATAAACTCCTTCGGGAACAAATTTTTTATTTTCGTCAGACATAAAACTATGTTTTTAAATGATAATGGAGGGTTTCTTTTTTTTCATGGAATCTTTGTATTCCAAAACTATACAGATAATCTGCTGTTTCATAGTTTAACCTATGGTCTAATGTATATTTTTCTTGGGTATAAAGAGCTACATCGGAAGGTTTTACCTGATTATCTACTAAATTAGAACAAGCCTGTAAAAAACGGTCTTTTTCGTTATCTTGTTCCATTCTTTTAAAATCAACATTTCCTTTAATTTCTACTTTGTATTTATCTCCTTCTTTTCTCCAGTAAATAGTTTCGGTTATGGGAAAACTTACAGAAAATATGGGTTCAGGGCAATTTCGTGTCCTTGTAATTTCATGCTGTATAGTAGTACTTCTGATAATGGGTTTTAATCCTGTAAAGAAAACCCTGCTGATTCCTTTATAAAAAATAGATTTCCGTAGTTTTTCTTCTTTTTGAAGGTTGGCTTCATAGTTTTCTACAAGGGTTTCTATATTGGGTACATTTTTGTATTTCTCCAGCAATAAGGGTTTTTGTTGTTGGTATTTTTGAAAAATATCCTCAAGGTTACATATTTTTTCTACATATTCTTTAGAGTCTAATTGTACTTGTAAATCAGAGGTTATAGTAAAGAAATCTTGTGCTAATTCATATACTATTGCTTTTGCTGACTGTGAAAAATTGGTTATTTTATAATCGGTAAAATCTCTATTCTCTTTATAATAAACATCTGCTTTAAAGTGGTTTTCTGTATAATTTTCTCCATGTTTATATTTTGAGGTTCCTTGTACTTTATAATTGTAACAAGGGGCTGAGTAATAAAAATGTTTATCTTGGCTAGTAGGAAATCTCATGGTTTTTAGTTTGTAAAATACAGGCTAAATTTAGTGCTTTTTTATATAAAATAATAAGTTATCTATTATTTATTATTTAAAGTATTTAATTTTAAAGGGTTTTGTTATGATAATATAACAAAATTAAAAGTGTTAAAAACAGGGAATTGATTATTTGAAAATACTTTAAGTTTAGATAAACAATATTATATATTATAAAATTTTTATCAAAAATTTATCTATATGATTATACGAGCCTACCCTACTAAACTTCCTCGCCACTTCTTAGGGAGACAATCTCACCCCGCCACTTTTATAGGAAATTAAAACATTTCCAGACAGTATAAAAATTCAGTATGAAAGCTAAATCATTTTCCTCTGAATTTTTGTTTCCTGGCAGTATTTTTTCCCTTTTAAATAAACCAGATAAATATTTATTAACCTAATAGATTTATAAATTATAGGCATAACAACTTTTATACGTACCGGATGGCTAGCTTTCCACATTATCTATTTTTTTCTTAAAATAATTTCTTTTTTAGTTAGCTATCCCTTGTAATATTTCTTTCTGTATTTTTTATAATATTCATCATAAATTATATCAGTAAAAACCTTTTCAAACATCTTTAATAAATGTCCGTTCTTTTGGGAAAGTATTTGTTTTTCATAGTAAGTGTTAAATATAGCTTTTCTGTTTACAAAATATCTTCCCCCATCATATAATTTTCTGTAAAGTTTATGAGATACCGAACATGTAAAATACGAAATTTTACCTTTTCTTTTTACAGCTTACATATATTTTTATATTCTACCTCTACCGTTTATTTATAGATATAGAAAAGTTTTATATATGTTATTTTCTTCTTATATATCAAGAAACTCTGGAAATAGAGCGGTGTATTCCCCCCATTCCTACTCCATTGTATGTATCGTTATACTTAATGATATATAAAGCTAAATATCCGTTTTTGTTTAAAAATTAATCTTTTTTGTCTTACTTTCATTTAATAAATTTGTAAAACTGCAAATCCTTGACATTTTTAGTGTTTTTTCGTTATACAAACCTAAATCTTTAAGAATAATGTGGATTTTATTCTTTTTTAAAGATCGAAAAAAATTACAGAATTATCAATGTTTATTTAAGACGTTAAATAAGAATCAAGATAATAATATAACTTTTTCACCTTATTTAATCCTATATGAAAAAAATTTATAAGGATGAATTTTTGTTATTTATCGTAAAGTAAATTGTAACTATTATTATATTTTAATGGTACTAGGATGAGTTTATTATTTATTCGGGGGATTGAATGGGATCTTCAGGTACACTAATTACAACTGTTAAATAAGTCTTAGCTGGTTCTCCATTAATAGTAGCAGGTTTCCACTTACCATTAGTTTTTTTAATAGCTTCTATACAATTTTCATCCAATCTGTTTGCTAAATTTTTACTAATTACTTTAATATCAGATATAGAACCATCTTCTTCAACTACAAATCGCAACGCCACCTTCTCTTTTGTCTTCTTATCTAAATCAAAACATTGTCCAACATATCTATTAAAATTCCCTTCCGTAAATTCTGCTTCTTCTATTATGTCACAATAATAATTTTCATCTATAATTGGCGGGAAAGAAAATATAGGAGTAGCTTTGTTATCTTCCAAGTCTTTTGACGTATTTGTTTTTTCCTGTCCAAAACAAAAAACATTAATACTTACTAAAAGCATAAGGACAAACAACTTTTTCATTTGTAGAATTTTCTTCAAAGTTAATGGTTTAATAATTGCCTCAAACTGCTTATTAAAAAGTTTCTGATAACAAGGTTATGATAACTGCTTTAGCATCCAAACAAATTTTATACTTACACGAAATATAATTTGAAAAGATTTTACTATTTTTTTGTTGTTTACTTATTTAACAGCTTCTCTATTAGTTCGTTTTTTTCCTGAATCATGCGCTCGTAAAGGGCTTCTTTTTCCGCATAAAGCTCTACTATTTTATCTATAGGATTGAAGGTAGGTTGATAACTAATTGTAGATGAATTATCATGATTATTAAATGTATTCGCGACAAAGTTCAAAGCTCCTTCATCATTATAATTTTCTATGGCTTCTACCGGAATTTTAAGTATCTGAGCTATTTTTTGCAGGATATCTTTTTCTATTTCTTCCTTTGCCTCTAGCTTAGACATCGTAGCTTGGGTTATGTTTAATTCTACAGCTAGAGTATCTTGTTTTACACCCAGCATTTCCCGTAGTCTTTTTACATTTCTCCCGTGGTGAACTTTTTTAGGCTCTATAGGTGTGTTCATGGTTCATCGCTTTCTTGTATAAGTTACAAAAGTAGGAAATAATACGCTAAAAATAAGACATTCTTATTTTGGGAATTTTATTTTCCAATACAGAATATTTTATCTTATTCTTTTATCATTACTTTGTCCGCATAAAGATACTAAAAATGAATATAGAATTCAACACAGAAATACAGGACTATATCAAGGATCTAAAGAAAGACCGTACCCTGCGTTTTATGAATACAGGAACTACTAATTATAAGCAATTGGGATTTACCTTGCTTTCACTACTCAATACCTGCCAAACGCATTTATTTTCTTTGGAAAATAAGACCACAACGGAAGAGGAAAAAGAAGAAGTGAGGATTGATATTTACAATCTGCTGGAAATAGCTAAACACCTTCTCCCCCACATCGAATTTGAATTTTTGGATAGAGTGCTGAGAAATTAAAATTTATAAAGTTAACATATTAACCAAAGGTTTAGTAGCATTTTCTAGCTTTTTTATAGCATCAATAGCTCGTAATGATATAGCCATTCTACTTCCTCATTCTTATATCCGTCATTGGTAAAATCTTTTATAAGAGCACACATTCGAGTGCCGTATTGGTTCGCGCAAACCAATGTATCACCCATTTTCTTTTCTATAGTATCTTTTTCTTTATAAAGTTGTTTAAAAATCTCAATATTTTCCAATTCGGAATTTTTTCCCCTGTCAATTCGTAATTCTAACCTCATGCTGTTTTTGTTTACCCAAAACGTATACTAGTATACTTCTTTTTCATGCTCCTACACCAACCCAACTATCTTTGGTAGGAGATATTGAATCAAAAATTGATAGTTTTTATTCTTTTGCTATAAAAAACGTCATAAATTTTAACCATAGAATATGTTTTGTCTTTCGCTTCTTGTCTTTTTAATTTTCCCTAACTCTTTAGCTTCAACACTTGGCCAGAATATTATGGTAAATAAAGGTGCTGGATGAGAATCACCTATTTTCTTTTCCAGTATCTTAAAAGGTACTTCCTGATGGTAGTTGATGATTTTTTCTTTTCCTAATCCAGTCGAGTGTAAACATTTATCTAATTTTTATTAGTACAAAAATTGAAAATATAGGAATTAGCCTATACTATACATTTTCTTTATTACCTCGAGAGTAATAAGTAAAATGGATAATGGATATTACTCAATTGTATTTACCATATTTTGATCTTCTGTAGTAAAGAAAACATTCAGCTCACATTCAATTCCCTTCTCTTTTAAAGATTTATATGACGAATAGATATATCCATAAATTGCATTCCAACGCTTATATCATTTGAAATTTAATTTAAAATGAAAAAAATTGAAACACTACTAGGGAGTTAGCTCATCAATAGTAAAGAATTTACACCCTATTAGTAAAAAATAATTGTTTAGAATTGTCGTAAATTTTCTTAGTAGTAACTAAAGAAGTTCTTGTCAATCGTTTTAATTTAAAAATATTAAAATCATACTTTTTCATTTAATTTCAATAGCTTTATCATTGATTATTATATGTAACTAATTGATAATTATATTTATTTCGTTTGTTTTTAGTAAGGGTTTGAATAACATATTGATTTAATAAGGTGGAGTCCTGTTCCGCTACTAAGTAAGGGAAAATGTGCTAAAAGATATGGATGGAAATCCACTTTCTGGTAAGGAAGATAATTGACATCATCATAAGCAAAGCAAATGTTCCTTTTTGGAAGTTAAGACTATGAATAAAACAACAAAAGACGAAGTTATATCCGATATCGCAAAAGTAATTGGCCCTTTGTTTGAACAAAAAGGTTTTGTGCAAAAGAAAAACATATTTGAATTTCATGATAGTGAAACTAACAATATATATCAATATGAAATACTTCTTTCAAAAAGGAAGGGCTATTTTTCACTGCATTTACGCCTAAATTTATTGAATAGACCATTTATGAAAGAAGTAAAAAAAGTACTTAAAAAAGTATGGTTAGATGAGGATTTTATTCGTCTAGAAGATAGTAGTGATGAAATGATAAAATCCGCAATGAAGGTAAGAACTAGCAATTTCTGCTTAAGGATGGTAACGGATTAGCGTGATTTTAAAGAGGAAAATGAATCTTTGGCTGACTTTAGGGATCGATTTTCTATTTGGGTTACTGCCTTTAATGATATTAATGAAATCCCTAATTGGAAAGCGCAACTAGTGCAAAGTGTTTTATTTACTGAAAAATGGATTTCGGATATTCAATCTAATCCGGAACAATGGATTATTAATAATACATGCTATTCTGCTCTGTACCTTTTGAAAAAACAAAACCGAATTATCGAATTAGATGGAAAATATTATTATTTATTAGCAAGAAATAACAATGATGATGAGCTTAATTTCTTCTATTTTTAACTAAATCGTAAAAGCTAAGCGAAACAGGAAGTTTCGGCTCAAGTAAGACAATGAATAAAACACCAAAAAACGAAGTTATATCCGATATAGCAAAAGTAATTGGACCTTTGTTTGAAAAAAAAGGTTTTGTGCAAAAGAAAAATATATTTGAATTTCATGATATTAACACGAACAACATATATCAATATGAAATACTTCTTTCAAAGGCAAAAGGCTATTTTTCACTACATTTACGCCTAAATTTTTTGAATAAACCATTTATGAAAGAAGTGAATGAAGTACTTAAAAAAGTATGGTTAGATGAAGATTTTATTCGTCTAGAAGACAGTAGTGATGAAACGATAAAATCCGCAATGAAGGTAAGAACTAGCAATTTTTGCTTAAGTATGGTAACGGATTGGCGCGATTTTAAAGAGGAAAATGAATCTTTGGCTGACTTTAATGATCGATTTTCTATTTGGGTTACTGCCTTTAATGATATTAATGAAATCCCTAATTGGAAAGCGCAACTAGTGCAAAGTGTTTTATTTACTGAAAAATGGATTTCGGATATTCAATCTAATCAGGAACAATGGATAATTAACCATACAGCATACCCAGCGCTGTACCTTTTGAAAAAGCAAAACCGAATTATCGAATTAAATGAAAAATATAATTATTTGTTAAAGGGAAGCTTTTATAAAAATGAGCTTATTTTCTTTTATAAGTATTTAACTGAATTGTAAAAGCTAAGCGAAACAGGGAGTTTAGACTCAAATAAGACAATGAATTATTGGGTCGTAAATTATTAAAAAATGCATCTTCTACTATAAGAAATGACTACACAATGAATAAGACAACAAGAGATGAAGTTATATCCGATATAGCAAAAGTAATTGGGCCTTTGTTTGAACAAAAAGGATTTGTGCAAAAGAAAAACATATTTGAATTTCATGATACTAACACTAACAATATATATCAATATGAAATACGTCTTTCGAAAAGGAAGGGCTATTTTTCACTACATTTACACCTAAAATTATTTAATAAACCATTTATGAAAGAAGTAAATGAAGTACTTAAAAAGGTATTATTAGATAAAGATTATGATTATCTTGAAGGTTGGGATGATAAATCAATAAAAAGCACAATAAAATCAAGGCTTAGTAATTTTAGGTTAGGAATGTTAGCTGATTGGCGCGATTTTAAAGAGGAAAATGAATCTTTGTCTGACTTTTGGGATCGATTTTCTATTTGGATGTGTTTCTTTGATGATATTAATGAAATCCCTAATTGGAAAGCGCAACTAGTGCAAAGTGTTTTATTTACTGAAAAATGGATTTCGGATATTCAATCTAATCCGGAACAATGGATTATTAATAATACATACTATTCTGCTCTGTACCTTTTGAAAAAACAAAACCGAATTATTGAGTTAAATGAAAAATATAGTTATTTGTTAGCGAAAAATAGCTCAGATGATGAACTTATTTTATTTTATAAATATTTAACTACCTCATAAAAACTAAGTTAAAAATGGAGTAGCTTCCAGATGATAGATTATCAAAGTACTTTGTGATTAACTTTTACTTTTTAAACCGGTGTTAGCGCAAATATTGTGCCCTATTGAATAAGTGGATGCGCTGGGTAATCATACTTACTATTCGATCTGGAAAGGGTGAATTTGGAAAAAAAGCGCCAACTAAAATTGATGGCACGATTCTTTCAAAAGTATATACAACTGATGTTATTACTAGCGTAACATATGTACCATTATGGAAGTTATGAAAATGAATAAAACAACAAAAGATGAAGTTATATCCGATATAGCAAAAGTAATTGGGCCTTTGTTTGAACAAAAAGGATTTGTGCAAAAGAAAAATATATTTGAATTTCATGATAGTAACACTAACAATATATATCAATATGAAATACTACTTTCGAAAAGCAAGGGCTATTTTTCACTACATTTACGCCTAAATTTTTTGAATAAACCATTTATGAAAGAAGTGAATGAAGTACTTAAAAAAGTATGGTTAGATGAAGATTTTATTCGTCTAGAAGACAGTAGTGATGAAATGATAAAATACGCAATGAAGCTAAGACTTAGCAATTTTAGGTTAAGAATGTTAACTGATTGGCGCGATTTTAAAGAGGAAAATGAATCTTTGTCTGACTTTAGGGATCGATTTTCTATTTGGGTTACTGCCTTTAATGATATTAATGAAATCCCTAATTGGAAAGCGCAACTAGTGCAAAGTGTTTTATTTACTGAAAAATGGGTTTCGGATATTCAATCTAATCAGGAACAATGGATAATTAACCATACAGCATACCCAGCGCTGTACCTCTTGAAAAAGCAAAACCGAATTATTGAGTTAAATGAAAAATATAATTATTCTTTAACAAGCTATGACGCTGATGATGAGCTTATTTACTTTTATAAGTATTTAACTGAATTGTAAAAGCTAAGCGAAACAGGGAGTTTCGACTCAAATAAAACAATGAATTATTGGGTGCTTTTCATTGTCGTCAATTATTTAAAAATGCATCTTCTACTATGAAAAATGACTACAATGAATAAAACAACAAGAGATGAAGTTATATTAGATATAGCTAAAGTAATTGGGCCTTTGTTTGAACAAAAAGGATTTGTGCAAAAGAAAAACATATTTGAATTTCATGATACTAACACTAACAATATATATCAATATGAAATACTTCTTTCGAAAAGGAAGGGCTATTTTTCACTGCATTTACGCCTAAATTTATTGAATAAACCATTTATGAAAGAAGTGAATAAAGTTCTTGAAAAGGTATTATTAGATAAGGATTATGATTATCTTAAAGGTTGGGATGATAAATCAATAAAAAGTACAATAAAATCAAGACTTAGAGATTTTATTTTAGGGATGGTAACAGATTGGCGTGATTTTAAAGAGAAAAATGAATCATTGTCTGACTTTTGGGATCGATTTTCTATTTGGTTTTCTGTTTTTGATGATATTAATGAAATCCCTAATTGGAAAGCGCAACTAGTGCAAAGTGTTTTATT
>CALYQD010000010.1 GCA_945280365.1 uncultured Apibacter sp.
ATGTGTGTCTTTGATGATATTAATTAAATTCCTAATTGGAAAGTGCAACTAGTGCAAAGTGTTTTATATACAGAAAAATGGATTTCAAATATTTAACCTAATCCGGAACAATGGATTATTGATAATACACACTACCCCCCTCTGTACCTTTTGAAAAAACAAAACCGGATTATCGAATTAGATGGAAAATATTATTATTTATTAGCAAGATATAACAATGATGATGAGCTTATTTTCTTCTATTTTTAACTAAATCGTAAAAGCTAAGCGAAACAGAGAGCTTCGACTCAAGTAAGACAATGAATTATTGGGTGCTTTTCATTGTCGTCAATTATTTAAAAATGCATCTTCTACTATGAAAAATGAATAAAATGAATAAAACACCAAAAGACGAAGTTATATCCGATATAGCTAAAGTAATAAAATATGACGATTATAGTTGGCATATAAACGATTCTTTCCCTTCAGATTTATCTGAAGAAGCTGCATTAACTCATATGGGAATGTTCATAGGCTGGGTTATTGATAAAGGATTTGAAGGTGAGCTTTTAAAAGAAGATTGTAGTAATGATCTTTATAAATTTAGAGAACGAAATATAACAGGAGCTCAATTTATTAAGGAATGTTGTGATTATAAATTAACATCTTATGATTTAAATGAAGAAGCTAAGCGTTTTGCTGAAAAATATTATGAATCAGGACAATATTATGATGATTATGCTAATGCTTCTAATGATAATAATGAAACTATTTTCCATGAATCTGATAATTGGGAAAATTATGAAAAGATTAAAAATATTATTGAAAATAGATACAAAGAATGGAAGAAAATTAATTATTAAATAATTTTAATTATGACTTTAGAAAAATAAAAAAAACTATATACAGAATTACAAAAAGAATTTGATGGTGTAAAAAGTATAAATTTTTCAAGAGAACTTTGAAAATTAAATGATGTAAATACATTTGAATTTCATGATACTAACACGAACAACATATATCAATACGAGATTGATCTTTTAAAAAGGAAGGGCTATTTTTCACTGCATTTACACCTAAATTTATTGAATAAACCATTTATGAAAGAAGTGAATGAAGTACTTAAAAAAGTATGGTTAGATGAGGATTTTATTCTAAAAGAAGACATTGGTGATGAAATGATAAAATACGCAATGAAGATAAGAACTAGCAATTTTAGGTTAGCAATGTTAACTGATTGGCGTGATTTTAAAGAGGAAAATGAATCTTTGGCTGACTTTAAGGATCGATTTTCTATTTGGATTTGTGTTTTTGATGATATCAATGAAATCTATAATTGGAAAGCGCAACAAGTGCAAAGTGTTTTATTTGCTGAACAATGGTTTTCAAATATTCAATCTAATCCGGAACAATGGATTATCGATAATACACACTAATCCGCTCTGTAACTTTTGAAAAAACAAAACCGAATTGTCGAATTGGATGAAAAATATAATTCTTTTTTAAAAAAATTGGAGCTGATTCTCGTAATGAGTTTATTTTCTTTTATAAGTATTTAACTGAATCGTAAAAGCTAAGTGAAACAGGGAGTTCCTCTGTTAAAAAAGTGGATGCACTGGGTAATCACACTTATCAGCTGCTAATCGCCTCACCATGATTGAGCGCGTGGTGGCAGTCGTCAAGAGTTTACATTCTGCATTTCAATATGTTGGGTTATTATGATCAGAACTGTGGGCTATTTACCCTACAAGCTCCAATAGAGTTAGCGGTATAGCATAAACTTATATAGTTATTCACCTAAATTCATTAACCTAGGTAGCTCCTTTGACTTGTTTAAAGTGACAAGCCAAACAAGTAAAAACCAACTATATTAACTCACTTCCCTGAAACTTGGGAAAACCTGAGAAAATTGACTGGTTTTTAGTTTATAATTAGTGAGCGAAAATAAATGCCAGATAAAATGAGTCATATTATTCAGTTAATAAAAAAGGGGTATAGACTGCCGCATGATATTGAAGTGGTAGCTTGTGAAATATATTATTCATCAAAATACAACAAGTTAATATATGAAAGTATAATTAATGATTTTATCAATAGTGTGGTTACCTCTAATTACAATAATATTCTTGAAATTACATATGACTATATGAGCAGGTTAATTTACTCTGATAGAGATTTACTCTATGAAGAGTTTCTAAAAGTCATTCATTTATTTGACTCAATAAATATTTTCTTTTGTTTGGGACTGAATGAACATCTTGATGTGATAGAAAAATCTGATGTGGCTATCGTGTTTTTCCTAAAAAAATATGGAAAATGGAGCAGGAACGTTATATCAAGCCATATTGAAAATAAACAATGGTGGCAGAGAATTATTAATTTAAAAGACATATAAATAAAGTCGGAAAGATCACTCCTATCCTTCCAGCTTTTTTTTTATCTGCTAACTTTGCGTATAGCCTGTCTCATTCAATGTGTTATGTAGCTTATGCACGGCATAAAGCTAACGGTTTACCGACAGATGATGGTGAAATGATTGGATTGGGGTAATATGAGTTATTTGGGCAATTGAAACACCAACCCAACCGAGGCCGATGATATAGTCTTGATAAGATAGAGCAAAACTTGCGCTTTGCGGATCAATATCATGGCCAAGAAGCGGGTTTACATTACAACAACCAAATATATTTTAACATTTTAAAAAATTAAATAAAATAAATGAATTCTACAGAGCAAGCATTAAAAGTATTAAAACTATTTTTAACAGAAATGAAGACATGGGAAGATTATTGGCGTGAATTACAATATGCGAATCTAGAGGTTGATTATACAAAAGAGCAAAAACAAGAAATTGATGCCATTTACGAAAAATATGTAACGGTTAGAGAAAGGAAATGGGGATTGCAGGTTGCTTTATCTACACAGTTTCCATCAACATTTACTCCTGATGGTGAGATCATTAGTTGTGAATTAAGTGCTAATAATAAAAAAATACTAATTGAGGTTTATAAAAAATTTGATACGGGAGTTAGATACCAATATCGATATACATTAATTTTTAAATATAAAAAATGGCTAGTGGATAGACGTGAAATCTTTCTTTTTAGTAAAATAAATGGATCAAAGATTCTTTATAAATAATAAAGCGGAAGAGATGATCCAGCTCTTCCCAAATATATTTTAATGTTTTAAAAAAATTAAATAAAATAAATGAATTCTACAGAGCAAGCTTTAAAAGTATTAAAACTCTTTTTAACAGAAATGAAGACATGGGAAGATTATTGGCGTGAGTTACAATATGCGAATCTAGAGGTTGATTATACAAAAGAGCAAAAACAAGAAATTGATGCTATTTACGAAAAATATGTAACGGTTAGAGAAAGGAAATGGGGAAAGCAGGTTTCTTTATCTACACGGTATCCATCAACATTTACTCCTGATGGTAAGATCATTAGTTGTGAATTAAGTACTAATAATAAAAAAATACTAATTGAGATTCATAAAAAATTTGATACGGGAGTTGAATATGAATATCGTTACACATTAATTTTTAAAAATAAGGAATGGCGAGTAGATAGACGAGAGATGCTTGATTATGACGGTAAGTGGAGCAAGGATAGTTTATAAATCATAAAATGGAAGAGAATCGCAGATCTCTTTCTAATCTAAAAATAATTGATATCATCATCAGTGAAACACATGTACTATTTGGAAGCTAGAAAAATGAAAATGAATAAAACACCAAAAGACGAAATTATATCCCACATAACAAAAGTAATTGGCCTTTTGTTTGAAAAAAAAGAATTTGTGTAAAAAAAACACATTTGAATTTCATAATAATACTAACAATATATACCAATACAAGATAGATATTTCAAAAAGAAAGGATTGTTTTTCATTGCATTTATGCCTAAATTTTTTCAATAAACTATTTATGAAAAAAAGTGAATAAAATACTTAAAAAAGTATTATTAGATAAGGATTACGATTATACTAAAAGATGGAATGATAAAATAATACAAAGCACAATAAAATTAAGGATTAACGATTTTAATTTAGAGATGGTAACTGATTGGCGTGTTTTTAAGAGGAAAATAAATCTTTGGTTGACTGTAGAAATCTATTTTCTATTGAGATTTGTGCCTTTAGTGATATCAATAAAATCCATAATTGGAAAGAGTAAGTAGTGGAAATTGTTTTATATATGGAAAAATAGGCTTCGTATATTCAATCTAATCGGAACAATGACTTTATATATGTTTTTTATTCTTATATACTAAGAAACTCTGGAAATAGAGCGGTGATATCCCCCATTCCTACTCCATTGTATCGTTATGCTTAATGAAGTATAAAGCTAAATATCCGTTTTTGTTTAAAAATTAATCTCTTTTGTCTTACTTTCATTTAATAAATTTGTAAAACTGCAAATCCTTGACATTTTTAGTGTTTTTTCGTTATACAAACCTAAATCTTTAAGAATAATGTGGATTTTATTCTTTTTTAAAGATCGAAAAAAATTACAGAATTATCAATGTTTATTTAAAACGTTAAATAAAAATCAAGATAATAATATAGCTTTTTCACCTTATTTAATCCTATATGGAAAGGATTTATAAGGATGAATTTTTGTTATTTATCGTAATATAATTTGTAACTATTATTATATTTTAATAGTACTTGGATGAGTTTATTATTTATTCGGGGGATTGAATGGAATCTTCAGGTTCAAGAATCGTTACATTTAAATAATGCCGAGCTGGTTTTCTATTAATAGTATCAGATTTCGACTTACAATAAATTCTTTTAATAGCTTTTATATCATCTTCATCCAATTTGTATCCTAAATTTCCACGAATTACTTTAATAGCAGATATAGAACAATCTTCTTCAAATACAATTCGAAACACCGTCATCTTTCTTGTCTCCTTAACTAAATCAAATGTAGGAGTAGCTTTATTATCTTCCAAGTCTTTTGACGTATTTGTTTTTTCCTGTCCAAAACAAAAAATATTAATACTTACTAAAAGCATAAGGGCAAACAATTTTTTCATTTGTAGAATTTTCTTCAAAGTTAATGATTTAATAATTGCCTTAAACTGCTTATTAAAAAGTTTCTGATAGCAAGGTTATGATAACTGCTTTAGCATCCAAACAAATTTTATACTTACACGAAATATAATTTGAAAAGATTTTACTATTTTTTTGTTGTTTACTTATTTAACAGCTTCTCTATTAGTTCGTTTTTTTCCTGAATCATGCGCTCGTAAAGGGCTTCTTTTTCCGCATAAAGCTCTACTATTTTATCTATAGGATTGAAGGTAGGTTGATAACTAATTGTAGATGAATTATCATGATTATTAAATGTATTCGCGACAAAGTTCAAAGCTCCTTCATCATTATAATTTTCTATGGCTTCTACCGGAATTTTAAGTATCTGAGCTATTTTTTGCAGGATATCTTTTTCTATTTCTTCCTTTGCCTCTAGCTTAGACATCGTAGCTTGGGTTATGTTTAATTCTACAGCTAGAGTATCTTGTTTTACACCCAGCATTTCCCGTAGTCTTTTTACATTTCTCCCGTGGTGAACTTTTTTAGGCTCTATAGGTGTGTTCATGGTTCATCGCTTTCTTGTATAAGTTACAAAAGTAGGAAATAATACGCTAAAAATAAGACATTCTTATTTTGGGAATTTTATTTTCCAATACAGAATATTTTATCTTATTCTTTTATCATTACTTTGTCCGCATAAAGATACTAAAAATGAATATAGAATTCAACACAGAAATACAGGACTATATCAAGGATCTAAAGAAAGACCGTACCCTGCGTTTTATGAATACAGGAACTACTAATTATAAGCAATTGGGATTTACCTTGCTTTCACTACTCAATACCTGCCAAACGCATTTATTTTCTTTGGAAAATAAGACCACAACGGAAGAGGAAAAAGAAGAAGTGAGGATTGATATTTACAATCTGCTGGAAATAGCTAAACACCTTCTCCCCCACATCGAATTTGAATTTTTGGATAGAGTGCTGAGGGAGTAACTCAATCTGTAATTTATATTACTTGCTTAACTAAGCTCATAATGTTTTTCAAATCTGGGTATCCGTGTATAATAATCTCTATTTCTCCAGCGTCCTACGGCAAAAATAAGATTATCGAGCTCAACAAATGCTTCCGAAAGGTTTAAATGCTCTCCCCCTCAAAGGGCGTCGTGAGCCTTTTTAAACTGACGGGTAAGTTCTTCTTCAGAAACAACTTTAATATCTGAAAATTTTTGTTTTACTGATTCATTTTGTAGGCTATTTGCTTCATATACAAATTTATAATTAGCAAGTTTTTAAATTCCAAACTGGGATATGTCGGGTTGGCTTATTTTACTGCTTTTCTCTTTATTTACTTCAAAATATTCGTTTTTTAACCCTGAAGTTATCCACACAAACGTAACATTATTGGGCAGAGCATAGGCATAGCTGTATGCCTGATTTATTGCCTGGAAAAATTCAGGCTCGCTAACCTCTTCCCTTTTGCATTCTACCAAAATATGGCTCATAACAACCGTCATCGTTATAAACAATCAAATCGGCTTCTTTTATTTCCGATCCCATCGTAACAGAAACAAATAGTTTAATCCGTTCGGGTTTATATCCGTAATGTAAAATAAGTTTTAAAAAGGCCGCTGCCTGAATTTTTTCCTACGGATTAGAAGAAATTCTTTTTTATTTTTGATGTATTATATAGGTTATCGTACGTGTTTCTTTATCTAATTTAATAAGGTTATCTTATTATTGCTCTTTTAAATTAAACCTAATTCCATATAAATAAATTTTCTAAGCGAATGTAGTTTAAACTTTTTAGCAAAACAAAAGTAAACTAACCGTTATAAAGAGAAATAAATTTATATGCTATCTTATTATTTTTTAAATATTTAATTTGATGATTGGCTATATAGATAAGTATGTGTTGCAATTCGCGATTGCTCTACCCCCAATTAAGGATTAGATTTTCGCATTAGGATGTACCCAAGGATCTCTATGTTCCAAACATATATTTTATGTATGTAAATCCTTGAATTGGATTAGTTTTGTATGTCGCTACCTAAATTTATTTCATTAGGCATATAATAATATATTGGATCCCAATAATATTTATCCCTTTTATCAATATACCCTAATCCCGGCCAAGGTAAATGTGAAGACATAACCAGTTGTTTATTTTTAAAACAATCTTCCAATACTTGTTTTCTTGTACGGATAGCTTGCTCAAAATTAACATCAAATACTATACCCCATTCAGGATTTGAAATTAGTAATGGAGCATGAAAAATATCGACAATATTTTTGACCGATTTTCCTTCGGATGAAATAGTAAATATGGTGTGCCCCGGAGTATGGCCTGCCGCCAATTCTGTCTGGATTACAGTAAATAAGGTCTCTCCGGGGTGAAATGAAACTATTTTTTCCTTAATCCTATTTAAGACTTTCTTTGTAAAGTTGATAGTTGTGTTCCTTTGCTCAACAGTTAATTTGCTATTCGAGAAATCAGGATTATCTGACATCCAAAAGTCATATTCCTCTTTGGCAATATGATACTTTGCATTGGGGTACACTATTGTTCCTTCATTCGTAATAAGCCCTCCAATATGATCTCTATGCGCATGGGTAATCAAAATGTCCGTAATCGACTCTCTCGAGATACCTGCATTTTCAATATTATTTAATAACCAGCCTTGGTTCTCTCCAAAATGATTACCCATACCTGCATCTATTAAAATGATTTTTTCTTGTACTTTTATCAACATAACATTGATTGCTAAATCAATGGCCTTTTTTGTTGGATGAAACTTTTGTATCTCGACCATGAAATCTGATGAAGAAATGGCTGGAGCAAAAGTAGGTTGAGGTTTATCTATAGACATATATCCGTCTGAAAAAATATAAAAACTGATATTTCCTAAATTAACTTTTAAGCCTTCACTTTTAACCCGATCTATACTATCTTTTTTCATAGGATTATTATTTAAGTTAATACCCATTAATGCCGGTGAAACCATTATACTTACAGTTGAAATCATTAGTTTTAAAGCTCTTCTTCTGTCCATATTATTATTTTTTATACAAAATTATCTATTTAATCTACTATTAACAAGTACCTACTATTTTGTACCTTAGCTACTTAAAAGAAACTATAATTGATTATCAGCATAAAAAGAATTAAAATGATAGAAAAAAATATTGCAGAATCAGCTTGCGCAGTAGATTATGCTTTTAGAAGAATAGGTGGAAAATATAAAGGGCGAATATTATGGTATATTCATAATAATGAAGTATTGAGATTTGGCGAATTAAAAAAACGTATGACAGACATTACCACCAAAATGCTAACGCAAACGTTACGAGAGCTAGAAAATGACGGGCTCTTATCCCGAAAAGTTTATCATGAAGTGCCACCCAAGGTAGAATATAGACTGACGGATGTCAGCGAGGATCTGATTCCTTTTATTATCCAATTGAGGGAATGGGGCATCGCTCAGATGAAAAAAGAGAATATTCCAATACGTGAGCATGAAGCAAATAAGAAATAATTATTTCTTATTAAACTTGAATCCTATTGAAGAAATAATAGATGTGACTCTTTTATAGCTAATGAGATAGACAAAACTACCAAAGCTTACAATTGAATATTTTTTGAAAGGAATATGCAATCTGATTCAAATGCGCGAATTTTCCATTTTGTTGGAATACTTTCTATGTGAAGAATAAAGAGACAACAATCTCTGCCAAAGCAACAATTAACCAAGCCTTTCAATTTAAGCATTATATGAAGTTAGGAGACGAATGTTTCTTGGCTTATTGGTTTGAATCACTCAGGATATGGAATTTTAAGATTTAAAAATTCTTGTTCCTACTGAATGAAAACTAACGTTTTATGAAGATAAATGAATTTTAGGTCATTTTTTCTATGAGTAAAAAGGTAATGATTCTAACAAATCAAACTCAAAACGAGTTAGAATTAAATTCCGGTTAACAATCGAGTAATCTGCTTCATACTGTATGAATTCTTTTACTTAGACTACAAAATTTTTATAAGTAATTATGTATTTCTTCATTTTCAATTTGTTAAGCATCAGATAGACAATATGCTAGCTAATTTAGTATTTAAAAAATCATTCATATACATAATTTTTAAATTAATAAACAGGGTAATAGGTGTAATCCTATTTTTCGGTGAATGATTCTATATTATTTTTAAATTCTATTCAATTGTCAAGGCTTGATTATACATTTCTCTTATTTTATATATATGCTTTAGCCTGTAAGGGTACCGTGCTATTATAAGGAATAATTGAAAACATCTCTTAAAACTTCATCACAATATTTTGTAGGTTCAAATTCAATTATTTGGTAACCTGCTATTTGGTTAGTATAAAACGGGTCTTGTGAAATAATATTTTCAACCTCTTGCCGATTGCAAGCCTTACATAAAATAACACCACCTATCCGTGGATGTTGTCTTCCAGATGTTATAAAGTTGCCCCTCTGATAGAATTTATCTAAAAACTGCTTATGGTCTTCTAAATAATTCTCGACTTCTCTCAACTCTTTATGATAAGTAAGTACCACAATAAACATGACTAATAAATTTTTATTGGTTATACAAATAATTTTTTAATACTCTTGATTTTGTGACAAAGATAAAATACCTTTGATATAAAAAAAGGGTTAAATTAATACTTTATAGGTATGAATAGTAACAGCCTTCATTATTTCAATGTATTGGCAGAAGAACTGCATTTTAGCAAAGCTGCACAAAAGCTACATATCACTCAGCCCCCATTGAGTAGGGCTATCAGACAGTTGGAAGAAGAATTGGATGTTAGATTGTTTGAACGCAATCAACGAAATGTAATGCTAACCCCGGCAGGCGAATATTTGAAAAAGAAAGCGGATTTCATTTTGCAAAATATCTTGGAAGCAAAAAAAGAAGTTAAACGGATAGCAACGGGAGCAAGTGGTATACTACAAATTGCTTATGTGGGTTCCGTATTTCCGCTAATTCTACCTATACTTAAAGATTTTACGCAACATTATCAAAATGTTCATTTACGGTTATCCCAATACACCGTTTATGAGCAAATCAAAATGTTAAAGAAAGGAGAAATTGATATTGCATTTTTGCGTACTCCAATACATACCGAAGACTTGCATTTGTGTGAAATATATCGTGAATCATTTGTTTTGATAACTTCTGACCAAAATCAATTTGATTTATCGGATAAGTCTGATTTTTCTTTCTTGTCTAAATATCCTTTTATTCTTTTTCCCCAATATTTAGCTAGTGGGTTGTATGAACAAATAATTACGATTTGCAATACGATGGGATTTTCTCTCAACATAGTGCATGATGTATATCAATTGGATGCTATTGTTCGAATGGTGGAATTAGATATGGGAATTGCCATACTTCCCAAATCAGCATTATTGGGAACAGCGGCTAAAGTGCGTGTGCATGAGTTAAATTTGATAAAACAACAATCTGTTATTTCCGCTTGTTATCATCCGGAAAACGCTAATCCCGTTTTGCATCGTTTTATTCAAAGTAAACTAAAATTATAGTGATGCGATAATTTAATTGAATAGCAAAACAGGTATAATTTCGAACCACTTATTACGCTTTCGCAAGGCTTAACTCTAGAAACCGACAGTCAAATGTTGGTATATAAATGTATTAAAACGACAGAAATTTATGCGAAACTCACACGGCAAAAGATTAACGAGGATATGAAAAAGTTAAGTAATCATATTGGACTGAAGTGTAAACTGATAATTTATATTGAAAATTAAAATAAATAGTATCTGATTTTGAATATAATAACTACAAACTTTGATTTAAAATCTGCTATTATATTCTATAATCTAAAGTTTTAAATAAATGCAGTATTTATATTTTAAGATATCTGTTATTTTTGAAGATTGGTCAATCTTATGAAGTATAGAATGTAAATTGTATGATTGATCTTATCAAATATGCCAAAATATTAATATGAAAGAGGTAAGAAATATTTTTATTGAATCTTGTAATAAAATAGCAGATTTAATACAAGATAAACATTTTAAAGCAATCCAAAAAGGTCAGATACTCAAAAAAAAGTCTAAAAATAAAGATATAGTTTATGAAATAGTATTTCAGTCCAGTTTCAGAAACACAAATTTTCATATTTCAATTCTACCCCACATAAATGTTTACTCAAAAAAATTGAAAGAATGGATAATTGAACAAACAAATAACTCGTACAGTAGCGGAATTGTTGTGTCTGAATATTTAGGGAATATCACTCCTTACAAAACATCAAAATCTTGGAATTTGGCAGGATTGAGCCGCGAAAAATATATTGAAGAAATTGCGGAATTATTAAACAAATATGCCTTGCCTATATTTGATCTATTTGAAGAAACAACTTCAGCAATTGATTTTTTGGCAGAAAATGGACAGCAATTCAATAAATATGTTGATGATTCTTTACTCCCGCTTGGTTTTATGATTCGATTTGCACCAAAAGAAAAAGCAGAAAAATTTTTTAACCACTTTATTAGTCATTGCAAATTCAAAGGAAGAATTATTGAATTGTATAAATCTTTGGAGCATAGTGAAAATATAGACCTCAATTATTCTGAATTTAGTTATGCAAGTGATATAAAACTAGCGTATATAAACAAATTGAAAATAATTAAATAACGAAATTATTATGACTGAAACCTGTTTTTTGAATGCGCCCAGGTTTATTTCTACTTATATCTTCCTAGCCGTTTGGGGGACGATGGCCTACAGAATAAACGGTTGCCCAAGAATAACCTTGAGCGATAAAATATCCTCACATTTTAAGCTATTTTCTAAAATTCCCATATAGCCTTCTTGCATCAGCTTTTTAATAATTGAGAAACGATACAGAATTTTACTTCCCAATTTAATGTAAGAAATATTTACCTCATTGCTATAATTCTGTAAGCTTCCACGACTGTGCTTTATCTTTTATGACAACTCCTCATCCTAAGATGATTATACAATATATTTTTAAAAACTCTTCAAAATAAATATTCTCATTTTCTAATACTAAAATAGCTGTATTTTCTTATCATTTAAAACTAACTATTAATTAATATTGTATAAAAGCTAAAAAATATTCTTATTCATACCAAAAATGTTGTATTTTATCAAAAAAGTACAACACATTATATATAACAAATAAAACTAATATTTATAATTCTGAATTAGGTCGAAAATTATTCTAAATAGCAATATATTTTCAAGCAAAGAGAATATAAGGTTATATGGTATTGATGAGACCTTTATATTATATATTTGAGCCTATAAAATATAGATTTGTTTTATCAGATTTTTTGTTACTTTTGCTAAAACACTTTTGTTATGAGTATAGATACAGCCCCTAAGAAAGTACATCAAGGAAGAAATATAAAAAGATTAAGAGAAATGCTTGGTATTAAGCAGGAATCTCTTGCTTTTGATTTAGGTGTTAGCCAGGCTACTGTATCAGATTATGAGCAAAAAGAAGCGTTAGATGATAAAATTTTAGAAAAAGTTTCTATAGCATTGAAAATCCCTATAGAAGCCATAAAGAATATGACTGATGAAACTACTAATAATTATATAAATACTTTTTACGATAATAGTCAACAAAGTGGTTTTTTCAGTAATCCTATCAATTGCAATTTTAATCCTATTGATAAAATCGTTGAATTATATTGTGAAAAAGAAGAACTCTATAAGAAAATGATAAAAGACAGGGATGAATTAATTGAAAAATTGTCAAAAAAATAATTTAATAAAATATTTATTTTCACTAAAATAAATAAAAATTTTATTTTTTTCTTTAGTTTCAAAAATCATTTAATAAATTATTAAAACTTATTAGTTCAAAAATATTTCACTTATTATAAAGAAGAAATTAATTTTGCTAAAACACTTTTATTCAATTAAATACTAGAAATTAACATTACAAAAGTAATTTCTATAGATATGCTTATTATTTTTTATATAAAATTAGTATCTAAAAAAATATCCTTAATTAATCGTATCACCCTTTGAGTTGAATAATAGTTTACAGAGCTTTTATCTTCTTTGCAATCAATATTCTCAACTTTCCAAATATGTTTATTATATGATTGAATCTTTATTTCCAAAGAATCAGCTACCTGAATTCCTAAAAGTGAATTTTCCCAAGAATTTAATTTAGAAAATATTTCCAAAACCTGTGATTCTAAGGCAGGCAAAGACTCTTCCCTATGTATTGAAAGTACCCGTGAGTTGTTTTCTAAATAAATATGAATCAATGTATAAATTATTTTTTTCCTTTGGTAAGAATTTGAAAACGCCAAAGAAGCATAATGGCAGCAAATCCCAATCCAATACACAAACCTATCCAAGTTCCTACAGCTCCCAGCTTTTGATTAATGCATAAATAGTATCCAATAGGGATAGCTAAGACAATATAAGCAATAAAGCATATAAAAGTAGGAATTTTTACATCTCTCATGGCTCGTAAGCATCCCAAGCTAACTACTTGTATTCCGTCAAATATTTGAAATATGGCCGTTAATATCAATAATTTAGAAGTTATGGCAATAACTTCCGTTTTACTCTTATCAAAGAATATTAACGGTAGTTGATCTTTAAAAATTATAAAAAGTAGCCCACATATAGTCATGAATGCAAAGACCAAATATATATTAGCCATTCCGGCCTTTTTAAGGTCCGACATATTTTTCACACCATAATATCCTGCTACTCGTACCGTTGCAGCAACTCCGAATCCAGTACAAACTTGAAAGGTAATAGATGCTAAATTAGAGGTTACCGAATGCGCAGACGTATCTAAATATCCATGCATACCGGCTATAAATGCAGCTAAGGCAAATGAGCTTATTTCAAACAAGGACTGTAAAGATGAAGGTAAACCTATTGATATTAATTTACGAAAATATACAGATTGAAAATTTTTCCACTTGACATCTTTTAGGTAATATAAAGATTTTTTATTACAATATAGGACCACTATAATGATACACATCATTAAAATGCGAGCAATTAGAGTAGCCGTAGCCGACCCTTTCAATCCCATTTCCGGAAGCCCCCAATATCCGTAAATTAATCCAAAATTTAAAATTACATTAACAATATTAGATATGATAGTGGCTATAGTTACTAAAACGGTCATAGAAATACCCTCGGAAAATTGTCTATAAGATTGGAAAATCATTAAAGGCAATAAGCTCCAAGCACTGATATTGAGAAAAGTTATGGCATCGGGTATTACCGATACATCTTGCTTGGCATGATACAGTAAAGGAGAGCAAAACTCCAATAATAAAATTACTCCTAAAGCCAAGGCAACGTTCATAACCGCACCATGTGTAAAAATTTTTAAAACTCTGCTCTTATTTCCATTTGCAACTGCTGAGGATATAAGTGGCGACATAGAATAAGAAAAACCTAATAGAAACACTAAAAATATGAAAAACAAACTGGTTGCTAAGGAAGAGGAAGCTACTGCTCGTTCTCCCAAATTAGCTATAATTATAATATCAATAAAATTTACAGATACCTGTCCCAGCTGTGTGATGACAACCGGAAAAGCTAACTTTGTATTGGCTTTAAAATGTTCTTTTAAATTCATTTGAATCCTTTCGAGCCTGCAAAGATAGAAATTTTAATAAAAATCGATTCATTCAAAATGAATATCTTTATACTAAATAACTAAACATTTTTGATTTTATAGAATATTTTTTTCATTATTGACACCTTTTTACTTCAAATAAAAGGTATCTTTTAAAATTAAAAAAAATAATTGCCACTACAATTAAACAAAAGATGTACCTTTGCAGCGCCAGGCATTTGCCCCTAAATGTAATATACGAATACATGGATACCCCTGCAAAAGAAAATTATTTTTTTCAAAAAATTGTGGTTATTGTTGGATCGGCATTATTCATTATGAAAATTGTTGCCTGGCAGTTAACCCAATCAGTAGCTATATTGACCGATACCTTGGAAAGTATTAGCAATGTTGCTGCCGGATTATTTTCATTATATAGTCTTTATATTTCTTCCAAACCAAAAGATAGGGACCATCCGTATGGACATGGCAAAATTGAATTTATTTCGGCAGGTATCGAAGGTAGCTTGATTACTGTAGCCGGTATTTTGATTATTTATAAGTCCGTGAGCGATATTTTCCATGTTCAAGTTATACGAAAACTGGATTATGGGATAGTCTTAATTGTTATCGCAGGACTAGTAAATTATGTTTTAGGAGTAGGAGCGGTTAAAAAAGGAAAAAAAAACAAATCCTTAGCTTTAATTTCAGGAGGAGAACATCTTAAAACTGATACATATTCTACCATAGGGCTTGTAATAGGCCTTTTTGTCATGTATGTTTTTAAAATTTATTGGTTGGATAGTATCATCGCCCTAATTTTTTCTTTGATCATTATTTTTACCGGAGTAAAAATTATTCGCAAATCTTTAGCCGGCATAATGGATGAAGCTGATGAAGAATTAATTACTCAGCTGGTTGATATATTAAATAAAAATAGAAATCCAAATTGGATTGATATTCATAATGTAAGATTTATCAAATACGGGAGCAGCTTACATTTGGATTGCCACCTAACGCTTCCTTGGTATTTTAACCTCAGGGAAGCGCATAAAGAGCTAGATAAGCTAAATAAAATTATTGTTGATAATTTTGGCAATAGTTTTGAAATGTTTGTTCACGTTGATGATTGTCGTGAAGTTATTTCGTGCAAAATTTGTAAAAAAGATAGTTGTCCTTATCGTAAATATCTTTTTGATAATGAAATCAAATGGACAAAAGAAAATATTCAAATTGATAAACACCATAAATTAGATAAATAAAATATGAGTAATAAAAAGAATTTTTTAAATATTGAAGAAAAAATATATAAATCATTAGGAAAAATCGGATACGTAATTATATTTACTTGTATATTTTCACTGCTAATGTTTTTTATTGACTTTATACTTTATTGTTTTGTTGACAATCATTATAACTCTGGATTTTTATTTTCTGGTGAATATACTTTTACATACTGGATTAAACTTATGTGGAAAAATTATTCTTTTTCATTTTTTAAAACATCATTCTTCGGCATCATATTTATTATTTTAAGTATTTATAGAAGTAAGACATTGGCAAAAGAATTCTCAATTTAATAACTATTAAATTATTTCTTCTATATAAATAATGGAGCATTATATATTCTTAACCTGTTTGTATGTTAATTGCTAACAAACTTTTTTAATTTAAATACCTTAATTGATATTTAAATTATAAAATTTATTTTGTGTATTTTTCTAATCTTAGCATATACAGATATATAATAAGTAGCTGAAAAATAATAAAGCTTTAATAATATATAATAAAAGCTGCTACAAAAGTTATTGATAGCAGCTTCTATTAAAAAATATTTATATATTTTATTTTGCTAATACTTTTTTAACTGAAGTAGCTATAATTTCCGCTTTTTTAGCCAAATCTTCATCTGTCCATAATAAAGAGATAGGAATAGTTATTGTTCTTCCCATTATTGCATCTGATTGTGAATAATCCGCATTGGCATAGTTTGGCAATAATTCTTTGTGCTCTTTATAAAGCGGGGCTAAAGTTTTTAGCAATTTCAAATGATCCCATTTTCTCACATAATGCCAATTGTTATCGAACCAATATGCATTACCTATCCCCTTGCTGCTCAATTCTCGAGTCAATTCTCGAGCTGATTCTTTGTTAGGCAAAAATATGCTCAAGAATGAAGCATTATCGCCGGCTTCATCGGGTAATTTTCTAAATTCTAATCCCTCAATTCCCTGTAAGGCATCTTTCAATGCTTTTTTATTCTTTCTTTGAGTGGAAAGTATTTTATCCAGCTTTTCAAACTGAGCAAGACCTACGGCTGCATGCAATTCGGAAATTCTATAATTTAACCCTAAATAAGGATGATTTTCTGCTCCTCTGTTATCTCCGATATGGTCATGTCCATGATCTGTATATTGATCAGCATGCACATAATAGTCTTCATTATTAGTTAAAACAGCTCCTCCTTCTCCGCAGGTTACCGTTTTAACAAAATCAAATGAAAAACATCCTAAATCACCGATGGTTCCAAGATATTTGCCTTTATAAGTAGCGCCAAAAGATTGACACGCATCTTCAATTATTAATAAATTATGTTTTTTTGCTAATTCTTTAAGAGCTGAAAGATCTGCCATAGCTCCACACATATGCACCGGCATAATTACTTTGGTTCTAGGCGATATGGCTTTTTCAACTGCCTTCGGATCCATGGTCAAAGTTTCATCAATATCTACAAGTATAGGAATAGCTCCTACGCTTAATACTGCCTCAAAGCTAGCCACAAAGGTAAAGGTAGGTAATATTACCTCATCTCCTGCTCCTACTCCCACCGTATTTAGTGCAGTCATTAAGGCCGTAGTTCCACTGCTGGTTAACTGTACATGCTTTACATGCATTCTTTTTTGAATGGCCTGCTCAAATTCCTTTGCTTTCCAATGATTATTCCTAACAGATTCAAAATTATAACGCATAAGAATACCACTTTCAATAATATCGTTCAGGTGTTTTTTTTCTTCTTCACCCCAAAGCTCATATCCTGGCATAATAAAGTATTTTATATTATTTTTTTTGTTAAAAACCTAAAACAAAGGTAAGGATTTGAGTGTAAAGAATCTTTAAAAACAAATAAAAAAGTTCTATCGAAACATGGTACTTGTGATATTTTAATATAATTTTTAGTATGAATGAGTTAATAAAAAATATTATACAGAGCTCTTTATATTTTCCCTATTTAAAATAATATTCATTTTTTATATCTTAACCAGACCACTCAAATACATATAATTTAAAAAAACACAATAAAAAATACATTATTCTTAATATTTTGTATTTTTTATTTTTAAATATTCATTTATTTTTAAAAATATTTAAAAATTTATAAAAATTAAAAGTTAAAATATGTTAACTTTGTTAAACTAACATTAACATTAAAAAATTATAAATAAAATGAGCACAAGGGCTCCGATTCATTATCTCTTTTTAATATTCTTCGGAATATTTATCTCAATTCAAGGTCAAATTGTACCCCCATCTACATTGATAATAAAAGATCATAATGATAATAAGAGTCCTATAACAATTGACTGCGACTATAATTTTAATGAAAACCATAAAATTTCATTAAAAGCCGAATATCCTGAAATTAAAAATACAACCAAATATTCTGTTACAGCTATTCCTTTCAATCCGGTGGGAAATTTTTCCGAAGGGGAAGAAGTCATGATTGAAAGTGACGATAAATGGAGCAATGTACAAAATCTCCCTTTTAAATTTTGTTTTTATGGAAATACTTACAGCTCTATAATTTTAGGAGATAACGGTGTACTCTGCTTTGATACTCAATATACTGGTACCGAATGTCCATATGTTATAGCAGGTGCCATTCCCAATCAGGACTTGATGCACAATACCATTTTCGGTGCCTATCATGATATGACCAATGATAGTGATGTTTTCGGATGTACAAATGATTGCGGTAAAATATCTATGTATACAACAGGAACGATGCCATTTCGAAAAACTATTATAAATTATTATAATATGAATCATTTCGGTTGTGAAAGTTCCAAATCTACACTACAAATTGTACTATATGAAACAACCAACATAATTGAAATCTATATAAAAAATAAACCTTTAACTTGTGAAATAGGCAATGAAAAAAGGACTCTAATAGGGATCACGAATTCCGATGGTTCGCAAGGAATAGCCCCACAATCTAGAAATACAGGAATTTGGGAAGCATATAATGAAGCGTGGCGATTTTCTCCCGAAGGTACTACGGCAATACCTAGTGTGGAATGGAAAGATTCCAATCAAAATCTAATCCCTTCTTCGGAAGTTAGTCCGAAATCATCGACAACTTATTATGTAAATGTATCTTATGCTGGTTGTACACCTGTTACTCTTAGTGATGAATTTCAAATCATATTTTCTCCGGATTATCCCAAAGTAAAAGATTTAACTGTATATAAATGTTTTGAAGGTAATACTCCTAATGCTGTTATCAATTTAAAAGAATTAATGCTTGAGGCTTCCGAAGCTAATCATGATGTGACCACTTCTTTACATCTCAATATAGAAGAGGCTAATACAGGAGAAAATCCTATTGCCGATCTTAATACCTATCTTATAACAGAAAATTCAAAATCATTTTATTTACGCGCTTCTAAGAATAAAGATTGTTATTCAACTTCCGTTATAACCTTACATTTAAAAAGAAAACCGAACCTCAAGGAAACAGAACCAATAATTATATGTGGAAACGAGGAAAATAATGATTCAGAAATAATTTATTTAAAAAATTATGAAGATTACATAAACGGCTACGAAAATTGGATGAATCTTGATTATTTTGATTCTTATAATAATGCTCTTGAAGGTGTAAACCCTATTAGTACGCTTTCACTCTCCTCCACAGTGACTATATATGCCAAAGCAAGTAATAAAGAATATGATGAATGTTTTTCCATAATACCCGTTACTTTTAAGTTTCAAAAAACTATTATTTCTCAACCTCAAAAAATTATTCTCTGTGATGAAAATTTAAATGGAAGAGAAATATATAACTTAAGATCTTATGAAAGTACTCTAACCAATTATCAAAATTTAAGTTTTACGTATTATAATTATGAAACCGATGCTTTACAAAACATTAATCCTATACTAAACCCAGAATCCTACACTGTTACCAATGGAGAGGTCATATATGTTAGTATATCTAGCCCGGGGTATTGTTCATCCATAAATACAATATCTTTTTCTTTTAAAAATTCAGCAGTAAAAAATATGCATAAATATGTATGCGATGGTAAATTACATGAAATTAAAGTTAATCTTTTAGATTATTATAACGATATGAAAAGAGATCAAGATATTATTCTTGATGGAATATATAATTCATGGGAAGGCGCTATAAATAAGGACCTTTCTCAAAAAATTAATGATTTGGTTAATTTTACCGTTGTAATGCCTTATTCTATAGTATATGTACGTTTTTTTGATAATACTACTCAGTGCGAGTACATTCGTGAAATAAAACTTGAGATTAGAGCTAAAATTGAAAAAATACCATCTTATAATGTTTGTGATTTAAATAATTCGGGCGAAAGCCATTTTAATCTAAATACACTACGTCCTATCTTTATGGCCGGATACCCTCCATCTTCTATAGCTTTTTATGAAACTTTAGAAGATTATAATAATGAAACTAACCCGATCACGGAAACAATAGTAAAGAGAGAAAAAATCATTTATGTGAAAATTAATGTTAATGACGGATGTAAATATTATCATAAAATTAATCTGAAATTGAAAGAGTTAGAAGTATCTGAAACTCAAAAATTTACAATCTGTGATTCAGAAAATGATGGGAAAGAAAATTTTAATTTAAATGATTTAATTAACCTTTTAAATTTATCAGATTATAGTTCGATACAATTCTATAAATCAGAAAAAGATGCTTTCAAAGAAATCAACCCTATAGCCAATAAAACTGAATATCCGATTAGTATTAGTAATAAAAATATATTTGTAAGAAGTAATTATAATAAGAGCTGTCCGAGTATAATTCCGGTTGAGATAGAATTGTTTAATTCTATAATTGTACCCAATTTTTCTTCCATTGAAATTTGTGATAAAGAGAATAAACATTCTAAAACTGTTGACTTAACTCGTTCGGTAGCAGAAAGCGGAATAAATACAACTAAAATTTCTGTTGAATATTATCTTACTTCTCAGGGCGCAGAACAGCAGAATAATAATGAAAAAATTTTAGATCCTACTTCTTTCACAATATATAATACAACTACAGTATTTATACGTTTTACCAATATTGATACCCATTGCTATCAAATAATACCTTTAAAAATAAAGCTAAACCCATTTCCACAAGTTGTTAAATTAAATTTAAATATTTGTGATTTTAATAATGACCAAGTAGAGGATGTTACTTTAAATGATTTAAATTCTCATTTAGTTAATGATCATAAAAATTATTCATTTTCATATTATTTAAGTGAAAAGGATGCAATAAATAATATAAATAAAATTTTAAGACATGCAATTAAAAATTCAACGGAATTATATGTTAAAATTTCGTCTGGAAATGAATGTCAAGTGATTCATAAATTAGGATTTACATTACAATCATCTCCTTTAGTTCATAATAAAACGATTAAAATATGTGACAACAATTCTGATGATACGGAAATTGTCGATTTAACTCAATATAATGATATTTTAGTGGATAATGTTATCTCTACTTTTAAATTCACCTATTTTACCTCTTTTAATAATGCTTATGATAACAGTTTAGTAATTAATAATGCTAAAGAATACGCAATCCAAAAATTTCCGACTACTTTATATGTAAGAATTTCAAATTCATCCGGATGCTTTTCGATTGCTGAATTAACTTTTCACAGTGCAGAGAAAATTTTAGCTCAAAATAAAGATATTCATATATGTGATGAAGGGTCTGACATGCAGGAATATATTAATTTAAACAGCTATATATCAGAAGTTTTACTGAACCCTAGGCAAAATTTACTGATAAATTATTATAAAACAGAAAAAGGTGCTAACGATAAAAATGAAAACGATCGTATAAAAAATCCTGATCATTATTCGGTAACTTTAGCCAAAGATTATGTATGGATACGTATTGATAATCCTGCCACTGGCTGTTATACGGTAAGATATTTAGAAATTATACTTGAGCCACTTCCTAAGCTAATCAATTCTAAATATTTAATTTGCGACACAGATTTAGACGGTATTTATAAGCTAGATCTCGATCAACTTCGTTACGCCGTAATATTTAATCCTGAGGGATACACTTTTTCTTACTATTATAATATAGAAGATGCAAAAAAAGATGCGAATAGGATTGAGAATATACATCAGTATACTGTTAATGATTTTAATCAAAAAATAGTTATTAAAGCAACTAATAAATACGGATGTAGTTCTATAAGAAGTGTAACGCTCTATACTAAAGATAAAATCAAAGTTAATACAAATTCCATTGAAATGGAAAGTTGCGATGATGATTTTGATGGTTTAACTTTATTTAATCTTACAACTCTAAATTCATCAATAACTAAAGATCCTAAGGCAACTTTTGAATATTTTAGGACCTTATCCGACGCAAAAAATCAAATCAATCCAATAAAAGATCCCTATAACTATAAAAATATAGTGCCTCATCTTGATAAAGTGTATATTCGCGTTTCTTCCCCTGATTATTGCCCTTCTTTAAGTCAAGCCACTTTAAAAGCTTTACCGGTTCCAGTAAGTAATTTAGGGAAAAATTTAAAAATATGTCCTAATGGTAGTCTCGAATTAGTTTCAAATACAAATAATCCTGAAGATTTTTATGAATGGAATACGGGAGAAAAAGGGTATAATAAACATACTATCACCATCTTTAAGGCCGGTATTTATACTGTAACTATTTCCGGCAAGAATGGGTGTTCTTATACTTATACAACTTCTGTAACTGAGTATCCTAAGACCAAAATTATTGATTTAGAAGAAGGTAATGATTACATTACTGTTATGGCTGAAGGCGAAGCTCCTTTAGAGTATTCTATGGATAATAAGAATTGGCAATCTCATAATACTTTTTATAATTTAAATCCCGGAATTTATACATTTTATGTAAGATCAATGGCGAACGGCTGTTTTTCAACTGAAAAGAAAGGAGTCTTATTTAAGATTAATAATGTAATTACTCCTAATGGAGATAATTTTAATGAAGTTTGGCAACTATGTGGTTTAGAGCATTTTGACTCACTTCCTTCACACATTAAAATATTTGACCGTTATGGTAAGGTAGTATTTACACAAAGCTCCAATTCGTGCTTTGTATGGGATGGACATTATTTAGGGCGACCTTTACCTACTACAACGTATTGGTATATTATCAATATTGCTGATGGCAGGCAGTTTACCGGATGGATTGTTTTGCGAAACCATAATAACCGGGTTGATTTAAACTAATTTGAATGTTTAATTCAACATATCTAAATATAATTAATAATTGAAACTAAGCACAAATATTATAATTAATTCATAATGAGCATTATATAAAAAAAAATAATTATATTGTATAGATCGACCCCGTATATTTTATGTAAAAAGTTTCCATAAATATATAATTAGAATAAGTTAAATACTTTTAAATTTGAGTAAAAATATAAACATAAAGAAAAAATGAAAAATAAAGAATTAAAGTTTAAAACTAATATAGATTGTGGTGGATGCGTAAAAGCTGTAACTCCTTTTTTATCTAAGGTTGAAGGGATATCTAATTGGAATGTAGACACTTCCAACCCTGAAAAAATTTTAACAGTTGATTCGGATGGTGCTTCTGATGAAGCTATTGTAAATGCTGTAAAAAAAGCCGGTTTTACTATAGAAAAAATTTAGTATCAATCTTCAATATGTTTTAGTGAAGAACCTTTAATATATAAAGGTTCTTTTTTATTTTATACTAAGTACAGATAATAAAATATTTTATTAATATTACTTACATTTGTATTTTTAAAACTTATTCGCAAAGTTTATAAATAAATACTAATGACTAACTCTGAAAAAGAAAATTCTATAGGTTATCAATTAAGTTATACGGAAAATCTACATAGGAATTTATTAAATAAAAAATTTACTAGTAACCAATTAGATGTTACTCCGGAGCAATTTATTATTCTAGATTTATTAACGGAATATTCTGATGGAATATCCATGCAAACCATTTCTATAAAAATTCATAGAGATAATTCTGCCATAACAAGGTCTATTGATATATTAGAAAAAAGAAATTTGGTAATCAGAATAAATGCTAAAACCGATCGACGGAAAAAGATTATACTTATTACTAAAGAAGGCAATACACTACTTAGCAAAGCCAAAAATATAGCAAAAGCACATGCAAAGGAAGTTGCCAATGGGCTTACCGAAACTCAACTAAATGAATTTTTTATGATTCTAAAGCACATTCAGAATAATATACACGATTCTACTAATAAATAATTTTCGACTTACTGACTTAAGTAACTTATTTATATGTGGAAATTTATTAAGTAAATATAGTCATGCTCTTTTATTAGGTATAAAAAATCTAATTATATTCTAAAGTTTTTATTAATTAAGTTTAGCTCCATTTATATAATTTAATTGTGTAAGATATAGTATGAATCAAAAAGTAAAATGGCTTTCACAATTCTTAAATAATATAAAAAAGGGTGATATTCTCAATTATAATTATAATTTAACTGCTTCGAATTTTTGAGTAGGATTAACAATTTCATCTTGAGCAGCAACTAATTGCAATTCATATTCACCTTGTCTATGAGTTTCTAACATAACTGCGTACACTGCTGCTGTGGTATGTTCTAATACATCTTTATAGGCTTTACCAAGCAACATATTGGTTAATAATAATCCTGAAGTTAAATCTCCTACCCCAACCGGTTGTCTAACACCGAAATCCACCAAAGGACGAGATATATGCCATTTTCCTTCTTGAGTAGATAATAACATTTCAAATTTGTCGGAACGATACCCAGCCCTACTTAAATGTTTAACTAAAACCGTTTTAACTCCTCTAGCATGAAGTACATCAATAGCTGAAATCACTTCCTTCACTGAAGTAATTGTTCTATCGGTTAAAATTTCTAACTCCAATAAATTAGGTGCCATTATGTCACTTACACCAATAACCTCATTTTTAAAAAAATCTGATACACCCGGAGCAACAATACAACCTTTTTCAGGATGCCCCATAACAGGATCGCAAAAATATATTGCATTAGGATTTTCACTTTTAACCTTCCTAACTATTTCCAAAATAGATTTTCCTTGTTCAGGAGAACCTATATACCCATTTAAAACAGCATCACATTTTTTTAGTTGATGAATATTATCTATTCCTTGTACAATATCCAATAAATGTTTTGCTGACATTACTTCACCTGTCCATTGTCCATATTGTGTATGATTTGAAAATTGCACGGTATTTAATGACCATACCCTAACACCACAACGTTGCATAGGAAATTCAGCTGCGCTATTTCCTGCATGTCCATACACTACATGAGATTGGATAGATAAAATATTTTTCATTAGTTTTACAATTATTAATTACAAATTTATGAACTTTAATTCGCAATATAATAGTAAATGGAAAAAGAAATCCAAATGGATAAACACATAATATGGAAGATTTAAAATTTTCAAACCATATAAAAAAAGATTAATTTCTTGTTAAAAACCGTTAAAGCAGCAAAATAACTGAATTTTGGTATTACTTTTGAAATAAAAAAACCAGTATTTATTTAAATTAATTTTGTACTATGAAAAAAAATAAGTTTGAAATTAAAAAAATAGGTTCTTATATTTTAGTAGGAGTAGTAGGTGGGTTAATTTCCGCGGGAGCAGTTACTTCTTTATCAAATAATTCAAAATTAAATGATTTTGAAATATTTAAAAATACTACTAATAATAACGAAAAAGCTTATTTTACTTCAGCTTCTAATAATAGAGTTGTTGGGTTAAATCCTCCTGATTTAACTATAGCAGCAGAAAAAACAGTTAATGCAGTAGTTAGTGTTAAATGTTATTCATCATTCAGTCAACAACAACGCCGTTCCTTAGATCCCTTTGATTTCTTTTTTGGAGATCCTTTTAATTCACAAGGACAGCAAAGACAACAGCAGTCTCCAAAGGATACACCAAGTGGATTGGGATCTGGTGTGATTATATCTACTGATGGATATATAGTAACTAATAACCATGTTATTGATGGAGCTGATAAAATAGAAGTTACTCTTAACAATCAAAAAACATATATAGCCACCTTAGTTGGAACCGATATCAATTCTGATATTGCTTTATTGAAAATAGATGAAAAAGGACTTAGCTATTTAAATTTTTATAATTCCGATAATGTACGTGTAGGTGAATGGGTTTTAGCTGTAGGAAATCCTTTTGGGTTAACTTCAACTGTTACTGCAGGTATTATCTCGGCTAAAGGTCGTAGCCTAGATTTATTACGTTCCAATTCTAAAAGTCCGATAGAATCATTTATACAAACAGATGCTGCAGTCAATCCGGGAAATAGTGGAGGTGCTTTAGTAAATACTAATGGCGATCTTATAGGTATTAATACCGCTATTGCTTCTCATTCGGGAACCGGAACTTTTGAAGGATATAGCTTTGCCGTACCTTCCAATATTGCTAAAAAAGTAGTTGAAGATATTCGAAAATATGGTTTGGTACAACGAGGGTATTTAGGCATAGGTGCGCTTGATTTGAGTGATGATGCTTCTGTGAAGCAATATAATCTTCAAAACAAAACCAGTTACAAATCTCAAGAAGGAGTTTTAATTACAGATATTCAAAATGATGGAGGAGCTAAAGACGCAGGTTTGAAAAAAGGAGATATTATTAAGCAGATTGATGGAACTACTATAAAAAATTTCCCAACACTTTCGGGAATTATTGGAGAAAAAAGACCGGGTGATCAAGTAAATGTAACTATTTTGAGAGATAAGGTTACTAAAACTTTCAATGTAAGAATTAAAGATGCTAAAGGCGGTATTTCTGTTAAAACCAAGAATGATTTAAGCATTGCTGAAAAACTTGGAGCAGAATTCCAAGAATTAAGTGATGAACAAAAAGTTAATTACGGTTTAGAATCAGGTATCGTAATATCCAGCATAGATAGTAACGGAAAATTGAAATCTGCAGGTATTGGTGAAGGATACATACTTATGGAAGTTAATGATAAACCTGTAAATAGTGAAAAAGATATTGAAAAAATATTAAAAAATTATAAAGGAACTGTTTCTGTAAGATATGTTGATCCTTACGGTAGAATTTATAGAAGAGGATTTAAAATGGAATAACATAACATCGTTATTAATATATAATTAGTAAGTAATTTTGAAATGCAACTTTTTAAATTATTAAAAAGTTGCATTTTTTTTCTTATCGTTATAATTTTTAAAAATTTCAATTACTATTGATGAAGCAATTTCCAGAGTTCATCTTTCAAATGAATAAGATTTTCTCCAGTCACTGCTGATATAAAAATCAACTTGAAATTTTTGGGAAATGTTTTTCTAATTTCTTCTTCTAATTCTTTATCAATCAAATCCGATTTAGAAATAGCAATTAATCGGTCCTTATCATTTAATTCCGGATTATATTCTTGTAATTCTTTAACTAAGATTTGATACTCTTTATAATAATCTTTAGCATCTGCAGGTATCAAAAATAATAAAACTGAATTTCTTTCAATATGTCTTAAAAATCTATGTCCTAATCCTTTACCTTCAGAAGCTCCTTCAATAATTCCAGGTATATCTGCTACAACAAATGATTGAAAATCTCTATATTTAACTATTCCTAAATTAGGGATAAGGGTAGTAAATGCATAGTCTGCAATCTTTGGCTTGGCAGAGGTTATTGCTGATAATAAAGTGGATTTTCCGGCATTAGGGAAACCAACTAATCCAACATCTCCCAATAATTTTAATTCCAATATAAAATTAGATTCTTTACCCGGCAAACCTGGTTGGGCATATCGGGGAGTTTGATTGGTTGAAGATTTGAAATGTGAATTTCCTAAACCTCCTTTTCCTCCTTCTAATAAAATAATCTCTTCTTTATCTTTAGTTATTTCTCCTAAAATATTTCCTTCTTCATCCTTCGCTATGGTACCTACTGGAACATCAATATATAAATCTGCTCCATTCGCACCGGTAAGTTCTTGCTTCCCTCCTGGCTTTCCATTTTCTGCCTTATTATGTTTTGAATATTTAAGAGCTAATAGAGTCCACAATTGTGCATTTCCGCGCAATATAATATGTCCACCTCTACCTCCATCTCCTCCATCAGGACCTCCTTTAGGTATATATTTAGCTCTATGGAGATGTGCTGAACCCGCACCTCCATGTCCACTTTTACAAAAAATTTTTACATAATCAACAAAATTCGACTGCATATATCTTATATTTTTTATAAAAAAAGGATTATCATTTTCCATAATAATCCTTTTATTTGTATGTACGTTTTTTTATTCTTAAACAAACTTCTCAATTTCTTTAGACAAGGCAGCCGTTATTTCGTCTATATTACCATCTCCGTCTAGTTCTACAAGTTTATTTTGTTCCTTATAATAATGAGAAACCACTGCCGTTTTTTCATAATATTCTTTAATTCTATTTCGAATTATAGTTTCATCGGCATCATCGGTACGTCCGCTTTCTTCACTTCTTTTCAAAATTCTTTTTACCAATACTTCGTCTTCTACATACAAAGCTAAAGTTACATCCACTTTTGTTTGAAACAGATTATTTAATAATTCATCAAGAGATTCTGCCTGACTTTCTGTTCTTGGATAACCATCTAGAATAAATCCCTTTTTGGTTGAATTCCTTTGAAGTTCATCAATCAACATTTCAGTGGTAAGTTCATCAGGAACTAAGTTTCCATTATGTATATATGATTGGGCTTCTTCTCCTAATTTTGTATTATTTTTAATATTATATCTAAATAAATCTCCTGTGGAAATGTGCTCTAAATTAAATTTATTTGCTAAAATTTTTGCTTGTGTCCCTTTTCCACTTCCGGGAGGGCCAAATAAAACAATTATATTCATTTTTTGATACTTTGTTTATTCTCCTTTTAATTGATATAAATCTTTTAAATTTCGTCCTAAACCATTATAATCCAACCCATATCCAACTACAAATTTATTGGGTATGTTCATACCTATTAAATCTATATTCAAATCTTTTTTATATACATCCGGTTTAAAAAATAAAGTAGCTATTCTAATGCTTTTCACCGGCTTTACTTCAAGTAATTTATATAGACATTCTAGGGTATTTCCGGTATCAATAATATCTTCCAATATTATTACATCTCTATCTGTAATATCCACAGTCATATCTGTTATTAAATCGACATTTCCGGAACTTTTCAAACCACCATTATAGGATGAAAGTTGAAGAAAACCTATTTCACAATTTCCTTTATAATTTTTTAAAAAATCGCTGAAAAACATAATCACTCCATTAAGCACTCCTATAAAAACGGGTACTGTATGCTTGTATTCTTCATATAAAGTATTGGTCATCCTTTGAATAGAGTGATCAATTTCTTCAGAAGAGATAAAAGATGTAAATGTTTTATCCAGAATTTGAATTTCTTCCATATATAACAAACTTAACTATGTCGCAAATATAATGATATTGACTAAATATCAAAGTTTGAAGTATATAATTTTTAAGGTTAGATAAATTTAAAATTTTAATATTTTAGTTTTCATGATGATGTTGATTGGGGGGAACAATAAGAATCGGTATTTTGGATTTGTTAATTACGTTTTTAGAAACACTGCCTAAAATAGCTTCCATCAATATTCCTCTACCATGCGATCCCATAATTATTAAATTTGCTTTTCTTGATTCTGATTCTTTTAGTATAATATCTGCAGGAGTCCCTTGTTTGATTATAATTTCAACTTCTACCCCTTCTTGTTTAATTGATTTTTCATATTCAACAAGTTGTCTTGTTTCTTCCTTCATTCCTGCTTCTTCAAGTTCTGGAAGATATTGAAAACCGATATCCCCGATTATAAAACCTAAATCTAAACTAGCTACGTGTAAAAGACATATTTTGCTGCCTGTAGCTTTTGCGTAGATGACAGCTTCTTTCAAAATATATTTTGTTGAAGCTGAAAAATCTATAGGGACTATCATTGTTTTCATAAATTATGGATTTTTATTATATTCCTTAAAGTTAATCAATATTTTATTTTTTTCATAAAATTTCAATAGAATAAATTTTATTATTTTTGCAAACTAAGTTTTATATTGAACATGCATATATTTATTCAAATAGCCCAGTTATTATTGTGTTTATCTATACTGGTTGTTTTTCATGAAGCAGGACATTTTTTTGCTGCTAAATACTTTAAAACCAAAGTTGAAAAGTTTTATTTATTCTTTGATCCTTGGTTTTCTTTATTTAAAAAGAAAATCGGCGATACGGAATATGGTATCGGCTGGCTGCCCTTAGGAGGATATGTAAAAATAGCAGGTATGATCGATGAAAGTATGGATACTGAACAGATGAAAAATCCTCCTCAACCCTGGGAATTTCGTTCAAAGCCAGCCTGGCAAAGATTAATTATTATGCTTGCCGGCATCTTTGTAAATATCATATTGGCCATTGTTATTTATACGGGAATTTTGATGACTACCGGTGAACAAACCATCAATACAGATAAATTAACTGATGGTTATGCTTTCTCTGATGTCGGAAAAAAATTAGGTTTTAAAAATGGTGATATTATCTTAAAAGTTGATAATAAATCGATTCCTACCTTTAATTATTTACCTGTATCACTCTTATTTGGGGATCATGTAACCGTAAAAAGAGATGGAAAAATTATCAATTTCAATCTTCTTCCTGAAGAGAAAAGAGATGTTCTTAAACAAGAAGGAAGAGGATTTATTTCTCCGAGAATTATAGCAGATGTCGATTCAATCTTACCAAAATCTATAGCTTCTAAATATTTCAAAAAAGGAGATATTATAACAAGTCTTAATGGACAATCGATTAAATATTTAGATGAGCTGAAATTTGAGCTTAATAAATATAAAAATGATAGTATATCTTTAGGTATTCTTCGTAACGGTCAAAATATAGATGAAAAGCTTTATATACCGGATAGTGCAGTATTAGGTTTTGTTCCTAGTGCTTCCAATCTAAAAAATGCAACCGCTTTTAAAAAATATGATTTTATTGATGCAGTTAAAAGAGCCCCCGTTTTATCTTGGGAAATGCTAATAATTCAAATAAAGCAATTTAAGCTTATTATTAACCCAAAGACAGAAGCCTATAAACAAGTAAGTGGACCATTAAGGCTTTATAAAGCCTTTTCTCCTGAATGGAATTGGACGCAATTTTGGAGCTTTACTGCTATGTTTTCAATCTGGCTTGCTTTCTTAAATTTATTACCGATTCCTGGATTAGATGGAGGTCATGCTTTATTTACTATTGCGGAAATGATTACTGGTCGAAAATTGAGTGATAAAACTATGGAAAAAGTTCAAATGGTTGGTATTTTTATTCTTCTCGGTTTAATGATTCTAGTATTTGGAAATGATCTCTGGAATATTATTCAAAGTTTTTTAAATTAATTTTATATTCTCACAGTATAAATTTAATTTAACTCAATTAATATAAAAAAATAGTTAAAAGGTTGTCTATGAAAAAGACAACCTTTTATTTTTAATATTTCAAAAAATATCTTTTTATAACATTAACTTTTAAGAAATATCATTTTATACATCCTGTAATTTTTTAAGATATTTTTTAATTATAATAGTTTAAAGATTATTTATAAATCTTTTTTAATTTTCTACTATTTTATTACTTGAACTAATTACAATTCATTTGTAATTAAAATTATATTGATTTTATTTAGTAATAGCTATTATAGTATATCAAGAGACATTTATTAACTAATTAAATATTTATGATTATAATTTATCAATTTGAAGCATTTTATTTTAATAAATCACAAAATTAAATTTATACGTTTTATTTTAAGTATGTTTTAATTATTAATTATATTTGCATAAATAATAAAATTTTTATTTTTAAAATATATAAATTATTGAATTATTTATTCCTATAATTATTTCTAATTTAAAAGAATATATAATATTATAATTATATAGTTAATACATATGTTTTATGAAAAAGGTATATTTAATAATTTTTATATTCTTATCTTCCTTATATTTAGGATCACAAGAAGTAGCTCAAGAAGAAAATTTAAATCCTCAATATGTTTATAACAAGTTTTGGGATAATTGGTTTTTTAATTTTGGTGGTGGTGGAAGTATGTATTTTGGTGGAAAGCAACATAAAGAAGCTAATTTTTTTGAGAGACTTACATGGGGTGCCACATTAAATGTTGGAAAATGGTTTTCACCAATAATAGGTGCAAGATTAACATTTCAAGGTGGAAAAAAACATGTTTATAATGTTGATGGAATACCTGTATATGATAAAGATGGAAATCCTATTGATTTGAATACATTAGATCCTAGCAAAATACATCATAGGTCTCGAGGACATTATCTAACCGTTCATGCAGATGCACTGTTCAATTTATCAAATTTATTTTATGGCTACAAGGACGATAGATTTTATAACTTAATTTCATATGCAGGAGCAGGGATAGGTACTGATAGAAATGCCATTGACAATAATTCACCAGTTATTGTACTTGGTTTGCTTAATACATTTAGGATTAATGAAAAGTTAGCTATTAGTTTTGAAGTTTCTGCTCAAGCTGTTCAATCAAAGTTTAATGATGCCAAATATAAAAGAAAATGGGTAAAATCTTATAAAAAACAGGACTGGGATGAAATAGGTTCCGTTAACTTAGGATTGATAATTGGATTAGGTTGTAAACAAAAATTTGAAAAAGTAAATTGTGATGAAGTTCCTTTAAATAATATAGATCAAGATTTATTGAGCCAATTATCAGAAAAAGTAGATTCTTTAACTCAAGAAAATAAAAATTTACAAAAAAATTATGATGAAGCTAAAAAATATTCACCTAAAACAATTTATAAAAAACAAACTATTGTAAAAAATAACCCATACCCTGTCCAATTTGATATTAATAGTAGTTCTATAAATTCAAAACAGGAAGCCATTATTTATAATATAGCTGAGTTCTTAAAAGAGAATGAAAGTTATAATGTTGAAATTATCGGATTTGCAGATAAAAAAACAGGTTCTAAAAAATATAATGAAGTTTTATCTTTAAAAAGATCAAAAGCTATTGAAAATAAGCTAATTAATGAATACGGAATTTCCCCTGAAAGAATTTTTTCTTCCGGTAAAGGAGATTCTATACAACCTTATCCAAAAAATGATTGGAATCGTGTTGTTATTATTACAGTGATTGATTCAAATTAAGTAATTTAATAGATTACTTTTTATAGCTAATCATTTTATAATGGTTAGCTATTTTATTTATTTATAGTGTATTTATTTTATTTTTTATCTAATTACAACATCATTGATTAAAATTATTAGAATTTATAAAAAATTACAGTAATTTCATCAAAATATTTAAATGTTTTTTAGCCGACTCCTCCCATGAAAATTCTTTATATTTAAAGTAACCTTTATTTATAAGATTATCTCGTAATTGTTTACTTGAATAAATATTATTTATTTTTTTTGATATATCTTCTATTGAATTGGGATCAAAATATAATGCACTATCAACACAAATTTCCTTTATCGGAGGTATATTTGAAGCTAAAACGGGACATTTATATTTCATGGCTTCTAAAAGTGGTAATCCAAATCCTTCATATTTTGAAGGAAAAACTAATGCTAAAGCTTGGGAATATAATTCTTTCAATTTCAAATCTGAAACAAATCCTGTAAAATCAACTAAATTTTTTATTATTGGATTTTCATTTATTAAATTTCCTAATTGCATATTATTCCCATTTATAAATCCTTCTCTTTTTCCAACGATTTTGAAATGAGGTTTTTTTATATTTTCTGGGAGATTTTCAATAAAGATAATATATGCTCTAAGGGCATTTTCCAAATTTTTATGAGGTTTAATATTTCCAACAAATAAAAAATATGGATATTGTTCGATTTCAAAAATATCATTTTTGGGGGTGGCTATTATTTTATCAAATTGATATTCTGAAACACCATTATATATAACTTCTATTTTATCTTTATATTTATTATTAGTATAGGCTAAAATTTCATTTTTAGAAAATTTTGAAACAGTCACAATTTTATCGGATTTGGATAATGCTTCGTTTATTACGATTTTTGCATATATTTTTTGAAATATGGATAATTCTTTATAAAATGCTAAATGATATACATCATGTATAGTTGTAATTCTTTTTTCAGGCTTTATGGGAACTAAGGGAATGTTAAAATGTGGAGACCAAAATAATTTTGATTTTGGTATAATTTTTCTATAATTTATCTGCTCTTGTATGCTATAAATTGGCGCATCAAATTCTATAATTTTATTATTATATTGTTTAAGCTCATCTTTTTTTCCTAAAAGCACTACATCTTTTCCCAATTCAGCTATAATAAAAGGTAATAATTCAGAAATATATCGACCTATTCCTGACATTGCAATCATTCTGCAATCTATAACTAGGGTTTTCATTTTGATGCATTTTCTTTAGTTCCTAAATAATAAAACAAACCTAATCCAAACCATATATAATGAAAATATAACTGAACACCTAAAACTTGAGCAAGAAAAAAAAGAATAATTCCATATTTAACAATATTACAATTGTTAAATTTTATCCATAAATAAATGAATGGAAATATTAGCAATATTAATCCTAAAAAACCTGACTCAATTATAGTGTTAAATACTCCTCCCAATCCTGATAAGTCCCATTCTGAGACTGGTGGTAATCTTTGTAAATATTCTTCATTATTTCTTACTAAAGAATAATTCCCCATACCTACTCCTATAATAGGATTATCTAATATTATTTTAGGAGCAATGTGAAGCGCTGCTATACGTCCCATCACCAATGAAGTATCATTTTCTCTATTTAAACCATATATTTGATTATATATGTCGAAATATTCTATCCAATATTTCAATAATTTATCGGAAAAATTAAAATAAGAGTTTATAATAAATAAAATTATAGTACTGAATATAAATAAAATAACAATTTTACTTACATTTAATTTTTTCTCAATAACTAAATATATTATATAAAATATTGGTAAAAATATAATTGCAGCTTTAGATTGTGATAATATTATTTGTAAAAAAAATAAAATAGTATAAATATCGTTTTTTTTGAGAATTAAATATCTCATGATTAAATAGAAACTTATAAATAATCCAAACGGACCTCCTTCAACATAACCACCTCTAAGCCTTTTCTTTTCACATACAAATGGAGTATCTATTCCCATATGACTTAACAAAAAAGCTAGTAGAAATATGATTGAAAGTAAAATCATTGTTCTATCGATAAAAATAAAAATATTTTTATCTAAATCTTTTGATTCTTTATTGAACAGATTGAAAGTAAATAATGAAAAAAATATACACCCTGTACATTGAATATAACGACAAAAACTCAAGATTACAGGTTTTTTTAGAAAGCTAATATTTTCTGGTATGCTAAATTTTACATATAATGAAGCAATTATAGAATTTAAAAGAAAAATTAAAAATATTATTAATAATTGTTTATAGAATTTTGGTGTTATAATTTTTTTTGACATAAATAAAAAACACGCCATAAAAATAATAGATATAATATCTCCAAATTTTATATCGTATATTTTATAATCAGTAAATTGAATTGAAACAACTAAAGCAAGAGATAAAAAATATTGATATAATTTCATAAATTATTAATAATTATTTCATATTCGTTTAACATTCTATCGATGTTTAACAAATTTTCAACTTGTTTTCTTGATTGAGAAGCTAATTTTTTATAAAAATCAACATTATTATATATTTTTAAAATTGAATTTCCTAATGTATTTTCATCATTTGGATCTATTAAAATACCATTCACTTGATCACTAATAATCTCTGCCATTCCTCCTGTGTTAGAGGCTATAACTGGTATATTATTAGCAGAAGCTTCATATGCTACCCCTGGAAAATTATCTTCACATATAGATGGTATACATATCAAATCGACTTTTTTATAAAAATCAGATGAATTAACATACCCTAAAAATTTAATTTTATTATTATTTGAAAGCTTAATTAAAAATTTTTCATAATCTATTTCTCCTTTACCTGCTATTAATAGGGTTGCGTTAATATTTAATTTATTAAATTGACTAATCAACCATTCAATACCTTTAGATTTTGTTAATGATCCAATAAAACCTATTTTAAAAACTTCTTTTCCATCCCATATTTTTTCATTATTGTAATATTTAATATCTTGGGCATTATATATAACTTTTTTATTTACTGAATTAAAATAATTATAATAATTCATTTTATTTATTACAAAATGACTAACTCCAACTAATATATCAACTTGTTGAGATTTCTTTTTATGTATATATCTTAATAATTTACATTTAAGACATTGTTTTTCACATTTATGATCGTTTTGAAACATTGTACTGTTCGCGCATAAGAAATACATATCATGTAAAACCTGAACTATTTTTAAATCATTTTTTTTTATCACATCCCAAGCAGAGATAGAAAAACCGGCCAAATTATGACAAATTGTAAGATCTGGATTTTCTACATTTATAACTGTTTGAATATATTTTTTCATTTGTACATTATATATATCTCTTAAATGCCATAATAGTTTCATTATTTTATTATTTGATTTATCATCTCCATAATGCCAATAAAAATTTTTAATTCCAGCTCTATATATCTTTATCCCATTTAAAGATTCAATTATTAAATTCTTATTTTTTCCTGTAGTTAATATGCATACTTCATATCCTCTAGCTTGCAATTCTTCAACTTGTTGTTGAAACATGATTTCTGCTCCTCCTCCTATATATGGGGAATATAAAGTATTTATAAAAAGAATCTTTTTCATTATATTATAATAATATATTCATTTAACAAGTTTATACTTATTTTTTACATACAAATCTGGTATTAAAAATTATTCAGACTATTATTTTATTTAGACACATAAAGCCATAATTTTTATTTATATATTAGAAGATCTTTTAGATTTACATTAGTAAGTATAACTTTATTTAAGGCGATAGTTAAATTTTATACCAATTATATAATTACATTCATCTAAAACTAATCAATTATATATTTAAAATATGAAAAAAATTTAAATATCTATATTTTATTATATAAGTAAGTGCTTATTCAAATATATATGAATATAAAAATCACAATATTAATTATTTTTTTTTTAATAATTATTATTTTATTTCATTATTATAAAAAATATCATATTTTAAATTTATTTTCCTTTTCCTTGAATTATAACAACCATTGTTAGATATATGATTTTAATATCAAATAAGAAATTATAATTTTGAAGATATAATAAATCATATTTTAAACGTTGAGCCATTTCTTCTACTGTTTCTGCATAACCGAAATATACTTGACCTATTGATGTTATACCTGGTTTTACTTTATGTAATTTTTTATAATTTGGATTTATTTGCGAAATTTTATCTATAAAGTATTTTCTTTCCGGGCGTGGACCAACAATAGACATATCACCTTTGAGTACATTTATAAATTGTGGAAATTCATCTATTCTATATTTTCGCATTATTTTACCTATAGATGTTATTCTAGGATCGGATTCAGATGATAATTTAGGTCCCTCATATTCTGCATCTATATACATGGATCTAAATTTCATTATTTTAAATGGCTTACTATTTAATCCTATTCTCTCTTGTTTATATATAACCGGTCCTTTAGAGGTAAGCTTAATTATGAGCGATAATATGGGTACCAGCCAACTTAGCACAAATATTATAATAAACAATGATAATGTTATATCAAATAACCTTTTAGAAATCCTATTAAGAAAATTCGATTTTTTTTTGTAATAATAGATTGGAGATGTTCCATAATAGCATAAATAAGAATTTTTATAAAATTCATAGGAAAAATCAGGTATTATATAAATTAAATATTTACTATCAGAAAATTTAAATAATATATTTTCAACTTCTTTACTTAATTCTCCATTTAATGACAAAAATATATTTTGTATATTATTATCTTCGATAAAATTATTTATTTTTTCATATTCAAATTTATATTGATTTTTTTGAATAGGATGTTTAATGAATTTTCCAAAATTTTCAATCTTTCTTTCCGTAGATAAATGCTTAATCACAATATCGGTATTGCTATTGGAATCAATAAATATTGCTCTTGATAATTTTTGTTTTTGGTAATGATCTGCAACCATATGAGTAATTGCTATTAATATCAAAATTGAAATATTAAAATATATCGCTATATTATTATCAAATAAATAACTGCTTTTTAATCCCGAAATAGCAAAAACTATAATAGCAAAAATAAATATTTGTGCAATAATCTTTTTAATTAATTCTAAAAAATCACTATTAGTTATCTTATATAAGCCTGTTTTTTCTGAAATAAAATACCAGCTTGCTATAAAAAGAAATAGTGCTTTGTAATGATTTTCCAATAATAATATTATATTATCTTCATCGTCATGGATTTCATATTGTAATTTTAAAAATTTAAAGAATAAATAAATTATAATTAAAATATCAATTATAAATTGAATCACTGGTATAAACACTTTATATGGATTCATTTTAAAATAGATTCATGTTATTATATTAATTCTCTTATTGATTTTATAGTTAAAAATTTGTCATATTTTTCTGTTACGAATTTTTTCATTTCATTTTTAAATTTTTGTTTAGAAAATTTTAATGCGTGATCTCTTATTTTTTGAGAATCAAATTTAATTTCGGAGAATCTTTCAACAGCATCTTTTAAGCTTTTACTATTATGATCTTTAAAGAATATGCCTGTAACTTCAGGTATAATTGTCTCAAGTGTTCCTCCTTTGGCCAAAGCTATTACTGGAGTTCCACAAGATTGTGCTTCAACTGGCAACATACCAAAATCTTCATCTGCAGCAAATACAAAACATTTAGCTCTTTGTAAATAAAATTTTAATTCTTCACGAGAAACAAAACCTTTCAATTCAATATTATCTTTTGCTAATTTTTCATTTTTATTAAAATCAGGGCCATCTCCTATTACTATTAATTTCTTATCAGGCATATTATTGAATGTTTCTATGATTAAGTCCATTTTTTTATAAGGAACCATCCTTGAAGCCGCTAAATAAAATTCATCTTTTTTATCATAATAGCTAAAAAATTCCGTATCAATAGGCGGATATATTACTTTAGCTTCTCTATTATAAATTTTTTTTATTCTTTTAGCTATATTATTTGAATTGGCTATAAAATAGTCTACTCTATTAGAAGAAATCACATCCCATAGTCTAAATCTGTGAAGTATATACTTGGCGTACAAACCAAACAAGCCACGATTTAAACCTGTTTCTAATAAATATTGTTGATATAAATCCCAAGCATATCTTGCAGGGGAATGGCAATAACATATATGTAATTGATTGGTTGTAGTAAGAACTCCTTTTGCTACTGATGATGAAGAACTAATAATTAAATCATATTTGCTCACATCTAGTTGCTCAATAGCTTGTGGATAAAATTGTAAAAATTTTCTATGATTTCTTTTAGCAGTGGGTAATTTTTGTATAAAACTTGTGGTTACATTTTTACCGTTCAGTATTTCTTTTCTTTTTATATCATTAAAAGTATCTATTAAAGAAAAATGATCAAAATCATCCCAAATCTCATTAAGAGTTTTTACTACCATTTCTCCCCCTCCAATAGTACAATACCAATCGTGAACTAATGCTTTATTCATATTAAGACAATGAGTGACTAGTTGTTAGAAGCTGCAATATATGAAAAAATTTATAAATTTATATTAAAATTTTATAAAGTTAAAGATAGAAGTAATTTTTATTGAATAAAATCACTAAGTATTTATTTCGATAATTTATGAAATTTTAAATGTAAAAATTTTTTAATTTTTAAATTAATTTATTTATTACTTTATGTTTTAGTCATATTATACTTTAAAATATATATTAAAAAAATAAAATATTATTTTAATAAAAGTTCATTAATTAAAAAAGCTATATTTTATTTAAACATTATAATTTTTTCTTAAACATATATGAAGAAACGAACCAATAGAAACACATTACTGGTATCAATAATATAGCTCCATCGGACATACAAAGAAAAATATAAGTTAATAAACCTAAGTATAATTTATTGCGAGTTTTCGTGAAGTTAAAAATTATTATCGGAGCAAATAAATATAATAAAAACAATATAAAACCAACAAGCCCAAATGTTTGAATTATGGATAAATAAACTATTTCAGAAATGCCTCTAAACGCTCCACTTCCAAATAGTGATATATTATTTAATATATCAAACAAATATAATCTCCCCCCTAAATCTTTATCCATTATAAAATTAACATCTTTATTCATAAAGCTTAATAAATAAGGAAAACCTGAAATTAAGGCTAATCCAGAGATAATTGTTAAAAATATATTTTTGCGCTTTAAAAAGCTGTTTATAAAAAAGAATATATATTCTATAAAAACTCCAATCCAAATTGTCCTAGATAAGGTTAAAAATAATGTTAATAAGAATAAAACCTTAAAAATATTTTTTTTTTCATGCATTAAGTATAGAGGAGTTATTATGTGCATACATATCCCATAAATATTACCATTATTGTATGTTGAATAGAGCTTTGTTATACCTTGCCTATTATTATTCTTTTGCTCCATATCATCATCAATATTTACGGTTAAATAAGGAATTTCAAAAGTCTGATTAAAATATTTCTTATATAAAAATAAAAATAGACCAAATACAATTACAATCCTAATTCCCCATAATAAAATAAAAGGAAAAATATCATTAAAAATTTTACTATCTAATATTTTACTATATAATATTAAAAAAATGAAAGGTAAAAATAAGATACTTAAGCAAAAAGATAAAGTAAAACCAAGATTATCACTATTAAATCTTAATATTAATAATATAGAAGAATAAATAATAAATGGTAAGGTTAAAATGAATACTCTAAATCTATTTCTATTTATATATTTTAATCCTTTCAATAGACATAGTGGTATTGAAAATAGTAATAGTAAATATCCCCAGGTTATAGGAATATCTCCAATTTTAAATCCTCCTTTGGGAAATATTATTAAAAAAATTAAAATTAATTTAATATATATTCTTTTTAAATTTAGCATAATTATTAAAAATTTATAAACAGAAAATTATTAAATAAATAAATTTTGATTATTTTTTTAATTTATACTTATATATATTTAAATTAATTCTAAGTTTAGAAAAAAATAAAATATTAATTGATTATATAATAAAGTTTAAAATATTAATAAAATTATCTAAAAATAACAGACATAACTCTTTTAAAATTTTCATGTAGTCAATTTATTAATATATAAAAAATCAAAATGTTGCATTAGCAAGAATAAAGTATAAATCAAAATACTATATATTACAAAATTGAGTAATTATAGTTCCTTAATTATAATTTAAGTTTAAAAATTATATTATTTTTAGTTATAATAAAAAATGATTTTATTACTTATTACCTCATATATCGATTTTAGCGCAAAATATATTAACTAAAAATGTAAAAATTAAAAATATTTTTATAGATTTCTTATACCCCATTGTTTATTATGATTTTAATTTATAAATATTTTCAAATATTAGCTAAAAATTGCATTTAAAATTGGTTATAAGATTGATTCTATTAAATAGATAACCATAAAATGATATTCATTAATATTTCAATTAATACACAATTTAAATTATTTTTTATAGTATGTAAAATTATTATAAGAATTAGATAATAACATAAATTTTTATTTGTCTCTTTTAACTGTTTTAATCACTATTAAGTACTAACAGTTCAAAAATAGTAATTTTCTTAAACAATTTTATTTTATTTTTAAAATTAAAATAATTTATCGATAATGGCTTTTACTGAAGCATAAAAAATTTTATTATTATTTTTTCTAGCTATTTTAATAAAATTAATTGTTTTTTTTAAACCATAACGTGAAGAGGCAACTATATCCGATCCTAGTGACAGTTTATACTGTTCTTTGTTAAGTTTTGAAAGGAAATTATTAATTTTTATTTTTGATAAAAACCTTGCATCAAATAAATCTTCATCTACAATAAATGTTAAACTTCTTTTATTATAAGTTACACAATAAATTTCACTTATATCAACATTTATTTTCTTCGCTAGCATTCCTGCATTTATAACAAATAATGCATCATTACCTACTCTAACTTCTTCAAATTTTATATTATTTCTCTGAATAAAATTTAAATTGAACATTTTACTCCATGGCTCCCAATTTCTATAAATTAAAATGTCTTTATTTTTTTTTGTTTCATTTAAATATTCAGAAAGAGTGTCAACTAATTTTTTATTTCTATGTGATTTTTTTCCGGTATCAATATTTATACTATTTGCTGAAAAATAAATAATATCATTATCTGAATCAATATAATTATCTAATACATTTAAAAATCCTAAATTGAAAAAGTCATCTGCATCTGCAAATAGTAACCACTTGCCTTTAGCATAAGATAATCCTACATTTCTTGCATATCCAGCGCCTTTATTTTCCCTGGTAAAATATATTTCAATGTTTTTTTTATTTATGCCAGGAAAATCATCTACTATAATATTATCACTATTATCATCAACAACTATAATCTGAATATCTTCTCTTTCAGGTATTGAATCTAAACATCTTTGAAGATATTTAAAAGCATTTTTATGAGGAATTATTATTGTATAATTTATCATAATATTATTTTATTTTTTACATGTTATATTTCCATTAATATATTTTTATAATATTATTTACAAAATAAAATGTTTTAAATATCATATTTCAAAATCATTATTATTCTTATTTACCTTGATTAATTTTTCAAGTAAAGCCTCAGAAATATTATTAAATTTTCTAGCAAATATTTTTTCCGATAATATTATTTTATCATAATCAGATATGTCTAAAAATGCCGGTGAACTTCCATTTCTTAATTCCCAGTCAACATATCTTAAATTTTTATTACTAATAGATTTTAAATATTTAGAATTTACCAATATTGTTTGAAAAAAAATTTCATCAGATGCTAATGTATAATTCATTCTTTTTAAAAAAGAATCATTTTCACTTACGTTGATTACATATTGTAATACTTCTCTGGTAAGACTCCACCAATTACTTCCTCCATATAATTTAGGTAAATTAGATGAGTAAGATCTTTTTATACCGCATAATTTTTGAAGATAAACTAAAAATTTTAATAACCGACCAATTCCATATTTTCTTGCATTAAAATTATCATAAAAATGATAATAATAAATACGATCCAAGCCACCATTACCATCCCATATTTTTCTTGGTAACTTCTCATAGACTAAATAATTCTTGCCTTCCTCAGCTAATTTAAAAAAATGGGTAACAGGCTTAGTTGGAAAATCTTGATCACTAATTAAATGAAAATAAATATTATTTTTATCCTCAAGGGCTTTTTTAACTAAAAATAATGAAACTTTAATTATAGACACACCACCCCAATATACTTTATATTCTTTATAGATATTAATAGCTTTATTTTTAATCGTGTAAAGTGGAGTTAAATCTGCGTTACTTTTTTTATCAATATGAATGTAAAATTGAAAATTATCATCAAAATAATCTATAATTCTCATTATATTATCTATAGATTTATAACCAATAATTAATATAGCTTGCTTCATAAAACAATATTTATTTAAATTTTAAAAGGCGTAGTTAAATACAAAATAATCAATTATTTACCTTATTATATTATTATCTGAATAATTTATCTAGCCAAAATAATCTTTCAGTAATGAAAATATTTATAATATTTTAAGTGTATTATTACAAAATATTAATCTAAAATGTTAATTTTTATTTTTTTGGTTTATCCTATACCTTAATGAAACATTTTTGTATTAAGTTATAAAACTTGGTTGATTTGATTTATTCATTCGAATTAGCGGTAATTTTTTTAATATATTTTTACTTGTGCCTTACAAATTTTCTATGTATTATCAAATGTTTTTTTAGATATTCTATTTACTTAACTAAAAATTAAATTTTTTAAATATCAAATCAACTTATAAGCTTATATTTAATTAAGTGAAAAACATTAAAAATACTTATTCATAAATTAATGATAATGATAATTAAAAACTGATCAAATTTTGTTATTATAAACATTAAATTTCATATATTCAATCATAATTTTATATTAATAAACACATTAAGTATTAGCTAAATACAATAATTTTTAATTTATATTATTTTATATTTTAAATTTATCAATAACTAATATTATTATTTTTCTCCTTGAAGCTTTATTAAATAATATATAATAACTAAATAATGGTATTAACAATAATGTAAAAAAACATATTAAAATTAATCTTATCCAACCTTCAGAAAAATTTATATGAGCATAAATTAAAATTAAAGAAACTAATAAAATCATAATTGAGCATAAAACTATATTTTTTAAGGATGTAAAGCTATATGAAATATTAGGTATTGTATAATTTAAAATTATTGTAATTGTAAAATACCAAAATATTATTAATATTAAATTAAAAATATAAGGTATAGTTGGAGAATATCCCATTTTAAAAAAAATGTAAGAAATTGGAATAACTAATAAATAAATAGTTCCTGAAATAAAACTTAAACTTTTAATTTTTCCAGTAGCATGTATGGCAAAAATCATGGGAGCACCTAATGCATAAATCAAACTTGTAATAAGATTTAATTGACAAAAGATTAATGCATAATTGGGAACTTCTCTTAACCATAAATGTAATATGAAATTACCTTCTAAGATGATAGGTAATACTAAAATAGATATTAGAATAAAAGCAAATTTTGATGAATTGTTCATTAAATTTTTCATTTCATTTATATCTCCTGCCGCATAATATTTTACAATCTGAGGGCGTACCGCTGATAAAAAACTGTTAGAAAAACTACTAACTGCACCCTGAACTTGGTTTGCTATTCCATAAGCTGCATTGATTAATACACCAAAAAACAAGTTCAGAAGCATATTTACTCCTTGTGTTCTAGCTATCACACTCATATTTCCATATAAATCCCAAATTGAAAAATTTAATATGGGATATATAATATCTTTATCCCATTCAGGTTTAAATTTATAAAAGTTTATTAATTTTAAACATGAAATTATATAAATAATAGTTATTACAATAGAAACACATAATATTAAAAACGCATATGAAATTAGTTTATCGTAATTGATAACGCTTAATAATAAAATAATACATAATTTCAATAGACTATTTAATATTTCTATACTTGCATAAATATTCATTTTTTCATATGCAATAATCATTGCATTATAGGGTACTTGCACAATACCAATCATTGCGCTGAAAATTGAAAATTGATATACCCATTGCGCTGCACTTAATTTATTTGAACTAATTACTAATTTATTGTTCATCCACCATAAGCCAATAGTTTCTCCTAAAATAAAAATAAGGCATGCAATTATAATATGTACGGTTACAGAAGCTGAGAATGTTTTTAGTAAGATATTTTTATCGCCTTTTCCAAGTTCATAAGTTAAAAATCTTGATGTAGCACCACTCATTGAAGTATTTAGAAAGCTAAACATAATTATAACACCGGCTACAATATTATATATTCCATAATCTTCTACTCCTAAAATATCTAATATTAAACGAGATGTATATAAGTTCACTATAATAGTGAATAACATTCGGATATAAAGAAAAAGCGTATTTTTTATTATACGTTTATTATTATGCATTAATTATAAATTAGTAGTCAGTTTCTAATAGCTCTTATAATTATAAAAAAAAATTATAATATTTTAAGCTATATTATATATATTTTTTAACAATTTTTCTAAACCATATATTTTTTTCTACAGAATAACCATATTTATGTCCATATTCATCTCCACCTTTTGAATCTACATTGTTAATTAATATAGCTGTTTTATGATCTTTAAATTTACCATCTTTTATAAGTTGAGCTAAGGTTTCTAACAATTTCTTTTTCAAATAATTCGCACGTATTAAAAATACAACTAAATCAGAATAATTATTTATTAATAGAGTGTCTGTTACTACCCCTACCGGAGGTGTATCTACAATAACATAGTCATAATTATTTTTACGTCCGTATTCAATTATATGAGCAAATCTCCCGTTCATTAATAATTCAGCAGGATTAGGAGGAATTTTTCCCGAAGGAAGTATATCAACATTTAAAGGTGTAGAAAATTGTTTAATAAATGGGTAAGTAGCCTGTATTATCTTAGATGATAAAAAATCAAAGTCTTCATCTTCACCATTCATTGATAAATACTCAGAAATACCTTCATATTTACCTAAAATACCTAGATTATCTCTAACTTTAGGCTTACGAATATCGGCCTCAATTAACAATATTTTTTTATTAGCTAAAGCTAATGTAAATGCTAAATTTATTGATACAAATGTTTTTCCTTCTCCACTTATTGTGGATGTAATGTAAACACATTTTGTAAGGGATTCATTATTAGCAAGTAAAAAATTAACGTTAGTACGCAATATTCTAAATGCCTCGGCAGAAGAGGAATTAATACTTTGAATATCAACTATACCCGTATTAGTATCTGCTTTAGGTAAATATCCTATAAAAGGTAAATTATCAACAAATTTTTCTATATCTTTTTTTGATTTAATTTTATCATCAAAAAAGAAAAATAAGTATATAATTCCCATAGGAATAATCAATCCTATCATAGCCGATATAAAAATAATAATTACGGACTTCGGATAAACTGGTGTTTTAGAATAAAAAGCTTTATCTACAATTTTTACTACATTTGGAGTTGAGGCCGTTGCAATTTCTGTTTCTTCTCTTTTCTTTAGTAACAATAAATATAATGCTTCTATAGTTTGTTGTTTTCTAAAAATATCTTTAAAGCCTCTTTCTTTAGCTGGTAATTCTGAAATCTTATTTGTAACTTGCCCTATTTGCTTTTGCAAATTTCCAATTGCAATGCTTGTAGAATTTTTATAATTTCTTAAACTTTGTTTCAAATTATTATTATAATCACGAATCTGTATATCTAAATTTTTTACCATAGGGTTTTCATCGGTAGAACTTTTTAGCAATTTATCTCTTTCAAGTACTAATTTATTAAATTCATGTGTGGTTGAAATCAATGAAGCATCTGTAAGTCCAATGTTTGAAGGTAGTAAAGAATTATTATTGGAAGAGATAAAGTTTTCCATGTACTCAATTAAATTTAATTGTATGGAGTATTGCTTTAATTGTTCCTCTAATCTCGAAGATTCATTAACTTCTTTTCGGCCTTCTGTCTCTACATCAACTATTTTTTTACCTGATTTATATTTTTCCATATTATCATCTGTAGAGCTCAAATCTTTTGAGATTAATGATAATCTGTCATTTATAAATGATATTGTATTTTGACCTATTTTAACTTTATCGTCAATAATATCCTCTTGCAATTGTGTAACTAAAAGATCAATTACTTTATTAGCATTTTCAGGTAAAATACTTTTCAAACCTAAATTTATTATATTTCCATTCTTGGAAGCAATTTCTACTTCAAAAGAATTAATATAGCCTAAAGTAGCTTCGATAAGTGGTTTGATTGTTATAAAAATTTTATCTCCAGGTTCTGATAATGGATTGCGTAGGAAAATTATTTCTCCAAATGCAAATTTAACCGGTTCACCAAAATTGCCTTTGATCGTTTTTGTAGTTGTAATATCTTTACAAATAAATTGATTATTTTTATTAACAGTAACCTCAAGATATATCGATTTGTTTATTAAAAACTTGGATTTTTCATCAACAAATTTTATATAAACACTTGCATCCTCTTTATATATATTTTTAGATATAAAACCTTTTTTTTCATTGTATTGTACATTAAGATCTAACTTATCAATAACTTTAGAAACCAATCTACGCGATTTTAACATCTCTATCCAATCATCTAATTTACTAGTTGATAAATCGGAAAAATCAGACATATTGTTAGTTAATCCTGATATGATCAAATTTTCATGATTGCCGGTATTTATAAGTATTTTAGACTCTGACAGATATTTTTTTGGAGTAAATTGTAGATATAAATATCCTAATCCGGTTGCTAAAATCATTGAAAGGATTATCCATCTCCAATATCTTAAGAAATATAAAGCTATTTCTTTTACGTCTAATTCTTCTTCATTTTCCGAATATGAGCTTTTAGCATTTTTTTCCATAATATAAACTTATTAACGTGTAAGAACAGATATAACCGAAATGATTATCCCCGCTAAAGATATAAAAACAGAGGTAGTTGCGCTATACGCTGAAGAGTTAGTTTTTGCTCCATTAGGATGAACATAAATCACGTCATTTTGAGATAAATAATAAACCGGAGATTTAAAAAGTTCATTAGATGTCAAATCAACATGTGTAAATATCTTTTTTCCATCTTTATCACGAATTACAATAATATCTTTTCTTTTACCGTATATGGTTAGATCGCCAGCTAATCCTAGTGCTTCCAATAAAGTAATTTTCTCATTGGAAAGTGTATATGTCCCCGGTTTTGATACTTCACCTAAAACTGTAATTCTAAAATTTGAAATATGTATATTTACTGAAGGATCTTTTATATAGACTTTCAATTTGTTCCTCATAAAATCCATAGCTTGAGATCGAGTTAATCCCCCTAATTTTATTTTTCCAAGAACTGGAAAATCAATTTCCCCATTTTCATCGATTAAATATGTTTTTAATCGCGGATTCGTTGATGTTATGCTTTCTGAACCGGAAGCATTTGTATTATATGGACTTTGTTGATTAAATGGTAATGTTGATTCTAAATCTAATGCTGAAACTGTTATAATTAGCATATCATCCGGTTTCAATGTTGGAGTATATTTATAAACCTCATTTAAAATCGTCTCATCTCCTTGGAAATAATAAAGATTTTTTTTTGAAGCACAAGATAATAAGCTAAAAATTAAAAACAAAATTAGTAAAGAAACCAAATAAGAACTAGTTTTTTTCATCTTTTATTAGTTTATAACTTTCAATATATTTGAAAAATAAATAGATATATTTAGAATGATTAAGGACATTTTTTTACTCAATATATTTTCATATTTGCAAACAACCTGTATTTTATCAATAATTATTCATTAATAAATATAATATAAATCTCTTAAAAAGCATATATCTTATTTTAGGAAGCCAAAAATAGTTTATTTTATTAATAATTTCAAAATATATTTTAATTTTTAAGCTAAATTTTATATAATTTATACAAAAAAAGCATATATATTAATATTAATTCATATAATAAAAAGATTAATAAAATTTAAAAAACATATGTTATTTTATATTTATAAAACTATAAATATAAAATAAATATATTAAATTTTATTATTTATTTTTTTGTTTTATACATTAAATTTATCATTCCATCGGCAGCTCCAATTTTAGGTACATGGATACGAGTTGAATGAGCGAATTTCATTATTGAACTATATATTAACAGGGCAGGTACAATTACATCAGCTCTATCTGGTTTCATATTAAATTTTTCAATTCTTTCTTCATAAGTTAATTTCTTATATAATTCATATTTTTGATGTATATAGGAGGCAGAAAGAAATTTACCTTCTTTTTTTCCGGAGTTTTTAAATATAAAATTAATATTTCCTCCCGAACCTATTAGATCTACAGATTTTCCATCAGTTATTTTCATTACCCAAGGTTTAATAACATTTATAAGATAATTTTCATCAACCTTTTTATCCAACAACCTCACCGTACCAATTGGAAAAGACTGACTATCTAGCACTTTACCTTTATTTAACAATGATATTTCCGTACTCCCTCCCCCTACATCTACAAATAAATAATAATTATCCGAATTGAGAAAATTTTTAAGTTCCGAGCTAAATATAATTCTAGCTTCCTCTTCTCCAGATATAATATCTATTTTAATTCCACTTTTGTCTTTTATAAAATCTATAACTTCCTTCGAATTAGAAGCTTCTCTCATAGCTGAAGTTGCAAAAGCTCTATATTTATCAACATTATATACATTCATTAAAAGTTTATAAGCCGTCATAGCCTCATTTAATCTATTCATTGTTTTCTTAGATATTTTTTTATCAGTAAAAACATCTTGACCTAATCTAATAGGTACACGTACTAAACTTGTTTTATTAAATGTTATGGTTCCTTTGTTATCATAAATGGTATTTATGAGTAGTCTAACTGCATTGGAACCTATATCTATGGCGGCATATGTTGATATATTCATTATTTATTTAACTCTTTAATATATTGATAAATGGTTTCTTGAGAACGGTTTCTTCTTTTTCTATTTTTTTGATAAGGTTCTTCAAAACCTTCTTTAATCAAACGTCCTTTAACATTATCATTAAAACCAAGTTCGAAAATCTTCATGATTTCTTGTTTATTTTTTAAACTGCTTACCGGACAAGCAACTTCAACTCTATGATCTAAATTTCTTGCCATAATATCTGCTGAAGAAATATATATCAAATCATCACCTCCATTTTTAAACCAATATACCCTTGGATGCTCTAAAAATTTATCTACAACACTAATTATTCTTATATTATCACTTAGTCCTGGAACTTGAGGGATTATTGAGCAAATTCCTCTAACTACCATTCGAACTTCCACTCCCTCTTTACTTGCTTCATATAAATGATCTATTATTTCCTTATCGCATATGCTATTTACCTTGATATTAATTTGTGCAGGCAAACCACTTTTTTTATTTTTTATTTCCCGTTCGATACCTAAAATTAATTTACGACGAATTCCCCATGGACTTACAGCAATATCCTTATAATGCTTAACTAAATAATTCGCATTAAAAAAATCAAATACTTGATCTACTTGCTTTACAATAACTTCATTAGCTGTAAAAAGTGTAAAATCTGTATACAATCTTGCTGTTCCTTCATGAAAATTTCCTGTTGATATAAATGCATATTTAGTTGCAGCGCCCCTTTGAGGCTCTCTTTCAACAATTCCTATTTTAGAATGAACCTTTAAGCCTGGAACTCCAAAAATAACTTTTACTCCCTCATCCTGAAGTTGTTTTGACCATTTTATATTATGTGCTTCATCAAATCTCGCTCTAAGTTCTAAGACTGCAGTTACTTCTTTTCCATTCCTTGCAGCATTAAGAATTGCGCTTAGAACTTGAGAATCACTAGCTACTCTGTAAATGGTTATCTTTATTTTTTTTACTTTAGGATCTATAGCTGCCCCTCTTAAAAATTTTAAAAAAACAGAATAATCATAATATGGTGCATATAATAAAGTGTCTTCTTTGGCAAATGCTTTAAAATAATTTTTTTCTCCTTTTAAAATCTTAGGAATTACCGGTTCAATTTTTTTATATTCAAGATCTTTTCTACCTAAAGTTGGAAATTTCATAAAATCTTTTTTATTATGATATTTACCTCCAGGCGCCAAACTATCAAATTCATCAAGATCGAACATTTTCTTTAGGAAACGAAGAGTTTTGGAATCAATAGTTTTATCATATACTAAGCGAACAGGTAACCCTTTTAGTCTCTCTTTTAAAGCTACAGCTATACTATCTACATAACTAACTTGCACATCATTATCAATGGATAGGTCAGCATCTTTTGTTAATTTTATAGATTTTCCTTCAATAGTTTCAAACTTAAAAAACTGGAAAATATCTTTTAAGTGATAGCGAATTATATCTTCCAAGAATATAACATAATGTTTATCATTAATATCCGGTAAAACTAAAAATCGAGAAAATCTATCTGAAGGAACTTCAATGAGGGCATATTGTTGATTACCATTCTTTTTAGTCATGGTAACTATTAAGTAAAAAACATTGTCTCTAAGATTAATGGTTTTATCACCTTCTTTCCAATATAAGATAGTTAAATTATGACTTAGTTTATTTTCAAAAAAATCTTGAACATAAGATTTCAACGACTCAGGCAAAGTCTTATCATCTACTAATAAAGTTTTTTCTTTTGCCAGCTCTCTAATTATTTGCTCATATAATTTATCATATTTTTCTTGTTGATGAGCAACCGTCATATTAATTTCTTCCAACAGGTTAACATCTTCCTGATTTTCAACTATATTATTATATTTCCTATTGAATTGAACCATTCTCGCTATATAAGCATATCTCACTTTATAAAATTCATCCAAATTATTCGAATATATTCCTAAGAAACGTAATCTTTCCAATAAAGGATTTTTCTTGTCCATTGCCTCTTGAAGCACTCGAGAATTAAATTTAAGCCAACTTATTTCTCTATTAATGTAACGATAATTGGATTTATCCATGACTTAAAAATTTGATATTTTATATAATTGAAAATTTACTTTATTATCAAATGAATTAAAAAAAAACAATCCATAAAATTTATGGATTGTTTTGACATTATTCTATTATTTTCTGCTAATCATATCATTTAAAACGTTAACAGATTCTCTAAGGTTAAAATCTTTTTTCATTCCCTTATACCAATCTTCCCGTTTAGCCTTTAGGACAGTATCTGTTTTAAATTTGACGAGTTCATAATCAGGAGCTTCAACTTTTATTTTGGCATCGAAATTTGTTTCCTTTTCAAATATTTTTCCTTGATCTCTTCTTTTAGTCATTTCCTGCATAAATTTTTCATATTTAAGAGGAATTTTATCTATTTTATCTAATTCTTTAGTCCATTTACCGGCTTTCTCTATAGATGAAATATAAGTACTTCCTTTTAATCTCTCTTCACTCTGTGACTTTAAATATTGATAATCAATTTTAGGAGTACCTTGCCAAATTGTGTATTTAGTAGAAGGAATTTGATCCCAAGGTAAGGCGAACTCTTGTGATTTTTCAAATATATCGGAATAAGAAAAAATACCAGGGATGATAATATCTGAAGTTACCCCTTTCAATTGTGTAGAACTACCGTTTATTCTATAGAATTTTTGAATCGTTATTTTTAAAGCTCCGAATTTATCATCTTCCATACCAAATCTATTTAAAGGAATAATAGTTTGTACAGTACCTTTACCATACGTTTGTAAAGGACCGACTACAACTGCTCGTTTATAATCCTGCATTGCGCCGGCAAGAATTTCAGAAGCAGAGGCTGAAAGTTCGTTAGTCATTAAAATTAAAGGACCATCCCATACAATATCTTTTTCTTTACTTTTCAAAACTTTAATTTCTCCGCTTGCATCTTTAACTTGTACCACAGGGCCTTTACCTACAAATAAACCGGCTATATCCACAACTTCGGAAAGTGAACCTCCGCCATTATTTCTAACATCCATAATTAATCCAATAATACCCTGTTTTTTCAATTCAAGAATTTCCTTTTTGACATCATCGGAACAATCTCGCCCCTTACTGTTATTTTCCAGGTTTACATAAAATTCGGGTAAGTACAATATACCAAATTTATTCCCTTTATCGTCAGTAATAATAGCGCTTCTAACAAAGGTTTCCTGAATTTCAATTTCTTCCCTTACTAATGAAACCGTTTTTGTACTTCCGTCTTTTTTTTCAATAGTTAATACAACAGTAGTTTTTTCTTCACCTCTTATTAATCGAATGGCATCATCTAACAACATTCCTACAACACTAATTGGGGTTCCTTTCTTGCCTTGTTGTACTTTGATAATTTTATCTCCTGCTTCAATTTCTTTAGATTTCCATGCTGGACCGCCTATTACCAATTCTCTAATTGTTGGATATCCTTTAACATCTTGTAAGGTAGCTCCGATACCAATTATTTTACCGCTCATGGACGAATTAAAGTTTTCTTTATCTTTTGGTGAAAAATAAGTTGTATGAATGTCAAATACTTCCGTATAAGCATTTACAAAAATGGAGAATAAATCCGATTTTTTTCTCAACTTTACCTGCCTAAAATATTCTGATAAATTTTCTTGGACTTTTTTAACAGATTCCTTTTGTAATTCTTCTTTAGTTTTAGCCTTATTTAATTTTTTAGAGTCTTTATCTTTATCAGAATTCTCTAATAACTCCTTAACGTCATTTATACTATCTTTCTCTTTTTGACCGTTAAATATTTCTTGTAAAATTCGATATTTTATATATGACTTCCAATATTGTTTTGCCTGATCTTTATTCTTAGGAAACTTTCTTTTTTTATCATCGGTATAAAAATAATCGTCATTAGTAAAAGTTATTGGCTTACTAAAAATATCATTTACATATTCTTCAGTTTCATTAATCCTTTTATACAAACGATCAATACTCAAATGATAAAATGATACATCATTTCTAATAAACATATCACTCATTTTATCTTTATATTTAGAAAATTCCTCCATATCTGATTCTAAAAAATACCTTTTGAAAGGATCTAAATCTTCTATATATTTTTTATAAACATCCTTTGAATAAGATATATCTAAATCCTTAGGTGAATAACTGTAAAGCAGTACTTCTTTAACTCTTTTAAATATTTCCTTTTCCCTATCGTCCTGAGAAGAAGCATTAAAGCAAAACACCAATAGACTCATGGAACATAGAGATAAAAATATCCAGGTTTTTTTTAAATTAAGCATCGGGTTATGTATATTATTTATAATTTTAAAAAATAAATTCAAAGATAATATATTTTTACAAGGAAAAATCTTAGTTTTGTTATAAATTTTGAAATATTATTAAAATTCAATGGAAAAGCCTTTAATATTAGTAACCAATGATGATGGGATTCACGCCCCTGGCATTCGTGAGCTCATTGATATAATGAAAGAACTTGGGGAAGTCTATGTAGTTGCTCCAGATAAACCGCAAAGTGGAATGGGACATGCTGTAACCATTCATTCCACTATTCGAGCCGAAAAAATATTTATTGAAAATGATACTCAAAGAGAATGGGCTTGTAGCGGAACACCCGTTGATTGTGTAAAATTAGCCGTCGATCAACTATTACCAAGAAAACCAGATATATGTGTTTCTGGCATTAATCATGGCTCTAATTCCTCAATTAATGTAATTTATTCAGGAACTATGTCTGCTGCTATTGAAGGTGGAATTGAAGGAATACCTTCAGTAGGATTTTCTCTCTGTGATTTTTCGGATACAGCTAATTTTAAGGCTGCAAGAAAATACATTAAATCTATTTGTGAAAATATTTTAAAAAATGGTTTACCTGAGGGAATAGTTTTAAATGTGAATATTCCTAAAGCGGAAGAAAAAGAAATCCATGGTATTAAAATTTGTAGACAGGCAAATGCTCATTGGAATGAAGAATTTGAACGTAGAATTGATCCTAAAGGAAAAACGTATTATTGGATGACCGGGAAATGGTGTAATATGGATAAGGGGGATGACACAGATGAATGGGCGTTGAATAATAATTATATAAGCATTGTTCCGGTACAATTTGATCTAACAGCTTTTCATTTTATTGAAAAAATAAAACAATGGAATTTTGAATTGAAATAATTAAATTTATTTCTACTATAAATTCAATATATTGAAATGTAATAAAAGAAAGTAATTGATTAATATATGATAGTCGTTATTGGAATTTGTATTTTTGCCATAGCAGGCGTAATATTATTTGCTTTTTTAAATAATAAAAAGTAAAATACTCCATACAATCATTAATTTTTGTATTGATTTCTAATGTTTCAAGTTCCTTTCAGCTTTTGGAAATAAAAATATTCTATTCAATATTTCCATACCTATAGTCATCCAATCATTTCCGCAATTTATTTCTATTGTTGAAAAATAACCATAATCTTATTACATGAATATAAGTGTCCATAAAACTATCAACAAATTTTTCCGATAAATCGGATACCAAAATTTTAGTAAGTTAGGCGATAAATTTAATGTTGAGATTATCCATATTTTTTATTTTATTCTCAATCAACCGATTCATTGTTGAAATAAATTTATCTTCAATAAACGTTCTATGTATTATTTCATCTGGATTTGATATGAAATAAATAAGTCAAAAGAAAAAAATATTAAATGAAACTGAAAAAAGCTTAACAAAATAATCTAAACTCATGATTTAAATTTTCATTTTAATTTACATAAATCAAATTCATAACGTTTAAAATTTATCATTTTTATATAATTAAATCATTTTACATTTGTTTAACCGTTATCATAAAATAATATTATTTAAAACTATATTAAGATAAAAAATAGATTATTATTGATCAACAATTTTGCACAAGATAAAATCAAATAATTTTTCTGATAAAAATTTAAATAAAACTCATATTTTTGTATAAATAATAGAAAATGACTAAATATAATTTTGATCAAATCATAGAGAGAAAAAATACTGATTCTTTAAAGTTTGGTGTTTTAAAAGAAAGGTTTGGTAGAGATGATTTAATACCACTTTGGGTTGCCGATATGGATTTTCAATCTCCTCCGGAATTAGTTGAGACTATGATTGAAAGATCAAAAAACGGTATATTCGGGTATCCTTTTGTTTCTAAAGAATATTTCCAGGCAATTATTAATTGGCAATGGAAACAACATCAATGGAAAATAGATAAAGAAGAGATTAGCTATTTACCTGGTATTGTTAAAGGAATTGCTTTTATCATAGACGTTTTTACTGAAAAAGGAGATCAAGTTATAATACAACCTCCGGTTTATCATCCCTTTAGAATCGTCACCCAGCTCCATGAAAGAGAAGTGGTTAATAATCCATTAATTTTAGATGGGAATCAATACAAAATGGATTTTGAAGGATTGGAAAAAATTATAACTGATAAATGCAAACTATTGTTATTATCTAATCCGCACAATCCCGGAGGTAGAGTTTGGAATAAAGATGAATTGAAAAAACTAGCTGAAATTTGTTCTAAAAATAATATATTGGTAGTTTCAGACGAAATACATTCGGACTTGGTACTTAATGGAAATAAACATACTCCTTTCGCAACTGTTTCTAATGAAGCAGAACAAAATAGCATTACATTAAATGCACCTTCTAAAACATTTAATATTGCAGGATTAGTTACCTCCTACTCTATTATAAAAAATAAAAATTTAAGAGAACGTTACCATCAATATTTAATCTCTAATGAACTTAATCAAGGGAGTATATTTTCCTATTTAACTTTACAAGTAGCTTATGAAAAAGGCGAAGAATGGATGAATGAGTTAAAGACATATATTGAAGAAAATATAAAATTTGTTGATGAATATCTTAAAACACATTCTTCAAAAATTAAAGTTATAATTCCCGAAGCTTCATTTCTTATCTGGCTGGATTGTAGAGAATTAAAACTTTCTCAAAAAGAATTAAATTCATTATTTATAAATAAAGCCCATTTAGCATTAAATGATGGTGCCATGTTTGGAAAAGAAGGAAATGGATTTATGAGAATGAATGTAGGATGTCCTCGTTCAACATTGGAAAAAGCTATAAAACAATTAGTGAATGCGTTAAATTAATTCGTTAAATAAAAAACAAGCGTAAAAACCTTATAATATTTCATCAATAATAATTCCCTGATTTACCAAATTGAATTATTATTTGCTCCTTCTATTTATTGAATGAATGAAAACGTAGAAAATTTATAAGCTCTTCAATAAATGTAAAAGTGTATATTGTTTCATTTTTATCAATTAAATGATATATGGATTTTTTTTCTGATATACGAATAGGCGCTTGATCAGAAATAGTATATTGATTTTTTACCAGAGCCTTTTTCAACCAATACATTGCCTGTGAATTTCCTATTAATTGTACCTCCTTCTTTTTATCGGAATACAAAAAGTTATATTCGTTTGTTTGATAATTAAAAAACATATCACCTGTAACAAAATAATTAAATATATTATGATTTTTAGCAATATCTTCAGTATACCCTGCATATAAGACACTATCTTTAATAAACCATAATTTATCCGAAACTGTTAGACCCAGTGCCAGATCATGAGAGGTAAATAAAATTGCTTTTTCCTTTTCATTAGCATAATTTCTAATTATTTTCATCAATTCCAACTTATTTTCCATATCTAAATGAGAAGTTGGTTCATCTAGTATTAACAAAGGACTATCCTGTACTAATGCTCTAGCAATCATAACTTTTTGCAAATTACCATCGGACAGTTTATTAATGTTATACTCTTTATAGTTATGCAACCCTAAAATATGAATAACATGCTCAATAGTTTCCATCTCTTTTTTCGAAAGTCGTTGATACCAAGTTTTATACGGATATCTACCTAAAATGATTAAATCAAAGACTCGCAAATTTGGATTATTGAGAGCTTTAGAAAGTACTACCGCAATATATCTTGCAATTTCATTATTTGAAATTTCAGATACATTTTTTTCCTCAATTATTATATTGCCTTTTAATAAGGGAATTTCTCCATAAATTGTCTTTAATAAAGTTGTTTTACCACAACCATTTTTACCTGTAAGCAATAATATTTCTCCTTTTTTTATGGATGTATTAATATTACTAAGAATCGGCGATCGATATCCGATTGAAAGATTTTCTAATCTTAATACAGTTTTAGTTTTTGTTTTCAAAGGTTTAATTATTAATTCTGTCTTTTAAAATTATAAACAATATAGTAGGTACACCAATCAAAGATGAAAGAATATTTACAGGCAATTGCGTATAAATCATAATAAGGTTAATCAACAACATAAATTTACTCCCTACCAAAATATTTAAGATAATCTGTATCCATAATGCTGAAGGATTTCCTATTTGCCTACAAAAATGAGGTATTATAATACCAACAAATACAATAGGTCCCAACATTGCAGTTGTACTTCCGGTAAGAAAACAAACAGCTATCAAAACAGTAATTTTAAGATGTGTCAAGTTTACCCCTAAAACCTTTGCATATTCTTCACCCATTAAGTAACCTATTAACTTTCTTACCGATAAAAAAGCTGCAAAAAGTCCAACAATAGTACAGATAGCATAAACAAAAATTTGCACCCTAGATAACCCCTCAAAAGAACCGAAAGACCAAAATACATATTGTTTTAAAGACTCCGATTGGGAATAAAATTGTAAGATGCTAATTAAAGATCCGCAAAAGGAAGATAAAAGAAATCCAATAATAATAAAAGTAGAAATACTATTTATCCCCTTAGCCATAAATAACAGCAATATTGAAGCAAATAATGCACCCACAAAAGCACACGCTATAACTAACCAACCGCTCAGCCATTGATAATTAATAAAAAAAATAGTTCCTCCGCAAAAAATCATCAATGCCACTGCAAGAGCTGATGCCGAAGTAATACCTAATACAGAAGGCTCTGCTAATGGATTCTTAAATAATTCTTGCAATAAAAATCCGCTTACCGGTAGAGATATACCTGCTAAAACAACCGCTAAAGCTCTATTAAGACGATAAGATATAATTAAATTTTTAGTTTCTTCCTCGGCAAAAAAAAGATCATGTAAAGTTATATTTTCATAGCCGGTCAATAAATTAACCAAAAATAAAACCATACAGCATATCACAAGTAAAATTATAAGCAATAAGAATCTTTTGGTAAACATAAATACAAATATAAAAATAACCACATCTTTTATTACTGATAATTTATAAGATTATGTAATCAAATTAGTACTTTTGCAGTGAATTTATAACTCTTATGCCCGATTATATTGATTTTTTTCAGAAATTATTAGGAACAGAACATTGTATATATGACGAAGAAAGTCTTGAGTATTATTCTTACGATCATACTGAAAACTTAAGATTCAAACCATTATTAGTCGTCAAGCCTAAAAACACAGATCAGATTTCACAAATTGTTAAATTCTGCAATGAAAAAAATTTACCTATAATAACGCGGTCAGCCGGAACGGGCCTTATGGGTGGAGCTTTGGCTATACATGGAGGAATAATCTTATCCATGGAAAGGTTAAATAAGATTATTAATATAGATATTCAAAATTTTCAAGTAACCGTTGAAGCCGGTGTCATCAATTATCATCTACAACAGGCATTAGAACCCTACGGATTATTTTATGGGCCGGATCCATCAAGCTGGGGAAGTTCATACATAGGTGGTAATATAGCAACTAATGCTGGAGGATTACGAGCAGTAAAATATGGTGTTACATCCGCCGCAGTATTAAATTTGGAAGTAGTCCTTCCCAATGGGGAAATTATATGGACAGGAGCCAACACACTTAAAAATTCTACCGGTTATAACCTTACTCAATTGTTTATAGGTAGTGAAGGTACCTTAGGCATAGTAACTAAAGCAGTATTAAAAGTTCTTACAAAACCTAAAACAGATATAACACTTCTTATACCGTTTCATAACCTGGAAGATTCTGCAAGAGCCGTAACCGAAATATTTAATTATGGACTTTCTCCTTGCTCTCTTGAACTTATGGAAAGAAATGCACTCGAACAAGTGCTTTTACACCTAAAGGATAACTCAATTTTATTACAAGAAAATGTTCAGGCCCATTTACTAATTTGTTACGACGGCGAATCGCAAGATGAGCTTTTACCGCTGGTAGAAAAAACTATATCCGTAGTTGATAAATATCCTACCGAAGAAATTTATTATGCCGATAATGATACAGATAAAAATCGTTTATGGGAAATACGAAGAAAAGCTGCTGAAATTGTAAAAGCAAATGGATACACCATTGAGGAAGATACGGTAGTACCAAGAGCTAAATTACCGCAACTCATAAAATTTGCTCATCAATTAGCAGAAAAAAATAATGCTAAAGTGGTATGTTACGGGCATGCAGGAGATGGTAATTTACACATACGATTCAACCATCCGGTTTATAAAAATTCCTATCAGAACCCTGTCATACACGCTATGCTTAACGAATTATTCAAATACATCCATACACTAGGAGGCACAATATCCGGAGAACATGGCATTGGAATGCTCCAAAAATCTTTTCTTACCATTGTTTTTTCGGAAGCAAACCTTCAAATACAAAAAAACATTAAAAAAGCATTAGATCCTAATAATATTATGAATCCTGGAAAATTAATTCCCGATTAATTAAAAGAAATACTATTTATATTACCAAATTTTTAATGTAAATACTTATAATTTAATAAACAAAATAGTGAAAAAAGTCGAATTAGAATTTTCGAAATTAATTGAAAAAAATCAGGGAATCATTCATAAAGTTTGCAGGATATATGCAAATAATGATGATGATTCTCAAGATTTATTTCAAGAAATTCTATTACAACTTTGGAAATCTTATAAAAGTTTTCAAGGAAATTCTAAATTCACAACATGGATGTATAGAGTTGCACTAAATACAGCAATTACTCTTTTTAGGAAGTCAACCAAAACTATCAATACGCAAGAGCTAGACAATACACTGTATAAAATCTCCGAAAATGATGATTTCAGTGAAAAACAAGAACAAATTAATAGACTTTATGATGCTATCAAACAATTATCTGAAATTGAACGAGCACTAGTTTTATTATATCTAGAAGATTTATCTTATAGAGAAATTTCTGAGACATTAGGTATCACAGAAGTTAATGCACGCGTAAAGATGAATCGTGTTAAAACCAAATTAAAAGAAATAATGAATAAAAATGAAGAATGAATTGGATATAGACAGCTTAAAAAAATCATGGCAAAAACAAGATGATACCAATCAATATTCTCAAGCAGAACTACTATTGATGTTAAATAAAAAATCTCGTAATAATGTCAAATACATCGTTATTATAAGTGTTATCGAATTTATAATTCTAATGACCTCTCTCCTTTTCACAGCAGCAGATATGGATCTCATCATACCCAACTTAGGAGGTGAAGCTTTGAATGTATATATTCGAAATTATCATATAAGCCGATTGCTCATCTATTTTAACTTAATTACATCTATTGGATTTATATTTTATTTCTACAGATGTTATAAAAAAATTAATTTACTTTATTCCACTAAAAATTTAATTAATAATATTCTTAAATTTAGAAAAAGTGTAAACTGGTTTATATTTATAAATATTTTGCTTGGAATAATTATACTTATATTAACAGGTTTTTATGAATTTATGTATGGAAAAAGATTAGATTCAATTTTCAAACCTTCCAATATTTTGAATATAGATAAAATTCGTCTCAACTTAACATATCCTAATAATATATTAGTATTTATCATCGTTTGTATAATATTATTCTTAATTATTATAGCATATTATCTTTTGATATATGGTATTTTACTTAGAAATTTAAAGAAAAATCTCAACGAAATAAAAAAATTAGAAATAGATAATAATTAATTTTATAAACAGTATAAAAGAGAGAGATACGTAGGAAAATTTTTTACAAATCACATACAATATTCAAATTGTTTCTTATTTTTTATTATAAGTTAAAAATCGTATTTTTGCACATATTTTTTTATTGATAAGGATATGAATCAAAATACTCAATATACCGAGGATAATATCAAAACTCTCGAATGGCAGGAGCATATACGTATCCGTCCTGGAATGTATATTGGGAAATTAGGTGACGGCTCTTCTCCGGACGATGGTATTTATATTCTCTTAAAAGAGATTATAGATAATTCCATTGATGAATATGTAATGGGAGCCGGAAAAAAAATTGATCTTCACCTTGAAAATAATATTATAAAAATAAGAGACTACGGAAGAGGAATTCCCCTGGGAAAAATGGTAGATGCTGTTTCCAAGATGAATACAGGAGGAAAATATGATTCCAGAGCTTTTAAAAAATCTGTAGGATTAAACGGTGTAGGGACAAAGGCCGTGAATGCATTGTCTTCTTATTTCAAAGTAAAATCCGTTCGTGATGGATTTTCAAGATATGCAGAATTTTCACAAGGAGTTATTACGATCGAAAGTCCTGAAACTGAATCTAAAGAAAGAAAAGGTACTGAAATTTCTTTTGAACCTGATTCTACCATATTTGGGAATTTTAAGTTTAGAAAAGAATACATAGACAAAATGCTTAAAAATTATGTCTATCTCAATCCTGGACTAAAAATTTTCTTTAATGGAGAAGAATATTATTCGGAAAATGGTTTACAAGACCTTCTTCAAGACAACATAGAAGGAGAAACTATTTATCCCATTATACATTTAAAAGATGAGGATATAGAAATAGCTTGCACGCATAGCGAACGTTCACAATCCGAAGCTTATTTTTCATTCGTAAATGGGCAACATACAACTCAAGGAGGAACTCATTTAAATGCATTTAAAGAAGCGTTTGTAAAAACTATACGCGAATTCTATAATAAGAATTATGATGCTTCCGATATTAGAAAATCAATAATAGCCGCAGTTTCAATTAAAATTATTGAACCAGTTTTCGAGTCACAAACCAAAACTAAATTGGGAAGTAGCGAAATGGGGCCTGATTTACCTACGATTCGTACATTTATGAATGATTTTCTAAAAAAGCACTTAGATAATTTCTTACATAAAAATCCTGAGGTAGCAGAAGTATTACAAAAAAAAATAATAATTTCCGAAAAAGAACGAAAAGAGCTTTCAGGAATTCAAAAATTAGCAAGAGAAAGAGCAAAAAAAGTAAGTTTACATAACAAAAAATTAAGAGATTGTCGCCAACATTATAATGATCAAAAATCTCAACGGAAACTTGAAACTACTATATTTATTACAGAGGGTGATTCAGCCTCTGGGTCTATAACAAAAAGTAGAGATGTTGAAACGCAAGCCGTATTCAGCTTACGTGGAAAACCATTAAACAGTTACGGACTTACTAAAAAAATTGTATATGAAAACGAAGAATTCAATCTTCTACAATCAGCCTTAAATATTGAAATTAGTTTAGAAGACTTACGATATAATAATGTTGTCATAGCAACTGATGCTGATGTTGACGGAATGCATATTAGGCTTCTTATGATTACATTTTTCTTACAATTTTTCCCTGATTTAATTAAGAATGGACATTTGTATATACTTCAAACTCCTTTATTCAGGGTTAGAAACAAAAAAGAAACACGATATTGCTATACAGAAGAAGAACGCTTAAAAGCCATTGATGAATTGGGGAAAAATCCCGAAATAACCCGCTTTAAAGGTTTAGGAGAAATCTCTCCTGATGAATTTAAAAATTTCATCGGTAAAGATATTAAATTAGAACCTGTCATGTTAAGCAAGAATACTTCCATAGAAGAATTATTAGATTTTTACATGGGAAAAAATACGCAAACGAGGCAAGAATTTATAATTAATAATTTAGTAATTGATACTTTTTAGTGCAATTAAACTACAAAAACAGTATATGAATAATGACTTAAAAGCTACTTTCTTATGAAATTTCAAAACCCAAAAACTAAGAATAAAGTTGCAATCATTAATATTGTTATACTGATTATCTTTATTACCAGCTTTATATTTATATATTTGAACATTCCAGCTTTTGGTAAGAGTGATGAGTTTATTTTACTATTTAGTTTAATTATACTCCTTTATTTAACTTATTTAGGATGTCCATTCTTTAGGTATGATAGCGATGGAGAAACTTTAATTTTTGAAAATGAAAAATCTCTTCCAATTTCTTTTTTAGTGAAAGAATCTCTTTCAGATTTTCCTAAAAGAAAATTAATAAAATTTACTATAAAAAATAAACCTCTATTTAAAAAGGTTTTGGAAATTTACATATCCAGTAGACGAGTAAACACCGGATTATCTAAAGTTAATTTTGATATCTCATATTTAAATTCCAAACAGATAAGAGATATTAGAATTTCTCTGAATAAGGTAATTAATGAAAATAAAAAATAAATATTTCAATAACTTTAAAACCTTAAACAAATAGCCTTAAACAAATAATGAACGAAAACAGCCAAGAAAACGTAAAGAAAGAAAACCTAAACTCTGAAACTATACAAAAAATATCTGGTATGTACCAGAATTGGTTTTTAGATTATGCTTCTTATGTTATTCTTGAAAGAGCCATTCCTTCTATATATGACGGTTTAAAGCCCGTTCAAAAAAGAATTCTCCATTCAATGAAAGAATTAGAGGATGGACGATATAATAAAGTAGCTAATGTGGTGGGAAATACTATGAAATATCATCCACATGGAGATGCAGCTATTACCGATGCAATTGTTCAAATAGGTCAAAAAGAGCTTTTAATTGATACGCAAGGAAATTGGGGTAATATTTATACAGGAGACGGTGCTGCAGCTGCCCGTTATATTGAATCACGTTTAACTCCTTTCGCTTTAGAAGTTGTTTTTAATCCTAAAACGACTGTATGGAAACCTTCCTACGATGGAAGAAACAAAGAACCGGAAAACCTACCTATAAAATTCCCTTTACTTTTATCACAAGGAGTTGAAGGAATTGCAGTTGGCTTATCTACAAAAATATTGCCTCATAACTTTTTAGAATTAATTGATGCATCCATTGCAATTTTAAAAGGAAAACCTTTTACCCTTTATCCCGATTTTCAAACAGGTGGATTAATAGATGTTGCTAATTATAATGACGGAGAAAGAGGAGGCAAAGTTAGAGCCAGGGCAAGAATATCAAATCCAGAAAAAGGACTGCTTCTCATCAATGAAATACCTTATGGTACCAATACCGGATCCCTTATAGATAGCATTCTTAAAGCAAATGAGAAGGGAAAAATAAAAATAAAAAAGGTTGAAGATAATACCGCTTCCGAAGTTGAAATATTAATTCACTTACCCAACGATGTTTCCCCGGATAAAATGATTGATGCTTTATATGCGTTCACAGATTGTGAAATTTCAATTTCACCAAATGCTTGTGTGATTAATGTAGATAGACCTGAATTCTTGACTGTTTCGGAAATATTAAAAAGAAACACTGATAATACTGTAAACCTGCTTAAACAAGAACTAGATATTGAGCTCACTGAACTTCAAGAACAATGGCATTTTGCTTCCTTGGAAAAAATATTCATTGAGAACAGAATCTATCATAAAATTGAAGAACTTGACAAATGGGAAGAGGTAATTTCAACTATTGATAAAGAGCTTAAACCTTTTACAACTCATTTAATAAGAAAAGTTACTGAGGAAGATATTAATAAGTTAACGGAAATCAGGATAAAAAGAATTACTCGTTTTGATTTAGATAAAGCTGAAGAAAACCTTTTGGCTTTGGAAGGTAAAATAAAAGAAGTACAACATCATTTAGACTACCTAATACAATATGCCATTGATTACTTCACCAATATAAAGAAGAAATACGGCAAAAACAAAGAAAGAAAAACTGAAATACGCACTTTTGATACGATCGATGCAGCTAAAGTAGCAGTAGCTAATATTAAATTTTACGTTAATCGTGAAGAAGGCTTTATTGGTTATTCCCTTAAAAAAGATGAATATCTTTTTGATTGCTCAGATATTGACGACATAATTGTTTTTCGCAAGGATGGTGTTATGCTAGTTACTAAAGCAGATGCAAAGACATTTGTAGGCAAAAATATTATTCATGTCGGTATATGGAAAAAAAATGATACTCGTACCATCTATAATATGATCTATCGAGAAGGGAAATTAGGTCCTTGGTATATGAAAAGATTTCCTGTTACTTCCATAACACGTGATAAAGAATACAATTTAGCATCCTCTACTAAAGACTCGGAAATTCAATATTTAACTACTAATCCAAATGGAGAAGCAGAATCGGTAACCATTTTCCTAAAACCTAGTCAAAGACTGAAAAAATTAAAATTTGATATCGATTTTTCAGAATTAGCTATAAAAGGAAGAAGTTCCAAAGGAAACCTTGTTTCAAAAAATTACATTAAAAAAATAGAATTAAAAGAGTCCGGTATCTCAACATTGGCACCGAGAAAAATATGGTTTGATGAAACCATACAACGTTTAAATGTGGATGGTAGAGGAAGATATTTGGGTGCATTTAAAGGAGCAGATAAAATTTTAACCCTTTCACCTATAGGGATTGCCAAACTTCACACTTTCGATCTATTAAATCATTTTGATGATGAATACTTAGTTCTTGAAAAATGGAATCCTGAAAAGCCTATTTGTTGTATCTATTATGATGGCGATAAATCCATATATTACATCAAGCGTTTTTTATTAGATGATACGTTAAATCCACAAGTATTTTTCATTTCTGAAAATCCAAGATCTTTCATAGAATGGGCTGGAACAGGATGGAAATTAATTGCAGAATTAAATTTTGGAAAAGATAAAAATCCTGAAATCATCAATCTGGAAGACTTTATAGCGATAAAAGGAATTAAAGCTCAAGGTAATCAAATTTCTAAAGAAAAAATTAAAAAAATTGTAATTACTGAAGAACCTTCAGAAAATGAGGCAGAAACCGATTCATCAGAAGAACCTAATGATTCTCAGGAAAATGACTCGGATACAAACGGTGAACAAATTAATCTTTTTTAAATAATTTAAATTGTTATTTCAATACTTTAAGATAATCATTATTATTTATTGTATTTTTTAATAACATCATCAAATAAATTAATGCCTTTGGCACGTTTTTATAACTAATTTTACTAGTTTTGTTTAACACAAATAAGTTAAGTTAAATATTATTAATTAAAAACAAGAATATGGCATTTGAATTACCAAAATTACCTTATGCATATGATGCATTAGAACCTTATATTGATGCAAAAACAATGGAAATCCATTATACTAAGCATCATGGTACTTACACTACTAATTTAAATAATGCTATTGCCGGTACTGAACTTGAAAATCTACCTATAGAGGAAATTATAGTTAAAGGGTTTGATAAAACTCCAATAAGAAATAACGGAGGAGGATACTTAAATCATTGTTTATTTTGGGAATGGTTAACTCCTACGAGTAAAGGAAAGCCTGAAGGTAATTTAGCTTCTGCTATTAATGACTCATTCGGTTCATTTGATGCTTTTAAAGATGAATTTTCTAAGGCTGCTGCCGGAAGATTTGGTTCAGGATGGGCTTGGTTATTAGCAAATAATGGTAAATTAAGCATTGGTTCCACCGCTAACCAAGATAATCCTTTAATGCCTGGAGTGGGTGCATCCGGTACTCCGATTTTAGGATTAGATGTTTGGGAACATGCTTACTATTTAAATTATCAAAATAGAAGAGCTGATTACATAAACGCTTTTTTCAATATTATAAATTGGGACAAAGTTGAGGAACTTTACAATTCAAGTAAATAAATAATATAAAATATATAGATAAAAAGTCATCTCTTTTATAGATGACTTTTATTTTTTATTAAAAATTGATACAATTATTAAAAGCATTATTGATCCGACTGTAGACATAGCCAGCATAGCTGTTTTACTTTCCTCAATAACTGCAATATGAAGAAGATCGAAAATCCACTTTCCTAAATAGCTTCCCACTATACCTATTAATAAATTTAAAAAACAACCTAATCCACGACCTTTAATTAAAGTAGATGCAAGAAAACCAGATAATATACCTATAATTATTGTCCACATTTTACGAAATGTATTGTATTAATTAGTGTTATGTTTCAGATTTTGGTAATAAATTATCTTTTTCCAATCTAAATAACCGAAAATAGCTATTATAAAGAGGATAAGTGTTAATAAAGAATATAATATCAATCCTTTATGTATTAATAATGGAATGGCAACCAAATTACTTATGTTTAAAAAAATCCAATTATTCAATTTCCTTTTAGCTAAAAGCCACATACCCGCCCAGGCAAAGGCACTCACTAAAGAATCCCATATAGGAACATCTGAATTAGTATAATTTTTAAGGAAAACATATAAAAATACCCAGGAAAGAATTATAATACCTCCTGCTATTATATTATCTTTTCCGGTGCATAAACTTATTTTCAATAAATTCCCTTTTCCCCTCGACCATAAAAACCATCCGTAAATGCTTAATAATAAATAATATCCTTGTAATAAAATCTCCGCATACAAACGTATGTCTAAATAAAGATAAATTGTAATAATAATGTTGATTAATCCACAAGGATATAGCCATACCTTATTATATTTTGCAAATAAGGCTTCTGCTATACCGAAAATTACCCCAATGGCTTCTAAATAGGAAATATGATGCCATTGTTCTTTGATAGTCTGCAAGCATTCATGAAATGAAATCATGTAAAAATTATTTAATTAAAAAATTAATAATCAATAATTCTACCTCCATTTAATTTTTTAGTAAAGTAGGATATTTATTGACACATCATCTATTACATATCTAAAAACCAAAGAGATTTCGAATAAATTAGTATTTCGAAATTAATATATTAATGTAATTTTTTAAATACAAATGTACTAAAAACGTTTACTTTTCATTTAAATATTCTCTATGAATTAAAATATAGATTATTTTTAATGATTTTTATGGCAATAAATTTGTGGTATTTTAAGTTTTCATTAACTACACAAATTAATATGATTATAAAAGATATGACCATAAAAAAAGAAAATAAATATAATAATCAAACAAAAATTCTTAAAAATTGCAAAATAATCCGAGATAAACATACTAAATCAGCCTATTTAAGTATAAATATTTCAGGAGAATGGAATTTATATGCAGGTGATACCGTAGAAACTATCGATATTAAAAAGCCTATTGCTCAAGGTAAAGATTACGGAACCTATCCCCTATATGTACTTCCCTCAAAAAGAAGTTACTTTAAATTAGAGACCGCATTAGGTTCAGTCATATTTGCTGAAACTCATCTTCCAATGGAAGGCGGTTATAATTTTAGAGACCTGGGAGGATTGGAATCTAAAAATGGTAAACATATAAAATGGGGAAAATTATTCAGAACCGACGACCTCTATAATCTAACAAATGCAGATTTAACTTATTTATCCAGCATACCGATATCCACCATTATAGATTTCAGGTGTAAAGATGAATATAGTATACTACCCGACAGAATTCCTGAGCAGGTTAAAAATCATTATTACATAAGCATTGAGCCCGGACGTTTAAAGGCTTATGCAAAAAGTAAACAAACCAGTAAAGAAAATGTTATCGATGCTATGAAGCATTTGTATAAGTTATTGGTAACTGAAGATGAATATATTAATGCTTACGAAAAATTCTTTACACATTTGCAAGACCATGAACAATTGCCTATTCTCTTTCATTGTTCGGCAGGTAAAGATCGAACTGGATTAGCTACGGCTCTACTTCTTTATGCTCTTGATATTCCTAAAGAAACAATTATAGAAGACTATTTAGTTTCGAACATATATCTTGCGGATAAATATCAACCCTTAATTGAAGAAAATCCTTCTAATGAATTTCTATATACAGTTATACCGGAATATTTAGAAAATGCTTTGAGCGAAATTGAAAAAAATTACGGTACGATTACTAATTTCTTAATTAAGAAAATAAATGCAGATATAGATAAGATTAGAGAAATGTTTTTATATTAAAAGAGTTAGAAATACTAATTACAATAACCATTTGTATTTAAATCTGACGAACATATACCAGAATACTTTTAAATAGTTCAAATTATATAAATTGATTAACAATTTATATAATTTGAACTATTTTCTAATTTGATAAGTTTGTTTTTTGTAAACGAACAGCGTTTAATATAGCCAATAATGCTACGCCCACATCTGCAAAAACTGCTTCTAATAAATGAATATCTCCAAAAACTCCTAAGATCATTACTATAATTTTTATACCAAAAGCTAATATTACATTTTGCCATACCACATGTTTAGTTGCTCTTCCAATTTTAACAGCTATAGGAATTTTAGAAGTTTTATCATCTTGTATAATCACATCCGCTACCTCTATAGTTGCGTCACTACCCAGACCGCCCATAGCTATTCCCACATCACTTAATGCAATAACAGGAGCATCGTTAAAACCATCTCCTACAAAAGCTACTTTACCTTTACTAGCAGCCTTTATTTCTTTCATCTTAGAAACTTTATCCTCTGGAAGCAAATCACCATACGCTCGATCAATACCTACTTCTTTTGCTACCTTTTGAACAATTGAATTTTTATCACCACTAAGAATGGTGGTATCAATACCTAAAGTATGAATATTTTTAATATCCTTCGAAGCTCCGGGCTTCAATTGATCTGCTATTTCCAAATAACCGGCAAATACCTTGTTGACTGCTACCAAAACAACAGTATTGACAACCTCCTTTATTTCAGACCCATAGGAAATATTATAGGCATCCATTAATTTAAAATTACCTACCAAAATATCCTTACCTTCGATTTCAACTTTAATTCCTTTGCCCGGAATATCTTCCATAGATGTTATTTGAGAAATATTCGGTTTTACCCCAACATATTCAAGTACAGCTGCAGCTATGGGATGGTTACTGTGAGATTCAGCTAAATTTATCCATTGTAAAAGTTGAGTTTGATCAAATCCCGGTTCTATATGCATCCTCTCTACTGAAAAATTTCCCTGAGTTAATGTCCCCGTCTTATCAAACACAACCTGCTTAATTTCCGCCAAAATATCTAAAAAATTAGATCCTTTTACCAATATTCCGTTTCTCGATGCTAATCCAATTCCTCCGAAATATCCTAAGGGTATTGAAATAACCAAAGCACAAGGACAGGAAATAACTAAAAAGATAAGTGAGCGATATAACCAAATTTCATAATCATAGTTTTTGGTAAAAAAATAAGGAAGCACAAATACCATTAAGGCTATAAAAAAAACAACAGGTGTATAAATTTTAGCAAACTTCCTAATAAACAATTCCGTTTTTGCTTTTTGACCTGTCGCATTTTGTACTAAATCCAATATTTTAGATAACTTGCTATCGAAATAAGGAGTTGTAACTTTGATTTGTGAAGAAGAAGTCAAATTTATCATTCCCGCTAAAATAACATCTCCTTTTTCTTTAACTTGTGGAGCACTCTCTCCGGTTAGTGCAGACGTATTAAAAGTCGATGACAAAGAAAGTAATTCACCATCTAACGCTACTTTTTCTCCAGGTTTTAATTGAATAATTTCGCCTACGTGTACTTCCGTTGCTTTAACAACTTTGGTATTATTATTTTCTATCACTGTTGCTACATCAGGCCTTTGATCCAATAAGGAATTTATATTCCTTTTTGCTTTAGCCACTGCTAAAGATTGGAAATTTTCTCCTATTGAATAAAATAACATGACCGCTACAGCTTCCGGATATTCACCAATATAAAATGCGCCTACTGAAGCTAAAAACATTAAAGATAATTCATTAAAAAAATCCTTATGTTTAAATTCCTCTAGCATTTCTTTGCACACAGGATACCCCACAGGAAGGTATGCTACTATATACCATCCAAGCCTGAACCAAGATTTAAAAAAAGAAAAATGCAATGAATCAAAAATAAGAGCAGTAATTAAGAAAACAGCACAAATAATCGCGGGTAAAAATAATTGGTAAATATTTGTATCGTAATTGATATCATGGTCGTGATTATGGTCGTGATTATGGTCGTGATTATGGTCGTGATTATGGTCGTGATTATGGTCGTGATTATGGTCATGGTGATTTTCTCCGTGCCCATGAGAACTTTTATTATTCTTATCATCTGAATGACAAGCACAACTAGGCTTATTGTTAGTCATAATTATCTTTTTTAGATTATACTACAAAAATAATTTCTCTTATTTGCAATCTGATTGCAAAGTAATATTTATAAATGATAAAAATAAAATATTATTCATATAATTTTATCTGAATAAATTTTATTTTGATGTCATATTAGCAACTAATAAATGATTTTTTTCTTATATCTATTTATATAATGCCTGTTACCCAAAGATCATTACACGGGAAATAAATTTACATTTTCAAAGAGAACATATGTTAATAAAATCTAAAATTAGATTCTTTTAATTTATATATTACCCTAAACTATATCTATAATTTTTAAATTTGCAGAAATCAAAATCATTCGAAAATGAATAAAGAAGAAATTTTATTTCAATTAAATGCATCTTCTTCTGATACCTTAATGCAAACATTAGGTATCGTTTATACAGATTTTACAGGAGACACTCTTACCGCTGAAATGGACGTAACTTCTACAGTACATCAACCGATGAGGTTTTTACATGGAGGAGCTTCTTTAGCTATGGCTGAAACCGTAGGTTCTTTTTTATCGATAACTACCGTAAATATTTCGGAATACCATGTTTTTGGTACCCAAGTTAACGGATACCATCTAAAATCTGTAAAAAATGGTAAATTAACTGCAACTGCAAAATTTATTAATAAAGGTAAAACCTCACATATAGTTGAAATTTCCATCTATTGTACTGATGAGAATGGAATTACTTTTAAAAACTGTCATGTAACAATGACTAACCGAATTGTTCCAAAAAATAATTTTGCGTAATGTTATTTGAAATGGTAATTAATTGCATTGAAAAGAATATTCCTTTTGCCTTTATACGATTACCCAATAATAAACATATATATTTTATTAAAGAGGATAATAAAGGAATACGCAGCTATTCCTTTGTATCTTTCGATACTACAAAAAAATATTCTTTTCAATTTACTGAATTTATAGAATTAAAAGACCTTAGGATTAATAATAAATATGTATTGCCTTTAACTAGAAAAGAAAATACAAAAGTTATTTCTGAGAACAATTATTTAAAACTGCTTCGAAAAACAATTAATTATATTGAAAACAAACAGACGGAAAAAATAGTTATTTCTAGGGAAAAATGGATTGATAAAGACTCTATAGACCCAATTAATTCCTTTTCATATTTATGTGAAAAGTATCCCAATTCTTTTTGTCATTTAAGTTATTGGAATGAAAAAGAAATATGGTTGGGTGCCACTCCTGAGGTTTTAGGATCTTATGAAAATTCTCAATTTACTACCATGGCATTAGCTGGTACCCTGCCCGATAATAATTCTGCTCAATGGGAACAAAAAGAAATTAACGAACAAAAATATGTGACAGATTACATTTATGAAAAAATAAAAAAATATGTTCCCAGCCTTTCATTAAAAGGTCCTGAAACATTGCATTTGGGACATGTAAAACATTTAATAACTTACTTATCTGTACATTTAAAAAATACTACTCAATTATCTGAATTAATTCATTCCTTACATCCTACTCCAGCAGTTTGTGGAATTCCATTGGAGAGTAGTAGGAATTACATTTTAAAAAATGAAGGATACAATCGTGATTTTTATGCCGGCTATATAGGTTTGGAAACCCCTGATTTCGACAAGTATTTTGTAAATTTGCGCTGTGCAAGGCTTTATAATAACGGGGCTTTACTTTTTGTGGGAGGAGGGATAACCGCCCAAAGCAATCCTCAAAAAGAATGGACTGAAACAGAATTAAAAGCTAAATTTATTGGTGAAAGTCTATAAACAAATATAAATTATTTTATTAAAATAAACTTAATTGGTTTATATCAATTTTATTTGTTTTAGATTTCGTTTCTTTTTTAATATTTTTTGTAATACTTGACCCATTTTCAACGGCATCTCCATAGATGGTTTTGCCACCGTATTTCCAGGAATTATTCCTTTCATTTTCAATCCATTCCTCAAAATTATTATTAGGAATAAAATCTTTTTCTATCTCCATAGAAACTTTCGATAGATTTTTCAGTACTTGTAATTTATCATTTTCACCCAATTTAGATTGATTAATAGCCTTGTTGAATATTTCTATAGTTTCATCATATATTTTCGTAGGAACCGGAAAAGGATGACCATCTTTTCCTCCATGGGCAAAAGAAAATCGTGCCGGGTCAGAAAATCTTGAAGGAGTACCATATATAACTTCGCTAACCAATGCCAAAGATTGCAAAGTTCTCGGCCCCACTCCTTGCAAGAGTAATAGAGATTCAACATCCTTTACTTCCGTTTCATGAGCAAGTACTAAAGCTGCTCCGAGTCTTTTCAAATTAATATCGCTTGCACAAACTTCATGATGATTGGGCATAATTAAATTAATTTCTTTCATGACCTTATCCGGATTTTCTTTAGTTAATCCTATAATGCCCTGCTTAGTCGCTTGTGCTTGTTGATCGGTTAAATTTAAAATTTCTCCTTTATTTTTTCCGTAAATAAACGAATGAGGAGTTTCTGTAAAGGATTTCACGGAGGACGACAACCAATGGTATCTTCTTGCCATCTTTTCATTACTATTCATTCCTTGTTGAATGACGGCCCAATCCCCTTCATCGGTAACAATAAAAGAATGTAAATATAGCTGGAAACCGTCTTGTACGGCACAATTATCAACCTTAGCCACCAACTTGCTTTTCTTAACAAGATCGTTACCATCTAATCCTGTTTTATTTGCGATTTGTAACAATTCTATAGGAGTATTACGAGATGATTTTCCTCTTCCTCCACAAACATAAATCCCTAGTTCAAGGGATCTTTGATTGATTGCTTTCTTTAGAGCATTCATCACTGATGTAGTTATCCCCGAAGAATGCCAATCCATTCCTAATACGCAACCTAAAGATTGAAACCAAAATGGATCACTAATTTTTTGCAATAACATCTTCTTACCATATTCTTGAACAATTGCCTCTACAATTGCACCTCCTAATAAACTCATCCTTTTAGCTAACCAGGCAGGTACCGTACCGTAATGTAAAGGCAAATCTGCATATCCCTTCTTCATAGAATAAAGATAGTGAAAAATAATTATTCCCCTGAAAATAATTTATATCTAAAAATTGTGGTACAATTAAATAAATTAATTTCTAATTGGAACACATTTTAACTAAGAGTTTTTCTGCAATAATATTACTTAAAACTTCTTCCCTATTTTGTCCAACAACAGATATGGTAATGCTTCCGTCAAATTCTTCAATCGACTTAATTTTAAATTTAATACCTAAATTAAAATTTTTAGAATTCAAATACTTTAAAAAATCTTTTGAACTATGGATAATAGCCGACAATTCTACCGTGTCTCCAATATTATATTCGCTTAGCTTTTTAAAGCTTACCCATTCTATATTTCCTTCCTTATCCGGTATAGGTGAACCATGAGGATCAAATTTAGGATAATCTAAAAGTTCGTCCATTTTATTAAAAAACTTTTCGGAATGTATATGCTCTACTTGTTCGGCAATTTCATGAACATCTTCCCAGCTAAATCCCATTTTCTCTACCAAATACATTTCTGTTAATCGGTGTTTTCTCAAAATAAGTGCAGCCTCTTTTTTTCCTTTTTCTGTAAGCCTAATCGGTTTATAGCTCTGATAATATACCAATCCTTTAGTATAAAATTTTTTCATCATGCTATTCACGGTAGGCATTTTTATCTCTAAGGATTGACTTAATGCCAAAGTAGATACCTCTCCCTCTTCATCAGACAGGTTATATAAAGCCTTTAGATAATTTTCTTCGATAGATGAAAACATATACAAATATATTAAAATATTCATTTCTTGAAATTAAATAATCTAATTGCTAAAAATATAATAGTAAAATAAATTTGTTAGACTAGTCTAATTTTTTATATTTGCTGATCTAAAAAATTAAATATTATGAAAAGAGGTTTAACTATATTGCTTATATTATCCATAGGATCTTTATATTCTCAAGGGGTTAAAGACTCACTTAATAACAATAAAGAAAAAACAGTTGGAGAAGTAGTAATTACTGGAACAATGAAAGAGGTGAGAAAATCTGACAGTCCTGTTCCAGTTGAAATTATTACGCCAAAATTATTTCAAAAAAACCCTACTCCTAGCCTTTTTGATGCTGTCGGAATGGTTAACGGGGTTAAGCCTCAAATCAATTGTAGTGTATGTAATACGGGAGATATCCATATAAATGGTATGGAAGGACCTTATACCATGATTTTAATTGATGGTATGCCAATAGTAAGCGGTCTATCTACAGTATATGGTCTCAGCGGGATACCGAATAGTCTAGTAGAAAGAATAGAAATTGTTAAAGGTCCGGCTTCTTCTTTATACGGATCCGAAGCAATGGGAGGTATTATAAATGTAATTACTAAAAATCCTCAAAGAGCGCCCAAATTTGCAGCAGATATTTTCAGTACTAGCTGGGGAGAACTTAGTACCGATTTATCATTTAAATTCAATGCCGGTAAAAAAATAACTAGCTTATTAGGAGTAAATCATTTTTATTACGATAACCCTATTGATGACAATCACGATGGTTTTACCGATTTAACGGTACAAAATAGAATTTCGGTATTTAATAAATGGAATTTCAAAAGAGATCAAAACAGAGTAGCCAGTATAGGTTTACGCTGGGTTAATGAAGATCGATGGGGAGGCGAAATGAATTGGAGCAAAAAATACCGTGGTAGTGATGAGGTATATGGAGAAAGCATCTATACCAAGCGAGCAGAAGTAATCGGATTATACCAATTACCTTTCGAGGAAAAGATATATACACAATTTTCTTACAATTGGCACGATCAAAATTCATGGTATGGAGATACTCCTTACATGGCCACCCAACAAGTTGGATTTATTCAAAGCTACTGGGACAAGTCCATAAAAAATCATAATATCTTAATGGGAGCCTCTTTTCGATATACTTATTATGATGACAATACACCTGCTACCGCTTCTGCAGACGGTTTAAAAAATAAACCTTCAAAAACCCCACTACCTGGAGTATTTTTACAGGATGAATGGAAAATTAACGAGATGAATAAGTTGTTGTTGGGATATAGATACGACAATGACAAGCATCACGGAAATGTTCATTCTCCAAGAGTTGCTTACAAATTTTCTCCTAACTCAACGAATACTTTGAGAGCCAGTTTCGGTACAGGGTTTAGAGTGGTAAATATATTTACAGAAGATCACTCCGCTCTGACCGGAGCCAGAGAGGTTATTATTTTAAATTCTTTAAAACCGGAAAGATCGTATAATGGGAATTTAAATTATGTTAAAAAAATAATGTCAACAGATTTAAATTTAAATCTCGATATTACCGGATTTTATTCATATTTTACTAATAAAATAATTGGTGATTTTGATACCGATCCTACTAAAATTATCTACGATAATTTAGATGGTCATGCGGTGTCCCAAGGAATTTCTCTAAATACAGAATGGTCTTTCCTAGCTCCAATTAAAATTATGGCTGGAGTAACTTATATGGATGTTTACACTAAGGAAAAAGATAATGACGGTAGTTATATAAGAACTGATCAATTATATGCCCCTAAATGGTCCGGTACATTTGTTATGACCTATACTTTTCCTAAAAAAATTGCTTTGGATTTTTCTGGTCAATGGAATGGAAAAATGCGATTGCCTATTGAGCCAAACGATTTCAGAAGTGAATATTCTCCTTGGTATTGTATCGCAAATATTCAATTATCTAAAAAGTTCGATAACGGTATTGAAATTTACGGAGGAATAAAAAATTTATTCAATTTTACTCCTAAAAATCCTATCATGCGTCCATTTGATCCTTTTAATAAAGACGTGAATAATCCAGTAACCAATCCTAATGGTTACACTTTTGACACATCCTACAATTATGCATCATTACAAAAAATGCGAGGATTTTTAGGGGTTAGATATAATTTTTTCTAGTTATTTTAATGATTTTAAAAAAGATAAACTTTACATAAAAAGATTGTACCTATAATTAAGTGAAATAATAAGAAGATCATATTTATTTTTATGGTAAATTAGCGCTTTTATAAAAGATAACTATGATACTTTTACCTTGTTTCTATTTTCCACCGATCTCGTATTTCGAGATTTGGACAAAATCAGATAAGAGATATTTAGAACAATGGGAAAATTTTCCAAAACAAACCTATCGAAATCGTTGTCTCATACAAGGAGCAAACGGTAAGCTGCCTTTGATTATTCCTATAGAACATTCGGGAGCCAGAATCATGAAAGATATTAAAATATCTTATACTTCATCATGGCAAAAATTACATATAAAATCTTTGCAATCTGCCTACCAAAGTTCTCCATATTTTGAATACTATGAAGATAAATTAGTCACTCTATTGGAAAAAAAAGAGACTTTTTTATTGGATTTAAATGTAAAAACATTGGAATGGGCCTTTTCTATTTTAAAAATAGACGATACTTATATCCGTACCAATGAATATGTAGAATTTCCTGAATGTACAGATGCCCGCGAGGCATTCAATGCAAAAAAAGAAAGTTCTTATTATAATAAAAAATATATTCAAGTATTTTCAGACCGTTTCGAATTTATGAATGATCTTTCGATCATTGATCTTATTTGCAATCTTGGCCCGAAATCTGCTAATTATCTTACTAATGTCGAATAAAAATAACAATTAAATGAAGATAAAACTATTAAGCTTAAGCATCGCTTTTACTTTAATTACTGCTACAGCATTTTCACAAGATACTAATCAGGCAGTCGATTCGATTGCTTTAAAGAATTGGTATCATCAAAGCTATGAGAAAACCGGTATCTATGGCGTTGGAACCAATGATGCCATCAATTTTTTAAAATCTAAAGGTTTAAAGCCCTCCCCTATTATTGTTGGAGTTATCGATAGTGGAGTTCAAATCGATCATCCCGATTTAAAAAACAATATATGGGTTAACTCGAAAGAGATTGCCAATAACGGTAAAGATGATGACGGTAATGGATATACTGATGATATACACGGATGGGATTTTATTGGTGGAAAAGATGGAAAAGACGTTGATCATGATACCATGGAATCAACTCGTATTGTTTCCTTATACGAAAAATTATTTGGAAAAGATTACTTTGAAGTTGATGATATTTATGAAAAGAACAGAAAAAAATTTCCGAATGAATTCAGAGAATATTTAAGAGCAGTAAGTGTTTATGAAAAAGAATTAAAAGAGGCTAAAATGTCGTTATCCCAAATCGATGAGCAAAAAGAGATGATTAGACAAATGACTGATATATTGCAAAAAGCGTTGGGCGATAAACCTATGACTATTGAAAATATTAATGCAGCAGAATTTACAATACCTCAATATAAAACAGCTTTTCTTCAGATGCTCGAAAATAATAGCGATCTTGAAGGAAAAAATGCTACACAAATTAAGATGCTAGCCGACAGTGAAATGGGGGAAGCTGTACAATACTATTCAGGAAAAGTAGATTACATGCTAAATAAAAATTATGACCCTCGAAGTATTGTTGGTGATAATTATGCTGATATTAAAGAAAAATACTACGGCAATAATGAAGTAGAAGGCCCTGATGCTTTACATGGAACTCACGTATCCGGCATTATTGCTGCAGAAAGGAATAACAAAATCGGCATGGATGGTATAGCCGGAGATGTTGCTAAAATTTTGGTTGTTAGAGCAGTTCCGGATGGAGATGAAAGAGATAAGGATATCGCAAATGCTATTCATTATGCCGTTGATAATGGAGCTAAAATCATTAATATGAGCTTTGGAAAACCATTTTCTCCAAATAAAGAAAGAGTTTGGGAAGCTATGAAATATGCAGAGAAAAAAGGTGTTTTAATGGTACATGCTGCAGGTAACGATAACAAAAATGTGGATACGGAATATAATTATCCAACTAATTTTAAGGATAATGAAAATAAATCTTTCGTAAATAATTGGATTACGGTAGGTGCTAGTACTCGTTACAACAATTCTTTAAAAGCGTCTTTCTCAAATTACGGAAAAGAAAAAGTTGATATTTTCGCACCTGGTTTAGAAATTTATTCTACAATTACGAAAGGTAAATATAAATTTTTACAAGGAACTAGTATGGCTTCTCCGGTGGTTGCAGGTTGTGCGGCTTTATTGTGGGCTTATTTCCCTCAATTATCCGCAGAACAAGTTAAAGAAATATTATTTATAACCGCAAACAAATCAACTACAGCTGTTGAAGCTGGTGGAGAAAGTGATAATAGTCCTGCCATTACAACTACCTTTGACCAGCTGTCCTCAACTGGAGGAGTAGTAGATGTATATAGAGCAGTAAAATATGCTTACGACAATTTTAATCCAAATAAAAAATCAAAAAAATAATTCTAAATTAATTAATAAAAAAAAGCTATTTTATATAAAATAGCTTTTTTTTATTGTAATAATTTTATTTTAATTAAGAAATTTTGCTTACACCTTCAGTCAAAGCCTCAATAAAGTTTTTTAATGGCTTTTCAACCATAGTCGAAATAAACATATTAAATTTTCCATCGAAGGTAAATTGCACTTCGCTTGAATTTTCTGAAACTTCATTAAGAAGAAGGCTTAAATCAAAATTTAAGGTTTCTTTAGCTGAACTTAGTACAATTTTGGAATACGGAATTCTTTCTTTCATTTTCAAGGCTATTTCAGGCATTCCTTTTAATGCAAAAACAAAACCATCTTCATCTGCCTCAAACTTATCAATGTTTTCAGGCATGAATTTTTTAAATTCAGAAGGCTGAGAAGCTAACGAATATATTTCTTCTGCCGATTTATTAACCAGTATTTTTTCTCCTTTAATATTCATTTTTGTACATTTGATAAAAACAATTACAAATGTACAAAATTTCTGTAAACGAAAGATTTCTTACCATAGGTAAAGGAAAAAGAAAACAGGCAATTAACCTTCCATATGAAAGTTTGGAAACTCTTAGATATGCCTTGGATATTTTGTACCATACCCAGGTAAAATCTGTTCATATTTTTACCGATGAGAAGAAAAAGGTTTGGAAAAAATTTAAAAAAATAGCTACCCCGGTCTATGCCGCCGGAGGTCTTGTCAAAAAAAATAATGATAACTATTTATTTATAAAGAGAAACGGTCTATGGGATCTACCTAAAGGACATGTTGAAAAAAATGAAACATTTAAAAAGGCTGCCGTTCGTGAAGTAGAGGAAGAATGTTCACTATCAAACGTGAAACTTAAAAAATATATTACAACTACCTACCATGTTTACATTTCAGAAAAAAAATATTATCTGAAAATAGTAAAATGGTTTAATATGGAATACAAAGGTAAAGAAAAGCCTAAACCGCAAAAAAATGAAGGAATTGAAAAAGCGCAGTGGTTTACCATAAAAAAGATTCCTATGCTTATGAAGAAAACTTATATTAATATCAAAGAATTGGTGACCACAAATGTTTTAGATGAATCTTGAGACAAATGATATACCTATAAATTAAAAAAGGAGTAATAAATATTACTCCTTTTTATTTCTTATATTTTTTTGCTTAGAATTCAAATTGCATTCCAAATTTAACTCCAAACTTATTTACGTCCCTCATATTTAGATAATTACCTCTCCAGTTAAAATCGACCCTGAAAATTCTTAAATTACCCAAACCTATATTTTCGATTCCAAATCCATATTCATAGTAAATATCTTTACTCGGAGCTATATAGTATATATTTGAAGCATTCATATTTTTAGATCCATCTGATATATCTCCCCAAGCTCCTCTAAAAATCAAGACCTCTCTAAGTTGTAACTTTTTCAACAAAGGTATATAAGAAAATATTCTTCCATTAAAATGATGCTCAACATGTAAAGCTGAATAAACATCCGTTACAAAATCATAATAGTCTAGTAGAGAAAATGTATTATTTACAATTCCATAGGATTGATTTCCCGGAATGACACTTAATAAAGATAAAGGAAGTTTATTAAATGATTTTCCGAATTCAAAAGTAACGTCGGTTTTACCAATCGGTCCCCAAAGTATAGGATGGTTGTACAGAAATTGAATTTTATCATAGTCAAAATCTCCGTCCAATACACCTTTTAATCCTTTAATATATTTTAAAATAAGTGTCGGAGATAAGGTAGTATGTTCATACCTATCCAACCCAAAACGAGAATATTTTGCTCCAGGTCTTGCCTGTATGCTGAAAGTAAGATGAGAATCGTATAAATCCTTTTTAATATTACCTTGCTTATCGTAATATCCGATATCAAATTTATAAGGATTACCTGATTTTATATATTGATAAGTTCCATCCAATCTTAATTGCACATTTTTCCAAGGTTCAATGGATAAAAAAGCATTGGTTTGATTTACGGAACTTAAATATTTGTTACTTCCTCTGGAAATAATAGATGAAGAAGCGAATGAACGAGTCATAATACCTTCATTTTCAGTAAGGGAAGTTCCCAATTGGGTAATATCCCTTTTCGTACCTACTCCCATAGTCAATCGATTAAATTTATTTAACATTAATCGACCTTCAAATCCATATTTAAATTGATCGTCTTTAAAACCGTATGCAGTATATCCTTCTACCCTCCACATGTCATTAGGTGAGAAAAAGGTTCTAGCCCCCAATCGTATTCTAGTTCCTTCCACATCATTATATCCTAATGTTTGATAAAGGTTACCTATATCGATGGCATTGCCTATATTCACATAACCTGAAGAAAGGATTTGTACTGCATCGACAATATTTCGGAATAATCGTGTTCTAGAAACCTTTTCAACCATTGCATAGGCCTTTTTATCATCTTCATTTAAACGGTCGGGACGATTATTAGCCCAAAAATCGTCTTTTCTATTGTAAGCTCCTTCGGAAATAGGTTCCCACTGCTGATCCAAAAGCTTTTCAACGATATTTTGCGGTTCATCGAATTTGTAGTCATTATATGTAAGCGTTCTTTTCGCAAACATTCCTTTACCTTCTTCTTTTTTAGTAATTAGAGACATGTCCAATACCGTGTAATTACGTAAAGGAATAAAGATTGAATCGTTGACATTGTCGTAATCTAATTCCATATAAATATCTTTCACAAAGTTTACGTTTATACCTGAGGTAGATTGCAATGTAACTTGTTTTACTGCATATGTATCCTTTGTGATATATAAGTCACCTTTAAAGGTTAACTCATTGTGTCTTCGAGGCCTGTATTTTATATAGTAGCAGTCTACACCATCTATGGAAACAGTATCGGATAATAAATAATCATAGACAGAGAACCCTATCGTTGATACGGGGCTGGTAAAACCTTTGTTAAAGAAATTTAAAACGTTATCATAAATGTTAACATCCTTATACAAATTTTTAACCGTATTGGCTACAATATCGTTATTCGGTATTCCCGATGCTTTATTTCCCCTAAGAAAAGTTTTTTCTCGTTTTGACGGAGTATTTTGTCCTACTATATCAGAAAGAGATTCGTTAAGAAACAGAGGAATATAGGTTTTACCTGAAATATCTAAAGTATCTATGTCTTTTGAAGAAATGTTTAATTTTTTAAAGATTTTCTTGCTGATAAAAGCGCTATCGACGTTATTTAAATCGAATTCAATTTTTTCGTATTCTTTATATTGATAATTCTTAAAATTGGTAAGTCCGTTAGATCTTCTTCTTTTCCATAGCTCACGCAAAATGCGATAGGCTGGATTTTCTTTTTTCGGTAAACGCTTTTTAGGAAAACCAGTAACGACCACTTCATCTATTTGTTTCTCTTTACTTACTGTTCCTTTATCCAATGATGTTAAATTTACAATCAATCCTAAATTATCTCCTCTTTGTAAGGGAATGTATTTAATGGGATATTTATCTGTGATTATTTCTAAACTGTCAATATATTTATTTGATTCTAATTCAAAATTACCATTACTGTCAGTAGATGAATATACTTGTGTATTATTCAAAAAAATATCGGCATCAGGAATAGGCTGTCCAGTTTTTTCATCTAAAAGCTGTCCAGTTACTCTAACGTAATTTACTTTTTGATCTTCTTCTGGATTATTATTTGTTTGCGGATTTATTTGTGGGGCAGTACGGATTGTATCCGGGGTAATTATAGACGAATCTATTTTATCTTCGTCAGAAAATTTTATAATCAAATTTAAATTTTGATCGCTACTTATTGGAACAATTTTTTTCTTATACGTTTCGACCTGAATAACTAATGAATCAAAATTTTGGGGAGACTCTAATAAAAAATATCCTGTATCATTAGTTAGTGTTGAGATTTCTGGAGCCTTAAGAAAAAATACTTTAGCCCCTTTTATCGGGCGTTGTATCTCTTGATCGATAATTACTCCGGTAATTTTAACCTGTGCATTCAAAAATAAACTAAATAAAAATGCAAATAAAAAAAGGAATTTATTACTCATTGAACGTTAATTAAAAATAAAAACTTTCGTTTGTAGATATCGAACAAACGAAAGTATATGTATAAATATTATATTATATGTTTATGGCGCTTAACAAAACAAAAAACTTTACCGTTTTTCAAGAACTTCATCGATAAGACCATATTTTTTAGCTTCAGAAGCAATCATCCAATAATCTCGATCGGAATCTTTTTCAATTTTTTCGAAAGTTTGTCCTGAATGTTCTGCCAATATCTCATAGAGTTCTTTTTTCAATTTTAAAATTTCCTTTAAGGTAATTTCCATATCGGACGCTTGTCCTTGCGCTCCACCTAAAGGTTGGTGAATCATAATTCGAGAATGTTTTAATGCTGATCTCTTTCCTGCCGCTCCTGCGGTTAATAAAACAGCTCCCATAGAGGCTGCTATACCAGTACAGATCGTTGCTACGTCCGGTTTTATTATTTGCATGGTGTCGTAAATGCCTAACCCTGCATAGACTCCTCCACCAGGAGAATTTATATATATTTGAATATCTTTGGAAGCATCTGTACTTTCTAAGAATAGCAGCTGTGCTGTGACTATATTAGCGATCTGATCATCAATTCCCGTTCCCAAAAATATTATTCTGTCCATCATTAATCTTGAGAACACATCCATTTGGGCAACGTTTAGTTTTCGTTCTTCTGTTATATAAGGAGTCATGGAATTTACATACTGATCAACAAACAAACTATTAATTCCCTTATGTTTTACCGCATACTTATGGAACTCTTTTCCTAAATCCATATTTATTATCTTTTTACTTCTATTTTTTTATTATTTTTTCTCACTAAAATTATACCAAACCACTACAGCTAAAGATAAGACTTTATTTTGTCAGCTATTTCTATAAATTCTTCCGGGCTAAGTGTCAGCTTATTTCCAAAATTCATATCCCCTACGGAATTTAATGGAATTAAATGCACATGTACATGAGGTACTTCCAATCCTTGTACTGACATGCCAACCCGTAAGCACGGAATAGCTTTTCCTACAGCCTGAGCAATGGTATAGGTAAAATCCATTAATTCATCATATTCTTCTTTTGGCAAATCAAACAGCTTATCGGTTTCTTTTTTAGGAATAACCAATACATGTCCTTTTGCCACAGGAAAAGCATCTAAAAAAGCAAGATGTGTTTCGGTTTCAGAGATCTTATAACAGGGTATTTCTCCCGCTACTATTTTTGAAAATATACTTGACATAGGTTGTAATTTTAAATATTAATCCAAAGAAATTTCAAGAATTTCAAAGTTAATACGGTTACCGTTAGGTAAATTTATTTCGGCAAGCTCTCCTACTTCTTTTCCTAAAAGACCTTTAGCAATCGGAGTATTTACAGAAATTTTACCCGCTTTTAAATCGGTTTCCGTATCCGGAACCAAGGTATACTTCATCTCTTGACTATTGGCTACATTTTTAATTCTTACGGTGCATAATATGGCTACCTTAGAGGTATCTACCTGTGATTGATCTATAATTTTAGAGTTAGAAATAACATCTTTAAGCTTTGCAATACGCATTTCCAGCAAACCTTGTGCTTCTTTAGCCGCGTCGTATTCTGCATTTTCCGATAAATCTCCCTTATCCCTAGCTTCAGCAATTTGCTGAGTTATTTTAGGTCTCTCTACTTGCTCTAACTGATCGAGCTCTTTGCGTAATTTATCTAAACCTTCTTTCGTTACATAATTCATGATACTATTTTTTGTAATTTTGCGTTGTAATTGTTGTAATTATTAAATATAAAAAAAATAACCCGATGCTTTTCAGTCGGATTATCTATATGCAAAGTTAGCAAATTTATTATGATTAAAAAATTATTTCTTTATATATTATTAATTTCACACCTATTCATCTTTATACAATGCGAAAATGGAAACAAAACAATTAGTTGTTTTCCTAATTCTTCTATAAGTTTCTCTGCCGATCTCAATTTACCTCAATTTAGAAATTTAGCAAGTATTGGAGGCTATGCCTATATTGAAGGTGGTCCATTAACAGGAACCAACGGACTTATCTTGGTTAGAATCAGTCCTAATCAGTTTAAAGCTTACGATAGAAATCCTCCGCATATTTGCCCCGGTGCTAATACAACATTGGAAGTGAAAAATGATATTTATTTGTTTTGTCCGGAAGACGGCGCCAAATGGATACTAACTACCAATCAGCCTTTAGAGGTAACTGACAGAAGTGCTAAAGAATATAATGCGCAACTTGTAGGAAATACAGTTATAATTTCTTATTAATTTACACAATAATATGCTTATATATAAGTTGTATAATGTATAGCTTGCTATATAAAATTAAGCACATTGCCTGAGCAACTGTGAATTGTTTTCAAATTTTGTTAACTAACTACTAATGCTTATTTTTTTATGATTTTTTGAAAATTATTACTTTCAAACTTTTAATAGCTAAAGGATACATTATATTAAAAGTATGGAAAAGTAATTTGTATTGTTTAAAATTTATGAAAAAGCAATAAAGATCAATAAATATTTTTATATTATTTATTATTATTTTTAATTTTATTAACTTATCTTACTATATTTCAGGTAGAAACCTCTTTCTTTTTTCTATTTTTTTCATTTATTTATTGAGCAACTTAATGTATTTCCATATGAATCATTATAAAGCTTAGATGCTTTATTATTTATGTTTAAATAACTTATTCTCATCTCGGCATCATTTTATTATTTCTGTATTTCTACACTATATTGTTTTTGTAAATATTTTAATAGCTGATCAAAATTTTCATAAGTTTGTAATGATATTATATCTCAAAATAACTATTATAAAATAATTTAATTTGCTCGAATTGAGTTTTTCACTCATCTTTTTTATTATTAAAATTATTAGTTATTTTATTCTCCATCCCTTAAAATTATTTTACGGTTATTTAGATTTTCACCTATAATCATAACATTTCCATCATATAAAAAATATACTTTTTTATTTTCGTCTATTTTAAATTCATGGGTAAGGGAAGCCTTATGTGTAACTGTTGATCCTAGTTCCCTTCTTTGTATAGCCTCCAATCGATCAATCATTGTTTTATTATTTTTACATAACTCTCCCTTTTTAAAGATTTGGTTTTTCGATAAATACTCTCTTACAGCTTCAATATTTTCAGGTGTTTAAAAAGCTTCCTCGATTGGTCTTGCACCTGCTTCTATAAGGTTAAGCCCCTCTATAGCCATCTTCGGCTATAGTATCAAAAGTTTTTTTCCACCAGCACTATGTTTAAATGCTTCTGCCTCTCTGCTTTGGCAGGGACTTCCCTATCCTAGCTTTTTACCTTTGCGGTTTCGTTTTCTTAATCTTTGAAGGACTAGGCGTTTTAAATATAAAAGCAGAATTTATTTTACTTTTTGTAATTATCTCATTCTGCATGATAGTATCGGATGAAGCCATAAGTGCGTCGGCTTTGAAATAGAAATGATCTTCTTTAAAACCTGGAATATTGTGTATACCGAAAATGATATCATACGGAAATTGCTTAAATAAACCATCATCAACCGGTCACTTTTCAACCTATAACAACTCTTCAACTGATTGGAAAATGACATGCAATGTGCTATCAAAGTGACGTGTTTCGGCAAGATATTTCGCTGCACACAGCCAAATAGTGGTATAACTATCATAGCCAACGCTTTGGGTTTGACTGCTCCATGGTTTTCCTGATGCTTCGACAATACGTAGTGAATCAATGTTAGCTCTAATACCAATATTTTTATCACTAGTATTATTTTTTAGAACACCGACCACAACGATTTTTGCTAAACCTAGATGTACTTCATCGTCGCAGTCAGCCAATCTATTAACAATTAAATCGCTGGTATTCTGTTCTTCATAACCTAATTCAGGATATTAACAAATTTGATGGCAAATATCAATACACGCTTGCTCTGTTTTTCTAATCGTTTCCATAATAAAATGCATTTTAGGCTCCTAATTAATCTGAATATTGTTAGGAAAAAATAAAAAGAAGGGAACTGCACATCTAAACTAAGATCAAATTTAAAGCCTGTAAACGACTTAATCAGTAAAACAGCTTAGATAAATAAATATACAATAACCGCCATTCTTGTTAATATCGATTATTTCTATCATGTAATATTTGAAAATTATTATGTCGAACCACCATTTAGATAGGAACTGTTCGAAAAAATGAGAAAAGAATGCGTTAAATTAATTGCATTAGTATCAATTGGAAAAAATGGTTTTAGCTAACAGAGATGCTTTCATTCATTTAGTTAATTAATTAATCTAAACGTGTGCAATATCTTAATTAAATCTTTTCACACCAATAAATAGGAATTATTTTTTCAGTTATACTGATTTAAATTTAAATAACTTCTAAAAATTGGTTTGGTACATTATCCGTTAACCAAACGCCATTATCGGCTAAATAAAACTTAATACCTTGTTGATACATAGTTAAAGCACTAACTCTTAATACAACTGGTTTTCCATGACGTTTACCAACGGCTACAGCTGTTTTATTATCAATTGAAAGATGAACATAATGACGTTCGCCTGCAATCAAACCTTGTTGAATAATCGAACCAAGAAAACGGGTTGCTGTACCATGATATAAATATTCAGGTGGAATTTTTTCTACATGTACTATGTTAACTTGATTAGTCGAATGACCTTGAGCTGCACGAATTTTTAAACCATCTTCGGACAGAGTAAAGCGTTTTTTATCACTAGTTATAACGACTTGTGTAATTAAATCTTGAGAAATTTGCTGATGATGTTTTTTCGCTTGCCGAATTAACATATCTATTCCAACCCAACCATCACTATCTAATGTGATACCAATAGACTCTGGTTTATGCCTTAAAACATAGCTTAAAAATTTACTAATCTTCTCTAAATCTTTACTCGTACGTTTAATATTTAATCTTTTACTCATGTGGTTAATATCTGAACTATTAAATTTTACTTTTTATCAAAAGTAATACAAGGTATATTTCTAATATTATAAAAATATACTAAGAATTATCAAGCATATATACCATATAAAATGCAAAAATATTAATCAAATAATAAACACTCCTAAATTATTTTTACAAAAATATTGACTAGCAAAATTTAAATGGCGACTGCTGCAACAATCAATAACTTTTCATCGATTTATTCTAAAAAGTTTTTTGCGAGATCCTTTAAATCAGCTTTTGTAATAGGTTTCCCGGTTTCTAGTTCTCGTGCTTTTATAGCCTCGTCTAAAACTCTTACTTCTGAGTGAGCAGCTAACTCCATTCCACCAGCATCAAAAATAGATTTATCCAAACCATTTCCCATTTCAAACGCTTCTGCCTCTCTGCTTTGGACAGGAGCTTCTCCCTCCTGGCTTTTTATTTTTGGAGTTTCACTATCTCAATCTTTGTAGGACTAGACGCCTTAAATAAAAAAACAGAATAAATTTTGCTTGTTGTATTAGTAATTATCCCATTCTACATATAGATATAAGCTTCTATAAAAATAGCTTATTTCAAAGATTTGCTATTTTTATTTTTTTTCGTTTCCTGATCTAACAGACTAAATAAATAGGGTATTCTATATTTACCGAACATATTTCTAATGTTTTCGGCAGAAATTTCTAAATCTAATCCTGCTGAAGTTACATATAAAGGTTTTATACTTTCTCCCCTATATATTTCTTTTACATAATTATTTGAATTTTTATGGAAAGCATTTTTTGCAACTCCTATAACTGGTTTTTCTTGTAATAAGTACTCATATAAATAATATCCTAAACCAGGTTTTCCTTTATCATCCAGATAAACATATCCATCTATAATTATTTCTTTAATACGATTTAAATCAATATTATTTAAAAGATCTATAATACAAGGCAATTCTCGTTTATAAAAATTACCTGGTTCATAGGGTAATATTTCATGAGAATATGAAGCTAGTATTTGCTCTTCTTTTTCACTTCTCCAATCTTTGAAAAGTATTCCTACGGTTTTGGCTTGGTTCTCACAATAATATACATCAATAGCTAATTTCATTCGAATTTATAATTAATTAATTCTTCATTGGATAAGGTGAAAAGATAAGAAATTTTTTCGGGTAATCGATTTATTATTGGTTTATGATTGTCTATTTTTTCAATTTTATTGTTATTTATATGGATATTTTTAAATAATCATTATTCCATACAATACTTACTGATCTTAAGTTACCTTTCTCCTCAAATTCTTTGGAAACTCCAAAAGTTACATTTCCTCTACATTCATTAATTTGCTCTATTTTTCCATTTGAATAATAAATATATTTTAAACTCGTTCTTTTTCCATTTCTTACCTCAAATTTCCAAATAATAATATCTCCATCTTTATCTATAACAGTACCATTATAAGGTATAGTTAAATTATTATCTATATAATAATCCGATTCTCCTGAAATAGGATCATCTTTTAAATAAAGCTCTTTAAAATATTTTTCCATTATATATTTAATTATGACCATGAGTGTTAATACCATCTGTTAAAATGCCGCAATGAAGGTATTGTATTTTAGGTTTAAAATAATAACAATCATAATTAGAAAACAGCAAATATTTATTCAAATTTATAACAAATTAAATCTTCATTATTTAATAAAAGCAAATATTTGATTCTATCGGGTAAACTTAGATTTGAAATTCGTTTCTCATCTATCTCTATTTCTGCAATTTTATTATTTACAATATAAATTGTTTTAAGATAACCATTATTCCATACTACAGCAACAGAGGTTAAATTTCCATCTTCATCATACTCTTTGGATAATCCAAATTGTAAATTATTTTTATATTCAGATATTTGTTCTAAATTCCCATTAGAATAAAAAACTTTCTCTATTCCATTTTGTTTTCCATCTACAACTTTAAATTCCCAATTAACAACTCCTTGGTCTTCATCAATCACTAAACCTGAATAAGAATAGATCAGATATTTATCTAAATAATAAATGGTTTCACTTGTATCTATATCTCCTTTTGTATATAATTCTTTTATATTTTTTTTCTTCATGATTTAATTTTAATTGTGTCCCCCTACAGTTTCTACACCGTTTGTAATATATGAACAATTTGGGCATCTGTGAAAAGGTGTATTACTTGGCATATGCCTATTATGTAATTTGAAATCATTTAAATCAGCTTCTGTAATAGGTTTACCCGTTTCTAGTTCTCGTGCTTTTATAGCCTCGTCTAAAGCTCTTAATTCTGCATGAGCTCCAGCCCTAGTATCTATATCTAAAGGCATTTTACCTTCATCAATTAGTTTTTGTTATGCCTTAATTCTTTCTTTTATAATTGGATGTGCATCCTCTACAAAATTAGTATATCCATCTTTACCCATTTCATTCTTAAAAAAATTTTGTCCATAAAATGTTTTCACTGTCGTTAGATCATATATACCTGATAGGCATGGACCATTTGATTTATTACTAAAACAAGGAACTTTATCTTTTGCTTTTTGTATTAATTCCTCAGCTTTTTTAGTAACCTCTTCAATAAATTTTTGTGCATTAAAAGTTTTAAGCACAGGTTCTGCTTCAAACGCCTCTGCATCTCTACTTTGGGCAGGGGCTTCTCCCTCCTGGCTTTTTAACTTTGCGGTTCCACTATCTCTGTCTTTGGAGGACTAGGCATCTTAAATAAAAAAGCAGAATAAGTTCTGCTTTTTATAATAATAGTATTTTAGTAATTATCCCATTTATCATCCCATTCTCCATTATTCATCCGTTCTATATCTTCATCGGTAAATTTATCCCATGTTTCGTCCGATTCTGGAATATGTGGATTTTTAGTTCCCAATTCATTCATTGTATATTCTACTTTTCCCGTCCAATCTGAAATGATATAAAAAAAACATTTATTTCTCCAAATTGTTCATATTCACCTGTAATAAACCATGTGTCATAATCTTCCACTTTTAGTTTTGGTTGAAATCGAAAGTCTTAATTTCATTTGATAAATTATATTTTAATTTATATTCTGTAACTATATTTAATACTTCTTTTTCTGTTAGCTTCATAATGTCCTAACAAATTAATTTATGATGGTGTATAATTGCCAAAATAAGAATCCTCTATAAGCACATTATTTAGATCAATACCTAAAATTGATATTATTGATAATAATTCAGAATAGTTAGACTTTCCAAATAATTCTAGATCTATTTGGATAGAAAAATCCCTTATTTGTATATCTTTTAACTTCCATTTTTTATTCAACATTTTATTTATCCAGATATCATATTTCATTAAATATTCATTCTTCCATAAGTCATCGTCTGTTAAATTTTCTAATTTTAATCTAAACCAAGTTGGTACTAAAGAGTTATTTTCAATAGAATTAATAATCTCTATTAATTTGCTTCCTAAAGCATTATCAGCGTCTGTAATTATTATTTTTTCTATTTTACTTGTCATTATATTTTTCTATTTAAAAATCACCTTCAAACGCTTCATCATCTCTGGTTTGGGCAGGGGCTTCTCCCTCCTGGCTTTTTACTTTTGCGGTTTCATTATCTCCGTCTTTGGAGGACTAGGCATCTTAAATAAAAAAGCAGAATAAGTTCTGCTTTTTATAATAATAGTATTTTAGTAATTATCCCATTTATCATCCCATTCTCCATTATTCATCCGTTCTATATCTTCATCGGTAAATTTATCCCATGTTTCGTCCGATTCTGGAATATGTGGATTTTTAGTTCCCAATTCATTCATTGTATATTCTACTTCTCCTTTTTCATCCGAAATAACATATATAAATTCATGTATTTCACCAAATAGTTCATTATCTTCAGTAACAAACCATATATTATTTTTTTGATTATCTTTTTTTGCTAAGAATGATTGAATCTTAAAATTTCCATTTCCTTTAATATTCGGATATCTATCTTGATAATCTTTAACAATCTGTAAAACTGTTTCTTTTTTCAATTTCATTATAAAAAATTTTAAAATTCGTATAAATTAGTTTTCTTATTAAAATAAGGCTAATAACCATTCTCTACATATATAAGATATAAGCTTATATAAAACTAATTTATTTCAAAGATTTCAATTGCTTGATTATCTGTTAATTTCATTTATATTATTAAGTTCATCTTTTCCAGTTGACCTAATTATACACCTATTTTATTTATTTAGTATTATTAAGAAAATAGAATTACTTCAAATCAATATTTAAAGTTATTTATTTTTAAGTGAGTTGATTGCTTCTATTTTATAAAAATTCATAAAACATAATTGTTTTTTTATCTAAAATTTCACCAGATAATTTATCTATATAACAACCCCAGTATCCAGGAGTATATCCTTCTTCTTGTAATACATAATCATCTGCTAAAAAAGGATACCAAATGGGAGATTCTATACCATCTTTTATTTCTCCAAATCTATTTTCTCCAAATTCTAATTTTGTTTTAAAAAATTCTTTATTAGCTATCCTTTGAGCATCTGTATAGGATATATTTTTACTATCTCTATAATTAATGGGAGCAATTAATATTTGAATTTTATTTTGTATAAATATTTTTTTTAAATCTCTGATTTTTTCTAAATCCAAATTTAATCCAATAAACCCTTTATTTTTCCACCAATTTATATTATTATTTTCATTTAATATTTGAGGATCTTTATCTAAAGCTTTTTTTAAAAATATATCATATAATTTTTTCATCATTTTATTTGTTTGTTAAAATTACTACTTTACCTTGTCCATTAAAGCGCCCCCATGCTGTCTCAAATTCAGATGTAGAAATAGTATAACTTGAACCCTTACCTATTGGTAAAGGATCTCTAATAGTTACTTGTCCATTGTTTATTCCATCAACAATAATAGCATGTCCACCATTACCATTATTAACACTAACTATAGCAGACCTACCATCAGATAGAGCACTTTCTAATTGATCAATAGTCATAGCCGATTTATTTGCCTCTATATTTTCTATTCCCATTTTATTTAATGCTTCAGGAATATTAAAAATGTTAGATCCTTGAAAAGGATCATAATTCATAGCTTCTGCAATTTCTGAGATAAGTTTTTCTATTCCAAGATCCTTTAATAAAATATCTAAAGATGTTATAGCACAATCAGCTGGGCCTAATTGTCCTTGTTGGGTTTTAGAAGTTTCAACTTTCTCTCCATCAAAATACGAATCTGTATCTAAATTCTTACCCATTTCAAACGCTTCTGCCTCTCTGCTTTGGGCAGGAGCTTCTCCCTCCTGGCTTTTTACTTTTGCAGTTTCACTATCTCCGTCTTTGGTGGTTTCAATGTCTAGATTAAAGTTAAAAAAGAGAGTATTTAATCCTCTTCCTTAATTATTATTATATTAAAATTTTATCTTATATTTTAATACATTAACTAAAAATCTTATTAATTACTAATTGATAATCTTTTACCTCATTCATAGTTAAAAAATGACCATCTAATTTATCAATATAAAAGAATTCAAAATTTGGTTCAATATCTAATAAATAGTTTTCAACTTTAAAACAATAATAAATAGGTGTATCAAGCCCTTTTAAAATTGTTTTTGAATAATTTCCCTTATTCTCTATGAAATTAAATACTTTATGCTCAGCTTCTTGATAAGAGATATTAACTTTATCATATTTATTATCATATATCCAAGAAACCCCCCCCTTTTTTCTAATTTCTTTTGATATTGTTTGCGCTTGTCCTAAATCATATAATTGATTAGAGTTTATTTCTTTTAGTACATTAATATCTAATTGATCTTTTACGTCTTTATAAATAGCTATTTTATACATAATGTTTATTTTTGAAATATGACAACTTTACCTGTTTGATTTTCAAATCTTCCCCACGCATATTGAAATGTATTTTCGGGAATTGTATATGAAGAGCCTCCATTTATTGGAAGAGGATCTCTAACAGTTACTTGTCCATTTTCAATTCTATCAATAATAACTGAATGTGCACCTTGTCCATCATTTACACTAACTACAGCTAAATTTCCATTTTCTAGACCTGTTTTTAACTGTTCATATGATACTTTACCAGATGTAGTAGTAATATCTAAACCTAAATTTTCAATAGCTTTTGGTATATTTAACATATCCACACCACTTCCAAAATTTTGTTCTAAGGCATGAATTAAGTCTATTCTTTCAATATTGCTATATCCCATATCTTTAAGAATCATATCCAATGTCGTAGCAGTACAGTCATAATCCGTAAATTGCCCTTCAAGTGTTTTTTGTGTTTCTACATTGACTTTTCCCTTATCAAAATATGGGTCTACATAAGCATCTTTTCCCATTTCAAACGCCTCTGCATCTCTGCTTTGGGCAGGAGCTTCTCCCTCCTGGCTTTTTACCTTTGCAGTTTCACTATCTCTGTCTTTGGAGGACTAGGCATCTTAAATAAAAAAGCAGAATAAGTT
>CALYQD010000011.1 GCA_945280365.1 uncultured Apibacter sp.
GTATCGCTCCTGAGGTATCTTCTACTCTTCCAATCTCAACTCCCTTACTATCTTGGTAGATAATCCTCATCGCTTTAAACATTCTGTCTAAACGGGTTGGATCCGTTGTACCATTGGATGCAAGCATTGTTTTGGATAAATCCCAAAGATTTATTTTTGTCTTTTCTGCTTCCGAACCATATTCGCATATTTCTTCGGATACATGATCCACTTTGATAAAAGGATATGTAGTAATTTTAATTTTAGCAATACTGTCGCATGCCCCTCCTTTTTTGTCGTTAACTCTTACAAATACCTCATCCCAAGTATAAAAACCATCATTGGTTAAATTTCTTACTTGATAAGTTTGCGGAGTTGAAATCGCTTTACTCCTATTACCGTTTCTTGCATCTGATTCTTGTTGGTAATAGGTGAATCCTGCTTCAGTTATATCTTTTATCTGTGATGAAACCGATGTCAGATCAACCAAGGAAATATTATTACTGTCTGCACAACCTAAAATTACTACTTCGTTTTTATCTATTTGCAATCTTGGATTTACATTTACAGATATAGAGGTAATTGTTGGACATGTTTTATCCTTTTTATCTATTCGAACATAAATTATGTAAAAAGGATTATTTGGAGGGTTATTTGTAAATTCATCGTGCTTAATGGTGAAATTTATAGGTGAAACTGCATTAATACCTTGTTCGGCATTGACCAATGATCGGTAATAGGTAAAATCATATTCTGCATCAATAAAAGATTGAGATTCACCAATAATTATATTCGTTTTATATTCATCTAAGTTCTTAATTACGTATTTGCCATCTATAGTCCCATCAGTCTCATCGCATATATCTATAAAATGTACATTCGCTTTGGGAACTAAAGAAATTAAGAATTCTATTCTTCGGATTATATAACAGCCTGTTTTATTATAAACAAATTTTACCCAAACCATATCTCCACCGGTTACCTCATATTGTTTACTATCTACATCAGATATTTGGTAGCCGTTAACCGCATTGTATCTGCTTGTATGATATGATACGGTAAAATCAGATATGTTATGGGATGCTCCAACCATTTTAATCGGGTATTCAGTCAAATCGACCTTTACTTTTTTCTCTTCATTACATAATAAAGTAGTAAAATTATTTACATTCAATTCAGGATAAGCATTTACTGTTATAGGAGCTACTGAGAAACAATTGCTTTGTTTATTTTTAACTCTAACCCAAAAAGTTGCTGGAAAATATGTTATAGTAGCACTTCCGTTTAAAGAATATTGATTTAAAATAGCATCATTTCTTGATCTGTAATAAACGAATTCATAATCGTCAGGATTTTGGAGCGTATCCAAAAATAAATGATTATAATAATACAAGTTAATAACCTCCTTAATGTCTTGCTCATCATCATGTTTGGTATTATTATTACAGTAAAAAATGCTAACATCTTGTTTTAAAACAGGTGAATCAACCAAAATAAATTTCAACTCAAAAATTTCGGAACAGTTTCCTGCTTTTATCTTTACCCAAAGGGTTGACATTTGTCTTGCTTCAAATTGTGTAATAGGTGTAGTTCCTATTTCAGCATCTTTTTTAGTTAGATAATATTCATAAATCATCCTATTATTTAACTTAGCATTATTGCGTATTAATTGACCCGTAACGGTTCCCTTTAGCATGGAGGAATCAATAATCTCAATTCCGTCATTTTCAAAATCGCATACATAAATATCTTTATTTGCTGCTATAGGAACTGGTATTAAATTAATTTTTACAGGAATAATTTTATAACATTTAGTTATCTTATCCTCTACTCTCATACATATCTCATTATTGGTAATGTTGGTTCTGACATCTACCATATAGAGAATAGGAGTACTACTATCTACATACTTTCCTAAATGTTCTCCAGGTTCATATATCTCATATTCCGCATCATATGCTAATCTATAAAAATCAATGTTTACTCCTTTGGAATCGATAACGATTTTAGACAAATCAACCTCCTCTATATTGTCATCATCAATATCACAAATTTCTAAGTTAGTATATTCCGGTAATTGTACTGCAGGTACTAAATCAAATTTAATTTCAACAATAATAGGACATTGATTATAAAATTCTAATTTGGTAAAGGCACTGCTAGCTGCCCTACTGATTTGAAATTTAGCAGGATCTTTAATTGTTGCCTTTTCTCCTTTATGTGCTTCTTCTTTTGTCTTATAATATTTTAAATTTTTTATATCTTTTATAGAAGTTTTTATAGATAACAACTGACTGGGAGTAAGAAGCTTTTCCAGCTCATTGGGTGCTGTTTTCGTTGTAGCCTTAATAAATTCTAAAATATTAACTAATTCTTCCCCGTCATCATTAAAATCGCATATAGTATAAGGTCCTAATACTTTCTCTTCAACCGGTATTAAATTAAATTGAATATCATAGGTATAACTGCACTGGTTATATCTTACCGCTGGATAAATTAATTTAGGACTCTCTGTAGAAATCAGCGGAAAGGATTTTTTAAGCATTCCCGTTTCATGTTTTTCATCAACTAGATACATATCCCGATCGGTAGGGTTATCAAAAAAGACAATTTTATCACCCTGATCATTACCGAAAGAAGGATTAGAAGAAGAATAGGTATACAAATCTTTGAGTATTTTTTCATATTTGCTTAGCTCAATTATCTCTATTCCGTCATTATAGGTATCGCAAATATCAAAATCTTTTACACTTAAGCTTTGTTTTTGGGATATGAAAATAGTTATGGAACTTACTGTTGTCAACCCGCTTTTTTTAACTTTATATTTTAAATAAATTGTAGGCTTAGCCGGAGCTTTTACACTATATATATATCCGGGAGTTGATTCTTTTAATTCAAGTTCTATAGTACATGCCAGGTTTTTATAAAAGCCGATAATCTCGATGTCTTGGGCAGTTAATGAGGTTCCGTACAAGAAGTTAGGAAGATAGGATTCTAAATCAACTTCTTCTGTTTCATTGGAGTTACATATGGAAGGCATTAACATACCCCCTCCATTGCCGCCGCCACCGCCGCCGCCACCGCAATCTGCATCTGCAAGAAGAGTTAATTGGGTATATACTTCACCACAATAATCAGGATGTGAAGCCTTAACATAAATAACACTATTTAACTTAACATCACATTTTTTGGGATCTATAATTTTTTGCTTGTATTTATCGTCTTTATAATATTCCCATTTTACTGTTGATGGAATCGGATTTATAGTAGAATTTTTAAGCAAATTAGGTTCGTAATGTGTAAGATCTAAAATAACTGTCTGTCCTTCTCTAACATAACAGATAATGGCTTCACTTTTTTGAAGCTCTAGTTTTTTAACCAATTTTACCGTAAATGAAACTAAGGTATAACAATCTTTATCCTTAATTGATTTATTCCATGCTTTAAGGTAAAATTTAACGGTATCGGCGGTAGAACCGGATAAATCTATAGGATAATTTTGAATAACTACTCCAGGTAATTCTCTCATATTTTCATCCAGGATAATATACTCCGTATTACTATCTATTCCGTAATTAAATTTATAGAGATTTACCGTTTCTTTATCGTCATTATCTTCATCACATACAATAAACTGCCGATTATCTTTGAGATCGGGTTTCTTGTTAAGACTTAGCTTTATTTCGGAGTTGATCCAACAAACTCCACTTTTCAATACATTTACATATACAGTTCTATCTCCTGAAAAAGTAAAGGATTTTACTTGATTGTCGGGAATTCTATTTCTTAAATCCTTATCCCAATAATAGGTAAAATGCAAGGTTGAATCAGGATTCATTTCCGATTCATAGGATGTCAAATCTACGGTATAACTATCACCTTTATTTATACAAAAAGGTTTGGGTGTAATTTTATTTGCACTAGGAAATTCCTTATCAAATGTAACTCGTATCGTATCTGTGATGGTTAAACTTTTGCATCCGTTGTAAGTAACCTCCACTCGATAGTACGTATCTGTAGACGGATTTACAACTGAAGTATTTCCCGATGACTGATACGGATAGGAAGAATTTCCATGATACCATCTAACATTAATATCGATTGTTCCATCAGGGGTGAATCTCCAGGCTTCTTTTTTTGCTTCCCATTCACCTGTATTTCTCCCGGGAGCAGAGATTCCATAATTTCCGTAGGAATTTATTAAACCTATTAATGCTCTTTTATCTTTAGGAGTTTTTGGATTTTTGTTTTTATTTCCAACATATATATCTATAATATTGAATGTTTCATATAATACAATTTGGGAAGAGGAATAAATTCGATCAGGTCCGTATTGCTTTAAGTTATCAAAATTTATAATGAATTTACGATATGGAGCTGTACCTTCATAAGCTACCTTAATCTTGCTCGGAGTTGTGTTATTCATATCGTGATATACACCGAATATAGAATTTTTAGGTAATCCTGAATTCGGAATAGGACCTGCAATATAGTAAGGGCACTCTTTATTTCTTTGGGATAAATCAAAACTGACTACCCCATTATCGCTAACAATAATTTTGTTATAACTGTTACCATAAAAGCAAAAATTAAAACCTATATCTACAACTTCATCTCCGAATACATCGTCACTTTTTCCATTGGTATTACTAGTTGAAACTGGAGTACCTTTAGAAAAATCAACATGAGCAGGATATTCAATAGCAGAAACTTTATATTTATTAGATTGTTTTATAATAGGATATTCTGCGGATAACTCAATTTGTTTATTACCGTAAAAATTATAATCGCAATCAACCTTAACAATTTTTGAATTTCCGTTATGATCTTTAAGTGATACTTTCGGTTCTTCAAAATCTTGTGCGGAAAATTTACCAATAAAAAATATTAAAACAAACAGCAAATAAAGATTTTTCATTTTTTTTAATTAATTTATATTATTGTATAATTAATCAAATTCTAGCTAATTTAGAATTTTATAAAATACCAAGACAATCAAGGGATAAAGATATAAATTCTTATTTTTTTCGCACTAGTTTTTAATAAAAATTATACTATGTAACCTTCTCTCTAAAAATTTTTATTTACAAAAACGTAAATTTTATATAATAAATATAGCGTAAGGTTAAATAATTTAAAAAATTATATATTATGAAAAATAAATGTGTTGTTTATAAAATTAAAATCGATTTGTGTATAACATTAATCGATCAGAGATAATTGTATTCTTTTTCTTTCAACATCAATATCTATGACTTTTACTTCAACGTGTTGATGAAGTTGCACAACGGTATTTATATCCGTGATAAATTCTTTACATACTTTTGAAATATGAATTAAACCATTTTCTTTAATACCTATATCTACGAAACATCCGAAATTGGTAATATTATTAATGATTCCCGGAACGGTCATTCCAATTTTTAAATCGTTTATTGTTTTTAAAGAAGGATCAAAAGCAAACATTTTGACCTGTTTTCTAGGGTCTAATCCGGGTTTTTCCAATTCTGCAAGTATATCTTCCAAGGTTAACATGCCTATATCATCTGTAATATAGCTTTTTATATTTATTTTTTGTATCTGTTCTTTATTACGAAGCAGATTATGTATTTCAATTCCTAAATCATCAGCCATTTGCCTCACGACAGGATAACATTCCGGATGAACGGCAGAGTTATCCAAAGGATTTAGAGAAGTGGGAATTCTTAAGAAACCAGATGCTTGTTGAAAAACTTTTTCTCCAAGCCTTGGTACCTTTTTTAATTCTTGTCTGCTATTAAACGCTCCATTTTCCAAACGATACTTCACTATATTTTCTGCCATCTTTTCTCCTATTCCAGAGACATAGGATAAAAGAGATTTACTCGCCGTATTGAGATTTACTCCTACACTGTTTACACAAGAAATAACTACTGCATCTAGTTCTTTTTTTAGTAAAGTTTGATCCACATCATGTTGATACTGACCTACGCCAATTGCTTTAGGATCTATTTTTACCAACTCAGCCAAAGGGTCTGATAATCTTCTACCTATGGAAACCGCGCCCCGTACAGTTACATCATAGGAAGGAAATTCTTGTCTTGCTAGCTTTGAGGCAGAATATACTGAAGCCCCCGCTTCATTAACTACAAATACTTTTAATGCGCGATCAAAAGCTATGGATTGTATCAATCGTTCGGTTTCTCGGGAAGCTGTCCCGTTACCTATGGAAATAGCCTCTACTTTATAAGCATTTACCAAAGATTTTATCTTCTTAACCGCTTCTTTACCTTCTTTCTGAGGCGGATGTGGATAAACGGTATCATTATGCAATAAATTTCCGTTTTCGTCTAAGCAAACTAATTTACAACCCGATTTATATCCCGGATCAATGGCTAAAATTCTTTTTTCACCTAAAGGGGATTGTAATAACAATTGTTTTAAATTGGATGAAAAAACCTGTATTGCTGTTTTATCGGCAGCTTCTTTTGCTATTTGAAATACTTCATTGCTTAGTGCCGGTTCCAATAGTCGCGAAAAAGAATCTTTTATTGCTAAGGAAAGCTGATCTTTGATTACTTTTTCGTTAGTTTTAATTATATATCTGCTTATTATAGATAAGGCTTCATCTACCTCTACTTTTACTTTTATTCGTAAAAAGCCTTCTTTTTCTCCTCTTAGAATCGCTAATAATCGATGAGAGGGAGATCTTTTCAAGTTTTCTGAAAAATTAAAATAATTCGAAAATTTCTGCGCTTCATTTTCTTCTTCTTTTCCCTTTATAATTTTGGATTCTATAATTGCCGTTTGTTGAAAAAATCGTCTTAAGCCAGATCTCACAGAATTATTTTCATTGATCCACTCCGCTATTATATATCGTGCTCCTTGCAAGGCTTCTTCAGGAGTTGTAATATTCTCCGACAAGTATTTAGCACCCAACGTTGTTATATTGGGAATTGTCTTTTGGGCACATAAAATTTTTGCTAAAGGCTCCAAGCCATTTTCTATGGCTACAGATGCCTTCGTTTTTCTTTTCTTTTTGTAGGGTAAATAATAGTCTTCTAAAATAGTTAAATCAAAGCAGCTTTCAATGCGATCTCTAAAATCTTCGGTTAAGGCATCTTGTTCTTCAATACTTTTTATAATGAATTCCTTGCGCTTTTGAATTTCTTCAAAACCAGCTTTAAGTTTAGCTATGGTAAATATTTGAACCTCATCCAGGTTTCCTGTTATTTCCTTACGATAACGGGCAATGAAAGGAATTGTATGATCTTCGTCTAACAACTTTACAGTTGCTTCAATACTCCTTGAAGAAATATTGATCTGTTTCTGAATGAATGAGGTTATATTCATAATATTAATTTTAAAAGTAGTAATTCATCTACATTTTTTATGTGATAAAAATAGGTAATATAAAATTAATCGATTCTTTAAAATCAATTCTTCCATCTTTGTTGATATTCATAGAATCGGGCAATAAATCAATTTTATAATTAATAATTTATCCATTCTGTTAATAGCTATTATCTATATATTTATCTAATACTTAAATCCTTATTTTCGCTATGCTATCATAAATGTCTATTACAAAATACGGCCTTATATTATTAAAACTTATATTTTTGTATACTCATTACTAAAGATGATAAATTTAATACAAAAGTATTTCCCGAAGATAACTGAAAAGCAAACGAATAGGTTCGCGAAGCTTCCCGAATTGTACGCTCAATGGAATGAGAAGATAAATGTCGTATCTAGGAAAGACATAGATTCCTTACTTGAAAAACATGTTCTTCATTCCTTAGGCATTGCAAAAGTAATGCAATTCACTCCCACTACAAAAATTTTAGATATCGGTACAGGAGGCGGATTTCCGGGAATACCTTTAGCTATACTTTTTCCTGAATCTCAATTTACATTAGTGGATTCCATAGGTAAAAAGATTAAGGTTGTAAATGAAATTGCCCAATATTTAGAGTTAGCTAATGTAACTGGCATAAATGCACGTGCAGAAAATATTGTAGAAAAATTTGATTTTGTGGTAAGCAGAGCAGTTACTCAAATGCCCGTCTTTATGTCTTGGATAAAAGGAAAATTTTTAAGTAAAAATAACAATAGTTTACGAAATGGCGTTTTATATTTAAAAGGAGGTGATTTAACTGAAGAACTCAAAAATTTCCCTGCAGCTAAGATCTTTGATTTAAAAGATTATTTTGATGAAGAGTTTTTTATAACTAAAAAAGTCGTTTATATTAAAAATATGCACTAAAATTATGCGAAAAAAAAACCAATGGCTTATTCCACTGTTAGGAGCAAATCTATTAGTAAATGCTCAACTATCAGAAATTTATTATAACAATTATCCAATAAGCAATGCCAAAGAATTATATGAAAATGAAGCTTATCGAGGTTCACAATATATAATAAATGATTTAATAAATTTTTGCAATCTTAGATCCTACCAGTTGGAAATTGCAAATTTCTACGATGCTCTCATAAGTATTATTTTACAAGACGAAGAAGCCGAAAAGAAATTTGATGCATTTACGAATAAATATCCGCAAAGTGCATTGTCGGAAGGTGCACACCTTCAATTGGGAAATTACTATTTATTGCATCAGGATTATTATCGTGCAGCAGAAGAACTTGCTAAGGTCGACATTGGAAAACTTCCTCCAAGCCAAGTTGCAAGTCAATACATTAAGCTCGGATATGCACAATTTATGAATCAGGATTTTGAAAATGCTGAAAAAAATCTTGAAAAAGGCTCGTATAGTGATCAATATAAAGATCAGATCAACTATTTATTAGGGCATATCGCCTATGCTAATGGAGAGCATATTGAGGCTAAAAAAAGATTTACCTCTCTTTTAAATCATCCTGATTTTTCGGAAAAAATCAAACCTTACATGGTTCAAATTTATTTTAACGATGGTGAATATGACGCTGCAATTACTACCGGAAATTCATTATTAGCCTCTAATAAATATCCGGAACTTAAAAATGAGATTACAAAAATAATTGGAGAATGCTATTTTAAAAAACAAAAATATGCAGAAGCTGAGCCTTATCTTAAAATATATATAAGAAACAGTACTTCTCCTACTTTAAGCGATTATTACCAACTAGGATATGTACTGTATCAAGCCAAAAAATATGACGAAGCTGTCACTTATTTTAATAAAATTACGGTAGGTGACATTTCACCTATTTCACAGAATGCCTATTATCAACTAGGTAATTCTTATTTAAAAACTCATAAAAAGAAAGAGGCATTAAGCGCTTTTAAAGCTGCGGCTGAAATGGATTTTGATAAAAGAATTCAAGAAAATGCTTATTTAAATTATGCTAAATTGAGCTATGAAGTAGGAAATCCATATGAATCTGCCTCTAAAGTTTTAAATACTTACTTAAGTAAATATCCCAAATCCAATTATACTCTTGAGATTAATGAATTACTAATTAGATCATATATTGATTCGGGTAATTTTTTAGAAGCTTCAAAAATTCTTTCTTCAATCCCAAACAAATCTCCTGAATTGAAACTTAAAGAGCAAGAAGTTGCTTATGCATATGGGGTACAGCTTTATAATCAAGGTAAGATCGAATTAGCCTCTAATGAATTTGAGAAAGCTATTCGTTTAAAAAATAATTCGGAATTTTATGCTCGCTCTCTATATTGGATGAGTGATTGTCAATATCAATTAGGTAATTATCGAAATTCTATAGATTATTTACAACTTTTACAAAGCACCGGCAAACTTATACCTGAAAGTCAGCAAATTATGTATCAAAAAGGATACTCTTTTTTAAAATTAAAGAATTTTGATAAGGCTGCTGATGCATTCCAGGAATATCTTAAAAATCCTAAGCAAGAATTTAAAGCGGATGCAGAGGTTAGACTAGCAGATGCTTTTTTAGGAAGTAATCACCTAGATCAGGCAGCCACTATGTACGAACAGGCTTATTCATCCAATAACGAAGATAAAGAATATTCTCAGTATCAAAAAGCTATTGTATACGGTCTTCAAAAAAATTACAAGAGTAAAATTACCGAACTTGAAAAATTTATAAAAGATTATCCTAAATCAATAAATACCATTAATGCTTATTTTGAATTAGGGTCGGCATATGCTGAAATTGGAGATTATAAGAATTCTAATACGTATTTTCAAAAAGTTATCAGCTTTTCAAAAAATAATGATTTGGTGGCTAAATCCTATATAAATATTGCTGATAATTTGACTACTCAAAAAGATTATCAAAAAGCTATTGTAAATTATGGAATTATTGCCGATACTTATGCCAAAACTGAGTATGCATTACAGGCTATTACTGGAGCAAAAACGGCTTTTATAGAAAGCGGCAAAGAAAACGAATACATAGATTGGGCTAAGAGCAAGGGATATAACATTGATAACGCTGAAGCTGAAGAGCTGACTTTTATGTCTGCCCAAAAGAAATTTTTAAATAAAGATTATGAAACAGCCTCTCAAGAATTTACTACTTTTTTAATTAAATTTCCTAATACAAGCCGTAAAATTTCTTCGCTTTATTATTTAGGAGAATGTAATTTTCAAAACAATAATTATACACAAGCTGTAAATGCATTGAAAGACGTAGCAAATTCATCCAATGAATTTCAAGAAGATGCTTTAGTAAGGCTTTCCCAAATTTATCTAAAACAGGAAAAAGATGGAGATGCTCAAAATTCCTTGGAATCTTTGTATAAAATTACTTCGAATCAAAATTATCGATCTTTTGCCGAATTAGAACTTATGTATATCTATTCCGATCAAAATGAATTTAGCAAGGCTAATGAGATGGCTGTAAAAGTGCTGAATAATTCAAAAAATTCTGCTACTGTAAAAGAACAAGCATCTTTAATCAAAGCGCGAAGCTTATATAATACTGGAAAAATCAAGGAAGCTAAATCAATATTTACAACACTTGAGCAATCTAAAAATAATGCCGTAAAAGCCGAGACTTTGTACTATAATGCTTTGTTTAAAAATATCGATAAAAAATACGAGGCCAGTAATTCAGTTATTTTTAATTTGACATCTAAATATTCTGATCAGCAGTATTGGGGAGCTAAAGCATTACTTATAATGAGCAACAATTATTTAAATCTTAAAGATAATTATCAGGCTACTTATATATTGGAGCAAATTATAGAAAATTATAAAGAGTTTCCAGATGTAATACAAGAAGCCCAAGCTCAGCTTAACAAAATTAAATAATTATACCAAGTTTAGAAGTTTATGAATACTCAATATAAAATACTGTCACTTATTTTTTTGCTAACTATTTTTACTAATTTAGGATATTCTCAGATTAAAGAAGAGACTTTAAACATTAGACAAAAGAAAAATCCGCAAGTTAATGTAAAAGATATAGAGAAAAAGAAAACAGACCCCGATAAATATCCACCGACGAATGAAAATATGCCATCAAAAAAGGATTCTTTAAATTATACTATTATCGATGTTCCGGCAGTTTCTGAGTTTCAAACTTCTCAGTTACCTCCTCAATCATTAAATACCGATTTTACTAATTCGTATTACGAAAATCATGCAAAAATCGGATACGGAACTAGAAATACATTGCTAGGAGATCTGTATTTCAATTATCCGATAAATAATAATTTATCTGGGATAAAATTGTCTACACTTTCTACTGATGGCCCTAAAAATAAATACGATTGGAAAACGTCCTCTACAAATATAGACGCCGAAGCTTTTTATATTTTTAAATTAAAAACAGGAAAATTACATTTTGCAGGAAATTATACCTATAACGGATCGAATTATTACGGACTAAATGTTCCAGAATTAAATTCTACTCCAGGGATGAATGTAAGACAAAATACAAACCAACTTACTTTTAAATCAGACTATGATATGTATAGCAATAATTACCTAGATAAAGCTTCTTTAAAAACCGGATATATGTGGGACAAGTTCGATTCTAAAGAAACTTTTGTCGACTTAAAAGCGAAGTTAGCTAAAAGCTCAGAAAATACAAATATTATGTTATCAGGTTTGAATTTTGGTGTAGAAGCAGATGTATTATTTAATTATACTTATACACATTTTGGTATAGATACTAAAAATAAATATTCTTTCCTTACTGCTGGATTTTCTCCCGTATTACGGATATCCAGTATGGGATCTTATCTTAAAGTCGGAGCCAATATCGCCTATAATGGAGAGTTAGAAGGCAACAATACAAAAATATTTTTTCATCCTAAAGCAGAATTTTTGTTCAATGCTGCCAAAGAAATTAGCGTCTATGCTGGTATAGACGGGGGAATAAAGTTAAATAATATGTCGAATCTATTTTCGGAAAATCCGTATTTATATTCTAATCAATTGCTCAGACCTACTAATGTACTTTATAAAGTATATGCTGGTGTGAAAGGAGATATTGATGAAAGTATAAAATATGAAGCAGAAGGTTCTTTCAGCAAAGCAGAAAATCTTTATTTTTATATGAAAAATCCTTACGATCTTACCATATCTTCTAATTTAAAACCCTACAATAGGTTAAATACTTTTAATGCTGTTTATGATGACGGAAATATTATTACCGTTAAGGGTGCTTTACAATACTTTTGGAACGGAGATTTAAGTTTCGGTTTGGAAGGTGAATATCATAACTATAATCTTGATGTACTTAAGCATGCATATAGCTTACCTGACTACAAGATCGGATTAGATGGAAATTATAAAACTTTAGAAGATAAATTGAAATTTGAGGCAAAATTATTTTTTACCGGAGAAAGAAAAAGTAATTATTTCTACTATGAACCTGTATCAGCAACTATTAAAGAAGGAATTACTACGTTGGATAGTTATGTTGATCTTAATCTCTCAGCTTCTTATAAATTGATAAATAATTTTTCAATATTTATAAATGGAACCAATTTATTCAGCAAAAATTATGAAAGATTTCAAGGATATAAAGTTTTAGGTGCTCAAGTGATGGGAGGTGTTTTAGTCCAATTTTAGTATATAATTTAGAGCAAAATTAATAACTTTATAATTCTTATTTTTGTCATTAATTTAATTAATTTATATCTATGTTCAAAAGATTAAGAACTATTTTTGAAGCTAACGGATTTGAGGTTATTTCTCGAATCTCGGAAAAATTTGGGGTACGTGCCTCTAAATTAAGGCTTCTATTTATTTATCTTTCGTTTATTACATTAGGTGGCATTTTTGCTTTATATCTTACTGGAGCTTTTTTTCTATGGATTAAAGATAGCATTATTATTAAGCGTCCCTCTGTATTCGATTTGTAAATTTTTAATTTTTTCAAGTATCTTTTCTGTTTTCTGTCGTTAGATCTTTCTTATCTTCTTTATTTTTAAAGAATTCAGAAGAACTTATGGAATTAAAATCCTCAGGATATTCATTTTTATATCTTTCCCAAAGTTCATCATCATCCGAGTGATCATATTCTTCCGTCTCCCAATTAGGTTTCTTCCTTTTTTTCCCTATATTTCTTAACATATAAGCTAATATAAATCCTGTTACTGCTCCCGAAAGATGACTTTCCCAAGAAATATGCTCTCCATTAAAAATTCCTAACAACTCTCTTGGGAATATTCCCCAAACCATACTCCCATATAAAAAAACGACTAGTAACGATACCGCCATTAATGTTTTTTCACCCCTAAAAATTCCACTAAAAAATAGAAAAAAAGCGAGTACATAAATAATTCCACTTGCTCCTATATGACATGACAAAATAGAAGAATTCATGATCGTAAAATCAGGCAACATCCAAACCACTATCCCTGATATTAGCCATCCATTGATTAACACGAAATAAGCTAATTTATCATAAAATTGAAAAGTAAAAAACGTTAAAACATATAATGGTACTGTATTACTGATTATATGCTTAAGATTTCCATGAAAAAGTGGGGCAAGTATGATCCCTCTCAATCCCTTAAAGCTTAGCGGTATAATTCCATAACATTCTTTTAAAATTATGAAATTTTGCAATAAATACACAAGCCAAATAACACCTATAAGTATGGTAGGAACTATAATGGCTTCTTTATGTATAGGGATCTTATGCACTGAGATTTATTATATGTATTTTTGATTCTTTTTTAATAAACTTAATTTTATCATATTATAATAAAAACGGCAAGAAATTTCTTACCGTTTTTATGTTATTATTTTATTATTAAAATTATAAGATTTTTTTCCATTCTTTAATAGCTTCTGTATTTAATCGGATGTAATCTTTATTTCCTTCTTTTTGGGCTCCCTCCAAAGATTTTTCAGCAGAATCTATTGCCCCTTTTATATCTCCTAATTTTGCCTGAATTTGTGATTTAACTCTAAAATACCAATAAGGAGATTCTCCTTGTTTCAAATCAATAGCCCTATTAATCCAATTCAAGGCTTTTTTCATATCTCCATTAGATTGTAAGTAGTAATTAGCTGAGGCATAATAAGCATTTGCATCAGCTTTTGGATTAGATAAAATCCCTTCTATACTTGCATTGGCTATCTTTTGGGTAGGCACATTAAAAATAACATCTGCTAACACTTGATCCCATATAAATTGTAAATGCGCAGAATTGTCTGAAAGGTTATTAATTCCAATAGTAAAAGATTCCACAGATTCCGCTAATTTTTTTATAGGCACTGTTGTCTTTAATACCACTTTATTATCATCCCATTTTTCAGGATTTCCCCAATTTTCATGATCCGAATAAAAAATTATATCCCATTTATCATCATAAGGAATCGTATATATGGCATATTTCCCTTTAGGAAGAGTTTTACCGTCGATTTCAATGTCATCACCAAATTTGATTGTCGTATTTTCATTGGCACCGGTTCTCCAAATTTGCCCATAAGGTACTAACCCACCGAAAATAACTCTTCCTTTTTTGTTAGGCCGTGAATAAACATATTCAACATCTGTTAAACCCACCATTTGCTCAACTTCAGCTTTTAAACTTGCTGCCGGAGTTTTTACTTGTTGAGCTTCACTAAAATGTGAAAATAATGTAAGAGCTGATAATAAGATTATTTTTTTCATATTTAATACCTTTATTTATTAACGATTTTTGCCCATGTATCTTTTAAAGTTACCGTCCTGTTAAATATAAGATGTTCAGTCGTTGAATCTTCATCTAAAGCAAAATATCCAAGTCTCTGAAATTGGTATTTATTACCAATATTTGCATCTTTCAAGCTAGGTTCGGCATATCCGTAAATAGTTTTTAAAGAATCCGGATTCAAAAAATTTAAAAAATCATCCTCCTGGGTGTCTGGAGATTCTTCTTTAAATAAACGATCATAAATTCTTACTTCAATAGGCAATGCATGTTTTACTGACACCCAATGTAAAGTTCCTTTTACTTTTCGCATACTTTCTTCTGTACCACTACCACTTTTGCTTTTATCGTCATAGGTACAGTAAATTGTCTGAATTACTCCATCATGATCTTTTTCTACAGATTCAGCTTTAATAATGTAAGCACCTTTTAATCTCACTTCTCCGCCTAGAGTCAATCGGAAAAACTTTTTGGGAGCTTCTTCTAAAAAATCTTCTCTTTCGATATATATTTCTCTTGAAAAAGGTACCTCTCTTTCGCCGGCATCTTTATCTTCTGGATTATTTTCAACAATTACCTTTTCCTCTTGATTTTCAGGATAATTGGTAATTATCACTTTAACAGGATTGATTACAGCCATCACTCTAGGCGCAATCTTATTTAAATGATCCCTTACTGTAAATTCTAACAAAGCAAAATCTATAATATTGTCTCTTTTTGCTACCCCTACCCTTTCCATAAAATCTTTAATGGCTTCCGGCGTGTACCCTCTTCTTCTCATACCTGATACCGTAGGCATTCGCGGATCATCCCATCCTGCTACATAATTTCCTTCAACCAAACGCAAAAGCTTTCTTTTACTGGTTATTGTATAACTCAAATTTAATCGAGCAAATTCACGTTGTTTACTCTTTACTTTTGTAGGTTCATATACTTGATCTAAAAACCATTCGTATAAAGGCCTATGATTTTCGAATTCCAACGAACATAAAGAATGAGAAATTTGCTCTATATAATCAGATTCACCATGAGTCCAATCATATAACGGATAGATGCACCAATCATTACCGGTTCTTTGATGATGTTTTTTCAAAATTCGGTACATAACAGGATCTCTCATATTCATATTGGGAGATTTCATATCTATTTTTGCGCGAAGCACACAACTTCCTTCTTCAAATTCTCCATCTTTCATTCTTTTTAAAAGATCTAGGTTCTCTTCTACACTTCTATTTCTATAAGGACTATCAATACCATCCTCAAAAGGATTCTTTTTTTGTTCATTAATTTGTTCAGAGGTTTGATTATCCACATATGCTTTTCCTTCTTTCACTAATTTTACCGCCCAATCATATAATTGTTGGAAATAATCAGAAGCATAGCACTCTTTATCCCAGCTATATCCTAACCATTCAACATCTTTTTTTATTGCCTCTACATATTCTTGATCTTCTTTTACTGGATTGGTATCATCAAAACGTAAATTAACAGGCACCTTATATTTATGCCCCAAACCGAAATTAATCCATATAGCTTTAATATGACCTACATGAAGATAGCCGTTGGGTTCGGGTGGAAATCTAAATCTCAATTTTTCTTTAGGAAAACCATTTTCCATATCCTCTTCTATAATCTGCTCTAAAAAATTTAAAGGTTTTGTTTCTTCTTGGTGCATAATATAATTTAGTTATAAGCTTACAAATTTAAGTCATTTTTAATAGTAAAATTCATATAATATTTCAAACATATAAAATATTTTCAATGATTTAACTTTTCTTAGATAAGGCTTTAAGAATATTTAAAAATATAGAATTCTCGCAAATTGATCAACGAAAATTATTAATTTTGTAGGATGAAGGAACGTTTCATTCCTATTTTATCGGGATTAATGACCATTTCCCTTATTGTTTTTGTGGGATTGCAGATTTTTTGGTTAAAACAGGCTATTGATGCTGGAGAACAGGATTTTTCCTCTCATGTCTATAAAGCACTAAACAGCTCTTCAAAAAAAATCAATACGATTGAAATTAATAAATTTTACAAACCCTTCACAAATTTTTATCAAGATATAAATAAACAGAAAGATTCCAGCACCATACAAACAGCAATGAGTGTTATTGATTCTCAATCTGTTAAATATATCATTTACAAAAAAACGATTGTCAATAAAAAACCTCTCGTCATCCCCTTTTCAAAAAAAGATACGCTAAAGATAACCAACTTATTGACAGACGAAGGAGTCCTCAAAATAAAAAAAGATTCTTTTCAAACCAATATTAGGCCCATTGAAAGAAATATTGAAAATAGTTTTATAAGTCCTAAATTTACATTGGATGAATTTGCTAGGTTAAGTGTTAATCAGATGAGCTTAGAATCGAGAGTTAATATCCAATTAATTGATTCTGTGGTTTATCTAGAACTAAAAAAACATAACATTAATACCGAATTTAAGTGCGGAATTCTCAATAATAAGCTTAAGCTTACCAAAATCCACAGCGAAGATTTTACTTTAAATAATAACCTTACTCAAAATTATAACGTTGTATTGTTTTCAGATGGAAAAGATAACGCTCAATATTATCTTTCTGTATATTTTCCTTCAAAGCAATACTCTGTACTAAATCCTATTTTAGGAGCAATTGGAGTTACCATTGCATCTACCCTCGTAATAATAGCTATCTATATAGCTTCGATATATTATATGTCTCAGCAAAAAAAGATTTCTGAAATAAAAACAGATTTCATTAATAATATGTCGCATGAATTTAAAACCCCTATTGCAACAATCAATATAGCCACGGATGCATTAAACTCAGAAAAAGTACAGTCAGAGCCAGATAAAATGAAATTTTATACCTCGCTAATAAAGCAAGAAAATGAAAGAATGAAAAAACAGGTAGAAATGGTTTTGAGAATGTCCAAACTTGAACGTAATGCTCTTCAGCTTATAAAAAAAGAAACGGATATAGAACAAATTTTAAAAAATAGCATTAAAACGGTTCGAATTCAGGTAGAACAAAGAGGGGGCACCATAAAAGAAGACTACCAAGCTAAAAAGCATGTGGGAAATGTAGATGGTTTTCACCTTACCAATGCTTTTGTAAATATCTTAGATAACGCGAATAAATATTCGTTGGAGAAACCCGAAATATATGTTAAAACTTATAATGACAAAAATAATTATGTAGTTGAAATATCCGACAAAGGCAAAGGAATGTCTGAAAATGTAATGAAAAGGATATTTGAAAAATTTTATCGGGAAGAAACTGGAAATATACATAATGTAAAAGGTCATGGTTTAGGTTTAACTTATGTGAAAAATATTATTAAGTTACATAATGGTGGTATTAAAGTTGTAAGTAAATTACATAAAGGAACCACCTTTATAGTACGAATTCCTCTAAATTAATAAATATCATGGATAAAAAAGTAAAGCTATTATTAGTAGAAGATGATCCAAGTTTTGGTGCTGTTTTAAAAGATTACCTATCTATTCACGATTACGATGTGACTCTTTCTGTGGATGGAGAAGATGGGCTAGAAAAGTTTAAAGCAGATCATTTCGATATTTGTCTTTCTGATGTAATGATGCCGAAAAAAGATGGATTTACGTTAGCCAAAGAAATCATTGACATAAATCCTGATGTTCCAATTATCTTTTTAACTGCAAAAAATATGCGTGAAGACATTTTAACTGGATATAAGCTTGGAGCAAATGATTATATAACAAAACCTTTTGATTCAGAAGTATTACTATATAAGATAAATGCAGTTTTACAAAGAAATTCAAATTCTACCGTTAGTTCAGAAAATGAAGATAAAGAAATCTATGAGATTTCTAATTTTAAATTTAACACAAAATTGAGACAATTAGAAGTTAATGGTAAAATGCACAAACTATCACCTAAAGAAAATGAACTTTTAAAACTTTTATGTAAATATAAAAATGATCTAATGCCGAGAGAAGAAGCGCTCACTAAAATTTGGCATAATGATAATTATTTCACCTCTCGAAGTATGGATGTATATATTGCTAAAATTAGAAAATTATTAAAAGATGACGACAATGTTGAAATTGTAAATATACATGGAGAAGGATTTCGCTTATTAGTGAAAGATTAACCTTACTATTTTTGTATGAAATAAGTTTTTTATTCTTCTTATATTATGAAGAATAAATGAACTTATTTTTACAATTTTTAATTTACTAACAATTTTTATTAATATTTAGACGATCTTTTCTTACCAATGGAGACCTTTGACAACTCTCAAAACATATTAGAATTAGAAAATGAAAAACCAAGTAAACTTATTTGGAAATATGCTATTCCGGCAATAATAGGAACTGTTGTAATAGCATTATACAATATTATTGACAGTATATATATAGGCCATGGACAAAATTTGGGAGACCATGCTATAGGTGGATTAGGAATTTTATTGCCGATTATGAATTTTATTTCAGGATTAGGTATGTTGGTTGGATCGGGTGCATCTACACGCACTTCTATATTCTTAGGACAAAAGGATATAAGATCAGCGGAAATAGTAGTCGGTAATTCTGTTTTATTAGCTGTTGTCTTAACCCTATTAATGATTATAGCTATTTATATTTTTATAGATCCTATTTTATTAGCCATTGGGTCTACTCCCCAAACATTTCCATTTGCTAAAGAATTCTTGGTATACTACCTCCCTGGAAATATATTTTTAACTGTAAATTATGCTCTTAATAGCATTATGCGCGCTTCTGGATATCCTAAAAAAGCTATGTACATGATGCTCATAGGTGTCGCAGCCAATATTATATTAGCCCCAATTTTTATATTTATATTGCAATGGGGTATGAAAGGAGCCGCCATCGCTACCAATTTGTCTATGGCTATAGGTCTAGGAGTAGTATGTAAGCATTTTCTTAGCTCTCAATCAATTGTATCGTTTAAAGAATGTAATTTAAAACCTGATTTTAAAATCATATGGTCAATTATTAATGTGGGTTTTGCACCCTTTTTTATGTTAATTGCAGCATCTATTGTTGTTTTATTTATTAATAACAGACTTAATGTATACGGAGGTAGTACTGCAATAGAGGCTTATACCATCGCCAATAGACTTATTATGGTATTTATAATGGTATTAGTGGGACTAACACAGGGAATGCAACCCATCATAGGATACAATTTTGGAGCTAAAAATATGAAGAGGGTTAAAGAAACTTTAAATTATAGCCTTAAAACAGGTTTAACTATCGGATGTTTAGGCTTTTTATTTGGATTTCTTTTACCTAGCCTCGTAGTTCAACCCTTTAATCCATCTCCTAATTTAGCGAAAGAGGCGGCCGTAGCTTTACAAATTATGACTATAACACTACCATTAAGTGGTATACAGATGGTTATTTCAAACTTTTTTCAATGTATCGGAAAGGCTATCATAGCTTTTATTTTAAGCATGAGCAGACAATTTTTAATATTAGTTCCATCTTTATTTATTTTACCAAATTACCTAAAATTAAATGGTGTGTGGTGTTCTATACCTTTATCCGACTTCTTATCAACACTCTTAGCTGTAATCATATTTTATTGGCAACTTCGACAAGTTAAAATTTTAAATTAAACTATTTATTAACGATATGTTAAAATTAGTTTTTTTTTTATTTATATTTGCATTTCAATTTCATTACTATTAAACAATTAAATATGTTTAATTAATAATATATGATCATAGATTATCTTACAATAGAAAAAAAGCATCGATAAGTTAAATATTTACTAAATACAATTTTTTTAAGCCATGCAAGAAAAAAAAGCGTTATTTGTTCTTTCTCCTTTTGAATTACCTGACGTTGATTTAGCCTTAAAAACTATTAATACCGGGGCCTTTCCAATCCTACATTTGGGAAGAGATAAAAACAGAGCTATTCAAAGTTTAAATGAGCTCTCTGAAAAAACAAAAGAATCATTTGGAGTATGTTTCGTCTCGGAAAATATGACAGACATCTCACTTCCGGAAAATGTTACCAAAGTATTTATTCCCTTTAATTTTAAAATTTCCGTTAAAAAAAATGTGGAAATTTTTTACCAGATTCATTCTTTAGATGAGGCAGAAGAAGCCATCAAAATGGGTGCGGAATCTATCATATTAAAAGGGAATGAAGGCGCAGGAAAAGTGGCTTATGAATCTTCATATGTTCTTTTACAAGGAATAAAAAATAAGCACAAAAAATTAAAAACTAAAATTTACATACAAGGAGGAATGGGTATTCATACCTCAGCTGCCGCCTTAGCAATGGGAGCGCAAGGTATTATACTTGATAGTCAAATCGCTCTTTTTCCAGAATGTAGCATTTCTAAAGAATTAAAAAATATTTTTAATAAATTAAGCGGAAGTGAAACTGTTATTATTGACAATTTTAGAATTCTACTTAGAAAAAATTCTCCTGAACTACCTATACAACCTAAATTTGAAGATATTCTACCATTTTTAGGCGGTCTTGATCTTTCTCAAAATATACTTCCAATGGGACAAGATATCTGCCTATCTGTAGATTTTGTAGAACGTTATAAAAAACTTGAAAATTTAATTATAGCTATTCAAGAAGCTGCTTACGGACATTTACTACAAGCTAAAAATTTAAATATTATTGGAGAGCACAGTCCCCTTGCTCAGGAATTGGGAACCCGATTTCCAATTGCACAAGGACCAATGGCTAGGGTTAGTGATGTACCTGAATTTGCAAATGAAATTGCTAAAGAAGGAGGTGTTCCATTCATAGCAATGAGTCTTATGGTAGGACAAGCAGCTAAAGATGCTGTAGAAAAAACTCATACCCTACTTAAAGATAAAGCTTGGGGTGTTGGTATACTAGGATTTGCTCCCGCACAATTGCGAGATGAGCAAATGAAATACATTTTAGAAAATAAGCCTCCTTTTATTATTATTGCAGGCGGTAGACCTTCCTTAGCCAAACCTTATGAAAAAGAAGGAATTAAAGCTTTTTTACATGTACCTTCAGTAGCTCTATTGGATATGTTCCTAAAAGAAGGTGCCAGAAAATTTATATTTGAAGGAAGAGAAAGTGGTGGGCACGTTGGCCCATTGCCTAGTATGGTACTTTGGGAGAAGCAAATCTACCGTTTATTAAAAGACGATCAGCCTTCAACCTTGAATATTTTCTTTGCTGGAGGAATTCATGATGCATTTTCTTCTGCCTTTATTTCAATCATGTCTGCTTCATTAGCAGCAAAAGGAGCTAAAATAGGTATTTTAATGGGTACCTCTTACCTATTTACCAAGGAAGCTGTAAAAACGGGCGCTATCTCTGAAGAATATCAAAAACAATCTGTAGCTCATGATAAAACAGTTTTATTAGAAGCTGCTCCAGGACAAGAAACCAGAGCTTTACCTACTCCTTTCACTAAGCTCTTCGATCAAGAAAAACAACGTTTATTTGCTGAAGGCTTAGATTCCAAAGAAGTTTGGCTGAAATTGGAAGAAATGAATTTAGGGCGTCAAAGAATCGCTGCAAAAGGTATTGAAAGACAAGGAAAAGAGCTCGTAAAACTAACAAGTGACGAACAATTAGATAAAGGAGTGTTTATGATAGGCCAGGTAGGTGCTCTAAGGATCAAATCTCTCTCTATAAAAGAACTCCATAAAGAAGTGGCTATTGAAAATAATAAAGTCATTTCTCAATTGAATAATCTTGTAGAACCTGCCCGGGAGTCAAGCAACTCCAAACTTGCAATAGTAGGAATGGCAGGTATTTTCCCACAAGCAAGAACTTTAGAAGAATATTGGAAAAATATACTATCAGGAAAAGATTGTATAACTGAAGTTCCTGATGATAGATGGAATAAAGAATTATTCTATAATCCGGACACAAGAGATACAGATTTCGTATCTTCAAAATGGGGCGGATTTATACCTACCATAGACTTTGATCCATTAGAATTCGGCATCCCGCCACAGTCATTAGCTTCTATAGAGCCTGTACAATTATTAAGCCTTTTAGTAGCAAAGAGAGCCTTAGAAGATGCCGGATATGACATGAAGACTTTCGATGGAGAGAATACATCTGTAATAATTGGAGCTGAAGGTGCTACAGAACTAGCATCTAGCTATGGTTTTAGAGGTTACGCTAAACAAGTTTTCGGAGATCTTCCCGAAGAATTAAAAAGTATGCTTCCTAAATTAAATGAAGACTCATTTCCTGGAGTTTTATCTAACGTTGTAGCAGGAAGAATTACTAATCGTCTTAATTTAGGAGGAACTAATTATACTGTAGATGCAGCTTGTGGTGCTTCTTTAGCAGCCGTAGATATAGGATGCCAAGAATTACAGAATAAAAGAACCGATATTGCAGTTATTGGAGGTGCTGACTTACACAATGGACTGAATGACTTTTTAATGTTTTCAGCTACCCATGCCCTTTCAAAAAAAGGAAAATGTGCCTCTTTTGATGCTAATTCCGATGGAATTGCGCTAGGAGAAGGTATAGGAATGATTGTAGTAAAAAGGTTGGAAGATGCAGAAAGAGATGGTGATAGAATATATGCTGTAATCAGAGGAAGCGGTGCCAGCAGTGATGGGAAAAGTTTAGGTATGACCGCTCCAAATAAAAGAGGGCAAATGAAAGCCCTACAAAGAGCCTATAAGCATGCAGGTATTTTACCTTCTGAGGTAGAATTAATTGAGGCTCACGGAACCGGAACTGTAGTTGGAGATAAAACTGAATTAAGTGCATTAACCGAAATGTTTTTAGAGTCCGGGGCATTAGTAGGACAAACTCACTTAGGCTCCGTAAAAACACAAATCGGACATACAAAATGTGCCGCAGGAATGGCTGGATTAATTAAAACAGCCTTATCAACCTATTACGGTATTCAACCCCCAACTATTAATTTAACGAATCCAAATTCTTTTTATAATAAAGATAGTAGTCCATTTAAATTTAACACCAAAGCAGGAATTTGGAGCAGTGAAAAAAGAATATCAGGAGTTAGTGCCTTTGGTTTTGGTGGAACCAATTTTCACGTAGTTTTGGAAAATTATAAGTCAGATATTCCATCTACAAGCAGCTTAACTGCATGGCCCTCTGAATTGTTCGTTTTAAAAGGAGATAATTTACGAGAAGCCAAACAAGTAGCTCAAAAAATTAAAAACTTATTACTTATAAATAGCACATTAAATATAAAAGATATTGCTTATAGTTTAGCTGTTGCTAACACTAAAGAAATTCAAGCTTCAATAGTTGCTTCGAATACTTTTGAACTAGAAAATAAAATTGATATTTTCCTTTCTGGTAAAGAAGATGCAGGAATTTATTTAAGAGCTCCTAAGGAAGGTAAAGTAGCCTTTTTGTTTTCAGGACAAGGTAGCCAAAGAATTAATATGGCCCGCGATCTTTTTGTAGCATTCCCGTCAATGAGATCTTTATTGCTTAAGAATAAAGAATATGAAAAAATATTATTCCCCCATACCGTATTCGATGAGGAAAGTGAGAAATTACAACAAGCTATAATCACAAAAACACAAAACGCGCAACCTACTTTAGGTATTGTAGATTATGCTATTGCTAGCTTCTTAAGATTTTTGGGAATAGAGCCGGATATGATTGCCGGACATAGCTATGGAGAACTTCCTGCCTTAAGTTTTGCCGGCGTTTTCAAACCTGAAGAATTGGTTTCTTTAAGTAGAAAAAGAGCGAATGCGATTTTAGAAGCAGTAGGTCATGACAAAGGTAAAATGATTGCTTTAAATCTACCGGAATCTGAAATAAAATTATTACTTGAAAAAGAAAAAGAAGTATGGGCTGTAAATTTCAATTCCAATAAACAAACTATTATGGCAGGTTCCACTGCCGGCATGGATAAGTTTATGAAGAAATTAACAGATAATAAAATAACTTACAGAGAATTAGCTGTTGATTGTGCCTTTCATAGCCCATTATTAAATAAGTCTAAAGATATATACTTAAAAGAACTTAGCAAAGTTGATTTTAAATCTCCGAATTTAGCAGTTTGGTCCAATACAACTGCCGAATTATATCCTTCACAACCAGATGAAATCAAAAAACGTTTAGCTGAACATTTAATCAATCCGGTATACTTTACAAAGGAGGTTACTAGAATGTATGCTGAAGGAGCAAGAGTTTTCATTGAAACCGGTCCTGGCAAAGTATTAATAAATCTTGTTCAATCTACTTTAGGTAATCAAGAAATTACGGCCATACATACTGAAGAAAAAGAAAAAGAAGGTATTAACTTCTTGCTTCATGCTTTAGCTAAATACATTGCTACGGGTAGAAATATAGATCTAGAAAAATTATTTGAAGGAAGAAAAGTATCAACTATAAATCTTGATGAACCGGAAAATTATAAAAAGAAATCAACAAATTGGTTAATCAATGGTCATTATGCAGTACCTTCTGTAGGTACCCTTCCTCCAAACGGAGCCCTTCCAATTAGTAAACCAATTAATTTAAATTATGGCGCCATTTCCGATAATCATACCATGAATAATAATCTTACTCAAGCTGACCAAGTTATCCTTGAATATTTAGGTAACATGAGATCTATGATACAAAACCAAAGAGACGTTATGTTAGGTTACTTTGGTCAAAATCCAGGAACTATCGCAGCTCCTCAGGCAAGAACAACCATACAAGTTCCAGTTCAAAATAATTCTATTGTTACCTCACAACAACAAGTCGTTGTAGCATCACAAGCAAGTACTCCTGCTCAGGTATCCGCTAAAAATACTACACCGGCTTTATCTATTGAAGTTATTAAAGACACTTTACTTGAAACAGTCAGTGAGAAAACAGGTTATCCTATTGACATGCTAGGTCTGGATATGGATTTGGAAGCAGATTTAAGCATCGATTCCATTAAAAGAATGGAAATTATCGGTGCATTAAAAGAAAAATTAAAAATAACTGCTGATTTCGAAGAATCAGAAGATGCTATTGAAAAAATGGCTTCTATAAAAACTCTTAGTGGTGTTATTGGTTGGATGGAAGAATTAGTTAAATCTGAACAATCCACATCCCAAGCAATAGTTGTTGCTACTAATATTTTGCCTGAAGCTATACCTAGTGCTAAAAAAGAAGTTTTTTCAATAGAAACTATTAAAGACGCTTTACTTAATACCGTTAGTGAAAAAACAGGCTATCCCATTGATATGCTAGGATTAGATTTAGATTTAGAAGCAGATTTAAGTATTGATTCTATTAAAAGAATGGAAATCATAGGTGCATTACGTGAAAAATTAAATATCACCTCTGATTTTGAAGAATCAGAAGATGCTATTGAAAAAATGGCTTCCATAAAAACTCTTAATGGAGTAATTGGATGGATTGAAGATCTTGCAAATGGTGATTCTTCCGACAAATCCGATAATAAAATTGTTGCCAAACCGACCGTTAATAAAATATCCTTTGAAGCTGAAAAAGATGAGCCCCTTCTACGAACTCGTTTTGAATTAGAGAAATATTCTATAAATTCAACCGAAAAAATCACTATAGAAGGTAAAAAATTTGCCTTAACAGATGATGGTAAATCCTTAGCTAAAAACATAAAAAAAGCTCTTGAAGCTAAAGGAGCCATAGTTGATATTATTTCCGATAATAATACAAATATTTCCTCTTATGACGGTCTACTAATTTTAGCATCATCTAAAGCTACTAAACATTATACCATTAAAGACGCATTTACTTTAATAAAAAGCGCTGATATGGATCGTATTAAATGGATATATAGTTTCAGCGACCTTATGGGAGAATTAGAAGGCAAAAAGAATCGTAAAGAATTGAAAAAGATTCAAGGTTTCCCAGGATTAATAAAAAGTTTAGCTCGTGAATATTCTAAAATAAATTGTAGAGCTATTGTATCCAATACCCTTTTTACTGCTGAAGGTATATCACAAATCGTTTTAGATGAAATACAAACATCTGATATTGCTGCTGAAGTTATCTATAAAGGGACTGATCGTTTTCGTTTAAACCTAGTGCCGGAAGATATATCAGTAAATGGTAATTCTCAACTTAACTTAGAAAAAGATTCTGTAGTTTTGGTATTAGGAGGAGCACAAGGAATTACTGCTGAACTTACCAATCAATTATCTACAGAATATCCTTGTCATTATATTTTAGTAGGAAGGTCTGCTGAACCCACTGAAGAAGATAAAAAATACATTTCATTAAAAGATAAAAATGAAATTCGTAAATATCTTATCAATGAAGAGCAAATGAAAACTCCAACTGAAATTGAGAAAAAAGCACAAAAAATTGATAAAACCAACCATATCATACAAACTATTTCCAATATTGAAAAATCCGGTTCTAAAGTTACCTATGTTTCACTAGATGTAACTGATGAAAAAAGATTAAGAAGCCTTATAAAAGATACTTACAAACAATATGGAAGAATCGACGGATTCATTCATGCTGCAGGACTTTTAGTGGATAAATTATTTACACACAAAACACTTGAAGCATTTGAACAAGTATATAGCACTAAAATAAATCCACTACATGTAATATTAGATGAGCTTCAAAGCGATGTTAAATTTATTGTTTTCTTCAGTAGTATTGCTTCTGTATATGGAAATAGAGGGCAAACCGATTATGCTTCTGCAAACAGTGTATTTGATATGACAGCATGGGCAATCAAAGATAAAATAAATGCTCGGGTGCTAACTATCAATTGGGGACCATGGAAAGGAGCAGGAATGGTATCAAGTGCATTAGAAAACGAATTTAATAAAAGAGGGGTTGCTTTAATTCCTTTAAAGCAAGGTGCTAGAGAATTCGTAAATGAATTGAAGTATGGTAATGATAACCAAGTTTTAATTATGGGGGGAAGTGATCACGGTGTAAAACAATTTTTCGGAATCTGAGTATAGCACACTATGAAAGATACAGATATTGCAATTGTAGGAATGTCTTGTTTCCTACCAGGAGCAACTAATATCAATGATTTCTGGAGCAATCTTGTGCATGGAACCAATTCTATAACAAACGTTCCCGAAGAAAAAATTGATTCAACCTACTTCAAAAATAATTCAAATAAAATAGATTATATTTACTGTAATAAAGGAGGATTTATTCCTCCTATTACAATAGATCCTGTTAAAATAGGAATATCTCCAGAACGGGTCAAGAGTTTAGACCCTATACAGATATTAATTATAAAATTAATATACCAAGCATTAGAAGATGCTTCTGTATTTGAGAGAAAAGTTCCTTTGAAAAAATGTTCGATTATTATTGGAAAAGAAAATTATATTAGTTCCAATGATCTGAAAAGAATCGATATTGTCCATACAAGTGAACAAATAGCTTTAGCAGTTAAAAATGTATTCCCTTCAGTTTCTGAGGAAGAAATTGAAAAAGTAAAAAATGCCTTTCAAAAAGATAAAGGTGCACAACAAAACGATTTAATTATAGAAAATACAGCCAAATCTATTGCGGGAATCGTTGCCTCACATTTTAAAACAGAAGGAAAGGCCTATACTATAGATGCTTCTGAGTTAAGTTCTATATTTGCTATAGAACAATCTATCCAGGAATTACTGAATGATGAAGTTGATATGGCAATAGCCGGAGGAATGCAATTCAGTCAAAATTCTCCCTATTGGAGTATTTTTTCAAACTCAGGTTTATTATCACATAAACAAGAAATAAAACCTTTTAGTGAAGAGGCTGATGGGTTGCTATTAAGTGAAGGTGCCGGTTTCGTTGTTCTAAAAAAATTAAGTAAAGCAATTTCCGATAATGATCGTATCTATGCTGTTATTAAAGGTGTGAGTATAACATCCGGGACGAATAATTTCGAAGAAGGACAAAAAAAAGCTATTGAAAAAGCTTGGAAAAAAGCGAAAGTAAAATCGAAAGATATAGGATATATTGAAGCCAACGGAACGGCTATTAAAGACAATGATAAAATTGAGTTGAATACTCTTTCTCAATTCTTTAAAAATCAAAAAGTATTAATTGGATCCGTAAAATCCAATATAGGACATATGATTTCCGCGGCAGGTATAGCTGCTTTAATTAAAACCGCATTATCCTTATATAATAAGAAAATCCCGCCAACTTTACATTGCGAAAAACCAGATAATATTCTTCAAAACACTCAGATCATACCTGTTACGGAAATAACTGATTGGGACGAAAAAAATATACCTTTACATGCAGGAATTAGTACATTTGGAATTGATGGAACAAGTGCCCATACCGTACTACAAGCCTATCATCATTCGAAGGAAGAAACAACCTTATTACCGGACTTTGAAACTGAGGCCGTAGCACTTTCTTCACCAACTAAAGAAGCATTATTAGAAGCCTTAGATAAAAAAAACTTTTCCATTTCAAATCCAAACGATACCTATCGATTAGTTTTATTTAATCCAACTCCTGAAAGGATTGAAAAAGCCAAAAAACTTATTTCAAAAGATAAACCTTGGAAAGGCAGACAAGATATCTGGTTTTCAAATGAACCTTTATTACAAAATAATGAAAAAATAGTATTTTTATTTCCAGGTTTTGATCTTTCTTCAAATCCGGAAGTAGATAGCCTTTCTAAACATTTCGGCTTCAAAATTCCTAAAGAAAGAATTACAGGAAACTTATTACTTGATCAAGCATTTAAGCAATTTCATGGAGGTGAAATTATAGTTGAAGCCTTAAGAAAAATAGGTGTTGTTCCCGATATGACTGCAGGACATAGCTTAGGGGAATGGTTTGCTGCCAAAGCCGGAGGTCTTGTTTCAAATGAATCTGTAGAAAATTTACTAAATTCTATGGATCCGGAAAAATATAAAATGGACGATGTATATTTCATTGCCATAGGTGCAGGAGCTGAAACAGTACAACCTATAATTGATAAAATCCCTGACCTTTATTTATCTAATGATAATTGTCCAAGTCAAGTACTATTATGTGGAACAGAACAGGCAAAAGATGAATTAATAAAAATTTTAAAAAATAAAAGTCTATTTTATCAAATTTTAGATTTCAAATCAGGGTTTCATTCTCCATTCTTAAAAAAGAAACTTTATTTATTAGAAGATCTCAATTATATAAAAATCCAGAAAAATGATATTCCTGTTTGGTCAGCTACCACATTAGACGTCTATCCTCATGATTTTGACTCATTTAGAGACTTGACTTTAAAGCATCTAACGCAGGCTGTTCTTTTTCGCGAATTAATTGAAAAATTATATAAAAAAGAAAATGCTCGGTTTTTCATACAAATTGGTAGCGGAAGTCTTATTGGATTTATAGATGATATTCTTAGAAATAAAAAGTATGCTGCAATTTCAGCAACCGCACTAAGAGTTTCTACTTTAGAACAGTTGAGAAGAGTCATCGCTTTATTATTTATTGAAGGGAGAGATTTTAACATTTCTTTAATGGGTATTAAAACCGATAAAAATTATTCTGCAAATGAGATGCATGTTTATGATAGCCAATCATTAATAAAAGACTTTCCTTTATTACAAGAATTAACTAATAAATATAAAGTTCATCATACTTCAGAATCAGAATCAATAAATTCTCTTTTTATCAAATCAAATCACCCGGTTATCCAGGCCATGAATGACTATACACAAGAGTTGATTCTGATGCAAAAGGAGTTTGCAGAAATAGTTAAAAATCAAAAACAATTTACTACTAATACAAACTTTACAACTATTAACCCTGTTCAAAGAAATGAATATATTACTCAGCAGCCAGTTGTTTCTCAAGTTGAAATTCCTGAAATAACAAAAGTGGGTAGTAATTTTGTAGAAGATCTATATATAGAGCTAAAAGATCATCCTTATATAATTGATCATTCTTTATTTAAGCAACCCAAACATTGGACTGTCATCGAAGATATATGTCCGGTTATACCTATGACCATGACTTTTGAGCTATTAATTGAGACAGCCCATAAACAAAATTTAAATAAAAAGGTTTTACGTTTAGGGCCAGTCAGTGTATTCCAATGGATGAAAGTATTTAAGCCATTTCATCACACTATTGAAGGAACTTGGAAGACAGAAAATCTGATTTCGTTAAAAATTAAAAATTTTGCCAATGGTGAGGTTACTTTAGGAGACGCTTATCCGAATTTAGATCCTGTTTATCTTAAAGATATTGATTGGGGAGAGAACGAAGTTATTCCTCCTTCTCCTGAAATAATTTATAAAGATAATATGTTTCACGGTCCCGGATATCAGGGTATTTTAGAAGTCACAAACATTTCTAAAAAAGGATTAAGAGGAATCGTAAAGAAATCTTTTGGTAAAGGATCTTTACTTGATACCATTGGTCAGCTTTATGGATTATATCTTCAACTAATGTTAAAAGATGAATCTAAAGTAAGTTTCCCAGTAAAAATAGAAGAAATTAATTTTTATCAGGACGTAGCTGATCAAGAAGGAATCTTTGAATGCATATGTCTTCAAAAGTCTTTTGAAAATAAATTGGCCGTTGCTGATATTATTATGAAGAGAGACGGTAAAGTTTGGTGTGTTATTAAAGGATGGAAGAGCCAAATCTTTGAAGGGTTTGATGATCAATTATGGAATACTAATATGAACCCTTCAGAACATATCTTAGCAAAGGAAATAGCTCCTGGAATTTATTTCTTTTATGATAAATATAAAAAAGCTGTGAATCAGGATTTCTTAATGCATATCTATTTAAATACGGAAGAAAAACGACATTACGATTCTTTAATGTTAAATAAGAAAAAAGATTTCTTAATTAGTCGTGTATGTGTTAAAGATAGTGTAAGAGATCATATTAAAAATCTTTGCGGAAAAAAATATTTCCCTATTGAATTTTCAATCCAACACGATTCAAATAACAAGCCTTCAATACATGGGGTTCCCGAAACTAAAGGATTGGAAATCTCAATCGCTCATAAAGGAAGTAATACCGTATGCATGGTATCCCATAAACCTGTAGGCATTGACCTTGAAATTATCGAAAAAAGAGACAAAAGCTTCTTAGATATAGCATTTACAGAAAAGGAATTAGACCTAATAAAATCAAAAGATATAGCAGAATGGAGCACCCGATTTTGGGTTGCCAAAGAAGCTTATGGAAAAATGTTAGGGGTGGGACTTAAAGGAAACCCTAAACAGTATGAAATAGCATCTATTGATGGTGAAAACTTAACCATTAATGATACAATAATAAAAACAAATAAACATAATAATAAATTTATAATTGGATGGACTCTATAGAAAAACAAAAAGAAGATATTTTTAAATCACTTAAAAATTTTATAGCTGAAGTTGTCGGTGAAGATGTAGCTGAAGAATTAAATATTGAGCCTGAAAGCGTATTCACAAGAGATTTAGAAATGGACAGTATTGAAATTGTTTCATTTGCTGAAAAAGTAAAAGCTGCCTATGGTGACAATATTGATTTTAACGGATGGTTATCAGGTATGGAAATGGAGCAATTAATCAATTTATCAATCAACGATGTCGTTAATTATATTGTAGATGCCAATAGTTCAAATAAATAATAGAAAAACTCATATATTAGAATTAAATCAAGAAGCTTCAGAAACCATTGTAATGGTTCACGGGATGTTTACTAATCTTTCAATATTTTATTTTAATATAGCTCCGGAACTAGCTAAAAAATACCGCGTGGTTATGTATGATTTACGTAGCCACGGCCTTAGTGGTAAAATGGATATGGGATATGATCTAGAAACTCTATCTCAAGATCTGTTAGAACTATTAGATTATTTAAATTTATCAAAAGTTGATCTGGTTGGATATAGTTTTGGAGGATTGATTTCTCTATATACAGCCATACATTACCCTGAAAAAGTAAAAAAAATAGCTATTATAGATTCTCCAATTACTGATAAAAATGGAGATACCGAAGCTATTCTAGAAAAATACGGTAATGAATTTTTAGAACACTATATGAAAAATTATAGTATTTCAACAAATATTACTCCAAATAATAAACAACTTGAAAAAAGTAAAAAATTATTTAATTTTTTACTTCATAGAACTTCGATGCCTCAGGATTTAATTAAAGATAAGGGGTTTTCTTCGCAAGAAAATATGAGTCTCATAAAAAATCAAACTTTGTTACTTTATGGAAATGAATCTGATTGTTTACCGGATGGTAAACTTTTAAAATCCTATATTCCTAATTCCACATTATTTTCAGGAACAGGTGATCATAATATACCAATTCTAAATCCGGAATGGATTAACGAAAAACTAAGTGAATTTTTTATTTAATAAATTAAATCAATTACCAGATGGCAAGATTTGCTTTTATCGTTCCTCCCCTTACGGGGCATATTAACCCAACGTTAAGCTTAGGTAATGAACTTTTAAAAAGAAATCATAAGGTTTCCTGGATTAGCTTAGATCCTAATCTTAAAGAACTATTACCGGAAAAAGGTCAAGCAATTGTACTCCCTATTGATATGGATGAAGAGGGAAAAAATAAAATTTTTGATCATGCAAGAGAGCTTCAGAAAAAAAAAGTATATGGGATTGATAGCCTTAAATTCTTATATGAAGAAGTACTTACTCCCATGAATTCATTAATGATGGGTGGAATTGAAAATGCATTAGAAGAAATTAAACCAGATGTGATTATTTCTGATCATCAAATTTTTTCCGGAGCAATTGTTTCATTTAAAAAAAATATACCTTATGCTACTTCTGTTACAGCACCTGCTTCAATTAAGGTAAATCCTTCCTTTCCTAAAATTCATGAATGGGAAGGAGAACAAGTGGTAGCTTTTCAAAATAAATATGGAATTTCCGGAAATGTTCGTCTCGATTGTTCCGAATTATTAACTTTAGTATATACATCAAGAGAATTTTTCGGCGAAGCGGATTTACCATCTCATTACAAATTTATTGGGCCTGTAATTGCTCCACGCTCTCAGAGAATTGGTTTTGATTGGTCAAAATTAGCAAAGATGGTCCAAAATCGTCCTAAAATTTTAGTAAGTATAGGAACAACTTTTGATCATACCCAGAAACAACAATTTTTTAGTAAAGTAGTTGACGCTTTAAAAGATGAAAATATTACGGTTATAGTTGTATCTGATCCTGACCTATTTGAGTTTATACCTGATAATTTTATTATCCAAAAACAGATACCTCAACTAGAAGTAATTCAGCATATGCAAGCAGTAATTTGCCACGGAGGAAACAACACAGTATGTGAAGCTCTTTCTTATGGTATTCCATTGATAGTAATTCCTATAGCCTACGATCAATCTTTTGTATCGAGCTGTGTAACTGATAGTAGTGCAGGAATCCGTTTAAATTTTAATCGTTTTAAAGCTTCTCATCTTAAAGAAGCAGTACATTCCATATTAACAAATAATTTATATAAAAATAATGCAAAGATGATTCAACGTTCATTCGAAATGGCTGGAGGAGTTAATAAAGGAGCAGATTATTTACAAACACTAGTAAAAAATTAAAATTATGTCAAAATTCTTATTTGTTGTTCCTCCTTTTTTTGGGCATATTAATCCCAGCCTAAGTATTGGTAGAACTTTATTAGAAAAAGGCCATGAAGTAGCATGGGCCGGATTAACCGAAATTAAAGCTGAAACTATACCGTCAGGTGGTAGTTTTTTTATTTTAAAAGAATCTTATCAAAAAAATAAAGAAGTAATACAAGATATCATTAAATTACAAGATAAAGGCGCAAATTTACCTGCTTTAGAAGCATTAAAACTAGGGCTGCAAGATACTTATATCCCTTTTGCTAAAATTATGTTTGAAGAATTGGCTAAACTAGTTGATACTTATCAACCGGATGTTATTATTAATGATTGTATTACATTTGCTGGAGCGCTTGTTGCTCATGTAAAAAATATTCCATTAGCTACTATTACTCCGGTAACACCTAATACCTTGCATGATCCGGGCACTGCTCCTAAAGTGACAAAGTGGGTTCACGATTCCATAATTGGTTTACAAAATTCAGTAGGTATATCAGGCGATGAAGAACTAATTTCTTCTAAAGAAGTTAATATGTTTTATACTTCTCAAAAACTTGCCGGATATAAAGATGGAGAATATCCTTCGTATATGAAATTCATAGGTGCATTAACTGGACGTCCGGATAATACTCCTTTTGATTGGGATCGGTTTAATAAATTCAATAATCCTAAAATTTATATTTCTTTAGGTACTGTTTTAGTCGATATAAGAAAAGAATTTTTCAGCCGAATGATTGAAGCTCTTAAAGATAAAAATATAACTGTTGTTGTTGCAACAGATCCTTCTATTTTAGAAAAATGGCCAGATAACTTTATCGTACAAAGCTACGTTCCGCAGCTTGAACTTCTTAAACATATTGATGTGGTTATTGGTCATGGAGGATTAAATACTGTTTGCGATACTTATATGAACGGTATTCCCATGCTCATTATTCCTATAGCTTTTGACCAATCTCATACTGCTACCTTAATTGATCAATATGGTTGCGGTATACGATTGAAATACAAACGTATGAAAACTAAGGATATTGAACAAGCCGTTGATGACTTATTGTATAATGAAAAATACAAAAAGGCTGCAAAAGAGATTCAACAATCCTTCATCGAAGCTGGCGGAAATAAAAAAGCTGCTGAATTAATTGAAAGTCTTACTAATAATAAATAAATCTATATAATATTAAATTTCTAACAATATGGAAAAATCATCTGAAAAAAATATTTTCCTTTTGCTTTTTATATACATAGTAAGTACTTTGTTTATTTGTTCTAAGATGTCTCCACTTTACATTACTAATGAATGGGCAGACCCCAACATATATTTTAATGTTGCAAAAGGTATGGTAAATGGAAAAGCTTTATATACCGAAATATTCGATCATAAAGGACCCTTTATATTTTTTATTTATGCAACTGGATATATCATTTCAAATACTAATTTTTTTGGAATGTATTTAGTTGAAATTATATTCTGGTATTTACTTGCAATATCTTTATACCTAAGTGCTCGATTATATTTGAATAAAGTATCTTCTTTCCTTATAACTTTACCATTTTTTGTTTGCATAGTTAAAATAATGAAGGCAGGTGGTTCGGCAGAAGAATTCATTTTATGTATGGAAGGAATAAGCTTGTACTTATATTTAAAATATTTTAAAATGGAGAACCCTGTACACAAGCCAAAATATATGTTCATACACGGAATTTTGGTTACTGCTGTTATGCTAACAAAAATAAATCTTATAGCTTTTTGGTTCTTTCCTCTTTTAGCCATATTTTTAAATATACTTTATCATAAAGAATTTAAAAATTTTTACATAAATATTATAGCATTTATTTTAGGATCTTTAGTTATTGCTATCCCAGTAATTGGATATCTTTATACCCATAATTGTTTAGAAGAAGCTTACAAAATTTATATAGAATTAAATAGTGCCTATGCAAAATTAGGTTCGCCAAGGAAAATATTTTTTAGATTATTGGGAAGAATACTTTATCTATTTCTCGAACCAACTTGTTTATTTTTATTAGGATTTATGGGAATATTTTTATTCCCGTTTAAGTACATCAATAATTTATTTGAGAGATGGGGCTTATTTTTAGCCGCAATCATTTTATATATTGCAATATTTATGGGTAAATTTCAATATTATTACCCTATTCCATTTCTAATATTTGGATTCGTCGGATTTATATATTTGGGATTATTTTTAAAAAAATATATTAACAATGTGAATTTTTACTCAAATAAGCCTTATATTATTTTTATTTTGTTTTTCCTTTTCACTTCTGCAGGTATATCAGGCCTTGATAATACGCGTGTAGAAGCTTGGATATTGAAAGATGACAATTATGGCCGTAAAGCTTTAATGACCATGCGTCTTAAAAAAGAAATTATGAAAGAAAAAAATCCAACTCTATTAAATTTAGGGTTTGGTTTAGCTAATAATCTTTTTACAACCTGTAATATTGTTCCAAATATTAAATATTTTGTTACTCCAAATCTTTCATATAAATTTTATCCTCAAATGAGAAATGAACAATTACAATATATAAAAGACAAAAAAACTGATTTCGTAATTATACAACAATATATACCTGGTAATGGTTATTATGATGACAAAAATCCTATTGAAGTAGCTCAAAAATTAAAATATAACCCTATTCTTTTAGAAAATTACAAACTAATCCTAACCGATTCTATTATTAATTGTATTGATGAAAGATCAGTAGATATTTATTTTTTATATAAGAAAAAAAAATAAACATTTAAATATATGAATAAAAAAAGAGTTCAAATTTAAATTTGAACTCTTTTTATTATTACTTTTTATTATTTATATTTGAGTAAGACGTAGGGTATTTGTCAAACTATTTGCAAAAGATGGCATAGCATTAAGATTAATTACAAAATCTCCAGGCTTGATGTATCCTTTCTCTTTAATATTGTTATTAACTTCAACAACAGTTTCATCTGTACTTTTAGCTCCTTCATATAAATATGCTTTTACACCCCATAATAGGCTCAACATATTAATAATTCTTTTATTGGATGTAAATACAATGATATTTGCAAGTGGTCGATGAGATGATATTTGGAAAGCTGTATAACCTGACTGTGTTAAAGTAATAATAGCTTTAGCTCCTACTTGTCCAACCATACCGGCAGCATTATAACAAATCATATCTGTTATATATCGTTCACTATCTTTTTTAGGATAATGTAAAGGTACTTGAATATGGTTGTCATCCTCAACGTTAACAATAATTTTAGCCATATTCTCAATTACTTCTACCGGATGTTTTCCAACAGAAGTCTCTCCACTTAACATAACGGCATCTGCACCATCTAAAACAGAATTAGCCACATCATTTACCTCTGCTCTTGTTGGAGTTAACCCATCAATCATACTTTCCATCATCTGAGTTGCAATGATTACAGGTTTACATTGGGTTTTACATATGCTAACTAAATTCTTTTGAATTAAAGGAACTTTTTCCATTGGGATTTCGATTCCCAAATCTCCTCTTGCAACCATAATACCGTCTACAACATGAACTATTTCTTCTATATTAGTAATAGCTTCTGGTTTTTCAATTTTTGCTATAATCGGAATTTTATGATTACAATGTTTTTGTATTAAATTTTGTAGATCAATAACATCTTCTTTATGTCTTACAAAAGAAAGTGCGATCCAATCAAATTCGTATTTGATTGCTGTTAAAGCATCTTTAATATCTTTTTCAGTTAATGCAGGTAAAGATATTTGAGTATTAGGTAGATTAACTCCCTTTTTAGATTTTAAAGGTCCTCCTTGTATAACCTTTGCAATTACTTTATCCGTTAAATTAGTTTCAATAACCTCAAAAATTAATTTACCATCATCCAAAAGTATTTTTTCACCCACCTTTACATCTTTTGCAAATTGAGGATAGCTCATGTAAACCTGTTTAGAGTCTCCTTCAATATTTTCATTTGTAAACGTGATTACGTCTCCTGCATTTACAATTGTTCCTTCTTTAACAACACCTACTCTTAGTTTAGGTCCTTGTAAATCGGCTAATAGTGCTACACTAAAACCAAATTCTTCATTTAGGTCTCTTACGGTACGTATCCATCTTTTTACAACTTCTTCTTCAGCATGAGAAAAATTTACTCTAATTACATTTACTCCTGCTTTAAACATCTTTAACAATGTATCCTTATCTTCAGAAGCAGGACCTATAGTAGCTACTATTTTCGTTTTTTTTCTAAATCCACTCATTATGTAGGTAATATCAAATTTTCTAAATTTTTTATTTTATCAATATTTATTTTATTAAATTTACAAATCTTTTTAAGATTTTCCAAATTTATGTAAAACTCATCATCTAATAAGCTATCAGATTTTAAAAAATAATTGAAATAATTATATTCAGGAATTAAAATTTTAACTTTTTCTATCTTATCAAAAAAACTATTATTGTCATTTATTATGATTTGAGGATAGGAAAAATTACTTATCAATTCAATTTTTTGTTCGGTTTTTTCGAGAAAAAATCTAAATATAGAGAAGACATAAGTAATGCCATTTTCTATTATTTGCTGGTCATTAACGCGCTTAAAATTAAAATTACAATTTTTATTTAAATAAAAAACAAAATCATAATCCTTGCTAATATAAGAATTAAATCCTAATAAATTAAAATTAAATATAGGATCGTCTATGTCCCAGTCTAAAGAATAAGTTTTCAATATACTTATTTATTTTGTTGAGTAATAAAATGCTTGTCTAGCCTATGATAGGCTCTTCTTGAGGCACACTCTTCAGCTTTTTTCTTAGAAGTAGCTCTCCCTTTGGCAATAACTTTATTATCAAGTTGAATTATGGAATTAAATATTAACGACTCTTCGGCATTTTCTTCTTGAAAAGTATTAAAAGTTATTTCCAACTTATTTTTTTGAGACCACTCTATAATCAAACTTTTATAACTTGTAATTCTTTTTTCGAGTTGCTCAAAATTTTCATGCTTAATGAGTGTTTCATTAATATATTTCCGGCAAAATTCAAACCCACTATCTATATAAATTGCACCAATTAGTGCCTCATATAAATTTCCATTTATATTTTCTCCCAAACTAGTGTTCTGCCTCTTTTGTAGAAAAGTGGTCAATTTCAAGTCTGCTCCTATAATATTTAAGGATTTCCTATTAACTAGTTTAGAACGCATCTGAGTAAGATAGCCTTCTTTTTTATCAGGTGCTTGATGATATAAGTAGTCTGACACAATACTTGATAATATGGAATCTCCTAAAAATTCTAATCTTTCGAAGTTCTTATTATCATTGGTATTTACTGAGGAATGTGTAAAACATTCATAGAAGATTCCAATATTGGAAGGTCTATATCCAATAAGGCGTTCAATTTTCTTTTTAAAATTTTTTTCCTCTTTTTTTTCGGAATCTTGTCTGAATAAATATGAACATAAAAGTATTTTTTTCCAAATACTCATTCGTTTTTATTTTCTCTTATTTTAAAATTTCTTTAAAATAACACATGCGTTATGCCCTCCAAAACCAAAAGTATTACTCATTGCATATTTAACATCTTTTTCTTTTGCTATGTTAAAAGTAAAATCTAAATTTTTATCAAAGTCTTCATCATCTGTGAAGTGATTGATAGTTGGTGGTACTTTACTTTCTTTGATTGCTACTATACATGCTAATGCTTCAATAGCTCCTGCTGCACCTAATAAATGTCCAGTCATAGACTTAGTTGAATTGATCTGAATATTATAAGCATGCTCACCAAATAGCTTAAGGATAGCTTTTGCTTCAGCTAAATCTCCCAATGGGGTTGAGGTTCCATGAACATTAATATGATCTATATCGGTAAGTCCTATACCTGCATCATCAATAGCATTTTTCATAACATTATACGCACCTAATCCTTCCGGATGTGGAGCAGTCATATGATAGGCATCGGAGCTTAATCCTCCACCGACTACTTCAGCATAAATAGTAGCTCCTCTTTTAACTGCATGTTCATATTCTTCCAAGATAAGAGTTCCTGCACCTTCTCCTAAGACAAAGCCATCTCTATCTTTATCGAAAGGTCTGGAAGCGGTTTTTGGATCATCATTTCTTGTTGACATTGCGTGTAAGGCGTTAAATCCTCCTACACCACTTGCCGCTATAGCTGATTCAGAGCCTCCTGTTATAATAACATCTGCTTTCCCTAGCCTTAAAAGCATTAAAGCATCTATTATTGAATTGGAGGAAGAGGCACATGCTGAAACGGTAGCATAATTCGGCCCTCTAAATCCATATTCTATTGATATAAGACCGGCAGTCATGTCTGCTATCATTTTGGGAATGAAGAAAGGATTAAATCGAGGTATGCCGTTTCCTAGAACATAAGAGGAAACTTCTTGCTCAAATGTATTCAATCCACCGATTCCGGATCCCCAAACAACCCCTACTCTATTTTTGTCTAATTCTGAATATTCTAGTAGTTTACTTTCGCTAACTGCCTCCCTAGTGGAAATTAACCCAAATTGGGCACATCGATCATATTTACGAATATCTTTTTTTTCAAAATAATCCTCCGGATTATAGTTTTTTACTTCGCAAGCAAATTTTGTTTTAAAATTAGTTGCGTCAAATAGAGTAATTGGACTTGCTCCACTAACTCCGCTTAATAAAGCTTTACAGTATTCTTTAAAATTATTCCCGATTGGAGTTATTGCACCAAGTCCAGTTACTACTACTCGTTTTAAAGCCATACTTTAATGTCTTTGTGTAAATTATTGTTTGTTTACTTCTTCAATATAAGAAATGGCTTGACCAACTGTTGAAATTTTTTCTGCTTGATCATCAGGGATTTGAATATCAAATTCCTTTTCAAACTCCATAATTAATTCTACTGTGTCTAATGAATCTGCCCCTAAGTCGTTTGTAAAACTTGCTTCTGGTGTAACTTCGCTTTCATCTACTCCTAATTTATCAACGATGATTGCTTTTACTCTTGATGTAATGTCAGACATAACCTTTTATTTTTTTATTATAGTTCAGTCGGCAAATATAAAAATTTTTTTACTATAATTATACTTTTTAATACTTTTTGATAGACCTATCCATATATCAATGAATATATTGCGAATTTATCACACTTAAAATCAATATATTAACCCACATTTAGACATAAACATAAAAATTTAATATTATTTATGTTTTTTCCATCAATTTTTAACACATTATTGTTACCAATCACAATAAATATTCGGTGAAATATTCTTTTTCGATGTGCGTTAAAGAATCATAAACTCCTTTTCCAAAATTATAGGTTGAAATGTACTGCGCGATCTCTTTTATTGACCATACAGCATTATTTACAGCACATCCTAAAAAAGAATTTTTAATCATTTCCACATCATTATTTGAATCTCCAAATGAAAATATTCTACAGTCAATATCTTTCGTTATTTCTTTCACAGCCAAATATTTATTTATTTTTGATGAAAATATTTCAAGGTAGGAATCTGAGGAAGTGGTTATTTCTACCCCTGTCAGCTTATTTCTCAAAATATTTGTTAATTGATTAATATCTCCATCATCTACAATTAATATTTTTAAAACTTTTTGGAAGTTATATTCCTTTAATGAGAGGGCTTTAAAGTTTACCCCTTTTTCTTCTTTTTTATAGGCTTCCGTCTCTAAAGATGTAGCATACCAGGCATCTTCTGTGTATAACCATAGATTTACATACTGTTGCTGCTTATTAACAAAATAATTAATTACCTCTTCGGGAATCGGATAGGTTTTAATGGTTTTGTTTTTATAGAGAATGTGTCCTCCATTCAATGCTATAATATAATCAATGATAAATTCCTCATTTGAATACATCGTTATAATTCCGTTATATGGTCGACCGGAAGCTAAAATTACTTCACCTAGCTTTGAAGCTTTTTGCAATGCTTTTATCCCATATAAATCTAACGATGGACTGCCGAAATTCGTTAATGTACCATCAATATCTGAAACAAAAATATTTTTCATTTTTTTAATATTTATTAAATATACATAATATTATCTGAGTTATTAGTTTTACTTATCTTTGAATTAATAAATATAAATTATGTTATCTTCCATTCCTTTAAAACAGATTTTATTCATTGATTTGGAGACTGTTCCACAATATGAAACCTGGAATGAATTGCCGGAAAGAACAAAAGTTTTATGGGAAAAAAAAACACAATTTCAAAGAAAAGAAAATATTTCTCCGGAAGAATATTATTATGAAAGAGGGGGAATTCTCTCTGAATTCGGCAAAATAATTTGTTTATCTTGTGGGTTAATCACTGAGGATAAAAAAATACGTATTAAAAGTTTCTATGGGGATGATGAAGAAAGAATATTAAATGGATTTATTGATTTATTGAAATCTAATTATTTTAGATCTAATTTACTTTTATGCGCCCATAATGGAAAAGAATTTGATTTTCCTTATCTGGCTAGAAGAATGATGATTCATCAAATTGAACTTCCTAAGATTTTAAAGATGCATGGAAAAAAGCCCTGGGAAATTCCACATCTCGATACTATGGATTTATGGAAATTTGGAGATTATAAACATTATACTTCATTGGATTTATTAGCTCATGTTTTCGGTTTACCTTCTCCCAAGGATGATATGGATGGTAGTGAAGTTTCTAAAGTATATTATCAGGAGAAAAATTTAGAACGCATAAAATCGTATTGTGAAACTGATGTCATTACACTTATTAATGTATTTCGTAAAATGCGGCATGAGCCTATTTTAGAAAGAGAATAAATCGATTTATTTATTTTTTTACTTTTAACCTATTATTTTTTAGTAAATAAAAACAGGTCTGATAATTAGCTATAGCTTCTTCCAAAATGGAATGATTTATGTTTTTATCTTTAAGCAGCTGCGACCCTTTAATTACTTTATATTGTTCTACTTTTTGATTAGGTGATAAAACAATTAATGTATTATTCTTTAAATATCCTAGTTTTTGGTAGGTTGCGATTAATGCTCTTGGTTGATAGGTATTATTGAATATATCTTGACCATAAAAACTTGAATTATAAGAAAAGTGTAACTTTCCTAAAAGTGTAGGCATAAGATCAATCTGAGAAACTGTTTTAGTAATTTTTTCAGATTTAATAAATCCCGGTGAATATATTATGGCTGGTATTTTATATTTATCTAAAGGAATATTTTCTTTCCCTGCACTTGAAGCACAATGATCAGCAACAAATACAAAAACTGTTTGATCAAACCATGGATGTTTTTTAGCTTCTTCGATAAATTTACCTATTGCATAGTCTGTATATTTAACACCTCCTTCTCTAGACTTACTGGTATTCGGTATATCTATTTTTCCCGGGGGATAAGTAAATGGTCTATGATTGCTTACTGTCATAATATGACCGAAAAAAGGAACTTTATTTTTATTATTATTATCAAAAACTTCGATTGCCTTCTTAAACATATCTTCATCACAAACGCCCCATATATTAGCAAAACTTATTTCTTCAGACTTAAAAGAACTTCTGTCTATCACGCTATAGCCATTTCCTTCGAAAAAAGTATTCATATTGTCAAAATAACCATAACCACCATAAAAATATTGGACCACATACCCTCTCTTTTTAAACAAATACCCTGTAGAAAACATATTATCATTGTTATGTCTTTTTATAATGCTTTCTCCGGGTGAAGGTGGAATACAAAGAGTCACTGCCTCTAATCCTCTTACAGTTCTAGTTCCGGTGGCATACATGTTGGTAAAAAACAAGCCTTCATTAGCTAATTTATCTAAATTGGGGGTTATATTATGAGTATTCCCAAAACTACTTAAAAAGTCAGCGCTCATGCTTTCCATAGTTATAAGAACTATATTTTTACGAAGTTCGGGAAGAGAATCTTTAATGATTTTTGTATTATAATTTTCAGTCCAATGATTGTCGTAGCTATTATTAAGTATTGAAAAAGATTTTTTTAACGGTAATTTTGCGTAGAATTGGTCATAATTTAACGAACTATCTTCAAATGCTTTATAAAATCTAACTAACCCGTTTGCTTGCAATTCATTTACAAAATTATTATCTGAATTTTCATATTTTTTAGTTATTTTCAAAATATACAAGGCCCCTACGAACAAAGCAATATACAAAAGACTACCAATTAATTTTATTTTAAAGTTAGGAAAATCGGTAAAATATTTTTTCGCTTTTTTAAGATAAATTATCGTAATTAATAATGAAATCAACAATAATGATGAAAACATAGGAATAATTGGATAAGATTCTAGTATATTCCCTATTAGCTCATTGGTATAGACTAGATAATCTACCGCTATAAAATTGTACCTCACCCCAAACTCATTCCAGAATAGAAATTCGCTAATAACATTATAATTGATTAAAAAGATATAACTAAAGAAAATAAAAAAGTATACCCAATATCGCCAAGTTTGTCTAATGTTCGGCATTAATAACAATATGATAAAGGAAATTGCCTTTATTAATACAAAAGTTTTTATTAAGGTGGGTACAATACTACCATAATCGTCAAAAACTGTTTTAAATAAAAACAAATAACTTAATACGATTACAAAAAATCCTAAAATTATATAATTAAACGGTGATTTATATTTTGTACTTGAGAGAAAAATTAAATGAACCCAAAGGAAAATAAAGATCAGTATTGATACACAAAAATCATTTATTAAACCAATCGTGAATATTTTCAAATAATCAATAAATGAAAAATTTGAATCAGTAACAGGTGAAAACAAAAGGACAATTCTTAAGATCAAACCTACTATAACATAAAAACTGGAAATTTTAATAAATGGAGTTATTAATTTTCTCATTAATAATTTTTAGTATTTATATTTATTTATTTATCATATAATAAACTCAAAAGTATATATTTTTTCTATATTATTCAAATTAACATATTTATATTATAAATCTTTGCAAAATTATACCTTTCTTATAACCCATAAGTCCATCAAATACAGATAATTATTCAATTCACAAATTGTTAAAAAATTTTTTTATCATTTTTTGTTTACCATTTTTTGTTTATCATTTTTTATCTAAAAAAGAATATTTATATAGTAATAATTATCAATATGATAAAACCGAAAGGATATATTTTTACCGAAACACAATTCTATTCTAATATTTGATGATTTTTTGTATTTATCAAAAAATATAGACTATATAAAAATAAAAAGGGTAAATAAATTTACCCTTTTTATCCATCTTAATATTTTGAAAACAAATTATTAAAGTTTTTTACTAGCTACATTTTTCCAATCTTAAATTTATTTCCAATAATTCCATTTAAGACCATCAAAGACAGCAAGCATTTTATTTAAAGTATCATAGCAAATCATTCCCGGATGCGGACTTTTTACATTTAAATGGGGAGCATTTACTTTAGGTAAAACTAAAGCCTTATCTGAAGCTTCTAAAACCAAAACTCCTTCCGCTGTAGATCCTTGATCACCAATGATAATACCTTTTCCTTTTTCGTCGGAATTATTAAAATTTACCGTTGAAACACTTCCGGCATCGGATAAATCCCTCCAAGTTCCATCTACTTTCATTTTTAGTTTAGAATCATTTTTATCCATTAATAAAGTTCCGTCCACCGCGTTCCCAGGTAGAGCCTCGACAATAGGTAATAATATCCCCTTTTCTGTTCCGCTATCAAAATCCAAGATAGCTCCTCCTTGAACATCCATTTTACCGATAGCAATTTGAGCATGCAACGTAAATGCAGTAAATATAACTAGTAAGATCAATAGTTTATTTTTCATTTTATTTTTTGCTTTAATTAGATTAATTAGTAGGACACGTTCTTTGAATACAATTCCAATCAGTTCCATTATATAACTTAATACATTTATCGTCTGTATCGTAAATAATCATCCCTTCAACCAAATCTTGAGCAGGAATTGAATTTGAAGTTGTTCTAGTTATTACAAATCCTTTACTTTTAGATTCCAACACTATAAACCCATTGTAAGTATTATGCGGCCAATTGTCCATTGTTTTTTCAAAGGTGGTTATTCCAATTTCCGATATTTCAGTCGGAATTTCAGTATTTGGATCTAATGTACAATAAGGAAGATCTCTACAAAATGGAACTAAAACCTCATTGTCTCCGTTTACTTCAATTCTGGCACAATCTATCTCACTTGTAGTTGACATATCTATGTTTACCTCAAACTCGTTAAGTTGATCGGAAATAGGGGTCGGTGCTTGTACTTGAAAGCTAATCTCATGCTTTCCTGGTGGTAAACTAAAATTTTCGATTTCAAATTCAGAATATGGAATGACTTCCTTGTTAATAGTACCATTGGTCAATTTAAATGAAGTTTTAAAACTACGATCAATATATTCAAAACCTTCTGTAAATGCGGCATTCAAGGTTACATTATCCAATAAATCACCAGGATTTGTTACATGTATAGTTACTAAAATTTTATCACCATCATTAATACAAGATTTATTTACTTTAATCTCATCTATAGTAACCGGGTTCGGTAAACCAGCCGATATAGAATTTATTGTACTATTTCCACATCCGTATACTAAATCACAGCTTTCATATGTTTTATCTCTATTTTCTCGATCTAAATAATTTATAGAAGCCCTAGTTTGGTATGATGTGGTTTTATCTTCAGTAAATTTAGCTCTTGCTGTAACTATAGTTGTTGAACCACCGGGAACTAATATTCCTGGTACGTCAAGTACTTCATTGTTTCCATAATCATTTGGGGATTGAGTAAATTCTCCATCTGTTACATTCAAAGAGTTTTCTACCCATTGCATTCCCGATGGTAGTGAATCTTTTAAGTTTACCAGTTTATCCTCACAATTTGTATTCATTATTGAAAATGCAAAAGGAACTTCTTCACAGGTAAGAGAGGAATCCTGAACTTTAAGTGTTAAAGCCAGTCCGTCTTCATTAACCTCTACCGGTTTCGGACAATATAGTGTAATAGGTCCAATACCTATTAATTGACTTCTTAAATTATTATTTTTATTATTATATTGTGCCTTATATTCGATAACAATCTCTTCTACAGCAATTGGAAAATCAACTCTAACTCGTCCTCTGATTGCTGTATAGCCTGAAGACCTAGGGGCTCTAGGTTTTCCTTTCGCGACATTATCGTTAATAGTGTATGTACTTCTTCTTTGAGGGGCCACATACATTAACTTAGGTTTCACAGTTCCTTCACCACACTTTCCGTATACTACAACCTCATCAGATACATCAGCTTGCGTATCAATATCGGATATTTCAAAGGTAGCTGCTGCAGCCCCTCCCGAAAATTTAATACTAGTAGTGATAGGCTGTGTATCTTTATCACGTGAACTTCTTCTATATAGTTGCAATGCTCTTCCGACCCGCCTTGGAGAATTATGTCGAAGCACCTTTCCCGGATCAGTTATATTTATATTTGCAATAAAATTATCTCCTAAGTCTTTTGTTTTAGACAATACACCGTTATTAGCAGCACCTCTCCATAGTTCCGCCGGATTGAGGACCTTGTAACCGTCAAAACTACAATTAGTACATACCCCCTCAGCTTTAACAGCTGCAAAAGTAAAATATGTATTTTTCTCTGTAAATTTAAATTTAAATTGAGCTTTTGGACCTGCATTCGTATTTATCCATTGGCCAGGTATGGCATAAGCCCAATTTTCATTAGCTACATCCTGGGGAGAATAGGCAACTAATAAAAATACTCTAAAATTCTGATTATATGGAAAATCATCAATAGAATTAGGATTAGGATTAGGATTATTATTAGCTGTTATAACAACTTTTTGTTCATCTAAATTAGTTTTATCTACTAACCACACACGCTCCATTCTAGTATCTAATCCTCCACAAATAGATTGAGAATTCTGATTTAGCTGTACTATTCCGGTTTTTTTATTATTCCCCCAAAATAATCCGCTAAAATCATTTACTAAGGCAGGATTATCTCCTTGACCGCATGCTGTAATATTTTCCGCCTGCATAGTGACTACTGCATTCACATCTGTTGAGCGCGCTTTATTAACGAAAATTTTAGAATTATCATCGCGCACTAAACCTGCCACGTTATTATGATAATAGGAATACTCTGGGTCGGAACCATTCCATACTATGGTTTTACTATCCGATAATATATAATCAGTTGATACCACATCCTGTTTACTTGTACCTATATTAATTGTCTTATATAAAGTTATGGCATATTTCATTGCTAAATAGGTTCGAATACGTTCCTTTTCTATTTCACTTAATTTTCTTTCATAGAAAAATACTTCAGACATATATCCATTGAATTGGGCACCTGAGTAACTGGCTCCACCTAAAGTTCCTCCACTAGCCATTAAGAATTCTCCTCCAGTACCAAATGTTTTAGTATTAAGGGTGATTTTTTCGAGTTTTCCTCCAAAATCATGTTCAAAATCTCCGTCCGGCGTAATTTGACTTTTATTATCTCTCGTACTAAATCTTACCATATGTAAGGCAGTTGCTCCTATTGAAAAGCCTTTAACTTTACCATCGTAAAGCCCTTCATTTGTAGCAACCCTACCTGCCCCGTCAAGAGGAGCAAATCCAGCAGCCGGGTGCCTTGATTTTATATTATCAACTACAACTGATCCAAAACCATGCGTATAAGTTCTATCTTTATTACCATATCCAACACTATTATAAACTACAAATGAAGTAGCATGCTCGGGCATATTTGTACTCATTGGACCATTATCTATCGCTAATGCTGTATAATGATTAGTTCCATAATAATTAAAAAAAAGAGATGGGAAATAATTCATTTTTTCTTCACAATCTCTGTACTCAGGAGGTAGTATTCGTGTATTATTACTTTTAGATTCTGCTAAAGAATGATAATAATCATTTTGGTTTGAGGTTTGATCTCTCCAAACTGATACGTTTTTAGTACCTGGAATAAGCTCTACGCTTTTTTCATCATCTGCTCTAAGCCATAACCTTAGCCCGTTAATTACTCCTCCGGGTGCATTATCATATGCAGCAAATCCTATATAATCCCCATCATTAATCTCTACATTTTTGGCAATTTTATTAACTACATGATAGATTCTGGTTGTAGAAGGATTAAAATTCTCGTCAGGAGAAACCAAAATTACTTTAGCTGTTACGCTCGGCTTTATATTTACCACAAATCCTTTCCTTCCTGTAGCTTGAGCTTTTAAAACAATTTTATTTCTGAAATTAATATCCAAATGTAATGTATCGTTAGCAAACTGAGAACCTTGGGTATAATCATAATCTAATAAGTAACTTAATGCACCATTGGATCCAAACATTAAATAATTATTATTATCTAAAGATCCGGAATTGTCCTTATTGTTTTTTTCTATTCGATCGCCAACAAATACGGTCATTAAACTTCTACCATAGTTCACAGATTGCTTTTGATATAACTCAGAACTATCATCTCTAGCAATACCGAATATATCGTTATTGAAATTTGAATTTGCATTTCCATCCCATACTTTATTTCCAAATGAATCGTAGTAAATGGGAGGAGTAGTATTATCTAATGATATACCATATTTAATTGCTAAATAGGAATTAATTTTCTCTAAATCTCTAGAATCCATTGGTTGCCCTTTAGGCCCAGATAAAACAATTATTTCTTGCAAATTTCCCGAAAAAGGATCATTATTGACAGCAGGTTTACGTGTACCTATTAGACTTAACGTAGTATTAGTTGTTCCTAATTCATATCCATTATTTATAACTTCTGTATTTCCATTAAATGTTATTCTCTGCGCAACATTTTTATCATTTGTTCGCTCAACGGCAATAATTCCATAGGTTTTATCTTTAGGATTGGAATGGGTTGAGGTATAATTAGTTGTTGTCTTTCCATTTGTAAAAGCAGGAAGATTATTGTACCATCCATGATTACTTTCTATGATCGAATGGGGGTTATATACTACTGATAAATTTTTACCTGTTATACTAACCTCTGAAACATAAAAAATATAATAAGACTTATCATCCTCAATAAAGCTTGGTGCAGCTAATGCTGTATAATAATTATTTGCATAACTAAATTCCAAATGATTATGATAATTCATCATACTTTGCAGAGTACGCAAAACGGGCGTCGGTGAAGAATTATTTTGTGAATGATCTCTTTTAAATGCGGAAACGTCTTTCCATACATCAACATTAGTTGAGTCAGAGTCTGCTGGATTAGGCTTAACAGGCACATCATCTGCTCTTAACCAAAGCTCAGTCAATAAATTTACACCTCCGGGATTAGGACTACTACTAATAAAAGAAACATAATCATCATTTTCAATTTCAATATTTTTAGCCAAATAATCTTTTATAGGATAAATGCGTGTTTTTTTCGGGGCAAAAGTTTCAACGGAACTTACTAAAATATATTTTGCGTCCATATTCAACTTCATATTGACCGTAATTTTACTAGTTCCGGTTACTTTCGCTTTTAAAGTTTTATTTAATTTAAAATGTATGTCTTGATTCAATTTACCGTTAGCAAAATTTTCCCCTTTATGATAGTCATAGCGAAACATTCCTACCGCATCATTCGTTCCCAACATTAGAAAAGTATTATCACTTAAAGTTCCTCTGTTTTTATCATTTAAATCTGCAAGCTCATCACCGACAAAAACAGTAAGGGTTGACATATCATAGTTTGTGGATTGTTTTTGATACAAACCTGACTTATCGTCTCTTCCTATTCCGAAAACATGATTTTGGTAAGGTTTAAATTTTGTCCCATCCCAAATAATATCTCCATTAGAATTCACATAATTCGGATAATTTTTTTTAGATTTTTCCGGTTCTAAAGAAATACCATATTTAATGGATAGATAAGAATGAATTTTTTGTAATTCAAAATCTGATAGAGTAGTATTTTTAGGGCCTGATAAAACTATAATTTCCTGAATGTCTCCATTAAATTGAGTCCTACCCGTTAAGTTTAAAGCTCCTACCACACTATTTCCATTGTTATTATTCATTTCAATGGGTCTCCCTATATTTTCGGGAACTGAATTAAAATACATCATCTGAGATACAGATAGTCCATTTGGACGCATTATCCCAACAATACCATATTTTTTTCCTTTTGAATCTTTATAGCCATAACTTGTAGTATTTGTAGCGAAATAAGGATTTCCCGAATGCCATCCCGAATAGTTTCTTCCGGCATTTAAAGTGTATACATAACCATTATTGGTTTGTGAATGCAAAGTTGATACATAAAATATATAATAAGATTTATCTGTCGTTAAATCTAAATTGGGACCGACTAAAAAATCTTTATTTTTAAGACCAAAAGTTACAGCGGGTTGAAAATTCATCAATTCTCCGCTTTTTTTATACAAAGGTCCACTAGTCTCCACGTATACTTTATGATCCCTATCATTTCCGGATAGGTCCTTCCATAATTTTACCGGATCATTATCCTTCAATGAACCTGACCCTCCTGCTACAGGATAATCAGCTTTTAACCATAGTTCTACTTTGCCACTATATCCCCCCGGACTTTGACCGAAGGTCATTATGGGTATTACAAAATAAAATAGCAATGAACAATAAACAATTATTTCACAAATGCTTGTCTTTTTCATATAAGTTATTTTTAATTTTTTTAGATTCTATTAAACACTTTAATAGAATTTCCGCTATATATTAAAATATAATTTATAATTAGTTATCAAAAAAAGATATTGAAGTATACTATTGCTTACAATAATATAAATGAAGGTGGGTCCTATTTTATTTATTATAAAACCACTTATTAATGTTCCTCTTTAATCCTATTTTACTATAAAATATTTTTTAATATTATTAATATAGATTTGATTAAAATAAATATTAAATAAATATTAAATAAAATCAATAAGACTAACGAGTAAATAAGGTTCCATTTTAGCACTTATAAATCTTTATATCGATAATTCTACATTTTTAATTATATAAAATATATGGTTTTTTATCATACAAATTTAATAAAGACTTTAGTAATACATATATAATATTTTCAATTATTTAAGCATATATTTTGCATTAAATTGTAAGTACTTTATTTTTAATATTTTATTTAGAAAAAAAAATAAAATATTGTTCATTATATATAATTATTAAAAAAAATATATCATGAATGTAATTTCACTTGAAGTAATATTAAATTAAATTAAAAATAATCTATTTTTTCAAATAGAATAAGCATTTAGCCCTATAGGCTGTAATTAAAATTGTATTATTTTAAAATTTAATTTAACTTTGTAAGATTTTTAATTCAATTAATTAACACAGATTATATTTTTTCAACCTTTTGAATAATTTTCAATCATTACCTAAGATAATAGAAAAAAAAGGAATTTTCATTCCTTTAGATGGACTTATTCCTTTACTATTTCTCGGAACGAAATCTCATATAGAAGATACTGAAAATATTTTTTTTAAATATTCATTTAAAAACATCTTATTATTTAAGATGTTTTTTTTTATAAATAGAAAGCAATGCTAATTAAACTAAATATATCAAAAAATGAATCATTTTATTTCGCTTGAAAATTTTGATTTGGAGCTAATTAAGAACTTGATAGATGATGCTATCAGTTTCAAAAGGAAAAAAGCATATCCCAATCTATCAAACCGCTACATATCTAATTTATTTTTTGAGAATAGCACACGTACCAAGCTTAGTTTTGAAATGGCTGAGAAAAAAACAGGTATGGAAATTATTTACTTTGATGCTGAAACTTCCAGTATCAAAAAAGGAGAAAGCTTATATGACACGGTTAAAACTCTTCATTCTATAGGAGTTGAATGTTTTGTAATAAGACATGCGCAGGATAAATTTTACGAAAGTTTAATTAATAAAATAGATGTACCGATTATTAACGCAGGAGATGGTTGTGGAGACCACCCTACCCAATCGCTGTTAGATTTAGTAACCATATATGAAGAATTTGGCACTTTCAAAAATCTTAATGTTGTAATAGCAGGAGACGTCGTACATAGCCGGGTAGCTCATTCTGATGCAAAAATTTTAAAAAGACTAGGTTCTAATATTACTTTTGCTACGCCGGAATTTTGGAGGGATTCCAGTATGACAATGGGAACTTATACCTCCCTAGACACTGCAATTTCGAATGCTGATGTTGTTATGCTGCTAAGAAATCAAAATGAAAGACATTCTAAACAATATGATGAAAAAAATTTCTTGGAATTGTATGGATTAACTAAGGAAAGAGCTGATAGAATGAAACCGAAGGCTATCATTATGCATCCGGCCCCTATTAATAGAAATGTTGAAATTGATGAAGACCTTATTGAAGCTCCCCAGTCTCGAATATTTACACAAATGACTAACGGAGTATTTGCTCGGATTGCTGTTCTTAACTATGTTTTTAACTCATAAATATATCAAACCATTAAAATAAATTAACAACCCTTGAAAAGAAAATTAGTATTAGAAAACGGATTAGTATTTAATGGTGAAGGCTTCGGCAGTGATCAATTCACAATTGGTGAAGTTGTATTTACCACAGGAATGACCGGTTATCAGGAAACCTTGTCAGACCCTTCATTTCACAAACAAATCATAGTTTTCACTTACCCATTAATCGGTAATTACGGTATCAACCCTAGTGATTTTGAATCTCTCAATTCTTTTGTAGGAGGGATTATTGTTCACGAATATGCAAAAACAGAATCTCACTGGAAAAGTCAAATGAATTTAGATACCTTCCTAAAAAAACAAAATATCCCCGGATTAAGCGGTATTGATACTCGTGCCTTAGTGAAAACTATACGGACTAAAGGAAGCATGAAAGGTAAATTTTGTGATGAAAATGAAGATATTGATGAAGTAATTAAAAAATTTAAAAATCATCAATTAGCACATCATGTTCCCGAAGTATCCACCCCCAGAGCTTATAGTGCCCCTGCAGAAGGTAATCGAATCGTATTGGTTGACTATGGAATGAAAAAAAGCATATTAAAAGAATTATGCCTAAGAAATTGCGATGTTGTGGTAGTCCCTTATAATACAGACACTAATTCAATATTAGAACTAAATCCGGATGGAATTATGCTTTCTAATGGTCCCGGAAACCCGGAAGAATTAACAGAATCAATAAATACTATTAAAGAATTAAGCGGGAAAGTGCCTATATTCGGAATCTGTCTAGGGCATCAATTATACGCCTTGGCTCAGGGTGCAAAAACATATAAAATGCTTTTCGGACACAGAGGTGCTAATCACCCGGTAAAAGAATTATCTACCAATAGGGTTCATATAACTTCTCAAAATCATGGATATGTGGTTGATGAAGATTCATTAAAAAACACCTCATTAGAAGTTACTCACCGAGCTTTAAATGACGGCACCATAGAAGGCTTACAAGACAGAAAAAATTGGGCGTTTACCGTTCAATACCATCCGGAATCCAGTCCAGGACCGAATGACAACGAGTATTTATTCAACCGTTTTATGGACATGATTGAAGAATTTAAGCATAAATAATAAAATTCTTTTTTATTCTGAAAAATATAAATATCGAAGTATCGCCAGATAAAAAAACAGCATAAAGTAATTCTCATAAATTGTATGTAATCTGAAGTTACTTTTTCAAATTAAAAATTAAAAATTAAAATGCCAAAACGCACAGATATAAATAAAATTCTTGTGATAGGATCCGGACCTATCATTATCGGTCAGGCTGCCGAATTCGATTATGCCGGAACTCAGGCTTGCCTGGCTCTTAAAGAGGAAGGATATAAGGTAATCCTCGTTAATTCGAATCCTGCAACTATTATGACTGATAAAGAAATTGCAGATAAGGTATATATGGAACCCTTAACCTTAGATTTTCTACAACAAATTATTGCCTTAGAAAGACCCGATGCTTTATTACCTTCTTTGGGAGGGCAAACCGGGTTAAATCTTGCTGTGGAACTAGCTAAAGCCGGCACTTTAGCTCAGTATGATGTTGAAATTATAGGAACTACATTATCTTCCATTGAACAAGCCGAAGATAGGGATCTGTTTAAGCAATTAATGGAAAACATTAATGAGCCCATTGCGGAAAGTATTATCGTTACCGATGTTGAATCATCGGTAGAATTTGCTAATCAAATTGGTTTTCCAATCATTGTAAGACCTGCTTTTACACTTGGTGGAACCGGAGGGGGAATAGCTGAAAATGAAAATGAGTTAAGAGAAATTACCGATTCGGGATTGAAATACAGTCCCGTTCATCAATGCCTTATAGAAAAGAGCATAGCCGGATATAAAGAAATTGAATATGAAGTAATGAGAGATGCAAATGACAATGCTATTGTTGTTTGTAATATGGAAAATTTCGATCCGGTAGGTATCCATACAGGAGACTCCATTGTTTTTGCTCCCAGTCAGACCTTAGCAGATCAAGAATATCAATTACTTAGAAATTCTGCTTTAAAAATAATTCGCGCTTTAAAAATTGAAGGAGGCTGTAATGTTCAATTTGCCTTAGATCCTTTAAGCAAAGATTATATTGTAATAGAAGTTAACCCTAGAGTTAGCCGTTCATCTGCCCTAGCTTCTAAAGCTACCGGTTACCCGATTGCGAAATTGGCAGCTAAAATTGCCGTAGGATTAACTCTTGACGAAATGAAAAATCCGGTAACAAATACCACCTATGCTTGTTTTGAGCCAACTTTAGATTATGTAGTAGCCAAAATTCCAAGATGGCCTTTCGATAAATTTCAAAGTGCAAACAGGCATTTGGGCACCCAAATGAAAGCTACCGGAGAAGTTATGGCTATAGGTACTTCTATCGAAGAAGCGTTATTAAAAGCCGTACAATCATTGGAAATAGGTTGTTTACACTTATCCAAAAAAGATATGAAGCCATTTGAGGCTTCGACTCTGGAAAAAAGACTTAAGTATGCTGATGATGAACGTTTATTTTTAATTGCTGAAGCTTTACGAAATGGAATTAGTATTCAAAAAATATACGAAATAACTAAGATTGATATCTTTTTCCTCGCTAAAATTTTACACATCATCGAACTCGAAAAGGAGGTAAAAGAAAATCCGAAAAATGTAAATATACTGGCTGAAGCAAAGAAATACGGATTTTCTGATTGGGAGATTGCCCGACTATGGAATATGGATGAAAAACAAGTATATTCTATACGAAAGGAAAATGAAATCATTCCTGTATATAAGATGGTAGATACATGTGCGGCAGAATTTATCTCGACAACACCCTATTTCTACAGCACATACGGCACCGAAAATGAATCGGCACGTACTGATAAGAAAAAGGTTATTGTACTAGGTTCCGGACCGATAAGAATCGGACAGGGAGTTGAATTTGACTATGCAACCGTACATAGTGTATTAGCTCTTAAAGAGGCCGGATATGAAGCTATCATCATCAACAGCAATCCGGAAACTGTATCTACAGATTTCAGTATATCAGATAAGCTTTATTTTGAACCGCTTACCAGAGAGTCCATTACTTCAATCATAGATTTAGAAAAACCGGACGGAATTTTTGTTCAATTTGGCGGACAAACAGCTATTAACTTAGCCCAAGCAGCCATAGACGCCGGAGCTAAGATACTAGGAACTAGTTTGGAAGATATTGATCGAGCTGAAGATCGCAAGAAATTTGAAGAGCAATTAAATGAATTAAATATTGCCCGTCCTAAAGGCGATACGGTATTCACTTTAGAAGAAGCTTTACGTGTAGCCAATTCTATCGGATACCCTGTAGTTATTCGCCCTTCTTATGTATTGGGAGGAAGAGCCATGCAAATCGTATATCAAGATTCAGAGCTGGAAAAATATATGAAAGAGGCCATTAATGTTCATGAGAAACAACCGATATTAATTGATAAATATTTGGTAGGGAAAGAAATAGAAGTTGATGCCATTTCCGATGGAAAAAATGTTTTCGTTCCGGGAATCATGGAACATATTGAGAAGGCAGGAATCCATTCCGGAGACTCAATTGCTGTATATCCTCCACAAACCTTAACAAAAGAAGAAAAAGAAGAAATTATTCGTCAGACTCAAGCATTAGCCAGAGGATTTAAAATTATAGGGTTAATGAACATACAATTTGTATTAATGAGTGGAAAAATATATGTATTGGAAGTAAACCCTCGATCCAGCCGAACTATTCCATTTATGAGCAAAGTTACCGGTATTCCTCTCGCAAAAATTGCTACTAAAGCAGTGTTGGGAAAATCTTTGAAAGAGCAAGGATACGCTATGGATTGTTATTCGGAATCTCGTAATATATTTATTAAAGCACCTGTTTTCTCTTTTGCCAAATTGCGTTCTGTAGATATAACTCTTGGCCCTGAAATGAAATCTACCGGGGAAGTTATAGGAAAAGATACCATTTACGAAAGAGCTCTTTACAAAGCTCTTCGAGCAGGGCAAATCAATATACCGATTCTTGGAAATGCAGTATTTACAGTAGCCGATAAGGATAAGGCAGAGGCTTTACCTTTAGCGAAAAGATTTTACGATATAGGATATACAATTATGGCAACTAAAGGAACAGCCAAATATTTCCGTGATTATAATATTCCGGTTGTTGAAATTAACAAAATTGAAAGTGAAGACAATAACATCGTAAAAATCATGCAGCAAGGCAAAGCTCAATTTGTAATTAATACACTTTCTAATGATGGAACCGCACAAGAAGACGGATTCTTAATACGAAGAAATGCAGTTGAAAACAGTGTTGCCTGCTTCACCTCTTTAGATACTACTGCCGCTGTGGTTCAGGTATTAGAATCTATCGTATTCGATATTAAACCGTTTTAAGTATAAAATTAAAGAAATGATATTATAAAAAGTCCTGTTATAACAGGACTTTTTTGTTTTTAATAAATACTTAAATTCAGATTGACCTTCTAAAATACCTGATAAGGTCTAACTGCAATGTTTGAAAAAGAATATTATTTTGATTTTATAAGCTATATTGAAATTTTTAACTCTATTTTTCAAGCTTAGACTCAAAAGTTTATGTAAAATTCATATCATACAAGATTTTTATTTTAGAAACAGTTTCTTGATAAATTATTCATAATCTTATAAAGAACCAAATATTAAATATATGAATAAAAATAATATGAATTAATTAACAAAAGATACATAAATTATGAAATAAAAAAATTATTTTTGAATAAATTTATATAAAAATTATGGCAAAAGAATTGAATTCGGATCTTGGAAAACTCCTATTGCGTATTTCAATAGGTGGATTAATGATCTTCCATGGAGTATCTAAATTACTTCATGGTCATGACTTTATAAAAGGGATGTTAACCTCCAAAAACATGCCTGAATATCTCTGGTTAGGAGTTCCGGTAGGAGAAGTTATTGCTCCCCTTTTCATCATATTGGGTATTTTCACAAGAATATCATCAATTTTAATCATTATTACCATGCTTATGACTTTCTATTTGGTACATGGTTTTGCAGGATTTTCAATTTCACAAACTGGAGGACTTAAAGTAGAGCTTAATCTATTTTATTTACTTACCTCCCTAGCATTATTATTTTTAGGATCAGGAAAATATAGCATATATAAAGGAAATAATGGAATTATGATATAAAATAATTTCGTAGTAATTTTTGTTCATTATTTTTTATTACTATACAATCCATACATGAATTTTGAGAAAATATTTACACACAATGATAAATGGATCGCCAAAAAGCTTTCTGCGGATAAAAAATATTTTAATAAATTGTCAAAGGGACAAAATCCCGAAATTTTATATATAGGCTGCTCTGATAGTCGCGTCGCAACAGAAGAGCTATTGGGAGCGAAACCCGGAGAAGTATTTGTTCACAGAAATTTGGCTAATATGGTTATTAGCACAGATTTTAATGTGCAATCTGTCATCACTTATGCTATTGATCATTTAAAAATTAAACAAATTATAGTATGCGGACATTATTATTGTGGTGGTGTAAAAGAAGCCATGGAAGCTAAAGATTTAGGTCTTTTAAATCCTTGGTTGCGTAATATAAGGGATGTTTATAGAATTCATAAAGATGAATTAAATTTAATTAAAAGCTCAGAGGAAAAATATAATAGACTTATTGAATTGAATGTTGAAGAGCAATGCATTAATTTAATAAAAACTGCTTCTGTACAGAAAGCAATCATTGAAAATAATCTTAAGGTTCACGGTTGGATATTTGATATTCGAACAGGAAAATTAATCGATATGAAAATCAATTTTAAAAAGATTTTGAAAGAGATTATGGAAATATACAATTTGTATGAAGGTAAAAGGTTATTTTAATTTTTTTAACTAGAAAAAAATTGTTACTCACATCGTTTATCGATTTAATAAGATTATATTAAAATAATGGGAGAGTTTAGTAAAAACTAAACTCTCCCAAAATAAAAATAATAAAGTATTTGTATTTTATATCTTAGACCATTCTATACCAAAGACTAAATAAGCAATAATTAATGTAAATACTACATTAAAGGTTTGAGCTCCTAAAAATACCATGGTAGCTTTTCTGTTTTCTTTATTAATTAATGTTCTAAAATTAGTTTCCAATCCTATAGAGGTGAACCCTAACGCAAACCATAGTCCCTGGAATTTCTTTAATTCATTTATAACAGGTTTATATTGTTCAGTTGGAATTACAAAAGAAAATAATAAAGATGCCATAATAAAGCCTATAACAAACTTAGGAAATCTATCCCAAATTACCTTTAAGCTAGGTTTATCTGCAAATTCATTTCCATCTTTTTTAGTATAGCTCCAGTAAACTGCGATTAAGAATGCAGCAATACCTAATAAAACATTCTGTGAAAATTTTACAATGGTACTTATTTTTAAAGCTTCTTCCCCGTAAACTGCCCCGGTTGCTGCTACTGCTCCGGTTGTGTCTATGGTTCCTCCTATCCAAGCTCCTGCCATAACCTCTCCTAATCCTAAAAATTTTGCCAAGGCAGGCATAATTATAATCATAGGAACTGCAACTACTAAAACTAGAGACACTACATAAGATAATTTTTTTGAATCCCCTTTAATTGCTCCAGCCGTAGCTATGGCCGCAGAAACTCCACAAATTGACACGGCACTGGAAAGCATCATAGACATTTCTTTATCTATGTTGAATTTTTTACAAAGCCAGAATGAAAAATACCAAACCGAAAATACTACTACTACTGACTGTATTAATCCTAATGCTCCTGCTTGCATTATATCTTGGAATATGATTGTTGAACCAAGAAAAATTAATCCAATTTTAACATACATTTCTGAAGATAAGCAACCTTTTATCCATTGAGGTGTACCGAAAAAATTATTTATGACCAATCCTATAAACAAACAAAATATAACGGTTTCAAGTCCCCAATAATTCATAATCGAATTTCCTCCGATTATCATTGCAATTATAGTAAGAACAAATAGCAATGGAAAGCCTTTCACTGAACTCATTGGTTTTCCCTGTAGCACATCTGCTATAAGTAATAAATCATAAGAAACAATAAAAACAATAAAAATGTTAATGAAATTTTTGATAGTTAATACGTTGGATAACAATTCATTACCCGTACTCCATTTGAATGTAGGCCAACTTACTGTATAACCTAGGGAAGCATATAAAATAATACCTAATAAGATGACAAATCCACCAATGATCGTGGCAGTCCAATCTTCTGTTAATTTTAATTTTTTCATTTTCAATTTTTAATGTTCTTTAAAAAGTTTTTCAATCTTATTTTATTTAAAAACACCGCAAATGTAATAATTCCTATCGAATTAATAGGATTTAAAATAATGATTTTTACCTGGAAGATGAGTTTATGCTAAATACATACTTTTATTGTTTATAAAAAATGTATTTTTGCATTATTGTAGATAATATGAAGAACATAAGAAATTTTTGCATTATAGCCCATATAGATCACGGCAAAAGTACGTTAGCAGACAGGCTTTTACAACAAACAAAAACTATTTCAGACCGAGAATTGCAGGAGCAAACGTTGGACGATATGGACCTTGAACGGGAACGAGGTATTACCATAAAAAGTCATGCAATTCAGATGGAGTATGAATATGAAGGGGAAAAATATGTACTAAATTTGATCGATACTCCGGGACATGTTGATTTTTCTTATGAAGTTTCACGTTCAATAGCAGCCTGTGAAGGTGCTCTTCTAATTGTAGATGCAGCACAAAGCATCCAAGCTCAAACTATTTCTAATTTATATTTGGCTTTAGAACATGATCTGGAAATTATACCGGTATTAAATAAAATTGATTTACCGGCTGCAAACCCTGAAGAGGTTACGGATGAAATAGTTAACCTTTTAGGTTGCAAACCGGAAGATGTACTTCGAGCAAGTGGTAAAACGGGGGAAGGAGTTGAAGAATTACTTGAGCAAATTGTAAAAAGAATCCCAGCTCCATCCGGAAATCCTGATGCCCCTTTACAAGCCTTAATATTTGATTCTGTTTTTAATCCTTTCCGAGGTATAGAGGCTTATTTTAAAGTAGTGAATGGTAGTATAAAAAAGGGTCAGAAAGTAAAATTCATGGCAACCGAAAAAAGTTACGATGCTGATGAAATAGGTACTCTAAAATTGAATCAACTACCTAAAGATAGCATTCAATGTGGGGACGTAGGATACATTATTAGCGGTATAAAGGAAGCCCGTGAAGTTAAGGTAGGTGATACTATCACTTCTTTTGAAAATCCTGCATTAGAAGCTATTGCCGGTTTTGAAGAAGTAAAACCTATGGTATTTGCCGGAATTTATCCCGTTGATACAGAGGAATATGAATTGTTACGCTCTGCACTTGAAAAACTTCAGTTAAATGATGCTTCCCTAGTTTTTGAACCGGAATCTTCCGCTGCTTTAGGATTTGGCTTTCGTTGTGGATTTTTAGGTATGCTACACATGGAAATTATACAAGAACGTTTGGAAAGAGAGTTTAGAATGACTGTAGTTACAACCGTTCCCAATGTTTCATATAATGCCTATCTTAACAAAGATCCTGAGAAAGCAATAGCTGTACATAATCCATCAGAGCTACCTGAAGCTACTACCCTAAATCGGGTTGAAGAGCCATATATCAGAGCTTCCATTATTACTAAAACAGACTTTATCGGTGCGGTAATGAATCTTTGTATTGAAAAAAGAGGAGAATTAACTAATCAATCCTATTTAACTACTGATCGAGTTGAGCTATTATTTGAGATGCCTCTAGCTGAAGTAGTTTTCGATTTTTATGACCGATTGAAAACGATTTCTAAAGGATATGCATCTTTTGATTATTCTCCTTCAGGGATGAAAGTATCTAAATTGGTAAAAGTAGATATACTTATTAATGGAGAACATGTTGACGCATTATCTGCTCTTATTCATCATGATAATGCTTATAACATAGGTAAAAAGATGTGTGAAAAATTAAAAGAATTAATTCCAAGACAACAATTTGACATTCCTCTTCAAGCTGCCATCGGATCCAAAATTATTGCGCGCGAAACCATTAAAGCATTGCGTAAAGATGTTACTGCCAAATGTTATGGTGGAGACATTTCTCGTAAAAGAAAATTATTGGAAAAGCAAAAACAAGGTAAGAAAAGAATGCGACAAATTGGACGTGTGGAAGTACCTCAATCAGCATTCCTTGCCGTATTAAAATTAGATTAATAAACTATATTTTTTCCTTCTTACATCAATCAATCGGAAAATGTGAAGGTTTTACTAAAAATAGTAAGGAAATAGATTGTAATTAAATTCAATAGTTATATAATATAATCTATAAGGTTACTTATTATATTATATTTTATTTCATTAAAAATTTAAATATAGTAAACATCATATTGCTTTATACTTATGATATCCAATTATTTAAGCTATGTAAACCATTAATTTGTATATAGTTTACAATGATATAATTATTTTTTTTAATAATTCATTACCATCTAATCAATAAATTTAATTTATAATATATTATTGTTTATTCTAACCTAATATCTATTTTCGTTTGATTTGTTGAGTAGCTAATCAAATAAAAAAATTAATATTACGAGTTTTTAATAAGCGGAAATTTTTAAAATATAAACAATGTGTTTATATTTTTTACGAAAAAAAATTTTTATAATTAATTTTTCGTAACCATTTTCAATTATATACTACATATAACAATAAGAGAATTAAGGTTTGAATTCTTAAAGACTTTAGAGTATAGTTTTTATAAAGATTTAACACTTGTGTTTAATTTCTCTTTTTAAGAAACATTAATATTATAATAAATTCTCAAAAGATAACAGGTTCTGTTATTATAATATATTATGTGTATTATAAAATTTTTTATGTAAAAATTAAAAAACTTATTTATACTATGATTTTTGAAAAAGTTTTTGAAGAAATAAATGAAGTAGTTACTATTTCTAAAGAGGAAAAAGATTATTTAAAATCTATTCTAAAATTCAGAAAGCTCAATAAAAGGGAATTTCTTTTACAGCAAGATGAAGTGCAAGATAACTATTATTATGTACTTTCAGGCTGCTTACGTAGTTATATTAATGATAAAAAAGGATTGGAACAAGTATTACAATTCTCTTCCAAAGGTTGGTGGATTGCTGATAATGAAAGTATTTTATATAAACAACTTGCAAAATTTAATATTGCAGCCGATCTTGATTCTGAAATACTTATCTTATCAAATACTGCAAAAGAAGAATCCGTCAAAAGGTTTCCAAAATTAGAACTGTATTATAATGAGAGTTTAATTCGTTCCGTTATATTCTTACGTAATCGTCTGTATGAAATTCTAAGTCTATCCGCAGAAGAAAGGTATATAAACTTTTGTAAAAGATTTCCGGAATTAAAAGATTCTATTTCGCAAAAACATATTGCGTCTTACATTGGTATAACTCCTGAATTTTTTAGCGCTATGAAAAAGAAACTGAAAGAAAGACAAATTTGTTTAGAAAGCAGTAAATTTCCTGAAAATAAATATTACCATTAACAGGCACAACTAATTTTATTATTAAGCAATCCATAGAATCAATCTAGTTTATCTTGGGGTTATAGATATTAAAAATCATTAGTCTTTTATAAAAATATTGGTTTTTAAACCTATGAAAAAGTGAATAATCTGCCGAATGTATTTTTTGACTATAAAGAATACAAATTATCACTTCATCCAACAAATGAAATGATTAAAGATATTAATCTTCCCCTTTTATACTCCCAATTAGAGATTTTAATGGAATTACTTTTGCCTGCAATATGAATTCTATGGATAACGTTGCCTCTAACTTTAGTTAATACCATAAAAAAAAGATTGTTAAACCTCCACAAATCTCTTCCTGAGGTGGTTACAGTGAATATGTATGGATAATTATTAGGAAGTGGCTTAATAGAGATTTCAAGCAATTTGATGTTAATGAAATGTTAGCAATTAACCAATATTAGAATCAATGGTTATTACCAGTCAGTTTTATAGTTCTTATTTTTGTGACGATATTGATTAGTTAAAAGTTGATTATTTTCGGAATCTATTAGTTCTCTTATATGGTTTCTATAGAGGCAGTCTCTTGTTTCCATTTATCTTTCTTATTGTGCAATTCTTTATGTATGGTGACATTATTTTTTCACATTGGAAATTGTTTGAGAAAAAAAGAAACTATTTTGAATTTAATTAAATTTACAAATGAATATCAAAATAAATATGAGGTGTTTATTTAAATAATTTTACAAAATTTATAGTTATTTTTCCTTTATATTTTTTATACTAGTATATAAATTTATACAAATTTTAAAACCTATTCACTAAAGTTATGGGAAGAATTAATGTATTTATTTATAAATTTACCCTATGAATTTAGTAAAATATATCATACTATTATTGGATGAAGCCGGCCAGGTAACTTTACCTTCTTTTGGAAAATTTGAATTAAAGCTTGTTTCCGTAAAGAAAGATGAAGAAACCAATCAAATCCTTCCTCCCTCCTATTCTCTTAATTTTAATCAACAGCATAATTTAAATGATGATAATCTGGCTAATCTAATTGCAGACTTAGAATCTATTGATGTAGAAAAAGCCAAAGAATCAGTTTATCAAATTATATCTGAGTGGAAAAACTCATTAAAAACCAATCAAAACTTAACAGTCGAAAACTTAGGAACTTTTACCTCAGTAAAAGAAAAAATTAATTTTCAAAATGTAGACAGTTTTGCTACCTATAAAAATTTTGGTTTACCTACTTTATAATTAAACATCAAACTATATGAAAGCCAAAACTCCTTCCGAGTCAAAAACTATTATGACTACCATTGTTCTTACAAATGAAACCAATGCGTATAACAATATGTTTGGAGGAGATTTACTTTCATTAATGGACCGGGCTTGTGCTATTGCCGCACAAAGACATGCAGAAGCTAAGGTAGTTACAGCTTCTGTAAATCACGTTTCATTTTCCTTGCCAATACCTTTAGGCAGTACAGTGGAAGCAATAGCCAAAGTATCAAGAGCTTTCGGCTCCTCCATGGAAGTTATTGTAGATATATGGATTGATGATGTTATAAATCACAGAAAAATAAAAACCAATGAGGGAATTTACACTTTTGTCGCATTAGATGAAACCATGAAACCAAAAAAAATTCCGGACTTAGTTCCTGAAACCGAAGAAGAAATAATTAGATATACGGGAGCGATCCATCGTCGCGAATTATCATTGCTCTTATCCGGGAGAATTACTCCTTCAGAAGCTATCGAGTTGAAAAAGCTATTGGAAGGAAACTAAAATATATAAGCTAGTTCAAATTTTTATCAGTGTACTTTTGTAAAAGTAAATCTTCACCGTTAAATACAGCATAAGTATAATAGGAGATCCAATCTCCCAAATTTATGTAATGACTTTCTTTATCTTTACCAATAGATAAATCCATGGGTAAATGACGATGTCCATAAACAAAATAGTCATAATGCGTATTGGTTAATTTTTCTTTAGAAAAAACAATTAACCACTCTTTATCTTCTCCTAAAAACTTGATATCTTCTTCTCCACTGATTAATTTATTTTTTCTTGACAAATAATTTCCTAAAGCTACACCAATATCAGGATGTAACCATCGAAAAAACCATCGAGCGAAAGGATTAGTAAAAAGTTTTTTCATTCTTTTATATCCATGATCTCCGGGTCCTAATCCATCCCCATGTGCAATAAAGAAACTTTTATCATTAATTATGAAGTTTTGTTCTTCTGTAAAAACAGTTATAGACAGTTCTTTTTGGAGGTAATCTCTCATCCATAAATCATGATTGCCGGTAAAAAAATAAATAACGACTCCGGAATCTGAAAGTTCTGCCAATTTCCCTAAAATACGTACAAACCCTTTAGGAACAACCGTTTTATATTCATGCCAGAAATCAAATAAATCTCCTAACAAGAAAAGTACTTGTACATCATTTTTTATTTGATCTAAAAAATCTACAAAAATTTTTTCTCTTTTTCTGGAAGAAACTTCATCTGGAGCTCCCAAATGTTGATCCGAGGCAAAATAAACTTTTTTACCTTTATCCAGATTAATTTTTATTGATCCTCCTTTATCCATTCACCATAAGAAGTTTCTGTTTCATATAATGTAAGCTTTGCTAGTATAATAGCTGCAGGAAGTTCCGATTGAATCTTTTCAGCAAAGTCCATCAGCATATTTTCACAAGTAGGCTGGTAGTTTGTAAAGATAACCTTATGCCCTTCTTTTATCAATTGTTCTCCTAATTTTTTATGTTCTGTATGGGCATTTAAAATAATGGCATGATCCAAAGGATCTATTATTAATCTTTTGATGATAGACTTTAAATCTCCAAAATCCATAACCATTCCATTCTTAACATTATGTACATCGTTGGAAGGTATCCCTTTAACGGTTACATAGAGTTTATAAGAATGTCCGTGAATATTCTTACATTTACCATCGTACCCCCATAAAGCATGTGCCGTTTCAAATGTAAAAATTTTAGTAAGCCTTATCACAATTAAAAATTTTGATTATCTTAGGCAAAGATAATTGAAAAATCTCATGTGGCAAGAAATACTCTCTACCCTGTTCCCTATGAGGTGTATCGGCTGTGAAATAATTATTTCTTCAACCCAATCTTATTTATGTGAAAACTGTAAAGCCAACTTACCTTTCACTCATATACCATTTATCCGAGATAATTCTATATATGATAAAATAAGTGATTCTGTAAAAATTGAATTTGCTTCCTCATTGCTATTTTTTTCAAAAAAAAATATTACACAGAAATTAATTCACCATTTAAAATATAAAAATAAGCCTGAAATAGGTTCTTGGTTAGCTGAAATTTGGTATAGGCAAAACCAAGATAACCCTTATTTAAAAGAAGTAAATACCATTATTCCGGTACCTATTCATTATAAAAGATTGAAACAAAGAAATTATAATCAAATCATACTTTGCTGTAAAAGATTAGCCTCATTAATGAATTGCAATTTTGACGAACATTTACTAGAAAGAGTAATTCATATGGAATCGCAAATAGAATCTAACAAGGATGAGCGTATGAACAGGATGAAAAAGGCCTTTATAAGAACCAATCAAAGTTCCAGTCATTATTTATTAGTCGATGATGTTTTAACAACCGGCGCAACTTTAATATCCTGCGCCCATGAATTATTGAAAATACAAAATTCTCAAGTCAGTATATTTACTTTAGCCATTGCTTCATAATAATTAAAATAAATTATATCTTAATAAATATACAAATTAAGTATACTCTAAAGATAAATAAAGATTAAAATTATCCTTATTTTAAAATAAAGATAAAAATATTTTGTTAAAAAGTTGTAAATAAAAAAAAATAATTATAATTTTATACATTAATTACCGTAGACTATAAAACTATTATTTATCAAGTAAATTTTATAAATTTTAAAGATAAAATGCTTATGAAGAAATTTTTATTATTTATTACATTGCTACTTTCAATGAACTTGGTTACCGCAAAAGATATACCAGTAAGTTTTTTAATGGACATTTCCTATCAAGACCAACCTTATACAAAATCAAAATTATATCCTAATCCTGCAGTAAATTTTATACTTGTTAAGAATTCCAGTTCATCAAGAATTCTTAATATATCTGTTTTATCCATGGTTGGTACTAATCTGATCGATAAAGACATATTAGATAATAATCAAAATCAAGAAATTAACATTTCTAAACTACCTACCGGACGATATTTTGTAAAAGTATCCTATTCCGATGGAAGCAGAGAGATACTCACTCTTATTAAACTATAATATAATCTTAGGTTCTATTTTTGTCATAGATACCTGTATTTATTTGGCATATTAATTGACCTTAGAACATGGACAAACTTTAGAGATTGCACATTTCTCTTTAATAATCAGCATTATAATCTAATAGGATTTACAAAAAGTAACAATCCGTATCCTATATACCTGAAAGTTTGTCACTAAATCTTTAATACGAAACATTATGAAGTTCGACATATTGTCATTAGATCAAGTTATGCAAAATGATAGTGAGTTTATTCCTTTATTAAGTCAGGATGAAGAAGATAAAATGATGAATGAAACTTTTCCTGCGGTACTACCTCTACTTCCCGTTAAAAATGTAGTATTATTTCCAGGAGTAGTTATTCCAATTACAGCAGGTAGAAATAAATCCATCAATTTACTGCAAGATGCTCAGCAAAGCGACAAAATTATAGCAGTAATCACGCAAAAAGATGTGAACGTAGACAATCCCACCCTTGAAGATATGTATTCCGTTGGGACTATAGGTAAAATTTTAAAATTACTTAAAATGCCGGATGGAAGCTCCATGGTTATTTTACAAGGAATACGTAAATTTTCTATAAATTCTATACTTGAAGAAGAACCTTATTTAAAGGCAGAAGTTACTTTGCTGGAAGATAAAAGAAAAATTTCAACTAAAAATAAAGAACATTTTAATGTATTATTGGAAAGTCTTCGTGAAACGGCAATTAAAATAATCAATGAAAATCCAGCCATTCCTTCAGATGCATCCTTTGCCATTAAAAATATTGAAGGAAGTTCATTACTAGTTAATTTTGTTGCTTCAAATCTTGACTTACCTTTAATCAAAAAGCAAGAATTATTAGAAATTAACAGTTTATTGGATAGGGCTTCCAAAACATTAAAATATTTAAACTTCGAGCTTCAGAAAATAAGCTTAAAAAATTCCATACAAGATAAAGTAAATAGTGACCTGAGCAAACAACAACGCGAGTATTTCCTTCATCAGCAAATGAAAACCATTCAGGAAGAACTGGGAGGGGTATCCTATGAAGCAGAAGTTCAGGAGATGAAAGATAAAGCTTCTAAGAAAAAATGGAGCAAATCTATACATGAACATTTTGAAAAAGAACTTAACCGATTAGTTCGAATGAATCCTCAAACCCCGGATTACGGAGTTCAGAGGAATTATCTGGAATTAATGTTGGATTTGCCTTGGGAAAAATATTCTAAAGATAATTTTGATATCAATCATGCCGAGAAGGTACTAAATAAAGATCATTTTGGGCTAGAAGATGTAAAAGAACGTATTCTTGAATATCTTGCTGTTTTAAAACTTAAGGGAGACATGAAATCCCCTATTATTTGCCTATACGGCCCTCCCGGAGTTGGAAAAACTTCTTTAGGTAAATCTATAGCCTCTGCCTTAGGTAGAAAATACATACGAATATCACTGGGTGGATTACATGATGAATCGGAAATAAGAGGACATAGAAAAACCTATATTGGGGCTATGCCGGGAAGAATCATTCAATCCATAAAAAAAGTAGGAACTTCGAATCCGGTAGTAGTATTGGATGAGATTGATAAAATCAGTTCGAGCGGGCATGGTGATCCTTCTTCAGCCTTACTTGAGGTGCTGGATCCGGAACAAAACAGTACGTTCCACGATAATTTCCTAGATGTTGATTATGACTTATCCAAAGTATTATTCATTGCCACTGCCAATAATTTGGGAACCATTCAGCCTGCATTATTGGACCGAATGGAAATTATAGATATATCGGGATATACCATTGAAGAAAAAGTAGAAATAGCTTATAAGTATCTTTTACCTAAACAAATTACTGAACACGGGCTGAATAAAAAAGATATATCTATAAGTAAAAAAGAATTGGAATTTATTATTCAAGCCTATACTCGAGAATCAGGAGTTAGAGGATTGGAGAGAAAAATCTCTAAAATAGTAAGAAATATAGCATTGCAAATTGCTCGAAATAATGAGTATGATAAAAAATTAAGTAAAGATAAAATTATTGAAATTCTAGGTCCCCCTATGTTGCCTGAAACTTCAGAAACCAATAAAGTTCCGGGTGTAGTTACGGGACTTGCCTGGACACAAGTGGGAGGAGATATCTTATTTATTGAAAGTATCCTTTCCAAAGGAAAAGGAAATTTATCTATGACCGGAAATTTGGGGACTGTAATGAAAGAATCAGCGACCATTGCGTTGGAATATATAAAATCCAATTATAAAAATTTCAATATTGATCCTCAAAAAATTGAAGAAAGCAATATTCACATTCATGTTCCCGAAGGAGCTACTCCGAAAGACGGACCTTCTGCTGGTATAGCGATGCTTACTTCCCTTGTTTCTTCATTTACCGGGAAAAAAGTAAAATCTAAATGGGCCATGACCGGAGAAATTACTTTACGAGGTAAAGTTCTTCCTGTAGGTGGTATTAAAGAAAAAATATTAGCTGCTAAACGCGCAGGAATAACTGATGTAATTTTATGCGAAGAAAACAGAAAAGATATTGAAAAAATAAATCCTGATTATATTAAGGGATTACGAATTCATTATGTTACTCAAATGTCTGAAGTGATAGAACTTGCAATCTAAATAGATTCAAAACACATATATAAGCCTGATTATAATATAATCAGGCTTTTTTATTTTACCCTGTCGGTGTACTGTTATTATAACTGTCTTATATCTTTAAAGCTTCGTAATAAAAAACCTAATCATAAAAGATAGTATTTTAATTCTCTTTAATTACTAAAACATTAATAGACAAATTAAAGAGTAGTAGGTAATCTTATCGATAAAATCTGTAATAAATAGAAATTTTAAACTATATAATTTCACTGTGAATATATATGACCTTTTTTTAAATGATATCTCAATTACTTTGTAATTAACAGATTATAACAAATAGCATAAATTTATTATGTTTTAGTATTTACAAATACTCTTAAAAATTTTTATTTATGAAAAATTAAATTTTATATCGCGAAAAATGGATTGGGCTATGAATAAGAAGGTTTCATAATAACTTCATATATTTTATCTATTAGATTTTTGATTATTTCCCAGAAGTAATAAAGGGGCCAAACGCCTTATCTTTTTTAAAAAAGAATACTACCATTCCATAACAAGATAAAAAATAGTTTAAAGTTTATATACGAATGATTTATTAAAAAAATTCATTTTTATTTTGTTTACCTTTGAAATTATGAATATGCAAGCGGTACAAAATTTTTATCAAAATATTATTGATAAAGAGAAAAAGAAATTACACCCTCTGAAAAAGAAAATTTTCATTGTGGCAATACTTCGGCTATTAGTGGTACTATTCAGTATTATACTTTGCTATCTTAACTGGAATAATAGAATACTCGTAGGCGCAATTATTTTAATTTCCCTGCTTGCTTTTATTTTACTTTTAAAATTCCACAATAAACTATTTTATAAAAAAAAATACTCTCTTACTTTAATTAAAATCGCTAATGACGAATATAAAGCATTACATTATGATTTTACCCCTTTCGATGGAGCACCTGAATATATACAAACGGAACATAGTTTTAGCTATGACCTTGATCTTTTTGGAGATCGATCTCTTTTCCAGTCTATAAATCGTAGTATTACTTCATTCGGAAAAGAATATCTTGCGCACCTATTTCTTTCCCCATATTTAGATAAAAGCACTATTTTAGAAAATCAGGAAAGCGTTCGTGAATTAGCCGCAAAACAAGAATGGATAAATCATTTCAGAGTATTAGGTTCTCTAAATAGAAATACAGAAGAAGGTCGGTTTAATGTAAACACTATGTTTAATGATAAATATTTATTATATAAACAAAGATTTTGGGAAATTATGATTTACCTTATCCCGGCATTTTATATAGGTTTATCTATACTTTGTGCTTTCCAACTAGCCTCTACTTTATATTTTATTCCTTTATGGGTCTTAACCTTTTCTATCAATGCTTTTTCGCAAAAACATGTGATGCAAATTGTGGATACAGTTAGCAAAAAATCAGACAAATTATCTACCTATAGTTCCTTATTTAAAGCTATTGAAAAACAAAATTTTGAGAGCAATTTACTGAAAAATTATCAGGAAGCTCTTAAAAAGAGTACTGCCGCTTCAGCAGCTATTGATAAGCTAAACCGTTATTGTTCTCAATTAAACATGGGAATGGCTTATCCAATGGTTTTACTTTTTAACCCTGTGCTATGTTGGGGTGTGCGTTATGCCATTAAAATAGAACGATGGACAGAAACTTATCGTACACACCTTCCTTATTGGTTTGATACACTCGCACATTTCGATGCTTGGAACTCTCTCTCTACCTTTGCTTATACACACCCCGACTATTGTTATCCGAAAATAAATACAAAGCATTTTATTTTTGAGGGAAAAGAATTAGGGCATCCCTTGCTAGATCGCTCTCTTTGTGTAACCAATGACGTTACTATCGCTAGAGAAAAGTATTTTTTAGTAATTACCGGAGCAAATATGGCCGGAAAAAGTACATTTTTAAGAACCATTGGAGTTAATCACGTACTGGCCTGTATAGGTGCACCTGTATATGCACATTCCTTAGAAGTTTTTCCGGGAAATCTGGTTACCAACTTAAGAACTACTGATTCTTTAGCGGATCACGAATCATATTTCTTTTCTGAATTAAAACGATTGAAAATGATTATTGACCGTTTACATTCAGGAGAACATTTATTTATAATTTTAGATGAAATTCTTAAAGGCACCAATTCCGAAGATAAACAAAAAGGATCGCTAGCGCTTATGAAACAGCTTATATCTTTAAATGGTAATGGAATTATAGCTACCCATGATCTGGTGTTAGGAACATTAGAGCAAAACTACCCTAAAAATGTTAAAAACTACAGTTTTGAAGCAGAAATTATTAATGATGAACTTTTTTTCGATTATAAAATTAAAGAAGGGGTGGCTAAAAATATGAACGCTACCTTTTTAATGAAGAAAATGGGAATTACAGGTATTGATTAAAAAGAAAAATACCTAACATAACTGTCAGGTATCACGTAAGTACTAGTATATAATATATTTAGAAAGTTATAAGCTTTAATTTATATCTAAACGAACTGCAAAAAAATACGTTCCAATATCAACTTTTCCTCCATTTAATGTGGGATGATTTATATGGGTATCCGTATGTAACGCATTACGGATAAACGAATTAGGCACAACAGCAGGAAGACTTGTACTAAATGTTAGAGCAATTTCATGTTCATATCCCGGATCTCCCGGATTTTTACCGTCCGATTTTATAACAGCTATATAATTTACATACGGGGTTGTATATTGATAATTTTTAGCTTCCGGATAGATACCAACTACACACATTGCCTTTTTAGATACCTGCCCTTTTAAGTTATCACTTGCCAAATACCAATTTCTATTATATTTACCGGGAATTCCATTTCGATCTTTACAATTATCATAAGGATCAGCATTACGGTTCATACATCCTGATCTTTTATCTTTAAGATGCTCATCATCTACTGGTAATCCGTCAAGATCATCTAAATCATGCAAATATGTCCAATACAAAAAACCTCCGTCGTTTCCCGGATTAACAACCAAGTATTTTGCCATAATCATCCATATACCGGGAGTCAGTTTTAACCCTCGTCCTGTAAATGTAATTTCTCTATGATCATTTGAATTTCTAGTAACAAGCTTACTTGGATTATTACTTAACGGATGATCCATATCTAAATGCTCATTAAGTGGAGCCTCTACTAAGCTAAACGGTTTGGGTACCCAGTTAACTGTACCTGTATTATCTTGAAACATTAGCATGTTACCTTGTCTTTCCGATTGATCGCTCAACCGTAATCCGTTTGCGGTGCCATCTGCTTTAACATGTACTTTGGCCGTAGGAGTAAGTGTTCCTATCCCCAAATTACCCTCTTTTGTTACAATCACATCATCCGATGTATTAGAAGTCCCATTAGTATTTCCTTTGGCATCCACATGAAAAGGTCCTTGTGGTGAAGTTGTATTTATTCCTACAGATGGAATTTGGGCAAATAAATAATTGCTTACCCCTCCTGCTAGTATTGCATATAATAAAAATAATTTTTTCATATAATATATTTAAAATTCACAATGTATTAATTTGATCTTCTAGTTTAACAAATCTACATCTAACCGAACAGCATAAAAATAAGACCCTTGAAATTCACTGGTAGTAGCATATCCAAATTGTATATTACTGGTACTACCAAATATTCTAAATACGTGTTCCTCTCCCTTAGGAACATTCACTATAGCAGCTAGTTGAGGAGTGCCAATAAAATACCCGTCTTGTTCTACCGGTACTCCCAATACCGTACTAAATACTGGATCTTTAGAACCCGAATGCTTGGTCATATTTTTTAAATAAATCCAAACATTATTTCGGGGTTTCAGACCGCCCCGCGGATATATAGTATTTCTTACCACAAATTTGGATAGAACCAACCATTTCCCCTGGGTAAGTTTCAAAGGTTCTTCAGTTAAATCTCCTGGACTTTCATCTGTAGGCAAAAGCTTATTATCGTTTATTTTACCGACACTTATTATAGGACCTAAAGGGGCTACCCAAGTAGCATTTCCCAGATTATCTTTGCTAACTAGTATTTTATTGTTGCCTTCAGCTCCATTTTCTAAACGCATGGTCCCATTAATATCTAAACCTGCTTCAGGCTTAATTTTCCCAACCCCTAAATATGCTTGATATGATTTAAATAATATCGAGCCATTTCTAACTGAGTTAAATACCACATCATCTGTTGTATGTTCTATGGAATCCTTAGATTTTATTACATTATCTTTTTTTGCATCTATATGAAAAATACCTTTTGGATGATCGGTATTAATTCCAACTTGTGAGAAAACAATGCCAACCGCTCCCCCCCAAAGGGACATAGATATAATTATTTTTTTCATGATTTTTATATAATGGTTTATTATAGTATAATAAAAACAAAATTACTTTTAATCGACTTTATCTATTCGTATAGCCCTAAAATAAGGTTTACCTGTGGCGAATTCATTAAAATCTCCGTCAACAAATACTACCGTATTATTCCATATACTGGTACTGGCATAAGCATCAATAGTCATAGTTTGATTCTTTTCTACTTTAACGATATGAGTTAGCTGAGGTGTACTAGCACAAGCCCCGGTACGTTCCGGTGCAGTTCCGACCAAAGTTAAAACCGATTTCTTATAATCAGTTTCATCCCTGTTATGTAATAGGGTCCATATATACTGATCCCATCCACTTATTTTACCACACCCTTCTCTAAAATTAGATCCGGTTCCTGCTGTAGTTCGAGTGGCATACTTAAGCTGAACCAACCAGGTACCTTCCGTAAGTACTACCGGCTTGGTTGAAATCTTAGCTGCCGGGGATTTTCCGACGGGTAAACTAGGATCACCGGGAATAACGGGTTCCCTACTTGCTAAATTCGGACCTCCGTTTGTTGAGGTAGCGTCAAGCCTAACATGTATTTGTACTATTTCACCTTCTTTTATTTCAGGCATTGGACGATTAGAAATTACAAAATTTCCTTTTTCATCAGATCCTATAATTTTTCCCCTTTGAATAGTTCCTTGAGGAGTAACCCGTAGCCCTTTTCCACGTATACCTATAATTTCCAATTTTGATTGGGGAGTACGGGTACCAATACCCACGTTTCCATTTCCATCAATTACAAAATCGTCTTCAGCATTATTGTATTTCCCATCGATATGGAAAACCCCTTGAGGTTCTTCGGTGTTTATCCCCACTCTTTGGGTTTGAGAGAAAGAACAAACGGAAATTACCCCGAGTAATGAACATAATAAAACTTTCTTTTTCATAATGAATTATTAATTAACATATTAACACTTACTTGATCTTCTATTTTTAATATTAAAAAATCAATTCTTTTTTTTAATGACCATTTTTTTTATTTCATTATAAAAATTAAGTACCTGTAAGGCATAAAAAAATAGATGAACACTTAATTTTTAAAATTTAAAACACTTAAACACTAACTTTTATGACGGTAAAGATAAACAAAAAATATATATAATCGTAAAGTTAATATAAGATTATTATATAAAATTTGATATATTTAACCTCAATTTATTATACAAAAAACACAAACAAGAGCTATCAATACACAAATTACTTATTATATTGTTTTTAAGGAATAAATTAATAAGTATTTTATATATATTATATATTACTTTTTTTATTATTTTTCCATAAATAGATAATTGCATTTAATTTTTATGTAAATATTTATTATTTTTTTCTTTTTAACTCTCCACGCAAAATCTTTTATTGATTATAAAATTTTTCATCCCTTATACCTTATAAATACTTCCGATAATTTATATAACTTTTATGGATTCAATTGATACGTTGTACATCAAAAAATAAATTATTTGAATATTAGTTTTTCTAAAATGCTTATTACAGCTTGATCCTAAAATATCCCAGTAAGTATTTTTTATATTGATAAATAAACAGTTAGCAGACTGTTTACATTTATTAGAGCTTCAACTATTAAATAGAAATTAGTTTTAAATATAATTTTATAAGATCAATTTTCTCCTTTTACTTGGAAATATGTATTGATACACATTCTTTTATCAACCCGAAATTTTCTTTTGATATTTTTTTATAAACTTTTCCCTATTATTAATAATAGCTTCTAATGCTTTTAGAACATCTACTTTCTCTCGAGAGAAACGTGCTCGTACATTTTCAGGAGTTATATTCAATAACTTAGATGCCAAAATATAATCCCCAACTTCTATTTTTCTTTTTATTTGTTCTGATGTCATAACAATACTATATTTTTTGATATATTTGCTTTATCTGAAAGCAAATATATATACATTTTGTTTATTTTAAAATTATTTTACACTAAATGTATATTTTTTTATATTAAACATGAATACCGTTACCATTCTAAACGAGATTAAAAAATATTACGGATTTACTAAAGATTCTCAATTAGCTAAGCATTTAGGAATATCTTCCCAAATATTATATAATTGGAAAATGCGAAATTCATACAATATTAAGCTCATATATACAAAATGTGAAGTTTTTAACTACGAATGGTTATTAAACGGAGCTGGCCCTATGTTAAAAAAAGATATTGCTAATGAGGCAAATAGTAATCTACCTATAACCGAGGAATCTAAGTATAGTTTTCAAAAAGGTAAAAAGAATTACTTGCCTTTGTATAATTTAGATAATACCGGAAATCTAAAAAATATTTTAACTAGAAGCCTAGATCAAAAATTTATTATTGATTTTATTAAAATCCCAGATTTAGCTGATTGCGATGGCGCTACTTATGTTAAGGGTAATTCTATGGCACCTATTATTAAAAGCGGAGATATTATCATTTTTAAGACTATTTCATTTAACGATATAATATGGGGAGAGCTTTACTTAATTGAATTTAGTATGGACGATCGCTCATTTTATATTCTAATAAAATATATTCAAAAATCTGCTAAAGGAGAAAAATTTGTTACACTTACCGGAGTAAACCCTAATCATTCTCCCCAGGATATTCCTATTTCAAAAATAAACGCTATTGCCTTTATCCGAGCTAGCATACGAAAATTTTAAAGGTTTATATTTTTTCTTTTAAAGACTTTGCATCTTATGCTTTTTTTATTAAATTATGTACGCTTGTTGTGACAAAATGATATTTTTTTGATATATTTGCCTAAAAATTAGCCTAATATATAAACGAGGTATTTATATAAATTTTATTTGATCTTTTATTTATAACTAACAAGCCATGAAAAAATCAACAATTTTGAGCAAGATTAAACTATTTTATGGATTTAAAAAAGATTCTGATTTGGCCAGATATCTTGGAATTTCTCCTCAAACGTTCTCTAATTGGAAAAAAAGAAATACTTACGACTCTTTACTACTTCATACAAAATGTCCCGAAATAAACTTAGAATGGCTATTAACAGGAGAAGGCCAGATGTTGAAATCATCTGCTTTAGATAAAGACTTCCCTATTTCTATCCTGGAAGATCCATTGCTTAAATTACAAGAAAGAAATAATTTTAATATACCCCTATACAATCTAGATTCTAATGGTGGTTTTAAAAATATAATCCTAAAAAAATCAGTAAACACAATTATCTCAAACTTCTTAAAAATACCTAACCTATCTGATTGTGATGGAGCAATTTATATAAATGGAGAATCTATGCTCCCTTTATTGAAAAACGGAGATATAATTATTTTTAAAAATGTATCTGTAGATAATTTGTTTTGGGGAGAATTATATGTTATAGAGGTTGCATTAAGCGAAGATTCCAATCATACTTTTATAAGACACATTCAAAAGTCCAATTTAGGTAAAGGATACATTAAGCTTGTGAGCTCTAACCCTATATACGAACCTAAAGATGTTGCTATAAATAAGGTAAATGCTCTTGGTATGATACGAGCGAGTATTAGATATCATTAATGGTTGAGAAAACTATAAACTATTTTCTTTATAAACTATTACAGCTTAATATGAAAAAATTTTGATCACTTTACGGAGAAAATGTAACCGGATTACTTTCAATTATATTATTTTAAATATATCATCTAAATATAATAATACTTCTAAAAAAGCTTTATACTAAAAAATCAAGACATTATGTCTTTTATTTCAATTTAAATCACTAAAAATAAGACATTTTGTCATTATTTGAGTATTTTTTACTTACATTTTGATCAATTAACTGCATGAATATCTTATTACTCAATTTGGTTTATATTTTGCTAAGGTTAAAAACGTAAGAGATTAAAAAATTATGGATTTTAATAAATTAACCATCAAATCACAACAAGCCTTGCAAGAATCTCAAGTTATTGCCCAAGGTTTAGAAAACCAGGCTATAGAGCCTGCACATTTGCTTAAAGCTTTATTGGAAAGTGAGGCAAGCGTGATAACTTTCATTTTAAAAAAACAGAATTCAAATTTAGCATATATAAATTCCGAACTTCAATCAATACTCAATTCTTTACCTAAGGTTAGTGGAGGACAGCTCTATCTTTCACAAAACTCAAATAAGGCTTTAAATGAGGCCCAATTGGAAGCCACCAAGATGAAAGATGAGTTTATAAGTTTGGAACATATTTTTTTAGGACTACTTTCCGTTAATGATAAAACCTCACAATTATTAAAAAAACAAGGGGTAACTAAAGAAGGAGTTCTAAAAGCCATTGAAGAAATTAGAAAAGGTGAAAGAGTTACCTCTCAATCGGCTGAAGATACATACAATTCATTAAACAAATATGCCAGAAACCTTAATGAATTAGCACAAGAGGGTAAACTTGATCCTGTCATTGGTAGAGACGATGAAATAAGAAGAGTTTTACAAATTCTTTCTCGTAGAACTAAAAATAATCCAATATTGATTGGTGAACCCGGCGTTGGGAAAACGGCCATTGCCGAAGGTATCGCTCACCGTATTATTAATGGAGATGTTCCTGAAAATTTAAAGGATAAAACTATTTTCTCTTTGGATATGGGAGCATTGATTGCCGGAGCTAAATACAAAGGAGAATTCGAAGAACGTTTAAAAGCTGTAGTCAAAGAAGTGACGGCTTCTAATGGAACTATCATTCTTTTTATAGATGAAATCCATACATTGGTGGGCGCCGGAGGTGGTGAGGGAGCCATGGATGCTGCCAACATTTTAAAACCTGCATTAGCACGAGGTGAACTTCGTTCTATAGGAGCTACTACTTTAAACGAATATCAAAAATATTTTGAGAAAGATAAGGCCTTGGAAAGGCGTTTCCAAAAAGTAATGGTCGAAGAACCTGATGTAGACGATGCTATAGCCATTTTACGAGGTATCCGAGAAAAATATGAAGCACACCATAAGGTACGTATTAAGGATGAAGCCGTGATTGCTGCTGTAGAACTTTCCAATCGTTATATTTCAGATCGTTTTTTACCCGACAAAGCTATTGACTTAATGGATGAAGCTTCTGCTAAACTTCGTATGGAGATGAATTCCAAGCCTGAAGAGCTGGATGTGCTCGATCGTAGAAAAATGCAACTGGAAATTGAATTAGAAGCAGTAAAAAGGGAAGCCGAAAGCCCTACTTCAAATGAGAGCATTAAACAAGCTAATGAAAAAAGGTTAGAAAATGTTAAGGAAGAATTATCCCAGCTTAATGAAAAAAGAAATGAATTGAGTGCTTCTTGGAAGTCTGAAAAAGAAAGAGCGGATAAAGTACAGGAAATTCGTAAAAATATTGAAGAATTTAAACTTGAGGCTGAAAGAGCGGAACGTTCGGGAGATTATGGAAAAGTAGCCGAGCTTCGATATGGAAAAATAAAGGAACAAGAAGCAGCATTAGCTAAGGCTGAAGAAGAATTATCCGATGACCGACCAAGATTGATAAAGGAAGAAGTAAATTCTGAAGACATTGCTGATGTTGTAGCAAAATGGACTGGAATTCCGGTTACTAGGCTTGTACAAAGTGAACGTGAAAAATTATTAAATCTGGAATCGGTACTTCATAAAAGAGTAGTTGGACAAGAAGAGGCTATTGAAGCTGTAGCAGATGCAATTCGTAGAAACAGAGCCGGTTTGAATGATGAAAGAAAACCCATTGGATCTTTTCTATTTTTAGGAACAACGGGAGTAGGTAAAACCGAATTAGCAAAAGCCTTGGCTGAATTTTTATTTGATGATGAAAATTCTATGACTCGAATAGACATGAGTGAATACCAGGAAAAACATTCTGTGAGCAGATTAGTGGGGGCCCCTCCGGGATATGTGGGATATGACGAAGGTGGACAATTAACCGAAGCTGTAAGAAGAAGACCATATTCAGTGATCTTACTGGATGAAATTGAAAAAGCGCATCCCGATGTATTTAATATTTTATTACAAGTATTAGATGATGGAAGACTTACCGACAATAAAGGAAGAACGGTTAATTTTAAAAACTCCATTATTGTGATGACCTCTAATTTAGGTTCTCACTTAATTCAAGAAAATTTTGAAAAATTAGAAGGTGATAATTATAAAGAAATTCTGGAATTAACCAAGCAACAAGTATTTGAATTGTTGCGAAAAACTTTGCGCCCTGAATTTTTAAACCGAATTGACGAAACTATCGTATTTAAACCTTTGAATAAAAATGAAATTCGAAATATCATAGATATACAATTAGATTCACTCAACAAAATATTGGACAAGAAGGGAATTCACATGAGCATGACTGATGAAGCTAAAGATTATATTATGAGTAAAGGATACGATCCCAGCTTTGGAGCCAGACCACTGAAACGTTTAATTCAGCATGAAATCTTAAATCAATTATCAAAAGAAATCCTTGGGGGTAAAATAAACGAAAACGATTCTATCATTGCAGATTATTTTCCAGAAACCGGTCTTGTTTTTAGGAGAGAAAATTAAAAGATAACCATTTGTTGATATTTTATATTAGGGTATGTTTTTCACATGCCCTTATTTATTTCTATATTCTAGGTATAAATAAAGCTTTTATTCATTTTCATCAAATTTATATAGCATTGCATTAAGAATAATTAAAGTATTGAAAAACTGTTATCAATTGTATTTATTGAATTTCATATACAAAAATGTAGTCGCTTTTTTTTAAATTGAGAAATCAAGGTTAAAAAATAAATTTTAAAATTTAAATAATGCATCCAAGTTATATTAAAATCACAACATATTTATCTTATGGTCATAAGAATACATTAGGATTATTTATATAAAATTATATTATTACATACCATTGTAAATTAAAAGAAATATTATAAAAAATGTTTTAACTTAAATTTGTAACAAAATATATAATCATTCTACTTATAAGATTGAAAATTCATTTAAATAAGAATGAAAATAAACAATAATATAATCGCTTTTTTCATAGTTGGATTTGTCTCAGCGCAAAAAGTATGGTCTTTTAATGATTGTTTATCTTATGCTAGAGAAAACAATTTGCAAGTGCTTGCATCAAAACTAAATGAACAAGTTCAAGAAAGTAATTTAAAAATTGCCAAGAAAGAAAAGCTTCCAGATCTTAAAGGGACCATAACTAACGGGATAACCTTTGGACCTTTAGCTACACAGAAAGTACACCAAGATGGTATGGATTTCAATATCGACTCCTATTATAAATATACAGAAGGATACCAAAACAATCTTGCATTAGAATCATCCATATTACTTTATAATAATAGACGATTACGATTAACTGAGGAGAAAAATTCATTTTTAGTACAACAAAATCATTATACTACAGAAAAAATTAAAAACGATATTTCTTTACAGCTAGTAGGAAATTATTTAACTGTATTGCTTAATAAAGAGCTTTTGGGGGTCCAAGCCAATTCAATGGACACTCAAAAACAAGACAAAGACAGGAATGAAAAGTTATTTAAAGCCGGTAGCATTCCTTTAAGCACTTTGTATGAATCAAGATCAAATTTGGCTAATGCTAAGCAAACCTATGAAAATGCCAAGATAGAGGTAGACCGATCACTTATGGTCTTAGCTATGTTGCTTCAAAAAGATTATAGAGATTTTCAAATTGAAGATGTTAAAGTATCTGATGATATAGGTATGCCTCTCATTAATATGGATGATGTAATAAATTATGCATTTAACAATCAACCGGTTATAAAATCTGCTGAAATAGCTGTTGAATCAGCAAAGAAAGATATAGACATTGCAAAAACCGAATTTTACCCTTCTATAACAGGTGGATATAAAGTGAGCACATTTTATCAAGATTATTTTGATAGATCCAGTAAATCCCTAGATGATCAATGGTACGATAATCACTCACAAATGCTATCTGTGGGATTAAATATTCCAATATTTAGTAAGGGAACTAATAAGATTAAAGTTCAGCAATCCAGAATTAATCAGCTTATACAAGAAAATCAACTTGATCAGGAAAAATTAAATTTAAAGCAGAATATACAAACTTCTTATTTTGACGTAAATTCAGCTTTCCAAACCTTTAATTCAGCTAAGGAACTGGTTTCTTCTACTGAACTCTCTTACGAATTTGCACAAAAAAGCTTCGCAGCCGGAAAAATTAATATATACGATTTAAATACTGCAAGAAATAATTATTATAATGCATTATCTCAAATGCTTCAAGCTAAGTATTCATTCCTATTTAGATTAAAAATTCTAGATTTCTATATTGGAAAACCATTAGAAATATCATCTAATGAAAATGAAAATTATAATAATTTAACTCCTAGCAAAAAAGCTGTTCAGGCTATCAATGATCTTACAACTACTGAAGTAGAAATAAAAAAACCTGAAACACTTAAACCTGCTATTAGTATCCCTGAAAAAAATAATAACAAAAATAGCTCTACCCCAATAAAACCAACTAATAAAAAAGTAGAAAAAGCTGCGGATACTAAATCTAAAGAAACAAATACGATTAAAAATGAAGTAAAAGAGACCACTGATAAGACTATTTCTTCTGCTAACGCTAAGAATAAATCTAAAGAAATAAAAGCTATTCCTTCTAGTAATAAAAATAATACAGCTATCACGACAACTCCTGCATCACCGGCCCAGCCAGTATCAAAAAGTGAAGCAGATGCTAAACGTGAAGCCTTAATTAAAGAAAGAAGATTAAAATATAGTCAGGGCGCCAAACCTAAATTCCAAAATGATACAGAAAGAGAAGCTTTAATCAAGGAAAGAAGAGCTAAACTGAGCAAAGGAATATAATTAATTACATATGAAATAAAAAAACCTTTAACAACAAGGTTAAAGGTTTTTTATTTTAACCATAAACATTTAAATACACTTACCATACAATTTTTGTATGTATTTCCCTATAATATCAAACTCTAAATTTATTTTGTCCCCTACTTTTAAAAACTTCAAATTGGTATTCTCCCAAGTATAAGGTATAATAGCTACTGAAAATTCATTTTCTTTACTATCCACTACCGTCAAACTAATTCCGTTAACCGTAATAGAACCTTTTTCTACAGTTATATTTTCACCATTATAAGTAAAGGTAAGTAAAAAACTTCCTTCTTGATTTTCAATTGATTTCAATTCTCCAACTTGATCAATATGTCCCTGAACGATATGTCCATCCAATCGATCTGAAACTTTGACACATCTTTCAAGATTAATTATATCTCCGGTTTTAAGTTCTGAAAAATTTGTTTTTTTTAAAGTCTCTGCAATAGCAGTAACCGTATAGAAATTCGGATGTATATCCACAACAGTAAGACATGCTCCATTATGCGCTATACTTTGATCTATCTTCAATTCATCAATAAATGATGCGGATATAGATAAAGAAAGATTTTCTCCTTTTTTTTCCAGATTTACAATCTTTCCCGTTTCTTCTACAATACCTGTAAACATATTTTTTATTTTTTATTCAAAAGTAATATTTTAATTCTTCTTTATAAGAACTCTTTGATAAATGATTCGAATAGACTACAACTCAATATGATTTATTATAAAATTCACTACTCAATATAACAAAATATCTTTATTTCATATAGTAATATTTCTATTTTCTTACATACTTATAAATTAAATATATATTTTTTTCTACATTTGTTATAATAATTTCACCGTTTGTATATGAGCGTTAAAAATAATAAGTTAAAAGTAGGAATAAGTATTGGAGACCCTAATGGAATAGGTATCGAAGTAATACTTAAAACACTTCAGAATAAAGAAATATTAGATTTTTTTACTCCCATTATTTTTGCTTCAACTAAATTAATATCACATCAGAAAAATATATTTGGATTAAATTCCATTTATTTCCAAGGAATTTTTAAACCTGAAGAAGCTATACCCGGAAAAATTAATGTTGTCAATCTTTGGAAAGATAATATATCTGTTCAGTTCGGCTCACCTACAAATGAAAGTACTAAAATAGCAAAAGCCTCTTTATTAGCCGCTTTAAATGCATTAAAACAAGACGCAATAGATGTTTTAGTAACAGCCCCTATTAATAGAGAAGCCATGCAAACCCAAGGCTTTAATTACTTTGGACACACAGATTTTCTAGAAAATCAATTAGGAGAAAAATCTCTTTTGCTCCTTAAAAATAATGATTTAAAAATTGCTTTTGCAACATTTAATTTGCCTATATCAAAAGTTCCTGAGATGTTGAGTAAAGAATTAATTAAAAAACAAATTAAAGCTTTACATACTACATTAATTCAGGATTTTTGTATAGAAAGACCTAAAATTGCTGTTTTAGGATTAAATCCTCATGCAGGGGATCATGGGCTTTTAGGCAATGAAGAATTAAACTATATTGAACCGGCAATTAAAGAATCTTTTGATAGAGGAATTCTTGCTTTCGGTCCGTACTCTGCAGATAGCTTCTTTACTCCTACTGTATATTCTTCTTTTGATGCAATTTTAGCCATGTATCATGATCAAGGACTTATACCCTTTAAAACTCTCTCCTATGAATATGGAGTTAATTACACCGGCGGACTGTCGGTTATTCACACTGAACCCAACCATGGTACAGCTTATTCTATAGCAGGACAAGGGATTGCCGATCCTAAATCTTTTGAGCAAGCAATATTTGATGCCATAAAGATTTATAAAACAAGAAATGAATACATTGATCTCAAATCTAATATGCTACAAAAAGCAAAGATTGAAGGTATTGATATTTCGGTTGACGAAGACCTACCAGAAGAAGGAGAACTCTAATAAATATAGAACGTTATTTTTAATCCATTAGATTAAGATTCGCACAAATAAAAAAAACTTTAAAATTTCTTTTAAAGTTTTTTTTATAATTCTTTCTATCTAGCTATATTAACAGCTCTCGTCTCACGTATTACTGTAACTTTTACTTGTCCCGGATAGGTTAATTCATTCTGAATCTTTTCACTTATTTCAAAGGAAAGTTGCGATGCTTTTTGATCATCTATTTTTTCACTTTGCACCATAACTCTAAGTTCTCTACCTGCTTGTATAGCATAAGCCGTATTAACTCCATCAAAACTTAGTGCTACATTTTCTAAATCTCTCAACCGTTGGATATAAGATTCAACTACTTGTCTTCTTGCTCCCGGCCTTGCTCCACTTATTGCGTCTGCGACCTGAATTATAGGTGCAATTAAACTTTTCATTTCAATCTCATCATGATGGGCACCAATGGCATTAACCACCGTTTGATTTTCTCCATATTTCTCTGCCCATTGCATTCCTAAAATTGCATGCGGATGTTCAGATTCTTCCTCAGGAACTTTTCCTATATCATGTAATAATCCAGCTCGTTTTGCGATTTTGGGATTTAATCCTAATTCTGAGGCTAAAATTCCTGCTATATTTGCAACCTCTCTCGAATGTTGTAAAAGATTTTGTCCGTAAGAAGAACGGTATTTCATCCTTCCGACCATTTTTACTAATTCAGGATGTAACCCATGAATTCCTAAATCGATAATAGTTTTTTTACCGATTTCAATGATTTCTTCTTCTATTTGTTGTTGTGTTTTAGCTACAATTTCTTCAATTCGTGCAGGATGAATTCTTCCATCTGTTACCAACCTATGTAAGGATAATCTTGCAACCTCTCTCCTAACCGGATCGAAACAAGAAAGTAAGATTGCTTCGGGTGTATCATCAACAATAATTTCAACCCCGGTTACTGCCTCCAATGCTCGTATGTTACGACCTTCTCTTCCTATAATTCTTCCTTTTATTTCATCGGATTCAATATTAAAAACAGAAACTGAATTTTCAATTGCTTGCTCCGTACCTACTCTTTGAATCGTTTGTACGATAATTTTCTTAGCCTCAGCCTTTGCATTGAGTTGCGCTTCTTCAACTATTGCCTGAATTTGAGCTTGGGCTCGTGACCTTGCTTCCTGCTTCAAAGCCTCCATTAATTCAGCTTTTGCATCTTCGGCAGAATATCCGGAAATCTTTTCCAAAATTTCAACCTGTTGCTGGTGCATCTGATTTAATTCGGCCTGTTTTTTTGCTAAATTTTCAGCTTTTACTAAGTTTTCGTTTATAGCTTGTTCCAATTGCTTTTTTTGGTTATTATTTTGATGCAATTCATCATTAAGCTTGGTCTCCTTATCCTTAACTCTTTTTTCAACTTCAAGCATTTTCTTTTCTCTCTGATTAATTTGCTCTTCATGCTGTAATTTTAATTCTAAGAATTTTTCTTTTGCTTGAAGCATTTTTTCCTGCTTTATATTTTCGGCTTTAAGCTCACCTTCTTTTAAGATTGCAGCAGCTTTATCATCCGCCTCTTTTAATTTATTTTCTCTATATTTATTTAGAGAACTTTTCGATAAGAAATATCCTATACATCCCCCTATAAAAAGGATCGCAATTAACTCAAATATTATCGTTACACTCATACAATTAATTTATATATAAAAAAACCTACATTAATTCTATTGAACTTTTATTTAAGTAAACTCCAATAAACAGGATTCAAGCTATGTTTTTTTCTCTGTAATCTGCTGTTGACATTACTATCAAATCATCTTGAAAAATGAGAGGCAGCCCGCCATTAAAAAAAACAATCACTCAGTTAATCAATTTGTGTTGAGTTTACTAAATTGAGTTAGAATCAATGTAGGTCATATTTTTGTTCTACATTTAACTTACTAATTTTTTTAAGATCTATCTAGAAATGCTTTACTTCTCTATAACAAGTTATTAATTTTTTTTATTTTAAGCAAAATTTCATTTTGTTCCTTGGATCTTTCTCTTAAAATATTTTCTAATTCTGAAGCAAGTTGTAGAGCAGCCATAGCCAAAGCATCTTGTTTTTCAGATATGTTATAGTTTTTTTCAAAAGTAATTATGTATTTTTCTATCTTTTTTGCAGCAATTCGTAAAACCTCTTCTTCTTCACTTTTCACTACTAAGGGGTAATTTCTTCCCGCTATTCGTATATTTACTTTTTGAGACATTTTTATTTATGAATTCTGCAATTCCGAAATACATGCATCTATTTCTTTAATCAATCTATTCATTTGCAATTTCATCAACTTTTTATATTCACCACTACCCGAAATCGCATTTATAACTTTCAATCTTCTATTTTGTTCTTCAAGTTCTATATATTGTTTTTCTTTCTGAATAAATTTATCTTCATTTTTGAAAAGAGAATTTTCTAAGTATTCATTTTTCTTTTTCAATACTTCATTTTCCTTTCTTAATTCAAGAAGTTTATGTTCCAATTCATTAATTCCCTGAATAATCTCTTCCATATTAGAACGAAAAATTTACAATTCTAACTCTCTTGCAAATATATGAAATTCTTTTTTAAAAAATTAATACCTAACTAACAATAGTTTACCCACTAAAAATAGGTCCTTTGTAAACTAAAAATTTTAGAGCTTCATACTAATAAAATTTACTAATTACCCTGCATTTAAAATTTTTTAGAATAAATATTATTAGCATGAATAATTGCTAACAATCTTTTTCAATTAAATTATATTTTGAATTATATTTTTATTCAAAATAATTTTTTAAAATCAAAATTTAATATCAACAATTAATCAAAAAATAACCATAAATCTATACACATATTTTATATTAATAATTAATTTGTTAAATCTATAAAACAATTATAATACTACATATTTATTAAATAATTTATATTAACAAACAAATCATTAAGAAATATATTATTTATATAAGCATAATAAAAACGCAAATAATACAAAAAATAAATTATTTTTATATTATATTTTAATGATATAATTAATTTGGAATTATATCATATATTTCATTAGATTTGCTATATAATAAAAACACTTATCTACTTATGAATAAAATCTACTTTTTATTGTCTTTATATACTTGTATTTTACTGTTTATAAAAAATATTATAGTGTTAATTTAAATTAAGCAAGTTACATGGTGCGCTACTGCTTTTATATAAAGTTACTACTATCTTCTATTAATTAATTTTGACTTAGTAGCGATTATCTACCGTACTTGATCCTTATCATTTATTAATTAGAATATTAATATTGTACTAAGACAGATGTAGCGGAAATCTGAAATTTAAAAGTCATGAATAATATAAATGTTAGAACTTTTGCCCCACTACCCTATGATTTTATGACTATTAAAACTATTAATCAAAATGAATTAGTCTTTTATCAGCCTATTTCCTTTATATCTAATATTTATAACTATACATATCGATGCAATAAGACGAAAATGTATATTTTGGATCACATTTACCCCATAATATATGTTTGAAATAAAATAAATGTTTCTAATAAACTTAAATATCCGATTATTAATGATAGTAAAGATTTTAATGCTATAAATAAATTTACAGTATATATCAATAATTTGTTAAAAGATCAAGACATACAAAGTTATTTTACTGAATTTAAGCCTTATACTATATGTTATATTTCTAAAAAAGGTTTGTATAAAACTATAAGCATTTATAATTAACAATTCAATTATAATGAGAAAATATTTTTCCTCCTAAGTAAATTACAAAGTTGGCATTTAAAAAGCCCAAATAAACCAATACTAACCAAATTACACACCGATCTTTATATGATTATAGAATTAAATTACAAAAAAGACTCATCTAAGTGTTCATACTATACAAAATTATGGATCAATAAATCCCTCATTTTCGGATACATATCAATAAGAAAAACCTTTTCGAATAATTATTGGTACTAAACATTGAATGCGATACTAAATATAGTATATCCTAGTATAGGAAAATGTTAAAAGATATTTAGACATAAGAAGAGCTAACGAAAAAATAAAAATATAACTACTAACTAGAAAATTAGTCTTACCATGATAAAATTAAAAACAAACCAAGCCCGGTTTACATCAATAGTTCTGCTTTCAACTATGATTTTACAGAGCT
>CALYQD010000012.1 GCA_945280365.1 uncultured Apibacter sp.
CTATCTTGATAATCTTTAACAATCTGTAAAACTGTTTCTTTTTTCAATTTCATTACAAAAAATTTTAAAATTCATATAAATTAATTTTCTTATTAAAATAAGGCCAATAACCGTTCTCTACATAATAAATATAAGCTTCTGCATGATTAATTTGTTGAGGAGTTAAAATCTCTTTATTTTTCATCAATTAAATAAAATATCTAATTTAATCACGTTATTATAAATCAAATTTTATTCCCTCTGATTTTAGAATACGTATAAAATCTTCTTTTGAATAATTATCCCATGATTTACTTATTATTTCTTTCAATTTATTCAAGTACTCTTCATTCCCTAATTGTATTACTCCTATAGCAGCAATCATAGCTACAGTCAAAGTAGAAAATTCTTTTGTTTTTATATTATCTTTATTTTTAACTTCATTTAATAATAATTCATATAATTCTTTACTTTCATTAAGTAATCCTAAATTAATCAAAATAGGAACTTTATTTCTAGAAGAATTAGTCTGAAATAGAACTTGTTTTAATTCATTAAATTCAAGGTCTTTATACTTAGGCGATGGTTGTTTAAAAAATAATTGTTTCATAATTTTATTCCTCTATTATATAATTATCTCTGATATAATCAATTTCATTTTGTTTTAATTGTTCTAATTCATTAGCTAATTCCTTATTTCCCATTTCATTTGCTAGCTCTATTTCTTTATTATATGCATTAGTTTCCATTTCTATTCTTTTATATGGATCTTGTAGATAATCTCCCATTCCTAATTTCCCATTTCCCATATTATCTATATAATGCTGATATTCATGTTTTAGAGCGCTATATGATGCATCTGGATCTAATATCATTTGTCCTGGCTTTCCTTTTTCGGGACTATAAGCAAGATTATCATCCCTATAAATTATCTCAACACCATTTGCTTTTAAATCGTCTATCATAGCTTGCCATTCTGCCGGATGAGAATCTTTGCCACTTCCATAGTGATCTCTTGCAGGATCTCCTTCAAATTTACCTAATCCCATTTCAAATGCCTCTGCCTCTCTGGTTTGGGCAGGGGCTTCTCCCTCCTGGCTTTTTAACTTTGCGGTTCCACTATCTCTGTCTTTGGAGGACTAGGCATCTTAAATAAAAAAGCAGAATAAGTTCTGCTTTTTATAATAATAGTATTTTAGTAATTATCCCATTTATCATCCCATTCTCCATTATTCATCCGTTCTATATCTTCATCGGTAAATTTATCCCATGTTTCGTCCGATTCTGGAATATGTGGATTTTTAGTTCCCAATTCATTCATTGTATATTCTACTTTTCCCGTCCAATCTGAAATGATATAAAAAAAACATTTATTTCTCCAAATTGTTCATATTCACCTGTAATAAACCATGTGTCATAATCTTCCACTTTTAGTTTTGGTTGAAATCGAAAGTCTTAATTTCATTTGATAAATTATATTTTAATTTATATTCTGTAACTATATTTAATACTTCTTTTTCTGTTAGCTTCATAATGTCCTAACAAATTAATTTATGATGGTGTATAATTGCCAAAATAAGAATCCTCTATAAGCACATTATTTAGATCAATACCTAAAATTGATATTATTGATAATAATTCAGAATAGTTAGACTTTCCAAATAATTCTAGATCTATTTGGATAGAAAAATCCCTTATTTGTATATCTTTTAACTTCCATTTTTTATTCAACATTTTATTTATCCAGATATCATATTTCATTAAATATTCATTCTTCCATAAGTCATCGTCTGTTAAATTTTCTAATTTTAATCTAAACCAAGTTGGTACTAAAGAGTTATTTTCAATAGAATTAATAATCTCTATTAATTTGCTTCCTAAAGCATTATCAGCGTCTGTAATTATTATTTTTTCTATTTTACTTGTCATTATATTTTTCTATTTAAAAATCACCTTCAAACGCTTCATCATCTCTGGTTTGGGCAGGGGCTTCTCCCTCCTGGCTTTTTACTTTTGCGGTTTCATTATCTCCGTCTTTGGAGGACTAGGCATCTTAAATAAAAAAGCAGAATAAGTTCTGCTTTTTATAATAATAGTATTTTAGTAATTATCCCATTTATCATCCCATTCTCCATTATTCATCCGTTCTATATCTTCATCGGTAAATTTATCCCATGTTTCGTCCGATTCTGGAATATGTGGATTTTTAGTTCCCAATTCATTCATTGTATATTCTACTTCTCCTTTTTCATCCGAAATAACATATATAAATTCATGTATTTCACCAAATAGTTCATTATCTTCAGTAACAAACCATATATTATTTTTTTGATTATCTTTTTTTGCTAAGAATGATTGAATCTTAAAATTTCCATTTCCTTTAATATTCGGATATCTATCTTGATAATCTTTAACAATCTGTAAAACTGTTTCTTTTTTCAATTTCATTACAAAAAATTTTAAAATTCATATAAATTAATTTTCTTATTAAAATAAGGCCAATAACCGTTCTCTACATAATAAATATAAGCTTCTGCATGATTAATTTGTTGAGGAGTTAAAATCTCTTTATTTTTCATCAATTGCTCATAAACATACGTTTCTTTTTCCAATCTTGTTTGCTTATTATAAGCTTCATCTCCTAATTTAGACCATTGTTCGGCATGAAATCCTTCGTGCATGGCATCATAAGTTTTAGGTGGTTTCTTTAAATACAAAGTTTTTTTACTAGAATCAAATCCAGCTACATGTTTATCTCCTAATATTTTACCTTTTGTATCTAGTTCTATTTTTATTCCCAAATCAGCCATTTTCTTTCTAAAATCTTTAAATTCACGCGAAGTCATCATTCTTTCGCCTTCTGCATTATATCTGGCTTCCCTTTTCATGGAATCACCTTCAAATGCCTCTGCATCTCTACTTTGGGCAGGGGCTTCTCCCTCCTGGCTTTTTACTTTTGCAGTTTCACTATCTCCGTCTTTGGTGGTTTCAGTGTCTTTAGCTTTTGCTTCTTTTTCTTTATTAAACAACGAATCTTCCAGTTCCCTTTTTCCTTGTCCTACCGGAGCTATCATCATGGCCATTCCTGCCCAATCTTGCCAGGTACCCTGTCCGGTTACAATATTTTTAAACGAGCCGTAAGCACCGGTTTCCAAACCTACGGTTCCTTTGGCAAAATCGGTAACGCTGGCTTCTCCTGTATTTCCGTAGGTAGCAGCTGTATTTTGCACTCCCATAACTCCCCGCAATCCTAATCCAAATTTACTAAAACTTTCTATAAAATTTACCTTTAAATTAGTAGGAATAGATTTTCCAAAATTCAGGGCAGCACGTCCCAATCCTTTCCATCCGGCAGAAACAAAAGCACTGGCACCTCCGCTCAGGGCAGCACCTCCCATTCCTACGACAGCACCTCCCATCATTCCTTCCATTAATCCGCCAATGTAATTAGCCACACCTAAGCTTATTGCCTGAGACCAATTCTTGATATGCGGTGCAAAGGTTATGACTCCTCCAGCTTTGCATTTCATCTGATGCCCACCGGTAATTCCGGGAGAACCCTGAATAATCAAATCTTTTTTACTTCCCAGCCATTTTCTTCCACCTCCCATTTTCTGACCGCAAAGTAAACCTCCCATTACTGCACCAATGGTTGCCCCTCCTAATCCTGCCAGTGCGCCTATTGCGATAAGGGCAGTCCCTCCGGTAGCCACGGTAACCACCCCTATAACCACAGCTCCTACCACTAAAACGGCAGCTACTATAGCCATCAATAACATATACTTTTTACAACCGAAGTCTATCCAGCTGCTGGTTGCTTTGTCTTCAACCGTTATATATTTTTCTCCGGATTTTTTTTTGCTTCCCTCACGAGTTCCCTGCAATTGTGCCGGTACATTCCCCTGGGTGCATATCCAAAAGTCTTTTTCTGTTATTATTTTATTTCCCATGATTTATTATGCTTTTAGTAGAACCTGTTTTCGTTTGAGAAAATATATTCGCATTCTGGTATCATACTTTAGACACTGTATTCCCCAGGTTTTTATCTCTATATACTCATTTTGTTTATCGGGGGTTATTTTCTGCATGGCTAGTGTATGACATACGACATGAGAGTCTATAAAAGTCTTATTTTTTATAAAATGTATGGTAATTCTCCCTATTTGCATTGCTTCAATTATAGTTAATCATCTACCAGAAATCTGCTGGACGGAAAATTTTTCTGATTCTTGTCATCAGAAACAGAGATATTATGCTTTTTTGCATAAATTTCCCATTGTTTGCTTTCATAAATTTCCCATTGCTCTTTCGTATATTTTTTTCCATTTATTTCTTTATACACTTCTTTTTCATTTTGGGTAGGAAAATGATCTTGTATTGCCTTACTTTTTTCAGTATATTTTGGAGATTGATTCTTCAATTTTTCTTTATACTTTTCTTCACTCATAAAGTGATAGGATACTTTTGTATAAAGATTAGCAGCGGCTTTTTCTTTTCTATGGATAATTGCTTGTGCCAGTCGTCCGCTTCCAGGTTCTATTTGATAATTTCCTGTTTCTTTCATTTGAGTAAACAGTTTAGATATATCTATTTTTTCAGCAAATTGGCTATAAGCTTTGTTATAAAATCCGGATGATAATAAAAATGAAGGCTTCATTTCTAAGTTAATGTGTTGCGAATCAACAGATGTTATTGATATATCCCACTGCACATTGGCTGAATTAAAAAAATTAGGCTTAACTATTCCTTTTTCTATATAAGGAAGTTCTTTTCCATATACATAAGAAAAATAAGTGGTAAAAAATTCGTTGGCTTGTATTGCTTTCTTTATCTTATCAGGGGTAGAAAATAATTCGTCATTTATCTGAATAATACCTTTAATATCGGGGGTATGCTCTACAGATTTCAGTAATTCTTTCTTAGTTTGTTCCCACTTTTGCTGTATTACATCCAGATTATGTATCTGTCTTATCATCCCTTTTTTGTCTATTGTTACATGCAGTTCATTATACATGCGTGAGAAGACCTGAGAAACCTGGGAAACTTCTTTTACCATAGGATTATTAGTCTCTAATAAAATATGATCTAATAAAACTAGGCGAATTTCCAATGAATGATCTGCAACCTTTATTACCGTAAAATCCCAACGCATCTGTGTAGTTGTAGTAATGTGCATGTCTACCGCCTGCATATCCGAATCTATAATGAGCGTATATTGTTCATTAAACGGTTTTTTTATTTGTACTGTCATAATATCTTATTCGTTATATGATTAATTAACAAATACATCTCCTCCGTCCAATTTAGTAGGTCCCCCGGTAATATGATTGGCTTTGGAAGCTATTAAAACGGCATTTCCCCCGTTAACACCAAATCCGGTTTTGGCAGTTGATAGAATTTTATCTCCATTAATTGTTATAGTTCCGTCATTATTAATTGAAATTATATTACTGCCCACTTCTAAAGTAATATTGGTATTCGCTTTCAAGGTAATATTTCCTCCAGCATCCATAAGAAGTTTAGCTTCTCCATCCGGGCTTCCTTCTTTAGCTCCTACGGTAATAGCTTGAGTAGAAGCAGCTCCTATAGAGGAGTTTCCCGCCCCATCAAACTTCATATTTACCCCTCCATTGTCTGTTAGCAAAGCACTCCCATCTTGATCGTTAAACCGAAGCTTATTTCCGGTAGGAGTTTGCAATCCTTTGATATAATTTCCTGCCCCTCCATGTCCGGATTTTCCTCCTCCGTTGAACATTGCCCCTAAACTTACCGGCTTCTCTGCATTTCCGTTTTCAAAGCTTACGATCACCTCTTCACCTATTTCCGGTACTATGTGCATTCCTTTTCCTTTTCCGGCATAGGGAGTAATAGAACGGATCCAAGGAGTCATACCATTAAAATGCTTCTGCCATGGAAATTGTACCCTAATTCGTGACATTCCTTCCGGATCGTTATTATCCATTACTATGGCTGATTGTTCTTCACATAAAGGGATGGCATCCTCATCCATATATTCAGGAACCATATTATCCATCGGTACCCCAACCAATTCATTATAATATCCTTCTGTAATGTCCTGATAATGTGTAATTTCTATAATTTTATATCGCTCTAAAGGGATTTCTCCATTTTTAAACATTTCATTTTTCGGCATCCAGGCTTTTAGCTTTACAATATCTCCGAGGCGTAAATTAGGATTGTTGGTTTTAGCTTCTAAAAACAACACATGTTGCCGTCTGAGCTTTTGCCTTTCTACTGCCTGAGTTACCTCACTTGAGCCTTTTTCCAATAAAGATTGATTATATAAAGACAAAGGGACCTTCGAATAAATTTTTTCCGAAGCTGTGATGGCATGTTGTTGAAAAGGATTTACAATGCTCCATTTAGGAGGAATGCTGTCAGAATCCACCGTATGATTTTGTGCCCTTTTAGCATCATAACCTACATAGCTGAATTTTTGAGGCATCAATCTCATTTTCAATTCATAGCTGTAAACATCTTTTTCTTCAACCAGCTCCACAGTCTTTCCACCGGTTCCACCAAAGACAATTTGTTGTCCATTGTAATAGAGCCATTCCCCATAGCGAACTGCCAATCTCTTGACAAAATCCCAATCAGATTCACGGTACTGCACCGTATAAAGCAAGGGACCTTTCATATTAGGACGTAAATCCCAACTAAGCAAATCCGATTGATACTCTGAGGTAGCCTGCTGAATTATCGCATCCAAGCCAAGGTTTTCAAAGCTCTGGCAATCCAATCCGTTTTCCAATAAAATAGTAGGGGCATGTCCCTTGATAAAAAGCTTATTATATCCGTCGATTTTCTTGTTGGAAAGTTCAGTAACAATACCGGAAAAAATATAAGAAGTTTGCCCATATTGTTTAAGCTGAATAGATATTTTTTTACCTAAAAGCTGACGGGAATTAGTCATCGGATAAGAATTCTTATCACCAAAAGCCTCCGCATAACAAGAAATCTCGAAAATATCATGCTCCGCCATCTTTTGATGTAAAGTAAGGGTAAAATGGCTGTCTTTCAACACTTCATCTCCATCAATAGAAATAGAAGCATACACAATATGTGAATTTTTAAGTTGAGAAGCCCAATCTCCACCATATTTGGCAAAAAATTGAGAGGCTTTTTCTTCAAGTTGCTTTTCAATAACTTCGGGTGGAGTAAGAGTAAAATTATCTATAGACTTAAATAGTTTTTCATCGGGGATATCTGCATATTTAGTAGAGATTCCACTGAGGTTGGATATGTTTTTTTTAGCGTTTTCAAGAGTATCACTGGCCTGAGAAAGGGGAGTGGTTATATGGTTGATATTTTGATTTATTTTTTCGTTAATTGGGGAAGAATCGACTATTTTTTTAGCTATATCTTCCTTATTAGAATTAACTAAATTCTTTTTATCTAAAGGCTTCATAAGATTTGTTTTTATGTTAAATTAAAATCTAAATATAATTTATATATAAATTGTAAATATAAAAAAAATTAATTTTAGAACAATATGTGATTGTATAATATATTTTTTTTATCTATATAAATATTAAGAATTCTTATAAATATTCTTATCTTAAAAAAGAATTATAATTGTTTTAAATTTTAGTAGATGAATGGTTATGTTACAACAAACCCTGCTTTTAAAAAGGGATATAGAAAGATTATAAATTGCTTGTATATTTTTATGTAGGAAAAAGTTTAGAAGAAAAAATTACTCTGTCTCGTGATTTTCGGTATGGCCTTTATTAATAATTTTAATAGTCCCCCCTGTTGCACAGGGACATATTGAATTGTCTAATAAAATTTTAAATCCGTTTATCTCATCTTTTTGAGTTGTGTTGATCCAAGAAAGAGGAGCCGGTAAACAGGGACGATATCCACCGATAATGGGTTTTAGTTTGCATACTCCCATTGGATTTATATTGACATTTGAATCCTTATCCTGTTCCGTGGCGATGGCTTTATTTTCTATAAAGAAAAAATCTTGGCTTGTTACCTTTAATTCAGTGTTTGAAGTTCCTTGATTACATTGCAAAATGGCTTTCTCTGTTATTTTTTGTGGCATTTTATATACTATTATTTAACTATTTGTAGGTTTTATATATACCGGAAATTTTTTTATTCCCCTCTCCCTCTTTTCTTACTTTTCCGGTTTCTCCATCCATTACATAATGTAAGGGTAAAAAAGCCGGTGGTTCCCCTATTTTAGGAAAATTCTTTGGGTCTGTATTGGGAATTCCTTTAACTATGGTAATAATCCAATATTTCTCTTTATTCTGCTCTCCGAAAGATAGTTTAAACACAGCACGTCCCTCTTCATCTACCCGCCCCTCACCGGTTTTTAGGTTAATATAGCCTTTTTCTTGTAAAAATTCCAGTACCTGTTGGGGTTTAATTTTCCCGAACTTTAGGTCTTCATTTACCTCTTTGATTAAATTCCCTTTTTCATCATAATATCGGGAGATGCCTACTTTTACGTTTTCACCTATATAAGTTTCTCTCTTTTTTAAATTTCCATTAGCATAAAATTCTTTATATACAGTTAAAAAAGAAGGAGAAGATAATCTTTCATATTGAAATCCTTTTTTATCTTTAATAAATCCTATAGAAAATATTGTATTGCCATTAGGTAAAGTATATTCATCAGATCCTTTATTAGTTTTTTCATATATATCGAAATCAAATTTTTCTATCATGGTTGTATCCTTTTTGTTGAGTTTATTTTCTTTTATTTCCTGTCCTTGACAGGAAAATAATATAAACCCTAAAAAAAGACAACAAAATCTGAAAATAACTATTCTTCTCATAATGGTATGATGCTTACTTACCACTCCTTATTCATCTAATAAAAAATGACTTGGGGGAAATTTCCCTTTTTCTTCATTTTTTGTTAAGGATATATTATGTTTACGAGCATATTTTTCAAATTCTTTTTGCTCAAACACTTCCCATTCTTCTTGAGTATAGTCTTTCCCTTTATAGGTTTTATATATACCGGAAGTTTTTTTGTTTTCCTCTCCCTCTTTTCTTACTTTTCCAGTTTCTCCATCCATTACATAATGTAAGGGTAAAAAAGCCGGTGGTTCCCCTATTTTAGGAAAATTCTTTGGGTCTGTATTGGGAATTCCTTTAACTATGGTAATAATCCAATATTTCTCTTTATTCTGCTCTCCGAAAGATAGTTTAAACACAGCACGTCCCTCTTCATCTACCCGCCCCTCACCGGTTTTTAGGTTAATATAGCCTTTTTCTTGTAAAAATTCCAGTACCTGTTGGGGTTTAATTTTCCCGAACTTTAGGTCTTCATTTACCTCTTTGATTAAATTCCCTTTTTCATCATAATATCGGGAGATGCCTACTTTTACGTTTTCACCTATATAAGTTTCTCTCTTTTTTAAATTTCCATTAGCATAAAATTCTTTATATACAGTTAAAAAAGAAGGAGAAGATAATCTTTCATATTGAAATCCTTTTTTATCTTTAATAAATCCTATAGAAAATATTGTATTGCCATTAGGTAAAGTATATTCATCAGATCCTTTATTAGTTTTTTCATATATATCGAAATCAAATTTTTCTATCATGGTTGTATCCTTTTTGTTGGGTTTATTTTCTTTTATTTCCTGTCCTTGGCAAGATGTCAAAATCAGTGTAAAAAATAAAAAGATTATATTTTTCATTATTATTTTATTTTAGAATTGAGTATTTTCCATTGCCATAAAAATAAGCAAAATCTTTCTATACCTATATGGTGACTATAATCCAATAAGTTATTAGTTTTATAAGCTTCATAAGTATAATGGGCGGAAGCAGATCTGCCGTCAAAGGTATGGGGAAGATTCATGGCGTGCATGGTTTCATGAGCAACCGTGGCCTTATTGTGTGATGCAAAATATACTCCAAATTGGGAATTGAAATAAGAAAAACCGTTCCAGCTAGCTTCTTCGCCTATAAAATACATACGATAGTAAGAATCGTATTTAGTACCAAATTGATCTTTCAATTTTTTTTCCAGATAATCCTTTAACCCTGAATCTTTCGTAACTTTATAGCCCCATGTTTTTTTATCTGATAAAAGTTCGTAAGTACAGAATTTATTTTTAAACTCATTACCTAATAAATTGCCAGTACAATCTAAATCCTCTTCTACAATATGAGGAATAACCAAAGCCTGATTAAAATTCTGTTTAAAAAAATCTTTGCTTCCAGATTTAATAATTCCTTTATTAATTGACTTATTTACATCAGTCCATACTTTCACAAATACCACATTAATTTTCTTTTGGTAAGTTGCAGTATTCGGATGTATTTTTAATGCTCCACATATTTCTCCATCTGCTTTTACATAGAGAATCTGTTCGTTAGGAGATTCCTTTTTACAGGTTATTTTTAAATAATTAAACTTGTCGTATTTCCCTTTTCTTATATCTCCTATTTCTTTTAGGTTTAAGGTAAAATACTCAGATCCTTTTTTATCTTTAAATTCAAAGGTGAGTTTTTTGGGTTTTTCTTCTATTTCTATTTTTAAATTAAATAAAGCCGACCTTCCTTTTAAAAGAGTTAACACCGGAACAGGATATAAATAAGGCTCTTTTTTACGGTTTTTTCCTTTTCCAGTCCATTTATCTTTCCATGAAATATTGAAATTGGTGTAACTTCGTAAAAGTTTATTATACATTTTCATATCTTTTTTGAAGTTGGAGTTCCAGCTATTGGCATTTTGAAATACAGTGACATTATTCATTTCATAATATTTACCCATAATATTTCCAAACCAATTATCTCCTTTTTGTCCACTATCTCCGACCCTCAGCCAATCAAAACCGAAATCAGGGTTGTCTTTATATTTATCATGCGGTCTGAACATGACCAAACATTTAGCCTTTATTTCTTCCCGTTGGGGTTCATAGGAATTGCTTATATTGCTCAAAGAATTTTTAGTTTCCCCTTTCATTTCAGCTATACCTTGAGAATTTAAGGTAGCAAGCTCATCGGAATGTAAGAATAATTTTTGTCCTCCCTGCACAAAGGTTTCCGGACTTTCTATCTTGATTTGGTTTTCAGAATTTATTAAGGCCTTTCCTGCTTGCGTATGAAAATAATTGCTGATTAATTGCTGCATAAAAGGAGTTTTTATTGAAATTTTCTGCATAATATCATAGGTGGCCTGATTCCCTACTGTAAAATTTAGATTATTCCCTACATTAACCTTCATATCCTCTCCGGCTGTAAATTCAATGTCTTTAGGAGCATTCACTTTTATGTTTCCCTTACCATCCATAAACATTGTATTGCCACTGGGGTCTTCTATTAAAATACTTCCTTCTGCATCGTTAAATATGAACTTGGTCCCGCTTCGGGTCTGCAATACTTTTATATCATTGCCTTCGCTGTAATATTCTGATATCTCTCCTCCATTATAAGATGTTCCTAGTACAATGGGGGCTTCCGCATTCCCTGCCTGAAAGGCGCATAATACGGTTTCTCCTACTTCCGGATTGGAATATGCTCCTTTTTCTCCTCCCGCATGCGGCTGTATAACTTGTATCCACGGAGTTTGACTATTTGAGGAACGTTGCCATACAAATTGTACACGAATTCTTCCCATTTTTAGTGGATCTTGATTATCGGTTACAATTGCATGTTGTATTTGCGCTTGCGGAAATTCCCTCTCATCATAATAAGGGGGAACCGGTAGATCTTTTGGAACTCCTTTAAATTTATTTATATAGCCTAATCCATCCTCAAAAGTGTGTACTATCTCGGTTATTTTGTACGATTCCATTGGAATTTGACCATTCTTGAATATTTCATGACCCGGTATCCACACCATCATCTTCGCTACATCTCCTACCCGTAGTTGGGGATTGTTACTCGTTGCCTCAATATATACCAAATTCTGCCTCTTTTGTTGGTCTCTCTCTAGTGAGCGTTGCATATCCATAAAGCCGTTAGCTAATAAACTTTGATCGTAATGGGCCTGAGAGGGTACTGTATATAATTTCTCAGAAATTTCTTTTGCGTATTGCTGAAAAGGGTTTTGGGATGGATGTACGCTCTGGCTTTTCGATTCCAGTGTATAATCCGAGCCTTGCTTAGCATCGTAAGATGTATAACTGAAGGCTTGCGGTTGTACTTCCAATTTAAGTTCATAATCATACACATCTTCTCCTTCCATCAATTCTATTATTTTGCCTCCCCAGGCTGAAAAACAAAATTGATCCCCATTATAATAAAAATATTCTCCGAAACGGATCGCTAATTTTTGTATAAACTGAAAATCGGTACTGTTATATTGTACTATATAGTTTAGCTTTTCTTTATAATTAGGGTTTATATGAAAGTTTATTAAATTAGGGGGATAGTCTTTAACTATTTCCTTTATAATTTCTTCAAATGTTTTATTTTCGAAGCTTCTACAATGGAGCCCGTTTTCCATTAGAATGGACGGGGATGATCCGCGAAGTGTTATTTGTCGGATTCCTCCTTTCATCGAAGTCGAAATTCCGGTAATAATTCCGGTAAAAATAGATGCACTCTTTCCATATTGTTGAAATTGGAAAGTGATTCTTTTCCCTAAATGTTCTTTGGAATTTTGTAATAAAAAAGTTGTATTATTTTCCCCGAATTCACCCGGGTCGCAAATCAAGGTAAACTCATGGCGGGCATTAATTTTTTGTTTGATTTCTAGTTTAACATTGGTATGGGTAAAAAAATTAACCCCTTCAATTTGTATTTTCACTGAGATTATATGAGAATTCCCATATAAATCATCTTTTATTCCACCATATTTAGCGTAGTAACGAACCTCTTTTTTAGGCGGATTGAGTTGACAAGATGAATTAAGGGCTTCATCAGAATTAGGAGCGTCTTTCATATAAAAATAGTTTTATTGATGCTAAAACATCATAATGAACAAATATAAAAATAATTTAATTATACACATAAACAAAATGACAATTTTTTTTCATACAACATAATATTACAAAATTATTTCCCTTATTATACAATAATTTAAGTTATTTATATGTTTAACTTTATTACATGCAACTAGATTTAAATTGATATTTTGAAATTATAGGAGGTCGCTTATTGCGTATTTTATATGTATTGAATCATTTTTCAAATTTTAGTAGTTGTAGTGATACATCATAGCACTTAAGTAACAATTAAGACAAATAGAGTAGTTGTGAATTGCTTTTAGATTCTAGTATTATGTGATATGTCACAGCAGCATTAATTATGTGTAGGATCACATCACTGTTGTGAATTGCTTTCAAATTATTAGTAGTTGTAGTGATACGTCACTGCTAGCATCAATACCCGAAAATGGAATGTAATGTTGTGAATTGCTTTCGAATTATTAATAGTTATAGTAAAATGCGCCATAGCATAGAAGAAAGAATCAGTATTGTATCTGTAGTTGTGAATTGCTTTCAAATTTATTAGTAATTGTAGTGATACGTCACAGCTGCGATTGCAAAAATATGGGATTGATACTAGTTGTGAATTGCTTTCAAATTATTAGTTGTTGTAGTGATACGTCATAGCAATTGGTTTTAATAGCTCTAAAACGCTTGCGTTGTGAATTGCTTTCAAATTTATTAGTAGTTGTAGTGATATGTTACTGCGAAAACAATTAAAATCCAATATCTATCTGCAACTGTTGTGAATTGCTTTCAAATTATTAGTAGTTGTAGTGATACGTCACAGCTTTATTTATCCTAAATACTTTATAAGTCGTGTTGTGAATTGCTTTCAAATTTTAGTATTTTTGTGATACGTCACAGCTATTTAGCTATAAGCGTAATTTACGACAAGGTTGTGAATTGCTTTCAAATTTTAGTATTTTTGTGATACGTCACAGCACCAATATGATAAATCCTTCTTTATCAGCAGTTGTGAATTGCTTTCAAATTTTAGTATTTTTGTGATACGTCACAGCTGTTTCCAAATTTTAAATACAAAACGGTGGTTGTGAATTGCTTTCAAATTTTAGTATTTTTGTGATACGTCACAGCACTTAGGGCTTCGCTATGAACAGAAATATAGTTGTGAATTGCTTTCAAATTTTAGTATTTTTGTGATACGTCACAGCATTGTCTTTAGTAGTAATAAACATAAAATCGTTGTGAATTGCTTTCAAATTTTAGTATTTTTGTGATACGTCACAGCCTGAAGCTAAGGATGCTGTTAAAATCATAAGTTGTGAATTGCTTTCAAATTTTAGTATTTTTGTGATACGTCACAGCCCTTGTGCCAGTAGGAAAGTATCCAGGCGGTTGTGAATTGCTTTCAAATTTTAGTATTTTTGTGATACGTCACAGCAGAGTTATTCTATAAATCTTTGACGCCGTCGTTGTGAATTGCTTTCAAATTTTAGTATTTTTGTGATACGTCACAGCCTCAAAAATTAATCCATTGTAAATCAATGGATTTTTTAATTTAATAGAAATAAGAAAACATAGCTTTTTATGAATTTTCATTCATAAAAAGCATATTTTTTGCAATCCTAATAATATTTCATAATTAAATATTTTTTTAATCGAAAAACAATCCTTTCTTCATATACATAGAAAAACCGTAAATTCGAAAATCAAATCTCAAATAAAAAAAGATACCTAAAAAATGCTTGATAATAAAAACCCATATAAAACTTCTATTTCAGAGTATGGTGAATTCGGACTTATCGACCATCTGACCAATAATTTTATTTCTAAAAATACTTCTACCCTAAAAGGTGTGGGAGACGATGCCGCTGTATTAGACCCTAAAGACAAAAAGGTATTGGTCTCAACCGATATGTTATTGGAAAATATACATTTTAACTTAGCCTACACACCTTTAAAACATCTCGGATATAAGGCAGTAGTGATCGGATTAAGTGATTTGGTAGCCATGAACGCTACCCCGGAACAAATACTAGTTTCCATTGCTGTTTCCAATCGTTTTCCGGTAGAAGCTCTGGAAGAAATATATACAGGTATGCATTTGGCGTGTAAACATTATTCTATAGACTTGGTAGGTGGAGATACAGCCTCCTCACATTTAGGATTGGTAATAAATATCACCACTATTGGCTATGCCCATAAAGAGGAAATCGTTTATAGAAAAGGGGCCCAACCTAACGATCTTCTCGTAGTTAGCGGTGATTTAGGCGGCGCCTATTTTGGATTGCAGGTTTTGGAACGCGAAAATTCCGTATTTAAGGTTAATCCTAATCTCCAACCCGATTTATCAAGCTATACCTACATTCTGGAAAGACAACTAAAACCCGAAGCACGTACAGAAATCAAATCCCTGCTTAAAGAAATGGATATACATCCTACTTCAATGATTGATATATCTGACGGATTGGCTTCAGAAATCATCCATCTTTCACAACAAAGCAAGGTAGGTTTTTCCATTTATGAAGAAAAAATCCCCATGGACAGCCAAGTGATCACTACAGCAGAAGAATTTGGTATTAATCCTGTAACCGGTGTTTTAAACGGCGGCGAAGATTACGAAATTTTATTTACCATACCTATCGAAGATCATGATAAAATCAAACATAACCCTAATTTCACCATCATTGGGCATGCAACTGAAAATCAAGAAAATGTACTTATAACCAAAGGCAATACCCAACGCATTCCTTTAAACGCACAAGGTTGGGATGCCCATTTCTCGAAAAGCAAACAAGCTCCCGAATAATTTAATTATACACAAAAATTTGCAGTGATACTAAAACTAGTCGTATATTTGCAAACTTAATATTAATGGGGACGGGATCCCGAAACAAAAAAATATGGCAGTAAAAATTAGATTACAAAGACACGGTAAAAAAGGAAAACCGGTTTTCCACATTGTTGTGGCAGATTCACGAGCAAAAAGAGATGGTAAAAACATCGAAAAATTAGGAATTTATGTTCCTACTACCAATCCGGCAACTATCGAACTAAATGTTGACAGAGCCGTTAGCTGGTTAGAAAAAGGAGCTTTACCTACAGACACAGCAAAATCTATCCTTTCATACAAAGGAGCTTTATTGAAAAAGCACCTAAACGGGGGAGTAAAAAAAGGAGCTTTCTCCGCTGAAGAAGCAGAGAAAAAATTCCAAGCTTGGTTGGAAGAAAAAGAAAAAGCCATTCAAGCAAAAAAAGACAAATTAGCATCTTCCAAACAACAAGCGAAGAAAGAAAGGCTTGAAGCGGAAAGAAAAGTAAACGAAAGCCGTATTGCTGCACAACAAAAAGCAGAAGAAGCGGAAGCCAATGATGCCGAAGAAGTAGTAGAAGCTATTATCGCAGAAGATGAAGCAGCTACAGACGCCCAGGCAGAAACAAAAGAAGAACCAAAAGCTTAATATAGATTCATGCGATTAGAAGATTGTTACTATCTAGGCACAATCACTAAACCTCATGGTCTAAAGGGTCATCTGATAGTTAAAATTGACACCGATGAACCTGAAGCTTACCATAATTTGGAATCGGTATTTATTAATATCAATGAAATGCCGGTTCCTTTTTTCCTAAATGAATGTCAACTTTATACTAAAGATTCACTTCGCGTAAAATTTGAAGATTCATCTATCAATTTACAAGACTTAATAGGAACCGAGCTGTATCTTCCTTTAGATACCTTACCTGAATTGAAAGGAAAGCAATTTTATTATCACGAGGTCATAAATTTTTCTTTAGTAGATGAAAATCTGCAAAAGATAGGTGAAATCGTGGAAATAAATGACAACAGCGCACAAGCTCTTTTTGTCATCAAACTAGCGAACAATAAATTTATTTACATTCCCGTTATAAATGATTGGATTATTGAAGTAAATAAAATTGACCAATACATTTCAATGACTTTACCCGAAGGTATTTTGGATTTGTAATTAATTGGAAGATTATTTTTGAAAATACCCTTTTCTAAGTAGTTTCAAAAATGAGATTTGAATTTAATTTATTTAAAAGTTAGTATATTTTTTAGTCACTAATACTCATAAAATGGAATATTTAGATTTTGAATTGCCTATAAAAGAATTGGAAGACCAGCTAAAAAAATGTATCGAGCTAGGTCTTGAAAGCGGCATCGATATAAATTCCGCATGTAAAGAAATCGAAAAAAAAATTGAAAATACTAAACATCAAATATACGATAACCTAACTCCTTGGCAAACCGTACAACTTTCCCGCCATCCGTCTCGCCCCTACTCCTTAGATTATTGTAATGCTATTACGGACAATACCTTTATAGAATTACACGGAGATCGTAATTACGGGGATGATAAAGCCATGATCGGTGGATTAGGAAGAATAGACGGAAAAACCTTTATGATTATCGGACAACAAAAAGGAAAAAATACCAAAGAAAGACAATATCGTCGCTTCGGTATGCCCAATCCTGACGGTTACCGAAAAGCAATACGCTTGATGAAGGTTGCCGAAAAGTTTAACATTCCTATTTTGACCTTAATCGACACTCCGGGGGCCTATCCGGGATTAGATGCCGAAGAAAGAGGTCAAGGAGAAGCCATCGCCTATAACATCTCTCAGATGTGCCTTATTAAAGTGCCTATTATTTGCGTGGTAATTGGAGAAGGAGCCAGTGGAGGCGCTTTAGGAATTGGAGTAGGAAACAAAGTATACATGATGGAAAATACATGGTATTCTGTGATTTCCCCGGAAAGCTGCTCTTCTATCTTATTCAGAAGCTGGGAATATAAAGAAGTTGCTGCCGAAAATCTTCGCCTAACACCGAAAGATTCTCAAAAATTGGGAATCATCGACGGAATCATTAAAGAACCGTTGGGTGGTGCACATTATAACCCTCAAAAAGCATTTGATTCTCTTAAAAATCAAGTCCTAGAAGCCTATAAAGAATTATCTAAAATGTCTCCAGACCAATTGGTAGAACATAGACAAAATAAATTTATCGATATGGGAGTCTTCAGCGGATAACCAACCCAATATCTATCAAAATAATTTAAAAACGATAATAAGCACCCATAAATAATTTGGGTGCTTTTTTATAGCGGAAAAATTAAGTATTTAGAACTTCTTTGTAAGATTTATCAGGAACAAATGCTAGGAACAAATCGCAAAATCGAAATTTTATGGGATATTAATTTTGCTAAAAAATAGTAAATTTAGCTATGGAATTAGAGAAATCGATACAAATCATTCAAACATATATTAAGAAAAAGCTATTCGAAGATAATAGCGGCCACGACTATTGGCATATGGAAAGAGTTGTGACCAATGCTGAGAAAATATTGCTTTATGAGCCGGCGGATCGTTCGAAGGTTTTATTGGCTGCATGGTTGCATGACATTGGAGATTATAAGCTCCACAATGGAATCGATCGTACTGAAGAAACGGTATATCCCTTATTGTCTTCCTTAGGTTATGAAGACACTTATATAAAATCAATTCTAAAGATTATACAAGAAGTTTCTTACAAGGGCGGACACAACACCCCACCATCCACTATAGAGGCTAAAATCGTTCAGGATGCCGACCGATTAGACGCTATCGGTGCGATAGGAATAGCCCGGGCTTTTGCTTATGGAGGCAGTAAAGGCCGTGCATTGTTTAATCCGGAAGAAAAGCCTATGGAGTATACAGAAAGCAGTTCCTATCAAAAAAATACATCCTGTACGATCAATCATTTTTACGAGAAGCTATTGAAGTTGAAAGATTTGATGAATACAGATATTGCCAAAGAAATGGCAAGAGAGAGACATCGTTTTATGGAGAAATTCTTAAAAGAATTTTATAAAGAAACAGGTACGGAAACTTAAAATTATGATAGATGTTGTTTTTCACCACTGAAAACCACTAGGCAACCTGATATTTTTATTTTGCTTAAGACTAAGCAAATCGAATGGAAATATTTAGTTTAGTTTAGTTTAAATTATTTATTTAAATCACAGCTGCCTTAGTGGTCGTTCAGTATATAAATTTTACACTTTTAAATCGGAATTTATCCCTAAAAGATGTTGGTATTTTACTAATATCGGGTTGACTTCCTCATCTAAAAATTCTTCTGTTTGCTCAGGTGCAAAACCAATGAAATTAGATGGATTTACAATCCGCATCAATTTTTCTTTATCAATATTTATTTTTTCATCAGTTAAGATTCTATCAAGTAAATCATTGGGCTTTCCTTCTATTTTAACCGTTTTTGCTGCTTCCATGGAATGCTTACGGATTATTTCATGAAGCTCTTGACGGTCTCCTCCATTTTTTACTCCTTCCATAATTATATATTCGGTAGCCATAAACGGAAGTTCTTCATTAATATGTTTTTCAATCATTTTAGGATATACAACCAAGCCGTCTAAAATATTATTCCAAATAATCAATAGGGCATCTGTTGCTAAAAATGCTTGCGGAATGCTCAATCTTTTATTAGCCGAATCGTCTAGCGTTCGTTCAAACCATTGCGTAGCGGCCACCATCGCGGGTGAAGTTGCTAAGGAAATAACGAATTTAGCTAGGGAAGAAATCCTTTCGGAACGCATCGGATTGCGTTTATAAGCCATAGCACTGGAACCGATCTGGTTCTTTTCAAAAGGTTCTTCTATTTCTTTTAAACTTTGCAGCAAACGTAAATCATTGGTAAATTTATGTGCCGACTGGGCTATATTGGAAAGCACTTCCAACACTTGGGCATCTATTTTACGGTCATAGGTCTGCCCGCTTACTTTAAAAACTTTTTTAAATCCGAATTTTTCGGACAATTTCCTATCCAGCTCTTTAACTTTTGAAAAATCTCCGTCAAATAATTCTTTAAAGCTGGCAGCTGTACCCGTCGTTCCTTTAACACCTCTGAAACGCAAGGTTTGTAGGCGAAATTCCAAGTCTTCCAAATCTAACAATACAGACTGCAACCAAAGAGTGGCCCGTTTTCCAATGGTTGTTAATTGTGCCGGTTGAAAATGTGTAAATCCTAAGGTCGGATGGTCTTTATATGTAAGGGCAAATGAATGCAATCCTTTAATTACATTTACCAATTTTATCTTTATTAGCTCAAAACCATCGCGTATTTGAATAAGATCCGTATTATCCCCTACAAAGGCAGAAGTAGCCCCTAAGTGAATGATAGGACGGGCAGCCGGTGCTGCATCTCCATAGGCATGTACATGCGCCATCACATCATGACGAAATTTCTTTTCGTATTCATTGGCCTTTGCATAGTCAATGTGGTTCACTTGATCTTTAAGCTCTTTAATTTGCTCATCCGAGATATCCAAGCCTAATTCTTTTTGTATTTCTGCCAAAGCAAGCCACAGTTTCCTCCAGGTAGTAAATTTTTTTTCCGGCGAAAAATTATATAACATTTCATCACTACAATATCGGCTTTCTAACGGGTTTTGATACTTATTCATGATATAGCTTCTTCGTTTCATTCAAAAATTCACTTCAAAAGTAAGGATTTAAATTAAGATGAACCTCGCAAAATATAAATTTAAAATGGAAGACCCATCGTAAGAATATATCCTTCTCTCCTACTTCACTTCTATTGGAACAAATTTCAAACCTATACGGAAAGGTTTCCGTTATAATTTGGAACGGTGAATTAATTACAGTTCCACCTTGCTTACTAAATTAACGGTTACCCGAAGAATGCTTACTTTTTGACTTAACAATTAACAGTTTGAACTAATACGATTGTGAATTATTCTCTATTTACTTCATTAAATATCAAGGTTATTTGAGTACCTTGATTTTCTTCGGATTTAATTGTATAGTGTATATTGTTTTTTTCTAATATGCGTAATGCTATGGACAATCCTATTCCCATCCCTGAAACTTTGCCGGTATTATCTGCACGATAAAAAGGACGGCTTATTTCATCTAACTGGCTTTCCGGAATTCCGATTCCGTGATCTTGTATCAACAAATGCAATCGTTGGTCTCTTTTGTAGAGCTTAATGTGTACTAATTTTCTTTGGGAAAATTTAACCGCATTTTCGATTAAGTTAAACAATGCTATAAATAACTGTGTTTTATCAATGTTTATGAAAAGAAGTTCTACATGCTCGGTGGTTATATCTAAGGTATAATCTATAAGATCGCTACAATCGGGGTATTTATCGGAAACACGTTTTATAATTTCAAAAATAAGTTCGTCTATGCGTATTTGTTCTGAAATATCCGTATTCTTACGCAAATCAGATACGATGAGTAAAATATCTAGTATTTCTTGTAGCTGATGTATTTCTTCCATCAGTATTTGCGTGAGCTTATGGTATTCTTCGGGGGTACGATTTTTCATGGAAAATACCTCCAAATTTCCTTGTATGGCAGCCAATGGTGTTTTAAACTCATGAGAAACATAGCTGACAAAATTTTGTTGTATTTTGATTGAATCGGATATTTTTCTGAGCAGTTTGTTAAAGGTATCGGTAAGGTCATGCAATTCGTCTTTAACATATTTACCGCTTGTTTTTAATTCCATGTTTTCTCCGGGAGACATACTCTTTACCTGATTTATAGCTTCCCGTATCGGTCGATAGGCTATGTGGGCAATCCATCGATTTAATAAAACGGTAACTAATAATCCTAAGATGAAGGCGGAGACCAAAATTCCAATTAGGGGATTAATGTATTGATACACATCATGTTTATTCTCTTTAACGATGATAACAAAATTTCCTTCGTTATCATTATAATACATCCCGTAGCATAAAAAATTTGGGGTGGAAAAGGTGAGTCTTTTTTTGGATCGTATTTCATCGATTAGACTTTCAGATATATCGCGAACGGTTCCGTATTTTAGATGGTTCTGATCGTCATAAATTTCAAAATACGGATTATTAATTTTTTCGTATTGCTTTTTTATTTTCTGAAATTCATTAACACTTATTTCGTCTTCTTCAAAAAAGTAATATCCGATAATTTGAGCAGTTTTTTCCAGATTCCTGTATACGGAATTTTCAATGCTTCTTTTGTAAAATCCGAAAATAAGGAGAGCAACCACGATAAAAACGATTCCCCAAAAACCGGAACTGAGTAGGCTTAGTCGTGTTTGTATTTTCATTGATGATTTTATAAAGATTTAATACGGTATCCTCTTCCTTTAATGGTCTCTATGATTTTATCTTTTTCGTCCTCTCCGTCAATTTTATTTCGCAAATAGGAAATATACACATCTACTATATTTGTGTTTATATCATGGTTAATTCCCCAAACGCTGGTGAGAATTTGAGTGCGAGTGACTACTTTATTTTTGTTTTCCATCAGGAATTTGAGCAACTTGAATTCGAGAATGGTAAGGATGATCTCTTTGTCTCCTTTTAAAATTTTATGCTCATCCAAATACATTTTTAAATCTCCACATACCAGAATGTCCTTAGATAAATCATAATTTATTTTACGTCTTCTGTCCAAGGCATAGATTCGTGCTACTAATTCTTTAAAATGGAAAGGCTTGGTTAGATAATCATCGGCTCCATAACTTAATGCTTTAACTTTATCATCGGGATCTCCCAATGCGCTAATCACTAAAACAGGAGTAGTTATTTTTTTATATCGAATATATTGTAATAATTCCATTCCGTCAATATCTGGCAACATAATATCCAACAAGATAATATTCCAACCGGGTTCGTGTAAACGTCTTCTGGCATCAACTCCATTTTCTACCAATGTTACCGAAAAGCCGCTTTCTTCCAGCCCTTTGACCATAAACTCACTGATCTTCTTATTATCTTCAATCAATAACAACTCCATATTTTAATTTTTTGCTTCTTAAAGTTACTATTTTATGATTTAATTCTTCGCTTCTTTCTGTAAGCAAAGTAAAAAATTTGTGGTAAAATAGTAAAAGATAAAAGCATACATATTATAATACCTCCAACAATCATAATTGCCAATGGCTTTTGTACTTCTGAACCCATTCCATTGGACATGGCTGCAGGTAGCAATCCCATGGAACCCATAAGGGCAATCATCAATACGGGACGTATTCTGCTTTTTACGGCACTGTCTATAGCCAGTCTTAAATTTCCCGTCGTATTCATCTTTTTCTTCATTAGGGCTATTAGCAAAATACTGTCAATGGCAGTAATTCCAAATAATATAATAAAGCCTATTCCTGCTGAAATACCAAAAATAGTACCGGTCAGCCAAAGGGAAATAAATCCTCCGATAAAAGCATAAGGCATTGCACTGGCAGCAATCAAAGTATCTTTGATGGTTCTGAAATTCATATAAAGCAAGAATAATATCAATATTAATGCGCAAGGAACTATAATCATCAATCGTTGAGTCGCTCTTTGTTGGCTTTCAAACTCTCCTGCCCAAACCATACGATTACCGCGACCTAACTTAACCACTTGATTTACTTTTTCTTGCGCTTCTTTGATCGTAGATCCTAAATCACGATCGCGAACACTAAATCCAACTCCTATATATCTGCTGCTTCCATCTCTGTAAATAAAGGTGGGACCGGTTACAAATTTTATATCAGCAATTTCTTTTAAAGGCACATGTTTTCCGTCCATCGTCGGAATTAAAATTTCTCCGATCTTGTCTTCGTTATCTCTGTATTCCTTTTGAAATCTAACTCTTACATCAAATATTTTTTCTCCTTCGTAAAATTGGGTTGCTGCTTTTCCTCCGATAGCCATTTCTACCACTGCCTGAGCGTCACCCATTGAAACTGCATAACGTGCCATGCGATCTTCAGACAATCGTATTTGCAATTCGGGTAATCCGATGCTCCTAAATACGTTTACGTCTTCAACTCCTTTCACTTTTTCAATGACGGAGGCCGCCTTATCTGCAATTTGTTCTAGATTTTGGAGATCATCTCCATATATTTTAATTACGAGTGAACTTTTTACTCCCGCTACGTATTCTTCTACATTATCTTGAATCGGCTGACTAAATCCGAAAACCGTACCGGGATAAATATCTAAGGAATCTTTCATCTCTCGGATTAGTTCCTCTTTCTTTATTTTCTTTTTCCATTGATTTTCAGGCTTTAGTTGTGCATGGAATTCTATATTAAAAAATCCGGTAGGGTCTGTACCGTCATTGGGACGTCCTGTTTGCGATAATACAAATTGTACTTCATCGAAGCTTCTCAACTTCTTCTTCATCTGTTTAGTAATTTTCACAGATTCGTCAAGATTAATGCTGTTGGGCAGAGTTGCTCGTATGTAAATAGCGCCTTCATTCATACTTGGGATAAATTCTGTCCCCCAAAAGCTAAATCGGATAACACATAAGAGGAGTAGTATGCAAAATGCAATAATGCTTCCTTTGCGGTGACGAGAGGCAAATTCATAAATTTTATATAGTCCTGAAGAGAAGGTCTTACTAATCAGATTCGTTTTTTCTTTAACCGGTTTTGTAAGTAATACCTTACACATTACCGGTACGTAGGTCAAAGATAAAATTAGCGAGCCTAATAAGGCATATCCTAATGTGAAGGCTAAGGGTGAAAACATCTTTCCTTCCACTTTCTGAAATGAAAAGATTGGAAACAAGGCAACTACTAAAATCACTTGTGCAAAGAATATGTGAGAAGCAACTCCCCCGGCGCTTTTTTTAATGAGACCTCCTTTCGAAGTTTTTATGAAACGCTCTCCTCCCAGCTCTTCTGTCCGTTTTACCATCGAGACAAATATAATTTCCACGATAACCAAGGTACCTTCTAATAACAATCCGAAATCGAGTGCTCCCATAGAGATAAGATTGGCCGGTAGCCCCTGTATGCGAAGCATAATAATGGCAAATAAAAAAGATAACGGAATTACAGTTGCTACAATTACTGTTGTTCTCCAATTGAATAAGAAAATAAATACAACTATGGATACCAACGTTATTCCTTCAATTAAGTTTTTCATAACGGTATGTACCGTTGCATCGACTAAGGTGGTACGATCCAAAAAAGGTTCTATTTTTACATTTTCGGGTAAAATTCGATCATTTAAATCTGCAATTTTTACTTTCAAATTTTTGATAACATCTCCGGGATTCTGTCCTCTTAGCATCACTACGATTCCCTGAACCACATCGTCTCGATCATCAAAACCTACTTGTCCTAATCGTGGTTTTGACGAAACAGAAACTGTTGCCACTTGTTTTACTCGTATCGGAGTGCTTCCTTTTACCTCAATCAATATATTTTCAATATCCTTAATGTTATCCAATAACCCAACGCCTCGCACCACGTAAGCCTGGCTCCCTTTCTGGATAACATCTCCTCCCACATTTATATTGCTCTTGGAAATTGCTTCATAGACTTCTAAAGGAGAAAGTCCGTAATTTGACAACTCTGTAGGATTAACTTTTATTTCATAGCATTTTTCTTCTCCTCCAAAACTTACAATACTGGCAACCCCAGGAACCGATAATAGCTCTCGTTCTACGACCCATTCATTGAGTGCGGAAACTTCACGAACCGGCAAATCGCTTTTAAGGGTGTATCGGTAGATTTCCCCGGTAGCGCCGGAAGGCGGTTCTATAGAAGGATCTGCGCCTTCGGGTAGGTTCAGGTCCTGCATACGGTTTGAGGCATATTGTTGGGCAAAAAAATCGTCTACTCCATCCTCAAAAATAACAGTAACCACCGATAAGCCGAAAAGTGAGGTAGATCGTACATCAGTCTTTTTAGGAATGGTATTCATTTCCCTCATTATGGGAAGCGTTACGAACTTTTCAATTTCTTCGGCACTTCTTCCGGGCCATTGAGTTATGATTCTTACCCTTGTGTTGGTAACATCGGGATATGCTTCAATAGGTGTGTTTATGTAGCATACTATTCCCGCTATAAAAAGTATTACACTAAGAAATAGTATCAATAGGTGATTCCTTAATGAAAAAGCTATACATTTTTCAACAAACTTATGCATGTTTTGTTATTTGTTTTTTAAACCTGAATAAATGAGTAATTGATTTTTTACCACCACATTTTCCCCTTCGGAAAGCCCAGATAATATATAGGCCGTTTCTTCATTGTGACCTTGAAGCTGCACTTCTTTTACTTTGAAATTTTCTTTGGATTCTTCTACAATAACGTAGTATTTATCATCATCGAAAATAATAGCGCTTATTGGTATGGAAACTTTCATATTTTCGGTATTGTTTTTTAGCTTTATAGTCATGGACATTTCGGGCTTAAATTTTAAATCTGAATTTTCCATGATAATTCGAGCTTTCAATACTTTTTCTTCGGTATCGAAAACTTGGGATACGGATTGTATGGTTCCCTGAAACACTTCTCCCGGATAAGACAAAGAGGTCATTTCTACCGGCATTCCTACTTTCACAAATTGTAAATTACTTGCATATACATTGGCGATTACCCATACTTTACTAAGGTCCGCAACTGTAAATATTGGCTCTGCGTCGGGGGAAATAGTGCTTCCTGAGGTAATATTTTTGCTGATTATATATCCGCTCATCGGAGAAAGGATTGAAGAAGCTCCACTACTGTTAGAGCCTATAACGGACATATCTGTGTGAACTCTTCCTAAGGCCGCTTCCGCTTGTTTTACTTTTCCTCTTGCTTCTACTAATTCACTTTCTGACAACATATTGTCTTTATACATGGATTCAGCGCTTTTCAATTCTCTTCTTGCAACTTCCAACTCAGATTGCAAACTAGATTTTTCGGAATGTAATGAGTTAACTTCCAAACTTTTGACATTTGCCAAAACTTGTCCGCGTTTTACCTGATCTCCCAATGAAAAATATGTTTTTGTTACTACTCCATTTATCAGGGGTACATAGTTTACAATCTTATCCGGATCGTATTCTACTTTTCCTGTAAGCGTAAGTTCTTCTTCTTGTGGCTTTAATTCTGCTTTTATCGTCTTTACATGCTTTAAGAAAGACTGATTTATTGCCGGATTATCCTGAACTTTTGTGTCTTTATCTTTGACACCGGTGCAGGATAACGCAAGTGCCAGACTTGAAAGTAGGTAAATATTTTTTTTCATGGGATTTATCTTATTTCTTTTCCAACGGTATATTGTAATTCTTCAAATTGTGTATATAGATTTTTGCGTGTATTTAGTAGGGTTTCTTTATTGGTTTTATATGCTTCAATGAAGTCTATAAATTCGAGCATACTTATATTTCTGCTCATTAGATTTCTGGTATAGGCATCAAGCATTGAGTCTAAATCATCGGAAATATTTTCTTTTTGAATATCTTTAAATAAATGATAGGTTGCGGAATAGTTATTATAGGCTTCCGAAATTTCTTGCTGTGCTGTATTTACTACTTGTTGGGCTTGATATTTACTTTGTTCTTTGTTTACCTGGGCTATTTTTATATTTCCTTGATTTCTGTTTAGAAAAGGAAGATCAAAGCTTACTCCGAACCCTATAAAATCTTTCCAGGGTGCGCTGATGCGGTCGTAGTTTACAGCAAAGGTAAGATCCGGTACTTTTTGTGATTTTTCGTATATGAGATCTTTGTCAAAGTAATCGATCTGCAAATTAGCTATTTTTATATCGGGTCTGCTTTCTGATGCTTCTTCTAAAATTTTTGGTAATAATATATCATCCGGATTTTTAACTTCATTGTTTTCCTCTATTATTTCAACTGTATTAACGGGTGGAATATTCAACAAACTTTTTATAATTTTCTGTTGTTCATTGAAATTGTTTTTTACATCATAGATTTCTCCATTTAGTTCGAGTTGTGATGACTGGAGGCGTATAAGGTCTTTTTTGGCTATATTCCCTTGAGCTACTTGATTTTTATAGGCAGCAACCAGCCTTGAAAGGGCCTCTTGCTGATGACTGAGTATTTTTTGATAAGACTGTAAATATAGGATCTCTTGGAGTGATTTTCTAACTTCTAGTTTTAAGCCTCGTAGGGTTTCTTCAAATTCCTGCACAGCTATTTCTTTTGAAACCTTTTCCCTATTTATCAATTTACCTCTTTTTCTTGCCGTTTTTACCAGTTGGCTGAGCTCCATGGTAAATTCTGTATTTTTAGCAAATTTTCCGAAAAGTGCCGGAATTTGCTCTTGTTCTCGCTGAGATTTAGTGCTCCATAAATTTACATCGCCTAAGGAAAAGTTAGGATTATCCCATAATTTTGCCTGTACAATGGATGCCTCGGCTGCATCGATGTTCATTTTTTCGGCTAATAATTGTAAATTTTGCCTAAGAAACAAGGCTTCTGCCTGCGATTGGGTCAAACGTATAACTTCTGCTGTTTGTGCAAATGTTATGCTTGTTATGAAAATGCAGACGAATAATAAACCGTATTTACGCATTATAAGAGTGTTATTTTTGTCTTCAAAACAAAATTATTTCTTATATATTAAAGGACGATTTGACCCAGGTTATATTTACGTTAATACAAGATTAGAAATAGATTAGAAAAAAAATGAATTTATAAATTAAGTACTCCGAATTATCTTAGATTTTAAATATTCAATGTTGTACTTTATAAAAAAACAATAATTATAAATTGTAATTAAATTTCAAAAAAATTGACTCTCTACCTTAATTCTATAATGATTTTTAATTATTTTTTTTATACAAGAGCCTATAAGTTTTTTTAATTTATCTATAAAATAGATAAGTCTCATTCATAAAGAATTTACTAAAATTCTTCATTTAAATCTTAAATATATTGTTTTAATAAAATAAAAAAAATTTAACATTTATAAAAAAAAATCACATAATTTATAAATATATTAATTTATTTTCAAAATAAATAATTAAATTTGAAATAATTATTATTATAATTCAATTAACACTAATATTATTATATGCATAATTTTATTTAAACACTTAAAAACTAAAATAAAAACCTTAAAATTATTTATATCCTTAAAACACTTTTACATTAATAATCTTTTAATAAATAATCTCAATGTATGAAAACTAAATTTATTTTTTTAGGAATGCTATTAATTCCTTTATCCGTATATAGCCAAGTTGGCGTAAATACAGATAACCCCAAAGCTATCTTCCATGTAGATGGAGCCAAGGATAATCCGAAAGTGGGTGACCCTACTCCTGCTCAGCAAACCAATGATTTTGTAATTACTAATAATGGAAGTGTAGGTATAGGAACCAATACCCCAGATTCTTCTTCAATTTTTGAAATAAATGTTGACAATTTAAAATCCGGAAGTAAAAAAGGTTTGTTAGGCCCTCGTGTTTCCTTAACATCATTTACTGATAGCACAACTATTCCTAAACCGGCTAAGGGCTTATTAGTTTATAATTTGGGAGATAATCCTAACTTCCCATATAATGGATATATATATTGGCAAGGTTCTCAGTGGAAATCATTAGAAGGACGTACCCTTTCTCCAGCATCTATAGATAAGTTTATTTGTAACTCTGTTACTTTAAATCCTAAATTATACAAATCGGGAACAGCTTTTACAGGGACTATGACAGTGCCTTATACAGGAGGGAACGGAGGCATCTATAACGCCCAGACTCTTGGTCCAGTTAACGGTTTAACAGCTACTCTCGAGAGTGGGCAATTAAATATTGGGAGTGGTGTTTTACGTTATTTAATCAAAGGAACACCAACGGTTACGAGTCCAGTTGTTACCAACTTTAAAATATCAATGGGTAACCAAGGATGTGATGCAAATATTGGATCAGGAGAAGGTCTCGCTATAGGTGAAAAAATTTATTATTCTACTAATAGATTAAAAGCATCAATTGGAGAATCTGGTGGAAGCGCTAATAATTACAATCCTATATATTTTTTAAGTTATTATGATAATAAATTGCCTGTTATAGGAAATAAATTAAGAGTGGATGCATATCTATTTAGCCCTGCAAATGTAAGTGCAGGTAATACTACTTACAATCCTAGACTAGTAAATATAACAGATAAACCAGTAAAATTTTGGTTTGCAGCTCGAGCAAGTGCTACTTTTAAATCTGCTGGAAATTTAGTCTTGGCGCCAAAGGCTTGGGCTAATCTTGATGACGGTATATGGGCTAACCTTGGAAGAAACATGTACACACAGAATGGAGGTGTAATTAATTTTTCACCGGACTTCACAGATACTGAAGGGCTGACAGTAGACGTTGAATTGGATGAAAAATGGTATCGAATATCTTATTTTGCATTTGTAGACAATAATAATACCGACACATTGGATGATGACTTTTGGAGGATTAATATATATGTTGAAAGACTACAATAGTTAATAATCATTATTGTGAACAGAGGAATTTATATTTTCTTGATTTTCGTAAAAAAAGATCAATAAAACTTACTCCAAATCCCATAAGATTTTCTTATAGAACTTTAAATTTGTTTAAAACTTACGGAAATCTAAGACCCGATAATTTTTGTGATTTTTTGGTAAATATAGTTTTTATAAAAATTATCGATTTGCCAATTAGTAATATTAATATCGGGTCTTCTTTCTAAAGCCTTTTTCAAAATTTTTAGTAATAGTATATTTCTAATTTCATTAGTCTCTTCCATCATTTCAACTCTACTTACAGCTGGAATTTTTAATAAAATTTTTATACCATTCTTATTATTTATTAATTTTTTTACTTCATATTTTTTTCATTTAGTTCAATTTGCAATCACCTAATTGCATATAAGGCTTTTTTCAGCTATATTTTTATGAGCTAAAACCAGCTTTGAAATTCTTTTATACTGATAATTGTGTATTTTTTAATAAGACCGGATATATAATTTCTTGCAATGATCTTTTGCTTCGTAAGATTTCTTCAAATTCCTGTATCGTTATTTCTTTAAAAAATTTATTTTCTATCTATTACCTATTTTTCTTGTCTTTTTACCGATTGACTGAGCTCCATGGTAAACTCTGTGTTTTTAGCACATTTTCAAAAGAGTACCCGAATTTACTTTTGTCCTCTCTAGGGTTGTGTACTCCATATATTTCCATGGCCCAGGAAAAGATGGAATTATTCCATAATTAGGCTTACACAAATGATGCTCCGGCTACATCGATATTCATTTTTTCGGCTAATAATTGTAAATTTCATCTAAGAAACGAAGGTTATACTTTCAATTGAGATAAACATACAACTTCTGCTATTTGTGCAAACGTTATGTTTATTATGAAAATAAAAACGAATAATAAACCGTATTTACGTATTAAAAGAGTGGTATTTTTATCTTAAAACGAAATTATTGCTTATATATTAAAGGACGATTTGAGCTAGGTTATATTTATATTAGTTAATGCAAAAATAGAAATAGATTATAAGAAAACTGAATTTACAAATTAAGTACTTCAAATTATCTTAGCTTTTAAATATTCATTATTACACTTTATAAAAAATATAATTATAAATTGTAATTTAAATTTCAAAAGAAATGACTTTCTCACTTAATCTTATAATGCTTTAAAATTATAAGTGTAAATAAACCCTTTCTTTTTCAATTAATTTATAGAAAATTGGTGAGTCACATTCGTAAAGGATTTACTAGAATTCTCTATCAAAATACCAAATATAAACAACTCAATAAAATAAAAAAAATGAACATTTATTGAAAAAAAATTACATAATCAATAAATATATTACCTTATTTTTAAAAATAAATAGTTAAATTTGTATTAAATACTATTAAAACAATTTTAACACTAAAATATGTAAAATTTAATCTTAACACTTAAAAACTATTTAAAACCTTAATATTATTTATCTCGTTGAAAATTTCAACACTAGACAATCTTTTAATAAATAAGTTCAATGTATGAAAGCTAAATTTATTTTTTTAGGAATGCTATTAATTCCTTTATCCGTATATAGCCAAGTTGGCGTAAATACAGATAACCCCAAAGCTATCTTCCATGTAGATGGAGCTAAGGATAATCCAAATGCAACTGACCCCACTCCTGCCCAACAAGCTAATGATTTTGTTATTACTAGCAGTGGAAGTGTAGGTATAGGAACCAATACCCCCGATCCTTCTTCAATGTTTGAAATAAATGTTGACAATTTAAATTCCGATAATAAAAAAGGGTTTTTAGGCCCTCGTGTTTCCTTAACGTCATTTACTGATGACAAAACTGTTCCTAACCCGACCAAGGGTTTATTGGTCTATAATACCGGAGAAAATACTAACTTCCCTTATAGCGGATATGCTGTATGGGTAGGAGATCAATGGGAAACGTTAGATGCTCGCCCGCTTATTCCCGGTAAGGTAGAAGATATTTCTTGTAATTCCGTTTATATTACCCCAAGTACATTTACACCAGGTACTGCTTATGAGGGTATAATGACAGTACCTTATACGCGAGGAAACCAAGGTGTATATGGAGCTCAAAAAATTGGACCATTTAATGGGTTTACGGCAACTCTTAAACCAGGACATTTCGAAAAAGGAGATGGTGAAGTATATTATTCTTTTAAGGGTACGGCAATAACACAATCCGCTACTTATGTTACTTTTAAATTAGGTGGTGTTAATTGTAGTACAACTGTCGGTTCAGGAAGTGATGTAGGTGTTGGTCAGTATAAATCTTACGTTACCAAAAATATAAACCCAAGTATAGTGGCAGTTAAGGACTCTGCCAAAGGTTATAACGTAAGTAATTATTTAAGTAACTTTGATAAAACTTTACCCATTTTAGATGGTAAATTAAGAGTGGATATATATATGACGGACAATGCAAATAATGAGTCTAGAACAATTACTTTTAATCCTCGTGTTATAAATATTACACTAAACCCAGTTAAAATTTGGTACTCCTCTACAGCTTCTAATACAAATCTTTCAGGCGCAAATGTAATATTAGCACCCGGCGGCTTTGCATCATTTAGTGAAGGCTTATATGCAAATAAAGGATCTAATCAACCGTCTCCCATATATAACTTCGATGGTGTAGTTGGTGATCAAGAAAATATAATGGTAGATCTTGTTATCAATGAAAAATGGTATAAGCTTACTTTTTTTTCGGTAGTTGACTATAAAGACACGCCTTATGATGATTCCGATAATACCAGGAAATTTTATATCACAATTCACAGAGTATATTAATAAACTATAACAATAGGCATAGATTTACATTTGATTGTCTGATCAATCAAGTTGTAAGGTTTTAGTATAGTGTAGTATAATTTTAAAGCAAAAAGGATTCTTTTTTAAATTAACTAAAAAGGAATCCTTTTTTATATTAATTAGTGTATGGAAAGCAATTTCTCCTTTACATACTTCCTAAATTCTTAATTTAATAACATATTCTTCAGGCTTATAAATATTTATACCTAAGCAATTTAAAATTAAAGTTTGAATTTGCCTATTGTATATTCATTTTTTAACTTATCTTATAATAATTTTAAATGATTTCTTTACTTTATTAGAAATTATAACCTTTCTTTTTTTATTTCCTCTTTAAAATACGAAAGCCATATCTGTAAAGGATTTATTAAATATTTCTTGGTATAACTCAAAAAAATAATATAATAAAAAAAAAAAAAATTAATATTTTATTAAAAATAAACAGCATAATAAAGTGGATATATTATTTTATTTTAAAAATAAATAATTAAATTTGAGTCAAATATTATTATAATGCAATTAACACTAAAAATATGTAATATTTTATCGAAACACTTAAAAACTAAAATAAAAACCTTAAAATAATTTATCTCGTTGACAAATTTTAACATTAAACAACCTTTTAATAAATAACTTCAATGTATGAAAACTAAATTTATTTTTTTAGGAATGCTATTAATTCCTTTATCCGTATATAGCCAAGTTGGCGTAAATACAGATAACCCCAAAGCTATCTTCCATGTAGATGGAGCCAAGGATAATCCGAAAGTGGGTGACCCTACTCCTGCTCAGCAAACCAATGATTTTGTAATTACTAATAATGGAAGTGTAGGTATAGGAACCAATACCCCAGATTCTTCTTCAATTTTTGAAATAAATGTTGACAATTTAAAATCCGGAAGTAAAAAAGGTTTGTTAGGCCCTCGTGTTTCCTTAACATCATTTACTGATAGCACAACTATTCCTAAACCGGCTAAGGGCTTATTAGTTTATAATGATGGAGCAAATGATAGCTTTCCTTATACTGGTTATACAGTTTGGATAGGAAATCAATGGGTTACATTAGATTCACGTCCACTGATTTCAGCAAGTGTAGAAAGTATTACGTGTAATTCCGTGTTGATTAATCCGAGAACATATACTTTAAATGTTCCTTATAACGGTATTATGACAGTACCTTATACAGGAGGAAACCAAGGTATATACGGAGCACAAAAAATAGGCCCGATAAATGGCTTAACAGCCACTCTTGATCCAGGACATTTGAATAAAGGAAGTGGTGTTATACAGTATAATATTACAGGTACGCCAACAAGTTCCAGTCCTAATACCACCACTTTTGAAATTAAAATTGGTGGACAAAATTGTAGTGCAAAAGTGGGTATGGGAGACGATTTAGCGGTGGGTGAAAAAATAGCTTATATTAGCCCAAATATTGATCCAAGTATAGGAGATCCTACTGGTTATTGGGGAAGTCATAACAATTTGCCAGACTATTTTTTAAGTAAATATATTAATAATTTACCAGTCCTTGATGGAAAGATAAGGCTGGATATATATTTATTAGACAATGCTAATAGAGCTTCTGGTACTGTTACTTATAATCCTCGGCTAGTAAATATATCATCATCTCCTGTCAAAGTTTGGTATTCGACTTTAGCCAGTGCAACCATTACTTCAGGTTCAAATATAGTAATAGCTCCAAATAATTATGCAGATTTAGATGATGGTGTGTATGGAAATGTCGGAAAAAATCAATCCTTATCGGCACCACCAACAGCAGGTATTGTAGGTACTAGCAACGATTTGGAAGTAATTATGGTACAACTAGTCGTTGATAAAAAATGGTATAGAATTTTTTATTTTGTAATAGTTGACAACAATGATACACCAGATAATGTTTCCGATAATACTAGGCATTTTTATATTCAAATAGAAAGGATATTCTAACCCCATGTAATAAAACTGTATGTAGTTACATTTAATTTTATAATCTATAAATTGCTGGTTTTATCTTAAATTATAATATTTTTTTCAAAGTAAAAAAGGATTCTTTTTTGAATTAACTAAAAAGAAATCCTTTTTTTATCTTAATTATTTTTCTGAGGCATTTTTTTCCTTACTTGCTTCCCAAATTCTATATTTAATGGTATACCCTTTAGGTGCATAAATAACGATTGGTAATTTACTATTGTAGCTGACATTTGTAGATTGTGAAGAAACAAATTTTTCAACATCATTTGAATTTGGACATGCCATACGTGTTGAAAGGGTTTCTCCATCTGAAGAAAATTCAAAATAGGTATATCCCCATCCTTCTAATTCTTTTTCCTCTGTTTTTCCCATTAAAGTATGTTTGTTACAATCTACTTTCATTACTTTTCCCGGGATAATTTCTACTTTATATAAATTTTCATTTGTTTTTTTATCTAAAAGAATTACATGTCTGACCATACCAGTACTTGCCTCCGGAAAATTTGCTAATTCTTTTCCGGGATCATTTTCCTTCTCTTTAGGGGATGAATCTAAAGGAAATTTTGTAAATGAAACTAAAATACTTCCTAACAAAATTCCTGTTAAAATTTTTCTTACTGTTTTCATCATTTTAATTTTTAAATTAATATTTTTTTATCATAAAGCACTTCTCTATAATTTTTCTTAACTAATTATTAAATTTAATTCAGTATACATTCGTTTCATTGAACTTTATCGAATATCCTAACCTAATTTCTCATAGTGCCCATATTTATAAGTAAAATGGCTTCAAATATATATGTTTTTATTAATTGATTCCAAGTGTTTTTTTTATTTATTAAGCGCTATTTTTTTTTGATTTTTTGTTCACAAATTTGCTTCTATTTGCTTATCTTAATTAGACAAGGTATTGCTTGGAAAGATTAATTATTTTATCGAAAAATTTATTCATTTCATAGTTTATTTTTATTTTTACCACATATAGTGAAATAAGCCTATTGCCATAATCAAATATTATGAAAAGATTATCCCTATTAGTACTTTTCGAGTTAGTACTTTCCATATCTATCGGATTATTACTTTCTAAAATGTCTTGGATAGGACGTATGGGAATCAATTTGTTTCGCGGAGAATATAAGATTTTAAAAGTATGGTGGAAAACAGCTTTGATAATTTTTGCTTTACAATTATTTTTTATTTTATTGCAATATATGGTTAAACGTTTATGTCACTTATCCGTATCCAGACTTATCTTTTTTTTATTTTTACTTCTAAGTTGTTTAGGTTTAGCCTACACCTATCATGATTTTTCAACTGTTTACGAACATAAAATTATGAAAGAACGTTTTCATCTAGGAGGGTATCTTTTTTGGATTGGTTTCATAGCTTCCCATTTATATTTCTTGGTTACTCCCTTTCAAAAAAACGTTCAAATAAGTGAAAATTAATATCTTTAAAATTAGCCTGATTTAATTTAAAATTATTTTATTTACCTTTCTTTTCTGGCATATAATCAAAGACTCTGTAAGTTCTGCTATACAAAAATTTATATTTTTATTTGGTTGAATATTATAACTAATCTACGTTAACTCCATCAATGAATACTATTATCTATTATTTTATTAATTATAATGGTTAACAGACTTAATTTAACTATATAATTTTTGACTTAATTTTTTAATTTCCCAATAAATTAATTCTTCAGCTTGTAAAATAAATATAATAAAAATTATGAGTATTTTTTTCAAAAAAAATTTTACCTATATAACTATTGTTCGAAAGCTTAAGTTAGAATAAAATCTGTAACTTTGTTTTTTTTTAAAAAATAGTTCGTGATTAAAGAAATAAATTCAACTGTATCAGAAGCTAGTTTAAGCTTTCAAGAATTTAAAAAAGAAGTGCTTAACGATTATCGATTGTGCTTAATCAGTCGATATAGCAGTTTGTTAGCAAGAAAGGAAGTTCTTTCTGGAAAGGCTAAATTTGCAATATTAGGAGACGGTAAAGAGCTTCCACAAATTGCGATGGCAAAAGTTTTCAAAAATGGAGATTTTCGTTCCGGATATTATCGTGATCAAACAATAGCCTTTGCGGTGGGTGAAATTACGGTTGAAAATTATTTTGCTCAGCTTTATGCTGATACAGACGAAGAAAGAGAACCGGAATCAGGTGGAAGGATGATGAATTGTCATTATGCTACCCATTTAGTAGATAATGAAGGCAATTGGAAAGTTCTTACGGAACAAAAAAATAATGCCGCAGACTTATCTCCTACTGCCGGACAAATACCTCGATTATTCGGATTGGCTTATGCTTCAAAAATTTATAGAAATTGTCCTGAACTCGAAGATAAAATTCAATTTTCACATCATGGAAATGAAATTGCTTTCGGAACCATCGGAGATGCCAGCACTTCCGAAGGACATTTTTGGGAAGCCTTGAATGCTGCTTGCGCCTTACAAATTCCTATGGTTCTCTCCATTTGGGATGATGGCTATGGAATTTCTGTAGAATCTTCTAAGCAAAGGGCAAAAGATGATTTTTCTGAACTTTTACAAGGCTTTAAACGTACCCATGATGAAAATTCCAGAGGTTGTGAAATCATCACAGCCCACGGATGGGATTATCCGGAATTGATTGAAGCTTATGCACAAGCTGAAAAATTCGCAAGAGAAAAACATATACCTGTTATTATCCATGTCTGTGAGCTCACTCAGCCTCAAGGTCACTCAAGCTCTGGTTCTCATGAAAGATATAAATCTGCTGAAAGGCTAGAATGGGAAAAGGAATATGACTGTATTAAAAAATTCAGGGAATGGATTATTGATTATGAAACTTACGATCAGATCAATAATCAGAAAATAAAGGTTGCCACTGAGGAAGAATTAACACATTTAGAAGATGAAGTTAAGCAAATGGTTAAGGAACATCAAAAAAACGAATGGAATAAGTTCCGTTCTGACATAGATGTCCTTAAAAACAATGCCTTATCTTTAATAACAGATTTAGCTGAAAATAGCGTAAAAAAAGCATTTATAAATTTAGAAAAGGAAAATTTCCTACAAATTCCTCTTCCTTACAAAAAAGACATCTTCCATTTTATACGTAAAGTTTTCCGCATAGTGCGCGAAGAAGATTTGCAAGCTAAAACTAATTTACAAAATTGGTATACGATCGTTTTTAATAAAGAAAGCGAAAATTATAATTCTAAATTATATACAGACACACAATTTTCTGCAGTGCATGTCCCATATGTTCCCCCTATATTCAATGAAAATCCGGATCTGGTGGATGGCAGGATTGTTATAAGAGATAATTTTGATAAACTTTTTGAAAAATATCCGGAAATTATTGCTTTTGGCGAAGACCTTGGCAAAATTGGTGATGTCAACCAAGGATTTGAGGGGTTACAAGAAAAATATGGCTCTACAAAAATATCAGATACCGGAATTCGTGAAAGCACCATAATAGGTCAAGGAATGGGAATGGCCATGAGAGGCTTACGGCCGATTGCTGAAATACAATATTTGGACTATGTGCTTTATGGAATACAAACTATGAGCGATGACTTGGCTTCTTTGAGTTACCGAACCAAAGGAAAGCAAAAGGCACCTTTGATTATCCGTACACGAGGCCACAGATTGGAAGGCATATGGCATTCTGGATCTCCTATGGGAGGAATTATTAATTACTTGAGAGGGATATATATATTGGTACCAAGAAATTTTGTACAAGCGGCTGGATTTTACAACACTATGATACAGTCGGAAGAACCGTGCTTACTTATTGAATGTTTAAACGGTTATCGATTAAAAGAACCTCTACCTTCCAATCTAGGAGAGTTTACCACTCCGGTAGGAAAAATTGATATTACGCGAGAAGGTAAAGATATAACTGTAGTAACTTATGGGGCTACATGGAAAATTGTTACAGAAGCTGCTAAAGAATTAGAAGCTTTAGGTATTGATATTGAAATCATTGATATTCAATCATTAATTCCATTTGATTTAAGTCATGAAATAGTTGAAAGCCTGAAAAAAACAAACCGTTTGGTAATAGCTGATGAAGATGTATCAGGGGGAGCCAGCTCTTATATCTTGCAAAAAATACTTGAAGAGCAGAATGGATTTCAATATTTAGATTCAGCTCCGAAAACTATTACGGCTAAGGATCATAGGCCGGCTTATGGATCAGACGGAGATTATTTTTCAAAGCCTTCAGTAGATGATGTGATAGAAAAAATATACGAAATTATGCATGAAGTAAATCCAATTGAATATCCGAAAATAAGGTAGACTTATACATGTATCTAAAAAATCTTAGATTATTCAATTTCAAAAATTTTTCAGAAAAAAATTTTACTTTTTCTGAGAAAATCAATTGTTTTGTAGGAAATAACGGTGTTGGAAAAACCAATATTTTGGATGCCATTCATTATCTTTCTTTAACTAAGAGTTATTTAAATTATTCAGATCAAAACAATATTCGTTTTCATGAAGATTTTTTTTCTCTTGAAGGAAACTTTACGGATGAAAATAATGAAGATAATATCAAGATACAAGTTCAATCAGGACATAAAAAAATAATCAAACGAAATTCAAAAACATACGATAAACTTTCCGATCATATAGGGAAATATCCTTGTGTGATGATTTCCCCTTATGATCGTAACTTAATTAGTGAGGGAAGTGAATATAGAAGAAAGTTTATGGATGGAATGATCAGCCAAATCAATCCCGATTATCTCCATCTAATTCTTAGATATCAAAAAGCTCTTGCACAAAGAAATGCATTATTAAAATTATTTCTGGCCAATATGTATTTCGATGCTATAAGCTTAGAGATTTATGATGCCGAACTTATTGAAAACGGAACTAAAATACATCGAATACGCAACGAATTCATAAGTTCATATGTTCCTAAATTTCGCAAGTTTTATGCTTCCCTTTCGCAAGGAGAGGAAGAGGTAAGCATTCAATATATATCAAATTTGGAAGAAAAAGATATGAGTAGTCTTTTAAAAGAGAATTTGAACAAAGACCGGGCAGCTGCTTATACAACAGGAGGAATTCATAAAGATGATTTGATTTTTAAGCTGTTTCAATATCCCATTAAAAAATTCGGTTCTCAAGGTCAGCAGAAGTCATTTTTAGTAGCCTTAAAATTAGCTCAACTTCAAACTATTAAAGAATATTCGTTAAAAAGTCCTGTCCTTTTGATGGATGATATTTTTGATAAACTTGATGATCACAGAGTGGCGCAATTGGTGAAATTAGCTCATGAAGAAGAATTCGGTCAAATATTTCTTTCAGACACTCATAAAGAGAGAACAGAAAAAATAGTACAGCAAATCAGTTCCGATTATCGAATTTTCGAACTTTAATCTTTCTGCAAATAGTTAATTATTTGAAATAAAACTTGGATTGATTAAAAAATATTGTTAAATTTAAAGAAATACATACCTTTTACTGTTGTTTAAAGTGACCATATATTTTATCAAATTAAAAATTGAATAAAGCGTAAAAGTTTATTTATTTAAAATTGAAAATTTAACATTAATGAGTTTAAGAAGAAAAGAACAAACATGCAATTCAGCCATTAAAAATTTGGTTAAGGCATTAGGTATGGAAGAAAAACTGCTTATTCTTGAAATGGAAGAAAAATGGAGAAATTTAATGGGGTCTATAATAGCCAATCATACCCAACGAATATTTATTGATGACCAAACTTTATATATTCAGCTGAATTCTTCAGCCTTACGACATGAGTTAAATTACAATCAAAATAAAATTTATTCTGAAATTACTAAAGATATTACGCAATCTTATTTTACTAAAATTAAATTTATATGAATTAAACTTTTAGTTTATTGAATATATATTTTAAATTACTATTAGTTTTATAAATCTTAATTCTACTTAAAAAAAATTAAAAATGAGTGTATAAGACGTTTTTATTTCTAAGTATATTTAGAAAACCCATCTTATAATTTTTACTCTTATATATTCTAAGATCCTATAATTAGGAAAATCAATTTTTAAGTATTAATACTTTATTAACTTTGTTTATTAAGATAATTAATTAAATTAGCTGATATTTTTTATACTCGTATATTTATATTCTTAAAAAATCAGAATGGAAAAAATGCGTTTTTAGAATAAAAAATTAAAATTATTTCCTACACATTTTTCTTTATATATAATTAATTTTAAATAAATTTTAATGAAAAAAAGTATACTTTTATTGGTTTCTATTTTAGCCATTAATTTTACGAAAGCTCAGGATTATTCAGATTATCATCCTTCTTCAACCATGGTTAATGATTTAGTGCACACCAAATTAAAAGTAGGGTTTGATATCCCTAATGAAAAACTCTTCGGTGAAGCCTGGATAACTTTAAAGCCTCACTTTTATCCAACCGATTCATTAACTTTAGATGCAAAAGGAATGGAAATTTCCGCCGTTTCTCTTACGGGTAATAAATCCTTAAAGTATTCTTACAGCGGCACTAAATTAAAAATAGCTCTGGACAAGACCTATAAAAGAAATGAAACGTATACAGTTTATATTAAATATGTTGCAATTCCGGGATCCATTAATCAAAAAGGCAGTCAAGCCATTCATGATGCCAAGGGACTTTATTTTATAAATCCTAGAGGTGAAAATAAAGAAAAACCTACACAAATTTGGACTCAAGGAGAAACCGAATCAAACAGCTGTTGGTTTCCTACTATAGATAAGCCCAATCAAAAAACTTCAGAAGAAATATATATAACTGTTCCGGATAAATATGTGACTCTATCCAACGGGGTTTTAAAAACTCAAACCAAAAATTCCGATGGTACTCGCACAGATTACTGGAAATTTGATAAAAAACATGCTCCTTATTTATTTTTTATGGGGATAGGAGAATTTTCCATAGTAAAAGACAAATGGAAAAATATTCCTGTAGATTATTATGTAGACAAAGAATATGAGCCTTATGCCAAACAAATTTTCGGAGACACTCCTTCAATGATCGAATATTTTTCAACTATTTTACAATACCCTTATCCTTGGGAAAAATACAGTCAAATGGTGGGAAGAGATTATATAAGTGGGGCAATGGAAAATACTACCTGCACGCTACATGATGAAAGTGCATTACAAAAACCCGGTCAACTTATTGATAAAAATACTTGGGAACCAGTAATAGCCCATGAATTATTCCATCATTGGTTTGGAGATCTCGCGACTACAGAAAGCTGGTCCAATCTTCCTGTTAACGAATCTTTTGCCAATTATTCCGAATATTTATGGCTGGAACATAAATATGGTAAAGACTATGCAGAAGAACATAGAGATGAGGAACGTAAAGGATATATGTATGGTAGAGAAGATTTTGAAAAAGATCTCATACGATTCCAGTATAAAGACAAAGAGGATATGTTAGATGCTGTAAGCTATAATAAGGGAGGATTGATACTTCACATGTTGCGAAACTATTTAGGAGATGACGCATTTTTTTCCGGTATGAGCGTATATCTAAAAAATAATGAATATAAAGCAACTGAAGCACATCAGCTTCGTCTCGCTTGGGAAGAAGTGAGCGGTAAAGACCTTAACTGGTTTTTTAATCAATGGTTTTTTGGAAACGGGCATCCTAAATTAAAAGTAGCCTATAATTATAATGAGTTACAAAAAACAGTTTCAGTAACTCTTACTCAAATTCAAAATCTTAAATTTCAATTCCCTTTGGATATTGATATATATGAAAACGGAAAAGCAACCCGCCATCATGTTTGGGCTAAAGCTACTGACAAGAATACATTTGAACTTCCTTATAAAACCAAGCCTCAATTAGTTAATGTAAACCCCGATCGAGTATTGCTTTGTGAATTAACTGATGATAAAACTATTGAGCAATATATAAGTCAATATAATTATGCTATTGAATACAGTTCGAGAAAAGAGGCTCTTAGCAAATTAGCTGATGCTCAAACTTCCCATACGGGAGCATTGGAAACTTTATTGAAAGCTGCTTCTTTTGATAAATTTGAAGGATTACGATCTTTTGCTATTTCAAAATTAGATGAAACCAATCCTAACGTAAAACAAAAATCGGCTTCTGTCTTAGAAAAGATTGCTACTTCGGATTCTAAAACTTTAGTTCAGGCAAATGCCATTAAACAATTAGGAAAAATAGATGCTACAAAATATAAGAATTTATTTATAAAATCTTTCAATAGTCCTTCCTATGGTGTTAAAGCTGCCTGTATACTAGCTATTTTAAAGGTAGATAAGAATGCTGCCTCAGAATTAGTAAGTAAAATTGATGATAAAAACCCAGGTAAAGATTTGTCAACAGCCATTGCTAAAACTGCAATTTATACTAAAGATAATTCTAAACTTGGAATTATTTCAAAGAGCTTTTTAGAATTATTAATTTCATCTGAATCTCAGGAAGAAGCAGATACTTATATTGAAAGTTTAAAAACTATCATGCAAGGCAACTATCCTACTGAAACACAAAATATTGTTGATGCTTTTGTAAAAGTTTACCCTCAAGCTAAAAATTATGAATTTGGTAAATTTATGCTTCAAATTATACAAGTGTCATTACAAATGAAGCAGCAGGCTTCCATTACTTCATTTCCTAATCAAAGTCTTAAAGATCAGGTAAAATACATTTCCGATGGGCTAGATAAAATGAAATAAGTAATTTATAAAATTTAATAAAAAAAGAGCAAAAATTATACTTTGCTCTTTTTTTTATATATTTAAATCTATTTTTAATTTCAATTAACATGACCATTATTGCAGCCATAGATGAAAATAATGCAATTGGAAAAGACAATCAATTACTTTGGCATTTATCAAAAGATTTAAAAAGATTTAAAAGTCTAACCCAAAATCATACTATAATTATGGGAAGAAAAACTTTCGAATCTCTAGGACGTCCTCTTCCTAATCGTATAAATGTAGTGATCTCATCGAATCCCGAATATGAGGTACCGGAAAACGTAATTCTGCTTTCTTCTTTATCAGAAGCAATGGAAACTGCTCATATAAATGATGTAAATCCCTACATTATAGGGGGAGGAACTATTTATGAACAAGCATTGGATTATGTTGATATATTGGAACTTACTTTAGTTCATACGCAAGTAAAGGATGCAGATACGTATTTTCCTAAAATCGACTTTTCAAAATGGAATAAAATTTTTGAAGAATTTCATGGTAAGGATGATAATCAACCCTATGATTTTAGCTTTTTAACATATCAAAGGAAAAAATAAATCATTTACTTTTCGTTACCGTCCAACCTTTATTTTTTTTATAACTTAAATTAAATGTTTTAGTTATAAAATTGGTATTAGGGTTTTTGTCGTAACCTAGTATTGAAAAATCTGTATTTACTTTTTTAAGAGTTATCACCGCTTTAGCTGAATGTTTACCAGTTAACTCAAATCTGGTCTGCTCCTTGTCTCCTAGTTTATATTCTAAGGATTTCAACGTTACGGTTTCTTTTTTTTGTTTAATGACATATGGACGAGCTTTATCTGTCAATTTAGCTTCATAGGTTAATACACTGTCTTTACTTAAAAATTTCTTTTTTTGTTTTACTAAATTTAAAATTAGATACCCTTTTTCTTCTAATTCTTTATATGCTTTAATATTTTTTTTATCTTTTTTAACGCTAAACTTAACTTCACCGATGGTTATATCTGCTGTTTCATATATTGGATTGGATTTGAGATATTCTTCTATCGAATTAAGAGCGACATCGTCTGACAAAGTAGCTTTATCTCCACACGCCACAATATTTAAGACTAGAATCACAAAAAAAGAAATATTCCATAAAATATTATCAAAAATTATATTCTTTCGAGTCATAACGGTTCTCATAGTTATATTAAATTAAATAAAATAATAATCAAAAATCATGCACTATATAAAAATCACAAATCAATTATGAGATTTCTGTCCGAAAATATTATAGATTGCTCCTGATAAAATGCCCATCCAAAATATAATACCTGCTATTATAGTCCATATACAAAGTAAACGAGTAATAGCAGAAGAACGCTTTGATTTTGAATACATTTTTTGTTCCCAATATTGATTTACACGTAACGAATAAAACAAAGCAAAAATTCCTACGGGTGCAAAGCAAGCAATCGAACAAATTATCGCAAATACTAAATAATTATTCGGAGCTTTATCTTTTGGAATTTCATCGTTTTCTTGATCTACAACTTCTTCGCTCATTGAATTTATTTTTTTATACAATGATAATTTACATTTTAATTATAAAACAATAGTCTTTGTTTCCCACTCTATTTTTTATTTTCAATTTGTCTCATAACTTCTAATGCTACTCGTAAAGCTTCTCTTCCTTGCATCAATGTTACTTTAATAGACTTATTATTTTCAATGGAATCTGCTAAAGAATCCAGCTCGTCTAATATGGAATTATTATTTTCAATATCGGGATATTGGAAAATAATTTGTTTTTTCTCACCCTCAGCATTTTCAATTATCATATCAAATGGTTGCACTTGTTCCGGAACTTCTTTAATTCTTATGATCTCCGCTTTTTTCTCCAGAAAATCTATGGAAACGTAAGCATCTTTTTGAAAAAATCTACTTTTTCTCATATTCTTCATTGAAATTCTACTGGTAGTTACATTAGCTACGCACCCATTTTCAAATTCAATTCTAGCATTAGCAATATCGGGAGTATTGCTGACAACTGCTACCCCACTGGCATGTATTTCTTTTACTTTTGAATTTACCAACGATAACACAATATCTAAATCATGAATCATTAAATCTAGGACAACCGGAACATCGGTTCCTCTAGGATTAAATTCTGCTAAGCGATGGATTTCCAAAAACATTGGATTTTGAATGTAAGGTTTTGCCGCAGTAAAGGCCGGGTTAAATCTTTCAACATGTCCTACTTGACCCTGCACTTTATATTCTTGGGCTAAACGAATGATTTCATCAGCTTCTTCTAAAGATCTGGCAATAGGCTTTTCTATAAAAAAATGTTTACCAGCTTGTATGGCTTTTTTGGCATATTCAAAATGTGCAAAAGTAGGAGTTACTATATCTAATAAATCAATTTGATTTATTAGTTCTTCAAAGCTTTGAAAAAACTTATAACCGAATTCTTCTTCCAGTTTTTTTCCATTTTCTTCATCGCTATCATAAAAACCTATTAAATCATATTTTTCAGATTGTTGTAATAATTTCAAATGAATTTTGCCTAAATGTCCGGCTCCAACCAAACCTGCTTTTAGCATAATATTTTTATTATTTAATTAATTATTTTAAAGTTATAATTAAAATTTATACGAATTAATTACTCATTTATATATAATCCAATAAATTTACAAATAAATAAAAAATAGAAAAAAACTTTAATATTCTCTTAAATCCCAAATTATTTGAATTTAAAATTTTAATTAAAAGGAATATTATATCTATGGACTTTCTATTTATGTTAGTAAGTTAAAATAGAATCCAAAACCTATTCTTTATCATATTTAGTAAACAAATGTACTATATTTTAATGATAGATTAAAGGTATATATTACATCAAAAGAAATTTATGTGCTTTTATAATATGAAGGATATGGTAATAAAATGTACTGCCATACATGATATTATTTTTATGTACGACGTTGTAGATTTTAATAATTATAAGATAAAAGTAAATTTTTTTCAAAAATTACTTTGCAATAACAAATGTTATTTTTTAAGCTAATATTTTTTTAAAGTTAATAATTAAGACTCTAAAGGTTTCTCTGAACAGTCTATAATAATTTTCAATCCTTTTAAGGCTAAAGGAAAGCCTATATAAGGCAAAGTTTGAACTATGGCTGCAGCTAATAATTCCTTACTATTACCTATTTTTATATTTGCATAGTAGTGAGATACCAATTGATCTTCTGCTCCCATAGAAGTTAATACACAATAATTAAGTAATTCACGAAGAGGTAAGTTCAATCCTTTTCGTGTATAAAAATCTCCAAAATAAACTTCTGTTAGAAATTGAGCCACTTTTTCTCCAATTCCTCCTGGTACCTTTGACATTAGATTTTCAATGCGATTTCCATATAAAGGGTCTTGTATTTTTAATCCCTCGTCATATCGATTGTCTTCCATTACCATGCCTTGTCTTTCTAATGGCAATTGTATGTTACATTCGGTAAAAACCTCATTTATTACTCTTAAAGCATTTAGTGTTTTGGGAAATCCTATGACTGGAACGCATTGATAAACAGCCTCTCTAATTTCTATTGGAGTTACCCCAATGGTTAAAGCTGCATTTACATGTGACTTCAATTGAGGCAATTGCTGTAAGGAAGTGAGAACTACACAGGTTATTAATTCACGTGTTTTCTTATCTATATCTCCAATAGTAAATACTTCTCCAAAAATAAATTTTTGCAGTATATCCATCATTTCCGGGTCATTGCCTTTTCCATTGAGAGCTTCTCCTTTAAATAATTTCTTAAAATTATCTTTACAAATTTCTATTCTATTCATACGATTATATTTTTTATTAATTTGGTAATATTTGATGAAATCAATTACTTTTTTTAATTTATATTAATTGCTTTTTTTTTAATTTATATTATATAATAAGTTTTAAGTTAAAAATTACTCTTCCCACTCTATTTTATTTTTGTATGTAAAAGTTTTTTTATTTGATAAATAGAATATACTGTATTCTATAATCTCTTCATTATTTATTAAGTTTATCAAAAAATATTTCTATATATAAATTATTCAGACTATTGTATACGTATTGTCATTAACAATTATAGCCTGATGATTATTAATTGGCACTAATTTTAAATTATCTTTATACTTTGTATAAATTTGCTGGACTGATTCAACAAATGGTTCTTCAATATAATGAGGTAAAGGATAGAAATCGATAAGATTTAGTCCGGTATAGTTTTCCAAATCAGGAGCCAAACTGCTATCATCCATAATTTTATTATATTCTATATCCGCTGCCAGAATTATTGCCCCTGCAGACTCTCCAATATAAAAACACCCCTGTGTAATTATCTTAGTCAATATCTGATCAAGTTTTTTCCTTTTTAGTTCCTGCAATAAATAAAATGTGTTACCTCCGCTTATACAAATTATTGGAGCATTTGAAAGAGATGTTTGGCATTGTTGTAAATCGGTATGGGCAATATCTAGCATATCAAGTTCAAATCCATATTGCTGCAAGGCGTTTTTTCCGTCATCTATATATCCGGTATATTCTTCAACATTTCCAGCTGTAGGAATAAACAAAATATTTTTTACTCCACGTTGTTCTTTTTGAAGCAGTTCGACAAGCTTTTCAATGGTTCCGGCTATGTACGACGTTAAGAAAATTGTTTTCATAGGTAATTTTTCTAGGTATTAAACAATAAAAGAACTATTTTAAAGATAATAAGTTTAGCCTAAACACTTATTAGAAATATCTCCCCTATTGTGTATAGCTATCCGTACATTGATTATTAAATCATAGGAATAAATTATTTCTTAAAATTTTACTTGCAAGATCATTAAATATTAGAATAAATTATGTTCCTTTTTGTAATTTAAAATAAATCGTACGGTCTCATGGTCATTATGTGAAAAGAATAAAGATTTTTCTTGGTCCAAAGATTCTAAGGAATGTAGATCTTCTTCTGAAATATTAAAGTCAAAAACGTTAAAATTTTCAATCATGCGTTCTTTATGAGTAGATTTAGGTATAACAATAACCTGTTTCTGTATTAAAAATCTAAGTGCTATTTGCGCAGTGGTTTTATTGTATTTATGACTTAAAGAAACTAAAGTTTCGTTGGTAAAAAAATTATTTTTTCCTTCTGCAAATGGACCCCATGATTCAATTTGGGTACCGTATTCATGCATTATTTGCTGAGCAATTTTTTGTTGATTGAAAATATGAGTTTCCACCTGGTTTACTGCAGGTTTTACTTCTACATGTTCAACAAGGTCCACAAAACGATCCGGATAAAAATTACTTACACCAATAGCTTTGGCATTTCCTGCTTTATAAATTTCTTCCATGGCACGATATGAACCATAATAATCACCAAATGGCTGATGTATTAATAATAAGTCTACGTAATCCATTTGAAGTTTTTTTAAAGATTCTTCTACCGATTTCTTAGCTCTATCATAGCCTGCATTTGAAACCCATATTTTGGTGGTAATAAAAAATTTGTCTCGATCAATATGGCTGGCTTTGACTGCTTTTCCAACTTCTTCTTCATTGTAATAGGCTTGTGCGGTGTCTATTGATCTGTATCCAACTTCTATTGCTTCTGATACTGCTTTCACACAGTCTTTGGGAGATATTTGATATACTCCAAAGCCTAATATAGGCATTTCTATTCCATTGTTTAATTTTATATAATCCATTTTATGTATGTGTTTATTTTGGATAAAAATTTATCTTTTTATTTATTTGTTGAGTTAAATGCTTGTTGATAATCTTCATTTGATACCGGTTCCATCCAAATATTTTGATTATTTTGAGGATTGCAGGTAATTGCTAAATGAGAAAACCAATCATGAGGCGCTGCCCCATGCCAGTGCTCCAAATTTGGAGCAATTTCAATAATATCACCCGGCATCATAAGTTGTGCTTTTTTACCCCGTTCTTGATATAATCCCTTGCCTCCTATAGCAATAAGTATTTGTCCACCGGAATGTGTATGCCAATTATTTCTACAACTAGGCTCAAAAGTTACATTAAATAAAGGTACATTCAATTCTTTTAGAGATGTAAGTTGTTTCAACCAAGATTTTCCGAAAAAAAAACGTTCATATTCTATATTTTCGTTTCCTTGTGGAAAATCACTGATTTTAGGAGGATTTGAATTTTTCATAAGAATTTGTTTATTTATTATCTGATTTTTTTGATAGGAGATATCTTTCTTTACGAATAAGGGTTAACTAAAATTAAAAAAATATTTACCCAAAAAACAATTTTATTTTTATAAATATCATATATAAACCTACTATATATATTACATTTAACAATAAAAAAATTATGTTAACTTTAATTTCTTATATTCAGAATTAAATCTAAATATAAAATATTTATATAAATATTTAACTTAAATAAATCATTTATTGGATAAATATTTATTTTTAAAAATCAGATTTTTATTTTACAATTTATTGTTTAGAGAGATTGTTTAGTCGGACGTACAATTATCTCACTGATAGATACATCTACAGGTGTATCTATCGCATAAACAACAGCATTTGCAATATCTTCAGAAGATACACCGTATCCTTCTGTATTCTGCATTTTAAGCTGACCTTCTTTTAATGATTCGTCTTTCATGGTTTGATAAAGGTCTGTACGCACTGCTCCCGGAGATACCATGGAAGATTTAATGTTATTTTCGCGTTGTTCCTGACGTAATCCCTCCATGATGGCACGTATAGCCGATTTTGTTGCACAATAAACTACTGATCCCGGGTATACATAATGCCCTGCCACTGAATCAGTGGTAATTATGTGACCGGATTTTTGTTTTACAAAATAAGGAAGAACTGCAGCAATTCCATTCAGAACTCCCAATACATTTACATGTAACATATCATGCCAATCATCACGCTTACCATCTATAAGATAAGAGGAAGGCATTGTTCCGGCATTATTAAAGATGACATCAATTTTTCCAAATTTATCTAAAGCCAAATCAACTACAGCTTTTACTTCATCAAAATTGGAAACATCCGCTACTTTGTATTCGATTTCAGATCCCGGTAAAGAATCCTTAATAGCTTTTAATCTTTCCTCTCTTCTCGCTGCTATAACAAGCTTTGCACCTTTTTCTGCAAGTTTTTTTACTGTCGCTTCTCCTATTCCACTGGAAGCCCCCATCACAATTATTACTTTTTCTTTCATAACATTTTAATTAAAGATTTTTAAGTTCTATATGTGATTACATAAACAAAGTTAATGCCAGTTAAAAAATTTCCTTTTGCCGAGAAGATCAAATAAATTTGTTTTAGAGCTTAATTAGTGTTTTTCAGATGGTGAAAAACCATATTGCTTTTTAAATGCTTTATAAAAATGAGATAAGTTTTTAAATCCTACTTCATAGCAAACGTCTTTTATTTTCAAATCACTGTATTCAAGCATATTATACGCAACTTCAAGCCTTTTTCGAATAATCCATTTTCGGGGCGGAACATCACTTACTTTTGAAAAATCTCTCTTAAAAGTTGCCAAGCTTCGTCCAGTATATAATGCAATTTCTTTCATGCTTAAATCAAACCTATAGTTTTCATTTAAAAAATCAAGAATATCAATTTTCCAGGGTTCAGTAAAGTCAAATAGTATAGAATAAAAATTTTTATTGATTTTTAATAAGGATAGAATGGCCTCTTGTTCTTTTAGGCTTAAAATTTCTTTAGAAGGTTTAATTGATGTGTCAAAATAAGGATCAAGAGAGTGGAACAAACTAACTAAATCGGGGCGTAAGGGGATGATAAATATATTATCTTTTGGGGGAAAGATTTGGGGTTCATTATCTTTTTTCAAACTTTTATAATAAAAATCGCGAAGAAAATTACGTCTTAACGTCATGGTAATTCCTTTATATTGCTGATCTCCGGAATTAATTTTTGTCATTTTTATATTATAGTTTCTTCGTACAAATACACAACTTCCCGGTTCTAAAACAATTTCTTTTTTGTCTTTTTCCTCAATAATTAGTTTTCCGGAATACAAATAAATTAAACAATGATCTTGCGCCGAATGTACACAACTGGTATCATTGTTTGCATAATAAGTCAGAAATATTCCTGAATAATTTATTATTTTTGATTTATTCATAAAAATTTTAGCTACATACTTTTTCTAAAAAGTATTGATGAACTTTTAGAGAAGAGTTTAGTTCCGGATGGAAAGACGTTACCAACATACTTTTTTCCTGTGCGGCAACAATATTTCCATTTACTTCTGCCAATATTTTTACTTTAGAGCCTACTTCGGAAATATACGGAGCTCTAATGAATGTCATCGGCACAGTTCCAATTCCTTCGAAATTTTCTTCAACAAAGAAACTTCCTAACTGTCTCCCATAAGCATTTCTTTTTGCTGTAATATCCATGACTCCCAAATGATTGCCACCATCTTCAACTTTTTTAGCAAGTAAAATTAATCCGGCACAGGTACCGAATACAGGTAACCCGTTTTCGATCATGTTTTTTAGCTCATCAAGCATGTTCAAGTCTCTTAATAACTTTCCTATCGCAGTACTTTCTCCACCCGGAATAATTAGGCCATTCATAGATCGAACTAAATCTTTTTTTTGCCTTATTTCAAATGTACTTATACCTAATTCTTTCAATATCTGAATATGTTCTATAAATGCTCCTTGCAATGCTAATACTCCTACATTCATATTTAACGATTTGAATTAAAAAAGTCATTTTGAAAAAATTATTTTCAAAATGACCTAATATCAGTTTAAACTTTATTTTATTTTCCTCTTTCAGCCATTAGTATCTCAATTTCTCCTTCATTTATTCCTACCATGGCTTCACCTAAATCTTCGGAGACTTCTAATAAAATGTTAGGATCATTATAATTAGTTACTGCTTTAACAATGGCTTGAGCTCTTTTTACAGGATCTCCCGATTTAAATATGCCGGAACCAACAAATACTCCTTCAGCTCCTAATTGCATCATTAAAGCTGCATCGGCTGGAGTAGCAACCCCTCCGGCAGCAAAATTTACCACCGGTAATTTTCCATTTTCATATACGTATTTTACTAATTCATAAGGTACTTGCAATTCTTTAGCTTCATTAAAGAGCTCATCATCATGCAATCCCTGAATTCTACGAATACCCTCATTCATAGCGCGTAGATGTCTTACTGCTTGCACTACATCTCCGGTACCCGGTTCTCCTTTTGAACGTATCATAGAAGCTCCTTCTTGTATTCTTCGTAGTGCTTCTCCAAGATTTTTAGCTCCGCAAACAAAAGGAACTTTAAATTTGGTTTTGTTTACATGGTATTTATCATCTGCCGGTGTTAAAACTTCACTTTCATCAATATAATCGATTTCTAATGCTTCTAATATCTGAGCTTCTACAAAATGCCCGATCCTTATTTTAGCCATAACAGGTATGCTTACTGCTGCTTGGATTCCTTTAATCATTTTCGGATCGCTCATCCGTGAAACTCCTCCTACAGCACGAATGTCTGCAGGAATTCGTTCTAAAGCCATCACTGCAACCGCTCCTGCTTTTTCGGCTATTTCTGCTTGTTCAGGAGTTGATACGTCCATGATTACTCCTCCCTTTAGCATTTGTGCTAAATTTTTATTTAATTCATATCTATTATTTTCCATATCTATCTTTTATCTTAATTACGTCTACAAAAATAATATAATATATGGTTATAATCCTCAAGAATACTTTTTTTATTTTTCCCATATATTTTTTCATAAATGTAAAGCTTATATCATGTACGTCATAATGAACCTATTAGGATAAAATTGTAAATTATAATTCAAATCATTGCCAATTTATGATGGTAGATTTTTATTATGCTTTATTTTTGCTGTACATATTTTGTCTAAATAAAAAAATAATACAAAATGCATAATTCAGAAAAAAAAGAATTTATTGCTAATAATTTTAAACAAAAAAACTGGAATGAAATAAAAACCAGAGACAGTTGGATGCTTTTTAAAATTATGGCGGAGTTTACTAACGGATTTGAAACCATGACCAAAATAGGACCTTGTGTTTCAATATTCGGTTCTGCTCGTACCAGTCCTGAAAATAAATATTATGGACTAGCAGAAGAAATTTCTTATAAACTTACCAAGATCGGCTTTGGTATTATTACCGGAGGGGGGCCTGGAATTATGGAAGCAGGAAATAAGGGTGCTCAAGCCGCAGGAGGAAAATCTATAGGTCTTAATATTGAATTGCCATTTGAAACCGGCAGTAATCCGTACGTAGATTATAAACTAAGTATGAATTTCAATTACTTTTTTGTTCGAAAGGTCATGTTTCTTAAATATTCTCAAGGATTTATAGTCATGCCCGGGGGATTAGGAACCATGGATGAATTGTTCGAAGCTCTAACCTTGATTCAAACCAAAAAAACAAGTAAATTTCCTATTGTTTTGGTAGGTACTAAATACTGGAGTGGTTTATTGGAATGGATGCGCGAATCTATGCTGGAAGAAAATTATATAAAAGATACAGATTTTAATATTTTTCGACTTGTCGATACTGCCGATGAAGCTGTAGGGCATATTCGCGCTTTTTATGATAAATACAGTATTAAACAAAATTTTTAATGGTATTTGGCATTAAATTTGTTTTCTCTCGCAGAATGTAACCAAATATAATTAAACCAATGATGAAAAAGTTTATTCCTTTTATTTTATGTATTTTATTTTTATGTTCGTATACTCTTTATTCATCTGATTTTTTTACTTCTATAACTAAAGTGGAATATGTGTCTAGTACTAAAACATTAAAACTTTCTTCGAAAGTAAATGTTGAGCATATCGAACAAACTATTGGGAAAAAAGTCAACTCGAATGATTTTGATACTTCCCTAAATAAATACCTTCAAAATAATGTTAAATTGAGTATTAATGACACACCGGTAACTTTTACTTTTTCTTCTAAAAATCCGGACGGTAACATAGTCTGGATCTATTATGAAGTAAATGGTGTTAATTCCGTTTCTTCCATTAGTATAAAAAATTCATTGTTGCTGGATAAATACCCTGAGCAGCAGAATTTTATTAATTTTATTGTTAATGGACAGAAAAAATCTTTAGTATGTAAAAAAGGATCGGATTCAGGGAAAATAAATTTTTAATGTTTTAAATTTTTATTTTATTTGTTACTTTTTATATAAATAATAATTATAAATTTAAATTAATTTCTTTTATGAAAAAAATTATGATTTTAGGAATTTTGAGCATCTTTATGTTGTATTCATGCTCATCTTCTAATTCCGTAGCTCTTGACCGTCCCTCTCAAAGAGATGTAAGAGGTACTTGGAGACTGGATAGGGTTTCTTATTCTGAAAATATGGTTAAAGTAAAAGCTTTTGATGAATATGATGCACAATGTCTAAAAAATAGCGTTTGGTATTTTATTGCTAATAATAATAGAGGAAATTTCACCTTGCAAGGAGGTAATACTTGTCCTGCTCTTACTCAGAATTTTACCTGGTATATAGATAAACAAAATATGCTTGTTTTAAAGTTACTTAATGAAGGTGATAAAGCCAGAAAAGTAACTACAGGAACTACTTATTTATATGATAATATTTCCGAAGAAGAATTCAACTTAAGTCAAGTTATTAGTGGAGTTACTATTACTTTTCATTTTAGTAAATTAGCATCCGGAAAATTAAAATAAATAACTTGTGAATAATATACAATTATAATTATGAAATCATTAATTACAAAATTAACAGTAATCTTATTGTCTGCAAGCATCATACTCTCTTGTAACACAAATGATACTCAAAAAGGAGCCGGAATAGGTGCCGTTGCTGGAGGTGTGTTAGGTGCTGTAATCGGAAACAACGTAGGAAATAAAAACAACGCTGCGTTAGGTGCTGTAATTGGTGCCGCTGTAGGGGGAACTGCTGGTGGTTTGATTGGTCACAAAATGGATCAACAGGCTCGCCAAATTCAAGAAAGTGTTCCCGGAGCTACTGTAGAACGTGTGGGTGAAGGAATAAAAGTCGTTCTTAATGAAAATGCGGTGCGTTTTGATTTTGATAAATCTACCTTAACTCCTACTGCAAGAAAAAATTTGGATCAAATTATTTCCATATTCAAACAATATCCTGATACTAATATTGGTATTTTCGGGTATACAGATGCTAAAGGAGCAGATCAATATAATTTAAATTTGTCCGAAAATAGAGCTAAAAGTGTTGCTGATTATTTAGCAAGTAATGGAATCAGTTCCAGTCGTTTCACTATTAAAGGGTTTGGTAAAGCAGATCCTATTGGTGATAACAACACTGAATCCGGAAGAGCTTTAAATAGAAGAGTTGAATTTTCAATTACGGCAAATGAAAAAATGATTCGTGATGCAAAATCTGAATCTAATTAATAAGTAAATATATTTTACACTTTATATAATTTTGAAGAAAAGACAGACATAAGTTTGTCTTTTCTTATTTTTCAAAGGTGAGCAATTTTTCATCAATGAAATATTGAATTATAGCTTTTTTCATCAATAAAGTTTGCTCATTGGGTTTTAAGTCGGGAAGCTTTTCAATTAATTTATAATGTGGCCATTTATCTTTATCGTATCCATCTAGTTTATAATATCCGAACGGTTCCAATAAACGACAAACCGCAATATGTATTAAATTCATTTTTTCATCTTTTTTATATTTTTTATAACCTAGCCCCAATTCTTGTAAACCTATTAAAAAAATCATTGTATTTAAATCGGGTATATCATCTTGAGCAAACTTTTCTTTAAAAAAAATTTCTATTTTACTCCAAAGTTGTGCTTCGTTCATTGTTTTTAAAATTTTACTCATGTAAAATTATAATAAATATAAATATGCTTTACAAAAGTTTTACATGTGCACAAAACTTTTCATAAATGTATTTATTGAAGGAATCTTAATTTTTATATGAAAAAAAACATAAATTTATAATAATAGAGAAGTATGCACTATTTAATTTACAATCAGTATTTTAAAAGCTTATATTAATGAAAGAAGTTTCGCTTTTCTATCATATTTTATTTTTATTATATCATTGGAATTAAATGGGAGTACTTTTTTTCTCATATCTCCTTTATTCTTAAATATTCTACCCATTTGATAAGTCTTCTCAATATAATCTGTCGAATTTAAACTTAAATTATCATCTCTATATTTTTGATATGTCAATGCCTTTATTTTTAGACATCTTTCATTATTAAAGATTTCGCCTAATAAAGTTTTATCAGATAAGCCGCAAGAATGCCCCATTATATAAACTTCAAAATCATTACTGGAGACAAAATCTATTAATTTTTGATAATTGTTTGTTCTTAAGTACCAATATGTTTTCATATGTTTTCATATATTTTAAACATTCATCATATTTTTCAATTAATTTAAAATTTGTTTCATCTTCTTCATCACCATAACCAAAAACAATAGGATTATCTTTATTTTTCAATTCGCTATGAATATTTATTATTGAGGTATTAGGGATATTTTTTTGAATTTCAGGAAAATAATCTTTTATTGTTACAGTATAATTAAAATTTAAAAATAATATACTATCAGGTTTATTATTACTATTATAAAGATTATCAGTGAGTTGATTTACTAAAATATGATTAAAAAAATAAAATATTGTTTTTTGAATAAATTACCTTCATTTACATTTCCTTTTGAATTAGGTGTTTTATTCCATTCAATTTTTTCTTAAAAATATTTTTTTCATATTCTCCAATTATTTTTGATTTGAATGAAATTTAACTTTAAGGGATTATGATAAAAATCAATAAAACATTAAACCGAACATTATTTTTTGTAAAATTCAAATGAGGTGTAAAGCTAATTATTGGTTTATAGACAAAAGTCTAAGTCCTGTTAATTCCATAATCAATATTTTACATTCTAATAATCAGTACTAATAACACTAATGGAGTTAGAGAAATCTTCTGCATCAGCTGCTTCCTGTATTTCTATTGCTTTAATTAATACCTTTCTATCAAAAATAGCACTAATAAAAGGTTGGGCTATGGCTAATAAACTCCCAGCTCCTTTTTTTGCTTCTTTTAAAGATTTATATTTATTCAACTGAATTTTATCTTGTTCCATCTGAGTCGCTTTATCATAATTTCTTTGTGTATGCATACCTCTTGCATTTCCACTTCTATTGGTAAATATATCTTTAACATCTGAACCATATTTACCTTCTTTAATATCTGATAAAACTTTAGCTGATTCTGAATTACTTAATGTACCAATTCTTTGAGCTTCTGCTACAGAGGCTTCAAAATTAGCAATGGCTTCTTTACTTGCCCCATTGGCTTTCATGGCTTCTACAATTTGATTTTTATTCTTAACCATATTACTAATATCTTTTGCAGGATTGTTGGCTCCCATTACATAATCTAAAAGACCTTTATCTGGAGCTGGTTTCTTTTCTATAGAATTTCGAACTTCATCATACCTTTTACTTTTATATCTTTCTGCATATTTATCTCCTACCCATTGAGCACTGGGGTTTATTACATTTTCACCTAAATAAATGGCTAATCCTGTACTTAATGCAAACATAATCCCTCCTCCTATGGTTTCAATCCCCATCACACTAAATCCTAAACCATATCCAGCTAATCCATTGACTACTACATTAAGTCCAATATCTGCCTTATTATTCCAACCAATAGTACTAGCAGCTTTAGCAGCAGCAGTCTGACTGATAAAAGGTAGTAATATTCCTCCTTCTCCACATTGGAGAATAGAGCAACTCAATATAGCATTGTATTTGTTTTTGTAAACTTTAGGATGATATAATTTCCATTGACTGGCTTCATTTCCTAATGCTCCTATACATTTAGGATTAGTAAATATTTTGTATAAAGCATATCCAACAGCAGCTAAAGCAATTGCGCCTCCTACTATCCAGCCTAATATAGGAACAGCAGATGCAACAGCAGCAGAACCTAACATTGCTCCTATTGTTGGTGCTATTGCTGCCGCTCCCACGCCTACACCAATACCTGCACCTGCTCTAAAGGTTCCCACACTCAGCCCCTTACTCCAGCCTGTTTTACAGGTGAAATCTTCATTTAATTTTTTATCAATAATAGTGAGAAAGGCTCTATTTTCCTGATAAAATACAGAAACTTTTCTTTTTTCTGAATCAGCAAGTAATTCTCTATAACCATTTCCTGTCTGATTAGTGCAAACTACATAGGTTTTTTCTGGCAAATAAGAGGACATATTAATCTTTTTTAGTTAAAGTAAATGTTGTAATATATTTATGTTTTTTTGTCTTTTCTGAGAAACCATTATCCAATAAATAACGATAAAGAATTGTGTCGAAATAATCGTTTACTATTATAAAATCTTTTTTTTTCGTAAGTAACACCCCAGAAAACATACCTATTTTTAGATTGTTATAATGGAATGCTAAACAACCATTCTTTTGTTTAGCATTAAAATTAAATTCAACTTTTTGCAATTGATTTAATTCTATAAGATGGAAAATTTTATTATCTTTATAAATTCTAATTATATTATCATTTATTTCTATTAAATATTTATTACCTACTATGTAGTTTGAGGTTATAGTCATTAATAAATAAGTTAAAACTATAGGTATTCCTATTACCTTCATATTTGTGAATACATTATAATGTTTTATATCATAAAATATAAATTTATCCATCAATAAATAAATAGTAAAAAATACAGGAACTATAAGAATAAAAATTAAAATAACCCCTTTTATTGTCAAAGCCCTAAACTCATATTTATTATTCTGTTCCATATTATTGAAATTTATTTATGAACTTTTCTTTTCTAAATCGGTTATTAAATCCCCTGTTTGATTAGTACAAACTACATAAGTTTTTCTGGCAAATAAGAGGACATATTAATCTTTTTTAGTTATGGGAGTAAATCGTTCCGCAAAATTTTTATTCTTTTTTATTTTAGCGGTATCTTCATTTATGAAAAAATTTGAAAGCATATACTTTCTAAAATAATTAAAATAAAAGTTCTTTAATTGTATTGTTCCTTTTTTTGATGTAAAAAAAAATCCTGTAAGTAATATGATATTTTTATCATTAATGAAAAAATGAATAAAAGTCAGATTAAAGAACATAGTTGATGTTCCAAATTCTACCTTGGTTATCTCGGATAAAGGAATGTCAATAAGTTTCTTCTTCTTTTTGAATATAGAAATTTTTTTGCTATTTAATTCAAAATTTAAAACTGAACTTATAAAAAACTGAGATATAAGGAATGAAGATAATGTAGATAATAAAAATGATAATAAGAATGATAATAAGAATACTTTCATATTAGTGAAAACTCCACTTTCTCTACTATCAAATAAAAAATTAAATAAGATATAGATAGGTACATATAATATAATCCAAATCGCCAAACATAAATAAGACTGTTTTTTAGAATAAATAGCTCTAAACTCATATTTATTATTCTGTTCCATATTATTGAAATTTATTTATGAACTTTTATTTTCTAAATCGGTTATTAAATCCCCTGTTTGATTAGTATAAACTACATACGTTTTTTCTGGCAAATAAGAGGACATATTAATCTTTTTTAGTTAGGATATGAGTAATGGATTGTTTATTCTGTTTGATGTTATCTTGAAAATTTAAACTAATCAAATACTTATGAAAAATAGTGTCTATGTAACGTTCAAAAATTATGGATTCACTTCTTTTTGTAAAAAATAATCCATTAATTATTACAACTTTTTCATTGTTAAAATTTAATTGTAGTGTCATTGCATTTTTCTTATTTGGTATTTTATATTCCACCTTACTTACGTGGTCGATAGGTATAGAATATTTTAATTTTCTATTTATGTATATCAAAATATTATTGTCTATTTGAATATAATATTTACTACTGATGATATAATGAGATATAAAGAATAATAATATGAAAGAAATAATCATAGGAATACCTAAAGTTTTTAAATTGGTAAATACATTTGCTGTTTTTATGTTGTAGAAAATATATTTATCCATCATAATATAAATAAGCATGAAAATAATTACCCAAACTATCATAATTATAATGATTTGGACAATATTTACAGCTTTAAACTCATATTTTTTATTATTTTGTTCCATACTATCTGAAATTAATAATAGTTAGAAAGGCTCTATTTTCTTGATAAAATAAAGATACTTTTCTTATTTTTGAATCCGTTACTAATTCCCTGTAATCATTTCCTGTTTGATTGGTATAAACTACATAAGTATTTTCTGGTAAATAAGATGACATACTAAACTTTTTTAGTTAGAATATATGCAACGTTTTTATTTTTTGTTTTTATTTCTTCTGTAAAACCTTTATTTAATAGAAAATCGTGCAATATTTCTTCAAAGTAATTTGCAAATTTTTTAGATTCTTTGCGTTCTGTATAAAATACTCCTGATATGATTCGTATCTTATTAATGTCTAAATAAATTAAAAGACATATGCTATTTCTTTTTTCTGGAATACTATAAATAATTTTGTTTATATTGTTTATATTTAGATTATACTTTCGCTTATTGTTTGCATATATTAACATATTATCCCCCTCTAATTGTATATGGTACTTATCGCTTATAATGTAGTATGATATAGCAAATGATAATATAAATGAGAGCAAAAAAGGAATACCAATGATCTTTAAATTGATTATTACATTGACTATTTTATCATCCCGATATAGATATTGCATGAATATAAAAAATGATAAAAATAATATTACCCATACTATTCCAATTATGATTTCCTGTTTTAGATTTACAGCTTTAAACTCATATTTTTTATTATCTTGTTCCATACGATTATAAATTCTTTTTTCTTATATTAATTCCATCAAAAAAAGCCACTTTTAAATACCAAATAAAATATAATGTTAATAATACGCCTAATATGGTCATTAGGATTATCCCTATAATATATTGAGTATTATACATTGATTGACCTGTAATTTCAGCATATCTGTTAGATAATCTTGTATAACTATCCCGATTAAAGAATTTGAGGTTTATTATATGTATCAAATCTGAACAGCCAACAATTAATAATATAATACCTGCTAAACCAAGAAGAACAGCTATAATTGTTGTTTTTAGTAATTCTATTTTAACTTTATTCTTCACACTATTGCTCTTGTTTTTAGGGAGTATAATTAAGCAATCGGGTTAAACTAAACTCACAAGTATTCTCTATATTGTCTGCTACTTCTTCTTTCAGGCTTACAGAACCTTTCTCCAGTAACTTAGTTTCTGTATCAAACTCTATAATACAGCTAAAAAATAATTTATATTCTGTAAAAGAGTATTTAATCGCAGGTTTTAGCATTTCATTATATTTTGCTGTTAATTCCTGTATCAGTTTATCTGATAATTTAACCTCTGCTATTTTTTTTATCGTAAGCATATTTTTGTTTTCACGTACTTTATCATATCTAAACTCTAAAGGAATTACTAAAGGAGGTAATAAAGTAGAGGCATAAAAAAATTCTTCTTTTTCTAATTCTTCTATTGGTTTATATAAATATTGGTCAAAGCAAAGGAAATTAAATAGGGTTCTTTGATATTCCTGAATATTGGGATTGTTGAATTGTTTATCTCCTGCCTGTTCTATATTTTTGATTGTTTCTTTGTCTTTTAAAGAAGCGATAAAAGGAAGTTTAGAAAAATCTTTTTCTTTAAATTCATTCCATTGTTTTAAAATAGCATTGCGATTTAACAACTTTTCTATTTTTCCATTTTCTGATAATTGAAAATAAGCCTTATTTTTTATAAATTCTGTAGATTTTACTAATTCAAAGGAATCAGCCAGAGCTGGCGGTATCACTTCATATAAAAATTCTTCTAATTCTGTTCTGGCATATTTTTCTTCTAAATTCTGTTCTAACAGGTATTGAGTTTTTTGATTAACATAAGAAGTAAGGGTATTATTAACTTTGGTACTGTTAATCTGTTCACATCTATATCTGGCTTTGGAATTAAATATAAAGTTATTTAAAGGAGCATCAGAATAGAATTGTGTTTGTATTACTTTCTTTTCAGGTATAGGAATTTTAATCTGTTGCCCATGTCCCACTACAGTACTACTAAAGGGTAATTTAATAAACTTAGCTTGAGGATTTAGAGCTTTTATCTCTTCTGGCGTTGTATCATATTTCTTTGCGATAGAAGATAATTTTTCTTCTCCGTATACATTGTGTATTTTGAATTCCATAGTATTTTTAAGATGCGCTAAGTTAAATTATAAATATAAACAAAAACAAATTATTATTTATTTTTTATTAAAATAAATTCTTATGTATTGAGTATTTGGTTTAAATTTTTATTTACTTACGTTAATATTGCTCTATAGTTGTAACCATTGATAAAGCTAACGAACTTATAGATCATACCAATTATTTCTTCTATAAATTTTAGTGATTTATATTATTATTTTATTCTTTATTATCATAAATTCTTTCAAGAATTGTATCAGAGATAATATTCACACAATCATTTCCATACTATGTCACTTCTTCTTTTGAATTATAAACAACTTAACCAGTAGATGCATATTCTTTTCTATCACAAATACTGCTTTCTTTAAATGGTTTTTACTTTTAAGTCTATCAACTATAGAATTATTATTGTATGTAAGTTAAAATAGATGTTTGTATTGATAAATGATATTGGTAAATAAGAACAAGTAAAAATAAAACGATCTAAGGAGTTTTTTTTGATTAAATAAGATGTATTAGAAATTTACACTTAAATTCTTTTTAAACGTTCAGAAATAGAACAAGCAATGATTAAATTGAATTAATACTTAATCTAACAATTACAGATAAATTTATGCTATCAGATTAAGTGTTGACTAATCCATATAACTTTACATACTCGTTCTAACACTTATACTGTCTGTCGCATCTTGTCTAGCTGTATCAGCTAATTTCCTTCTTGCATTTTCAGAAAAATAACCACTTACCAATGGAACAAAGAAAAGAGCAATAGAAGCACCTTTATTAAGCAAAGAATTAGGATTATTCAATGACCATTTATTATTATTGATATTATCATCCAAATGAGAGATAGCATTATTCCTCATCGTTGGTGTAACCCTGTTTTGATTATAAGTACTATTTCTTTTGGCTGCATTATAGACACTTTCATACTTAGGGTTGTTTTGCACCTCTTTCCATATATTTTGAGCTAATTCACTGGTATTTAATTGTTGTCTGTTCATCGTGGCTAATTTTTCAAATTGAGCTTGTAAAGTTGCATCTTGTATAATTAGCTGTCCTGTTCTGTACAATTGTACTACTCCTGCTAAATCTTTTATATTTGGTGGAGCTCCTGATAAAACAGTACTTTCTGTTGCATCATAGGTTTCTTTACCAATAACTTTAATATCTGAATAATTCTTTTTTTCTGCCTCATTCATTCTTTGATAAATCTCATTATCTGAATATTTCTCATTTCTTCTCATTACATAACTTTGATAGTTAGTCATGGCATATGTAGCCCCCATACCACCAACAGTAAAAAATATCTGTTTAAAGAAAAAAGCATTACGAAAACTAAGTAAAGCATTGGAAAAACCACCTCCCTTACCAAGAAAAAAGCCAGAAGCAATAGCACCAGCAGTAATTACCCCTGTTTCTATCCTATTTTGCCATGCTACTGATTCAGCAGCGTATTTAGCCACATCATAGCTAATTATAGGTTGTAGTATTCCCCCATTCTCACACATAAGCATAGAGCAGTTAGTAATAGCATTATGTCCATTAAATTTTACTCCTTCTTTATAATTAATCCATTTTCCTGCCTGTAATTTAGAAGTACAGCTATGGGTAACTATTGATATAGTTGCTCCTGCCACAAGAATACCAACGCATAAAGCCCCTGTAACAATCCAACCTAATGGATTTGACACTAAAAGAACACCTACAAGTAACCCAGTTACCATACCTGATAAATTCATAGGTTTCTTACAAAAAAATTTTTCATCTATATTTCTATCTTCTATAGTTAACAGGGCTTTCTTTTTATAAAAAACAGAAACTTTTGCACGAGTAGCAATAAACCTTTTGGGGTCTGAATTTTGCTGATAGGTACAAACTGCATAGGTATCTTTGGGTATATAAACTTTACTCATTTTATCAAATAATTAAAAGCACAATAGTTAAAAAAAACATCACTATACAAATAAGAACAACACTAAATAATCTAATATAAATATCAACAGCTCTCCTTTTCTCTATAATATTATTAGAATTAAAATATTCCATTAATAATTTTTTGTTTTCTAAATCGGTAAAGTATATATACATTTTATTTTCTTTAGTTTTTACTCTTAATCCTAATAATTTATTGGTTACTTTACTTAGGTAATAATTTTCAATATTTGAGAAAAAAATATTTTTATTATTCATTATTACTTTATTTTCTTCCAATATTATATTTATTTCTTTTTCTTTCACCAATTCTATAACCTTCCAATAAATAAAACCCATCATAAAAAAGGTCACAACAAATAATAAACTTGCACTTAAAATACTAGCAATATAAATGGCTAAAAATAAAAAAGGTGTAGCATAGAGTATGTATTTTTGTATTATTTTAAAACTATAGGCTTTTATTTCTGTGTTGCTATTTTCTTTGTTCATATTAGTTATTTTTGTTTACGGAAACTTTTGCACGAGTAGCAATAAATCTTTTTGGGGTCTGAATTTTGCTGATAGGTACAAACTGCATAGGTATCTTTGGGTATATAAACTTTACTCATTTTATTTGTTGTAATTTTATCTGCATTCTTACTTCTTCATAGATTAAATAGGCTCCTAATCCTACAAATAATACTGCAAAGGCTAAAGACAGAGGACTATATTTCAAAAAAGTGTCATTGGCTGTCTTTTTTATTGGAATTTGAGTATTTTGTAAAAACGTTTCTATTTCTTCTCTGAATTCTTTTCCGATATATAAAACCTTCTTTCCATTTTTTGTTGTTAATCTCAGCATAAATAATTCATTTAGAGGTAGACAGGTGTAATAATTTTCAATATCTGACAATAAGATAATTTCTTTATCAATAGTTATGCTATTTCTTGAAAAAACAGTCTGGATAGATTTTTTTCTCATTTGGTTTAAAACACCGCCATAAGTTGCTGCAACTACGGTCATATAGAGAAAAAATCGTAATTTTTCAAAAGAAGAACTTATAACTGCTACCACTGAAATTACAGGAAGCCAGAGATAAGCCATTTTCATCATGGTATAATAATTATAGGCTTTACTCTTAATCATATTATAAATAACTAACTATTAATGAAGTGATAATCATAAATATTAAAATTACTACAAGAGGTAGCATATTGATAAATTCCCCTTTTCTAACTAAGCTAATCCTACTATTTGAAAAGTAATTATTTATTATATTCTTTTCCTTTATATCTATAAAAAAGAATTGTTGAGATTTTTTTTTTAGTTTTTATTCTTAAAACACAAAAATTTTGTAAAGAAAATTTAAATAAATTATAATTTAATATTTCAGAGAGGTTTATCTTATAATTTTCTATATTAATATCATTTTCCTTAAATATAATTTCTGTTATGCTTTTTTTTATTTTATATAAAACTGTACTATATATGTATCCGAAAAGTATTACACACCCTACAAATATGAACTTTGTATTTATTTGTTTTATCAAATAGATACCTAAAATAAAAAAGGGTATGCTTAATAAAATATATTTTTGTATTATTTTATAATTATAGGCTTGTATTTTTATATTATTATTCTCTTTATCCATATTTATAACTCTATCTTTTTTAGCTTAAATTTAGTAATAGTTTCGTAATTATTTTTAACCTGTTCACTTAATGAAACAATAGCATTGAGTAATAAACCTGTTTTATTCTCTATTACATACGTAATTCGGTAGATATAATCAAATTCCGTATAAGAGAATTTTATTAATGGTTGATACAGCTCTGCATATAATCTTTGCAATTCTTTTTCATCCAGATTCTCTTTGTTTAAAGTACCTACCAGCCTGTAAGTGGTAGACAAGTCATCTTCTGAGGCAATACTTTGAACTACCTTCGTTTGTAACTTTATATTGGGAAATATTTGCGATTGCTGATTTAAGGTATATTCTTTTAAGTCATCTTGTAAATTTGCTTTAAGCAGAATATGATAGAATAAATTTTTATCTAATACTTCTGCTAATTCTTCATTATTGGAAAATTCTTTATTTCCATTTTTGATAAAATCCTTAATAGTATCAGGACTTCTTTTTTCTAATTCCTGAAAAAAAGGAATATTTTTAACTTCTTTATCTAAAAAAATTTTCCAATTATTTTCAAGTGTACCTAAATTATGAATTTTAGATATTTTACCTAAATTATCTTGTGTAAAAATAATTTGATTTCTGATTAATTCTATTTGTCTTATCAACTCAAAGGCTTCTTTCATTCCTTGTGGTTGTATAGAAGTAATATAATCCTCTAATTTAACATTCAGGTATTTTTGTTCTTCATTATCTAAAGTAGAAAATAAATACTGTGTTTTAAGTTCACAGGAAAAATTGGGAGTTCCATCTATTATTATCAGATTGTCTTGATTGCATCGGTAACGAGCTTGTTTAATAAATTCTCCTTGGGGAATGGTCTCTCCTTGTTTTCGTTCTACCTTTACTTGCTCTTTCGTTCTAACAGGAATTTTAATCTGTTGCCCATGTCCTACTACAGTACTACTAAAGGGTAATTTAATAAACTTAGCTTGAGGATTTAGAGCTTTTATCTCTTCTGGCGTTGTATCATATTTCTTTGCGATAGAAGATAATTTTTCTTCTCCGTATACATTGTGTATTTTGAATTCCATAGTGTTTTTAAGATTCGCTAAGTTAAATTATAAATATAAACAAAAACAGATTATTATTTATTTTTTATTAAAATAAATTCTCATGTATTGAGTATTTGGTTTAAATTTTTATTTACTTACGTTAATATTGCTTTATAGTTGTAACCATTGATAAAGCTAATGAACTTATAATCATACCAATTATTTATTCTATAAATTTTAGTGATTTATATTATTCTTTTATCCTTTATTATCATAAATTATTTCAAGAATTGTATCAAAGATGATTTGCACACAATCTTTTCCATACTATGTCACTTCTTCTTTTGAATTATAAACAACTTAACCAGTAGATGCATATTCTTTTCTATCACAAATACTGCTTTCTTTAAATGGTTTTTACTTTTAAGTCTATCAACTATAGAATTATTATTGTATGTAAGTTAAAATAGATGTTTGTATTGATAAATGATATTGGTAAATAAGAACAAGTAAAAATAAAACGATCTAAGGAGTTTTTTTGATTAAATAAAATGTATTAGAAATTTACCATGCCTTACATAGCTAAAAAAGTGCTTTAAGTTGAATGTTTGTATATATGATTCAATCCCTATATAAAAAATTTATAAAAATTATAGATTAGGACTTATATATACATATTCCCCCTTGTAAGCAAAAAGGAAATCGAATTTCTTTTATGGAACTAGCTAGGTGATTATATTTTTTACATGAATTATTCTGAGTTTCATTTACTGATTATCAAGGCGTTATACTTTAACTATAACCACTATAAATATGCTATTTTTCTTATTTCTTATTCAATAAATGAAAATCCATATCTCTTGAATTCTTAATTAATAAATGGTTTGATATGCATTTATTATTGAAGCTTGAAAATTAATTGTCATGAAGTTTGTAATTCACTAAAATTTTGTTATCCTTTAACTGTAATAAATCTCTTTTATTTAGAAATTACTTATAGTCACATTATTATATTAGTATAGCTGTACAAAATATTAAAAATAAAAAATCAGGTAACTGAATTTTAGATAGTAGATTTCAATTAATGTACTCACGACCGGATTCGAACCGGCACATCCTATGGACACCACCCCCTCAAGATGGCGTGTCTACCAATTCCACCACGTGAGTTTATGAGCTATTTGAATTTTTAGCTTTGCAAATATAAAAATATAATAGTATTTCGTACATATGAAATTTTTAAAAAAATTTTGCATTCAATCTTATCTTCTATACAAATTGATAATCTAAATCAACCCATGACTTATTGTTTGCTTATTTCCAATACTTCGTTTTATGGACAGATTTTTGCGCTTTGAAAAAGCTATTAAGGTTGTAAACTGTATAAATGAAGAAATTCTTTCAACCTTAGATTGAACAATCATAGTTATCAAAATGGTTTGTAATTTTTTTGAAAGTATTCCGCTAAAAGAGATTGCTTTTGTTTGTTTCTCTGAATTTTATTAATGTAAACAATCAATTTTGGAAAAGTATGTTTACAATTTTCCAAAAAAATCGATTAGAAAATCTAATAGTTAAATTTTCAATTTTGACATTCTGATTAAAATCGGAATTTTCGAAAAGCCGACAATGGGGAATATAGGGGGTAATCAATACAATATCTTCACGAAAAAAAGGTTCAACGCATTCTCCCATTCTTCTTATTCCGTTGCCTGTAATATATAAGCTAATTGTCAGGTTGCATGTGCATGAAACGATACTTGCTCATTCCAATTTATTCTCACATGATCAAAACAAAAAGATTGTTCTACAAAACTTGACAAGTGAATATATATATTGCTTTTTTTAACACTTATTATATATAAAAAACTATTTATATACTAATATAAGACAATATTAATTTATTATATTCCTATAATTTAATATATAATTATTTTAATTTTGTAATACAAATAAAAAATAATATTTTTAATTAATGAAAAATATAATAAATATAAAAGCATCAAAGCCGCATTATGTAATTCTTGATGGTTTACGTGGAGTTGCGGCTATTATGGTTGTCCTATACCATGTGCTGGAAATTTACTCTCAAAATAATCACGCTTTACAAATTATTAATCACGGCTATCTGGCAGTTGATTTCTTCTTTCTATTATCCGGGTATGTATTGGGATATGCGTATGATGATCGTTGGGGAACCATGACGTTAAAAGATTTTTTTAAACGACGTATAGTCCGACTTCACCCTATGATTATTGCCGGAATGCTGTTAGGGGCATTATTATATTATTTTCAAGATGCACCAGCATTGGGCTGGAAAGAAACATCAGATGTTTCTATAATGAAATTGTTGCTAATTATGGCTCTTGGTATGTTATTAATTCCCGTAGGTAAAAGTTTAGATATCCGAGGATGGAATGAAATGTACCCTTTAAACGGCCCTGCCTGGTCTTTATTTTTTGAATATATAGCAAATATTGTATATGCACTAATTTTACGTCGAACTTCTAAAATAATATTATCTATACTTGTTATTTTTGCAGCAGGAAATACAATTTACTATGCCTTTACAAATCCTCTCGGAGATATAATCGGGGGGTGGGCCATTGATGATCCCAAACAACTAAGAATCGGTTTGACTCGTTTAGCTTTTCCGTTTTTAGCGGGATTACTATTAGCTAGGACTGGAAAACTTAGATTTATAAAAAATGCTTTTTTATTAACTGCTCTTTTATTGGTTATATTGTTATCTATACCTCATTTGGGAGGAGAAAATAACCTTTGGAACCGTTTTTACGAATGTATATGTTTGTTCGTATTCTTTCCATTGATCATTTGGTTAGGAGCCGGTGGAAAAATTAAAAATAAAAAAACCATGTCTCTATGTAAATTCCTTGGTGACATCTCCTACCCTATTTATATTACTCACTTTCCATTTGTTAATATTTATATGGCTTACATTGTCAACAACAACCTCTCTCTGGAAGATTCGTGGCCGTATGGTTTACTTGTAGTGGTTATTTCCCTTATCGTAGCTTACCTTTCCATGAAATTTTATGATGTGCCTGTTCGTGAATGGTTAAGAAAAAAACTCTTACAATCTCATAAATAGGAAATGTTTTATATTTTTAGGTAAACTGGTTTTTTGATTGTTATGAAAAAATGTAAATAAAAGTTAGCTACTTTGTTAATAAAAAAATATTGCATCTAATATATTATAAATTTTATAAGGTAAAAATATAAATTTAAATAATAAAATATTCAAACAATAACAATCCTCACTATAATATTATGATTATTTGTATATTTGAAAAAAATTTTCCACTTGATATCCTATTCATTTAATGAACTATTACCTTTTGGTTTTGAAATAAAAAATTTGCCTACAATGAATCGAAAGGCCTGTTCTATAACCAGAAAGCCTCATCGTGCAAGCTTTTATCAAATTATCCGAATAACAAGTGGTAAAACTATTCAAAAAGTTGATTTTACCCCTATAGAGGTTTCAGCAGGCGAAATGTTATTTATAGGTAAAGATCAAATACTCTCATTTGATGTAGAATCAGAATATAATGGCGAAATTATTTTATTCACAGATGAGTTTTACATCAGAAATGAATCTGACAGTCGTCTTATCAAACAAATCGAACTTTTCAACCCTTTTATAATCAACACTCCTATTTTATTTAATGAACACATAAATTCGATTTGGGAATTGATGAAAAAGATATATTCCCCTGAAGACGATTCTTATATTCCCGATATTTTACATCATTTGCTCAGCAGCTTTCTTTTATATTCGGAAAAGATTAATTCTCATTCAAAAAGAATTGCATCTTCTCCCAATTATCAAATTACTTTACAATTTTCTCATGCTGTAGAGAATTATTACAAAATTATGCGTAAAGTAAATGATTATAAAGCTCATATAGGTATATCTGCAAAAGCCTTATCTAAAGCATTAAAATGCACTGTCGGGAAAAGTCCTAAACAATATATAGATGAAAGAATTTTACTGGAAGCTAAAAGACTATTGGTTTACAGCGAAATGAATGTAAAAGAAATTTCCTTCGAACTAGGTTTTGATGAACCGACCAACTTTAGTAAATTTTTCAGAGAATATGTTGGTTTTAGCCCCATCGATTTTAAAAAGCAGCATCTGTCCTAAATTTATCAGTCTCGGCATCTTTTTTATCAGTATGTTCAGCAAGATCCATTTTACATTTGCACGATAAAAAAGTTTGTAATAATTGAGATTTTAATAGAAACATTTCCATAAACCTAGAGCATAATTCCTTATTCTCTAAAAAATATAAATTATATAATAATATGAAAAAATTAAGTTATGTATTAGCAGTTGTAGGTATTGCTATATTGGCTGTATCATGCAACAACACAAAAAATGAAGCAGTTCAAAATACGGATCAATCTAATTCTGCAGAAACGAAAGAAAATGATCTTAAAGAGATTAAACAATCTAATGCAGAAAAAGTAAAGGAATTACTTTCCTCATTTAGTACGGGTAATGAAGAACCTATTAAATATATTAACCCCAATAAATATATACAACATAATTTAGGAGCTGCAGATGGGGTTGAAGGACTTAAAACTCTAATGGAATTTCTATCGAAGACCAAACCGAGTGTAAAAATCGTGCGTATTTTTAGTGACGGCGATTATGTTGTAGCTCAAACTGAATACGGCTACGAAACACCCACTGTTGGATTTGATATTTTTCGGTTTGAAAATGGATTAATTGTAGAGCATTGGGATAATTTACAAGCAATTCCCCCTACAAATCCAAGTGGGCATTCACTTATAGATGGTGACACTACGATTAAAGAAACAGATAAAGAAGGCTTGGAAGCTAATAAAAAAGTTGCCGAAGGTTTTGTAACAGATGTATTGATGGGTAAAAATCCAAAAAATTTAGAAAACTACTTTGATGGAAACAACTACATTCAACATCATCCTTTGATTGGCGATGGCTTGGATGGTTTGAAAACCGGCCTTGAAAAAATGACTAAAATGGGATTAACTTTTAAATATTCTAAAATTCATAAAATTTTAGGAGAAGGTAATTTTGTTTTAGTAGTATCTGAGGGAGTAATGGCAGACAAACCTACTTCATTTTATGATCTATTCAGAATTGAAAATGGAAAAATAGCTGAACATTGGGATATTGTGGAAACAATTCCTCCGGTAAAAGATCATAAAAATAAAAATGGTAAATTCTAATTTTATATTACCCATATATAACTTTTAGAATAAATGAAAAAATAGTTTCAGTTTTTCATTCTTTTTTATTACACTTAGGATTTAATGAATAATAAATATTCATTTCCTACATGTTAACATACTTCAACTATACAATAAGACGGTTATAATTGTATGATGTTTTCAATAATTTCATAATAATATAGCCGTCTTTTTTTATTTTAAATAATATCTTTTTTTACATAATTAGATTCTCATTGTTCTATCATTAGAAAAAATGATAAAAATATATTAATAGATTTTAGTAGAATGTAATGATTATCACTTTTCTAATTTAAAATAACATATAATAATAAATTTTAAATCTTTTTACATATTTTTAGGTTTGCTATCTCCATAAAAAAACCTGCACTTGGCAGGTTTTATATTATTATTTTTTATTTATTATTTTTTAATAATTTTTTTAGATACGGTTCCTTTTTCAGTTTTTATGAGTATCATATAAATACCCTTAGATAAATTTTGTAGATCTAATTCGTTGTCAATAATTCTTGAATAGTTTTGTACTTCTTTGCCTGTTAAATCAAATACAGTAGCTTCAATTATTTTTACAGGAGTTGAAATCTTTACGATATCAATTATAGGATTTGGAACAACATTTATTAGTTTAGATAAACTTATGTTAGAATCTGAAGTATTTTCTGAAGGTGTAATAATTTCAATAATTCCTAAAGAATTATCTATTTTTTTGATATCTACTTCATATTCTAAAATAAATCCTGGAAATAATTTATTTTCCATTTTACAAATTAGGGATTTTCCTGCATTATCCCTACCTGCATAGAAGGTACCTTCTGAAGAAAGCATATTTACTTTCTTATTTCTTGCTTTATCATACCAATTATAGCTAGTAAATGTTCCTTTTATGTCATACTCAGAGGAAATGTCAATTAATTCATTAAATTCTTTAATTCCTCCTTGTAGTATTTCTTGTGGATTTAATTTTAGATATTTGATAGGTAGATAATTTCCTTCTAATGTTGAAAATTTCAATTGATTCTTGTATCCTGTCAAAGAATATAATCGAGGATTATTAGGGATGCTTAAACTTTTTATTTTATTTGAAGAGCAATTAAGTTCAATCATTTCTAAATTATTTGTCACATCTAAATTTGTAAGCTGATTATAAGAACAACTTAAACTACATAATTCATTATTTTCCGATACGTCAAGCTTAGACAGATTGTTGGAATCACAATTTAATTCTTTTAGATATTTACAATTACCTATATTTAATTCTATAATTTCGTTAATTGAACAATTCAAATTTTCCAAATAAATATTTTTTGAGACATTTAATTTTTGAAATTGATTATATGAACAATTTAGTTCTTTCAACAAAACATTCTTTGATAAATCTAAATTAGTAAGTTGATTCGATGAACAATATAAATATTGTAAATTTACATTATTATTTACATTCAGTGAGGTAAGTTTATTTAATTCACAGCTGATTAGCTTGAGATTAGGATTTTCAGATAAATTCAATTCTTTTATTTGATTAGAATTACATTTTAAATACTCTAAATTCAAATTTTTTCTTATTTCAAGTGCTTCTAATTGATTTTTTGAACAATCTAATTCTTTCAATTTGATATTTTTTGATAAGTCTAGATCATTTAAATTATTAGAAATACAATATATGCTACTTAAATTAACATTTTTAGACAAGTCTATTTGTGTAAGATTATTTGATGAACAATTTAAATATTCAAGTTTTTTATTTTTAGATAAATCTAAAGATGTAAGTTGATTTGAAGAACATTTTAAAAATTCAAGTTCAGTATTTTTAGACAAATCTAATGATGTAAGCAGATTTGAAGAACAATTTAAATATTTTAAATTTTTAAAATATTTGCCCAAAAATTCTCCGGAAAATTTTTCATAATCAATACTATTAATATATAATTTTATTAATACGTTATTACTATTAATTTTTTTCCACTCTAATCTGTGGGATAATTTAGTTAAAATATTTTCAGGATACCCTTGTATAGCTTTGGTCATATCATCCCAAATAAGACCTTCTTGTTCATAATTCCATTTATGGGTATCTTCAGAGTACTGAATATAAAATTTTAAAATTCCATAGATATCATTAGCATCGTAATTAGAAGCTACGGGAGCAACGAAATTTTTTTCTAGAAAATCACTTTTTTCTAAAACCGGTTCATTAGCCAACATAAATGTACTCATTAAGCATCCAATTAATGCATATAATAAATTTTTTTTCATAGCAATTTTTTAACTTAAAAATTATTAGACCAATATAGGATAATTAATTGTAATATTTACATTATTAAAACATAAAAAATATTTATAATATCAAATGGCTATTAAAATAAAAAATGGAATTTTAGCTTATACATTGGGTTTAGAAGGGAAAATAAACTAAATTTTATGATTGAAAATTATGTTATTTCATGACAAAAATCATGTATTTTTTTTCAAGATAGATAGAGCTATTTCAACAAGAAAAAAATACATGATTCTGCCATTCTTATTTTTTATTACTAAAAGATAACATTTATTTAAATTTATTTTAAAATATTATAAAAATAAAAGTTAGGATATGTTGTTAAAAATTATATAATTATCTAATTTAAATGTTACTAAAATTATAATCTATCATTTCATTAATAAAAAATTCTACCAATAAAATATTTTCTTTCTGAGCAATTATAAATACACCATTTATTTATTTTTTGCTAAAATGTATAAAGTCTATAACATATTTAGATTTCCTTCTTGCCTACCCGTTGAAAACCTTCAGGTATAGTTTCCTCTACATTTTTATCTGACAAAGTCTTAGTATTTGCAATGGTTACCTCATATAGTAAGATAAAGTTAGGGAATAATTCATTTTTCATTTGGCAGATTAACGTTTTTCCTGCATTTTCTGTACTAGCATAAAATTTCCCTTTTGATGCATACATATATACTTCTTTTTTGGTTGCCTTATCTAACCATGTATAAGTAGTAATTTTTCCATTAATGAGATATTCTGAAGACAGATCTAACAATTCGAAATAGCCTTTAGAGCCTCCTTGTAAAGTTGCTTGTGGGACTAAATCAAGAGTTTCAATAATACGGAAATCCCCTTGTAAGGTCGAAAATTTTAATTGATTTTCATATGCATATACATGATATAATTTATGAATCTTTGAAACAGTTAAAGAAGAAAGTTGGTTTGAATAACAAGATAAATTAGTTAAGTTAGCATTTTTAGATACATCCAATCCATTAATTTGATTATAGGAACAATTTAATTCTAATAAATTTATATTATTTGATAGATCCAATGCTGACAGTTCATTATAATAGCAATATAAAGATTTCAAATTTGCATTTTTAGACACATTTAATTGAGTCAATTTATTATAGGAGCAATTTAAAGCATTTAAATTAGTTCCTTCAGAAATTTCTAATTGAACCAGTTTATTATAGGAACAATTTAATGTTACTAATTTAGTATTTTGAAAAATGTCCAACGCTGTTAAATTATTGTTACTACAATCTAAACTAATTAAATTATTTAAAGCTGATAATTGTAATTTAACAATCTTATTGTTATTACAATACAACTTTTTTAATTTTAAATTATTTTTTAAGTTTAATTCTGTAAGTTGATTGTTAGCTCCATTTAAATATTCTAGATTTCCATTTTCGGGTAGCTCTATGGAAGTTAATTGATTGTCTCCAAAATATAGTATTTTTAAATCTAAATTTTTGGATACATCTAAATGAGATAATTTATTTTCATCACAATATAGGTGATCCAATTTTACATTCTTTGACACATCTAAATTGGTAAGTTGATTGGAATAACAGTCAAAATATTTTAGATTATAATTTTCTGAAACATCTATTGAAGTTAGGTTATTTGCATAACAATCTAACTCTTCCATATTTTTAAAATATTTACCTTCAAATATTCCAAAATATCCTTTTCTAATTAATATTAATTTTACCAAAACTCTAGTATTATCAATTTCTTTCCAAATTAATTGATCAGATAGCTTGGTAAAAATTATTTCAGGATTTCCCTTTATAGCTTTTGACATTTCTTCCCAAGTAAGCCCGGCCAGTTCATAATTCCACTTTTGATCTTCCTCAGAATATTGCATTAAAAAACTCAAGATTCCATAGACATCCATGGCATCATAATTAGAGGTTACAGAAACATGATAACTCTCTTTCAGATAATTTTGTTTATTAAAAACGTTACTTGAAGCTAAAGCTAAAGTATTAAGCATACAATATGCTATAATAAAAAATATAATTTTTTTCATAATTAGATATATTTAAAATTTATGATACTAATATAGTATATTTTTGCATATTATATATATAATTTAAGAATAAAATAACTAATTATAAATATATAAAACCATAATAATTTTTTATCTACTGCTTATTTTACAAATTCATAAATAAAAAATTACTTATAAATTTCTAGGAACTTATTTCATTACAAAAGTTAGCTAGACATTTTTTCAAATTGATATATTTTTAAAAAATACTTATTTATTTCTTAAAGTTTTATATTTCGACAAAAAAACCTGCACTTTGTGCAGGTTTTTTTGGATATTTAATTTCTTTATTTTTATCTTTTTATTATTTTTTTATTTATTATCCCTTGTTCAGTTTTTATTGTTATCATATAAATTCCTGAGGGTAAGTCTTGTAAATTTAATTCATTATTTTTAACCTTAGGGATTCTTTTTACTTCTCTTCCTGAATAGCTGTAAACATTTACTGATTCAACTCTTGCTGAAGAATTTATTTTCACATTATCTACTACTGGATTAGGCGTTAATTGTACAGATTCTGATAAATTTGCATGGGGACCTACCAACTTAAAGCCTTCCGGTATGCTTTCGTTTATATTTCTTGTTGTAACCATTTCATCTTTTATCGCTACTTCATATTCCAATATAAAGCCTGGAAATAATTCATTTTTCATTTGACAGATTAATGTTTTTCCTGCATTTTCTGTATTGGCTATGAATTTACCTTTTAATGCAAACATATTAACTTCCTGTTTAGTTGATTTATCTATCCAAGTATAAGAGGTCAGTTTTCCGTCAATGATGTATTCGGAAGAAAGATCCAATATATCAAAATATCCTTTAGTACCTCCATTCAAGGTATTTTGAGGATTTAATATTAGAGACTTTATTGTAAGAAAATCTCCTTGTAAAGTAGACAACTTCAATTGATTTGTATGTCCAACTAATTTAGATAAGTTATTTACTTTTGGTACAATCAATGAAGTAAGTTGATTGTATTCGCAATTCAAGGTAGCTAAGCTAACATTATTTGAAACATCTAACGTAGTTAACTTATTTGAATTACAAGATAAATTAATTAAATTAACGTTTTTTGAAACATCTAACGTAATTAACGCATTTGAATCACAAGATAAATTAATTAAATTAACGTTTTTTGAAACATCCAATGCTGTTAAACTGTTGGAATAACAAAACAAATTAATTAAATTAATGTTTTTTGAAACATCCAATTCTTTAAGTTTATTTAAATAACAATATAATTCTACCAAATTAACATTTTTAGATATATTCAATGAGTTAAGTTCATTACCATTGATTAATAATGTATTTAGATTTATATTATTGGAAAAATCCAATTGGGTCAATGCATTATTACAACAATCTACTTTATTTAACTTAACATTTTTTGATACATCTAATGTTTTTAATTTATTTTTATCACAATCTAAAGTTACAAGTTCAGAATTATTTAATAAATCTAATGAGTAAATATTATTGGCATAAATAATTAAGTTAGTTAGTTTTAAATTTTGAGTTACATTTAGTTCGGTAAGTTTATTATAAAAACCACTTAAAGATGTTAAATTTACATTTTTAGTTATATCTAATTCCTCCAACTCATTGAATGAAAAATTTAAGTATGTTAAACCTAAGTTTCTAGATACATCTAATTTTTTAAGTATATTATAACTACAATTCAACTTCTTTAGATTTATATTTTTAGAAACATTAATTTCAGAAATTTGGTTTTCTTGACAATATAGCTCTTCCAGGTTTTTGAAGTATTTACCATCAAAAATTCCAAAAAAATTATTATTGTTTATAAATAATTTTACTAATACTTTAAAACCATTGGCTTCTTTCCAAACAAATCTACCAGATAATTTATTAAAAATTACATCAGGATTACCATCTATGGCTTTTGATACCTCATCCCAAGTAAGCCCTGCTTGTTCATAATTCCACTTCCCTAATGATTCGGAATATTGCATGAAGAAATTTAAGACACCATAAACATCCAACTTATCATAATTACCTGTTCCGTTTGCAACATAATTTCTTTTCAGGTACTCCTGTTTCTCGGAAACATTACCTGAAGCTAAAGCAATTGTATTGATAAAACACAATACTAAAATAAAAAATAAAGATTTTTTCATGTTTTTATATATTTATTAAAATTATTAATGCTAATTTAGAATAATTTTTTTTAATATAAAAACATTATTAATATAACGAAAAACATTTATTATACTTTTTATGCAAACAAAATAATATAATTTGTTACCTATAAGCTTTCTAAAAAATTAAAGGATTTTTCCTGTTTTATCTATAAACTATATATATTATATTGAATTAATAAAACAAGGAAAATATATTCCCGAAGATAAAAAGCTGAAGACAGCTATTATTTATAGTTTAGGAATCAGTAATTTTAAGAATAGCACTCTTTAATGAGATAATAGGGAAAAAATACTAAAAACTTAAATCAAAGTATAAGATATTTTTATACACTCCCACAAAAAGCTTAATTGAGTTTTAATATTAAATTGCTTCCTTTTAGACGAAAAGTTTCAAAATTATTATGAATATGTTATCTCAACGGATAAAAAAATCGTGAAATTGACATACTTATTGTTGTAAGTATGCTTTTAAAAAATTTTGACGCTACTAACTTAAGTACTATTTAGATGGATAAAATATGCTTATACATAAACTAATGCAGATACTCTTTCGATCCAATTGCACTTTCAATCCTGTAAAACCTTCGGAAATACAGCTTGTTTTAGAAATCTGAAAAAAACATCAGTGAAATCATTGCTATATTCAGCAATTAAAAGAGGCTAAAAATATTATTCTTCTAAAAAATTATTAAAATAATCCCAATTGCATGATTAAATTGCTGAAAAAGCCTCTTATAAAAAAAATATAACAGATGAATAAGCTAATATAATCTTTATAAAATTATTTGGAGCATTTTTATTAATAAGAAATATCTTGACAATTTTTGATCAATTTAAAGGTAATGAAAAACTAAAAGAACGAAATTTAAAAAATTATTAAAAGAAATATTTTTTTATCATGAGTTGAGAGATATAAAGAAAGAAAATGATAAAAATGTAAATGAAGATACCGTCTTTGAAGTGAAGTTTATCAAACAAGTGGATATTACGATTATACCTACACACAAGTAAAATTATAAAGGTGAACCATCTAAAATTATCAATTATATAAATCTATTGATTCAAGCTTAGAGCATCAAAATAAAAAAGACGTTATTGAACAATTGATTTAATCGATAATTTATTTATTCAACATTAACAATATTTGGTGAATTTTTGTTAAAAAAATTACACTTTATTAACTCCCTTTGTCACATTTTCTTTCACAATAAAATGGATAAAAAAAACATAAATCTATAATCAATAAACTTCTTACTTATTTAATAATTTTTATCTATTTCCTATGAACATTTTCATCGGAAAATATTAAGTCCAAAAAAGTTCTATAGAATCATATACTTTATTCATTGAAATATGTTTAAAGAATTTTTTTATACAAAAAACCTGCATTAATAATATGCAGGTTTTTTATGATTTTTTTAACTTTTTATTTTTTTATAACCTTTTGGGTTACCATTCCTTGCTCAGTTTTTATACTTATCATATAAATTCCTGAGGGTAAGTCTTGTAAATTTATTT
>CALYQD010000013.1 GCA_945280365.1 uncultured Apibacter sp.
TTCCATGCACTGGCTTAGCCGTGGTTGCACGAAGATAGTAATAAAAAATCGGAAGAATAAAATCTAGGCATCATTTCTTTTTTTTCATTTATTCCCTACTAATAACTTTTAGCTACCAGCGTTTTTTTCATCATTACTATATCTAGATTCATAATCTTCAATATATTCAAGTTCTCTTGTTAATTTACAACACCATTTGTATGGTTTAAATTCATATGGATTAGGAATAACAAACCCTTCAGAGAAAACATACTCTGGCAAAATTTCATCAACTGGCAAATACAAATAAACGTAATCACCTTCTTTTAAGAAGATAGTTTCCCCCATATAGTTTTTTATTTCATCTGTCTGAGCTAAACCAACAATATCTGCATCTACAACTCTCTCATTATATAAATCTGCAAATATTCTACTATTTAATCCTTTATCTATTTTTTGACAATTATTATTGACAGTCATTCTTCGCTTCTCTATTTTCTTTATATTGAATTTAAAAAAAGCTGTAAACCTTTGTAGAATAGATTTACAGCTTTGGGTGGCCAATGGGTCTCGAACCCACGACCTTCGGAACCACAATCCGACGCTCTAACCAACTGAGCTATGGCCACCATTTTGGGAATGCAAATATAGAAATAGATTTTATATTTTCAAACAAAATTTTCAAAATCTTTTAATCCTATCCATTTTTGAGAAGTAAATCCCTCACCTGCATCGCAATCGATTAGCCGTCCTAAATTTTCGGCTCTATATATAATGCTTTTTTTAAAATTAATAGATGTGATAGGAGTATTAGGTTCTTTAGAATTAGGATCATAAAATTGTGTTTTATAAGCCATACAAGCTTCAATTTTTTTATCTAAGAAATTGGATATATCTATAATAAAATCAGGCTTTTCTTCATTCCATTGTATATAATTAAAAATATGCTTAGGTCTCCAGGGTTCTTGTGAAAATCCGTTATTGGAAGTATTTATTTTGATTAATCCTGAAAGAAAACAAGCATCATAAATCAATTTGGCAGCTTTACCATGATCAGGATGCCTATCGTTGTGGGCATTTGCTAAAACAATATCAGGTCTATATTGTCTAATTTTTTTTATTAATTCAATCTGATGATATTCATCATTAATAAAAAAACCATCTCTAAATTTTAAATTATCACGATATGAAATACTGAGTATTTCACGGGCCTTATTTGATTCGAATTTTCTAGTTTCTGCTGTTCCTCTAGTACCTAATTCCCCTTCGGTCAGATCTAAAATTCCTACTTTTTTATGTTGTGAGACCATTTTTGCAATAGTTCCACCGCAACCGAGTTCCACATCATCGGGATGAGCACCTATGGCTAATATATCTAATTTCATTGATTAAATTAAGAGTTAAAAAAACTTCAGTAATACTTTACTGAAGTTTTAAAATATTTATGAATAATTAATTAAATCTCAATTCAGATTTTACTTTTGACATGAAATTTTCAATTTTAGCTTTGATATCAGTTTTGTCAGATATTTGCCAAGCACTAATAGTAAAAGTATTTCCTTTTGTTCGGATCATAAGGCCATAATCTGAATTAGTGGATGTCCAGATTCCGGGTGAGGAAGGCACACCAAATTCTTTTTGTACTAAAGCTTCAACTTTCTGTACTTTTTCATCTGTAGATTGTATTTCTTCTCTGTATTTAAATTTTTCTTGTGCAAAACTTAGTAGGGAAGATAAAGACAACAATAAAATTAAAATTTTAGCATTCATAATAGGTTATTTTAAATTAAAGCACAAGAGTGCGTAATGTAATTAAGTTTATCAATATTTATGCCAAAAAATAAAAAAATATACCCATGGTAATTATTAACTATGGGTATACTAATATTTTACTAAAAAGTAATAATTTATTACTTTTTATAATTTTTGTATTTATTAAAGAATTTATCTACTCTACCTGCAGTATCAACCAATTTTACTTTTCCAGTGTAAAAAGGGTGAGAAGAACTTGAAATCTCCATCTTAACTAAAGGATATTCTACTCCTTCATATTCAATTGTATCTTTTGTCTCTGCAGTAGATTTACATAAAAATACCTCGTCGTTGCTCATGTCTTTAAAAACGACCAATCTATAGTTATCAGGATGAATGTCTTTTTTCATTTCTCTAAAAATTTGAGTTGCAAAATTACAATTTTATTTCTAAATAATCAAGAATCAATTTGAAAAATGTATGATATTATTGCTTTTATAGAATTATGTTAAGAAATAGTATGATCAAGTGTTTGACAAAAAGATAAATTCATAGATTATAAAATACTATTTTAATGGAGTAATTTATTTTTTAAACCTTTATCTATGGCGTCCAAAAAATCTTCCGTGCTAAGATAGTCTTCACGAGTCATTTTATTCCCTTTTACCAATAGAGCAAGATCTTTAGTCATTTTCCCTCCTTCAACTGTTTCGATGCATACTCTTTCAAGCGTTTCAGCAAAATTAACTACCTCAGGAGTATTGTCCAATTTACCTCTATGCATTAAACCTCTGGTCCATGCAAAAATGGATGCAATAGGGTTCGTAGATGTTTCTTTGCCTTCTTGATATAATCTGTAATGACGGGTTACGGTTCCATGAGCAGCTTCCGCTTCCACTGTTTTTCCATCAGGTGTTACCAATACAGAAGTCATTAGCCCTAATGAACCGAAACCTTGGGCAACTGTATCCGACTGTACATCTCCATCATAATTCTTACAGGCCCATACAAATCCTCCGTTCCATTTCATGGCACATGCCACCATGTCATCAATAAGACGATGCTCATAGGTAATACCTAATGCTTCAAATTTAGATTTGTAATTGCTTTCATAAACGTTATGAAAAATATCCTTAAATCTTCCATCATAAGCTTTTAAAATGGTATTTTTAGTGGAAAGATATAATGGCCATTTTTTTGTTAATGCCATCTGAAAAGATGAATGAGCAAATCCTTCAATCGATTCATCTGTATTATACATAGAGAGAGCAACTCCATCATTTTTAAAATCATATACTTCCCAAGTTTGCGGTTCTCCATTCTCAGGAGTAAAAGTCATTGTTAGTTTTCCAGGACCTTTAGTTACTACATCAGTTGCCTTATATTGATCTCCAAAAGCATGACGTCCGATTACAATCGGTTGAGTCCAACCTTGAACGTATCTGGGAACATTATTCATAATAATGGGCTCTCGAAATACTGTACCTCCTACTATATTACGAATGGTACCATTGGGAGATTTCCACATTTTTTTTAGATTAAACTCTTTTACACGAGCTTCATCAGGAGTTATTGTTGCACATTTTACTGCAACATTATATTTTTTAGTAGCCTCAGCAGAATCTATGGTAACTTGATCGTTAGTTTTATCTCTGTTTTCAATACCTAAATCATAATATTTTAAATCTATATCTAAATAGGGAAGAATGAGCTTGTCTTTAATAAATTTCCAGATAATTCTTGTCATTTCATCACCATCCATTTCAACAACAGGATTTAGTACTTTTATTTTTTGCATAATTACTATTGATTTGTATCAAATATAATAATACTTAGTTAAGTAAAACAAATATTTAAGCTAATTTTATTTTGATAACTTTATTAAAGATCGCTTTATTAATAAAGGAAAGAAGCTATTAAAGGTTAATAATTATATATTAAAATAAGTAAAGGTTAATAAAGTAATCTATTAATTTTTAATTTTAGTTATAGTAGTATAATAATTTATAAATTTTCAGCCATTTGATTTCGTATTAATTTTTTATTTATTTTACCCACACTAGTTTTAGGAATTTCTGAAACGAATTTAATACTTTGCGGAATAGCCCATTTACTTAATATGCCGGAATCCGTATATTGTTTTAAATGATTTTTTAGCTCATCATGGGTGAGATTCATATCGGGTTTTAGAACAATAAGAGCAAAAGGCTTTTCACTCCATTTTTCATCTGGTATTCCTATTACTGCAGTTTCGGCTACGGCTTCATGACTCGTAATAATATTTTCTAATTGGACAGAAGAAATCCATTCCCCACCGCTTTTAATTACATCTTTTATTCTATCTGTAATGTTAATAGAATTATTGGAATTAATGGTAGCCAAATCACCGGTATGTAAATATTCATCACTCCATAGCTCTCTACCTCTTTCTTCGTCTTTAAAATAGCCTTGGGTAAGCCAGGGGGCACGTAAAATTATTTCACCTTGTTCCTTATCATCATTTTGTATCGGTTGTCCGTTCTCATTAACAAGTTTAACAGTTGAAAATAATACCGGAGTTCCGGTCCTAATCCTCATCTCCGATTGTTTATCCAAGTCTAAATCTTTATATTTTGGGTCAATATGTGTTAATATTGTAATCGGACACGTTTCTGACATTCCATATCCGGTCATAATATCAATATTTCTTTCTAAAGCATTTTTAGCTAGCTTTTTAGTTAATGAAGCTCCCCCAATAATGATTTTCCATCCTGTGAAATCAATATCTTTAGTTTCATTACTTTCCAATATCATTTGTAGAATTGTAGGAACACAATGAGAAAAGGTTGGTCTTTTTTTAGAAAATATATCAATAATCCCATCCAACGTAAATTTTCCCGGATATATTTGCTTTAATGAAAAAGTTGTTGCTAAATAAGGAAATCCCCAGGCATGAACATGAAACATAGGAGTTAATGGTAAATAAACATCATTTGAGCTAAGTCGGCATGCAATTGATCCGGAAAATCCGAAGCTTGCTGCTAGATTATAGGTATGTAATACTAATTGTCTATGGGTAAAATATACTCCTTTAGGATCTCCTGTAGTTCCTGTAGTATAGAAAGTTGTTGCTACGGCATCTTCATCAAAATCTTCGAATTCGTATTTATCTGAGGCTTGAGACATTAATTCTTCATATTCGCCATAAATATCTAAGACATCTGAGTGTACATTAGTAGGTTCATCTTTACATATAATTATATATTTTAAAGAAGGCATTTTACCTACAAATTTTTCCAAAATTGGTAAAAAATCCGAATGGACAATTATTACCAAATCTTCGGCATGGTTGATCGTGTAATGAATCTGTTCGGCAGATAATCTCCAATTGATCATATGCAAGACGTTTCCTGTCATGGGTATTGCAAAATAAGATTCAAGATAACGATGACTATCATAATCCATAACAGCTATAGTTTGCCCACCATCTATTCCTAGTTTTCTAATCATATTAGCATATCGTTGAACTCTTTTTTTGAATTCTCGATAATTATATCTGGAAATATTTTTGTAAATGATTTCATTTTCGGGGTTAAGAACGGTGCAATAATCATATAATCCTTTAATGAGCAGTTGCGATTTATGAGCATTTTTTACAGAGCAAATTTTTTTAAATATCATCTTAATTATTATAAATAATCGCTAATTTACAAAAATTAAAAATTTATGCTAATTATTTTTTTATTAAATCGTATTGATGTTGTATTGGTGTTAAAATTAAAATATTTTTTTAAATTAATATAAGTAAATAGTATGAAAAGATATAGTATTTTCATATCATTTCAATAAAAAGGGAGGTAATGAAATCCAAATATCATTTTTAAATAAAGATATTATAAATTATATGATTTTTCTTTATTACACTCATTCTCTCCTAATTAAAATATCTAAATTTTCAATAAACTCAGCAAGACAAGAAAAATTCTTAGATTGTAGTTTTAGATAAAATAAAAAATATCAGAAAGATACTAAGATTTTATTATTTTAAAAGTTGGTAGGCACATAAAGCTACTAAATAGGCGATTCCGGTCATATAAAATAATTGAATGGCCGGCCATTTCCAAGAATTAGTTTCTTTTTTAACTACAGCCAAAGTGCTTACACATTGCATGGCAAAAGCGTAAAATAGTAAGATGGAAATACCTGTAGCAAAATTGAAAGTTGGTTCCATAGTATTATGATTAATATCCCTCTTCATTAATTCCTTTAGCTTAATGTTTTCATTCCCATCATCTTCAAGACTATATATGGAAGCAATGGTTCCAACAAAAACTTCTCTAGCAGCAAAGGAAGAAAGTATACCAATATCTATTTTCCAATCATAACCAAGAGGTTTGAATACAGGTTCGATAGTTTTTCCAAAATTTCCTAAATAAGAGTTTTCTAAAGGAACATCAGCAAAATAGTTAGTTCTGTTATTTTCTTTTGAAATACCGAATTTTCCTAATGCCCAAAGTATAACACTTACGGCTATAATGATTTTACCTGCATTTACAACAAAGCTATAAGACTTTTCAAAAAGCCCATAAAATACATTTTTCCAGAACGGAATTTTATAATTAGGCATATCTAAAATAAGATAGCTTTTATATTGAGATTTTAATAATTTATTGGCAACAGCAGCACTTATAAAAACCATTACGACTCCTAATAAATACAATATCATCATAACGATTCCTTGCAAATTAAAAAAAACATTTCCTTTAGGAATAATCAACGCTATAATAATAGAATAAACAGGAAGGCGTGCCGAACATGTTATAAAAGGAGTTACTAAAATGGTTATTAATCGTTCTTTCGTATTTTCAATATTACGAGCCGACATAATTGCGGGAATTGCACATGCTGCTCCTGATAATAAAGGAACTACACTTTTCCCATTCAATCCTACCGGTCGAAACCATCTATCCATTAAAAATACAACTCTTGCCATATAGCCGCTTTCTTCCATTACGAGTAGGAAGAAAAATAAAATTGCTATTTGAGGTACAAAAACAGCTACACCACTAATACCAGGAATAATTCCTTGAGTAAGGAGTTCTGAGATAGGTCCTTGAGGTAAATATGATTCCAATAGTTCGCTGCTATAAGCAAAAAAAGTTTCAATCCAATCCTGAGGATAGCTTGATAAATAAAATAATGCTTGGAAGATTAAAAATAATATGGAAAAAAATAAAAAATATCCCCAAAATGAATGTGTAGCAATTTTATCAAATTTATTGGTGAAAGTTTGATAGTTGGGATCTTTATATACAATTTTTTCAACTAGATCATCTATTTTCCGATGTCGTAAAATAGTTTCTTTTATTTGAAGTCTTTTCGATATTAATTTATGTTTTTTAACGATTTCCTTCACCTTTTCACGATAGGTTAAAGGAATATTAGTTGTTTTTGTCTGAGCTAAGAAAAGCCAGGCAAGATAATCATCTATTTCAAATGAATTTTTTACTTCATCTACAGCATCTTTAAATTCGTGAGGATATTGGAAAGTTTCCAAAGACTCATTAATAAAACCTTTATTTATTGTTTCTTTTAAAGTATCAATTCCTTCACCTTTTCTTGAACTCACTAAAATAACAGGTGTACTAAAATAAGCATCAAGATTTTCTTTTCGAATTAGAATTCCTTCTTTTTCGATATTATCAATTTGATTGATAACTAAGATAGTAGGTATTTTTAAGTCTTTAATTTGTTCATAAAGAAATAAGCTTCTTTTCATATTATGAACATCAGCTACGACTATAATGATATCAGGATAATAAGGACTCTTAGGATTAGCAAGTGTGGAAAGTACTACTTCTTCATCTGCAGATGAAGGACATAGACTATAAATTCCCGGTAGATCAATAAGTCTATATTCAATGGAATTGTATACAAACTTACCTTCTTTCTTTTCTACGGTAATGCCTGGATAATTTCCTGTTTTTTGGTGTAAACCGCTTAAGCGATTAAAAAGTGTCGTTTTCCCAGCATTTGGATTTCCTACAAGAGCAATAGTTTTAATACTCATTATTTCTACTGCATTTCAATCAATATACAATCTGCTTCTTCTTTACGAAGCATTATAGTACTTTTCTCTTTACCATATTCAATAAAAAGAGGGCCATTCCAAGGAGCTTGTCGTTTTACTTTAACGAAAACACCAGGAACGATTCCCATTTCTAAAATTTTAGTGGGAATATCATCTTCAGAAAATCCTATAACTTTTGCTTCTTGAGTTGGTTTTAAAAATGACAGGGATTTATTGGTAAGCATATTTTTATAACTAAACACCTTATGTTCATCTGCAAAGATAGGGATTATTTGTATTTAATCTAAATAAAATACAAAATTATTTAATCGTCTATAATTTAAAACATTTATAAAAGATCGTTAAAACTAAATCTTAAGGTATATTATTAAATTAAAAATAAAGGGTATAGATCATTATAGATTTGTTAAAAAACGTATAGTTTTGCTTTAATGAAATGATATTTATGACTAGAAAAGTAGTTTTAATGTTCTTTATTCTGATGTCTATTATAATGCAAGGTGGAGGATTCAGAATTTCTCTTCAAGGAGCCAGACAAGTTGCTATGGCTCATACTAGTGCGCATACTAGAGATGCAAGTATAGCTTTTTTTAACCCGGCAGGAATATCGTTTATTCCTTCGAAATTAAGTTTTACAGCAGGCACTTTTATGGTATTTGGGAATGCCGATTTTCAAAATAAACCTACATTGTATAAGACAAAAACTGATAACCCTGTTAGTACACCATCGTTTTTTAATATTGCATATAAAGCAACGGATAAGCTATCTGTTGCGCTTAGTTTAACTACCCCTTTCGGCAGTGGAATTGATTGGGGGCAAGATTGGGCCGGAAAAGATTTAATAACTAAAATTACCTTGAGGTCTTATTTTTTTCAACCTACAATAGCATATCGTTTAGCTGACTGGGTAAGTGTAGGAGCAGGATATATCTATGCTGTAGGCAGTGTAAACTTACAAAAAGCAATATCTTCAGTTGACGGAAAAATGAAATTACTAGATAAAAATGCAACGGGTAATGGATATAATTTGGGGGTGTATGTAAAACCAATTAGAGATTTAGACATTAGTATCGCCTATAGATCCAATATAGATATAGATGCTGTAAACGGTAAAGCCCGATTTAAAATTCCTCCTTCATTGGTAGGAAGCGAATCATTTCCAACAGAAAATGATAGGTTTGATGCAAAATTACCGTTAGCTTCAGAATTTACGTTAGGAATAACGTATAGACTTTTGCCTCAATGGTCTATTTCTAGCGATTTAAATATTTCCGGCTGGAATAAATATAAGGCGCTGACATTAAATTTTCATCAAAATAAAGTAGGCAATGATCCCAACGATCCAACCATATCATCCTCACCTAAAAATTTGCATACTACTCACACATTTAGAATTGGTACGGAATATTCTGTAACGGATAAGTTAGATCTTCGATTGGGATATTATTATGATCCTTCGCCGATTAGTAAAGATTATTGGAGTCCGGAAATGCCTAGTACAGATAATAATGCCATTACAGGAGGGGTGGGATATAAATTCTTAGATAACAAATTAATGCTTGATATGACAGGAATGTATTATGTTGGTAATTCGAGAAAGGTGGTAAATAAATTTTATAATTTCAAAGGAGATGTCAAGCTCAACAGTTTTATGTTTGGTTTAGGACTATCATGGAATCCTTTTTAACTGTTAACTATGAGAAAATATATAATAATTATTTTATTTGGATTATTCAATTTTATTCTTTCCTGTAATAATGATTTTAGTGAAGATTTAGATACTAAATTTAGTTCAGGTGAGGCAGACTTTTCCAGATATGTGGCTTTGGGAGGCTCATTTACTTCAGGATTTAGAGATAATGCACTTTATATTTCCGGACAAAACGAATCATTTCCTTTAATTGTTGCAGAACAAATGAAACGAATAGGAGGGGGGGATTTTAGGAGTCCTTATATGGCTGATGATTTAGGAGGAATATCTGAAGCAAAGGTGGATAATAAAAAAATATTGGTAGTTTCTGAAGGTTCTCTTACACCAATAACTTCTCCGGGAGAAGGAACAACTACTTTGACAAATATCTATTCACAAAGTTTTTATCAAAATATGGGTATACCGGGTGCTAAATCTTTTCATTTGACGGCAGCTGGTTATGGAAATCCATTGAATTTATTCTCAAAAAAGGCAAATCCTTATTTTGTGCGTTTTGCATCTAATCCAAATTCAACAGCTTTAGAAGATGCAATAGCTCAAGATCCAACATTCTTTTCTTTATGGATCGGAATCAATGATGTTTTAGGTTATGCTACTTCAGGGGGTGATGGCTCTAATGTTATTACAGATATTTCAACTTTCCAAAATGTGTATACCAAACTAATTGAAACCTTAGTTTCGAAATCTGCAAAGGGAGTGGTGGCTAATTTACCAGATATTACTGATTTTCCATATTTTAATAAAATTACTCCAAAACCATTTAAAGCCAATCAATTTACTTTAGAGCAAATAAAAAAATTAAATGCATCTTATAAAAGTTATAATGACGGTTTAGATCAGGCAAAAGCCAATCATATTATTTCTGCAGAGGAATTGATTGCTCGAAAAATAATTTTTGTGGAAGGTCAGGCTAATGGGGCGGTAATTATTGATAAGTATCTTACAAATTTGGATAGTATGGGGCTTCCTTCCATAAGAATGTCTAACTCAGGAGATTTGTTCCTTTTGTCCGTATCTTTAATCTTAAAAGCTGGAGGTGGAACATCAAAACCGATTGAAGATCAGTATGTATTAACCGATAAAGAGATTATTAATATTAGGGAAGCAATAAAAGCATATAACCATATAATTGAAAATCTTGCGAAACAGTATAATTTAGCCTATACAAATATTCAATCATTGGTTAGCCAATTAAAAACTAAAGACGGGGTTATTTATGATGGAGTAAATTATACCAATCAATTTATAACAGGGGGATTTTTTTCATTGGACGGCATTCATCCCACAGGAAGAGGATATGCTTTTATAGCTAATGAATTTATAAAAGCTATAAATCAAAAGTATGGTTCTAATCTTCCGTTGGTAAATCCAAATATATACCAGTCAGTTAAGTTTCCTTAAAGATAAAGCTTTTGCGTAAAAAACTGAACAAATTTTTGTTCAGTTTTTTTATAGAGTGAGTAAAAAAATCATAAATTTGCAATACTCGTTTTCAGAAAAATTTTTTTAACACATATAAATGATTCAACCAGTCCATATTTTCTCGACTAGAGAAAGTGTTTCTTTAGCAGAAAAAATATCACAAAGTTATGGAATGCCTTTAGGAAAAATGAGTTTCTTTGATTTTAGTGATGGTGAATACCAACCTTGTTTAGAAGAATCTGTAAGAGGATCCAGAGTTTTTATTATAGGCTCTACTTTTCCACCAGCGGATAATTTAATGGAAATGTTGTTGATGATAGATGCCGCTAAAAGAGCATCTGCAGATAAAATCACAGCAGTAATTCCCTATTTTGGTTTGGCTCGTCAAGACAGAAAAGATAAACCTCGTGTTCCTATAGGAGCAAAATTGGTAGCTAATTTATTAACTGCTGCTGGAGCAACGCGTGTTATGACAATGGATTTACACGCAGATCAAATTCAAGGATTCTTTGAAATTCCGGTTGATCATTTATTTGCTTCCGCAATATTTATAAATTATGTTAAGTCATTAAAATTAGAAAACTTAACTATTGCTTCTCCTGATATGGGGGGGGCAAAAAGGGCGAGATCTTATGCTGGGTATTTAGATGCTGACGTAGTTATTTGCTATAAAGAGAGAAAAAAAGCTAATAATGTTGATTTTATGACGTTGATTGGAGACGTAAAGGGGAGAAATGTGATTTTAGTTGACGATATGATTGACACTGCGGGGACTTTAACAAAGGCGGCTGATATACTCATGGATGCTGGAGCTACCAGTGTTCGAGCAATGGCAACTCATGCAATTTTTTCAGGAGCTGCATATGATCGAATAAATGATTCTAAATTGGAGGAAGTGATTGTAACAGATTCAATTCCGTTAAAAAATACTTTCGTAAGTAAAATAAAAGTACTATCTTGCGCTCCTTTGTTTGGAGAAGTGATGAACTTAGTACACAACAGAGAATCAATAAGCAAAAAATTTATAATGTAATATTATATGAAATCAATTACAATTCAAGGAGAAAAAAGAGAAAGCGTAGGCAAGAATTCATCAAAAGCCTTACGTAATGCTGAAAAAGTTCCTTGTGTTGTTTATGGAGAAAAAAATGTAATCCATTTTTCAACTAAAGAAAGAAGTTTTACTAATTTAGTTTATACTCCTGAAGCACACACAGTTACTTTAGAAATAGATGGAGAGAAAATTGAAGCTATTTTACAAGATTTACAATTCCATCCGGTAACAGATAAAATTATACATGCTGATTTTTATCAAATTAATCCAGAAAAATTTGTTACTATGGAGGTGCCTGTAGTAATTACCGGTAGATCAAAAGGAGTTGTAAGAGGTGGAGTTTTACGTGTTAACTTAAGAAAACTTAGAGTAAAAGCACTTCCTGCAAATCTACCTGATGAAATCGTGATAGATGTAACTTCTTTAGATGTAGGAAATAAATTTGAAGTGTCTAAAGTTGAACTAAAAGATTTTCAAATATTGCATCCGGCAAATACAGTAATTGCAGCAGTGAAAACTTCAAGAAATGTTAAAGCTGCATCTGCGGATAGTGATTCAGAAAGCTAAGAATTATCTTGTTTTCAAACTAACAAAAATATATAGTTTCTATATCAAGCATAATAAAAGCTGTTCATTTGAACAGCTTTTTCTATTTTATAAGCAATAAATATTTTAATTAAGAGAACAGTTTTAAAATATATTAGTTTACTCTCATATTTTTTCTTTATTTCTAGCGAGCATTATCACTGAAAGTAATCCCATAATAATCATCAATACCATTTGTAAGCTGTGAGCAAGAATTGCATATGAATAACCTATTTCTTTACCCTCATCAGTAGATTTTCCATACTGTAAATATAAAGCTGAAAAACCTAGCATCATAGCAAGATGAAATGCGCCAATTCCACCGGATGCAGGAACAAGCATTCCTAAAGTTCCAACAGCTAATATATAAAAGCCAGTTTGTAAAGGTATTGAAGAAGTCTCAGGGAGTGCAAAGACCACAAGATACGAAGCAAAAAAATAGCATATCCAAATTCCAAAAGATAAAAGGATGAATTTCATTCTTTGTTTTAATTTGAAAACAGAAAGTAAACCATTCCAAATACCATTTAAAAAAGAAAATATTTTTTTAGTTATTGATAATTTTAGTAATTTTTTTCTAAATAGATAGAGTAAAATACCGCAAAGAATAATTATACCTATAAATACGTAGTAGAAAGTATAATTTTTTTCAACTTCATGGGGTTCGTTTTTACCTAATAGATCAAAAAATGATAATAGAGTAGAATAATTAAATAACAATGCTAAAAGAATAAAAAATATCATAAAGACAAGATCAATAATTCGTTCAGTTACTATAGTGCCAAATGAATTAGTGAATGGTACTTTCTCAACACTTTGTAATGCGGTTGCTCTACCAATTTCTCCCATTCTAGGAATTCCTAAATTTAAAAAATATCCAAAGGAAAGAGCCCATAAAGCATTCGAATTTTTAATCTTATAGCCCATTGGCTCTAAAAGTAAATTCCATCTAATAGCTCTAATCCAATAGGCCCCTAATCCGAAAAAGGCCGCAACGCTTATCCAAAAATAATCAGCTTTTTTAGCAGTTAATACAGTTTTTTCAATGAAATCTCCACCTAAACTTTTTGAAACTAAAAACATTAATATACCAGCAATTAATATAGAAACGAAAATTGTTAATATACTTTTAAATTTTTTATTCATAAATCAAATTACATATTTATATGGTATTATATTCCCTAAAATAATATCTAAAAAATACTATGTTAACACTAATTTTAATTGGTTATTTAATTCAATATAAGGTAATTAAATTGAAATTAATTATAACAATAAAAAAATATGATTTTAGCGTATTTGGAGATTATCAATTAATCGGATATCTCCTGCAAATACAGCAATAAAAGCTCTATAATTTTTGCAGTCGTCAAATGTATTTGCTGTTAATAGTGTTTCTTCATTAACAATTGTAAAATATTCCAGCTTTAAATCTGTATTTAAATACATTTTCTCAATTTTTGAAACTACCTTTTGAGGAGTATAGTGAGAAGATAATTCTTTAGCTTTTAATAAAGATTGATAAATAAATATGGATTTTTTCTTAAAATCAGGAGTAAGTCTCATATTACGAGAGCTCATTGCTAATCCGCTTGATTCACGAATAATAGGCATGCCAACAATTTCAACTGGTAATTTTAAAGCACAAACCATATGTCGTATAATTTGTAATTGTTGGAAATCTTTTTCACCAAAATAAGCTCTGGTAGGATTTATTTGCAATAATAAACGTTTGACAACTGTTGCCATTCCTTGGAAGTGCCCCGGTCTAAACTCTCCTTCCATAACTAAATCCAAACCATTCATGGCTATTGTGTCACACTCCAAACCATTAGGATATAAGTCTTCAACTCCTGGTATATATACAGCGTCACAACCTACGCTTTCTAACTTATTTATATCATCTTCGACAGTTCTAGGATATTTTAACAAATCATTTTGATTGTCAAATTGTGTAGGATTTATAAAAATACTTCCTATTGTATATTGATTATCCTCAATAGCTCTTTTAAAAAGAGATAGATGCCCGTCGTGCAAAGCTCCCATAGTTGGAACAAATCCTAGGGATAAATTTTTAGCGTTAATGTATTGGATAAAATCAAATAACTCATTTCTGGTTTTTAATATTAACATATTTTAGCTTTTTGTGACAAATGTCAGGGTTTAAAATGCAAACTTACTACAGTTTGATTAATTTTTTGTAACTTTGTTAAATTATAATCAGCCTTCAATTTATAATGAGTTCAAAAAGAATACTTCATGTTACTTCTGAATTAGTACCGTATTTTGACGAAAATCCAATTTCATCAGGAGTTTACAATTTAGCCAAACAAATGTTTGCACAAGGAAATGATGTTAGAATCTTTATGCCTAGATTTGGGCAAATAAATGAAAGAAGATTCCAGCTTCACGAGGTGATCAGGTTATCAGGTATGAATTTGATTATAAATGATCTTGATCAACCTTTAGTTATTAAAGTTGCCTCACTTCCTGGAGAAAGGATGCAAGTATATTTTATAGAAAATCATGAATATTTTAAAAGAAAATCGCCGTATAAAGATGAAACCGATGAGTGGTTTGAAGATAATGATGAACGAGCTGTTTTTTTTACAAAAGGCGTTTTAGAAACTATAAAAAAATTAAATTGGATACCTGATATTATTCATTTACATGGATGGATGGCAAGCTTTTTACCAATTTATTTAAAAACTAATTATGCTAATGATGCATTCTTTAGTGATATAAAAGTTATTACATCTGTGTATAATCAAGGAAGCAACGGGACATTTAGTAGTAACCTTAAAGATATTTTGGAATTTGATAATATTAATACTAGTAAATTAAAATATTTAATTGATAATAAATATGTTAGTATTATTAAAGAAGCTATGAAAGATTCGGATACTGTTGTAAAAGGTGAAGAAGTTTTAATTGACGAATTGGAAGATATGTTCAAACAATTGAATAATCCTAAATTTAATTTTATTCAAAACGAAGATGTCAAAGAAATTTATCACGTTACAAGTGAAATAAAGATCCAAGAGTAAAACAAATATGAAAATACTTAAATCAAAGATAAAGTTATTTTTTTTATCCTTACTGCCTGCATTTATTTTATTAAGTTGTGAAAATGATACCACAGATGTAGGAGCAGACCTTATCCCGGGGAAATTAGAAGGGAGAAATACATTCGTAGATTTAGTGGCTTATAATGTTTATAATAACGATACCATTAGGGCTGATTACAACACTTTGGGTAGTGGTTTAATAGGTGTCTATGAAGATAATACTTTTGGAAAATCCAAAGCATCCTTTGCTATACAAGTACGGTTAAGTGTTTCTGATGAAATAAAAGGTAAAATTCAGAAAGTAGATTCTGTTATATTAAGCATTAATCCGCCATTTAATGCATCTTCCTACAAAGAAAGAAAAATCGTTCTAAACCCCGCAAGTTCAAGTGGAATAGATACCATTAAGTATGTTAAAAAATATACATTAGCATCTTTTTTAGGTAAATCCGGTAACGCTATGGCAGTGGATGTAAATAGAATAAATACCTTTTTAAAGTCAACCTCATCAAAGTTCTATTCAAGTGAAACAATTGATATAGGCGATAAATTGGGAACTGCGGTACTCGGTGATTCCTTAACTAGCATTTCAGTAAGAACAAGTGAGGGAACGGTTATTACAGAGCCTACGACGGCAGGTTATAGAATTAAGCTAGATCCCGATTATTTCAAGGAACACTTCTTTGGTAAAAAAGGAAGTGCCGATATAAGTGATAATTCCAGATTTATTCAGTATTTTAAAGGGATAAAAATACACCCTATTGATGAAAACTCAAAATTTATGTTTAACTTCCCTGTTAATAAAATGACTCTGGTAGCTTACTATAAATATAAAGAGAACCCATCAGATAGTTATACCACTGCGACATATTCATTTTCAATGAATTCAGCATATAACTCTGTGGTCGGAGAATATAATTTTTACCATCGTAATTCAGCTAGTTCTCAATTTATGGAACAAATGAATAATCCGGATAAACAAAATGGAGAATCAGTATTATTTTTGCAAGGTATGGGGGGACCATCTATTCATATAAAATTAAACGACTCACAATTAGAGGCGATTAGAGATTCTATACAAAATCATAATTGGGCTATAACAGGAGCAAAATTAAAATTTTATCTTACGGAAAATGTTTCATCCAAACCGGATTATATTTATGGTTATAATTATACTCAAAAAAAGTTTTTGCCTGATCTAACCTATTATTCTGCTATAGCAGGCTACTTCTTCAATCCAAAGTACGATTTTGACTCTAATCCCCAATATTACACGCTTAATATTACCAAGCAGATTAAAGATATTGTTGAAAAAAATAAGCCTAATGATGAAATATTAGTTGAAATGGGTAATTTCATTTCCCGTTCAACAAATAGTAATCAATATTTAGGATATACTAGGACAACTAGAGCTTATGAACCGTTTCGCTTAACGTTTTATGGAAATAAAAATTCAGGAGATAAAAAGTTAAGACTTGAAATATTATATACTAAAAATTAAAGTATATATTTCTATATAAATAATAAATATTAAAAATATTAAAAATATTAAAGTATGTGTGGAATAACTGGATATATCGGATATAAAATAGCCTATCCAATTATATTAAACGGTTTAAAAAGGTTAGAATACAGAGGATATGATAGTGCTGGAATAGTTTTAAATGAAAATGGTACTTTTAAACTAAGAAAAACCAAAGGTTCAGTATCTGATTTAATAGCAAAATGTAAAGATTTAAATTCTGAAGCAACTGTAGGAATCGGTCATACAAGATGGGCTACCCATGGTGTACCCAGTGATATTAATGCACATCCTCATATATCAAATAACGGAAAAATTGCAATAATACATAATGGTATTATTGAAAATTACGGAACTTTGAAAATAATGCTTACTTCCAAAGGATATACTTTTAAAAGTGAAACAGATACCGAAGTATTAGTGAACTTAATACAATATATGCAAGACTCTCAAAAGTTAGATTTATCTACGGCTGTTAGGTATGCATTAAATGAAGTGGTAGGTGCTTATTCAATAGCTGTAATGGAAGTAGATCAGCCACAAGAAATTGTTGTTGCTCGCTTAAGTAGTCCGTTAGCGATCGGTATAGGTGAAAATGAATATTTTATAGCATCTGATGCTTCTCCTTTTATTGAATTTACCAATGAAGTAGTTTATCTTGAAGATGGCGAAATGGCAACCATAACTCTTAAAGGAATAGATGTTTATAAAATTAAGGATAATTCGAAAGTTAATCCTCAAATACATGAATTAAAAACAAGCTTAGAAAAAATAGAAAAAGGAGGTTATGAACATTTCATGCTAAAAGAAATACATGAGCAGCCTCGATCTATTATGGATACAATGCGTGGAAGACTTTTAGTAGATGAAGATATTATCCAAATGGCTGGGATATGGGATTATCAAGAAAAATTTTTAAATGCAGAAAGAATTATAATTATTTCTTGCGGTACTTCTTGGCATTCCGGTTTAGTAGGAGAATATCTTATTGAAGATTTGGCAAGAATACCGGTAGAGGTTGAATATGCTTCGGAATTTAGATATAGAAATCCTATCATTACAGATAAAGATATCGTAATTGCAATTTCGCAATCCGGAGAAACGGCAGATTCGATTGCAGCTTTGAAATTAGCAAAAGAAAAAGGAGCTTTTATTTATGGTATATGTAATGTTATTGATTCTTCCATTGCGCGTTTAACAGACGCTGGTTCCTATACACATGCAGGACCGGAAATTGGGGTAGCATCTACTAAAGCATTTACTGCCCAACTTGCACTCTTAGCTATGATTGCACTTAAATTGGCAAAGCACAAAGGAACCATAAGTAAAGAGCGATTCAATAGTCTAATTTTGGAGCTTGAAACAATACCGGAAAGAGTATCTGAAGTAATAAAAAATACAGAAGATCAAATTAAAAAAATTGCTGAATTATATGCCGGTGCCGGAAATTTCTTATATCTAGGAAGGGGATATAATTATCCTATTGCATTAGAAGGAGCGTTGAAATTAAAAGAAATATCGTATATCCATGCAGAGGGATATCCGGCAGCAGAAATGAAGCATGGTCCAATTGCTTTAATTGACGAAAATATGCCGGTAGTGGTTATCGCACCTAAAAAAGGATATTATGATAAAATTGTAAGTAATATTCAAGAAATCAATTCAAGAAAGGGTAAAGTTATTGCCATTGTCACACAAGGAGATACCGCAGTTAAAGAAATGGTTACTGAATCAATTGAAATTCCGGATGTATCAGAATGTTTTACTCCGATTTTAACTGTGATACCATTACAACTCTTAGCTTATTATATTGCTGTATTAAGGGGTGTAAATGTGGATCAGCCTAGAAATTTAGCAAAATCTGTAACGGTTGAATAAATTTTGAATAATAATCTAATAGTATATAAAAAAGACTTGAGTAGACAAGTCTTTTTTTGTATAATAAGTTATATCAAAAAAACAATAAAAATCATAAATATTCAATAACTTTAAAATTAAAATAACATATAAAAATAAATTAATTTTACCAAAAAATAAATTATGAATAAAAAAGTAATCTTAATGATTTTAGACGGCTGGGGAATAGCTACGGATAAATCTGTATCAGCAATTGACCATGCTCATACACCTTTTATGGATAGCTGTTTCCAGAAATATTCTAATACAACCTTGGTAACCTATGGGTTGGATGTAGGTTTACCTAAAGGACAAATGGGAAATTCTGAAGTAGGACATATGAATTTAGGTGCCGGAAGAGTTGTTTATCAAAATTTGACGAAAATAAATCTAGCCGTAGAAAATGAAACCTTAGGTAATGAAGAAGAATTAAAAAAAGCTTTTGATTACGCTAAAAGTAATAACAAACCCGTACATTTTATTGGTTTGGTTTCCAATGGTGGTGTACATTCACATATTAGCCATTTAAAATCATTAGTAGAAGCAGCCAATTCATCTAATGTACCTAATGTTTTTGTACATGCATTTACAGACGGAAGAGATTGCGATCCACAGAGTGGAAAAGGCTTTATAAAAGATACTATTGATTTTTGTAAAGATAATAATGCAAAATTAGCTTCTATTGTAGGAAGATATTACGCAATGGATAGAGATAAACGTTGGGAAAGGGTAAAAATAGCTTATGACGTTATGGTAAATGCAGTGGGAAATAGAACAGAGAATCCGTTACAAGCGATAAAACAATCCTATGAAGATGGAATTACGGATGAATTTTTAATGCCCATCGTTGTAACAGAGAATAATAAACCTGTGGCAAAAATCCAAGAGGGTGATGTTGTTATATGCTTTAATTTTCGTACCGATAGACCGAGAGAAATTGTTGATGTTTTATCTCAAAATGATCATCCGGAAGTTGGAATTAAAAAATTAGATTTATACTTTGTAACGATGACTGAATATGATGAAACGTTTGAAAATATACATGTTATATTCAAAGAGGACACGATTAAAAATACAATAGGTGAAGTCATAGCAAATGCAGCAATGAAACAAATAAGAATTGCTGAAACCGAAAAATATCCGCATGTGACATTCTTTTTTTCCGGAGGAGAGGAAAAAGTATTTGAAAACGAAAAAAGAATTTTAGCTCCTTCTCCAAAAGACGTTCCTACTTATGACTTAAAGCCTCAAATGGCAGCCTATGATATTAAAGACGCAATTATACCGGAATTAAAAAAGAAAGAAGTTGATTTTGTATGTCTTAACTTCGCAAATGCCGATATGGTTGGCCATACAGGTGTATTTGAAGCAGCAGTCAAAGCAGCTGAAGTAGTTGATGAATGTGCAGGAGAAATATGTAAAGCAGCCTTAGAGAACGGTTATACGACTTTAATTATAGCTGATCATGGTAATTCTGATAAGATGAAAAATGAAGATGGATCTCCAAACACCCAACATACAACTAATTTAGTTCCATTAATTGTAGTTGATAATGAAAAATATAACTTAAAACAAGGTAAATTAGGAGATATAGCACCCACAATTTTAACTCTAATGGGATTACCGATTCCTAAGGAAATGACAGGAAATGTTTTAATTGAAAAATAATCAGGAAGAATAAATCAAGAAAAAGAGATATCATGAATATCTCTTTTTTTATTGTTATAAAATATAAACTAATAAAATGTCTTTTTATAAAAAAGCATATTATAAATTAAGTAGTTAAGTCAACCTATAATAGAATATGTAATTTAACAAGCATTTAACGATTCATCAAATAATATGTATAAGCAAATACGTAAATTTGTCGAATTTAAAAAAAACACTAAAAAATAATTATTATGTCATTTAGAGCACGATTAGAGGTAGCAGGGAGAAAATATAATATTATAAATGTAAATTATTCATTAGCACAAGAAACAGACCCTACAGGAAGACCCTCTGCACAAATTAGAGGTGGTAGAATAGAAGTAACTCTTAAATCCACCAATGAAACTGGATTTTTTGAATGGATGACAGACAGTTGTGAGAAAAAAGATGGAAAAATTGTCTTTGTGAAAAGAAATTCAAATGTTCCATTTAAAGAGTTAAATTTCACAGCTGGATATGTAGTGAAATATAAAGAAAAACTTGATTCATTAGGTATAGGAAGGTCTTCATTTACAGAAACATTTACCATATCAGCAAAGGCTATACGTATAGGGATGGGTGTACATGTAAATGAATGGATAGGATAAAAGTAGTGAAATTTTTATATATAAAAAAAGCAAATCAATAAGCCGGATTTTGTCATTCTCAATATTGAAAAGCCTTGTTATTTATCTAGAATAAGAATTACTTCTTATTTCAATCTGCTTACCCCCCGGCATCGGACGGATAGCCCTTATAAATCCGGTATACATAGCATTGCACCTCACAGAGTTTACCTGATTTCACTACAGCCGAACTGTACTTCCTTTCTGTTGCACTAGTCCTCATTTTACAATGGACGGGCGTTACCCGCTGTGATATCCTATGGTGTCCGGACTTTCCTCTTCTATTATTCATTAATAGAAGCAACAAGGTTGATTTGCTTTTTGCAAATTTACAATAATTTTCAATATTCTAAACTGGATATTATTTGTTGATTATATTTGCTTTTTAATAAAAGAAACAATGAATTTAGAAGATATACAAGAAGGAAAAATATATTTAATAGATAAGCCGTTGGATTGGACTTCTTTTGATGTTGTAAATAAAATTAAGTGGAAAATAAAGAGAAATTTTAATTTAAGAAAAATTAAAGTAGGTCATGCGGGTACATTAGATCCTAAAGCAACAGGCTTGCTCATTGTATGTGTAGGTAAAGCTACCAAACAAATTCAACAGATTCAAGATGCATCAAAACAATATTCAGGAGAAATAAAATTAGGAGTCGAAACGCCATCCTATGATACGGAAACAGAAGAAGTTAATCATAAAGAACTTAGTCACTTACAGGTAAAAGATATTGAAGAAGCAACAAAATATTTTATTGGTGATACAATTATTCAAAAACCTCCTGTATATTCTGCATTAAAAAAAGAAGGTAAAAGATTATACGAATTTGCAAGAAAAGGACTAGCAGTTGAAATACCCTCCCGAGAAATATCAATTTATGATTTTAAAATAACAAAGGTTAAAATTCCTTATGTTGAATTTGTAGTTCATTGCAGTAAAGGAACCTATATAAGATCTTTAGCTCATGATTTTGGTCAGAAATTAGGAGTAGGTGGATATCTTACAAAACTTCGTAGAGAAAAAATTGGGAATTACGAAATTAAAGATTCAGATAACTCAATTTTACTATGAAGATAATGCGAGAAGATAGCGCTAATTAAATCGTTAATTAAGAAAGATAAGCTTATAATTTATAAACAAAATCTCAAAATATAATTATTGAAGAACGAAAATGAAATATGACTAGGTTTATATTTCTCTTACATTAACGGATGTATATATATCCTAGTAAGCGAGTGAGAAGATCCAATATAACCCAACTAATGAGTTTTAGATAATTAATGAAATAACTTTATTGATTATCCATATTTTTATAATTTTATCTTAAAGTAAAGGAATACTCCATATCTGATATATTATCTTTGACCTTGCAACATATTTCCTGTTATGCAGGAAAATTTGACAAAATGGAAGATCCTGAAATCGAATGGGCACATTGACATTCTTTTTTTCATTAGTCTGTTTTACAGAAGGTACTGGCTTATATGTGATCAATCTTGAGGATACTCAATCCAAACAGATGAAATATTTTTTGTAAATCCTAAGCAAATTCATAATTGGAATTGTTCTAAAAGCTGTAAAAGATATATCCTAATCTATTGATTTGTTTTATGAAAAATTGCATGTACAGATAAAATAAATAAATTCATATTGCAAAAAATGTAATAGGAACTACAGCTAAACATATATTTATTGGACATCCACTTAATCGAAACAAAACGGTTGTTAATCTAAATCAAACATAATCTAAACGGAATTAGCCCGATTTCTTGTCGAATATTCGCTCTGAGATGTATATTGTGTAAAATATTTAGATAACAAATCAAAAGAAATTACATCAGTATTTTCACCTATCACTTCAGGAGCAATCTCACAATTAAAGGTTCGTCTAAACGGTGCATAAATACCGGCAGTTCTATAACAGATGTAAAAGAAACAATATTGTAAATGTCTGTATATAGAGGATTTCAAAAATCTATTAATGCAATGAATGGATTGAAGGAAGTTTTAATTAAGCGAAAAGAAAATGGTATTAATGATTTAGAGGAAAAGGTAAACCAAGAAGCAGATGTAATAGATAAATATTCAAAACGCGTATAAACACTTTCACAGCTAGATAGATTGCAGGTGCAGCGAATGAAAAAATCCTATCGTGATTTTTCTCCTGAATTTTCACAATTTATCTTAGAATATGAATATATTGATATTTATTCACGAAATGGTTTAGAAAAGAAGTTTAGACAAATTGCCACTATTGTGGCATTCGCTACCTAAGGAAATGCACTATAGGAGTTAAAGTTTCATATAAACGGAGCTTTAAACATGGGAGTTACAGAGAATGAAATTAAAATTTTTATGCTGATGATGACTGTTTATGCAGGATTTCCGGAGGCTATAAATAACATGAATATTTTAAAAGAATCGCTAAATGAACTAGCTAATCTTAGATAATTTTTTATTTTTTCGATGAGATAATATTAATAATTCTGATTGGTAATTTTATGCAATTACTTTATAGAAGTTATTATAATTAAATTAGATTAATTTCTTTTAATTCTAAAATAAAAGAAGAAAAAACATTTTTTTCAAATTAATCAAATATAAGTAAGTTTAATGCTGCATAAAATTCATTTTAAGTAGCATTTTAAGTTTTTTTCTTAGAAATATGAATTCAGTAATTTTTAAATAAAAAGACTTAATTGTTAATTAATTTAGAGATATATGTATCTAAATAAAATGATATACATTAAATAGGCATAAAATTAAAAGTTAAAAAATTAGCTGAAACAAAAAATAATGTTTCATCGAATGTATACATTTAAAAATTCAAGTTAATTGGAAAATTAGTTTTTAAGATAATTTATTTAGCAATTACGACTTCTATACCTAAATCTTCAAATTTTTCAACATCTCTATTATTAATACCTTGATCAGTAATTAAAACATGAATTTTATCCAGGTCGGTTATTTTACCGAAACCTCTTTTGCTTATTTTAGTAGAATCAGCTAAAACGATAACTTTTTCAGAATTTTGTATCATGAGTTGATTCATTTTAGCTTCCATAGTACTGGAAGTAGAAAGCCCAAAATCAAAATCAACTCCGTCACCACCTATAAATAGTTTACTGCAAGAATAATTACTAATCATCAATTCAGCATAAGGTCCCATAACCGAGCCTGATTTAGTTCTTACATCTCCCCCCAATTGTATTACATCAAAATTGGGATTACCATATAATAACATGGCAGATTTCAATGAAGAAGTGAGGATGGTTAATTTAGTATAATTATTATCAATAACCTGGGCAACCATTTGTGTGGTAGTTCCAGAAGAAATAGTTATAAAATCATTATCTTCAATAAAATTGAGTGCGGCTTTAGCTATTTTTGATTTTTCTTCAACTTGTAAGGTTTCTTTTTTATTAACATGTCTTTCCTTTACAATAAAAGATTCTCTCGTAGCTCCTCCGTGAGTCCTGTATAATTTTCCTATTTTTTCAAGATGAGTCAAATCTTTTCTAATCGTAACTGCTGAAACATTTAATTTCTTACATAAATCAGTTACAGATACATAATGATTAAAATTTAATTCTTCTAGAATTTCCTGTTGTCTTATATTATTAATATTGTTATTCTTCATTGGGCATGTAATAACATTGGGTAAAATAATTATATCTACTTTATAAATGTCAAATTTACGAAAATATTTAAATTATCAGAAAGTAAAGAAAGATTTAGTTTCGTTAATGAAAATGTTGCAAATCAATATATAAATATTTTAAATTCAATATTATATATATTGTTTTGTGCATGATTTAGGTATTTAATAACAAAATTTTTTTAATTTTAATGAAAAAAAAATTTGTTTTATTGTTGTTTAGTTTCGATTTAGTAAATACATTTGTTACGTTTTAAATATTTAAAAACATAAAGTTCATTAAAATAAATAAAAATCAAAACTAAAGATAAAATTAAAGATTATGGATACAGTAGTAACAACAAAATTTATAGGAGAGTTATTAGGCTCTTTTTCATTAATTGCCTTAGGATGTGGTATCAGTATGAACCTTAACTTAGATAAAACCTATGGAGAGGGAAACAAAGCAACATTGAGCGGGCCATTAGGCTGGGGATTTGCCGTAGCTATGTCAGTAATAATTTCATCTCCATTTGATACCGGCGGACAGTTTAATCCGGCTGTAACACTAGCACAATGGGCGGCAGGTGTATTAGATCCAAAATTTGTCCTCCCTTACATTACCGCGCAATTTATAGGATGTTTCCTTGGAGCTCTTTTAGTTTCATTCATATATAAAGGTCATATTTCAGCTACTTCCGGTGATTCTTCAAAGATACTCGGTGTTTTTGCTACTAATGCATCTATTAGAAAAAATAATTCAATTCAAAATTTTGCTGCGGAAGCTATTGGTACATTCTTTTTAGTATTTATAGGGCTTTCAATGAGTTCAAACCATGGAGGAGAAATTATAGAAAATACTACAGGTATTCCGCAATTTACACATTCTATGGTCGGATTCGGCTCATTAGGAGCTTTGCCTGCAGGATTTATGATTTTTGCTATTGGTATGGCCTATGGAGGGGTTACAGGATGGTCTTTAAATCCGGCTAGAGATCTTATGCCAAGATTAGTTCATCAACTGTTACCTATCAAAGGAAAAGGAAGCAGTGATTGGGGATATGGGATAATTTACGCTTCCATTGCACCTATAGTTGGAGGATTAATAGCTGCAGCCCTTTATGTAATAGTTAAGCCCTACTTTAATTAATAGATTAATAAAAAGTTCGTTTTAAAATATTCAATATAATTACAAAATCATTAAAAAATAAATAAAAATGAAATTTTTCATTGATACAGCAGATTTAGAGCAAATCAAGAAGGCTCAAGATCTTGGAATTCTTGATGGAGTAACCACTAATCCTTCCATTATGGCGAAAGTCGGAATTACCGGAAAGAATAGTATATATGCTCATTACAAAGCTATATGCGAAATTGTAGATGGAGATGTAAGTGCAGAAGTTTTATCCACAGATTATGAAGGTATTATCAAAGAAGGTAAAGAATTAGCTGAAATTGATAAACAAATAACGGTGAAAGTTCCGATGATATACGATGGAATCCGAGCCATTAAATATTTTTCAAGTAAAGGAATTAAAACAAACTGTACTCTAGTATTTTCACCAGGGCAGGCACTATTAGCCGCTAAAGCAGGAGCAACCTATGTATCTCCCTTTATAGGAAGACTGGATGATACCTCTACAGATGGGTTGAATTTAATTTCAGAAATCAGAGAGATCTATGATAACTATGGATATAGTACACAAATCTTAGCCGCATCGATCAGATCCTCAATGCATATAATTAATTGTGCAAAAATTGGAGCAGATGTTATTACCTCTCCTTTAGCACCTATACTTGATTTGCTAAAACATCCATTAACAGATATAGGATTAGCTAAATTTATAGAAGACTCAAAAAAGCTTTAAATTACATAAAGACCAACAAATTATCAACCACAAAAAACTAAAAAAATGTCTAAAGAAAGTATAAAATCGGCTTTAAAACAAGCAAAAGAAACGAAATTTCTTGAAATCGAATCTAATATACTCAGTAAAGTTCCACAAATATTTAAAGAACAATTCCCCGGAAAAAAAGCGATAATTATAGCAGATCCAAATACCTACAGAGTAGCAGGAAAAAAAGTTCATGAAGCAATAAAAAGTGCAGGTTTAGAAGGGGAAGAACCTTACATTTTAGATGACCCTAACTTGTATGCAGATTATATTTTTGTTGAGCAAATCAGAGATTATCTGAAAGATAAAGATGTTACCCCAATAGCGGTAGGTTCCGGTGTTATCAATGATCTGACCAAAAGAGCAAGCTCTGAGTTAAAACGTCCCTATATGTGTGTTGCAACAGCAGCCTCTATGGATGGGTATTCATCCGCCGGAGCTTCCATAACAAACAAAGGAGCAAAAATTACCCATGCCTGTGAAGCTCCCAGAGCCTTAGTTGCTGATATAGATATAATTGCAGCAGCTCCACCTTTAATGACAGCTTCCGGTTATGCAGATTTATATGCTAAAGTTATATCGGGAGCTGATTGGATATTAGCAGCTGAATTAGCCGATCCTAATCATCCAAAAAAAGGGATAGAACCTATGACTAGTGCATGGAATATCGTTCAAGACGGTTTAGCCGAAGCCTTACAAGACCCTACAGGAGCAAAAAAAGGTAATCCTAAGGCAATTGAATTACTAACAGAAGGTTTAATGTTAGGGGGATTTGCAATGCAATCCATGGAATCTTGGGGAGCAGGAGTAAGCCGTCCTGCATCTGGATCAGAACATCAGTTTAGCCATCTTTGGGATATGGAACATCATACTTTCAAAGGAGAAATGGCAAAAAAATTCGGTCTATATCCCAATCAAGATGAACAGGCACCGTCTCATGGATTTAAAGTAGGAATAGGTACTTTAGCAATTACCGCATTGTATGAAGTTATGCTAAAAGAATCCATAGATCAGTTAAATATAGATGCCGCGGTTGAAAAATGGCCAACCTTAGAAGCGCAGTTAAAAGAAATAGATGAAATGTTTGCAGGAACAGAAATACATCCTTTTGCAATTGCCCAAACTACAGATAAATACGTTACAAAAGAAGAATTAAGAGAACAACTTAATAAAATAAAAAATAATTGGAATCAATTAAAAGGAAAACTTAGAGCGCAAGTCATTCCTTTTGAAGAAACTAAAAAGCGCTTAGCAGCAGTGGGAGCACCTGTTGAACCGGAAGAAATCGGAATTACACGAAAAAGGCTTAGAGACAGTTTTTATAGAGCACATAAAATACGCAGCAGATATACAATTTTGGATTTTGCTTACAGAGCAGGGTATTTTGATCAATGGATTGATGAATTATTCGGTGTAAATGGAGCATTAAAAGGAAAATAAATTAAAAGGCGCATATATACTAAAGTTATATATGTGCCTTATATATCATTTAAATATAAATTGTATGGAAAATTATATCACAGATATAAAAACAATTCCGAATGCTCTTTTAGAAAGAATAAAAAAGCTAAAACACGTTGCTCTAGATATGGACGGAACCATTTATAACGGCTCAACACTATTCCCTTATACAATCAGTTTTTTAAAACAGTTAAAAAGATTAGGAGTAAGTTATTCTTTTTTGACTAACAATCCTTCTAAAAGCATTTCAGATTATTTAAAGAAACTAGAAGGTTTAGGAATAGAAGCATCAGAAGAAGAAATGTATTCATCAGCTGTAGCTACCATAGATTATCTAAAATCGAAACATCCTCAAATAAAAAAGCTGTTTATTTTAGGAACTCCCAGTATGATTGAACAATTTAAAAAGGCAGGATATATCTCTACAGAAGATTCGGCGGAAGATGAACCGGATGCTGTGATAGTAGCCTTTGATATGACTTTGTGCTATGAAAGATTATGCAGAGCAGCTTGGTGGGCAAAACAAGGTAAAATATACATAGCTACCAATCCCGATAAAGTTTGTCCGACCGATAAACCAGTAGTTTTAGTAGATTGTGCCTCTATTTGCTCTTCTATAGAAACTGCAACGGGGAGAAAGCCAGATATCGTTTTAGGTAAGCCACAAAAAGAAATGTTGGATGGTATATTGTCAGCTAAAAAATTAAAATCTGATGAAGTAGCTATGGTCGGAGATAGAATTTACACCGATATGATGATGGCACATAATGCAGGGGCATTCGGAGTATTGGTATTGACCGGAGAAGCCACTTTGGCAGATGCGGAAAAAGCAAATCCGGAACTAGATATTGTTTTGCCAAGTATTGAAGTATTAGGAAATTTAATAGAATATTCACATTCAATATAAATCTATGAAAAAATATGCTCAAATAAAAGAAGAAGCATTTGAAGGTAACCGATTATTACCAAAACTAAACCTTGTATTATTTACCTGGGGTAATGTAAGTGTTGCAGATCACGATAAGGGTGTTTTTGCCATAAAGCCGAGTGGTGTGCCCTATGAAAAATTAAAAGCTGAGGATATGGTTGTGGTAGATTTTGATGGAAAAGTAGTTGAAGGAAATTTAAGACCCTCATCAGATACCCCCACCCATGCAGTTTTATACAAACATTGGTCAGATGTTAATTCAATAGTACACACCCACAGCACTTATGCTACAGCATGGGCACAATCCTTATTAGATATACCCATATTCGGTACTACTCATGCAGATCATAATATTTCGGATATACCCTGCGCTCCTCCCATGGACGATGAAATGATTAAAGGAGATTATGAATACCAAACAGGTTTTCAAATAATAAACATTCTAAAAGAAAAAAAGTTGAGCCATAAAGAAATGGAAATGGTATTAGTTGGAAGCCATGCACCTTTTACTTGGGGAAAGACAGCAGAAAAAGCAGTTTATAACAGTGCCGTTTTGGAAAATATAGCAAAAATGGCCTATTTAACTAGACAAATAAACCCTGATGCCTTGCGATTAAAAGAGGCGTTGATCCATAAACATTATGAAAGAAAACATGGAGCAAACGCTTATTATGGACAAGAAAAAAACAAATAATTACTACAAACAAACTGAATAAACAAAAAAATGAAGAACATTTCAAACAATTTAGTAATCGGTGTTGATTACGGGACAGATTCAGCTAGAGCCATATTAATGGATGCTGAAACCGGTAAAGAGTTGGCGCTTTCCGTGAAAGAATATCCACGATGGAAAAAGGGCATGTATTGCGATCCAATAAATTATCAATTCAGGCACCATCCCTTAGACTATGTCGAAGTACTTGAGTATATCGTTAATGAAGTGGTGAAAACTGTTCCCGTTGCCAAAGAAAGAATAAAGGCATTAGCCATTGATGTGACCTGTTCCACTCCGGTTGTTGTTGATAAAGAAGGTACACCCTTAGCCTTACGAGAAGATTTTTTTGAAGATCCTAACGGGATGTTTATTTTATGGAAAGATCATACAGGTGTCAAAGATTGTGAACATATAAATAATTTTTCCAAAAAATGGCATACCGATTATACAAGATATGCAGGAGGAGGAGGAAATTATTCAGCCGAACATTACTGGGCTAAAGCGCTTCATATTTTCAGAGAAGACCCTAAAATCAAAGAAATCGGGCATTCTTTTGTAGATGCCTGCGATTGGCTTTCTAATCTTATAGTCGGACTTAAAAAACCAGAAGAGTTAAAAAGAAATATATGTACAGCCGGTTTTAAAGTAATGTGGAATAAAGAATGGGGAGGCTATCCACCCAATGAATTCTTCAAAGAATTGGATCCGGTTTTAGATGGAATCGTTGATACTTTTTCTAAAGAAGTCTATACCTGCGTTGAAACTATAGGGAACTTAACAGAAGAATGGGCGGAAAGATTAGGACTTACTACCAACGTTAAAGTGGCTGCGGGTAATATTGATGCCCATGCAGGAGGAATTGGCGCAGGAGTAAGAAATAAAGCAATTGTACAAATAATAGGAACTTCTACCTGCGATATTATAGTTGGACCGAAAAGCGAAAACAATAAATTAATTCCAGGTATTTCCGGTCAAGCAGACGATTCAATAATTCCGGGTATGGTAGGCTATGAAGCTGGACAATCAGTTTATGGGGATTACTATGCGTGGTTTAAGAGGGTATTAATGTGGCCATTACGCGAAATATTTGCCAAGATAGATTATATAGATAAGGATACTAAAGATAAAGTAATTCAGGAGGTATATGATAAGATGATTCCTGAAATGGCCAGACAGGCAAAATTAATACCTGCTAAAGATAGTCATATTATTGCTACCGATTGGATCAATGGAAGAAGAACTCCTAATGTAGATTATGAATTAAAAGGAACTATAACCGGTTTAGCCTTATCAAGTACTACCCCTCTCATATATAAATCCATCGTTGAAGCAACCGCCTATGGTTCTCGATCCATTGTTGAACAATTTATTAATAATGGGATTGAAATCGATGAAATTATTGCCGTAGGGGGAATCTCTCAAAAATCTCCGTATGTAATGCAGATTTTATCAGATGTATTGGGAAAACCTATTAAAGTTATAGCTACTAGAGAAGCCTGTGCCTTAGGGGTTGCCATGTGTGCAGCCGTAACAGCGGGTATCTATTCAAGATTAGAAGATGCGCAAGAAAAAATGGGTATGGGAATATCAACAATTTACTATCCAAATGAACAAAATCATAAACATTATAATGTTGAATATGAAAAATACAAACGGTTAGAGAAGGTAAAAGAGCTAACCGGACAACCATAACAAAAATATGGAGACGGAATAAATGATAAGCAATATGATTTATTCTGTTTCTTTAAAAAAAACTTCAAACTAAAACCCAAAAAATGCAACTATCAAACAATTTAGTAATAGGATTGGATTATGGTACTGATTCCGGAAGAGCAATTTTAATGGATGCAGAAACCGGAAAAGAATTAGCCTTATCTATCAAAGAATATCCCAGATGGAAAAAAGGATTATATTGTAATCCCGTCAAAACCCAATTTAGACAACATCCTTTAGATTACTTGGAAGTTCTCGAATTCATAGTCAAAGACGTTTTATATAAAGTTCCGGGAGCAGCAGAAAAAGTTAAAGCGATAAGCACCGATATGACGGGTTCAACCCCAGTAGCGGTAAATAAGGAAGGTGTGCCTTTATCACTACTTCCTGAATTTGCAGAAAATCCTGATGCTATGTTTATTTTGTGGAAAGATCATACAGGGCAGAAAGACAATGCGTATTTAAATGATTTCTCAAAAAAATGGCATATAGATTATACCAAATCGGCCGGATGCGGAGATTATTCAACCGAACACTTTTGGACCAAAGCACTTCATATTTTCAGAATACCTGAGATAAGACAAGCGGCTTATTCTTTTGTGGAATCGAGCGACTGGCTACCCGCTATACTTTGCGGTATTACAAGACCCGAAGAAATAAAAAGAGGTATGGGAATTGCCGGATCAAGAGCAATGTGGAATAAAGAATGGGGCGGCTATCCGCCTAATGAATTCTTTAAAACGATGGATCCTTCTTTGGACGGCTTAGTTGATACTTTTCATAAAGAAGCCTATACTTGTGATCAAATTGCGGGAACAATAACCAAGGAGTGGGCAACCAAATTAGGACTTCCGGAAAATGTACTTATTGCTGTAGGAAATTTAGATTGTCATGCCGGAGCTATAGGTGCAGGAGTAAAAGATAAAGCTATGGTGGAAATTGTCGGAACTTCTACTTGTGCCATTACCGTAGGTCCCAAAAGCATAGGAAACAAATTGGTTCCGGGTATTCCGCAACAAGCAGATGATATCATTCTTCCGGGCATGGTGGGGTTCGAAGCAGGGCAATCTGCCTTTGGAGACTTATATGCCTGGTTTAAGAGATTATTAATGTGGCCGTTGGATAATATTATGCTAAAATCAAATATCGGTGATCCAGAAACACGGCAAAACTTAAGGGACGAGGTATATGCGGAAATGATCCCAAGTTTAGCGAGACAAGCGAAGATAATACCGCCTAAAGATAGTAATATAGTTTCTACTGATTGGATTAACGGAAGGAGGTCTCCTAATGTAAATTATGAATTAAAAGGAACCATAACGGGAATCGCCTTATCCAGTGTAGCACCTCTCGTATATAAATCATTAGTAGAAGCAACGGCATATGGAGCCAAGAACATTATTGATCGTTTTGTTGATAATGGGATAAAATTAAATGAAATTATTGCTGTAGGAGGGATTTCTCAAAAATCACCTTATGTGATGCAAGTCATGGCGGATGTGATAGGAATGCCCATAAAAGTTATTGCCACAAGAGAAGCATGCGCATTAGGAGTCGCTATGTGTGCAGCCGTGGTTGCAGGTATATATAAGGATTTACCTGAAGCGCAAGGCAAAATGGGAATGGAAATATCAAATATTTATTATCCGAATCAAGAATATAATAAACATTATAACCAAGAATTTAATAAATATTTAAACTTAGAAAATATCAAAGAATTGTTATAAATATAAACAGTATATATAGGGTAAAATAAGAACAATTTGTACATTTTGTAAAAATATTATGAAAAAAGCTAATAAAATTATTGCTTAATTTTCACAATATTACTTTAAATAATGAATACAAGTGTAATTAAAACGTAAATTTGAACCCCAAAAATTATAAAAAATAAAATGACCGACATTAAAACGTTAAATAGAGCAGCAGATAATATCAGAATATTAGCTGCATCAATGGTTGAAAAAGCGAAATCAGGACATCCGGGAGGAGCCATGGGTGGAGCTGATTTTGTCAATATATTATATTCCGAATTTTTAGAGTACGATCCTAAGAACCCAAAATGGGAAGGGAGAGATAGATTTTTTATGGATCCGGGACATATGTCACCTATGTTATATTCCGTGTTATCTTTAGCAGGAAAATATACTATGGATGATCTTAAAAATTTTCGTCAATGGGGAAGTGTTACGCCGGGACATCCGGAGTTGGATGTAGAGCGAGGAGTAGAAAATACATCCGGTCCCTTAGGGCAAGGACATGCCTACGCCGTGGGAGCTGCCATTGCAGCAAAGTTTCTAAAAGCACGGTTGGGAGATGTTATGGGGCAGACCATATATGCATTTATTTCAGATGGAGGAATACAAGAAGAAGTATCTCAAGGAGCAGGTAGAATTGCCGGACATCTAGGTTTAGATAATTTGATTATGTTCTATGATTCCAATGGAATTCAACTTTCCACCACGGTAAAAGAAGTAAATCAAGAAAATGTTGCGGCAAAATACGAAGCTTGGGGATGGAAAGTTATTAACATAGAAGGAAATAACCCTACTGAAATCCGTAAGGCATTACATGAAGCCAAAGCTGAAAAAAGCAGGCCTACCCTTATTATAGGACATACTATTATGGGAAAAGGAGCTGTCGATGCGCAAGGGCAATCTTTTGAAAATAAAGTTTCCACACATGGTCAACCTTTAGGAGAAGCCGGTGGAGATTTATCCAAAACCATTGTCAATTTGGGAGGAAATCCTGACGAACCATTTGCTATTTTTCCCGAAGTTCAGGCTCTCTATGCAAAAAGAGCAGAAGAATTGCAGGAAATTGTAAAAGTTAAGAACAAAGCCAAAGAACAATGGGAAAAAGAAAATCCCAAATTAGCAGAAAAAATGAAAATTTGGTTTTCAGGATTGGCTCCTAAGGTTGATTGGGATAGTATAACACAAAAACCAAATGCGGCAACACGTGCGGCTTCCTCAACCGTTTTAGAGGCCCTTGCAAGGCAAGTGGAAAATATGATTGTATCTTCTGCTGATTTATCCAATTCTGATAAAACAGATGGGTTTTTAAAACAGACCCATGCCTTCACCAAAAATGATTTTTCTGGATCTTTCTTACAAGCCGGCGTTGCAGAATTTACAATGGCTTGTTTATGTGTAGGAATGAGTCTTCATGGGGGGGTAATTCCCGCTTGTGCAACTTTCTTCGTTTTCTCTGATTATATGAAGCCTGTAGTACGAGTTGCAGCATTAATGGAGCAACCAGTAAAATTTATTTGGACTCATGATGCTTTCAGAGTAGGAGAGGATGGACCGACTCATGAACCGGTTGAACAAGAAGCACAAATCCGTTTAATGGAAAAGTTGCAAAATCATAAAGGGCGTAATTCAATGTTGGTTTTAAGACCGGCTGATGTACAGGAAACGACTACTTCTTGGAAATTAGCTATGGAAAACATTCATACACCGACAGCCTTGATTTTATCCCGTCAAAATATTAAAGATTTACCGGCCATAAAAGACCGTTATAATGAAGCTTTACAAGCTTCTAAAGGGGCTTATATAGTTCAGGAAGAGGAAGGGTATGATATAATTCTATTGGCTTCAGGTTCGGAAGTATCAACCTTGGTGGAAGGAGCAGAATTATTGAAAAAAGACGGAATAAAGTGCAGAATTGTTTCAGTGCCTTCTGAGGGATTATTTAGAGCGCAACCTAAGGAATATCAAGAGTCTATCCTTCCAAAAAGCCAAAGAAAATTCGGATTGACCGCAGGACTTCCGGTAACATTAGAAGGATTGGTGGGCGAAAGCGGTAAAATTTGGGGTATGAATTCTTTCGGATACTCTGCTCCTGCTTCTGTATTAGACCAAAAATTAGGTTTTACACCAGAAAATGTTTATGAACAAGTGAAAAAAATGATTAAATAGTTTTCGTAATTGAATTAAAATTAATAGACTTTTTAAAAGGAGAATTATTATATAATTCTCCTTTTTTATTAGTGTAAATAATGTAAATATTCTATATTAATTTGTTATTATTTTGTTGCGTTAATAGGGGGAATAAGTTAATAATATGTTTATTATGTAATGGCTGGTTGTTTTTTAAAGTTAGCATGGAATCTATTAAACAAATAATACTATACTAATATGAAAAAATTAAAGCTATTAATTATTGTTATTGCAATAACGTTAACCTATTCATGTAACAATAATGATGAGGACAAATTCAAATCAATCACAGAATATTCTCGAATTAAGAATTAGAATTTTGTAAGAGTATCCGGAGGACATTTCAATATTTCAAACATGCAAGTCGGATATTCCGTAATTAATAGGATATAAAATTACGAATTTAAACTTACAAGAAGATGAAGCCTTTACCATAACACCACAATCAGGCTGTCCAGTAGTTCATCAAATATTTAAATGAAGATTACAATTTATATTACCGAAATAAAAAAGTAGAAAAATTTTTTACTCTCGATAAATAAGAGGAATTTACACTCCATATTATTAAAAAGCCCAAAAATTTCAGACATATATATGAGCTAAATTAAAAAAATATTTAAATCTAATAAGGTAAAGATTAAAGTCTTGAAGATCCTACTAAAAATTATAAACAGTTACAAAGATTTTATCAAATTCATGTAGCTAGCTGATGATGAAAAATCTTTAAATTAAATTCTAAGACTATATCATATGCCATTTATCATTTAAAAGACATATATAGTAAACATCTATCGACAATATTCATACGGAATATAGATAACTGTTATGTTTTATACAATGTAAGTCGAAAACTGATTTTTTGTAAGATTAATAGTAAAAAATTAACTAATAAAAGCTTTACATAAATAAATGATATGAAAAAATCAAAATATGGATAGCTCCAATCTTATTAGGATCATGTTCCAACGATGACAATCGTCAATATAGGAGACAAAACTACAACAGTTGTATTAAAATGTCTTGCAACCCTTAATGTGCCACCCTATGGAGAATTAAAAGATTGTAACAAAAAATCATCTTTATGTTTAGAATAATGTAGATTTTAATGTTATGGATTATGATATTAATGATTGATATAGTTATTAAGCAATCAATGGATTGTATTAAAAATTGTGAATTAAAATTAATTAAGGATACTTAAGAATATATTCCTCCTTCACAAAAAATGATCAAGCACTACCATTTTTCTAATTCAAAATATAATTACGATGAAATCTTAGAAATAGATTTATCAAAGATAAAGATCAACCGATTAAAAAACAATTCGTTGTTAGAAATGGTGAATTCATTCGAAGACTTTCATAAAGAATATTGATGAAAACTCATTGCAATTACATTAGCTTTATCTCCTCTGGTTTTTAAGTTTAAGTAAAAACACTTGACCTGTTAAAGATTAGATATAATTTTTGAAATCAGTAGACAAAGGATTTATTTAGAATTATTAAAAAAAGGGATAATTGTACTTATACAATTATCTTTTTTATTATTTAAGATTTACAAAGAGAGTTAATATAAATAAGAGCAAGTTTTAAAATAGATAACTTATAAATATTCATACTTATATGTTTTTATTTATGCGATATAGTAAACAATTATTGAAAAATTACTTATTATTTTTTAATAATAAATTATAATAATAGAAAATACTATATAATTTCATATATAAATAGTATATTTCGTTAAGAAAATTAAAGGCTTAATTAAACTAATCTAAAAAATAAATTAGTGTTTCTATTAATATGAAAAAATATTAATTTAATTTATAATTTTTTTTATATTTGGATACATCATATAAATAAACTAGTAAATGAATGCTTATTATGATAATATAATTAATTTTAATTAATTTATTTATTTTTGTTTTTTAAATTTTAGGTAAAAATGCTTTTTTTGTTCTAAAAAATTATTTTATTTTTTATATATGTAAAATAAAAACATAAAATAAAGTATGTAATTTATATAATATATATAAAGCCATATTTGTGAGATTATGAACTTATAATAAAAATATGAAAATAAGAAAAATTACTCTGATTTTGCTAACAATAATGACAGTTTACTCTTCATTAGGGGCGCAAAATAAATCTCAGGTCGAAAGGCCCAAACTTGTTGTAGGAATTATCGTAGATCAAATGAGATGGGATTATTTGTACCGATTGTATAATCGTTATGGTAATGCAGGTTTTAGAAGGCTTTTAAATGAAGGCTTTTCATTTGAAAACTGTATGTTAAATTATATTCCTTCCTTCACTGCAATTGGACATAGCACAGTATATTCAGGATCGGTACCTGCAATTCATGGTATTGCCGGGAATGATTTTATTGAACAAAGTACAGGAAGAAGCATTTATTGTACAGAAGACCCGAAGGTTAAAGGAGTAGGATTGGATGATCCCGAAAATAAAGTTGGGAAAATGTCTCCTCAGAATTTGAAAGTGTCTACAGTAACAGATCAATTGAAATATGCTACTAATTTCAGATCAAAAGTAATTGGTGTATCACTGAAAGATAGAGGAAGCATTCTTCCTGCAGGTCATGCAGCTGACGCAGCTTATTGGTTTGATGCTAAAAGTGGTAAATGGATTACCAGTACTTATTACATGAATGAACTACCTAAGTGGCTAAAGGATTATAATGCTAAAAATATGCCTGAGAAATATCTTAATCAAGATTGGAATCCAACCTATCCGATTTCCACTTATATACAAAGTCCGGATATAAAATTATTAGGTAGTTATGAGATTGGATTTAAAGGCTATGATAACCTTACATTCCCGATGAAAACTTCTCAAATGATGAAATCTTTAGGAGTAAAATTGATTCAATATACCCCTTATGGAAATACAATTACTACAGATATAGCTAAGTTGGCAATAGAGAATGAGAAGCTTGGAAATAATAAAACAGGAGAAACTGATTTTTTAGCTATCAGTTATTCTTCTCCTGATAAAATGGCACATCAATTTTCTATAAACTCAATTTTAACAGAAGATTTATATATAAAGCTAGATCAGGAAATAGCGGATCTCTTAGGATATCTTGATACAAAAGTTGGAAAAGGAAATTATTTAGTGTTTTTAACTGCTGATCATGCGGCTACACCGAATGCTAAATTTATGAATGAAAATAAGATGTCAGGCGCTTTACATAGATTAACTCCGTATGAAAAGAAGTTAAATGATTATCTTAAAAATAAATTTGGAAGAGACGATTTAGTTAGAAATTTTAATAATTATCAAGTAAACTTTAATTATACTTCAATTAAAGAAGCGAATATAAATCTGGAAGATCTTAAATTAGAATGTATCAATTACCTTCAAGATGTAAAAGGTGTATTATACGCGGTTGATATGAAAAAAGTGGCTGTTGCTACAATTCCTCAATATATAAAAGAAAAAATTATTAATGGATATAATAGAGATTATTCAGGTGAAATACAAATAATCTTAGATGCCGGAACTTACGATTTGGAATATCATCCTACCAAAGGAGGTACCCACGGTACTTGGGGACCGGACGATGCGCATATTCCTTTTGTATTAATGGGATGGAAAATACCTCATGGTAGTACTTCAGATGAAGTTTATATGACTGATATTGCTCCGACAATTTCTTCTTTATTAAAAATACAAATGCCTAGCGGTTCTATAGGTAAACCGGTAGATTATAAAATGAAATAATAATCGTTCTATTTCCTCTGTACAAAAATAGTATAGAGGAAATATTTTATGTTCTTACTGATTATGAATAAAAAAATTTTGCTTTATATTTTATCTCTATTTTTTGTAGATAATTTTATTAATTCACAAACATTGGAAATAAAAACTGGTCCGGATAATGAAGATAAAGTTAAAGTAACAATGGGAGGTCGTATAGCCTTCGATGGAGCTCTTTATTTTGATGATAAAACAACGTTAGGAAACGGAATGACCATATCCGATGTGCGTTTGACCACAAAAATGCAATATAAGAAATGGGATGCGAAAATAGATTTTGGTTTTGCAGATAAAAAGGTAAATACTAAAGATATACATTTAATTTATAATATTAATGAAAATTCATGGGTAAAATTAGGGTATGCAGGAGAGCAGCTTGGATTGGAAAACTGGGAAAGTACAGCTTGGCAAAAATTTATGACTCCCGCATCGAGTTCACAAGTTTTCGGGTCTGGACGACAACTGGGGCTAACTTATGTTAAATGGAATAAAAGAATCTATGTTAGCGGTGGATTCTATTCTGACAATGATGCTCTTTCCAACAGTAAAGAAGGAAATCAAGGATACGCTTGCGTTAGTAAATTTTCCTATGATCCTTTAAGCTCTAACGGTAATATTCTACATCTAGGAATTTCAGGAGAATATAGAACCGGTAATCGTGATGGTTTAGATGAGAATAATAAAACCAAAAGAATAATGAATTATTCTGGTGATCTTATTACTAAGGTTGAAAAAAAGAAACCATTAGATTTCACAATTACTAATGTTAAAGATCAATACCGATTTGTAACAGAGCTACTTGCTACTACAGGGCCCATTTTTTTATTGGGAGAATATTATAACTTACATGTTAATAGAAAAAAATATTATCATTCGTATAATGCTGGTGGATTCTACATACAATCCGGTGTGTTAATTTTTGGAGATAAGACCTATAGATATAATTTAGGAGACAGAAGATTGAAAAGACCAGATGGTAAAACTCTTGAAATGGCAGTAAGATATGATCATACGGATCTTAATGATGGGGTTTATCAAACGGAAATTTTAAAAGGAGGAAGGATGAGTGATGTATCGGTAGCCTTAAATTATTATGTAAATAAATATATAGGTTTTAAGCTTAATTATTCGAATGTCAATTTAGGAGTTTATAATAATTACGGGAATAAAGAAAACATTAACTTGATACAAGGAAGAGTTATTGTTGTATTTTAATACCTCAAACAGATAAATTGGGTAAATTAATACATTATGAAATAAAAAAATACAAATAATTATAAATTTTGATTGATTATAGAATCAAGTTCCTTTTCATTAAGTGACCGTTCTTTGAATAAAATTTTTATGCCCTTCTTATAAAAAGCTGTTGCGGGTATACTACCTGCCCAAGAAGGATCTATTGAAGGAATCCATTCCTCAATATTTTTAAGATCATTTATGAGATAGACTTCAGTACTTATGGAATATTTTTTAATAAATTTTTTAACAAACTCTATATTTTCTCCCTGATTTAAATTAATTAAGACCATCTTGTAACCAACATTATTTTTATATTTTTCGTTTATTTTCATAAATGTCGGAATTTCCATCACACAAGGCATGCACCAAGTAGCCCAAAAATTTACAACTAAAAGTTTGTCATCATTCTTTTTAATGATTTCCTTTAAATCTGAAAAAGCAATTACTTTTATATTTTTTATACTATCGGTTGAAGCAAGTTTCTGAGCTTTTCCTATCCAAATGGATAAAATAAAAAAAATAATTGCATAAAATCTTTTTACCATAAAACGATCAAAAAGGTTTATAACTTATCAATTAAGATTTTTAAAGTGTTATTATATAGGACTGAGTATCAAATTTTATTTACTCAGTTCAATATATTGATATTCGTAAATAGGAAGGGACATAGGGTTGGTTTCATCATAATAGATAGATAAAGAATCACCAATCTTGCTCTTATCCTCTGGCATTTTTCTGATAATTGTAGAATGTAAGTTTCCTTTATCATCTCTATAAATGATATTCCATACATTAATCTTTTCATTTGCAATAGAAACCTCACTTTGTTCACCGGTAATTTTAGCTTTTGCTTTTTTAGAAGCAGCTACATTCATAACATTTTCAGGAGCAATAACAGTTGCAGTTTCTTTTTTAGTTATTTTCGAGCAGCCGTAAAATGCAGCTAACTGAAATAAAATAATTGTCAAGTAACCGAATTTTTTCATTGTTTTATAATAATTTAATTATTCAATTTCATAAGTAGTTCCTTCTTTCCCGTCTTTAAGAACAATACCGGATTCTGATAAACGATTACGTATTTCATCGGATAATGCCCAGTCCTTTTCAAGCCTTGCTTTAGTTCTTAAGTCAATAAGCACTTTCATGGCATGATCCAACTTACTATTATCGTTTAATGTATCAGAAAGTAGCTCTAATCCGAGAATATCATAAAAAAAAGAATGAAGAGCAGTTTTTAATTTATTTAAATCAGTAGCGGTTAGTGTTTCATTTTTTAATTCTAAATTATTTATAAGTTTAGCTATATCGAATAAAAGAGAAATTAATACCGGAGTATTAAAATCATCATTCAATGCAGTATAGCAATTATCAATCCATTCATCAATATTATAGCTTGAAACTTCTGAACCATCTAGTGAAGGTATCTTTTCAATAGCTGATGTTAGCCGAAAAAATCCTTTTTCTGCTGCCACTATTGCATCGTTAGACAAATCTAATACGCTTCTATAATGAGCTTGTAAAAAGAAAAAACGAACAATTATCGGATGAAAAGGCTTTTCAATAAAATTATTATTACCGTTAAATAATTCTTCAGGTAAAATAGTATTTCCTGTAGACTTACTCATCTTTTGTCCATTTAAAGTAAGCATATTGGTATGAAGCCAATAATTTACAGGTTCTTCACCAAAAGAGCCTTTCGCTTGGGCTATTTCGCATTCATGATGAGGAAATTTTAGATCCATGCCTCCTCCGTGAATATCAAACTTTTTACCTAAATATTTGGTGCTCATAGCAGTACATTCCAAATGCCAACCCGGGAATCCATTTCCCCACGGAGAGGGCCATCTCATAATATGTTCAGGAGAAGCATTTTTCCATAAAGCAAAATCTTGAGGATTTCTCTTTTCTCCCTGGCCATCCAAATCGCGAGTATTGGCAATCATGTCTTCAATCTTTCTTCCACTCAGTTCGCCATAATTTCCCCCTTCCGAATCAAATTTATTGACATCAAAATATACTGAGCCGTTTATCTCATAAGCTAATCCTTTATCTATTAATTTTTTTATAAGTTCTATTTGTTCTACAATATGACCAGTAGCAGTAGGTTCTATATCCGGAGGAAGCATATTAAATAAGTCTAAAACTTTATGAAAATTAAGCGTATACTTTTGAACTACTTCCATGGGTTCAATTCTTTCCAAACGGGCACGACTGGATATCTTATCTTCGGAATTATCATCTGTAAGATGCCCGGCATCAGTAATATTTCTAACATATCTTACTTTATATCCTAAATGTCGCAGATATCTGTTAATTACATCAAATGATAAAAAAGTACGACAATTTCCCAAATGTACTTTGTTATATACAGTCGGTCCGCATATATACATTCCTACAAATCCTTCATGTAAAGGGGTAAATATTTCTTTTTTTCCGTGTAAAGAATTGTATAATTTTATTTGATTATTCAGATAGTTACGCATAATTAAATTTTAAAATGAGAATCAATCCCAATATAATGTAAAAATTCTTGTCTTGTTGTCGGATTATTTAAAAAAATGCCACTTAGCTCCGCGGTTACTGTGCTACTTTCCGTATCCTGTATTCCTCTGGAATTTACGCATAAATGCTTGGCATCGATTACACAAGCCACATTATTTGTGTTCAACACCTCTTTTAAAGCTTCAACAATCTGTCTGGTTAAACGCTCTTGAACTTGGGGTCTTCTGGAATAATAGTTTACAATTCGATTTATTTTAGATAAGCCGATGACTTTTCCGTTTGAAAAATATGCCACATGAGCTCTTCCTATAATAGGCAGAAAATGATGCTCACAGGTTGAATAAACAGTAATGTCTTTTTCAATCAACATTTGACGATACTTATAACTATTTTTGAATGTAGATACTTCGGGTTTATTTTCGGGAAGTAGACCTCCAAAAATTTCATTAACGTACATTTTTGCAACTCTTTTAGGCGTATCTTTCAAACTATCATCATTCATATCCAAGCCAAGAATTTGCATGATCTTAGCAAAATGATCCTGAATAGCTTTTTGCTTTTCTTCAGGAGATAAAACAAATGCATCCGATCGAATAGGTGTGTATTCTGTATGTGAAAAATGTTCAAGTTCTTCGTCTTCTTTATTAAACATAATAAAAAAAATCTAAATTTCTACAAAAATAAGTTTTTTTGGTTGAAAACCATTACAATATTGAAATGCAACTAATCATTTTTAAAATAAAAATTTAAAATAAAAACGGTATCTTTGCATAGATTTAATCTAAATAGTCAACTGATTGTGAATATTTATCTTCAATATACATTTGTGACAATTACTTTACTATTTGCCGTATGGTATTTGATAAAACTATTTAAGGATACTTTTTTTTCCAAAAAGAAAAAATGTGGAGGAGGAGCCAATTGTAAATGTGGCAGAGATTAGGTTTTGGAATAAAAATTGATTTTTATTAGTCAGTCAAGAATCTTGATATGAAAGGAAAACATTTACTAGGAATAGTTTCTAAGGATAAAAATTTTATATCCAAAATTCCTATTTTATTCAGGATGCTAAAAGCGTCCTTAAAAGGAAAATATAAGCCAGGTTTCAAAAATCTGTTTATATTTACTTTTTTACTACTCTATATAATATCTCCCATTGACCTTATACCCGATTTTTTGGTAGGGATAGGAATTTTGGATGATTTAACAATCGCCTATTTTGCTTTCTCCAAATTATTTAAGGAAGTAGATAAATATTTGGTATGGGAAAATCGAAATCACTATACTAGTATTATTGAACAATAATATGAAAATTTTATTTTCTATTGTTGGCCCTACAGGAATTGGTAAAACTTCTCTTTCAATTATATTAGCACAAAGACTAAATACGGAAATTATTTCTTGTGACAGCAGACAATTTTATCGGGAGATGAAAATCGGTACGGCTTCTCCATCCTTAGAAGAATTATCTTTAGTTTCACATCATTTCATAAATAATTTAAGTATAGATCAAGAATATTCAGTAGGGGATTTTGAAAAAGATGCTCTAAAAAAGATTTCCGAACTTTTTGATAAGTATAATCAATTGATTATGGTTGGAGGCTCTGGGCTATATGAAAAAGCGGTAAATGAGGGCTTAGATTATTTTCCCGATATAGATCCTAATATTAGAAAAGAATTAATTAAGGAATTTCAAGAAAAAGGATTGGATTATTTACAAGATGAATTGAAAAAGAATGATCCAGAATATTATGCAGAAGTAGATTGTAGCAATCCTACGCGCATGATACGAGCATTGGAAATTTTCAGGGGGACCGGTCGACCTTACAGTTCCTTTAGAAATAATTTACTAAGAAAAAGAAATTTTTCTACCGTAAAAATTGGATTAACGGCTCCTCGAGAAATTATATACGATAAAATAAACAAAAGGGTAGACTTAATGATTGAAAATGGTCTATTAGAAGAAGTGATTTCTTTAAAAAATTATAGGCATAAGAATGCCCTTCAAACGGTCGGATATAAAGAATTATTTGAGTATCTCGATGGGAATATTTCATTAGAATTTGCTATAGAAGAAATAAAGAAAAATAGTCGTAGATATGCCAAAAGACAGTTAACCTGGTATAGAAAAGATGAATCTGTGCATTGGTTTAACTATCTAAATACGGATGAAATCATAGATTTTGCCATGAAGATAATTGATCAATAAATTGAAGTAAAATTATATCAAATTTTATTATTAATTATAAAATATTATCTATTAAGTTATTGCGCTATTCTCCAAATACTATAAAGTATTTTAATTCATTTTCAAAGGATAGGGATTTAAAATTTTAATTTACTTATCTCTTGAAAGAATAAAAAATCAGGATAGCAATATCCTGATTTTAATTAATTGATATTTTCTTACTTTCTTAATTCTAATATTTTCTTAACTTCATTTGCCGTAATGTTTTTGTGTTCTCCTAATTTCCATTCTCTTTTTTCCATTCGGTCATAAATTTTTTGGATAGCATCATCTCCTAAATTGTAATCGGAAAGTCTGGTTTTAATATTCATACTATGAAAAAAGCTTTCAACAGCAGTAATGGAATCGTTTATTAATTCTTCCGTAGAATCGGATTGTAAAGAAAAAACTTCTCTTCCTAATCTAAGTATTTTTTCTTTTTTCTCTTCTTTCTGTAATTTCATGACTCCGGGCAATACTATTGCTAGTGTTTGTGCATGATCAATTCCATAAAAAGCGGTTAACTCATGACCAATCAAATGCGTAGACCAATCTTGAGGAACCCCGCAAGCAATCCAACCGTTCAATGCCCAGGTGGAAGCCCACATTAGATTTGCGCGAATATCATAGTTTAAAGGGTCTTTTAATGCTTTAGGACCATCAATAATCAATACTTTTAATATGGATTCTGCCATAAAATCCTGTAATAAACCATTTACCGGATAGGTTAAATACTGTTCTATTACATGTACAAACGAATCAATAACTCCATTACTGATTTGCACAGGAGGAAGTGTGAAAGTAACACTTGGATCTAAAACAGAAAACTTAGGGTAGACAAGGGAAGAACTAAATGACAATTTTTCAAGGGTTTCTTTTTTAGTAATGACAGCTCCCGCATTCATTTCCGATGCAGTAGCAGAAAGAGTCAATATTGTTCCAAATGGAAGCGCTTTATTAATTACCACATTCGGCTTATCTGCAAGAATTCTCCATGGATCACCTTCTTCAAAACAAGCGGCAGCAACAATAAATTTTGTAGCATCAATAACAGATCCGCCACCCACAGCTAAAATGTAATCAATATTTTTCTGTTTTATTACCTCTACTGCTTGCATACAAGTTTCATAATGAGGATTAGGCTCAATACCTGAAAATTCAAACCACTGATAGTCTTTTAATGCATTTTTTACCTGATCATAAACACCATTTTTTTTGATGCTACCTCCTCCGTATATAACTAAAACTTTATAGTGTGAAGGTATCTCTTTTGTTATTTCGGAAATCATATTCTTTCCAAACAAAATTTTTACAGGATTAACAAAAGCAAAATTATTCATTATTCAATTTTTAACTGTTTTTAGTCTCTCAAAATTTGAACCAAATCTGGATAAAAACAAAAAAGGTTACCAATTTAGGTAACCTTTTTTTATATAAACAAATGAATTTTAATTTTCCAATGCTTGTGCGCCGCTCACTATTTCAATTAATTCATTAGTAATAGAGGCTTGTCGAGCTTTATTATAAGATATAGATAATTGACTTTTTAATGATTTAGCGTTATCTGTGGCTGCTTGCATCGCAGACATTCTTGCTCCATGTTCTGCCGCATTAGAATCCAAAATAGCTTTAAAAAGTTGAGTTTTTAAAGAGGTAGGAATAAGGTGTGATAAAATGCTTTCTTTAGACGGCTCATAAATGTAATCATTTACCGTAGAAGTATTATTATTAGTAGTTTCAGGTAGTTCAATAGGCAAGAATTGTTCTACTTGTAAAAGTTGTACAACGGCATTTTTAAATCGGTTATAAATTAACTCTATTCTGTCATATTCTCCAGATACATATTTGTTCATTAAATCATCAGATATAGCTGAGGTATTTTCATAAGTAGGTGCATCCCAAAGTGAGCTACTGTTTTTATAAACTGATACTACTTTTTTTAAGTTTTCATATCCGTTTTTGCCTATAGTTAAAATATCCACTTGAATATTTTTATATTCATTGTCCAAAAGATTTTTAACTGCTTTAATTACAGTTGAATTGAAAGCTCCTGCCAATCCTTTATTAGAAGTAATGACAACAAGTAAAACTTTTTTAAGTTCTCTTTTTTTTATGTATTCAGCTCCTCCCGAATCGTTATCAAAAGAAGAACTAACATTGGATAATAGTTCCTGCATTTTTTCTGAATAAGGACGTAGCCTTAAAATTGCATCCTGAGCTCTTTTCAGTTTAGAAGAAGAAACCATCATCATTGCACTTGTAATTTGCATGGTAGAATTTACTGATGCAATTCGATTTCGTATTTCTTTTAATGTTGCCATTTTCTATTATCGTCTTTTATTTTTTTTAAGAATAATTTTTAACAACTCCAGCTATGATTTTATCTAAAGAAGACGTTATAGTGTCATCAATTTTTCCGGCTTTTAAAGTTTGTAATAAATCTGCATGTTGAGTACGTAATGTCTCCGTCAAATTTCTTTTAAAATCCTGAACTTTATTTACAGGAACTTCCCGTAGTAAATTTTGAGTTCCGGCATATATGATGGCAATCTGCTCTTCTACAGGCATTGGCGAATTTACAGATTGTTTCAAAATTTCCACATTTCTTTCGCCTTTAGCAATAACTGCAGCAGTAGCAGGGTCTAGATCAGAACCAAATTTAGCAAATGCTTCCAATTCACGAAACTGAGCTTGGTCGATCTTAAGAGTTCCCGATACTTTTTTCATAGGTTTAATCTGCGCAGAACCACCCACTCGAGATACAGAAATTCCAACGTTGATTGCAGGTCTAACCCCTGAATTGAATAAATCTGATTCTAAGAATATTTGTCCATCTGTAATAGATATTACATTCGTTGGAATATAAGCAGAAACGTCTCCGGCTTGTGTTTCAATAATTGGGAGAGCAGTTAAGGAGCCTCCACCTTTTACCATACCCTTTAAAGAGTCCGGTAAATCGTTCATATTAGAGGCTACTTCATCATTATTAATAATTTTAGCAGCTCGTTCTAATAGCCGCGAATGTAAATAGAAAACATCTCCAGGATAGGCTTCACGACCCGGTGGTCTTCTTAATAATAGAGAAACTTCACGATAAGCAACTGCTTGTTTTGAAAGGTCATCATAAATTATTAATGCAGATCTTCCAGTATCTCTAAGAAATTCTCCAATAGAAGCTCCGGCAAAGGGAGCATAAACCTGCATAGGGGCAGGGTCTGATGCATTAGCTGCAACTACTACGGTATATGCCATTGCTCCCTTATCTTCCAAAGTTTTTACGATTTGTGCAACTGTAGAAGCTTTCTGAGCTATAGCAACATAAATACAATAAACAGGTTTTCCCTGATCATAAAATTCTTTTTGATTAAGAATAGTATCGATAGCTACCGTTGATTTACCGGTTTGACGATCTCCAATTATTAATTCTCTTTGTCCCCTTCCTATGGGAATCATTGAATCTATAGCTACAATACCTGTTTGTAAAGGTTCATTTACGGGCTGACGAAATAATACTCCGGGAGCTTTTCTTTCCAAAGGCATTCTAAACAAATCTCCGGTAATCGGTCCTTTTCCGTCTATGGGAGCCCCTAAGGTATCAACAACTCTTCCTATCATGCCTTCCCCTACATCAATAGAGGCAATGGTTTTAGTTCTTTTAACGATATCTCCTTCTTTAATACCGTTGGATTTACCCAATAGAATTACTCCTACATTATCTTCCTCTAAATTCTGAACCATTCCTTCCAAACCATTGGAAAATTTTACAAGTTCTCCTTGTTCTGCATTACTAAGTCCATAAATCCGTGCAATACCGTCACCAACTTGTAAAACAGTCCCTACTTCGTCAAGGGAAATATTTTGATCAAAATTTGATAATTGTTGTTTTAAGATTGCAGAAACTTCTGCGGGTTTTATATCTGCCATTGTGGTCTATATTTATAAGTTATAGGTAAAATATTAAAATATTTTATTACTTAATTTTTTCTGAATATTATTTAATTCTGATTTTACGCTAGCATCAATTTGCTGGTCATCAATACGTAAAATATATCCTCCGATCAATGATTCATCAATTTTATTTTCGATTATTGCTTTTTCTTGATTGATCTTAGGATAGGTATTTAAAATTTGACTTGTTGTTTCTTTATCTAATAGAAAGGTAGAAACTATTTCTACACGCTGTATACCATTATATTTATCGTACAATTCCAAAACTTGTTGTGCTATTTCCAATAAATCATTTTCCCTTTTATGTTTTACAACAAGAGTGATAAAATTACGAGAAGTAGGGGAAAAAGATTTAAAAATCTCATTTATGATTTGAACCTTTTTAGGGGTTTCAATAATCGGAGATTTTAAAAAAAATTGTAAATCTTTACTCTGTCTGATTAAGTCAGTTAAAGAATGCATTTCTTTAACGATTGCTTCGCCTTCATTTAAAGATAAAGCATATTCCCATAATCCGGTTGCATAACGTTTGGCGAGTTTTACAACTGACATATTAGTTCAATTTAGCTTGGTTAACTAATGATTCTATAAGCTTTTTTTGTTCTTCAGGATTAGATAATTCTTTTTGAAGAATTTTTTTTGCTATATCGATGGATAAATCTGCTACCTCACTTTTTATTTGATTAATGGCAGATATTCTTTCAGCATTGATAGTATCTTTTGCAGATTGAATAATTTTGTTACCCTCTGCTATAGCTTCATCTTTTGCTTCGCTAACAATTTTATCTTTAATTTCGCGAGCTTCTTTCAATATTGCGTCTCTTTCCATACGAGCTTCTTTCAAAATCTGCTCATTCTGAGAGGTAAGTTTTGCCATAGCTTCTCGCGCATTTTTTGCTTCATCTAAAGATTTCTGTATTGAATTCTCTCTGTTTTCTAAGGCTTTTAAAATGGGATTCCATGCAAATTTCCTTAAAATAATTAATAAAACTATAAAGGAAATGGTCATCCAAAATATTAAGCCGATTGAAGGAGTTAATAAATCCATATTTTATATCTTTTTAACTTTTTATAAAAGAGTTTACCTAAATTATTAAAAGAAAACTCGAATAACCAACCGTTATCATTTCGAGTTTTCTAATATTTTTCTTCTTACTTAATCAACGATACAACAATTGCAAATAATGCAACTGCTTCAACTAATGCTGCTAAGATTAATGCAGAAGCTTGAATTTTACCTTGAGCTTCAGGTTGTCTTGCAATTGCTTCCATCGCTTTTCCTCCGATAAGACCAATTCCAATCCCTGCTCCAATAGCAGCTAAGCCTGCTCCTATTACTGACATTCCCATATTATTATGTATTAAAAATTAATGTTCTTCATGACTATCCTCTGTTGCCATACCAAAGTATAGGGCAGACAAGGTTGTAAATATATATGCTTGTAAAGCGGTAACTAAAATTTCGATTACACTTATAAAGACAACTGCAACGACAGAAACCGGGGCTACAAAATATGATTTGAATATAAAAATTAGTGATATTAAACTTATAATTATTATGTGTCCAGCAGTTATATTAGCAAATAATCGTACCATTAGAGAAAATGGTTTTGTAAAAATACCAATAACTTCTATAGGTGCTAAAAATAGTTTCATGGGAACGGGTACTCCAGGAGTCCAGAATATATGTTTCCAGTAATTTTTATTTCCACTAATATTGGTTATTATAAATGTGATAACCGCTAATGTAAAAGTTACTGCGATATTTCCAGTTAGATTAGCTCCAAATGGGAAAAAAGGAATTAATCCCATAACGTTATTTAACCATATAAAGAAAAATACCGTTAGTAGATAGGGCATGTATTTTTTATATTTTTTTTCTCCTATATTAGGGATAGCTATTTCATCTTTCACAAATACTACTAAAGGTTCGACTACTGCAGCTACTCCTTTAGGAACTCCATTGTATGCACTCGATTTATAATATCGAGCTGCTGTAATAAATACAACAAGCAGTATTAATAGCGAAAGCCACATGGAAAAAATATTTTTAGTTATAGAAAAATCTAAGGGTGCTTTATTGATCGGATGATGTTGATCATCAAGATGCATAATCTTAGATGACTCAATTATATATTCACCGGCATTATTTTTTCTTGTATTTGCATAATATATCTTTTCGTGGAACTTTACAAAATTCATTCCCTTTTTTTCTATAATAACTTCTCCGTTATCATCTCCCTTAAATTCTTTTGAAGAAAAGGTAACAATACCCTTATCAGTCCAAAGAATAACAGGCAAATAAAGGGTGACATCTTCGCCCCAAATTTCAAATTGATGAGCATCCTTCACGTGATGCATCGCAGTTTCAGTGGGGTTAAATGTTTCTGAATCATTATTTTTTGTGCCTTCAGCAAATGTGAAGTTTAAGGTAAAAACTAAAACTAAAAAGTTAACTGCAAGTTTTATCATATTATTCAGATTCATAAATATGCAAATATACTCATTTTTAAATCACAATCCATGTGTATGACTTTTTTCATATTTCATTATATATTTAAAAGAAACTATGATTTATATTTTCATCTTTGTTTTCTCAATATTTGACGAATGATAGTAATTAGTCCAATAGCTATTCCCAATAAAGTGAAAATTATTGTAAATAGTGGCTTCATGGATAGATATTGTTCATCAAGATAATGCCCTATTCCTGCAAATAGTAGGATAGTTACCATAAGCTGAATACCTAATCCGGAATAAAAAGCATAATCTTTCATTTTAATTGCACAATTTCTCTTACAAATTTACAAATTTTAATAGAATAATGCTACTTTTTCAATACTAAAAGGGTGATAGGGGATTTATACTATATTAATTTATAAAAAGGTATATTTGAATAGCTGTATTTACTTAAAATTGAATTAAAATTTGTAGTTTTAAGAACTTATACTTAACTTTGCAATCCATATTTATGGAAAGGTTACGCAATTATGATATTTTGTTTTCGTCATTAAAGCTTGGAAGCCATAGCTTTACGATGGATATTGAACAACCTTTTTTTGATTTGTTTGATTTTACACAAGAATTCAAAGGGCCAGAAATAACGGTTAATGTTGAACTAATTAAGCATTCTTCGTTTTTAGAATTGAAGATAAAAACTGAAGGTGTTGTGATGTTAATATGTGATATTTCTGGTGAGGAATATGAACAAGTTGTAAAGAATGAAATCAAAACATTAGTCAAATTTGGTGATGCCTTTGACGATACTAATGAGGAAGTTTTAATATTACCATTAGGTTCCCATAGCATAAATGTCGCTCAATTGATTTATGAAAGCGTGCTTTTATCCATACCAATGAAGCATGTTCATCCTAAATATTCTGAAGGATATGAGGACGAATATACAAGTTTACTTGAAAAGTATGGCCTGTCTGATGAAGAAGGCAAATAATATATAAAATTAAAAAAATATTTAAGGAAGAATTATGGCACATCCTAAAAGACGTCAGTCATCTACAAGAAGAGATAAAAGAAGAACTCACTACAAAGCGTCAGTTCCTCAATTGGCTAAATGTTCAACAACTGGAGAATTACACTTGTTTCATCGTGCACACTGGCATGAGGGAAAATTATACTACAGGGGAAAGGTAGTTATGGAAAAGAATGTAGAAGAAGTTGAAGAATAATTCTATAATCTTAGAATATAAAAATATAAAATAATGTTACCATTTAATTAAATTTTAATTAAATGGTTTTTTTCTATATAAAATTAATATATTTCCATTACATTTGGAAAATTAAATTAAAAGTTCTAGCTCATGGACATTAAAGAAATTCAAAATTTAATTAAATTTGTATCTAAATCAGATGTTGCAGAAGTAACATATAAAACAGATGAATTCGAGATTTCTATAAAGACTAATAACGGTTCGATAGTTTATGCACCAGAAGTTTCTCGACCTATGCCAACGATAGCAAATCATCCAGCAGCAGCTACGCCAACTGTAACTAGTAATCAACCTGAATCTTCACAAGCTGAAGAAGATACATCTAAGTATGTAACTATTAAATCTCCTATGATTGGTACATTTTACAGAAAACCGTCTCCGGATAAAGAAGTGTTTGTAAATGTAGGAGATACTATAAGTGCAGGAAGTATTGTTTGTGTGATAGAAGCAATGAAATTATTTAATGAAATAGAGTCTGAAGTTTCGGGAAAAATTGTTAAATTTTTAGTAGATGATGCTTCTCCAGTAGAATTTGACCAACCTTTATTTTTAGTTGATCCATCTTAATTAAATTAATCAAAATTAAAAGTCAAGTGTATGTTTAAAAAGATTTTGATTGCTAATAGAGGTGAGATTGCCATGCGTATTCTTAGAACAGCAAAAGAAATGGGTATAAAAACCGTTGCTGTTTATTCTACGGCAGATGCCAAAAGTTTGCATCTACGATTTGCTGATGAAGCAGTATGTATTGGACCAGCAGCAAGTAAAAACTCGTATCTTAAACAACTTAATATTTTAGCAGCTGCAGAAGTTACTAATGCAGATGCTATTCATCCGGGGTATGGATTTCTTTCAGAAAATGCAAATTTTTCAAGATCTTGCCAAAAGATGGGTATTAAATTCATTGGTGGTACTCCCGAAAATATTGAAAGAATGGGGGACAAGGCTTCTGCCAAAGCAACCATGAAAGAAGCTGGAGTTCCAACTGTACCTGGCTCAGATGGATTAATAGCGTCTTATGAAGATGCTGTCAAAATTGCTAAAGAAATAGGTTATCCTGTAATGCTTAAAGCAACTGCAGGAGGGGGAGGAAAAGGAATGAGAGCAATATGGAAAGAAGAAAATCTAAAAAGTTCTTGGGACTCCGCTGTTCAAGAAGCTGAAGCTGCATTTGGGAATGGAGGTATGTATATGGAAAAGCTTATTGAAGAACCTAGACATATTGAAATCCAAATAGCGGGTGATAAGTATGGCAAAGCCATTCATTTGTCTGAAAGAGATTGTTCAGTACAAAGACGTCATCAAAAATTGGCAGAAGAAACACCTTCTCCATTTATTACTGAAGATTTACGCAAAAAAATGGGAGATGCAGCTGTTAAAGCAGCTGAATATATCGGTTATGAAGGAGTGGGTACTATTGAATTTTTAGTTGATAAATATAAAAATTTCTATTTTATGGAGATGAATACAAGAATTCAAGTAGAACATCCCATTACAGAACAAATTACCGATTTAGATTTATTAAAACTTCAAATAGAATTAGCTGCCGGAGCTAAAGTTCCTAAAAATAATTTTTATCCTCAAAGACATTCTATAGAATGTAGAATTAATGCGGAAGATGTTTATAATGATTTTCGCCCTTCACCAGGAAAAATTGTTACGCTAAATATACCAGGTGGAAATGGAGTTAGAGTTGATACTCATGTATATTCCGGATATACAATTCCACCATTTTACGATTCCATGATAGCTAAATTAATAGTTACCGCTCCTACTAGAGATGAAGCAATTATAAAAATGAAGAGAGCATTAGATGAGTTTTATATTGAAGGAGTAAAAACTACCATTCCATTACACAGGCAACTTATGGATGATCCTAATTTCCTTAAAGGAGATTATACGACAAAATTTATGGAAGATTTTGTTTTGGATAGAAAATACGAATACGATCTTTAATTAAGATCTTATTTGAAACAAAATATATAGATAACTTTATAAATTTAAAAAAGGAAATTAAAATTATTTTAATTTCCTTTTTTTATTTTTATAATTCGTCGTCATCTATAAGTTCTTCATCTTCATAGGAATCATCATCTTCATAGGAATCATCATCGTCATCAAATTTAATATTCATATCAACGTCTTCTACCTCACTGAAATCATCAATATTGGATGGAGAAATAAACTTTTTATCAGGAGCTTTTAACGGCATTTTTCCAAAGCGATATACAGTTAAAGGATATACGCCGATAGCTTTTCTATCAATAACTTCTAATAGTTCCACATAAAAAGACCACATTTTCATAAAGTCGTAGACGAACAGCATTTTATCTCCAACTTTAGTGAAAGCTTCATTGATATAAATATCAGACATGGTTTCTCCTTCCCCATCTTCATCCATATCTTCTAAAGGAATTTCCTTTCCTTGTGTCCAATTATCATCGGACTTATAAAATGAAGCTAATTCATCACCTTGTAAACTAAAAGCACTTTTGATACCTTCATATAAATTCCACAAAGTTTGCAAATCCTTAATCTCAATATCTCGAAAAACGTCCCCTTCAGTTTCAAGAATTACTCTAATCTTATAAATCATATAGTCTAGCTTTTTCGTTTTAAATTTAATTTTTTTCCTAATTGTAACATATAGTTATATGAGTTTTTATAATCATTTTTTATAGTACCCTCTAATATTCCTTCTTTGATTGCTTCTTTAATGTTTCCTATTTGCTTTCCTTCAATTATTTCGAAAGCTTCCATAATGTCATGTCCGGTGATTGGGGGCTGAAAATTTCTAATTTTATCTTTTTCTTCAACTTCTTTAATTTTTTCTTCTACATAATCAAAATTCTGTTTAAAACGCGTTTGTTTTTTTAAATTTTTAGTAGTTATATCGGCTTTACAAAGTAAAAATAAATCTTCTAAATCATCGCCCATATCAAATAATAATCTTCTTAGTGCACTGTCTGATGCTTCATCAGTGATAAGTGATATAGGTCGTGAGCTATTCTGAACTAATTTTTGAACGTATTTTAAAGGGTCACCAAGTGGTAATTTAAGCCTTTTAAAAATAGACAGTACCATTTTACTTCCGACAAATTCATGAGAGTGAAAAGTCCAACCTATTTTTTTATCGAATTTTTTTGTACGTGCTTTTCCAATATCATGTAATAAAGCTGCCCATCTAAGCCATAGATTAGTTGTATTTTTACTTATATTATCAACCACCTCTAATGTATGGTAAAAATTATCTTTATGTTTTTGACCTTCTACTTCTTCAATACCTTGCAAGTCTGTTAATTCGGGTAAAAAACGTTGTAGAAGTTGTACTTCATATAATAATTTTAGACCGATGCTTGGCTGTGCAGCCATCATAATTTTATTGAATTCGTCGGTAATTCTTTCTTTAGATAATATATCAAAACGTTCTGCATTTTGTTTGATAGCATGAAAAGATGACGATTCTATGCTAAAATTTAATTGAGTAGCGAAGCGAATAGCTCTTATCATCCTTAATGGATCGTCAGAATAAGTAATTCTTGGTTCTAAAGGGGTACGTATAATTTTCCTTTTTAAATCATTCAGGCCATCGAAAGGGTCAATTAGTTCACCAAAATTATTTTCGTTTAAGCTGATAGCTAATGTATTGATGGTAAAATCTCTTCTGTTTTGATCATCTTCAATTGTACCTCTTTCAACTGAAGGTTTACGACTATCGTAGGTATAGCTTTCTTTTCTTGCTCCGACAAATTCCACATCATAATCTTTAATATGTATCATAGCTGTTCCAAATCGTTTGAAAATGGATACTTTAGGCTTAGACTTTAATTCATCCGCAATAGCTAAGGCTAATTCAATGCCACTACCTTCCGTAACGATATCAATATCTTTAATTTTCGGTCTTTCAAGAAGAAGATCACGAACAAATCCTCCTATGACAAAAGTTTGTTGATTCTTTTTAGAAACAACATTTGATATCAATTTAAAAATAGGATTTTGTATTGCGTGAGTTAAATTCATCTAATTACTATTCTCTAATTACTTTAATTCGCCCATCTTCAGATAGTTGTATTATCGAAGATGATGCGTATTTCTTAATTTCTTCGTGGCGCAAATTTATTATATAATCTACACCTTCCAAAATTTTGGAGGAAATTGATGAAAAATTTTCAGGAGAAGATTCACCACTTATGTTTGCAGAAGTGGAAACTATTGGTTTATTGAGTTTTGAAATTAATTTTTTACAAAACGGATCGTGTGTTAAACGAATTCCTATTGTATTTTTATCTGAAATAAGTGTTTTAGGTAAATTTTGAGGATTATCATATATTATGGTTAAAGGTTTGTTTGACAAATCAATTAAATCCCAAGCCAATGATGGAACATTAACATATTCTTGCAATCGTCTTTCGGACTCCACAAGTATAATTAAATTTTTAGTTTTATCTCTTTGTTTTATTTTGAAAACTTTTTCAATAGCATCTACATTGGTAGCATCGCATCCGATTCCCCATATAGTATCGGTGGGATAAAGAATTATTCCGCCTTTTTTTAAAATTTCAACTGCTTTTTCAATTTCTATTTTTTCCATAATTGTTTAAAATACAAATATAAAACGGCATTGTTATATAAAATTAATTTTTATATTTTTTATTTATAATTATTTTTCTAAAATTTATATATATTCCTCAATGTAATTATTTTAATTAGTAAAAAAATATATAAATAATTGCTAGTCATCAAAGAGACTGTTATATTTGCAAATTAAATGAAAAATACATTATTATAATTAAAACTTACCAATGAAAGGAAAAGGACTTGTTAAATTTTTTGCGATTGTTCTTGGATTAATATGTTTAGCGGAATTATTTCCTACATTATATGTTAATCGTATAGAATCAAAAGCAAATAGTTTATCTAACGGAACGGAGGCGAGTAGAAGAGCTGAGTTGGAAAAATTAGCTAAAGACACTTTGAATCTCGGAATTGTCAAGATGAATTATTATGATGCTAAGAAAAATGAAATGCAGTTAGGGTTAGATCTTAAAGGAGGTCTCAATCTATTGCTTGAAATTTCCGAAAAAGATTTGCTTTTAGATTTAGCTGATAATTCTGAAAATCCTGTATTTAGAAAAGCGCTAGAGATTGCTACTTCTGAAGAAGTTAAATCTAGGAATACTTATACCTCAAATTTTTTCAAAGCATTTCAAGTAGCTAAAATCGAATTGAATCAGTCAAATTTACAATTATCTTCTCCTGAAGTTTTTGGTACAAGAGATTTAGCAAATCAAATTCAACATAATACTACTGATGAAGATGTTGAAAAATATATTTCTGGAGTTATAGAGTCTAAAGTAACTAAAGCTATAGATGTTATTAGAGCTCGTATAAAGAAATTAAATATTGACGAACCCAATATAGCACGTGTTCCAGGGACAGGAAGAATTTTAGTTGAGCTTCCGGGAGTGACTGATGCAGATCGAGTTAAAAAATTGCTGCAAACTTCTGCAAGATTAGAATTTTGGGAAGTTTATGACCAACCTACAGCTTGGGCCTATATAATGGACGTGAATCAAAAAATTGCAGAAAATAAATTAACAAGTTTATTAAAACTGTCAAATAGATCAAATGCTTTAGCCGTTGCAAAATTATCGGACACTGCTGCTATTAATAAGATTATATATTCAGATAAAGCTAAAAAATTATTACCGGTAGGTCTTCGGTACATAAAACTACTTTGGGCATCTAAACCAGATTCTAAATCAAATAATGAACTTGAATTATATGCTATTAGAGGAACCAAAAATAATAAAGCACCTTTAGTGGGAGCGGTAACTGAGGCAAGTTTAACTTTTGATCAGTTTAATAGGATACAAATTGGTATGCAAATGGGGCCGGAAAGTGCTTTGGTTTGGAAAGGTATGACTGAGAAAAATATAGGTAAACCTATTGCTGTAGTTTTAGATGATGTAGTATATACTGCACCTAATGTTAATTCGATTATTCCTAATGGTCAATCCGTAATTAGTGGTAATTTTACAGAAAGAGAAGCTAATGACTTGGTTGACGTTTTAAAATCGGGAAATCTCCCTGCTAAAGCTAAAATCATTCAATCGGAAGTTGTAGGTCCGACTTTAGGACAGCAATCTATAAATAATGGTTTACTATCTATAGTTGTTTCTTATGTATTTATACTAGCTTGGATGATATTCTATTATGGAAAAGCTGGTTTATATGCTAATATAGCTTTAATATTAAATTTATTCTATTTAATAGGAATTATGGCTTCAACGGGAGCTGTTTTAACTCTTCCGGGAATAGCAGGTATGGTACTTTCCATGGCGATGGCAGTAGATGCTAACATTATTATATTTGAAAGGGTTAAAGAAGAATTAAGAAGAGGCAGACCTTTAAAGCAGGCCTTCATGGAAGGGCAAAAACATGCGCTAGCAGCGATTATAGATGGAAACTTAACAACTTTAATTGTTGGAATTGTTTTATTATTTAGTACCGGACCAATAAAAGGATTTGCAGTTACTTTAGTTATAGGAATTTTCTGTACATTGTTTACAGCAATTTTCATTACTAGTATGTTTATTTACGGCTCAATGGAAAAAGGTAAAAACTTTTCTCTTGCAACTAGTATAACTAAAAATTGGTTTACTAATGTCCATTTTAAATGGATGGAAAAAAGAAAATATGCATATATTTTCTCATTAATTATAATGGTTGTTGCACTTGTATCAATGTTTACTAAAGGCTTTGATAAAGGTGTCGATTATACGGGAGGAAGAACCTATGTTATTAAATTGGAAAAAAATATATATCCTGAGGAGGTTACTGCTTCTTTAGAGAAATTATTTACTAACGAAGGTGAGTCATCCAATATAAATGCTAAAAAGTATGGGGAAGGTAACCAAGTAAGGATCACAACCAAATATGGTATGGATAGTAATGATCCAAATATTGATGTTGTGATACGTGAAAAGCTATATTCAGGATTAAAAAAATATCTACCTACCAATTATTCTAAAGATAATTTTGTTAAAGGTTCGCCTTATGGTATTCAATCCAGTTCAGAGGTTGGTCCTACTGTAGCAAGCGGTATTGTTAGAAACGGTGTTATTGCCGTATCCATTGCATTAGCAGGTATTTTCCTATATATCTTGGTAAGATTTAGAAATTGGCAAATGTCTACAGGAGCTGTTGCTGCCTTATTACACGATTCAATTGTGGTCATGGGGGCATTTTCTGTATTGAGCTGGTTGAAGATTATTCCTTTTTCAGTTGAAATCGATCAATCTTTTATTGCTGCGATTCTGACAATTATTGGATATTCTATTAATGATACTGTAATTGTATTTGATAGAATTAGAGAAAATAAGAAAAATAATGCTCATCATCTTATGACATTGGAAGAATTGTATAATGATGCCATTAATCATACCTTAGGAAGAACTATTAATACTGGAGTATCCACTATTATGGTAACAGTAATTATTTTCTTCTTTGGAGGTGAGACTTTACAAGGGTTTATGTTCGCTTTATTTTTAGGTTTTACTTTTGGTATGTATTCTTCAATTTACATTGCATCTTCTTTATCTTACGATTTAACTAGATACAAATATGATAAAGAAGCATCTAATCCTAAATTATCTTCATCTGTAAAATAAATAACTAAAAAAATATAGTTAAAAAGGATCTTGTTATTCAAGATCCTTTTTAATTTATATAAATTATTACTTATGAATAAATAAAAGGTGATTTATAAATGATATTATTAAATATTTGATAATTTATAAAAGAATGGTTTGATAATAATTAAATATTTATTAAATAAGAAAAATACATTTGATAAAGTTGTAAATTTGTAAAAATTAAATCTATATACAGTGAGTTTTGGAGAAATTATAGTTATATTATTGGTTGTAGTATTATTATTTGGTCCGGATAAAATCCCTGAAATAGCTAGAGGCTTAGGCCAAGGAGTACGTGCTATGAAGGATGCTACCGATAATATAAAAAGAGAAGTTATGTCTCAGATAGATGATAATGGGGCTGTCAAACAAATTGAAGACGAGATAAGTGAGGCTAAAAAAAATATGGATAAAACATCGAACGAAGTTACTAATAATTTGAATGATCTTTTGGATGATACTATCGATGGTCCTATTAAAAGAAAATGATGGATAATTTAATAGAATGGGACGTAAAATTATTTTTATATTTAAATAATTTAGGAACCCCTAAGTTTGATTCTTTTTGGTTACTTATTACTAATGAATACTATTGGATTCCAACTTATGTTTTTATTTTTTTAGTGATATGGGAGAAATATGGTTGGAAAAAAGTCTTTATAATCGGAGCAAGCATTGGAATTATGATATTACTAAGCGATACGACATCTTCTATATTTAAAAATTGGATACAGCGTCCTAGACCTTGTAGAAATCCTGAATTGGATGGATTGTTTAGATTGGTTATCGAAAAATGCAGAGGATCCTATTGCTATTTTTCTGCTCATGCTGCTAATTCGTTTGCTTTAGCTACTTACTTATCCATTCTTTTTTATAGAAACCATAAATATGCACCAATTTTATTATTTTCCTGGGCTTTATTAGTTTCATATAGTAGAATATATGTAGGAGTTCATTTTCCTCTAGATATTCTTACAGGTACATTTATAGGGATTTTAACAGGGTGGATATTTGGAAAAACATTAAAGTATATACTATAATTATTTGGATGATTTTTTAGGATTAAAAACAAAAGGAAAAATAATAAATATAATTAAAGAATAAGTAGCAAAGGTAAACCAAACATATGGCCAATTTGTTATACCATTTACAGTAAAATGTTCAACTACCCATCCACTTCCATAACTTCCTAAAATTGCACCTAATCCATTAGTCATAATCATAAATAAACCTTGAGCACTGGAACGAATGCTTTTATCTGTTTCGTTGTCTACAAATAATGATCCGGATATATTGAAAAAATCGAAAGCCATTCCATATACAATCATTGAGATAATTAAAAGATAAATTTTATTTTCAGGATTTCCTAAACCGAATAAACCGAATCGTAAAAACCAGGCAAACATACTAATCATAATCACTTTTTTAATTCCAAATTTTTGTAAAAAGAAAGGAATTAATAAAATACATAAGGTTTCAGATATTTGTGATATGGATAATAAAAGATTAGGATGCTTAACGACGAATGAATTTGGATAAGTAGATTTAAAACTATCTAGAAATGGTCCACCGAAAGCATTGGTTATTTGTAAAGAGCAACCCAATAGCATGGAGAAAAAGAAAAATATAGCCATTTTTTTATTTTTTAATAAAACAAAGGCATCTAAACCTAAAGCATGTACCAATCCTTTATTGTTATTATTTCTGGTTGGAGGGGTATTCGGCATAGTGAAAGAATATAGAGCCATAATAATTCCCGCCCCCGCGCTGATAAAAAGCTGCACTGAATTTCTTGCAAAACCTAAGAAATCTACCGTCCACATTGCAGCAATAAAGCCTACGGTACCCCATACTCGTATGGGAGGAAAATCTTTTACTGAATTTAATCCATTTTTTTCAAGAGCATTATAAGAAACTGAATTAGTCAATGAAATTGTTGGCATATAAAAACAGGTATGCAAAAACAGATAAAGATAGAATATATGATATTCTTTAACTTGTGATGCCATAAAGATAAATATGGCTGCTAAAATGTGACTTATTCCTAATACCTTTTCAGCATTTAACCAACGATCAGCAACTATACCAAGTAAACCGGGCATAAAAAGTGAAGTAAATCCCATAGTTGCAAATAAACTGCCAATTTGAATTCCAGTAAATCCTAATCCACCTTCATTAACAGGCAATCCTGCATATCCTCCTAAGGAAATCAACCAAGCACCCCATATATAATATTGTAGGAAAACTAGAATAATTAGCCGTAATTTTATATTCATGTCTTTAAGTATTTTGATCAGTAGCTAAGATAGTAATTATTTTTTGTGAAAAAGAAAACAAAATTGACGATATTTAAATCTTTCTTTAAGGCTTAATTTTAATTTCGAATTATTTTTAATGATACATTTGACAATATTAAAATTATTCCTATAATAATTATTTATAAATTATATGTAATAATTGCGAATTTCTTTTTTTTATATATTTTTTCCGAACATTTATTCAATACAATTATTAGACTAAAAGAGAGTATATAAATAATTTTTTTAATGATTCCATTTTTAACACTTATTTAAAATATACTAAGTATTACTAATTATGTCATTAAATATTTTTATTAGTAATGATTTCTTTACTATCTAAACTGTATATTTTCAACTATTTTTAAAGAATTATTTTCTGTATTGTTGATGAAATATGGTTCGTTTCATATTTTAGATTTACTAATTAGATAACTTCTCTAACTCCAACTAAATTACCATTAACCATACTGGAAAATATTTATCAAGATAGTCCTACTTGAAACAATCATTTACTATTTAAAATAATTGATTTTCTATCTACAATTCTTTCAAATAATCATAATTAGCTTCATATATTGGATAATATAAGTTGTGATAAAATATCCTTTTTATTTTATTTATATAATTTTGGATAAAAAATACTGATTTACACAATCAATAAATACATGTAATCGATATTGTTCATATCTTGATTTATTATAATAGAAATTGGTTAGTTTGAAAAAATTAAGATGTTATTCTATATACTTTTGTGATAATTGAAAATATTTATGAGCTTTTAATAAATATAAAATGCTTTTTTTATTTTAAAATTAAAATAAATTAAATGATTTATATTTTTTGAGATACCTGCAAAATCAAATTTATTTAACGACAGAAGTAAAAAATATTTTTCAAAAAAGTGGCATTATTTTGTATTTTTTGTAAAAAGTTATATTTTTGCACCGGCAAGTCCTGCACAACCAGCTCCTGTGAATCCTCCAGGGTGGGAACGCAGCAAAGGTAAACGGTTGTAGCGGTGTGATGCAGGTAGCTTGCCTTTTTTTATTGGTACTGACTGAACTATCCTAAACTATATAAACTAAATCATTTAAATTTTAAAATTATGTCTGACCAATCTTCTCCAAAATACATATTTGTTACAGGTGGTGTTACTTCTTCGCTTGGGAAGGGAATTGTCGCTGCTTCTTTAGGTATGCTACTAAAAGCCAGAGGTTATAAAGTAACCATTCAAAAGTTGGATCCCTATATAAATATTGATCCGGGAACATTAAATCCCTATGAGCATGGAGAGTGTTATGTTACTGAAGATGGAGCTGAAACCGACCTGGACTTAGGTCATTACGAAAGATTTTTAAATAGTCCTACCAGTAAAGATAATAATGTTACTACCGGTAAAATATATCAAACTGTTATTGACAAAGAAAGAAGAGGAGACTTTCTAGGTAAGACCGTACAGGTTATTCCTCATATTACTAATGAGATAAAGAGAAGAATTAAAATATTAGGAAAAAAAGGAGATTTTGATATTATTATTACTGAAATAGGAGGAACGGTAGGTGATATAGAATCATTACCCTATGTAGAAAGTGTCCGTCAATTACGTTGGGAATTAGGATATCAAAATTCCATTGTAGTTCATCTGACATTAATTCCTTATTTAGCAGCGAGTGGAGAGCTGAAAACTAAACCGTCACAGCATTCCGTACGTCAACTGATGGAATATGGAGTACAAACTAATTTTTTAGTTTGCAGAACTGAATGTTCAATTTCCAAAGAAGTACGATCAAAACTTGCTTTATTCTGTAATCTAAATATAGATAATGTTATAGAAAGTAAAGATCTTCCAACCATTTACGAAGTTCCTTTGTACCTACAAAATCAAAATTTTGATGCTTTAGTATTAAAAGAATTAGGTTTATCTACAGATAAGAAGCCGGACTTAAAGCAATGGAACGATTTTTTGGAAAAATATAAAAATCCAAAAAATAACGTTGAAATAGCTTTAGTAGGTAAATATGTTTCGCTACAAGATTCTTACAAATCTATTGTTGAAGCATTGATACATGCAGGAGCCACTTTAGAAACTAAAGTCAATATTAAATGGATATACAGTGGAGATCTCACCTACGAAAATATTTCCGATTACCTAAAAGATGTAGACGGAGTAATTATTGCTCCGGGTTTTGGAGATCGCGCCATAGAAGGAAAAATAGTTGCTTGTCAATATGCTAGAGTAAATAAAATACCTATCTTTGGAATTTGTCTTGGGATGCAAATTGCAGTAATTGAGTTTGCAAGAAATGTATTAGGATATAAAGATGCCGATAGTGTTGAATTTAATTTACAGACGTCAGCACCGGTTATATGTCTTATGGAAGAGCAAAAAAATGTTTCCAATAAAGGAGGTACTATGAGACTAGGAGCATGGGCATGCAAATTGAAAAAAGGTTCAATTGTTGAAAAAATCTATAATTCTCAGAATATAGAAGAAAGACATAGACATAGATATGAACTCAATAATGAATATATAAATGAATTCGAAAACAATGGTTTAGAGGCTATTGGAACTAATCCGGATACCGGTTTAGTAGAAGTTATTCAAGTAAAAAATCATCCGTTTTTTATAGGAGTACAATATCATCCGGAATATAAAAGTACTGTAGCTTCTCCGCATCCGTTATTTATGGCATTAGTTAAAGCATCTCAAAATTATCAAATAAATAAAGTAAAGAATGCAACAAGAAAGCAAATTTGATAAAAACCAGCTGATTGGTTTTATTCTTATAGGGATTATTCTAATCGGATTTTTGGTTTATTCCAATAATCAGCAAAAAAAAGCTATAGATGAAGCTCAAAAAACTGAACAGCAAGTAATCAACTCTGAAAATAAAGTTCAGATATCACATGAAAAAATAGCATCGGTAAAGCCAGATTCATTAGCTCAGGCAAAATTAGAATTATTACCTTTTTCAAATGATGAAATAGATGTAAAAATAAGTACATTAGGTGCGCAATTGCGTGAAGTACGTTTAAAAAAATGGACGGCTTACGATAAAGATAATGCATCACATAAAAAACCCTTATTTCTTGTAAATAAAGACAATACGGATTTTAATATTTCTTTCAAAGATAAATCGGGTAAAATTATCAATACAAGAGATTTGATTTTTACACCTTCAAAAGAAGGAAATGTAACTGTTCTTACCGCCAATTTAGAAAATGATAGCTTTATACAATTTCGTTACGCATTAAAAGGTAAATATTCTTTAGAATTTCAAATTCTTACGAAAGGATTATCACAAATTACCAATCAGCAAGATGCCATGTTAAATTGGAATCAAAATGCAATTGCGCTGGAGAAAGGAAAGTCGCAAGAAACAACCTATACAGAATTTAGATACAGCTTAAACGATTATTCGCAGACTGATTACGATACCAACGGATTTACTGAAGATAAAGATAAAATTGATTGGATAAGCATAAAACAACAATTCTTTGCTACCATTTTAGAAGCTCAGAATGGGTTTTATAAATCCAAAGGAACTCAAGAAGCAGAAAGAGATAATCCCGATTATCTTAAAAATTTCTCCTTTACGAGTATAGTTCCCGTTCAACAAGGAGAAATTAATCAAAAATATACCTGGAACTTTCTTCCATTAAACTATGATTTACTAAAATCTTATAAAGCCGATAATGGAGATAGTAAACAATTCTACTATAACATTCCTTTTGGATGGATGAAATGGTTATGTATATTTTATTTATGGATTTATGAATTCTTATCAAAATTCGGAATTGCTGCAGGATGGATTATTTTCTTAATGACCATCGTTGTTAAATTAGTTACCTCTCCAATTATGTATAAACAATACATACAAGGAGCAAAAATGCGAATACTTAAACCAGAAATTGATGAATTAAATGAAAAACATAAAAATTCTGATCCGCTAAAGAAGCAACAAGCAACTATGGATTTGTACAGAAAGGTTGGAGTAAATCCTTTAGCAGGATGTTTACCTGCCTTAATACAAATACCTATTTTCTATTCATTATTTCGATTTTTTCCGAATAATATAGCTTTAAGAGGACAATCCTTTCTTTGGGCAGATGATCTTACTGCATATGATTCTATTTATGAATGGACTACACATATACCTATATTATCAAGTATTTATGGGAATCATATAAGTTTATTTACTATACTTTATTGCTTAGTACTATTAATTTATACTAAAATGTCCACTTCTACGATGCAAGCACCAACGCAAGAAGGTATGCCCGATATGAGATTTATGATGTATCTGATGCCGGTTATGTTTATTTTCTGGTTAAATTCTTATGCCTCTGGTCTTTCTTGGTATTATTTGGTGTCCAACGCAATCAATATACTTTTAATTGTATTAATCAAAAACTTTTTGATTAACGAAGAAAAGTTACATGCAAAAATGCAGGAAAACAAAGCCAAGCCTAAAAAGAAAAAAAGTAAATGGCAAGAGAAAATGCAAGCAATGTTGGAACAAGCTCAAGAACAACAAAAACAAATTCAAAAACAAAAAATGAATCAAGCTAAAAATAGAGATAAATAAAAAGGTAGTATTTTATTTAGATAAAAAATCAGTCCCCTTGGCTGATTTTTTTTATTTTTGTATAATATAAATATAATAATATAAACTTACCATGAATTACCGTATTGAGAAAGATACTATGGGAGAAGTTCAAGTTCCCGGAGATAAATATTGGGCAGCCCAAACTGAAAGATCAAGAAATAATTTTAAAATTGGTCCCGAAGGATCAATGCCTAAAGAGATTATAGAAGCATTTGGTTATTTAAAAAAAGCAGCGGCCTATGCAAATAGCGATTTGGGAGTATTACCGGTTGAAAAAAGGGACTTAATTGCTAAAGTATGCGATGAAATTATCAAAGGCGATTTAAATGATCAATTTCCATTAGTTATTTGGCAAACCGGATCCGGCACCCAATCTAACATGAACGTAAATGAAGTCATATCTAATAGGTCACTGGTATTAGGAGGCGGAAAATTGGGAGAAAAAAGTCCGATACATCCTAATGATGATGTAAATAAATCCCAATCATCAAATGATACATTTCCTACAGCGATGCATATTGCAGCATACAAAAAAGTAGTAACTCATACTTTGCCTGCAGTTGAAAAATTAAAAAACACATTACAAGAAAAATCAGAAAAATTTAAAGATGTAGTTAAAATAGGAAGGACACATTTAATGGATGCTACTCCATTAACACTTGGACAAGAATTTTCAGGATATGTAGCCCAATTAGAACATGCCATAAAAGCTATCAAAAATACCCTATCACATTTATCAGAATTAGCTCTAGGAGGAACAGCTGTTGGTACCGGTTTAAATACCCCTAAAGGATATGATGTAAAAGTGGCAGAATACATTTCCAAATTTATAGGTTTACCATTTATAACAGCGCCCAATAAATTTGAAGCTTTAGCAGCACATGATGCAATAGTAGAAACCCATGGAGCTTTAAAACAATTAGCAGTATCTTTATTTAAAATAGCTCAAGATATACGATTACTAGCATCTGGACCAAGAAGTGGGATAGGGGAGTTATTTATACCCGAAAATGAACCAGGATCTTCCATTATGCCCGGTAAAGTCAATCCTACACAAAATGAAGCAATTACCATGGTTTGTGCTCAAGTACTTGGAAACGATACAACAATATCATTTTCTGGAACTCAAGGGAACTATGAATTAAATGTCTTCAAGCCAGTTATGGCCTATAATTTTTTACAATCCGCACAATTATTAGGAGATGCTTGTAATTCTTTCCACGAACATTGTGCGATCGGTATTGAACCCAATTATTCAAGGATAAAACAATTAGTAAACAATTCATTAATGCTGGTAACAGCTTTAAATACACATATAGGCTACGAAAACGCTGCAAAAATTGCAAAAACAGCACATAAAAATGGTACCACACTAAAAGAAGAAGCTATTAACTTAGGATTAGTTACTGCCGAACAATTTGATCAATGGGTCAAACCAGAAGACATGGTCGGAAGCTTAAAATAAAATAATAATTTTAATCAAGCTAAGATCTGAAATTTTTGAAACAGAGTATTATAAATCAACGTGAACCGGCAATAATTAAGTATACTGGTATTATTTTTGAAAAATTGATAAGTAGAATTTATTAAATACCAAAGTTTAAATAACCGTATTTTAAAATATAGCTAAAGCAAAAAATGTGGATATAAAATAAATATTTAGCTTATTCTTTGTAAGAAGAAGATTAGCTACAAATTTAATAAAAATTTAATTTTAAATCAATATAAGATAATATGATATATATCTATTTATATATGTCCATTTATTAATGCAAAATCCACAAATGATTAGTATATTTGTATGATCTTAGAATGTAAAAATTTATAAAAAAACATGTCTAAAAACATTAGTAAAATAAAGAAAATAGGTGTTTTAACCTCCGGAGGGGATTCTCCGGGAATGAATGCTGCCATAAGATCAGTTGTAAGAGCTGCTAATTATTATGGAATTGAATGTTGTGGAATAAGGATGGGATATGATGGACTAATTAATGATTTAGTTGTTGATTTAGGTCCTCGTTCAGTTAGAAACCTAATTAATAGAGGAGGAACTGAACTTAAATCTGCAAGATCCGATGAATTTAGAACAATTGAAGGAAGAGCTAAAGCTGCACAGACAGTTAAAAAACATAATATAGATGCATTGGTTGTTATAGGAGGAGACGGGTCGTTTACGGGGGGAACAATATTTCAAAAAGAACAAGGAATTCCTTTCATTGGAATACCGGGAACTATTGATAATGATATATTCGGTACGGATTTTACCTTAGGATATGACACAGCACTCAATACCGTAGTTGATGCGATTGATAAGATCAGAGATACGGCAACTTCTCACAATAGGGTTTTCTTTATAGAAGTTATGGGAAGAGATGCCGGATTTATAGCACTCAATAGTGGAATAGCTACTGGAGCCTTAGATATACTTATCCCAGAACAAAAAGATAGTATAGAAGATTTGTTTGCTTCTTTCGATAATGCTAAACAAAAAGGTAAAACTTCCAGCATTGTAGTAGTTGCAGAAGGAGAAAAATTGGGAGGTGTATATGATTTAGCTAAATTCACTAAGATGAAATATCCTGAATTTGATGTTAAAGTTACTGTATTAGGTCATATTCAACGAGGTGGATCACCAACTGTTGCGGATAGAGTTTTAGCTTCAAGGCTAGGAGTAGCTGCAGTTGAAGGGTTAATGGCAGGTAAATCGAATGTTATGGCAGGCATGCAATCAAGTAAAGTTGTTTTTACTCCAATAGAAGATGCAATAAAAAAACATAATGAAATAGACAAGGATCTTATAAAAGTAGCCGATATCCTTTCTACATAGATAAAATAAAAAATTAATTTAAATAACGTTAAAAAGAAGTATTATGTCAAAAATTAAAATTGGTATTAATGGTTTCGGTCGTATTGGAAGATTAGTATTCCGTGCTGCTCAACATAATGAGAATATAGAAGTTGTTGGTATTAACGACCTTATTGATGTTGAATATATGGCCTACATGCTAAAATATGATACTGTTCATGGTAAATTTGATGGAACTATAGAAGTTAAAGACGGAAAGCTAGTAGTAAATGGAAAAGTAATCAGAGTAACCGCTGAAAAGAATCCGGCAGACCTTAAATGGGGAGACATCGGAGCAGAATATATAGTTGAATCAACAGGATTATTCCTTACTAAAGATAAAGCACAAGGACACATTGATGCAGGAGCAAAATATGTAGTTATGTCTGCGCCATCTAAAGACGATACTCCTATGTTCGTATGTGGTGTAAATGATAATACCTACGTAAAAGGGACTCAATTTATTTCAAATGCATCATGTACTACAAACTGTATATCACCGGTTGTTAAAGTACTGAATGATAAATTTGGTATCTTAGAAGGTTTAATGACTACCGTACATGCTACCACTGCAACCCAAAAAACTGTAGATGGTCCGTCAGCTAAAGATTGGAGAGGAGGTCGTGCAGCAGCAGGAAATATAATTCCATCTTCAACAGGAGCAGCAAAAGCAGTAGGAAAAGTAATTCCTTCTCTAAATGGAAAATTAACAGGTATGGCATTCCGTGTACCTACTTTAGATGTTTCAGTAGTAGACTTAACAGTTAACTTAGCTAAAGAAGCTACCTACGATGAAATTTGTAAAGCAATGAAAGAAGCATCTGAAGGTGAATTAAAAGGAATATTAGGATATACAGATGAAGAAGTAGTATCTTCAGACTTTATTACAGATCCACGTACATCAATCTTTGACGCCAAAGCAGGTATTCAATTAAGTCCTACTTTTGTTAAAGTAGTTAGCTGGTATGATAATGAGTGGGGATATTCCAATAAGGTTGTGGAATTGATCCAAAGAATTGCTAAAATAAACGGATAATATCCATTTATTATGGTTTTATAAAGTTAAACAATTATATAAAAAGCTATCTTTTTTAAGATAGCTTTTTTATTTTCAATAATTTATTGAAAATAAGTATATTTTAAAATAATATAGAAAAATACAAAATTTAAAAATTAATTAATTCATTAATAAAAATGAAATCATATCTTATAAAATAGGATATTGTACACATAAAAATTATTAGTGATTAAAATTGTGACAATCAAAAATGTGTTATTTTAAACCTAATAATCTTTATTGAATAGTATAAAAGTATAATAGCATTAAAGATATATGCAAAAAATTACACAAAAACACAATTAAAAGTAGGAATATAAAAAATAAATAGTATCTTTGCTATCTCAAATAAGATTAACGAATATAAAGATATAAGATAACAACCGATGAAACGTACATTTCAACCTTCAGAAAGAAAGAAAAGAAACAAGCATGGTTTTCGTGAGAGAATGGCATCAGCTAATGGAAGAAAAGTCTTAGCAAGACGTAGAGCAAAGGGAAGAAAGCAATTAACTGTTAGTGAATATAGAGCTAAAAGATAATAAGCTTAGAAAATATCGAAAATTTAAAAAGACTGCTATGTATATTAGCAGTCTTTTTTATTATATAATTTAAGTTAACTTATATTATAATCATATTTAAAAAATATCTTCTTTGAAATATAAAAAAGTAGGATAGAAGATTAAGATAGGGGCGAGGAATTTAAATAACTAACACAATAATATGATAGTAATCAAATTCTAAATATAATAAAGGAATAAGTTATAATATAAAGATGAATGGAGAATGAATTAAAGGGAAGAGTGAGGGATGGGAGGAAAAAATTGAGTTATAAAAAAGGGAAATAAGAATAGTATTAAAGAGTA
>CALYQD010000014.1 GCA_945280365.1 uncultured Apibacter sp.
CCAATTATAAAGAATACGGAAGTTGTGAAAATGCAGCGCAGATAGCCCTATCAGGAGCCCATTATAATTTAATTCCGTATTTTTTGGATAAAGGTTCAGATCCGAGGTCTGTAGATAGACTTGGATATAGTTTAGCCTATTCAATACAGGAAGAGCTTCTAAATTTTCGAGGATCGGAAGCGCAAAAGAAAAAATTACAAGAGATAAAGGAGCGATTGGAAAAAGAATACGGAATACAGTTTCCGGTAGAAAATCAAAGAAGAAAGGGTATGGAAAATGAAATAGCTAATTACGAACGCTTGCCCAAAGAGATTAAAGAGTTGCCGGGAATGGAAGACAGTAAAAAATATTTTCAAAGGGTAAAAGATTCATTAGCAGCAGGAAAAACAATAACCGGTCAACCATTAAAAAATTAGAAATATGAGTCAATCGTATGTACCAGATGGAGCTTTAGTAAGCTGTAGTGAAGGAAAGGAAAATAGCCGGATTCATGTAGTTTCCCAAAACAAGGCCTATATGAACGGGAAATTAAAAGCCACGGAAAACGACCGGTTTAAAGGTAACTTTAATTGTGAAAAGATGACAAGTGGAGCAGCATCGTTGGGAGGAATGGTAGGTGCACTCGTGGGAGCTTTGGGCGGTCCGGTAGGAGGATTTGTAGGGTTCTTAGCCGGAAGGTTTGCGGGGGGCTTATTAGGCAGTCAATCCAGTAGGGTATTGCCGAGTTTGTGTAGCACCTTGTGTACTTCTTCTCATTGGACGGTAGTTCATCCAAAAGTGTACATAAAAGGGCAACAAGCCTTATTAGCAAAAGCCCAGCTTAGTTGTAAAATGGGAGGGCTGATACAAATAATACTTCCCGATATGGACAAAGCGCTAACCCATGCCCGATTAGCGCGAGAAGTATATGAAAACATAGATTACGACCATCCGGAAAATAACCAAGAAATAGATGGTTATAAGCCGGTAAGCGCAGAACGAGCGAAGGAAATTTTGGGTAAGGGTTGGGAATATTTTTTGGATCAGGATGGAAAAAATGGATTTTATGCAACCCTATTTGAAGATAAGAACGGCAATGTAGTAGTGGCTTATCGGGGAACAGACGTTGGAGCAGGAATCAATGATATAAAAGAAGATGTGGTGCAGGCCTTGGGTATCAGTTCCGATCAATATGATGCTTCTGTAGATTTAGCAAAACAGGTAAAAGAAGCTAAAAATGAAGGAGCTATAACAGGAGAAGTGAGTATTACCGGGCATTCCTTAGGGGGAGGCTTGGCTACGGCAGCGGGATCAAGAACCGGATATTCTACCTATACCTACAATGCGGCAGCAGTTCACGATAAAACCTATGAAAGAAATCAAATGGAAAAAAATACCAATCATATACAATCCTATATAGGAACAAAAGATCCATTAAATGCAGTACAGGATAATAGAGAAATAGTTTTGCCCGGTGCCGTATTGTTATCTCCATCATTACCTGTATTAGGAGGTATTGGAGGTTCTGTTCTGGGCCCTATCGGAAGTAGAATAGGAGGAAGCATAGGAACGATAGGAGCAGGCGCTTTAACTATTGGTGGCACATGGGGCATACTAAGTGGAGGTATGCCTAATCAAAAGGGAGTACAACGAATAGTAGTACCACAAGATTGCGGTTTTAAAGAAGGACACATGATCGGAGATTTAATAACAGCGATGGAAAAAATGCAAAAAAGCATGGGAGCAGGCAATCCTGTAATTGCAGCCAACATTTAGTTTTCTATAATTTTTTATCGAGAACAATCAAAAAGTTGCTATAAGAATGCTTTTATCCATACTTTGTTAGTATAATCAAATAGAGGCTTACGAATTCATTTTTAATTGTTGTCTGATAAAAAGTTACATTTTTAAGGGAAATCCCTAAATTTGTGAATTCAATGCTAATTTAAAATAATGAACCTAAAATCTTATATAAAAGAACAATGCATAAAAGCAATTGAGAGTCTGTTTCAAATACAAGTTGAAGATGTTGAAATACAAATAACTAAAGAAGAATTTGAAGGAGATTATACCTTGGTAGTTTTTCCTTTGGTTAAGTTAGTGAAACAAAAACCGGAGGAAGTAGCTAACAAAATTGGAACGTATTTAACAGATGAAGAAGATTTTGTATCTTTTAATGTAGTTAAAGGATTTCTCAACCTAACACTAAATCCTACCATATTTACTCGATTATTAAAAGAAAAGTTTAAGACAGAAGATTTTACGCTTACAGAAAAGAATCCAAAAAAAATAATGGTAGAGTATTCTTCTCCCAATACCAATAAGCCAATTCATTTAGGCCATATTAGGAACAATTTGCTTGGATTTTCAATCAGCAATATTCTTAAAGCTGCAGGGAATGAAGTAATAAAAGGGCAAATCATAAACGACAGAGGAATTCACATCTGTAAATCCATGCTTGCCTGGGAAAAATACGGTAATGGTGAAACTCCCGAATCAACAGGAATTAAAGGAGATCATCTTGTTGGGAAATATTACGTAATATTCGATCAAAAATATAAACAAGAAATAACCCATTTAGTATCTACCGGTGTAGATGCAGAGGAAGCTAAAAAGAAAGCTCCTATACTCTTGGAAGCTCAAGAAATGCTAAAGAAATGGGAAGCAGGAGACCCAGAGATTAGAACATTGTGGGAAAAAATGAATAGTTGGGTATACGCCGGTTTCAATAAAACTTATCAAAGATTGGGCGTAGATTTCGATTTGGTACAATATGAAAGTAACACCTATTTACTTGGAAAAGATGTCATCGAAGAAGGATTAAAAAAAGGAGTATTATTTAAGAAAGAGGACGGATCTGTATGGGCTGATTTAACAGATGAAGGGTTAGACCAAAAATTGCTATTACGCGGAGATGGTACGTCTGTATATATAACACAAGATTTAGGTACAGCAGTAGAAAGATTTAACAAATATAACCTCAATGAACTAATATATACAGTAGGGAATGAACAAGATTACCACTTTCAGGTATTATTTCTTATCTTGAAAAAATTAGGATATAGTTGGGCTGATAAATTATACCATCTTTCCTACGGAATGGTAGATCTACCTAGTGGTAAGATGAAATCTAGAGAAGGTACGGTGGTAGATGCCGATGAACTGATGGAAGAGATGCATCAGGAAGCGGTCAGGAAAACAACGGAATTAGGAAAACTAGAGGGTTATACAGAGATTGAAAAACAACAGGTAAATGAACTTATAGGGTTAGGAGCTTTGAAATATTTTATACTAAAAGTCGATCCCAAGAAACGAATTTTATTTGACCCGAATGAAAGTATTGAATTTAATGGAAATACAGGTCCGTTTATTCAATACACCTATGCCAGAACCTGTTCCGTATTAAGAAAAGCTTCACATGAACCTATTGAAATTAAGCATAAAAATTTAAATGAAGCAGAGCTAAAATTAATTATTTTATTATCTACCTATGAAGATATAATTGAAAAATCTGCTAAAGACTTAAATCCGGCTTTAATAGCAAACTATATATATGAGGTTTCAAAAGAATATAATTCTTTTTATCAAAATAATCGCATTTTGGATGCAGATATAGAGGAAGAGCAACAAATACGATTAGCTATAACGCAATGGACAGGGAATGTGATTAAAGATGGGTTGCAATTGTTGGGCATAGGGGCCCCGGAAAGAATGTAATATGAATCAAGAGTTAGAAAATATATTACGGAACAAAGATATCAACCCGACAGCGATGCGTTTGTTAGTTTTAGAATATTTTCTCAAACAAAATACAGCTATATCTTTATCGGATTTAGAGTCGGATTTTGATTATTCGGATCGAACCACCTTGTTCAGAACCTTAAAAACTTTTGAAAAAAAAGGATTATTGCATAGTATCAATGAAGGGAACATTACAGTATATGCCTTATGTACGGATGACTGTTCAGAAGAGCATCATGCAGATAGTCATATACATTTTTGCTGTAAGAATTGTAAAAAAATATTTTGTATGCATTCGGTAAAAACTCCTTATGTAAATATACCCTCAGGATTTATTGCTGAAAAATTGGATATAATTGTTCACGGATTGTGTGTAGAATGTTCAAAGATTACATAAGAAATTAACGAGGAGAAGAAGAAAAAATAAGTAACTTTGTAAACTCATGGAAAACTTTGTAGTTTCAGCTCGAAAATATAGACCTTTAGAATTTGATGCGGTTGTTGGGCAAAGTCACATAACAAATACGTTGGAACATGCCATAACTAACAATCAGTTAGCTCAGGCATTACTTTTTTGTGGGCCCAGAGGTGTGGGTAAAACTACTTGTGCGCGTATTTTAGCAAGGAAAATTAATGAAAAATACGGAGAAACCGATGAGAATGATTTTGCTTTCAATATCTTTGAATTGGACGCAGCCTCTAATAATTCTGTTGATGATATACGTAATTTGATAGAGCAGGTACGCTATGCTCCTCAAGTAGGGAAATACAAAGTCTATATTATAGATGAAGTGCATATGTTGTCTAACGCTGCTTTCAATGCTTTTCTAAAAACCTTGGAAGAACCTCCAGCACATGCTATTTTTATTTTGGCTACTACTGAGAAGCAAAAAATTATTCCAACTATTCTTTCCAGATGTCAAATTTATGATTTCAAAAGAATAGAAACTGATGATATAAAAAATCATTTAAAAAAAATAGCAGAACAAGAAGGTATTCAATACGAAGACGATGCGATTTATATCATCGCTCAAAAAGCCGATGGAGGTTTACGAGATGCCCTTTCCATGTTTGACAGGCTGGTCACATTTACACAAAAAAATTTAACTGTCGCAGCGGTTACAGAAAATCTTAGTATTCTCGACTACGAATATTATTTTAAAATTACAGACTTATCCTTAACAAATGATATTCCGGGTTTATTACTGTCATTCAATGGTATCATAAAAAAAGGTTTCGACCCACAAATATTTATTTCAGGTTTGGGAAGTCATTTCAGAGATTTAATGGTAGCACAAAACCCACAAACTATTGCATTATTAGAGGTGGGCGAAAATACAAAACAAAAATACTTTCAACAGGCGCAAAAGTGTACTCCGAAATTTTTAATAGATGCGATTGAAATATGCCATCAAGCAGATATAAATTTTAGAAATAGTAAAAGCCCCAAACTCTCCATAGAGATAGCTCTCATGCAATTAGCTTCGTTAACTGCAGGAGGAGGTAATGTTAAAAAAAAAAATTTAGAATAATCCCCCCCCCTAATTTTGTTTTAGCTAAGCAAGAAATTAAATTACCGGAAAAACCTTTAGTAGATGCTAGTCCCCAAAAAGTTTTAGAAAAAACGAAAGAACCGGTTGTTAAAACTATTCCTGTAAAACAAAATGTTAAAAGTAATACACCATTAGGAAATCCTACTAAGAATACATCTTTTCTTTCCATAAAAGGTTCTTTGCATTCAGCTTTGCAGAAAGAAGATGAGGTGAGTAGTTTAGATTCTTCTGAAAAAGATAAGGACGATTTTACTATAGATCAAGTTAAGATTTTTTGGAATAAATATTTGGAAACATTAAAAAATCAACCAGTCGTTTATAGTATATTAAATACAACCCAATGTACCGTAAAACCTGACCATATAGTTTTCTTTGAATTCCCTTCCAATTCGGCTTATGATGAATTTGAAAATTTGAGAGAGGATATATTTCAGAAGCTGAAAAAAGAAGTTAATAATTATTCTATAAATTTTAAATACAAAATTAAAGAAACTCAAAGAACTATACTTTTGACAGATAAAGATAAATATAATAAAATGGTTAAAATTAATCCGTTATTGGAGAGATTAAAAAATGATTTCCGTTTAGATTTCGATACTTAAAATTGATAAGAATTTTTTTAGAAAGTCATGAAATAAGCATTAGAATAAATAAATTTTAACTTAAGAATGACCTAATTAATAAAAATAAAAATTGTACAATTAATTTTAGATTTATTTTATTTTAAAAGTACTTATATCAAGATCAAATTTTATACATTTATCTCGCATATTGGAAAAAATTTCTAAAAAAATATGTTGAAAAATAATAACTTATAAATTCATTATTACTGAAATAAAATTAATTCCTTTATTGTATAATATTAACTAAAATTTATATTCGTGTTTCGATAAAATATCGGATATTTGCATTGTTCTTATTATATTGGAAAAAAGGAATAAATTACAATCATTTTCAGTATAAAAATTAGATTGTTAAGTATTATATAATATTAAAAATAAACGAATGAAAAAAAACACCCTCATTGCAGTTTTATTTATAGCATCCTCATGGTCACTCTCTGCACAGGACAAAATAGAACTTAAAACAGATAAAGATAAATTTTCGTATTCTATTGCAATAAATATTGCTCAGAGTTTAAAGCAACAGGATATGTTAAATGATGTAGATATAGACGTATTCACTAAGGCAATGAAAGATGAAATAGCCGGTAAGCCTTCTTTAATGCCAATGGATTCTTTAAATTCCTTTATGCAAAAATATTTTGCTAAGAAAAGACTTGAGTTCGAAAAGAAAAGACAAGAACAAGGCGAAGTAAATAAAACAGAAGGATTAGCATTTTTAGAAAAAAATAAAAAGAAAAAAGGTGTAATTACCACTGCTTCAGGATTACAATATGAAATTTTATCAAAAGGTAAGTCCGTTGAAAAACCAAAGCCTGAAGATATGGTAAAAGTTAAATATACAGGAAAACTATTAGACGGAAAAATATTTGACTCAACAGACCAACATAATTCTGGACAACCTATAGAATTTCAGCTAAATAGAGTAATTAAAGGATGGACTGAAGGAGTTGCATTAATGACTAAAGGTTCAAAATACAGATTTTATATACCTTCTGAGCTTGCTTATGGACAAAATGGAGCAGGTATAGAGATAGGCCCAAACTCAGTATTGATATTTGATATAGAGTTAGTTGATTTTAACAAACAACCTGAAACTACGGAAGAAGATAATTCAAATTAGAAAATAATTTTATAATAACTATTTAACAAAATGATAAAAAAAACATTTTTATTGACATTAGTTGGTCTTAGCCTTGTTGCATGTAATAAGGAAGAACAAAAAGTTACGAAATTAAATTCAGATGATGAAAAAGCTGCATATGCAATTGGCTTGGATTTAGCTCATAACTTTAAAATTCAAGGATTCGATAAAGATTTAAATGTGAATATTATAAAGCAAGCTATGGAAGATAAATTTGGGAATAAAGAATTATTATTTTCAGAAGATTCTATACAGTTTTTTATGAAAGATTATATTCCTAAACATCTTGAAAAAGTATCTAAAAGAAATTCCGAAGAAAGTAAAAAATTCTTAGAAGAAAATAAAAAGAAAGACGGGGTTAAAACAACAGCTTCAGGTTTACAATATAAAGTAGAAAAAGAAGGAAAAGGAGATAAACCTTCTGATGAAGATATAGTATCTGTAAACTATATATTAAAAGGTATAGATGGCTCTATTATTGAAGATTCTAAAAAACAAACTGACGGTAAACCAGCAGATATACCATTATCAAGAGTAGTACCTGGATGGAGAGAAGGTGTTAAATTGATGTCTAAAGGAGCAAAATACACTTTATATGTACCATCAGATTTAGCCTATGGAGATAACGGACCGGCAGGGCCAAATATGGCTTTGATTTTTGAGGTTGAATTAGTTGACTTTAAACCTATGCCAAAAGAATTAAAAGATCAAGCAGGTATGGAACAATTATCACCGGAACAAATAGAACAATTGAAAAATCAAATGCAGCAACAGAAAAATAAATAAAATAATTTATTAAAAAAGCACCATTTTGAAAGTAATGAACTCTTATTTAATTTAAATAAGAGTTTTTCTTTTTATAAAAGTTAGGTTACAATTTGATTTATTAAATTTGTGCTTAAAATTATTTACTTATGAAGAAAATACAAATGGTAGATTTAATCAACCAGTATAAGCATATAAAACCGGCTATAGATAAAGGATTTGAAGAGGTATTAAATACGGCAGCTTTTATAAACGGTCCCCAAGTAAAAGCATTTTCTCAAAATTTAGAAAAATATTTGGATGTTAAGCATGTTATTCCATGTGCTAACGGTACAGAAGCCCTTCAGATAGCACTAATGGCTTTGGATTTAAAACCCGGTGATGAGGTAATTACAACTGATTTTACTTTTGCAGCTACTGTAGAAGTAATTAGTTTACTAAAACTGAATTCCGTATTAGTAGATGTAGACTATGAAACGTTTACGATAAGTCCAGAAGCCATAAGAAAAGCTATTACACCAAAAACTAAGGCTATTATTCCCGTACATTTGTTTGGACAATGTGCAAATATGGAAGAGATTATGAATATTGCTAAAGAGCATAATTTATATGTCATAGAGGATAATGCTCAGGCCATAGGTTCTGAATATATTTTTAAAGATGGAACTCGTAAGAAATCCGGTACAATAGGTACAATAGGTACAACTTCCTTTTTTCCTTCAAAAAATTTAGGTTGTTATGGAGATGGGGGAGCCATATTTACTGAAAATGATGAGTTAGCTTATAGAATAAGAGGAATTGTAAACCATGGAATGTATAAAAGATATTACCATGATGAAGTAGGGGTAAATTCACGCTTAGACAGCTTACAAGCAGTCGTATTGGATGCAAAATTACCCTTATTAGATTCGTATAATGAAAAAAGAAGAAGGGCTGCTGATTTTTATGATAAAGCTTTTTCCAATCACCCTAATTTAATTATTCCTTTAAGAATGGAAAAATATTCCACTCATGTATTTCATCAATATACGTTGAAGGTAATAAATTCTGATAGAAATGCTTTACAACAATATCTTTCAGAGCGAGAAATCCCAGCCATGATTTATTATCCGGTTCCTTTAAGAAAACAAAAAGCTTATGATACAGGTAAATATAAAGATGAGGATTTTTCTAATACTGATAGACTAATTAATGAGGTGATTTCTTTACCTATGCATACGGAATTAGAAGATGATCAACTCAAATATATAACTGAAAATGTTTTAGGTTTTTTTAAATAAAAATAAATATACAAGTTAAAAGCCTGAGATTTATCTCAGGCTTTTTTATATAAAATTATTTGAATTTCTTTTAATTTATAAATTTGTAATATCTCGCTCCCAGTAACTCAGGATTATCATTTTCAATTCTGTCTAAAATATACTCATTTTTAGGAGGGAGTATAGATTTTTTCAATTCTTTCTTATACAAAGAATGATAGGTTTCCATATTAATGGAATGAGTAGAAGCTAAATATTCAAATAAACCTAGCTTTTCGGTTTGAATTTTCCAATCTTTTTCAACAAGGCCTTCAAAAGTTTTAGATTTAGAACCGCTTCCATAAGCTAAGAAACCAAATTTTTCTCCTGTTATCTCTGAGTTATTTTTAAAATGATAATATAAAGTGGATAATAAGCCCATAAAAATCGATCCAGTGTACATGTTTCCTATATTAGAAGAAGCTATTTCAGCAGGACCAAATTTCTCATTTGCAAATGTTTTGTATTCTACAGTTTTCCCTATTTCTTTAATACGATCAGCATATTCCTTTTCCTGGGTAGGTAAAGATTCTTTTAGTTTAGAATCTAAAGCATATATTTCTGAGAACATTCTTCTTCCTTGAAAGGAATAAGGTGAATGTACAATAATACTTTTCCACTGATTATAAAGAGTAATATCTATGCCTAATAATTTTTTCAGATGGAAATATGCACCTTTTAGCCTATTCTGATAGCACATATTGGAATATTGACCATCAAATATGGGTTGTTCTTTGAAAAGATTGATTTCTTCCTCTTGTATTCCAAACCATTCTGAATTAGTATCATTTTGGGTTACTTCTTTTTTAGATATGATTCTTTTGGGTTTGAAAAAATCAAAAACCCCCTTAGTGCTAATTCCTACTTGATTGCCAAATGAAATTATTCTTGGATTTGCAGATAATAATAAAGCTACAGCACCTGCTCCTTGAGTATATTCACCTGTAGAATTAAGATCATATTTTGCATAATCAGTGCAAATGACAATTGCTTTTTTGTCAGGATTTAATCGAATATAGTCTAATGAATTATGAAAGGCATCCACACCGCCAATGCAGGCAAAAGTAAGGTCGACTGCATCACAATGCTCGAAAGAACCATTACCATAAATATCTTCCATTAATGATATTAAAAAAGATCCAATGGGCTTGGAGGAATCTATACCGCTTTCTGTTCCTACATAAATACGACTAATTTCTTCCGGTTGCAACTTTTCTTGTTTCAATAGTTTTTTTAGCGCATTTGCTGCAAAAACTATAACGTCTTGATGCACATCCGGAAGAGACATTTTTAATAATCCTAATCCCTTTTCGAGTTTGGCCGGCTCTATATCCCTAGCAATAGCTAAATCTTTTATTGGTAAATATATTTTTGGGATATCAAAAGAGAATGCATCAATACCCACTTTTATATCATAGTTCATAATATCAATAAATTCTTTACAAAAATAATAAAAACTAATTTATTAAAAGGGTGGACAACATAATATTTACGGAGAATAAAAAGCTTTTAACGGTAATTATAATTCGTAATCATATTTTATTTCTAAGTATAAATGCTTATTGATAATTGAATTTAATTTAGATAAAAATAAGAATATGCACAGAGATATTTAAAATTACTTTAAATTTTTATCCTTCATATACTTCAAGGTAATAAATATGAAACGTTTAGAAAATTTAATTAGAAATTCACTTCACTTATGCTGCAATATATTCCGTATTTTTGCAAGCAAAAGTCAATAAGCAATGGGTAAATTAAAAGAAGATTTTTTTAACTATCAGGCAAAAACAACTCTTTATGCTTCAGGTTTTGAGGTGGATAAGGCAGTTGGTAATTATATATATGGGAAAGATGGTAGAGCTTATTTGGATTTTGTCGCCGGAGTTTCTGCAAATACTTTGGGACACTCGCATCCTAAGGTGATACAGGCAATAAAAGATCAAGCGGATAAGTATCTTCATGTTATGGTATATGGGGAATATGCCCTAGAAAAGCCGGTACAAATATGTAAGATGTTATCGGAAAATGTTCCGTATCCTCTACATACGACTTATCTGGTAAATTCAGGTACTGAAGCTATAGAAGCTTCTATGAAATTAGCAAAAAGATATACAGGTAGACAGGAGATCATATCCTTTGTAGATGCTTATCATGGAAACTCTCAAGGTTCTCTAAGTTTAGCAGGCAGGGATACGAATAAAAAACCATTTGAGCCCTTATTACCTCAAATTAAATTTATAAATTTTAATAAAGAAGAAGATTTATATCAAATCACTGAGAAAACTGCTGGCGTAGTCGTGGAAACTATTCAAGGAGCAGCAGGTTTTATTACTCCTGAAAATAATTACTTAAAAAAATTAAAAGATAGGTGTGAAGAAGTTGGAGCTTTATTGATTTTAGACGAAATTCAACCAGGTTTTGGAAGAACTGGTAAATTGTTTGCTTTTCAATGGTATGATATAGTTCCCGATATATTGGCAATGGGTAAAGGCATGGCTGGAGGAGTTCCTATTGGAGCATTTATGGCTTCGGCTGAAATGATGGATACGTTGGCGGATCATCCCAAATTAGGACATGTCACTACCTTTGGAGGAAATCCAATACCGGCAGCTGCTGCTTGTGCGGTTATGGAGGAACTACTCACAACCGATTTGATGGAACAGGTACATTACAAAGAAAAATTGTATAGAGATCATTTAATCCATAATGAAATTATATCTATTAATGGAAGAGGACTAATGTTAGCGGTCCAACTACGATCGCCTGATTTTAGCTTGAAAGTAGCTGAAAGATGTATGAAAAAAGGATTAATTGTGTTTTGGCAATTCTATAGGAATGAATTTTTAAGAATTTCTCCTCCTTTAACCATTACGCCGGAAGAAATAAAAAAAGGGTGTGATATAATTTTAGAATCCATTGATGAAATAGCTAAAGAATTCTAAGTAAATATTTTTTCAGTATATAAATTATAGACTTATAAAAAACATATACATAATAAGGATAAGAATACTATCTTTAATTTCGCATAATAAATAATTAAAATTAAATAATATGGCTACTGCACACATTCAAGCAGAATTAGGAGAAATTGCAAAAACAGTATTGATGCCCGGAGATCCTTTACGAGCAAAATATATTGCGGACAAATATCTGGAAAATGCAAAGCAATTTAATTCAGTAAGAAATATGTTTGGATACACAGGAACGTATAAAGGGAAAAAAGTATCCATAATGGGTTCCGGAATGGGAATGCCAAGTATTGGTATATATTCTTACGAATTGTACTCTAAATATGGTGTAGATACGATTATTCGTATTGGTTCTGCAGGTTCTTACGTAGAAAATATCAAGATATATGACATTGTCTTAGGTAGTTGCGCTTATAGTGAATCAACATATGCCAAAGTTCAATCAGGGTACGATAAAGATAAAACATATCCTTCAGAAAAATTAAATTCATATATTTCAGACAAAGCAGCTGAATTGAAAATTGAAATTCATAAGGGATGCATACATTCCAGTGATGTCTTTTATGTAGAAGGAGGGACAGATTATAAAAAATTAGTTCAAGAGCATGAATGCGCCTGTGTTGAAATGGAGAGTTTTGCTTTATTTCATAATGCACAAGTTTTAGGTAAAAATGCAGCTTGTTTATTAACTATTTCAGATTCCTTTATTACCCAAGAAAATATATCGGCAGAAGCAAGACAGACGTCTTTTGATAGTATGATGATACTTGCACTAGAAACAGCTATAGGGTTTGAGTAAGGCTGTAAAAATTATTATAAACAAAAAAGGCAGATATCTATTACATATCTGCCTTTTTTATATACCATATTTTTTTACAGAGCATTTATAAATTTTGTTAATAAAGCTATCAATTTGTCAAAAGCATACAAAGATACTTCTTTATCGTATATATCATGATATCCACTTTTACCGCCTAAAGTATAAATATAAAAAGAAGGAACCCCTTTTTCATAAAAAGGACAATGGTCGCTATTACATGCGCTTCCTCTAATTTTGACCTGCTTTAAATAATTATACATATAACTTATATTTTCAAGTTTATTAAATTGTTTATAAAATTCCTTTCCGTTAACAACTTGTATTCCTTCTTCTCCAGTACCAACTATATCAAAATTAAGAAGGAATTTTATTTTATTTAAATCAAACAACGAATGATCTACAAAATACTGAGATCCTTTTAATCCGGCTTCTTCTCCAGCAAAGGCAATAAAAACTGTGTCAAAATCAGGTGTATTTTGTTTGTAAACTTTTGCCATAGATAGTAATAATGCGATACCGCTTGCATTATCATTAGCTCCGGGAAAAATAACATCATTAATTTTGCCAAGATGATCGTAATGGGCGGTTAAAACGATAAGACTGTCTGAACGCTTACCTTTAATAAATCCTATTACATTTTTAGCTTCGAAATTTGGCTCAAAACGTGTGTTAATATCTAAGGATACTGAAGTGATAGTTTCCGGAACTGACTGACTGTTGATAAATAGATCTACAGTTTTAGTCTGAATAGGGCTCAAAGAGTGTATAAACTTAGATGATGTTAGCTGTATAATCAAGGGTGCGGAAATATCCAATTCTCCATTGGAAATAAGTTGAGGAATATCGTGATATAATTCATTTGCCGTTTTATCCTGCATGGTCATATTTTCAGGAAATACTTTATTCGGAAAAATCACACAATTCTTGTCTATTCTTTTCATTTCTTTATTGAAATAGGAAAAATCTTGCGATTCAAAAAGACTTTCTATGACGGAAGCATTGAAAGTAATAGGCGAGAAATCTCCTTGTAGAGAAGGAGAACCGGCACCTACCAAATAATCCGAACCAAATTTCAACTCCTTACCGTTTACGGATACAGAACTTTTTTCAATAATATTTATTGGATAGGTAAAGGGTTGGAAATAAGAATTTTGAAACTTTAGTATTCCGATTTTTTCAAATTGTGAAGCAATTTCTTCTGATGCTTTCTTCATTCCGTCATCAACATAGCCGCGACCTGAAAATTCAGAAGAGGTTAATTTTTTGATAACCTGTTCAGCATAAACTTTAGGGGTTTGTGCTATGGAAAAGCTAATAGAAAAAAAAACTAAAAGTGAAATAATAATAAGAAATCCTGATTTAGTTATTCGCATCTTTAATATAAAGTTTATGATCTTTATGTATTTTGAACTTTACTCTTAAAATATAATAGGATCGTACGCGCTTATTATCGATTTTGGCTGAATTCCATTTAGCTTGTGTTTTTTTTAAAACTCGTATAATTTCCTCGCCACATCCGTATCCGACATCTTTTAAGATTTCAAAATTACTAATTGTTCCGTTTTTTTCAATAACAAATTTAACAATTACTTTTCCTTGAATATCATTTTTTAAAGCTTGATCCGGATATTCAAGATTGGATGATAAAATTTGAAATAATTGCTTCTTTCCCCCTTCATATTCTCCTTTGGTACGAACTTGATAGGGTTCATATATATTATTAACTGTATCTTTTTCTACTCTTTGAGAAGAAAGGCTATTAACAAGCAAGAAAGCAAGCAATATGGGTATTATTTTGGTTATTTTTTTATTTAGCATAATTGAAATTTATCTAAATTTATGAAACATTAAATAATAAATATGGTGTAAAGTAATGAAAAAAATCAATTGTTAAAGATAATTATTTGCATTTTATTTATCTTAAATTGTTTTTTAGATGTTATATTATTATTTATTAGATATTTAATGTATATCATATAAATTTAAAATATTGAATTGAGTCGTTAAAGTTTAATTTAATTAAGATGTCTTTTTTACATGAATAAGTGATATATGTTAACTGTATATTTTTAAAAGTATACAAATAAGAGTATACAAATTTTTTGTTTAAACTAATTCTTTCTCTTTAATTGATTAAACATGAATTAATAATGTTAAATAATCAAAATTAAAAATTTCATTTTTTATTTTGATGAATATTTAGTTTATTTACTGTATTTATTTTATATCTAATCAAGGTGTGTATTGTGTATATTTGAAAAATTATATGAAAATATTAGTAAGCACGAAATCTAAAATATTCACGATTGGCTCTAAGTGAATATAACTTTTAGATTGATCTTTATGTATTAATTTTACTCGTGAAAAATAATAGGATCGCATGCGCTTATTACTGATTTTTGCTGAATTCCATTTGGTTTAGGTTTTCTTTAAAACTCGAATAATTTCCTTAATAGACGAAACGTCCATCCGAAACAAAAAATAGCACTACTCTCAAAACACATAAGAATGGCATTAAGTAAATATCAACTTTAGATTCATCTTTATTTATTTTACGTATTTTGAACTTTACTCTTAAAGTATAATAGGATCGTACGTTCTTATTATTGATTTTTGCTGAATTCCATTTGGTTTGGGTTTCATTTAAAATTCGAATAATTTCCTCACCACATCCGTATCCGATATCTTTTAGGATTTTAAAATTACTAATTGTACCGTCTTTTTCAATAACAAATTTAACAATCACTTTTCCTTGAATATTATTTTTTATAGCTTCATCCGGATATTTCAGATTGGATGATAAAGTTTCAAGTAATTGCTTCTTTCCCCCTTCATATTCTCCTTTGGTACGAACTTGATTGGGTTCATATATATAATTAACTGTATCTTTTTCTAATTTTTGAGAAGAAAGACTATTGACAAGCAAGAAAATAAGCAGTGCTGGTATTATTCTAGTTATTTTTTTAGTTAGCATAATAGTTGTAATTTATCTAGATTTATGAATATTAAATAATAAATATGGTGTAAAATAATGAAAAAAATCAATTGCTAAGTATAATAATTCGCGTTTTATTTATATTAGATTTTTTTTAAGACATTATATTGTTATTTATTAGATATTTAAAGTATATTATATAAATAAAAAAAAATTGAATTGAATTGTGAAGTTCATTTAAGTAAGATGTTTTTTGTAAATGAATAAGTGATATATGTTAACTCTATATTTTTAAAAGTATACAAAGAGTATACAAATTATTTGCTTAAACTAATTCTTTCTCTTTTGATTAATTAAAATTATGGAGTTTGTTGAGGAAAAAGTTAATTGAATTAAAATGTTAAATAATCTAAATAAAAATGAAATTCTTAATTTTGACGAAGATTTAGTTTATTTACTATATTTTATATCTAATCAAGATGTGTATTTAAAAAAATTACATGAAAAAAATAGCAAGTACGGTATTCATTGTATTCACGATCTTCTCTAATTCTCAAAATTATCCGAAAGATTTTGTCTCTCCATTATCTATACCTATTTCCTTATCAGCCAATTATGGTGAGTTAAGGAAAAATCATTTCCATTCCGGTTTAGATATCAAAACCCAGCAAAGGACAGGTCTGTCAGTGTTGGCGGCCCAAGAAGGTTATGTTTCCAGAATAAATATTTCGGCCTATGGATATGGAAAAGCAGTTTATATTGATCATCCCAACGGATATACTACCGTGTATGGGCATTTAAGTGAGCTGAAAGGAACTATTGAAGAAAGGGCTCGCCAAGAACAGTATAAAGATAAAAAATATGCTGTAGATTTTTACCTTAAACCGGGAGAAATACCGGTAAAGAAAGGGGAAATAATAGCTCTATCAGGAAATACGGGAGGGTCGGGAGGCCCGCATTTACATTTTGAAGTTAGAGATACTAAAACCGAAGAAGTTTTAAATCCTTTTTTATTTGGATTTGATATAGGCGATAACATAAAGCCAATTATATCAGGGATATGGATTTATCCTATTAACGATGGTGAAGTAAATAATAAGACAAATAAAATAATTGTTGCAGAAGGAGGTAATTATACTGTAAGTGGAGAAATAGGATTTGGAGTAAAAGCTTATGACAAACAAAATGGATCTAATAATTTAAATGGTATTTATTTTATAAAAACTTATGTCAATGGAAGTTTATTATCAACTTTTCAGGCAGATAAACATTATTTTAATGAAACTCGTTTAATTAATGCTTCTGTAGATTATACGGAGTTGCTATCGAAAAATAGTTGGATATATCGCACTTATTTATTACCAGGTAATACATTACAAATGTATGAACAAGAGGTAAATAGAGGGATTGTAAAAGTAGAAGAGGGACAAATCTATACTGTTAAAATAGAAGTAGGAGATTTTTCTGGAAATATCACAACTCGAAATTTCACCATGAATGGAGTAACTCAAAAAAGTTTTGAAAAAGATAAGGAAACATTGCCTACAAATGATAAGTACTCTGTTAATTTAAAAAAATCTTATACCTTTAAGCAAGACGGACTATCTCTAGATTTTGAGAAAGGTTCATTTTATGAAAGTTTTATATTTGATTATAAAAAATTAGGTGTTAACAAATATCTTGTACACAGATCTTCAGTACCAATACATAAAAAATATGATATGACTCTTACTCCCGATTGGAGTAATTTAGATAAGTCAAAAGCGGATAAATATGTTATTGTTAGAGAATCCAATTTTGGTCCGCTAAAGAAAGAATATTTAGATACGTCCTTTGAAAATGGTAAATATAAAGCTACTCCCAAAGATTTTGGAATATTTTATTTAGTATTGGACGAATCAGTACCAACCATTAACTGTCCTATGCTTTCAAAAACAGAAAAAATAGGGAATAAGCTAATTTTTAAAATCAAAGATATAGGTTCGGGTATTAACACTTATGATGTTTTTATTGACGGGAAATGGATATTAGCTGAATACGAATACAAGGACAACAGCCTTTTTATTTCCGATTTAACAAAAGAAGGAATTGAAGTAGGAAAACATCAAGTAGAAGTAATAGTTACCGATAAAGTAAATAATAAAAGTATATATACGAGCAACTTTGAAAAATTATAAATTTCTCACGTTTTTAGTTTTATGGATGATCTCTTTTACCGCATGGGGGCAGACCATAAAAATTTCAGGTAAAGTGGAAGATGAACAAAGAAATCCTATACAGGGAGCGCATGTTTATTCAAACTATGGTCAGCATTCTATATCTGATCGGAGTGGATATTATAGTTTACAACTACCTATTTATACTACGGTAGTAATGACTGTTGAACATGATAATTTTGTTAAAGATTCTATAAATGTTGACATAAAAGATATAGATATTGTAGCTGATTTTAAGTTAAAGAAAGAAAAGGTTCTTCCTGAAATTATTTTTAAAGGAACTCGTAAAAAATCCTCCGATTTATCCATGCATCATATCGCCGTTAATAATATTGAAAACACACCGACTCTTTCCGGAGGGGTAGAAGAAATATTAAATACCGTATTTGTTAGTACGGCCAGTGAGCTTAGCTCACTTTATAGAGTGAGAGGGGGTAACTACGATGAAAATTTAGTATATATAAACGGAGTAGAAGTATATAAACCTCTAACTGTTCGTAGTGGTCAACAAGAAGGTATGAGTATTATTAATCCGGCTATGGTTTCCTCCATTAATTTTTCTGCGGGTGGTTTTGAATCTCGATATGGAGACAAAATGTCAAGCGTATTAGATATACTCTATAGAAAACCGCTAAAGTTTGAAACCGATCTGGAGGCAAGCTTATTAGGAGGAGGTGCTACTTTTGGCTATGCTGATAAAAAACAAAAATTTTCTGGTCTTTTAGGTGCGAGATATCGAAATACAGATCTTATTCTAAATACATTCGATGGAGATACGGATTTTAATCCCGAATATTTTGATATACAAACTTTCCTTCAATATAAATTAGCTACGAAATGGAATCTTTCATTTTTAGGAAATTACGCATCCAATGATTATGAAATGGTACCTAAAAAAAGAGAAGTAGAATTCGGAACTTTAAATCAGCCAATAAAATTGAATGTTGCTTATAATGGGCAAGAAAAAGATAAATATAAAACGGCAAATGGTACCCTATCTTTGGAATTTAAACCTTCAAATAGATTAGCATTTAATTGGGATGGATATGGATTTCATTCGAAAGAACAAGAATATTTTGATATTTCTGCCGGATATATGCTACGAGAAGCCGATAATGATACTGGAGATTTGATTCCTTCATTTAATACTGGGGGACAAATTAATCACGGAAGAAATAATTTGGATATGCTTGTAATCGGGACACAGTTAAAAGGTAAATATAAATTAAATGTTAATTCAGCATTTGAAGCAGGTTTTCAATATCAACGCGAAGATATAAGAAACATTAAAAACGAATGGATGCTTATAGATTCAGCTGGGTATTCTATACCCCGGCCTATCTTTCCCCCCGGAAATTTAGATGAATCCGATTTGGTGTTGTTACATCATGTTTCTGCAAATAATAAGCTCAAATCTAATCGTATTAATGGGTATTTGCAATATATAACAAAATTTTTTTGGAATAGAACCCGTGTATTGATTAATGCAGGAGTGCGAGCTACTCATTGGGATTTTAACGGAGAAACCAATATCAGTCCGAGAGCACAAATAGCAATTAAACCCGATTGGGAAATAGATATGTTATTTCGATTTGCAACCGGATTTTATTACCAACCCCCGTTTTATAAGGAAATAATGCATCTGGATGGAACACTTAATGATAAAATAAAATCACAACGTTCCATACATTTTATTTTAGGTAATGATTATGAGTTTAAAATGCTTAATAAGCATCCGTTTAAATTAACAACAGAAATTTATTATAAAAAATTAGATGACCTTATCCCTTATTTTATAGATAATGTACGAGTAGTTTACACCGGAGAAAATAATTCCAAAGGGTATGCCTATGGAATAGATGCTCGATTGAATGGAGAATTTGTTTCCGGAGCTGAATCGTGGTTGTCAGTTTCGTATGGTAAGACAAAAGAAAGTATAGATGGGAGAGGATATATTCCGCGTCCTACTGATCCAAGATTAAAAGTAGGATTATTTTTTCAAGATTATATGAAAAATTATCCTCGTTTTAAGGCAAATGTAAATTTGGTTTATGCTTCAGGCCTTCCCAATGGAGCACCACTTTATACAGATCCATATGTGTATCAAACAACTTTATCGGATTATAAACGAGCGGATGTCGGTTTGACATATGTTGTTGTAGATCAAAAAATGAATAAAGCACGTTTAGGGTCCTATTGGGAAAAATTTAAGGAATTAACTTTAGGGTTTGAAATATTTAATGTGTTTGATGTAAGAAATACCATAAGTAATGAATGGATAAGAGATGTAAATTCAACTTCATATTATGCCGTACCTAACAAACTAACAGGAAGATTTTTTAATGTTAAATTGAATGTAAAATTATAATTTTCTGAGACTAATTTTATAACAGATGCAATTCAATTTTCTAGTAATAAATTATAAAAATAGGGTGCGATAAGCCAAACTTTATTGATGTAAAATAGTAAGAGAAATTGTTGTGTTATTTGTTAGAATCAATTACTTTATAAGTATTATTAGGTTAAATGAGATAAATTTTATTATATTTGGATTTATATATATTAAATATAATAATAATAATCAAAAATAGATATAAAACTATGAAATCAGATATAGAAATAGCTCGTTCTATAAAATTAAAGCCTATTAGTGAAGTTGCTGAAAATTTATCCATTCCTTTAAATGAATTAATACCATATGGAAATTACATTGCAAAAATTCCTCAAGATCAAAAATCAGAAGATAAAGTAAAAAAATCAAACCTAATATTAGTAACATCGATTACACCTACTAAAGCAGGTATTGGAAAAACGACAGTATCCATAGGATTGGCTCTTGGTTTGAATAAAATCGGTAAAAAGGCGATAGTAGCGTTGAGAGAACCATCATTAGGACCCTGTTTCGGGATGAAGGGAGGAGCTGCTGGCGGGGGATATGCCCAGGTTTTACCTATGGAAAATATCAATCTTCACTTTACCGGAGATTTTCATGCAATAACCTCTGCTCATAATATGATAACAGCCTTACTTGATAATTATATATATCAAAATCAGGGTACAGAACATGTTTTAAAAGAAGTGGTATGGAAAAGAGTAATAGATGTTAATGATCGCAATTTAAGAAATATAGTTACAGGGTTGGGAGGGAACGTGAATGGTGTAATTCAGGAATCAGGATTTGATATTACTCCGGCCTCTGAAATTATGGCTATCTTATGTTTGGCAAAGGATATTGACGATTTAAGAAGAAGAATTGAAAATATATTATTAGGATATAAAACAGATGGTAGCATTTTTACTGTAAAAGATTTAGGAATTGCAGGAGCTATTACAGTTTTGCTAAAAGATGCAATAAATCCAAATTTAGTTCAAACTTCAGAAAATACCGCAGCCTTTGTACACGGCGGTCCTTTCGCTAATATAGCTCACGGTTGTAATTCCGTTATAGCAACTAAAATGGCCATGACTTATGGGGATTATGTTATTACGGAAGCCGGTTTTGGTGCAGATTTAGGAGCTGAAAAATTCTATGATATTAAATGTAGAAAATCAGGATTAGAGCCAAAATTGACTGTAATTGTAGTAACAGGTCAAGGCTTAAAGATGCATGGTGGAGTTCATATATCTCAAATAAAAGAAGAAAATATCAAAGGTATAATCCAAGGACTTGAAAATCTTGAAAAACATATAGAAAATATCAAATCTTACGGGCAAACTGTTTTAGTCGCCTTTAACAAATTTGCTTCAGATACGAAAGAGGAGATATCGGAAATAAAAGAATTTTGTAAAAAAAGAGAAGTAGGTTTTGCCATAAATAATGCATTTATGGAAGGAGGAAAAGGAGCCGAAGATCTAGCTAAATTAGTGGTTGAAACAATTGAAAATAATCCTTCGAAAAAATTAAAGTTTGCCTATGAAGATGAAGATCCCATTAGAGTTAAGATTGAAAAGATAGCCAAAAATATATATGGAGCTTCTTCAGTAACTTTCAGCAAAAAAGCTTCCAAAAAAATAGGAAATCTGGAAAAGAGTGATATGAGTAAATTTCCGATATGCATTGCAAAAACACAATATTCATTTTCAGCCAATCCACTTTCTTACGGAGTGAGCAAAAACTTTGATTTTGAAATAAAAGACATTGTAATAAATAGAGGGGCTGAATTTATTGTTGTTATTGCCGGAGATATTCTCAGAATGCCCGGATTGCCTAAAAAACCAGTAGCTATGAATATAGATTTGGTTAATGGATTAGTCGAAGGTTTAAGTTGAGATAAATAATAAAATAGTTTCAGATATAAATAATTGAAAAAAACTATGCGAAAATTAAAATATTAGACTTTATAAAATAGTAAACTAGAATATAATTTAGTATTCTAATTTGATTACTATTACATACAAAAATATAGTTATAACATTAAATAAATACTGTAAAAATAGGGATATACGGGTTACATTGAAAGTTTCACCTGCTATCCCATTTTTAATAATCATTATATGAATAATGGATATAAATAGATTGTTCTCAGATAAAAGAACGGGAATACAATACCACTCTTCAGATAGAAAGTCGGATGCAAGAAGTGAATATCAAAGAGATTTTGATCGAGTTATATTTTCAACTGCTTTCCGCAGACTACAAAACAAAACGCAAGTATTCCCGCTTCCGGGAAGTGTTTTTGTACATAATCGGTTAACGCATTCTTTAGAGGTAGCATCAGTGGGAAGATCTTTAGGAAGTGAAATAGGTAATTATATTGCTACTGCTTATGCTTCCGATTTAACAGAATCAAACAAAGATTTATTTTGTCATAGTTTATATAATGTGATATCTACCGCATGTTTATGTCATGACATCGGAAATCCGGCATTTGGACATTCGGGTGAAGATGCTATTGCCAGTTATTTTAGTAGAAATGCTTCCCAGCTAAAGGAAAAATTTTCTACAAAACAATGGTGTGATTTTATAAATTTTGAAGGAAATGCCAATGCTATACATATTTTAACTCAGAAACAAAATGGAAAATCAGATGGAGGAATTATGCTTACCTATTCTACTCTGGCATCTATAGCAAAGTATCCCTGCGAATCAATTGCTAGAGATAAAGATTTACTATTAAGAAAAAAATTCGGTTTTTTTCAATCAGAAAAAAACATATTCAGAGATATTGCACAAGAAATGTCTATAATTATAGAGCAAGATGAACCTTTATGCTATGTTAGACATCCCTTTGTTTGGATCGTAGAAGTAGCTGATGATATTTGTTATAATATAATTGATATGGAAGATGCGCAGAGATTGGGTTTTATCAATGCTCAAGTTTGTGAGGAACTCTTAGAACAAATTATTACAGAAATACAAGGTAATAACAAATGGAACAGAGTAAAAAAGAAATTGGATAGTATTGATGATAAAAATGACCGTATTTCTTTTTTAAGAGCAGTGTCCATAGGCGCACTTATATCTAGATCTGTTGAACTATATAAACACAATTTTGAGGAAATACTGAAAGGCTCTTTGCAAATTTCCATCTTTGATTTAATTGAAAAAGAATGCAAAGCTATTAGAACTATTAAAGAATTTTCTAAAACTCATATATATAATCATAGATCGGTAGTTGAAATAGAAAATGCTGGTTATAATGTAATGTATGAACTTTTAGACCATTTTATACCTCCTATTATAAAAACTGAAAATGAACGTTTGGAATATGAAAAAAAAGCTATTAAGCTTATTCCTAAACAATTTCTTTACGAGGATAGTAGTGACTATGAAAAAGTTTTAGGAATAATTGATTTTGTTTCAGGAATGACTGATAATTATGCTACTGATTTATATCGCAAAATTAAAGGAATTGATATTGGAATGACCTTATAAATTGAATTTTACAAATAGTATATAATTTATTACCAATAGGGTTATAATAGAAAAAATTATTAATAATCCTACAAGTCCTAATACATCTATATAATTTATTTGTGTAATTGAAACTACTTTTGCTATTGCGTTGATACCTCTATGAAGTGCTCCGATAACAAAGAAACAGTTTGTTTTTTTAACGCAATGGAAAGATAAAAAATTAAGACTATACATAAAAGTATTTGTACCCCGATACCTAATACAGCATGAGAGTGATAATTATGTCCGTTTAAAATTATAGGTATATGCCAAATTCCCCAAATACTTCCAATAAGTATATTCTTTTTGAAAAAGTTTGCTTTTATATTTTTCTGTAAAAACCCTTTCCAACCAATTTCCACCCCTAAACCTAAAATCATTCATGGTGATATAAGAAATTATACTACTAATTATCATTACATCAAATAAAATAGTCAAGTAATATTTATTATAAAAAAATCAGGTAATGATTTTTTTATTCATCATTTAGCATAGTATAATCCGTAGCTAATTTTCTGAAACCATTTATTTCTAATACATTACCTAATAAATATCCATTGAACATAATTAAAAAGCAATAATAAAAATAGTTAAATTTAGATGTTTCATGCTTTGTTTCCAATGGGTATGCTTGAAATTCAATTCAATTGTTTTTGTTGTCTCTGAAAATTTCTTTTTTTCAACTACGAAACCAATACAGGCAGGTGTTAACATTAAAAACTCCGTTAACAAGAACGAATATATATATGATGATTTTTGTTTATTAATAATGTAAATAACACTCCCTATTATAAAAGATAATACTCTAACATAACAATATAAATTTTAAAGTTTTACGATTCATCATTAGTTGATTTATTAAAATAGGCGTTGTATTATTAAATAGTAAGGATATAGTTATAAATATACTTATCCTAATTTAAGAATAGCTATTGAAAAAAAGAAACATATACAATGATAAATGTTTGGATTAAGAAAAGAAATAGAAATTAATTAAGCAGAAAAAAGCGTTATTTTTGCATAAATGTATTTATAATACAGAATAATAAGATGCAGATTTCAGAAGATACCTTAAAAGAATTAGAATATCAAAAGATACTAGAAGAAATACTACCCTTTTGCCATTCCGAAAAATCAAGAGAATTTGTAGCTCAACTTCGACCTTTAAGAAAAGAAAAAATAAAGGAGAATTTGAATTGCGTAAATGAATATTTAGGAAGTTTTTCCAATGAAAATTATATTCCTTTCAGAGAATATAATGATATAGAAACAGAACTAAAAATGCTTCTAATAGAGAATTTTATCTTAGAAGCCAGATCTTTTCATAAAATTAGAGATTTATCTCAACTAATAAATTCGTTGATTGTTCATTTTGAAAAATTTAAAGATTATTTTCCTACTCTTCATCAGCAACTATCCCATATAGAATACACCAAAGAGATTATTGCAATGGTTAATAAAATTTTTAACCGTTTTGGGGAAGTAAAAAATGATGCAACGGTTACTCTACAAAATATCAGAGATCAAATACAAATTATACGAAAAACAATTCAGGAAAATTTTGATAAAACACTTACACATTTTTCTCAAACCGGAATTCTAGATGAGATAAGGGAAAGTGTGATAGATGATCAAAGAGTATTAGCTGTAAAGTCATCTTTTAAAAAATCGGTAAAAGGACGAGTATTAGGTTTTTCTAAAACAGGTTCTATTTGTTTTATTTTGCCTGAATCTGTTATCCAACCCAATGTAAGGTTAATGGAATTGATAAGTCAAGAAAAAAAAGAAATTGAAGAAATTCTTTTTACTTTAACCCAAAATATTCTGGAATATTACCCTTTATTAGAAAAATATCAGAAATATATATATAAATTAGATGTTATTCAGGCAAAAGCAAGATATGCAGAAGCTATTGATGCAGTCTTGCCGGAGATAACCGATTATGCAGAAGTCCATCTTGTTAATGCTTATCATCCTATATTATTCCTTACCAATAAAAGGGAGAAAAAAACAACCATTCCTCAAACATTAACATTAGATAGAGATACGCGAATTATTTGTATTTCCGGTCCAAATGCCGGAGGAAAGAGTATTACGTTAAAAACGGTAGGTTTATTACAATTAATGATACAAAGCGGTATACTTATCCCGGTTCATCCAAAATCAAAAATAGGTTTTTTTAATAAAATACTTACTGATATAGGTGATAATCAATCTATTGAAAACCAGCTTAGTACTTATAGTTCCCGATTGAGAAAAATGCAGCAAATTATAAAACAGGCAGATTCTCACACTTTACTATTAATAGATGAATTTGGAACAGGATCAGATCCGGAATTAGGGGGAGCATTGGCTGAAGCATTTTTAGAATATTTTTATGCGAAAAAATCTTTTGGAATTATCACAACCCATTATACAAATATAAAGTTAAAGATTGAAGAGTTATCTCATACTAAAAATGCTTCTATGTTATTCAATGAAAAGACTCTGCATCCTATATATAAATTAGAAGTGGGGCAGGTAGGGAGCTCATTTACGTTCGAAGTTGCTGAAAAAAATAAAATTCCTAAAGAAATTATACAGGTTGCCAAACAAAAAATTGAAAAAGACAAGGTGAATTTAGATAAAACTATTGTTAGACTTCAGCAGGAAAAATATCAGGTTGAAAAATTGAAGGGTGATTTAAATAAACAAATTGATCATTCTGAAGAAAAGAAAAGACAATTGTCAGATACTATAAACAGTTATAAGCAAAAATTGGTGAATTTCCAAAAATTATATGATGAAGAAACACGTTTAAATCAATTAGGACAAAAATTTGAGAAATACATAGAAGCCTATTCCAACGGAAAGAAAAAAAGAGATATTTTAAAAGATTTTTCTAAAATTTTAGAACAAGAGAAATACAAAAAGACTCAAGCAACTGAAGTTGAAAAAATCCAAACTAAAAGACAACGAACTAAAGTTAAAACAGAATTAAAAAAAGAGGAAATAAAAAAACAGTTGCAAGAAACCAAAGCAGAAGAAATAAGAACAACCACTGATAGAGCTCAAAAATGGATGAAGGAAGGAAAAAGAGTTAGAATTAAGGGGAGCAGCAGTGCTGCAACTATAGATAAGATAGAAGGAGAAACCGTATTTCTCAATTATGGCTTGTTTACAACCAAAATTTCAGTATACGAAATTGAAAAAGTTTAGGGATTTATAATTTGAGAATGTAATGAATTACTTACTTACTGAATAAATTTTTTCATATTTTCTGGAGTAGGAACCATACAACTTTCCTTTTTTCCAAACCAACTATAGCGATTTCTAGCCAAATATGAATATATAGGATTACGTATAAGTGCAGGAAGTATCAAAAAAACAGATAAGAGATTATATGGAAACCCTAGCTTTTGAGCTATTTTTATTACAGCAGTACTTTTTGTATAATAAGCTATTCCAGTTTCATATAAAATTATAGAATTAAAATCTTTAGTAGAAAGATTTCTATCTTTCAAAAAATTCTGTCCAAATTCCGATTGAAGAGAAGAAAATTTAAATAAATTTTTTTTGTCTCTTTTAATAATGAATTGAATAGTAGAATTGCATAAATTACATACACCATCAAACAAAATAATATATTTTTTCATAATCAATGAACACTATTTTTTTGGATTAATACTTCATATTCCGGCATTAATCTAATAATAAATTTTTTACAAAAAATTTCCAATTGAGGGAAAAATTCGAGAAAATGATTTTCTATTTTTTTTTCTTGTAAATAAATTTCTTTAATGGAATTACCCATATCAGCAATATGATGATTAAATTTAGACTTTTTGGTTAGATGATGTAAAGTCCATTCTATACCTTCATACGTTCTGTATTTGTCAAACCAATCATCTTCAATTAAAGTATTTAAGATTTTTTCTAATTTTTTTGGAAACAAAATTTCTGTTCCAATTACTAATTCATAACACGATTTTTTAAAAGTCTCAAATTCATCATTACTGAATAAATACCAATTTTTTATTAGAAAATAATCATAAATTACATCCGTTATTATAGGAGCAAATTTTCCATATGATTTATGGAAAATACTTGTAGTTTGCTTTACAATAGGATGAGAATCGGTAAATGAATCGATATGTCTATGTAATAATATACCAGTAGCAATAGATTGCGGATAATTTTGATAATCTTTACCTCGAACAATTTCACCCAATACGTTACCTAATTGTATATCAGGTATTTTATATGATAGCAATTGATGAGCTACAATGTTCATTGATTTTATGTAATTATTCTTTCAAGTTTTCTCTATAAATAGATTTTAAATAATGCCTGGATTTTTATATTTTATATTATTACCTCTTAGTAAAATTGAATATTTTTCCTGCATTTCTTGTTTAATAGATGGATTCAATTTTAATGCCAGCTTTAAAAATTTTTCACTCTTTTCATTATTCTTTAATAAGAAATAACAATTGCTTAATTGATAATATAATTCTGCTCTATGGAAATTTTCAAAACTTTTATGCAATATAAGAGCTGCCTTGGAATAATCGCCTAAACTCATTAATAATTCAGAATAAGCCAACCAATTATAAAAATGATTTGGTTCTAAATCTATAATTATTTTAAAAGAGTCAGAAGCTTCTTCGTATTTACCTAATTGAATATTTAAGTAAGCATATTTTTTCCAGTAATTTACTTCTTTAGATTCTACATCCAAAGCCTTTTTTATATAATGCAATGCCTCCTCATTGTTACCTAAAGTATCATAAATATCAGAAAGTTCAAACCATGCTTTATCAAATTGTGGATCCTCTTTTACCGCTTTTTGAAAAGAATTAAGAGCTTGAATAGGTTTGCGAAGTTTGTTGTAAGCCTGACCGATTTTGAAAAGAGTAAATGCTGCAGTGTCATCAAAAACAAGCGATTCACTATATACAGCTATGGCTTGTTCCCATTTATTAAGCTTTTCGTAGCAGAAGGCTTTTTGTGTGTATCCGGCTATACTCTTAGGATTAATAATTACTGTATAATCAAATGCATATAAAGCCTTTTCATACCAATTAAGATTTAAATATTGCAAGCCTAACTGGAACCACGCTTCTTCTGAATAAGGGTTTACATCTATAAATTGATTTAAAAAAGTAATACATTCTCGGTGATGATGTAAAATTTCGTAGCAATGTATACAGGAAAATAATGAATATTCATCTTTCTCATTGTATTCCAAAGCTTTTTTATAAGAATTTAATGCTAAAGTAGGTTCATTAATCTCCAAATATTCATTTCCCAAACAATTATATATATAATCTTCGTCCTCCTCATTTTTTAAGGCTGCTAAATAGAAATCTATAGATTTGAAAGGAAATTTTCTTAAAGACCAATAACGAGCCGTTGCGATTAGATAATCTGTGTTAGCAAAACATAATTCTTTAAGATTATCTATTAAACCGGAAGCATTGTGTAAATCTTCAGTTCCTACAAAATATTCGAGCTGTTTAACTTTAATATCAATGTTATTTGGATAAAGAGAAAATGCAATATCAATCGCTTTTAAAGCATATTCGAAATCATAAATATCCAAGTAGAAAGAAATAATTTCGCAAAACTCATCTGCTTCAAAATAAATAGATTTGTTTTCTTCCAACATTTCTTCAAACATATTAACTAGCTCATTGTCAAAAAAATCTTCCACTTAGTTTTATTTATTTCTTTTAAATTATGTAAATATAATTAAAAAAAAAGTAAAATAACTATTTAAAATAATTTATTATTCACAAGTATTAAACATAATTTATATGATTTAATATAAAAATTCTATTTCTTTAATCCTAAATTTTTTAGTTCCCATGTTTTCAACTTCAACTTGTAAAAGTCCATCATTATCTACTTTGCTAATTATCCCGTTTATTATAGATTCATTAATTTTAAAAGCCATTACCTTTCCTTTACCAAATAAGTGATAATTATATGTGTTAAGAAGAAAAAAAGAATCGTTTAAAATATGGAAATTTGTCTTAAATACATGTATTAAATCATTTACCAATTCAACAAGTTCAAATTTTTGAGATGAAAAGCAACTCAATGATGAGGCATGAGGAATCCCTGGAAATTCTTTCTGAAGAACATTAATACCAATACCTATAATAAAAGTATTCCCTGATTTTTCAATTAATATTCCACTGATCTTTTTTTTATTAATGAGAATATCATTGGGCCATTTTATAGTAGCATCGGTTTTTGCCTGTTTTTTTATAAAACGACAAACCATTATAGCTACCCAAAAACTGAGAAAATTATTTGTTATAGATGAATCGGTAAGACAAAATGTCAGAGCTATATTTTTTCCTGGTTCAGATACCCATTTATGGCCATTAACTCCCTTGCCTTTCGTTTGTTGAAAAGAATACACCCCATGAAAATTTGATGCATAATCAGACAAATGCTCTCTTACAAAATCGTTCGTAGATTCAATTTTATCAAAATATTCTAATGGCATAGGATTTGACCAATACAAATTAATGATAAAATTATTAAATAAATTATAATTAATATAAGTGTTAAAATGATTATTTTTGCATAAAATGAAAAATAATCACGAAAGATATATTATAATATTTGAATAATAGACTATTAGATGGATGAAACACAGATCGAAAAAAAAGCATTATTAGAAAATATAATAAAAGGGATAGAAGAAGTTAAAGGATACGATATAACTATTTTGAACTTTACTAAATTAGAAAATACGATTACAGATTATTTTGTCATATGTACCGGCGGAACCAATACACAAGTTTCGGCAATTTCCAATTCTGTAGAAAGGTACGTGAGAAAAAATTCTAAGGATAAGCCTTGGCATGTAGAAGGAGTTGACAACCAGCAGTGGGTCTTGATGGATTACGTATCCATAGTTGTTCATATTTTCCAACCCGAATATAGAGAATACTATGATTTAGAAAATTTATGGGGAGATGTGGAAATTATAAAAATTCCTAATCCGGAAAATTAAAAAGATCTTTAAAATTACATAATCCTATAATTATAAAATAAGACTTAATTTTGGAAACAAATAATAATAACAAAAATAAAACGAAAAAAAATAATAAACCATTTTCATTTAATTGGTTTTATGGTATATTAATAATATTTGCAGTATTATTGATTTTTCAAGAATTTTTAAATTCGGGAAAAGATGTAAAAATAGGTGTTGATAAGTTTTTTTCATATTTAGAAAAAGGATATGTTAAAAAAGTGGTGTTTTTAAACGGATCATCTGAAGTAAAAGTTTATTTAACTCAGGATGCTATGAAAAACCCTGAAGTGTATGATATGAACAATCAAGGCTTCAGTCCGTTTAGGCAATTATCAGATTCACCTCAATTTTCATTTATAGCTGGCGATAAACAGCTTTTTGAAGAAAGATTCAATGAAAATAAGGCTAAATATAAATTAACTACTAATTTGGAATTTGAAAATCCTAGTCAATGGGGAGATGTAACGATACAATTGTTACTGCCTTTATTATTCATTGGATTGCTTTGGTTTTTCTTATTTAGAAAAATGACAGGCGGTGGAACCGGTGGCGGTGGACAAATATTTAATATAGGACGTTCTAAAGCTAAACTTTTTGATGAAAACGATAATGTAAGAGTTACTTTTAAAGATGTAGCTGGATTAGAAGGAGCTAAAGAAGAGGTAGAAGAGATTGTTGATTTTTTGAAAAATCCTGAAAAATATACTAAGTTAGGAGGTAAAATTCCTAAAGGAGCTTTATTAGTGGGCCCTCCGGGAACAGGAAAAACACTTCTAGCAAAAGCCGTAGCAGGTGAAGCAAAAGTACCTTTTTTCTCTTTATCTGGGTCTGATTTTGTAGAAATGTTTGTTGGGGTAGGAGCATCAAGAGTAAGAGATTTGTTTCGTCAAGCTAAAGAAAAATCACCTTCAATTATTTTTATTGATGAAATCGATGCAATTGGTAGGGCCAGAGGTAAAAATAATATTACCGGATCTAATGACGAGAGAGAAAACACGTTAAACCAATTGTTAACAGAAATGGATGGATTTGGAACCAATACGAGCGTGATTGTATTGGCTGCAACCAACCGAGCTGATGTGCTAGATAAAGCTTTAATGCGTCCGGGACGTTTTGATAGATCTATTTATGTAGATTTACCGGATCTAAATGAAAGAAAAGAAATATTTCAAGTTCATCTAAAGCCATTGAAGATAGATGAAGATTTAGATATAGATTTTTTAGCAAAACAAACTCCGGGATTTAGTGGAGCTGACATAGCTAATGTTTGTAATGAAGCTGCTTTAATTGCGGCTCGTAAAGGGAAAGAAAGCGTAGGAAAACAAGATTTTCTTGACTCTGTTGATAGAATCATTGGTGGGTTAGAGAAAAAGAATAAAGTAATTAAACCACATGAGAAAAAAAGAGTTGCTTTCCATGAAGCAGGACATGCCACTATTAGTTGGATGGTAGAACATGCCGCTCCATTATTGAAAGTAACCATAGTACCAAGAGGTCGCTCTTTAGGTGCAGCATGGTATTTACCTGAAGAAAGACAATTGACAACTACAGAACAAATGTTAGATGAAATTTGTGCAACTCTAGGAGGAAGAGCTGCAGAAGAAGTTTTTTTTAATAATATCTCTACCGGAGCATTATCTGATCTTGAAAGAGTAACAAAGCAAGCTAATGCTATGGTTACTATTTACGGATTGAGCGATAAGATAGGTAATATTTCTTATTATGATAGTTCAGGTAATGAATACGGATTTACTAAACCTTATTCCGAAGTAACTGCAGAAACTATAGATAAGGAAATCTCTAAAATTATTGAATCTCAATATAAAAGGGCAATACAGATTTTATCTGAAAACAAAGATAAACTTTCTATGCTCGCAAATAAATTATTAGAAAAAGAAGTCATATTTAAAGAAGATTTAGAAGAAATTTTTGGAAAACGCAAATTTGACGATGAAACTTTTTCCGAAGAAATACGAGAAGTTGAAAATAAAGCACAAAATTCTTCGGAAAACGAATTTAAATCCGAATAATAGAAAATAATTTAATAAAATTTAAAAATCTAACGTATTTATGAACTAAAAAGTTTTTTTTATATATTTGATTATAAAAATAATTTTGATTTTTAACTTTTATAAAGTGAATGGGATTTCTTAACAAAATATTTGGTAAAAAAAACAAAGAAGAAGCTACTAATCTAGATTTTTATAATGATAGAGAAGAAGAGGATGTAGCATTTGCTAGGAAATTTAAGGCAGGTGGAGGTATGTTTTTCTATTGTGAAAACAAAGAAGAATCTTTGCAATATTTACATAATATACTTAAAAATGAGGACATCAGTGAAGTGTTATGTGTAGACCCTAAACTTATTTCGATGATTAATCTCTTAGATTGTAATTATACAAGCCATAGTACGGGAGATCAAGATATTGCTTTGATAAACTGTGAATATTTGGTGGCTTTAGATGGATCTATTATGATTTCATCGGATCAGACTTATCATTTAAAAAAGTCTGATTTACCTCAAAAAATAATAGTTTGGGCAACCCCAAATCAGATAATTACTTCCTCAAGCGTAGGTCTAGCTAAAATAAGATACGCTAAAAAAGATAAAATACCATCTAATATAACTTCCTTACATGGCAACCAAGTGCAAGGATTTAGTAGTGTTTCAAATGCAAAAAAATTGTATTTGCTTTTAGTTGAAGAATAATTTTTAATTTTGTGAAAACGATAATTATCCGTTCCCTATCAGGATTAGTATATGTGTTGCTTATTTTTTTATGCACTACTAATTTTTTATCAGACTTATTACATATTTATTTCGATATAAAAATAAATCCATGTTATCTACTTTATGGCTTACTCACAATTTTTCTATTAGGAAGCGTTTTAGAGACCATAAAACTTTTAAAATATTCAAATATTATATATAAGATATTAACATTTGTTTTAATAGGTATCGTATATTTTAACTTTTCTCAAAGTTTTTTTAATAGCAGTTTTAGTTTAAAAATATTATATTGGAGATATATATTAATTTTAATATTATTTATTCTCTCAATTGTAACTCTATTTTATTATTCAGACGAACTCTATACAGATAGTGCCAAACTAATCTTTACTACTGCGTATTTGAGCATTCCTTTTAGTCTTTCTTTAACGATTCCAAAAAGTATAAATCCATTAACGCCAGAGATTTTCTATGTATTTTTACTATTATGGATCAGTGATAGTTTTGCCTATTTAGTGGGAAGTAAATTTGGGAAAAGAAAACTTGCGCCTAAAATTTCTCCTAATAAATCGGTTGAAGGTTTGATCGGAGGGATACTGGGAACTATCCTAATAGGTTTTCTATTGGAATATCTCGTACCAGGATTACGAGGCAACTGGATTGTGATAAGTTTAATTATAGCTATATTTGCACCAATTGGCGATCTAGCCGAATCAAAGCTGAAAAGAAAATTTTCAGTAAAAGATTCCGGGAATTTAATTCCAGGACACGGCGGATTGTTGGATCGATTAGATAGTTTTATCTTATGTGTTCCTGCAATATTTGCCTATTATTTATTAAGTGCTATCATATGAGATTACACAAGGAAGGAAAGCCCTTTATAGGAATTAGTTTTATAACAAGTATTCTGGTAAGTATACTTGCACTTTATTTTCTTAAATATTGGGGGCTTATAATTGCAATACCATTCATTATCCTTTTATTTTTTACTGTTTGGTTTTTCAGAAATCCAATTAGAAATTATGATGCTAAAGAGAATGAGATAATTGCTCCGGTAGATGGTAAAGTAGTTATAGTAAAGGAAGTTTACGAAAAAGAATTTCTTAAAACCAATTGTATACAAGTATCTATATTTATGTCTCCCTTAAATGTACATGTATGTAGGTATCCTGTCAGTGGAAAAGTTATATTCAAAAAATACCATCCCGGAAAGTTCTTAGTGGCCTGGCATGAAAAATCTTCAGAATTAAATGAAAGAACTACCGTAGCAGTTGAAACACCTTTTAATCAAAAGGTTTTATTTAGGCAAATTGCAGGTGCTATGGCTAGAAGAATTGTTATATATTCAGAAATAGGGGATATGGCTGTTGCAGGTAAGGAATTCGGATTTATTAAATTTGGTTCAAGGATGGATGTATTTCTTCCTTTAAAAACTGAAATTTTAGTTAAAGTTGGGGATGTTATATTAAATGGTGGTGAAAAAGTAATTGCCAGATTGAGGAATTAAAATTTAAATAATATAACTTAGATAATTGATTTAAATATATACTTTTATTATATATTTCTACATTTACCTTTAATTTTTTATAAAAATTTATTTAGTTTAATTTTAACAAAATTGAAAATCTTAACTATTTAAATATAAACATATAAGAGTTATTTTTTTACATTTGCCAAACTAAATAATAATTGAATTATGGCGAATATTTTAGATGGTATTAAATTATCTAAACAAATAAAACAAGAAATTAAAGAAGAAGTTTCCCAATATATAAACCAAGGACATCGTCAACCTCATTTATTAGCAGTTCTTGTAGGTGACAATCCTGCAAGCCAAACTTACGTAAATAATAAAATTAAAGATTGTCAGGCTGTAGGTTTTACATCATCAATAATAAAACTTAAGAGTACGATAACTGAAGAAGAATTATTACAAGAAATAAAAAAGATTAATGAGGCCGATGATCTAGATGGATTCATAGTTCAGTTACCTCTTCCTAAGCATATAAATCAAGAAAAAATTATAATGGCTATTAATCCGGAAAAAGATGTAGACGGTTTTCATCCTACTAATTTTGGAAAAATGGCTTTGGAAATAGAAAGTTTTTTACCGGCAACTCCTTATGGTATTATGGAAATGCTATCTAGATATGAAATACCTACCGAAGGTAAAGAGGTAGTTGTTATAGGAAGAAGCAGGATTGTAGGACGCCCCATGAGTATTCTATTAAGCAAAAAAGGATATCCAGGAGATGCAACAGTTACATTAGTTCACTCTAAAACCGTCAATATAGCTAAACATACTCAAAATGCCGATATTATTATTACCGCTTTAGGTGTACCTCATTTTTTAAAAGCCAATATGATTAAAAAAGGATCAGTGATAGTGGACGTGGGAATTACTAAATTAGAAGATCCAACCAAAGAAAAAGGCTATTATCTAGCAGGTGATGTTGATTTTCCGGAAGTGGCAGAAAAAGCATCTTGGATTACACCTGTTCCAGGTGGAGTAGGCCCCATGACCAGAGCTATGCTCTTAAAGAATACCTTATTTGCCTACACCCAAAATATAAGTAAATAAAAAAAATAAACAGGCTGTTGATTTTTTTACAACAACCTGTTTTCAAATTATAAATAAATAAATTAATTAATGAGCAAGCTATATTCGAATTTAGGATATCCTCTTCGTCCATCTTTATCAGTCATATTCAAAAATTTCAATTTAAACAAATTCCCTTTTGAATCCTTAAGCACATAGAATCTATCAGTATATACCTTAGCTCCCCCATAAGTTGTCCTCCAACTAGAGCCGATAACCCGATGGTCATTATAAACAAATTTGGTAGGATCCACCTTTTCTTTAGTAAAATCTTCGTAACTACCTACTTCAGATATGTTTGCTTGATACGCGCCTGTATTATTCATCGTATTAATTGTAACGAAATCCGAGAACGTATACGTACCATGTCCTTTATTTTCGTTAATAAATACAGTAAAACACATATCCCACAAATCTTTAGGAGGCTGTACATTTACAATTCCGTGAGCTAAGCTAATATAAGAAAAATGATAATCTTTATCTTTTTTAACAATCATCTCCTTATGGGTAGTGTCAGAAATATCAGCATATTGAATTTTATAGCTGTTAGAATCATTTCTAAGTATCCTAATTTTTTTCCAACCCCTATGTTCTCCGACAACCTTTAGATCATCCGTATTATTTTGGTAAACCGAGTGTCCCATATTAATAAGATAAACATGATTTTCATCTTCTTTTAAACTGATTTCGTCTATAGCGGTACGATCTAGATAATTTCCCATTATATCATCTACATACATTACATTATCTGGTTGGAAATCACCAACAGTTACCACCGATTTTAGAGAAGCAACATCGGATTCATTAACTTCATCAATAGAAATACTATTCAACTTTGCAGCAGCCATTAAGATAGAATTATTTAAAATTACACGAAATTGATCTCCACCATAAAACCCGAAATCCCAAATGTCTCGTTGATTTACGTTGACTCTGCTTTGATCCAAATCTACCCAAACCTGATTCGGTTCCGTAGGACCTCCGACAGGAATGTCTAGTATGGCTCCGGGCTGTGGAACATATATAGGACTGTCATCTTCTTTACAGCTGAGAATGATAAAGAAAGAGGTAAGTATGCAAAAACAATATTTTTTCATGAGTTATATATTAAAATTAAATCCAAGTTTAGCGAAGTACGATCTACCGTAAAATAAATTAATACTTTTTATAGGTCCATCATGAGCGCCACTTTGCGCAGCAGTCGTATTTACCTTTTTAACATCAAAAATATTTCGTACACCCGCTGTCAATTCAATAAATTTGTTAAAAAATGATTTTCTTACAGAAAAATCAAGTAAATTAAAGTCATCTTGTTTTCCTAAATAATAGGAATCAGTTTTAGAATCTAAGACATAAGAAGACTCTTTCCCATTGTATTTATAAAAGAGAGAAAAGGTTGTTCCCCATTTTTTTAAAGTGTAATTAAGATTTGAGTTTAGCTGAAACGTGTATAGATAATCGTTATCAGGAGTGGTAATATGAATTCCGTTAATGTTATCTTCTAACGTTCTGGAAACTCCGAAATAAGAAGCATTCAAATTAAAATGAATATTATTTATTCTCATATTAGAATTTAATTGAACTCCCCATCTCTTAAATTTATCTACATTCAAATACTTATATTCTAAAGGCTGCATATTTACAGTTGCGAGTTCAATTCTATCTTTGAGATTGATATAAAGCGTGCTTAATGTAATATCGCCTTTGAAGTTATCCTTAGATTTGAATTTTTGATTCCAATAAATAGAACTGGAATATCCTTTTTCAGGAATTAAATCTTCATTTCCTTGTACATTATGATTGGTATCAACAAAATAAGTATATAACTCATCAAAATTTGGTGTACGATTTGTTGTGGTTATTTCTGTTCGGAAATTTGAATTGGGGGATAATTGATATTTCATAGCAAGCGAATAAGAATATTGATTTTCAAATTTCGTGTTAAAGCTAGCTCTGAACCCGGGCTTTAAAGAAATCTCGGGGCTTGCCTTAATCTCAGTGGAACCAAATACATCATAATTGTCTAAATGTTTTCGTAAATCTTTCTGAAAACCTGAAGTATTCATTCCTCCAATAGAACTGGAATTAGCAGATCTTAGTCCTTCTATAAAATTAAATTCATAACCGATTTGATAAGATAAAAATTTACTCATTGAGGGTGATGTAAATGTTCCACGAGTATACCAAGCTTCCGTGCCTGCATATTTTTTATAAGCATCTTTCTTTCCGAAAGTTTCTCTCATTCCTATGTCATAAACATAATCTCTGCTTTTACGACTTTGTTTTTGATAGGAAAAATCTCCGTTATAATTTAAATAATTAAATAGTTTAGCATTTAAAAATAAATGATGGAGCCAACGATCTGTTTTGTAATTTCTGTCTTTAGAAGCATAAGTGAAAAGCCCTCCATCAGAAAGAGATCTATAATCAACTATAGGATTATAATAGTTGGTTAATTCATTTAAGTATTGTAAATTGTAAAAAGCATTAAAATTTGTTGATTTATAATTGATCAGAGCATTTGAATTCCATTGTTCTTTAGGTAACCATTCATACCCTCTTTTCCCATCATTTTCAAAATATCTCTTTCCTTCTTTATTACCAAAATAGCCTTTAAAATCATTACGATTAGCTCCTATGGAAATATACCATTTTTCGGATAAGGAATGAGAAATATCAAATGATTGAATATGCCTTCCTTGTTCCTTCCAATCGTACTCTTTACCTACAGTTTCTTCTTGTAAATATCCGTTAATTTTCCATTTTGAATTAATCTTCTTTCTGGTGATAATGTTAATAACACCGGTAAGAGAATTAGAACCGTAATCAGTTCCCATACTACCTCGTACAATTTCAATTCTTTCAACATTATCTAAATTAATTTTAGTTAAATCGACATTCGAACCCATTCCATAGTCGCTAACCATAGGTATATTATCAATTAATACTTTAAAATATTGACCATCCAAGCCGAAAAGTGAAGCCTCGGAATCTCCGTTTTTGCTGTTGGGTATGGTTATAAAATTCAGATAATAACTTAAAATGTCCGATATCGTCGTAGCAGCTCTATTTTTAATATCTTCTTGAGAAATTACTTCAACTTGGTAAATGGACTTATTAACACTTTGTTGCTGATATTGTCCGGTTACAACAACCTCATCAATATCTTTTTCTTTATTTTCCTTATCCCTAGTTTCCTGTGAATAAGTAAAAGAACATATTATTATCGTTAATGAAAATAAAAAGAACTTTTTGTAGCTATTCTTTTTCATAGTTTTTTTTGACAAAAGTAAAAATAATTTAGAATAGTTCTAAATATTATTTAGAATAATTATAAATATAATTGAGAACAATTCTAAATAATATTTATATTTGCGCAAAATAAAATGAACAAAAAACTTAACAGTATGAAAAGGATTATGTCTTTACATGTTTGGTTAAAGCAAGTAAATGTACAGCGCCAAAAAGATAAAATTCTCAATATTTCATTGAACTTATCAAATATTATCAATAAATGGTCTCATGTCATTTTTATTATTCAAAAAACAATTGATATACAAAGAAATTCATTAGGGAAAAATCAAAAAAAAATTGAGCAGTTTTTTAAGAATTTCAAATTGATAAAAATAAATTATTACTATCATAAATTAAAAAATATAAAAGAGGGGTATTTTATTATCATTCAGACTGTCTGATATTTATAAATTTAGGTCTAGCGACAAGCATTAATTTATTCAAATAAAAGTAAAATTTAATATCTGAAAGGAGTAAATACTCTCTTGGACAGCTAGCCAATAAGCAGAAGTAGAAATAATTATTTGACTAAGATAAAAAATAATAAAAATAAATAACAATCATATTTTACATAAATATTATAAAAATGAAAAAAAAGAAGCTCTTATTCAGCGTTTTATTATGCATGCTTTTACTAGTAACAGGCTGGATAGTTTGGGAAAAAACAGCCTCTCCAACTAAAATAGCTTTGGTTAATTTCCAAAAATTTCAAACCACAAGTCTTATACAATCCAATAAAGATAAATTCATACAATTCGAAGAAGTATCCTTAGATAATTTGTCGAAACTAAAAAATTATGACTTTATTTTAGGTTTTGGTATGGGAATGAAGGCTAGTGCTGAGGATAGGGAACAGTTAAAAAAAATAATGGAGGATAGAATTCCCTTCTATATATACCGTGCTACCAATCCAGAAAATAATCTCTGTAATTTAGACAGTATTAAGAGGAAAGCTATCGAGTCTTATATGGATAGTGGAAATAAAAAAAACTATCAAAGTCTTGCTCGATATGTCCGTAAAAATATTGATAAGAAAAGATTCTTTGTAAACTCTCCGGATCCAGCTGTGGAAACAGCCGAAGATGTATATTATCATATAGATGAAAATGTTTCCTTTAAAAATATAAATGAATACGAAGCGTACCTTAAGAACAAAAAATTTTATAAAGAGGGAGCTTCCAAGATAGCAATTCTAGGAGGGTTAAATGATCCGTATAGCGGAAATAGAGACAATCTAGATAGTCTAATCGTTTCCTTACAAAAAAGAGGATTTAATGTATACCCTGTTTCATCCACTTTTGAAAGACTTGAATTTTTGAAAGAAATACAACCCGATGCCGTTATCCATTTTGCACACGGAAGATTAGCATTAGGAAATGCAGAGGAAGCAATTAACTGGTTAAAAGAAAGGAATATTCCTGTTTTTACTCCGCTTACGATTTTAAAAACAAAAGAAGAATGGATAAATGATCCTATGGGAATGATGGGAGGTTTTCTTTCTCAAAGTGTAGTTATGCCGGAATTAGACGGATCTGTTTATCCCTATGTTTTAAATACACAAGAATTAACAGGGAAAAACCTATACCTGTTTAAAGCAGTACCTGAAAGGCTGACCAATTTTATACAAATTATTAACAATTTTATAGAACTGAAGAAGAAAAAGAATGAAGACAAAAAAATCGCAATCTATTATTATAAAGGTCCAGGGAAAGAATCTTTAACTGCTCAGGGATTAGAGACTGTACCTTCACTGTATAATTTTTTAAAAAGATTAAAGCAAGAAGGTTATAAAGTAGATAATTTACCCGATAACGTCCAGGAATTCGAACGCATGCTCATGGTTCAAGGTTCTGTAATGAGTACATATGCACATGGTGCCTTTGACGAATTTTTGAAAAATGGAAATCCAGAATTGATCGATAAAAATACATATGAATCCTGGGCGAAAAAGACGCTTACTCAGGAGAAATATGAAGAAGTAACTTCTATTTACGGAGATGCACCAGGTAATTATATGAGTAAAAATATAAACGGGAATTCATATTTAGCAATTTCTAGAATTCAATTTGGCAATATTGTTTTGTTACCGCAGCCTATGGCAGGGTTGGGAGAGGACAGCTTTGCAATTATACATGGAGCAAAAAGTGCACCCCCTCATACCTACATAGGATCATACTTGTGGGTTCAGAATGGTTTCCGTGCTGATGCACTTATTCATTTTGGTACCCATGGAAGTCTTGAGTTTACTCCACAAAAACAAGTTGCATTAAGCAATAATGACTGGCCGGATCGATTAGTTGGGACTTTACCTCATTTTTATTATTATACCATAGGAAATATCGGAGAAAGTATGATGGCTAAGAGACGTTCCTATGCTACTCTTATATCTTATTTAACCCCTGCATTTATGGAAAGTGAGACCCGTACTCAATTTAAGCAATTGCAGGATAAGATTCAATATTACTATAAATCTGAAGAAAAAAATCAACCCGTAGCATCGTTAGAAGTGAAAAAAATAGCGGTAAAAATGGGACTTCATAGAGATTTGCGTTTAGACAGCATTCTTTCAAGACCTTATAAATTTGAGGAAATTGAAAGAATTGAAAATTTCGCGGAAGAAATTTCCAATGAAAAAATGACAGGTCATCTCTATACATCTGGAATACCTTATTCTAAAGATAAAATAAAATCTTCAGTACTGGCTATGAGTACAGATCCAATAGCTTATAGTTTAGCTAGTTTAGATAAGCAAAGAGGAAAGGTTACGGAAAAACAATTAAAAAATAAAGTTTTCTTTAGACAAAAATATCTCGATATTGCTAAAAATCTAGTTAATCAAGTATTAGCCGGAAAAGAAGTAAATACTACATTAATTTGCAATTTTGCTGGTATTGAAGAAAAAGATTTAGAACAATCTAAAGTAATTATATCTCCTCCGAAAAGGAAATTTAAAAAAAGCACTAAAAGTACAGCTGGTAAGCCTTCAATGAATGCCAAACAACCAGATGATAATAAGAATACTGCTTCGACTTTGTCCGCACAACACGATCATAAAGATTTAGAAAAAAATGCTAAAGCTCCACATCATCCAAATTCTGAAAAGAAAACGATGCATGGAATGTCTGAAAAGGAAGTGGTGTATACAAAAGAACAAAAAGCAAGAGCGAGGGCTATAATAGAAATAGAACGAACGATTACTAACATAAAAAAATATGAAAAGAACCTGGAATTAAGTCCAGAATTAGAATTTAAATCATTAATTAATGCCTTATCGGGAGGTTATATAGAGCCTTCTTCAGGAGGAGATGCCGTAGCCAATCCAAATGGAGTGCCAACGGGTAAAAATTTATATTCCATTAATGCGGAATCTACCCCTACTGAAATAGCATGGGACAGAGGTAAAGACCTTGTAAATGCAACCTTAGCTCAGTATAAAGCCAAACATGGAACTTATCCCAAAAAAGTAAATTACACATTCTGGAGTAGTGAATTTATTGAAAGTGAGGGAACAACCATAGCTCAAGTTTTATATATGTTAGGAGTAGAACCTATAAGAGATGCATTTGGAAGAGTATCTGATTTACAACTGATCGATTCTGATGTTTTAGGTAGGCCACGAATCGATGTTGTAGTACAAACATCCGGACAGTTTCGTGATCTAGCTGCCTCTCGATTAGCTCTTATTTCCAGAGCGGTTGAAATGGCAGCCTCAGCTAAAGATTCAAAATATGAAAATTTAGTAGCTCAAAGTACCTTAGATATAGAAAAAAGTCTGGTAGATGAAGGAGTATCTCCTCAAGAGGCAAGACAAATATCTACACAGCGTATATTTGGTGGAGTAAACGGAATGTATGGGACCGGAATTCAAGAAATGGTTACCAGCGGAGACAAATGGGAAAATGAAAAAGAAATAGCGGAAACCTATATAAATAATATGGGAGCAATTTATGGAAGTGATAAAAACTGGGGGAATTTTCACAAAGGTTTACTGAAAGCTGTATTAAAAAATACAGATATGGTTGTACATCCTAGACAGAGTAATACCTGGGGGGCTTTAAGCTTAGATCATGTATATGAATTCATGGGAGGAATGAATTTAGCTATACGCAATGTAACAGGTAAAGACCCTGATGCTTATTTTGCAGATTATAGAAATCACAATACTTTCAAAATGCAGGAATTAAAAGAGGCCATTGGAGTAGAAGCACGTACGACCATCTTCAATCCGGCATATATAAAAGAAAAAATGAAAGGAGGAGCTTCCAGTGCTGCCGATATAACAGAAGTAGTGACCAATACCTATGGTTGGAATGTCATGAAGCCTGAAGTAATTGATAACGAAATGTGGAATCAAATTTATGATATATATGTAAAAGATAAAACTAATCTGGGTACGAAAGAATTTTTCAAAAAAGTTAGTCCTGCTGCATTAGAAGAAATAACGGCGATTATGTTAGAAACATCCAGAAAAGGCATGTGGAAGGCAACTGATGAACAACTAAAGCAAACGGCTTTGTTACATACACAGATCGTGAAAGAGTTTGGACATTCCGGTGCAGGATTTTCAGGGAATAACAAAAAATTACAGAATTATATTGCTAATAAGGTAGAATCTCAACAAGCTGCAGAATATAAGCAACAACTTACTAAAATAGAAGTAGGAGAATCCACATCTGCCAACAAGGATGGTATGGTTTTGAAAAAAGAAGAAGTATCCAAAGGTATTTCCAAATCAGAAAAAACTAATATAAACAGTATTATTATTGTCGCAGGCATATGCATTGTTATTATTTTACTTATAATTTATATCAAGAAAAGAAGAAAAAACGGTTAAGATAAAATAAATTGAGCTTATGGAATTAATCCTACAACTATTAATGGTGCTTATAGTGATAAATAGCATGGTTAAGCTAAGTTTTTGGAAAATAGGACAGATTGGGATAATGATAGTAATGTATGCAGCTTTTATATTATTGATTTATCCTTTGGCTATTAAACAATCTAAAACACAGATTGAGGATTTTTTAGCTAATATGGTTATGATGCAAAATATGTCAGTACTTATAACCGTAGAATCCACCATATGTTTTGCCTTTTGTTTTGCCGCATTGAAGGAATTGTTTGGAAAGAAAAAAAGTAAATTAGTCATGATTGTATTAAAATATTATCCGGGATTGTTGCTCTTTTTAGTAATATTCTATGGTTTGACCCAATCTATCTTTACGTTTACTGGCAGAAGCTTTTTCACTATAGCATTCCTTTATGCATTTTTTTTCCTCCTGCTTATAATTATGGGAATTTTGTTTATCAAAAAAGTTATTCCTGAAATTGATATAAGGCTCGAAGTACATTTTATTGTTAGCCTACTGATATGTATTTTAGGTCTCATTACAACGGTTGATGGAAAAATAGTATATAAAACGTCCGAAGAATCGATAAACTTAAAATATATATTCTTATCTATAGGACTTTTTCTTATCTTTTTTATTGTAGGCTTTTTAGGAAATAGAATTAAATGGAAATTGAAAAAGATTAAATAATCGTTAAAACTAAAAAAATAATAAAAATAAAGTAACTAAAAATGGAAATTATATCAAAAGTATTATTTTGGGTAGCAAATAGTTTATTAATTCCGGATATCATTATCTTACTTATTTTATTTGCACGTTCGTTGCTTCTCTTAGGAGGTTTTTACAATCAGTTTATAACAAAAAGAAAAAATGATAAAATAGTAAATCCTCTAATTGAAACTCTGACTCAAGAATCCATAAAAGATCTACAAATGGCATTGCCAAAAAAAGATAATTCTTTGTATATAAAATATTTAAAATCACTATTGGATAATACAATTAATGAAGCATATGCGGATTTCACTATTTCTAATTTCGAAAATGATCTGGAAAAAGATTTGTCGTTATCAAAAATGCTCGCAAAATTAGGTCCTGTATTAGGATTAATAGGTACATTAATAGCAATGAGCCCTGCTTTAGTTGGATTATCTACCGGCGATATTTCAGGCATGGCGTATAATATGCAAGTAGTATTTGCTACCACTGTAGTTGGATTAGTAGTAAGTGCCATTGGATTAGTAACCTTACAAGTTAAACAAAGATGGTATGCTAAAGAGGTTAATAATTTAGATTATGTAGCAAGAATAGCAACAGGAAACATAAATTAAAATGAGAAGGAGAAAAAGAATCAACAGATTTTTAAAAGAAGAAGATACCGATCCACTTAGTGTGATAGTAAATTTGTTCGATGTAGCTATGGTATTTGCGGTAGCTTTAATGGTGGCAATGGTGATGAATTTAAATATGAGTGAAGTCTTTTCAAAAGAAGATTTTACAATTGTCAAAAATCCGGGAAAAGATGACATGGAAATCATTACCAAAGAAGGAAATAAAATAAATAAATATACACCTTCTCAAGAAAAATCATCGGGTAAAAAAGGGAAAAAGGTTGGTATTGCCTATGAGCTTGAAAGTGGAGAAATAATATACGTTCCTGAAAAATAGCATGGGCCTTATATGATTTTTTAAAATAATATGTTATATTTATCATAAAAAAAGATTATATATCCCTTAAATATATGACAAAATAACCGATAATTAAACTGGCATGATAAATGCAAGATTCAAATCATAAAATAGTTAAATATAGAACAGTAAGTCATACATGAACGAAAATTTTTCACAACAAGTAAAAGATGTAATAAGCTTCAGTAATGAAGAAGTATTACGTTTAGGTAATGACCATTTAGGTACAGAACATCTTATACTGGGTATCTTACGTGAAGGTAATAGTAAAGCTATAACCATACTTCAAAGTTTAAATGTTGATTTAGGAGAATTAAAACAAAAAATTGAAAATCTTAATAAACCAGACATTAATATAAAAGTAGATAGGAGTAGTATTCCATTTACTAAAGCTGCCGAAAGAGCATTAAAAACCAGCTTTTTAGAAGCAAAACTTTTTAGAAGCCCGGAAATAGAAACTATACATTTGTTATTATGTATATTGAGAATAGAAAGTGACCCTGTAACCCAAATTTTTAAAAAGTATAATATAGATGCAAATACAGTGAGGGAAGAGTACAGATTTCAATTTCAAGAGGATTTTACCGATCAACCAGTCAATGAGTTTTCTGAAGAAGAGAGCATTAGTGAGGGCAATCAATACGAAGCACCCAAAGGAGGAAGATCCAATCAATCAAAAAGTAGAACTCCTGTGTTGGATAATTTTGGTAGAGATTTGACCGCAGCTGCGATGGAAGGAAGGTTAGATCCTGTAGTAGGAAGAGAAAAGGAAATAGAAAGAGTATCACAGATTTTAAGTAGGAGAAAAAAGAATAATCCCTTATTAATAGGAGAGCCAGGTGTTGGAAAATCTGCTATTGCAGAAGGATTGGCATTACGAATTGTACAAAAAAAAGTTTCCCGAGTATTATATAACAAAAGAGTAGTTACCTTAGATGTAGCAAGTCTAGTTGCAGGAACCAAATATAGGGGGCAGTTTGAGGAAAGAATGAAAGCAATAATGAATGAACTTGAAAAAAATTCAGATATCATTCTTTTCATTGATGAAATTCATACTATTGTAGGAGCTGGAGGAGCCACAGGTTCGCTAGATGCTTCTAATATGTTTAAGCCTGCCTTAGCTAGAGGAGAAATCCAATGCATAGGAGCTACAACATTAGATGAATATAGACAATACATTGAAAAAGACGGAGCTTTAGAAAGACGTTTTCAAAAAGTAATGGTTGAACAAACTTCACCGGAAGAAACTATTATTATTTTGAATCAAATTAAAGATAAATACGAAGAGCATCACAATGTGACTTATACCGATGAGGCGATAAAAGCCTGTGTAAATCTAACAACAAGGTATATCACAGATAGATACTTGCCGGATAAAGCTATTGATGCTTTAGATGAAGCTGGATCCAGAGTTCATATCAAAAATATTAAAGTTCCTAAGGAAATTGTTAATTATGAAAAAGAACTTGAGAAAATTAGAGCGGAAAAAACAAAGGTCATAAAGAGTCAAAAATATGAGGAAGCCGCTAAATTAAGAGATACAGAGAAAGAAATAGAAAATAAATTAGCAAATGCACAGAGAGAATGGGAAAAATCCTCAAGAGAGCATAGAGAGATAGTAACCGAAGACAATGTTGCAGAAGTAGTTTCTATGATGAGTGGAGTTCCCGTGCAAAGAGTAGCAGAAGGAGAGCTTAAAAAATTAGCTCAAATGAAGGATTTAATGAAAGGTAAAATTATAGGTCAGGACGAAGCTGTTAATAAAGTGGTTAAAGCCATACAAAGAAATCGAGCAGGGTTAAAAGATCCTAATCGACCTATAGGAACATTTATATTTTTAGGAGCTACAGGAGTTGGAAAAACTCAATTGGCAAAGGTTATTGCAAGAGAATTATTCGATTCGGACGATGCACTTATCAGAATCGACATGAGTGAATACATGGAAAAATTTGCTATTTCCAGATTAGTAGGAGCTCCTCCAGGATATGTAGGATATGAAGAAGGGGGGCAGCTTACCGAATCTGTAAGAAGAAAACCATATGCAGTAATTCTTTTAGATGAAATTGAAAAAGCACATCCGGACGTATTTAATATTTTATTACAAATTTTAGATGACGGACATGTAACCGATAGTCTAGGTAGAAAAGTAGATTTTAGAAATACTATAATTATCTTAACTTCAAATATCGGTACGCGTGAATTAAAAGAATTTGGTGATGGAGTAGGGTTTGGAACTTCTGCCAAAAAATCCTCTTCAGATATCAGAGCTAAATCGACACTGGAAAATGCGCTAAAAAGAACTTTTGCTCCTGAATTTTTGAACAGAATTGATGATGTAATCATTTTTAATAACCTTGAAAAAAATGATATTTCTAAAATCATAGATTTAGAGTTAGCAAACGTTTATGATAGGATAGCTAAAATCGGTTATAAAGTTGAATTATCGCCGGAAGCAAAAGAATTTATCATAGAAAAAGGTTGGGACAAAAATTTTGGTGCTCGTCAACTTAAAAGAGCTATACAAAAATATGTAGAAGACGTAATTGCTGAAGAGATAATTAATTCATCTATTCATGATGGAGATCACTTATATATAGGTTTAAATAAAGAAAAGGATAGCACTGATATAAAAGTGATGGAGGTTGAAAATGAATCTCCTAATAGCAAATAAAATTTTAATTATTAAATTAAGTGAAAGCCTGCTTGATTCAATCAAGCAGGCTTTTTTTAGATAAAAATTTGATATTTTAATAAGTCATGATTAATAAAAAGCATTTGCCCAGAATAGCCGTAACCTTTTTATTCTTTTTCTTTGGAGGAAGTTCAGCAACTTGGGCATCGCGCATTCCTACCATAAAATCATCCTTACAAGTATCTGATGCTGATTGGGGATTGGTACTGTTATTTTTATCAATAGGTACGTTGATAACCTTGCCCTTTGCTGGGCATTTAATTAAAATGATCGGAAGTAAAAAATCTACCCTTATAGGTATAATTCTATATTTTATATGCTTAATAGGGATAGGATTTTGCGGAAAATTATGGCAGTTGAAATTAAATTTAATATGTTACGGTGCTTTAGGGAATCTAACTAATATAGCCATTAATACCCAAGCGGTTAATGTATCGAAATCTTATAAAGGACAGATTATTGGTTCAATGCATGGTACTTGGAGTATCGGTGGATTTTTTGCCTCTTGGTTAGGAGCTATAATGATTGCCAAAAGTATTCCGCCTTCTGAACATTTTATATTCTATTCTTCCACAGGAATAGTAGTATCCTTGTTATTCTTCAGATTTTTATTAGCAGATGAAGATAAAGACAAGCCAAAAGAAAGCAACTCAACATTAAAATTCAGAATAGCCGATAATTATCTTATAGTATTAGGTTTTTTAGCTTTTTTTGCTATGGTCGCTGAAGGCACCATGACCGACTGGTCAAATGAATATATGAAAATTATAGTAAAATCAGATAAAAGATATATAGGTTATGGATTGACTGCCTATATGGCAGCTATGGCGTCAGGAAGATTTATTTCTGATTTTGTTGTTCGTAAGTTTGGCAGTACAATTACTTTAACTTATAGTGGAATATTAATATTTATTGGAATGATGAGCGCTGTTTTATTTCCTTCTCTTATCGTCACTCTTATTTCTTTTATAATTGTTGGATTGGGAATATCTGCCATTGTTCCTTTAGTATATACCTTAGCCGGAAATTCTAAAACAACTTCCCCTGAACAAGCATTAACAATAATAACCAGCATAGGATTTATCGGTTTTTTTCTAGGCCCTCCCTGTATAGGATTTTTATCAGAAAAATTTTCATTACAAGTTTCTTTTGCATTTATTTCCTTATTCGGATTAGGAATAGTTCTTTTAGTTAGATTTTTTAAGATAAAATAACTACCTTAGCATTCGGGATAAAAATATATAATATAAAATTATTTTTTTATAAAAATAATGGTATATTTACATTGCTTATCAAGAAAGGAGGAGGGACTGGCCCTATGATACCTTGGCAACCGGCCTGACTGGGCTTGGTGCTAATTCCAACCCTAAATGGGGGAAGATGAGTAATTCACTAGTTGGTGTGTTGTTTGGTTAGTTAGTGAATAATTTCTTTTTTCCTTTTTTGGTTTTTCTTGATACAGTTTCAATAAAATATAATTTAGTAACTGTAAGAAAAATAATGAAAAAAGTTTCTTTGTTAATTGTAAGTATACTTTTAGAATTTACTAATGTTTTTAATGCTCAAGTAAAGCAGGTAGTTGATTCATTAGACCTTGAGGAGATTGTGGTAGTAGGAGGTCGTAATTCCGACCGTACTAAGGTAAATTCTCCCGTCGCAGTTGATGTAATAGATGTCAGGAAAATTGAAAAATCATCTCCACAACTAACAGTGAATGATTTATTGAATTATTTAGTTCCCTCTTTTAATTCTGTTAGACAATCTTCTTCTGACGGTACCGAACATATCGACCCTGCTACTTTACGAGGAATGGGCCCCGATCAGGTATTAGTTTTAGTTAATGGCAAAAGAAGACATACAACTTCTTTAGTAAATTATCAAAATACAGTTGGGAATGGGTCAGTAGGCACGGATATGAGCGCAATACCGGTGTCTTCAATTGAAAAAATAGAGGTATTACGTGATGGATCAGCTGCGCAATATGGTTCAGATGCTATAGCAGGTGTTATTAATATTATTTTAAAGAAAAATAAAGGAGGATCAGCGTCAGTAACCTATGGGTTAACTAATAGAAATGATGGAGAAAATTATAATTTCAGCGGAAACTACGGTACAAAATTGGGAGATCAAGGAGGTAGTATAAATCTGTCATTTGTAGTGAGCCAAAGAAATAAAACGAATCGTTCCTATGATAATAATCTGGATAAGTTTGGAGATAACTTTGCCTATGATTTTGCGTCCGATCCCAACCAAGCAAGATTAGATGATGAAAAGATTATGGCTGAAAAGAAGCTTTCCCAAAAGGATTTTCGATTTCGGGTCGGAGATGCCCAAATCAAAAATCAGCAGTTTTTTGTAAATGCCATTTACCCATTATCTGAAAAAATTGAATTTTATTCTTTCGGCGGTGCCAGTTTAAGGCAGGGAGAAGGAGCGGAATTCAGAAGACTTCCTAGTGAAAAAGAAAATGTCGTAGCGGAATTATACCCAGTAGGCTTTCAACCGTTATTAAAATCAAACATATATGATATTTCTAATTCTACAGGTGCACGATATAACCACAATAATTGGTTTATAGACCTTAGTAATACTTTTGGAGAAAACATATTTGATTATAAAACCTCCCAAACTAATAATGCTTCTTTAGGTGTTCATTCGCCTACCGAATTCAAAGCAGGAGGACATGAATTTTTACAGAATACATTAAATTTAGATATTTCTAAAAAAATAAATGAAATATTTACGATTGCCTTTGGAGGAGAATTTAAATATGAACAATATGAAATTAAGGCAGGAGAGGATGGCTCTTGGATGCGTTATGATAAATTTGGAAATCCGATAACGGTTTCAACAAATCCCTCAGATATATTAGGCGAAGGGGGATCACAAGGCTTTATAGGATTTTCACCCCAGAATGCATTAAAAAAAGATAGGAATAATGCTTCCGGTTATACCGATATTGCTTTTAAGAAAGGAAAATTTACCAGTGATTTAGCAGGAAGATATGAGCATTATTCCGATTTTGGTAATTCCTTGATAGGAAAATTGGCTCTGAGATATGAATATCTTAATGGTTTTGCTGTAAGAGGGGCTTTTAGCAATGGATTTAGAGCTCCATCTTTGCAACAACAATATTTTAATAATTCTTTTGCAAGTATAGCAAACTCAGGTTCTGGCATAGTTTCTAAAGGAATTTTTACTAATGACAGTCAACTTGCCAAAGCTTTAGGAATTGAAAAGCTTAAAGAAGAAAAATCAATAAATGCGAGCGCAGGTTTGACATTTAAACCTACAAATAAAATATACGTTACGGCAGATGCCTACTATATAAAAGTTAAAGATCGAATTGTACTGACTAGTGAGTTTGTTAATGCTAAAGTTGAATCTTATGGAGTGGAAGGTGCACGATTTTTTACAAATGCAGTCGATACAGAAACCAAAGGAATTGATGTTGTCGCTATTTATAAAGTAAGCTTAGGAAAAGGAAATTTAGACATTAGCTTGTCAGGAAATTATACTGAAACGGAGATAGTAGATTTTCATTTCCCGGATGTTTTTGAAGGAAATAGAGATGAATATTTTGGACCGGATCAAACCAATATTATAGAATCATTGAGTCCTAAAGCAAAAGCATCTTTAGGCTTAACATACAGCTTACCCAAATGGAATGTTTTAATAAGAAATACTTATTTTGGGAAAGTTACTAGGGATGGATACCCTTTTGGAGGCGTGCAACATCATGATCCAAAGTTGGTAACCGATTTTAGTATTGCTTATACGATTAATAAAGATTGGGTATTTACACTTGGCGGAAATAATGTTTTTGATGTTTTTCCTGATAAACAAATTTATGAAAATTCATATTATAATGTTTTTAAATATGCTCCGGTTCAAATGGGTACAACCGGTGCTAATTGGTTTGCAAGACTTACTATGAATTTTTAAGAGAATTTTATTAAATAACTAAAATGAAAAAAATTGGCTGGAAAACAGCAACAGCTATTGTTATTTCCAATATGGTTGGAACCGGTGTCTTTACCAGCTTGGGATATCAGATTACAGACCTTCATAATACCATTACTTTACTTCTTTTATGGATTGCAGGAGGTATTTTAGCTTTAATAGGAGCCTTTATATATGCAGAGTTAGGTGCTCATTTTAAACAATCGGGAGGAGATTATATATATCTTTCAAGAACTTATCATCCGGTTATGGGATATGTTTCAAGCTGGGTTTCCTTAATTGTAGGATTTTCAGGACCGGTTTCTTTGTCAGCTTTGGCTATGACTAAATATCTAGGAATAGAAAATGAAAAGACTTTTGCCATACTTATTATTCTTGTAATTGCTTCTTTTCAAAGTTTTAGCCTCAAAGTAAGCAGTCGTTTTCAGAATACTTTTGCCCTATTGAAAGTTGTTTTCATTATTTCGCTTGTTATCATTGGAATCAGTTTTGCGCCGTCTTCATCCAATGCACTATTATTTGATTCTTCGTGGACTCAAGAAATTATGTTGCCTACTTTTGCAAGTTCACTAGTATTTGTTACTTACGCTTATACAGGATGGAATTCTGCATCTTATATTGTGGAGGAGATTGACAATCCTAAAATAAATCTTCCCAAAGCAATCATTACCGGAACTATTTTTGTTACCATAAGTTATGTCTTGGTAAATTTTGTGTTTTTAAGAAATGCTTCTATTGAACAATTGGAAGGAAAGGAAGATATCGCAAATATAGCTTTTTATAATTTATTAGGTGTTAAAGGAGTAAAGTGGATAAGTTATTTTATTGCTTTACAATTGATTGCAACTATAAGTGCTAATTTATGGGTAGGGTCTAGAGTAACTCAAGCAACAGCTAAAGAAAATCATTTATGGCGATCCTTAGGTAAAGAAAATAAAAATAAAATACCCATATGGGCGATAGCAGCACATACGTTGATTAGTATTATTATTATTTTGAGTGGTAAATTTGAAGAAATTTTCATATATACCGCTTTTGTACTCCAGTTGCTTTCAACGACAGCGGTAAGTACTTCCTTATTTTTAAAGAAAAAAGATCGTGTCTTTTTTAAAAGCAACGTTTTTTTACTATTACCAATCACCTTTTTACTGTTTAGCTTTTATATATTATATTTTACCTTTAAGAATCATCCAATAGAAAGTATTATTGGATTAGGTATAATAGGAATAGGTATAATGCTCTATTTTTTCGATAAAAATAAAAGACATGATTAGATTGCAAAATAAAAAAACCGAAAGATATTTCTTTCGGTTTTTTTAGTATTATAAAAATTATTATTTTTTAATAAACCTGTAAATTTTGCTTTGAATCTGTAAGAAATAATGATTTGAAGGTAAATCTGATACATTTATAGAGATAGTTTCTTCTATATTTATTTGAAGAGTTTTTACTACATTTCCATTTCTATCATGTATAGTTACTGTGGTAGATTTTTGTAAATCAGAAGCTATTCCTTTAATATTTATAATATCTGTTACAGGATTTGGATATATAACTATAGAGTTTTTATTTTTCTCATTACTTAAATCAGAATACAAATCGACGTTATTAATATTTTTGTCAGGAGTCTTATTATATACAGTTAAATCATAACATTTTTTGTCTTTATAAGCATTCTTATATCCATAAACATATACATAATAAGTTCCTGCTTCTAAATTATCTAGAACAATAAATTCATCGAGTTTACCTTTACGGGTACTGCTGGCGATATAATTTTTATCTGAATCATATAAAACTAAATCGTAATTCTTAGGAAGATTTTGTAAAGTAATTATTATATTGGATACTTTAGTAATAGTAAATTTATAATAGTCTACATCCACTCGACTATCAATACCAGCTGAATAGGTAATATTGCAATCAATAGGATAAGCCGTATCAAAAGAATTATTCGGCTCATAATTATATACGTCATTTAATAAAGTGGTAAATTCATTTTGTATATAGCTGGAGCTACTTTCTGAGGAGCAATTAGCTTTCACTCTCCAATTGTATGAGGTGTTTGCTTTTAATCCGGAAAGAGTGTAATAATTTTCTGATGTAGTAGCAGCTATATTCCATTGAGTATCATTATTAGCTTTATATTCTATCGTATAATTTTGAACATTTGGTATTGCCTTCCAATTTAGAAGAGCACTGTTAGTAGATAGGTAAGAAGCTTTTAGTCCTTCAGGTGTAGAACAATCTGATAAAGTTTTAAATTCATCTTGAGCATAGTCAGAACTATTTTCAGAAGAACAATTAGCTTTTACTCTCCAATCGTATGAGGTGTTTGCTCTTAGTCCGGTAAGAGTATAAGATGCATTAGCTGTGGTAGTAGCTACCTTCCATGTAGTATCAGTATTTGCCTTATATTCTACTGTGTAATTTTCAACTCCAGAAATTGATTTCCAATTTAGGGTAATATTATAGTTTGCTAAATTGGAAGTTGATAGGCCGGAAGGTTTTGAGCAATAATCTTCTCCAGGATAAATATTTATAATAATAGCTTGCTTTGATGTGTAACCAACTGGATTAGATGCTTGGTAATATCCATCAGATTTGCCTCCCCAACCGAAATTAAAATGGATTAAATTATCAGTGTCATATCCATCTGCAATAAAAGCGTGTCCACCTTTTGAGGAAGAACCTTTATAATAAATTGGATAATTTTTTGATAATTGACTTTTTATAAGTTTAATCCATTCTGTATTGTCATAATCAATTTTAGATTCCATATCTAGATCCGAATTATATCTAAAATATTTTACTAAAGCATTAGGAACATCAGAACTATATGCACCCGAACTATTTGGCCCATAGATCATATCTACTGAGATACCTGCATGAAGCATTAATGTTGCTACTGCATCTACTTCTTCTTTTGATGAACTATCGTCAAGTGAAGTAGGCATATTGCTCCATTTATAAGTAGTATTTTCAAAGTTAGCAGATAATGTTTTTCCATTCCAGTCATAATATTTACTAGAAATTTTGTAAGTATGATTACTCATTCCTTTTTTCGGGTAACCCCAATACTTCATGAGTTGAGCCATCGCAGTTGCAACACATCCGGTAGGGCAATCATAATTTTCATAAGTTTTAGGAACAAGTTTATTATATAATGGTCGTTGTTTCCATTTTGTTTTAATCAAGGGTAATACAAATGCCGGATCAGTAGCATCACTTTTATTTGTATTATTTTTAGCTGAGGATAATTGTCTTCCATTGAGTAAAGCATTCCATTCTTCTTTTATTAAAATGCTCTCATCATCGTTTATTTTTTTTATCTTATTATTTCTTAAGTATTCATTAGCTGCTTGGTATTCATTAAGAATATATAAAAATTCGGGAGATTGTTTTTCGCCAACAGGTATTGAAGAGTCCAAAGAATAAGCTAAGATCGGATGGTTTTCACTTTGTGAAGAAATAATAAAAAAACCATTTTCACTATTAAAAATGTAAAATCCGTCGTATTTTTTATCAATACGAGCGGTAATATTAATTAATTTTTCATTGTTAGAAGTTTTTTTTATATTTTTTTGATTTAAAAAGTTATTAGCAACAATACGGGCCGTTTTTTCAGATATATCCTGCCCATGGAATAAATAAGATATAAATATAGCTATACCTAAAAGAATAGATTTTAAATTCATAATAATAAATAAATGTTTAATAAAAATTGTAAAATAAAATTGTAATAAGAATAAGTGTCATTTCATATAACTGGATGGATCATCCATCCATCCATGAAGTTATAGAAAGTTAAAGAGCATTTGCATTTTATTATATCTTTTAAATAAATAATAAAATTGAAAAATTTTTATGTAATATAAAAATATGTATTAGAAGATAGTATAATTTAATTCATAAGCATTTGATATTTTAATAATTAATTATAGTTCAAGTTTAACAAAATTATATTTAGTTAATATATAAAACAATATGATAAATGTTATAATCATATATTAATTAAATTATTGTATGTAAAATTAATAAAATTTAATTTTATTAGTTATATGCTTAAATTGATAGGTGAAAAGCAAAAAAAACGAAAGATATTTCTTTCGTTTTTTTTGCTTTATAAAAAATTTTTATTTTTTAATAAACCTGTAAATTTTACTTTGAATCTGTAAGAAATAATGATTTGGAGGTAAATCTGATACATTTATAGAGATGGTTTCTTCTATATTTATTTGAAGAGTTTTTACTACATTTCCATTTCTATCATGTATAGTTACTGTGGTAGATTTTTGTAAATCAGAAGCTATTCCTTTAATATTTATAATATCTGTTACAGGATTTGGATATATAACTATAGAGTTTTTATTTTTCTCATTACTTAAATCAGAATACAAATCGACGTTATTAATATTTTTGTCAGGAGTCTTATTATATACAGTTAAATCATAACATTTTTTGTCTTTATAAGCATTCTTATATCCATAAACATATACATAATAAGTTCCTGCTTCTAAATTATCTAGAACAATAAATTCATCGAGTTTACCTTTACGGGTACTGCTGGCGATATAATTTTTATCTGAATCATATAAAACTAAATCGTAATTCTTAGGAAGATTTTGTAAAGTAATTATTATATTGGATACTTTAGTAATAGTAAATTTATAATAGTCTACATCCACTCGACTATCAATACCAGCTGAATAGGTAATATTGCAATCAATAGGATAAGCCGTATCAAAAGAATTATTCGGCTCATAATTATATACGTCATTTAATAAAGTGGTAAATTCATTTTGTATATAGCTGGAGCTACTTTCTGAGGAGCAATTAGCTTTCACTCTCCAATTGTATGAGGTGTTTGCTTTTAATCCGGAAAGAGTGTAATAATTTTCTGATGTAGTAGCAGCTATATTCCATTGAGTATCATTATTAGCTTTATATTCTATCGTATAATTTTGAACATTTGGTATTGCCTTCCAATTTAGAAGAGCACTGTTAGTAGATAGGTAAGAAGCTTTTAGTCCTTCAGGTGTAGAACAATCTGATAAAGTTTTAAATTCATCTTGAGCATAGTCAGAACTATTTTCAGAAGAACAATTAGCTTTTACTCTCCAATCGTATGAGGTGTTTGCTCTTAGTCCGGTAAGAGTATAAGATGCATTAGCTGTGGTAGTAGCTACCTTCCATGTAGTATCAGTATTTGCCTTATATTCTACTGTGTAATTTTCAACCCCGGAAATTGATTTCCAATTTAAGGTAACACTAGTACTGGTGAGATTGGAAGTTAAAAGATAAGAAGGAGTTTGACAATATTTTTCATCAGGATAAATATTTATAATAATAGCTTGCCTTGATGTGTAACCAACTGGATTAGATGCTTGATAATATCCATCAGATTTGCCTCCCCAACCGAAATTAAAATGGATTAAGTTATCAGTGTCATATCCATCTGCAATAAAAGCGTGTCCACCAGTCGAAGAAAATCCTGAATAATAAATGGGATAATTTTTTGATAATTGACTTTTTATAATGTTTATCCATTCTGTATTATTAAAATAAAATTTATCATTCAACTTTATATTAGTACTGTAACTAAAGTATTTTACTAATGCATCAGGAACATCAGAACTATATGCGCCCGAACCATTTGGACTATAGATCATATCTACTGAAATACCTGCATGAAGCATTAATGTTGCTATCGCGTCTACTTCTCCTGTAGAGGAACTATTGGTAAGTGAAGTAGGCATTTTATTCCACTGATAAGTAGTATTTTCAAAGTTAGCAGTTAACGTTTTTCCTTTCCAATCATAATAATAATTAGAAATTTGGTAAGTATGATTACCCCTTCCTTTTGTTGGGTAATCCCAATACTTCAAGAGTTGAGCCATTGCTGTTGCGACACATCCGGTTGGACAATCATAATTTTCGTAAGTTTTAGGAACAAACTTATTATATAATGGCCACTGATTCCATTTTGTTTTAATCAAAGGTAATACAAATGCCGGTTCAGATTTAGCATCACTATTTTTTGAAGGTAACTGCCTTCCATTAAGTAAAGCATTCCATTCATCTTTTATTAAAATACTTTCATCATTGTTTATTTTTTTTATCTTATTATTTCTTAAGTATTCATTAGCTGCCTGGTATTCATTAAGAATATATAAAAATTCGGGAGATTGTTTTTCGCCAACAGGTATTGAAGAGTCCAAAGAATAAGCTAAGATCGGATGGTTTTCACTTTGTGAAGAAATAATAAAAAAACCATTTTCACTATTAAAAATGTAAAATCCGTCGTATTTTTTATCAATACGAGCGGTGATATTAATTAATTTTTCATTGTTAGAACTTTTTTTTATAGTTTTTTGATTTAAAAAGTTATTAGCAACAATGCGGGCTGTTTTTTCAGATATATCCTGCCCATGGAATAAATAAGATATAAATATAGTTATACCTAAAAGAATAGATTTTAAATTCATAATAATAAATAAATGTTTATAAAAAATTGTAAAATAAAATTGTAGTAAGAATGTGTGCCATTCTATATAACCGGAAAGATCATCCATGAAATTATAGAAAGTAAGGGTGCATTTGTATTTTATTATATCTTTTAAAAAGATAATAATATTGTTAAATATTTTTATACTATATAAAAATATATTTTAAAAGAGAATATAATTTAATTCATAGATATTTTTTGTTTTTAAAATTAATTGTTATTCAAATTTAACAAATTATATTTAGATAACATATATAATTATATAATAAATATTATAATAATATATATAAATAAAATTATATATTAAATTAATAAAATTTAATTTTATTAATTATATGCTTAAATCGATAGGTGGAAAACAAAAAAAACCGAAAGATATTTCTTTCGGTTTTTTATAATTTAAACGTTATTATTTTTTGATAAATCTGTAATTATGTCCATTTATTTGTAAGATATAATGATTTGGAGGCAGATCAGAAACATTTATAGTTATTTCATTTTCAGCCTTAATTGGTAGAATTTTAACAGTCCGCCCATTTCTATCTAGTATAGTAAAAGTTGTGATTTTACCTTTATCTATATTCAATCCATCTAAATTTTTTAAATTTATAATATCTTGAACAGGATTAGGATATAAAATGACAGAATTCTCAGTATTACCATTTATATCTTTTTGTGCAGGTTGATAATTAACACTTAAGTCGTAACATTTCGTTGGATCGAATGATTTATCTTTTGCATACACATGTACATAATATACACCTGGTTTGAGATTTTTTGCATTAATTATTTCTTTATTTGTATTGTTATTAGAGCTACTTCCTATTTCAATTTTTGAAGAATCGTAAAGTTTTAGATCGTAATCGTATGGAAGATTTTCTAAGATAATACGTACATCAGCATTTATTCCTATGTAAAATTTATAATAATCATGGTCCTCAGGAGAACTAATACCTGAAGAATAAGTCAAAATATTTCTAATCGGATAGGCGGATTCAAAAGAATCATTAGGTTCATAATTATTGCTACATAAAGATTTTGCTGTAGATGCACCAACATTTAAAGTATAACAGTTTTCCGTATCAAAAGCTCCGTTATATCCATAAACGTATACATAATAATCTCCGGCAGGTAAGTTTTTTGCTTCAATTTTTTCACTAATATTACCTTTATTAGTGCTTTTATCAATTTCGTATCCTAAATTATCATATAGTTTTAAGTCATAATTTTTAGGAAGATTTTGAAGTTGAATAACCAAATCGGAACTTTCTTGTATTGTGAATTTGTAATAATCTTTATCAGTTGGAGTCCCAATTCCTGCTTGATATGTAGAATCAACTTTTATTAAATGAGCTTCATCAAAGGAATCATTAGATTCATAATTGTTAATACATGACGTAACAGAAGAGATTGCATTCACTAACAAACTATAACATTGTGAAGCATTAAATGCACCATTTACACCCTGAATTAGAACATAATATATACCCGGTTCTAGATCGTTAATAGTAATAATCTCGTCACTTTTATCCTCATTATATTTACTGCCGATTTCAGTTTTAGATGAATTAAAAATTTTCAATTCATAATTTGCAAAAATATTTTGCAGACTAACAGTTACATTAGATTTATTGTCAATGCTAAATTTATAATAATCAAGATCGTTAGAAGTGCTTATTCCTGCAGAATAAACATTACCTACTTTAATGTCAATTGCATTATCAAAAGAATCATTGGATTCATAATTATTAATACACGAATTTCGAGATGTTTGAGTATCTACAAATAGGCTGTAACATTCATATGGATATAAATTACCTTTTATATGAATATAATATGTGCCTGAAGGTAAATCTTTAGCGCTGATTACTTTGTTAATATCATCAGATGTATCATTTCCAATAACTTTTTTAGATGAATCGTAAAGGGTAAATTCATTAATAAAATTAGCATTTTGAAGACTTATGGATACATCTGTATTTTCGTTTATAGTAAATTTATAATAATCTTGATCATTAGCTGATCCTATACCTGCATAATAAGTTGTATATGTACTTATAGGATAAGCCTCTTCAAAAGATTCATTAGGTTCATAATTGTTACTGCAAGAAGGGCTTGAAAAAGAAGAGTTAACTTTTAATTCATAACATGTTGAGGTGTCAAATGCTCCTTCATATCCGTATACTTTTATGTAATAAGTGCCAGGTAAAATATTATCAACTTTAATATTTTCTTCTGTTGTATTACCAGCAATTCCCTGTCCAATTTCATCTTTATTATTGTTATATAATTTTAAATCATAATCTTTTTTTAGATTTTTAAGTGATATGACTATATTAGAATTTTTGGTAATAGTGAATTTGTAATAATCTACATCAGTTGAAGTCCCAATTCCTGCTTGATATGTAGAATCAACTTTTATTGAATGAGCTTCATCAAAGGAATTATTTGGCTCAAAATTATTGATACATGATATTTGCGGAGGGGTAGCAATTGATTTGGTTTGGAATGATGTCTCAATGAAATTGCTTGATACGGAGTGAATTGTATCGCAAATAGCCTTTATTTGCGCAATGTATTGAGTATTAGCATTTAAGTTTGATAAAACGAAAGAAGAACCTTTTGTTTTCTCTGAGGCGACAGTCCAAAGGCTATCATTCTTTATTTTAAATTGAATTTTATAAAATTGATCATTGTTATCACTATTCCATGTAAGGGTAGCACTATTAGTAGATGTATCAGAAGTAGAGAACCCAGATGGGGCAGTGCAGTTAAATTCTGAAGGATAAATATTTATTACTACTAACTGGCTGGAAGAGTAGCCTCTAAGTTCATTAATTAAATAATAGCCATTGGCTTCTCCACTCCATCCTAAGTTAAGATGAACTAAGTTTCTTTCATCATATCCATCGGCTATATAAGCATGTTCAGCATCAGGACATATAGATGAAAAATAAACTGGATATCCCTTTGAAATTTGCCCTTTAATCAAATTTAACCATTCTTCATCAGAATTATAATTTGATCTATCTTTTAGTTGAACATCTGGACTATATTTAAAATATTTTTTTAAAGCATTAGGTACTTTTTCACTAAAAGCTCCAGATCCTACAGGCCCATAAACCATTTCTACAGATATACCAGCATGTGACATTAGAGTTGCAACTGCATCAATCTGTTCATCTGAAGAGTAATTTGAAAGTGCTATAGGCATTTTATTCCACTGATATGTAGTTTTTTGGAAATTTGCACTTAATTTTTTCCATCTCCAATTATAAAAATAATAAAAATATGAAGAAGGTATTTGGTAGGTTATAGAATCTCTACCTGTACTTGGATAGTTCCAAAACTTCATAATTTGAGCCATAGCTGTTGCGGCAGACCCAGTGAATGTTGGTTCTGATTCATAGGTGAAGGGAGTATATTTATTGTACAATGGAGATTGATCCCAGTTTGTCTTTATAAGAGGTTCTATTTTAATAGGCATTGATGAATTAGTAGATACTCGGTTGGTTAGAATTTTTGAGTTAGAATTGTAATTATCAGAAAGCAATTCTTCCCATTCTTTTTTTATTAATTCACTATTCTTATCAACAGATTTTTTTAAATAATTCCTTCTTAATTTCTCACTGTTAGCTTGGTAATTATTTAATATACTTAAAAATTCAGGAGAAATATTTTTACTAATCTTTATGTTAGAATTTGTAGAATAAGCTAAAATTGGATGACTCGCGCTTTCAGCTGAAACAATACAAAATCCATTTCCATCCGCTATTTTGAACAAATAGAAGCCATTATACTTTTTATTAATTAACGGTGTAATATTAATTAAATTTAATTCCTTGTTGGATTTTTTTAAAGGATCAATTGATTTTAATTTTAAGAAATTACTCGCTATTTTACGAGCTGTATTTTCTGAAATATCTTGCGCCTTTATCACATAAGAGGATAAAAGAGCTATTGCTACTAGCAGAAAAAGTTTAATGTTTAACATAATCAAAGGTGTTTTGTATTTAAAATAAAATATTGTTTAATCAAATTAAATTATATGTATTCAAATTATCATACAATAAAATAGAATAATTAGAATATAAAGGAGCGTTTTACCCTAATAATTAATTTAGGAACTGATTCTTACAAATAAATAAATTTCACTTATACTTAATTCTCATATTTTTCATAGATATACATATATAATTGTTAATAGGTGGCAAATATATAAAATTATTTTATATTATAATAATATATTATAAAATAAAACATAGTTATCTTGAATTATTATATTTTATTTGGATTTTAGTTGGTAATTAGTTATAAATAATCATTATTTTTTTATATATTGTTTGTTTAAATAATATATTGAAATAATATTCCTATAAATAAAAAAATAAATTAATATTTATAATAAAATAGTTAATTTACATAATTATTAATGTGAATTTTTTAAATAATTTTTTAAAAGGAAGTATTTTATGCAATAATTAAAATAAATATCTTACAACTTTGTTAATGATTATATTAATATATAGTAAAGTACTTTTTTATAGTTATACTAGCTTTATATAGTTTAGAAAAATTAATTTTTAAACAAAAATTGCTATTTATTTTATATAGAATTCAATTAAATATTTAAGAAATTAAATGATAGTTTCATATATCAATGTAATTAATTGTTTTGTTAATACTAACTGTACAAGGATTTAAATTACATATTAGATAAAATAATAGGTGTAAAATAGATTTAATATCAGGAGAATAATAAAAGTAGTGAATTAAAATATTTTCTAGTTCTTCAAAAGTCTTAGTTTAGTGTTGTTCGTTATCTTCCTAAATTGATATCCTTCAGGATGTTTCTTTTAATGCAGGGTTGTATAATTTGCATTGAAATCAATCTCAATTAAGATTTTTCTTTTTTGAAGTTTTTCAATCTGATGGTGATAATCATAGTGACCGGTCACGTCGTAGCGGTAATCACTCTGTCGCTGTCGGTTGTGTTGTTTGCCTGCCAGCCGGTTCAGATTGTCGTAGCTGTAGCTGCGATCCAGTATGATGCCAGCTCCCGGACGTTTGGTCTGTTTGCCGGTCAGGCGGCCGGTGCGGTCGTATTTAAAACTGGTGTGCATTCTGCCCTGGCTGCGCAGGGTTTCTCGATACTTGAAATTAAAGTATTCTTCATTAATTCCATGCACTGGCTTAGCCGTGGTTGCACGAAGATAGTAATAAAAAATCGGAAG
>CALYQD010000015.1 GCA_945280365.1 uncultured Apibacter sp.
AAATGTAAGAAATTTATAATTTCTTGATATTGTTTTTCAAATAAATTCATTAAAAATATGGTATTAAAATAATTATATTTTCTATTGTTAAGTAATAAGTTGATGATATTAGTAAATCTTAATTAATTATTTCTACAACTATTTTACATATAAGAATAATCATAGAGAGAATTAAATAAAAAATATTGGATAAAAAGCCATAGCAAAAATCAATTTCTAAGATTAATTTTCTTATCCAAATGTAAACATATTAGATTAAAACTCTTATTAAAAATATATAAATAGCAAAACTAAAATACTTTTGCAATCTAATAATTTGAATAATTCACTTTATTATATAGTTATAAAACAATCTATTGTGTATATAGATTGTTAGTATGTAATTAGTATAATTTTCTATAAAAAAATAAACAAAAAAGGGAATGAAAATTAATTCAAACCCTAATATAATTATTTAAAATGTATGCTAAATTTTATATCGCTGTTAAATATTCTGTATTACAATATCCTTCAGTCCCATCTTCAGATCGTATCAAATACCAATCATCATTATACTTGCTTAAATAAGTTACCGTAGATTGGTGAGCTGCCTTACCTATTATAGGTTGATCGGTACCCGGTCCTTTCCTTATATTTAAATTGGTGCTTTGAGTAATCACCTTATATTTGGAAGAAGGAGCATTCGGCGATACATTTACGTTCAAAATAAGATCTCCTGATCTAAAATCGGGATCAATTTTATTATATACTGACCAAAGTTGATCTTTAGATTCTCCGTTTGGAACTTCTCCGTCAATATAAAGAACGTTATTTTGCTCTTTTACGGAAAGATTTGTAATACCTAAACTATTTGCTTTGGAAATTAATTCTGCATATTTATCTTGTAAAGCCATCTTATTTTATTTAAGTAATAATTTCTGTTCTATTTTTTTTGGTTGTAAGGCATTGATAGCTTGCATAAGTCTTGGTAATTCACTTCTATTTAATTCTCCGTTAAGAGTAACTATTCCGTCATTTACATCAGCAGTAACCCCTGTATATCCTTTTAAAACATCATTTACTTTAGATTCTAAAACGGAATCTGCAGAGACTTCTACACTACTAGCAGTTTCTTTAATGGTTGCATTGTCTTCAACAGATTTAATACCCGGAATAGCTTTAACGGCATTTTCAGTAGATTGTTTTGCATTATCATCATTATATTCACCTGAAAGTGTTGCCACTCCTTTTTTTACATCTATATTCACTCCTTCCGGTAACACTGCTTTTGCTTTGGTAACTAAGTCAGAATCTTTAGGTTCTGTTTTGCATGATGTCAATGAAAAACTTAAGGTACCCATTATAACAAAAGCTAATAAAATTTTTCTAATTTGTTTCATAATTTGGTTTTTTAGGTCTATTTTTAAATTGATAATATAATTTTATAACTAGTAAATAAAAACAAAAATTATTCCATTATAAATTAACTAGTTAATTGTAAATAAAATGAGAAAAATAGATGAATAACTTATATTATTTTACATTTATATTTATTTAACTAAAATCATTGATAGATATAGAGCAAAATACCTTATAAAAACAGTCTTATTATGTCAGATGTCCGTTTGAAAATATTTTATTCTGTAGCAAAAAACTTAAGTTTTACCAAGGCAGCCGAAGAACTTTATATATCTCAACCGGCAGTTACTAAAAATATAAAGGAATTGGAGACTGAATATGACATGACGCTATTTCTTCGAAAGGGAAATAAAATAGAGCTTACAGATGCAGGTAAATTATTATTGTTTCACTCAGAAAAAATTATAGACATTTACAAGCAAATTAGATTCGATTTTGATTTGTTAAAAAATAATTTTTCCGGTACTTTTCAATTAGGAGCAAGTACCACTTTAGGTCAGTATTTACTTCCGGCACTTATGTCGCAATTTCATTCCATGCATCCAAAAATCAAAATGTCTCTTATAACTGCTAACACGAGGGATATTGAAAAGTATCTTATTGAGAAAAAAATTGAATTGGGATTGGTTGAAGGGAAACCTTCGAATAAACAACTTAAGTATATCCCATTTTTACAAGATGAAATTATAGCTATTGCTCACACTTCTCAAGAAATCTCTACCAGAGAATCTTTATCTTTAGAAGAATTAAAGACTATTCCTTTAGTATTAAGAGAATTGGGGTCAGGAAGCCTTGATATTATAAGGGATGCTTTTCAATCTAAAAACATATTGTTAAAAGACTTGAATATTGCTATGCATTTAGGAAGCACTGAAGGAATTAAATCGTATTTGACCCACGCGAATTGTATCGGATTTGTTTCTATAGCTGCTATAAATAAAGAAATAAAAAATGGAGAATTTCAAGTCATTGATATTGAGGGGATCAATATTGAACGATGGTTTTATTTTGTTTACAATCAAGGAGTTCCTCAAGGGAATTCAGATCTATTTATAAAATTTGCTACGACCCATTATAACTTTTAGTTATAAATAATAACTTTTTTTCATAGGGCTATCTATATATATTTATTGATATTTGTCTGATGAATCAACCGAAAACTAAAAATAAGTTATTATCATTCTTCACTAATGGAAAAAAAATAATATTTATACTTTTAAGCTTATCCTGTCTTATTTTTACTATAGATACCCCTTTAGCATTATTATTAGGTATATTATTTTCCTTTATAGCAGGAAATCCCTATCCTAAATCCACTAAAAAAATTACCCGTTATCTTTTACAATTATCTATTATTGGTTTAGGATTTGGAATGGATTTAGTGACAGCTATAAAAGTGGGTAAAGAAGGGTTGATTTTTACTATAGCATCTATCTGTATCACATTACTAATTGGAATAACGGTAGGTCGGCTGCTTCATATTAATAAAAAAATAGCCTTTTTAATAGCTTCCGGCACGGCTATTTGTGGAGGGAGCGCAATTGCAGCAATATCTCCACTTATTCATGCAGATGAAGAGGAGACAACCCTTTCAATGGCGACCATATTTATTTTAAATTCAATAGCTTTATTCGTGTTCCCTGTATTAGGACATATATTTCACCTTACACAAGAGCAATTCGGTTATTGGTCTGCATTGGCCATACATGATACCAGCTCCGTGGTAGGAGCAGCACAACATTACGGAGCAAAAGCATTAGAAATTGCAACCATGGTTAAATTGGAAAGAGCCCTATGGATTATCCCTTTATCCTTTGTAACACTTATTGCTTTCAAAGAAGGTAAAGAGGACAAGAGTAAGAAGATAAAAATTCCATATTTCATTTTCTTGTTTCTTTTAGCAATTATAGCTAATACCTATATGCCAAAATACTTTCCGGTATTTTTCCAGATAAATCATTGGTTAGTAGGGGCAGCTAAAAAAGGGTTAACTCTAACATTATTTTTCATTGGAGCAAACTTAAATTTAAAATCAATAAAAAAAGTAGGAATAGAGCCTTTCTTGTTAGGGGGAATCCTATGGATAATTATATCTATTGTTTCATTAATAGTACTACAATTTTTCTTTTAATATGTGTTCCAATTGCTTTCCATTTTCATTTTAATTTCTTCAAGGCAGAGGTTATTAATGCTTCCCTCATGGGTATGCGAAGTTTTTTTGCAAGATTGAAAAGTTCCTTCTTCCACTTGTTGAGCTATTAACTTATAAGCATCTCGAAAAGGAATACCTTGAGAAACTAATTCATTCAATTCCTCAACAGTAAATAAATAATCATACTTAGGATCATCAAGGATATTATCCTTTACTTGAATATCTTGTAAAGAATAATGAGCCATATCTAAGCATGCCTTAATATTTTGTATTCCCGGTATGATTCCTTCTTTCAATAATTGAAAATCTCTATGATAACCGCTAGGTAAGTTATTTGTTATCAAAGTTAGCTCATAGGGTAAGGACTGTATCTTATTGCATTTTCCTCGTATTAATTCAAACACATCTGGATTTTTTTTATGAGGCATAATGCTGGAACCTGTAGTTAGGCGTGAAGGGAGAGAAAGAAAATTATAATTTTGGCTGGAGTATAAGGTTACATCCATCGCTAACTTGGATAAAGTACCGGCTAAACTGCTAAGGGCATAGGCAGTTGTTTTTTCCGATTTTCCTCGACTCATTTGTGCAGCAACGGAGTTGAACTTTAAGGTATTAAAACCTAATTCTTTTGTAGTAAATGTTCGGTCAATAGGAAAAGAGCTTCCATATCCCGCTGCTGATCCTAGTGGGTTTTGATCTATTATTCGTAAAGCAGCGTTTATTAAAATTATATCGTCAATTAAACTTTCTGCATAAGCTGAAAACCACATGCCAAAAGAAGAAGGCATAGCGATTTGAAAATGAGTATATCCCGGTAGTAAAACATTTTTATTTTTTTCAGCTAGATCCATCAGAAGATCAAAAAGTGCGCGGGTTTGATTTTTAATAATTTGTAATTCATCTTTTAAAAATAAATGCATATCAACCAAGATTTGATCATTTCGAGAGCGAGCAGTGTGAATCTTTTTTCCAGCCTCGCCAACCTTTTCGGTCAATAAGAATTCAATTTTCGAATGTACATCTTCAAATTTATCTTCAATCTGGAAAGTTTTATTGTCAATATCCTTGAGAATTTCATGTAAAGCATTTACAAGATCTTGCTTTTCTTTCTCCGATATTAGTCCTACTTTACCTAACATTTTTGCTTGCGCTAAAGAGCCTAACACATCGTATTTTGCTAAAACGACATCAAGTTCTCTGTCATTTCCTACTGTAAATAACTCAATTCGCTTATCGGTTGATATACCTTTTTCCCAAAGTTTCATTTTAAAAATTTTAATATAATTATAGTACTATAAGAGAGTTTTATTTAATAGTTCGATATAAAGAGGTATGGCCTCTTCTATTTCCTCACGGAAAATATATTCATCGGCAGTATGAGATCGTAGAGAATTTCCTGGCCCCATTTTCAAAGAAGGACATGTTAACACCACCTGATCTGAAAGAGTGGGGGAACCGTAGGTTTCTCTCCCTAATTCAATGCCGGCTAAAACTAAGGGATGAGTTTTAGGTATAGAGGAAGATTTTTGTTTCAAAGACCTGGGTGTAATTAAAACTTTTTCAGACGATAAGTTTTTATCAATGATTGAAAATATTTCTTCATTTGTATAACAATCGTTTACGCGTATGTCAATCACCAACCTACATTGTTCCGGGACAAGATTATGCTGTTTTCCTGCATCAATTTGAGATACAGTCATTTTCATGGGACCTAAAACTTCTGATATTTTTTCAAAAGAATAGTCTTTAAACCATTCAATTACTGGCAAAGCATTGTAAATAGAATTATTCGGATTATTGTGAGCAGCATGACTGGCTGTTCCTTTTACGATAATATCCAACACGAGTAATCCTTTTTCGGCAATGGCTAATTGCATAAGCGTCGGCTCTCCAATAATGGCACATGCTAGAGTAGGTAAATGTTTTAAAACACTGTTTAGACCTTTGGCACCGCTATTTTCTTCTTCAGCAGAAGCCACCATAATTAAATTATATTTTAAGTCTTTATGAGAATAAAAATAGGTAAATACAGCTAAAAGTGAAACCAAACAGCCGCCGGCGTCATTGGAACCTAAACCGAATATTTTTCCGTCTTTCTCTATAGCTTCAAAAGGATTGTGTGTATATTCCTTATTTGGGAAAACAGTATCTTGATGGGAATTTAAGAGTAAGTTGGGTTTGCTTTCATCAAAATACTTATTATAAGCCCATACATTATTATTTTCCCTTTTATATGGAATATTGTTGTGCGTAAACCAGGCTTCAATCAATAAAGAAGTATGGTGTTCTTCTCCTGAAAATGAAGGAGTTGAAATTAAATTTTTTAGAAGGTCAATAGCTTCTAAAGTCAGTTGTTTGATTGTTTTCATAAAACTTTTATAAAGTGATACGAGTATGTAATTGATTAGGGTTACTAATTATTTCCGGATTGGATATAATAATATTTTCTACTCCTTGTGCAAGGGCTTCGAAACAATTATCGAGCTTCGGGATCATACCGGAATGGATAATATTGTTCGTTTTCAAATTTTGATAGGAATTATAATTTATGCTTTCAATTACACTAGTATCATCTTCAATATCTTGTAAAACCCCCATTTTTTCAAAACAATAGAGCAAGGTCGTGTTATATAGAGAAGATAGACCTACAGCAAGAGATTGGGCTATGGAATCAGCATTGGTATTAAGCAATTGTCCTTTTTTATCATGCGTAATGGCACAGAAGACAGGTGTTATTCCTGAATCTAGTAATTTTTTAATCCATTCGGAATTTATCCCGATTACATCTCCCACAAATCCGTAATCATTTGTGCTATTTTCTCTTTTTTGTGAAAATATTGAATTTCCGTCAGCACCTGTAAGTCCAATCGCAGAATTATTAAAACCTTGAAGCTGAGCAACAATTTTTTTATTGCAAAGTCCGGCATACGTCATAATTGCCACATCAAGCATTTCTTCATTAGTGACCCTTCTTCCATCAATCATTATTGATTCAACACCTAATTTTACTGCCAATCTTGTTGCAGCTTTTCCTCCCCCGTGAACTAAAATTTTAGGAGTTTTTAAGGTGGAAAAATCCTGCAAAAATCGGAAAAGGACTTCCGGGTTATCGATTACATTCCCTCCAATTTTAATAATAGTTAATTGGTTTTTATTCATGGTGAAATTAATAAAATTAATACTATAGTATTGTTGTTTATGTTAGTTCTTCCAGAATTTTCGTAAGAATTGTTTGAGCCGAATAGATACGATTATTGGCTTCAGGAATAACAATTGAGGTTTCACTATCCAATATTTCATCGGTAACGATCATGTTTCGTCGAACGGGTAAACAATGCATGAATTTAGCATTATTGGTTAAATCCATCTGTCTTTTGCCTATGGTCCAAGTAGGATCTTCGCTGGTTATTTGCCCGTAATCGTTGTAATTGCTCCAATTTTTTGCGTAAATAAAATCAGCATTTCTAAAAGCTTCTTCCTGATTATATACAATTTTTATTCCTTTTGTGATTTCCGGATTAAGTTCATAGCCTAAAGGATGAGTAATAATAAAATCTACCTCCATCTTCTTCATCATTTTGGCAAATGAATTAGGAACGGATTGTGGAAGAGCCTTAGGGTGGGGCGCCCAGCTCAATACAACTTTAGGACGTTCGGTTTTCTTATATTCCTCAATTGTCAATGCATCCGCAAGGGCTTGTAAAGGGTGCTCGGTAGCTCCTTCCAAACTTATCACCGGTACAGATGCATAGGTAAGAAACGAAGAAATAACCATTTCCTCTTCGTCTTTTTTCTTATCTTTTAAGGTAGGGAAACTTCTGATTGCTATAATATCGCAATACTGTGATATGACTCTGGCAGCTTCCTTAATATGTTCTGAAGCAGAACCATCCATTATCGTTCCGTTTTCAAATTCTAATGTCCAGCCTTCTGTGTTTAAATTCATAACCATGCATTCCATTCCCAAGTTACGGGCTGCTTTTTGTGTACTTAATCGTGTCCTTAGACTAGGATTAAAAAATAAAAGCCCTATGGTTTTGTCTCTTCCCAATTCTTTATTAGCGAAAGGATTTTTCTTGATTTTTTTGGCTAGTTTTAAAAGTTCATTTAAGTTTTGAATATCATCAACAGAAGTATATTTCTTCATTATTTCTAAGTTTATATAGTGTTATTAAAAGAAAGACAGTAAACTGTCGTAAAATATATCAATTTCTTTTTTAGAAATGTTTAAAGGAGGAAGTACCCTTAATAGGTTTTTGTTACTGGAATTACCAGTAAAAATATTTTTTTCATAAATTAATTTTTTACGAAGATCAGCCACTTCGAAATCAAATTCAAGTCCTAACATCAATCCCTTTCCTTTAATTTTTTTTATTTGCGGAATTGAAGCAAATTTTTCAATAAAGTAGGCGGATTGCTCGCGGACATTTTCCAATATATGCTCATTTTCAAAAACCTCTAAAACAGCCAAAGCTGCTGCACAAGCAAGATGATTACCCCCAAAAGTGGTTCCTAATAATCCATAAGATGGTTTAAATTCAGGGGAAATTAGTATTCCTCCAATAGGGAAGCCATTACCCATTCCTTTGGCTAAAGATATAATATCTGCTTTAATTCCGTGATGCTGATGGGCAAAAAATTTTCCCGATCTTCCATATCCGCATTGGATTTCATCTAGAATTAAAATTACTTTATTTTCTTTACAAACTTTTTCAAGTTCCTGGAAAAACTCTTTAGTTCCTTCGTCCAAGCCTCCAACACCTTGTATTGCTTCAATAATAACTGAAGAAATATTCCCTTTGGCTATCTCTTTTTTTACGGTTTCTATATCATTTAACTCACAAAATATTACGTCATGTTGATAATTGAGTGGAGCAATAATTTTAGGATTGTCAGTTACTGCAACTGCTGCAGAAGTTCTCCCATGAAAACTATTTTTAAAAGCTAAAATTTTAGATTTTCCGGTATGGAAAGAAGCTAATTTTAGAGCATTTTCATTGGCTTCAGCTCCGGAATTGCAGAGAAATAAAGCATACTCAGGATATTCTGAAATTTGAGGTAATAAATTTCCGAGTTTTCTCTGTAGAGGGTTGATAATTGAGTTGGAATAAAACCCGATTTTATTAATTTGTTCGGTTACTTGCTTTATATAAGTCGGATGTGAATGCCCGATTGAAATAACACCGTGTCCCCCATAAAAATCAAGATAAGCATTCCCATTTTCATCCCATACAGTACTGCCTAATGCTCTTTCGGGAGCTATCGTATAGAGTGGATATACGTTAAATAAACTCATTTTAGTATTTGTTTTAAATTATTATAAGTAAAGCAATAAATAGAGAAGTCTCAATTATTTATTCGAAATTTGACTAATTTTTTTATAAGAAGCTAAAAGTCCTTTAATGATAGCAGAACTTGCTCCTTGATGATCCATTTCATTAATTCCTGCAATTGTGCATCCGCCCGGTGTAGTAACCTTATCAATTTCTTGTTCAGGATTACTTTTTTTAATTTCTAGTAGACGTGCTGCGCCGATGCAGGTTTGAGTAATCATGGCTATCGCTTCATTAGGTTCGAGTCCCATTTCTATAGCGCCTAAAGTGTGAGCCCGAATAATCCTCATCCAAAAAGCAATGCCACTGGAACAAATAATAGTGGCCGCTTGCATTTGTTCTTCTGGAATTTCAATAGCATGACCTAGTTGATTAAAGATATTCAAAGCGATTGGTATTCGTTCTTTTCCTTTTGAATTTGAACACAGACAGGTCATGGATTGATTCACTGATATGGCAGTATTTGGCATCGCCTGAATAATGGATTGATTACTACCTATATGTTCTTCTAATTTAGAGATATTGAATCCTGCTACCACAGATATGATTGTATGAGTATCGGTAAGTAAGTCTTTACATTCGCTCAAAACGATCGGTAATATTTTGGGCTGAACGGCAAAAATTATAATTTCTGAATTTTTAATTGCCGTTTTATTATCAGAAGTCAGAAATATAGAATGAGAGGTTTCAAATTCTTTTATTGTTTCAATATTCCGTTTAGTAATATATAATGTTTCTGTAAAATTGCTATTAATAATCCCTTTGGCTATTGCCAATCCTAAATTTCCTGCTCCGATAATTGCTATTTTCATATTATTGCTTTTACTTGTAAAAAATAAATCATAATTATTAATTCATCTCAGGTGTTAAATTTACTATAGTTTATAGTTTGGAATCATACCAAATTACATTAGAAAAATTTAATTAATACACCAAGGAAACTAATTATGTTTTTGTAGTTTCTATGTGCAATTTTTATAATGAATTATTTTATTCATATTTAAATTATATTTAGAATGCTACCGGTTTTAAATGTAATCCTTCAGATTCATCGAATCCGAATAGCAGATTCATATTTTGTATTGCCTGTCCGGAAGCTCCTTTAGTTAAATTATCAATTACCGATGTAATCAACAGGATATCTCCATGCCTTTGTATCTCCAATAAACATTTATTGGTATTAACCACCTGCTTTATAGAGATAGGGTCATTTGAAAGATAAATAAAAGGATGATCTTTATAATATTCAGTATATAAATTTATAGCTTGTTCCTTAGATATATCCGTTTTTAAATAGACGCCGGCAAGAATACCACGAGAAAAATTTCCACGCATCGGCAGGAAATAGAGTTGATAATTATCGTCTCCTAGATAATGAATGCTTTGTAAAATTTCAGCTTCGTGTTGGTGGCTGAATTCTTTATAAAATGATACATTATTATTTCTCCAACTAAAATGAGTAGTAGAAGAAAGAGATTGTCCGGCTCCGGTAGAACCGGTTACGGCATTTATATGGATATCTTTATGTAACAGACCTTCCTTAGCTAAAGGGAGTAATGCTAATTGAATAGCAGTGGCGAAGCAACCGGGATTTGCAATATTTTTTGCTTTTCTTATTTCCTCTCTTTGTAATTCAGGAAGTCCGTATGTAAATGACCTTTCTTGAAATGTATGGTTAGGTTTAACTCTGAAATCATTACTAAGATCAATAATTTTCGTGTTTTTAGAATATAGATTATTTTCTAAGAATTTTCTGGATTTACCGTGTCCCAAACAAAGAAAAACCACGTCTGAATCCTGGTCGATTTTATCAGTGAAAATTAAGTTAGTTTCACCTAAAAGATCTTCATGCACTTTACTTACAGGATTGCCAGAATTGGAGGTACTGTAAATGGATGTAATCTCCACATTAGGATGATTGATAAGAATTCGTATTAATTCTCCGGCAGTGTAACCTGCGCCTCCTACTATACTTGCTTTTATTTTATTCATTTTGAATGTTAGGCTATTACTAAACTAGGCTTTGTCTATTATAAGATTGCATTAAGTTAAGATAAATTTCATATTTATATAATTTTTATTGGATAATTTTTTTAATAAATTAATTTACTTACGGGATAAAAGTGATATAATCTACAAAACATCATTAAATAAAATTTTAAAATTTATGTGTTTTTTTTATTTCAAAATATCTTCTTCTATGAAAATTTTAAAAATGTTTTGATTTATTTAATCAATTTATACGCTTAGTTATGACCATTCTTTTCTTGTATTTTTATTATAGCACATTGAAAGAAGTAGTAAATTAATTATTTATAAATTATCATATAGAATATAATTTTAAAATTTATTCTTGATCATTAAAACTATGATGGATTTTTAATTGATTTCCGAATATTTTTATAAATCCTTTTGCATCTCTACTATCCCATGCTTGATTTTCTTCACCGTAAATTGCAACTTTGGATTGCATCATATCATAAGGTGAATTTATGCCGATCATGCGGAAATAATAAGGGTATAGCTGAACCTTTACAGTTCCTGTAACTCGTTTTTGAGATGAGGTTAAAAAAGCCTCTATATCTCTCATAACCGGATCTAAGTATTGAGCTTCATGCAATAAAGTTCCATACCAATTTGCTAAGGAATCTTTATGTAATAGTTGCCAGCGAGAAAGGGTATGTTTTTCAAGCAGGTGATGTGCTTTAATAATTATCATTGAGGCGGGAGCTTCAAAACCTACACGTCCTTTTATTCCCAAAATGGTGTCTCCAACATGTATATCTCTTCCAATGGCATATTTTCCACCAATTTCATTAAGTTTTTGAATTAAAGCAACAGAATTCATTTTTTCACCATTTAATCCAATGGGTTCTCCTTTAGAGAATTCAATTTCAAGTATAGCAGAATCTGTTTCGGAAAGTTGAGTAGGAAAGGCATCTTCCGGTAATGCAAGATCGGAAGAAAGAGTTTCAACACCTCCAACAGAAGTACCCCATATACCTTTATTGATGGAATACTTAGCTTTTTCCCAGTTCATATGTATTCCCTGTTTTTTCAAATAATCTACTTCTTGTTGACGAGTAACTTTTTCATCGCGGATCGGCGTAATTATTTTAGATTTAGGTGAGATGACTTCAAAAGCAACATCAAAACGTATTTGATCGTTTCCTGCTCCCGTACTTCCATGAACAATATATTCTGCCTCTATACTCTTGGCATATTCCGCGATTGCAATTGATTGAAAGATTCGTTCAGCACTTACAGATAAGGGATAAGTATTATTTTTCAGAATATTTCCATAGATAAGAAAACGTAAGCAATCTTTGTAAAACTTGTCGATTATATTTATGGTTTTGTGAAAACTGGAACCCAGTTCGTAAGCGCGTTTTTCTATTTGTTTCAATTCTTCACTTGAAAAACCTCCGGTATTTATTATAACCGTGTGTACTTCCATTTCATGCTCTCTTGTTAGCTTAACCAGAGAATAAGAGGTATCGAGACCACCACTGTATGCCAAAACTGCTTTTTTCATAAAGGTATTTTAAATGGTTTTAATTTGAGAATTGTCGAAATCTTTTTTAGATTTAATATGAAGGACTTCTTTTATTTTGTTTAATTGAGTAATGACTTTTTTGTCGAAACTATTTTTTTGTGTATTATCCATTTCCTTTTTTTTGTCTTTTGGATCAAATAACATACCGGTACATAAGCACATTTTATTCTGTTTACTTTGTAAAATATTAAAATTAGTACAAGTTCTACATCCATTCCAAAATTCAGGATCATCAGTCAGTTCAGAAAAAGGAACCGGCTTATAGCCTAATTCCGAATTTATTTTCATAACGGCCAACCCTGTTGTTATTCCGAATATTTTAGCTTCAGGAAATTTCTTTCGCGTATAATCAAAAATAAAATGCTTGATTTTCTTAGCTAATCCCACACCTCTGTAGTCAGGATGAACTATTAGTCCTGAATGGACGACAAACTCTCCGTTTTGCCATTTTTCTATATAACAGAAACCTGCAAATTTTGAATCATCGAGAGCTAATATGGCCTGCCGTTGGTCCATTTTTTTTTGTATATACTCAGGAGTTCTTTTAGCAATTCCAGTACCCCTAACAATCGCCGATTGATATATAGTTTCACATATTTCCTCAGCGTATTGATAATGTTTTTCTGTAGCAACAACAATATTGATATTCATTTTATAATAATAATATACTTATATAAATAAATAGATAAATGAAAAACAGCTTTACTTGAACAAGTTTACTGTATTAAAATGCGGAAGTGTCGGCTCTGTAAAAATTTAAGATCAAAGCCTAACCTGCCTACTAAAGTAGATAGGATAAGAGAAGATGACAATTTTATTAACTAGCAATTTTAAATTGCGTAATAACATGACTAAGATTTTTTAAATTTTTAAAATCTAAATTAACAGAACAAAATTAATAATATTTTTTTTATACAAATAAAATTTTAAAAAAAATATATGGTTAAAATTAAATTTTTTTATAATATATGTTGTTAGAGAATTTCAAGAGTTTTAGAATAATGGTTTGATGGAATGGTTTGCAATTCTAATTGATAGTTTATTCAGACAAAAAATTTTAATTTTGTATATAAAATACTAAATCTTTATGGGATCTAAAATTACATTTTATATAGCTCGTCATGGAAGGACGATTTTAAATTCATTAAATAAGGTACAAGGGTGGAGTGATACTCCTCTAACGAAAGAAGGAATTGAAGTAGCAGAAAATTTAGGAAAAGGTCTGAGAGATATTAAATTTTCGTCTGCATATTGCAGCGATTTGAGAAGGACGCGAGAAACTATCAATATTGTTTTAAACAATTCAGGACAAAAAGAACTTACAGTTGTAGAGAAACCTGAATTTAGAGAAATTTGTTTCGGGGCTTACGAAACAGCCTTTGCAACGGAAATGTTTAAAGATGTGGCATTATATCTTCATTACACTAAAGTAGAAGATCTATTTGCTGATATTTTTGATAAGAATAAAGAAATAACTTATAAAGATGCCGTAAATACAATCAGCATTTTAGATCCGATGAAAATGGCAGAAGATTTTAATACGGTAGAGAAAAGAACCCATAAAGCTTTAAATGAGATTGTGGAAAAAGAAAATAAGTATAATGAAGATAGGAATGTATTGATTGTTTCTCATGGATTAAGTATTACTTTGATGCTTCACAATCTAGGTGGTAAAAAATTATTTGTAAAAGATTTGGATAATGCTTCTATCTGTAAAGTTTTGTATGAAGATGGAAAATTTATGATTGAATCTGTTAATGATATGAGCTATGTTGATAAAGGTCAAAATAGTTAACTATTTTTAGTAAGCAAACCTTTTAATATATAATAGAAGATTGGATGATAATCATCCAGTCTTTTTTTATTAATATATTTTGTATTTTTAATTTTTATGTAGTAGTTTCTATATTTTTTTATATAATAGATGATTCCTCATAATAAGTTCGATTACGTAAATCCTATTTTTACAATTAATAATTATTCTTCTTTAAAAAATTATATAAATAGATAAATATATATTTATATTTTAGTTCTAATAAAATTTAATTTATCTGTTCAGTATAAAAATATAATAATTTTTCGTTCTACATTAAATAAAATATTTGTTTATCAATAAGGACTTATAAACTAACAGATATGAATTTACGCCTTAAAATGATAAAGGAACAACGAATGGGAGTTCTTTTATTACTTAGTATTATATTTATTCTCGAAATTATTATTCATAGCAATTTTTTATTTTCATCAAGTTTAGATAGTAATGTACCTTTCTCATTTGTAGAAGAAATTAATGATGAAATTGATGATAATAAATTAAAAGATAAAAAACTTGAATTATTTGATCCCAATAAATGTACTTCCGAGGATTGGCAACATTTAGGATTTTCAAAGAAACAAGCAGAAGTACTTATAAAATATAAAGCTAAGTTAGGCGGTACGTTTAGTTCTAAAGAACAGATTAAATCCTGTTTTGTCATTTCTGAAGAGATGTTTTCAAAGATTTCACCATTTTTATTGCTTCCAGATGGAAATGTAACAAAAGAAGAACTAAATGAATCAAAAAATATAAGATATAAGCTTCGTACTTTTGATCCTAATATTTTTGAGATAAAGGATTGGGTGAACATAGGCTTTTCTGAAAAACAGGCAGAAAGTATTTTAAAATATAAGAAAACGTTAGGGGATGGTATATTTAGTTCTAAAGAAGACATAAAAAGATGTTATGTTATTTCCTCTTCGAAATATAAAGAACTGGAAGATTTTATTATCCTACCAAAGCATATCTACGAAAATAAAACGGTTTTAAAAGTAAATACACAAAAAGATCTAAATTCTGCGACCTATCAGGATATTTTTTCAATTATTAACAATGAAATTATAACTAAGAGGATACTAGGTTTTAGAAAAGTACTAGGTGGTTTCGTATCATTAGAACAGGTAAAAGATGTGTATGATATAACACCTGATATGGTAAGAAAAATTTTTGATTCTTTTATTCTTGATCTGACTAAAGTCAAAAAAATAAATTTACAAACTGCGTCAGAACAAGAATTACATAATCAGGTTTATATAAGGAAATACAAAAGCAAGATATTGGAAGCAAGAAATAAGGGGAAAGATCCATTACAAGTGATTCCGGAATCAGACCCTAAATATCAGTTTATTATGAATTATTTAGAACAATAAAGAAGCCCATGAAGGCTTCTTTATTTATAATTTTTGTTTATAAAAGAAAAAATATTAAATTTTAATTTCATTTATAATCTTAATACCATAGCCACTACTAAGTGGGAAATTCTTATTAGGGTTTGTTGTTAAAACATTAATGTATTTAATTCCTAAATCTTTTATAATCTGAGCACCGATTCCTAAATCTCTTTCATCTGAATTGATTTCCAAATTGGCTTTTTCTTCTGATATGTATTTTTTTAGATCACCAAGATGATTTTCAATCATTTCCGTGTTGGAAGAATTGTTTATAAATATAAGCACCCCTTTGCCTTCGTTGTCAATAAAATCTATGGCTCTCTGTACAATTGTCTCTTCACCCTGAGCAAGAATTTTGAAAAGATCTAAATATACGTTAATGGCAATAACTTTTACCGGAATGGTTTCATCATTTTTAATATCCCCTTTAACTAAAGCAAAATGAATGTGTTCATTGGTTTTATCTTTATAAGCTATGAATCTTAATTCTCCATAATGAGTGTTGATCTTTTCATCCTCGATTTTTTCAATTAATGAATCATTTTTTAGTCGATAAGAAATTAAATCTTTAATAGTTATAATTTTTAAATCAAACTTTTTAGCAACTTCCATCAATTGAGGCATTCGAGCCATGGTTCCATCCTCATCCATAATTTCAACTAGAACACCGGTTGAAGGGAGACCCGCCAATTGTAATAAATCCACAGTAGCTTCAGTATGTCCGTCTCGTTTAAGTACCCCACCTTTTTTTGCCACTAAAGGAAATATATGTCCCGGTCGTGCAAAATCAGTTGGTTTTATATTCTCATCCACTAAGGCTCGTATAGTTTTAGATCTATCCGAAGCAGAAATTCCTGTCGTAACTCCATGTCCGAGTAAATCCACAGAAACGGTAAAAGCAGTTTGTTTTGGATCTGTATTCCTTCCAACCATAAATTCTAAATCCAATTCTTCTGCTCTCTTTTGGGTAAGGGGAGTACAGATTAATCCTCTTCCGTGTTTAGTCATGAAATTTATGGTTTCGGGAGTCATAGTTGAAGCAGCTGCTACAAAATCACCTTCGTTTTCACGGTTTTCATCATCGACAACTATAATTACCTTGCCTTGCCTTAAATCTTCAAGAGCCTCTGATATGGTATTCATTTTAAAGTCTGTAATAATCATTGGTATCTACTGTGTTCTAAATTTTTTTGTTTTATAAATTTATTAATAAATTTTTTAAAAGGTTTTAAATAATTATCAACATCAAACAACTCTGAATCCTTCATGGATTTAATGGTTAGAAAAATTCCAACAGGTAAAAATAAAGCATTTGGAATCCATGAAGCCCAATAAGGATTTATAACCTGGTTCTTTGCTAAATTTTCCATATAGAGTCCTAAAATATAAAATATGATAAATATTATGATTGCTACAACTACAGGTAAACCTACTCCTCCCTTTCTTATGATAGAGCCTAGAGGAGCACCAATAAGAAAAAATACTATGCAGGTAATAGAATAAGAAATTATATTTTTTTGCTGCCAGATAATCATTTTAGCAACAAATTTTTCAATCGCTTTCATTTCTGTAGCTTTTGAACTTAATTCGTGTTTAGAAATTTTAACCTGCTCAATTGCGGCTTTTACTAAATTATATTTAGTCAAATCATCTAAGTTTGACCATTCGAAAGGGTAAGTTTCATTGTATATACTATAGTCTAAAGAATCTAATTGATTGTTTTGACCTAATAATATTATTTTCAAGCCGTTCTCTCCAATCTCTTTAAAATATGCGGTATTCGAAGTTTGTATTGAATCTATATACGTGCTTAATTCCGATACAGATTTATACCTGAAGTTATCACCTTCGGATTGCTTGTCCAAAGATTTTTTAATTAAGTCTGAAATATCATAATATTGGGTTAATGTATCAAATTTGATAGCATTACCTGGTTGTTTTTTCAGTTCATTATAATTTTTTCCTCTAATATTATCTTGGTATATAAACCCATTATACAATTCAATCTTTAGGTAATGATTATCTTTTGAAACAATATTTCCTTTATCCGCAATAATAGTTTGTTGATCTTCAAATGGAGATGCATTTTTATGAATAAAAACTTGATCCCATTCACTGTCATTCTTGCCACTTTTTTTACCTATCTTTATGCTTAAGGGATTCATTTCTTTTATGAATCTTCCTTCTTCAAAATTTAATGCTGGCCTTGTTTGTGCAATATTGATAAGCATATTGCGAGCTCTCCTTTGATTCTCAGGTAGGGTAGTGTTGCAAAAATAAAATAACCAGATAGCTATTAAAATGATGAGACTAAAAAGAGGATACATGATTCTTGCTAATGATATTCCGGCTGATTTCATGGCCGCCAATTCATAGCGCTCTCCAAATCCGCCAAATGTCATAATGGAAGATAATAATATGGTTAGTGGTAAAACTAAACGAATAACGTCAAGTCCTAAATAATACAACAATTTAGATATGTCCCATAAGTTCAATCCTTTGCCTAAAAATTTGTCCATTTGATTAAAGGCAAATTGAATTACAAAGATGAACATTAAAACGCTAAATATAAATAAAAAAGGACCAAAAAAAGTGCGTATAATATACCAATCTAACTTTTTAATCATCTTTTATAACTCTGTTAGTGTGTAATCTTTATAGTTATTTTTATCAAATGTAAGTAAAGATTTATTAACAATTAAATTTTCTTTGAAATCGATGATCATTAAAATCAATGAACTTCCATCGTTATAATTTTCAGATACTCTGATTACTTTATTATCAGAAAGAGCAATAAATATTGATTTTGATTTTTTAGTATCGTTAGGAACTAATTTTATAACGGAACATTTTATATTATTAATGATTGCATTTCCTTCAAAAGTTATGTTGAATCCTGATTTATATAAATTTAAGATATTGGTAGGAGAGAGACTTTCTCCATCTTCTTTTTCGGAAGAGGTTATTTCTTTATCTTCCTTGGATATGGTATAAATTTTGTTTCCATCGTAAATTTGAGTAAGAGTAGGCAAAATCAAATGATATTTTTCCTTTGCTGCATACACTTGCCCAATTTCTGATATACTTTTTTTTCCCGGTTGAGAATATAAATAATTAAATTTTATATAAAAAGTTGAATTTTTGCTGAGCTTACTACTGGCAGAATCTAAAAGCCTTTTTGCTTCCGGGTCTATTTTTTGTGCCCATAATATAATTGAAGAACTAATAAGTAATAATGCAAATATCTTTTTCATAATATTATTAAGTATTTTTTAGTTGTTTAAATTTTCCAATAATTGTTCCAAACTTACTAGGTCTGTGATTAATACTTTGCGTGCTTTACTACCTTCAAAAGCGCCAACGATGCCGAATGCTTCCAATTGATCCATAATTCTACCCGCTCTGTTATAACCCAATGACAATTTTCGCTGTATTAACGAGGTAGATCCTTGTTGTGCAGTTACGATTACTCTAGCTGCATCATTGAAAAGTTCATCTCTTTTTGCTTCTGAGACTTCATTCTGGCTAGCATTAGTATTATCTTCATAAAATTCCGGTAATTGATATGCATCAGGATATCCTTGTTGAGAACCTATATATTCTGTGATTTTATCTACTTCTGGGGTGTCTACAAAAGCACATTGCATACGTATCAATTCATTTCCCGTTGTAAATAACATATCACCTTTTCCAATTAGCTGATCTGCTCCATTTCCATCTAAAATAGTTCTGGAATCAATTTTGGAAGTTACACGAAAAGCTACTCGAGCAGGGAAATTGGCTTTAATCATACCTGTAATAACATTTACCGAAGGTCTTTGCGTAGCAATAATTAGATGAATTCCTATGGCTCTGGCTAGCTGAGCTAATCTGGCAATCGGAAGTTCAACCTCTTTTCCCGCAGTCATGATTAAATCAGCAAATTCGTCTATAACTAAGACAATATACGGTAAAAAACGATGTCCTTTTTCAGGGTTTAATTTACGTTCTTTAAATTTTTGATTATATTCTTTAATGGTTCTTACATAGGCGCTTTGGAGAAGTTTGTAACGATTATCCATCTCGACACAAAGTGAATTTAAAGTATTAATTACTTTAGTAGTATCGGTGATAATGGCTTCTTCCGTATCAGGTAATTTTGCGAGAAAATGACGCTCAATTTTATTATATAGAGTAAGCTCTACCTTTTTAGGGTCTACAAATACAAATTTCAATTCACTAGGATGCTTTTTATATAATAAGGAAGTTATTATAGCATTTAAACCTACAGATTTACCCTGACCTGTTGCTCCTGCCATTAGCATATGAGGCATTTTAGCTAAATCTGTAACAAAAGTTTCATTAGAAATGGTTTTTCCAAAAACAATCGGAAGTTCCATATCTATTTTTTGAAATTTTTGAGAAGCAATTACCGATCGCATGGAAACCATGGTAGCCGTGCTGTTTGGTACCTCAATACCTATAGTTCCTTTTCCTGGAATTGGAGCTATAATACGTATTCCTAAAGCAGCAAGGCTAAGGGCAATATCATCTTCTAAATTTTTAATTTTAGAAATTCGTATACCTGCTTCCGGTATGATTTCATATAAGGTCACCGTAGGACCCACTGTTGCCTTTATACTTGAAATTCCAATACCATAGTTAGCTAATGTAGTTACAATTTTATTTTTATTTTCTTCTAACTCTTCATTATTAATAGTAATGTTGTTGTTGATATTATAATTTGTAAGAAGGTCGAGTGTCGGGAATTTATATTTTGGTAAATCCAATTTAGGATCATAAGGTCCAAATTCTTCTAAAATGTTTTTATGAGGCTCAATTTCAGTTAGAAGCTCTTCTTTTTTTGTTTCTTCAATGGTGAGTGAAATATCCTCCTCAACTGTTTCTTCAATTGTAGGGATATCTATCTCAAAATCAGTGGTAGATTGACTTATATCATTATTTGCTGTAGATTTCTGTAATTCTAAAGTTGAATCAGATAAGCTTAATGGAATATTTTCTTCAACTAGTGTTTCAGAATCTCTCGTCTGTTTATCTTCTTTTTCAACTTTTTCATCTGAAGGGCTTTTTGTAAAAACAGTCTCAGATTGAGCCGTTTTAGGATCTTTTATTTTCTCATAAATTTGATCTTCTTTAAATGGTTCATTTATTTCATTGTTTTTCTTTTCAGCCGTTTTAGACTGTGTTCCGGGATGTACTTGTAATTTGGATTTTATATTTTCTACACTAAGGTTAAACTCAAGAATGAAATATATTGAAATTGTTAATAACAATATAATACCTGTCCCCACGCTTCCAAGTAAAGATTTTAAATAATCATAGACTTCGTATCCTATTAAGCCAGAAAGAAGCCATTTAGAGCCCAAAACCATAGCTAGGAATATCGGTGTCCATATGATAAAGAAAATTCCATGAGAAAGTAGTTTCCATATTTTTAGAATTTCTTTATCAAATAATATTTTAAAGGATAAAATTAAAAAGAAAAATGGGATAAAAACAGAAATAGCTCCAACACCGTCAAAAATAAATATTTGTCCTAAATACGCTCCTATTTTACCGATGATATTTTGTGCAGTAATATTTTTATTTAAAAAAGAAGTTAATTGACTTTGATCTTCTTTCCAATTATAATAGAATGATATAAATGAAATAAATAATATAAGGGAAAAGCTAAATAGAACTAATCCTAAGATTGTTTTTAATAGAGGTTTTTTTTTATTTTTTTTTATACTATCTTTTGGATTATTCTCCATATTGATTTTCTAATAAATTTAAATTTACAAAAATTATAGTTTACGTCTGTGTTAAATTTTATTTTAAATAAGATATTTTATTATATGTAAATAGGTGAATAAAAACATTATTCACCTATAAACTATTTTTAAGGTTTTTCAAAAAGAAAAATTATTTTCGTGACCCAAGAAATCTTAATAAATATAAGAAAAGATTAATAAAATCTAAATATAAAGATAAAGCCCCTTGAATAGCTATTTTAGAATAGTTCTCTCCTGATTCTTCATTTATCTGAGCTCCAATATTTTTAAGTGTTTGCGTATGATAAGCTATTAATCCCACAAATATTAAAACTCCTACTACAGAAGTTATTAAATCCAACATAGTGTTTTTTAAGAAAATATTTACTAATAAAGCTAATAATACTCCTAATAGCGCCATAGATAAAATCTTTCCAAATTTAGTTAAATCCGTTTTTGCGAAATATCCATATAAACTCATTATAGCAAAGGTGCCGGCAGAAATAAAAAATGTGGTAGCGATAGAAGACATAGTATAAGCTAAAAATATGATGGATAATGTCATTCCATTTATAAAAGAATAAAAAAGAAAAACAGCCATTGCTAAGCTTAAAGTCATTTTGTGAATAGCCCCCCCTAAGGCAATAACCAATCCTAATTCACCAATAATCAAGGCATAATATAAAAATGTCGGACCGGTAGGAGTGAACATTAGATTTAGTACTCCCGGTGAGTTGGCTGTAAAATAAGCAGTAAAACCGCTTATAAATAAAGCGAAGCTCATCCACATATATACTTTAGAAATAAATGTAGCTTGTTGCTTTGCAGTAATATTTTTTTGAAACGATGTTTCCAATGTGTTTTCGTAATCTTTAAAATCCATTTCCTTGATTATTTATAAACCCAAATGTACAATTTTTATGTTATTTTATAAAGAGATTATTTATTCCAAAAATAAATTAAAAAAAATATTATTGTAATATTCACGTTCTCAACATATTTCACCAATTGGAAATTTTATTCACACGATGTTGATGTCTTCCCCCTTCGAAATTAGTCGATAGAAATATGTCAATGATATTCTGAGCCAATTCTTTAGCGATGAAACGAGTGGGAATAGCCAATACATTTGCATTGTTGTGTTGTCTAGCTAGACGGGCTATATCTGTTTGCCAACAAAGTGCACAACGAATTCCCAAATGCTTATTGGCAGTGATGGAGACTCCTTCACCGCTTCCGCAGAAAAGAATTCCAAAGTCAAATTCATGATTTTCAACAGCAATAGCCAAAGGATGTACAAAATCAGGATAGTCTACACTTTCTCCTGAATAAGTTCCAAAATCATGAACTTGATTTCCTTTTTCTGTAAGGTATTTAAATATATAATTTTTATATTCAAATCCTGCATGATCTGAAGCTAACGCTATTTTCATAACATATTTTTTTAAATTTTTAATTCTAAATTTTTTATACGTTGTAAAGTTTCTGTTTTTCCAAGTATTTCCATAATGACAGGAACATCCGGCCCTTTGAGATCTCCAACTAAAGCTAAGCGCAAAGGTTGCATGATTTTGCCGAATCCCATTCCTGATTTTTCAACGAATTCATGAATATAAGTATGCAATTCTTTTTCTGTAAAAGATACTGATTCCAATTCAGAATATAATTGAAATAGGATGGGTTTAGTATCTTCTTTGATAGCCTTTTTAAAGCTTTTTTCATTATATGTGCTAGGAGCTAGCCAGAAAAAAGAGCCTATGTCCCAAATTTCTTTTACAAAATTAACTCTCTCTTTTAAGAGTTCTACAATTCGAAGATCCTTAGCATCATCTGTTTCAATGTTTTTTTCTTTTAATATCTTCTGAAATTCTGGTAATAATCTATAGGCATCAGATTTACTAATATATTCATGATTAAACCATTTTGCTTTTTCGGGATTAAAACGGGCTCCGGCTTTATGAACTTTTTCCAGATCGAATTCATCAATCATTTCATGTAAAGAGATGATTTCTTTATCGTTGGAGGGCGACCAACCTAGTAAGGCAAGCATATTAATAAATGCTTCAGGTAAATAACCTTCTTCTTTATAGCCTATAGAAGAAGTTCCGTCCTTTACATTTTTCCATGCAAGAGGAAAAACAGGAAATCCGTATTTGTCACCGTCTCGTTTGCTTAATTTGCCTTTCCCTTCCGGCTTTAAGATTAATGGTAAATGGGCAAATTCGGGAGATTTCCAACCAAATGCTTCATAAAGCAATATATGTAAAGCTAACGAAGGTAACCATTCTTCGCCTCTAATGACATGTGTAATTTCCATCGTATGATCATCTACAATATTAGCAAAATGGTATGTAGGCATACCATCGGTCTTTACAAGAACTTTATCATCTAATATTGAAGTATCAATAGTGAAATTACCACGGATAATATCATTTAAAACTAAAGTTCTATGAGGTGGAATTTTAAATCTGATCACATAAGGCGTACCGGCATTTAATTTTTGTTCAACTTCATCATTAGGGAGAGTAAGGCTATTATTTAAACTATTTCTAATTTCATGATTATAAGAAAACACTTTTCCTTGCTCTTCATATTCTTTTCGTAATTTTTCTAATTCCTCAGGTGTGTCGAATGCTATGTATGCATAGTCAGTTTTGAGTATTTCATGAATATATTTATTATAAATATCTTTTCTTTCAGATTGTTTATAAGGAGCAAAGGGACCTCCTTTTTCAGGACTCTCGTCAAGTTCTAATCCGCACCATTTTAAGGAATCATTAATGTATTTTTCAGCTTCTTCAACGTAACGGTTTTGATCTGTATCTTCAATTCGCAGTATAAATTTGCCTTTATTTTTTTTAGCAAAAAGATAATTATATAATGCGGTTCTAACTCCTCCGATATGTAAATACCCTGTTGGACTGGGTGCAAAGCGAACTCTAATTTCTGACATTTTCTATATTTTACTACGCAAAAATAACAAAGAAAATAGATATATTATAAACATTTGATTCCTAAATTTATTTAGCTTTTTTATAGGATTGATAATAATTGAAAATTTTATTGTAGTGATTATCTAGATATATTAATAGCTTACTTTTATCTTTTTCATCAAATTGTGCTATAAATTTTGTATTATTTTTTCCTTTAGAACCGAAAAAATGAAGATTATTATTAGTCACGTCGTAAGGTATTTTTACTACGCGATATGCAATATCGTTTTCTTCTAATCTTGTTAAATTCGATTTAAAAAAATAATCAATGGGAACTATAGTGTTTTTATCTAGTTTCCTTAATTGAGCTATTTGATAATGGGTATTTAAACTGAAATAGAAATTTATTGTCAGAGATATTATAATAAATAAAAAGGTATTTAAGCTTATTAACGATATTGTTAAATTTGTTAAGATTTTAGCATATATATTTTTTTTAGATTTATATTCCATTAATAAAAGAATTATTATAGGAAATAAATAGAGTTGAGGTACCATTCTTGCAAGCCAAAAATCCGGAAAAGATAAAATACTGGCTGCGATTCCTAAAATTAAATAATATAATACGGAAGGAGTATTATTAGCTAAAAATAAAGACATAACTAAAAGTACTGCTGTAAGAATAATAATAACACAAAAAAATGGTCCAAAACCTCCATAGGTAATTGTTACTTCACTAAGATTTTTTATTTCAGAAAGCTTTACAGAAAAAGGTATTTTAAGATTCATTGTTTGGTTACTTCTTCCGGTATAAGAAAAATAAGATATAAATGCTTTTTCAATTCTGTTTTTTTTATAAAAATCTTCATTTACATGAGATGATAATAAGTTATCAACTTTATCTTTTCCAAATACCGGATGAAAAATATGAAGATTATTTTTTATATTAGTGTAATAAGGATTTACATTGGTTAAAGGAAAAATAATTAATCCGGTAATAAAGAAAGGAAGTAAATATTTAAATTTTAATTTATCATTTTTCCATAAATATATAAAGACAAATAGTACAAGTATAAAGATTAAAAGGAGAGAGGTAAATTTCAATGATGAAATTATGGATAGGATAAAAATAAAATTAAGAAATTCAATTTTGTTATAATTTTTAACTAAAAGAACTAATGAGCAAATTAATATAATTAAGCAAGAGTACATAAATCCATCTAAATAATGAGTAAATATTTCTGTAACTACAATAGGATTCACACATATGAGAAAGGTATAAATATATTTTTTTAAATTACTTAAATTAGCTTGATTTAATAGTTTAAAAACATATATTATAGAAGCTATAAGAACAATCATATTAATAAGTTTACCTGATTCCATTTTTTTTGTAAAAGAATAGATGGAAGCAGCAATTACTTCATAGCCTTTAGGATAAGATTGTACGTATATCTGTGCTACATTCGTTTTTGAAATTTCGTAAATAGGATTCCACCCTTGTTTTAAGTTTATAATGCTTTCCAAATGATACCATTGGCCATCAGTTGAAAGGTCATAAAAAAATATAGAAAGATAGAAAGACAGTGTATAAAATATAATCGTTAAAAACCACTCATAAAAAATATTTTTTTTTGACAGGAAAGGAAGTGTAAAATAAGAAATTATAAATGAAAATAATATTACGTATCGGGGAATACTTATTTTGAATAAAAATAATATATTAGATAAAAATAAGATTATAAAAAGTGGTGATATAGTAAAAAATACTAATATTGATGAGTTAATATGGGATTTATTTTTAAAATTTATTACCATTTAAATAAAGATCAGTTATGCAAATATATGAAAAAAGGAATATGTTGTTCACGTATTCCTTTTTTTTATTTTTTATAATTAAAATTAATTATTTTCCGATCTTAATTCTCTAATAGTCACCACTTCTGCTTTTTATATAAAAAAATACTAATATGTATTTTTTATTAATTAACATTTTAATATAAATTTATTATACATATGGCATAAAAAAAGGAATATGTAATTTACATATTCCTTTCTTTATTTTTTATAATTAAAATTAATTATTTTCGGGTCTTAATTCTCTAACAACTGCTCCCGCTTTCCACATTTCGCTTTCGCGAAGAGCTTTTAACTCTTTTTCCAATTTTTCGCGATAATCCGGCTTAGAGTTAGTATCAATAGATCTTTGAGCTTCATTACCACAAGCTACTTCTGCATATAATTTTGCAAATACAGGTTTTGTAGCGTCATGGAAAGGTGTCATCCAATCTAATGCTCCTCTTTGAGCAGTAGTAGAACAGTTAGCATACATCCAATCCATTCCTTTTTCAGCAAAAAGCGGCATTAGCGATTGAGTAAGCTCTTCAACGGTTTCATTAAATGCTTCTGATGGTGTGTGTCCGTTTTCACGTAATACTTCATATTGAGCTAATAAGATACCTTGAATAGCCCCCATTAAGGTACCTCTTTCTCCGGTAAGGTCAGAATATACTTCACGTTTGAAGTCAGTTTCAAATAAATATCCGGAACCTACTCCTATACCTAAAGCGATAGTTCTGTCTTTAGCTTTTCCCGTTGCATCTTGGTAGATAGCATAGCTTGAGTTCAACCCTCTACCTTCTAGGAACATACGTCTAAGGCTAGTTCCTGATCCTTTAGGAGCAACTAATATTACATCTATATCTTTAGGGGGTATAATTCCGGTACGATCGCTGAAAGTGATACCAAAACCATGAGAAAAATATAATGCTTTTCCGGCTGTTAAATAAGGTTTTAATTTTGGCCAAACTTCAATTTGAGCAGCATCTGATAATAAATACTGAATAATAGTTCCTTTGGAAGCTGCTTCTTCTATATCAAATAATGTTTCTCCGGGAACCCATCCATCAGCAATAGCTTTTTCCCAAGTTTTACCGCCTTTACGTTGACCAACGATCACATTAAAGCCATTATCTCTTAAATTTAAGGCTTGTCCGGGACCTTGTACTCCATACCCAATAACTGCAATGGTTTCACCTTTTAATGTTTCCCTAGCTTTTTCTAAAGGAAACTCATCACGAGTAATAACATTTTCAATTACTCCACCAAAATTCATTTGTGCCATCTTGTTAGTATTTTTAATTTTTTATTAAAGATTCTTTTATTTTTAATTCGCTTAACATATCACTTAAGCGTTCTATTTTTGAAGTATTTATAGCTATTCTTCCAGAGCGAATAAACTGCAAAACTTTTATATTCTCACTTAATTCTTGAAACAGCGCTTGTGTATCTGTGTAATGTCCTGTTTTTTGAATTACAACACAAATCTCGTTAATTTCAAGTATCTGAGCATTATATTTTCTAATTAAATTTTCAACCGAGCCAATTTTTAGGAATTCAGGTGTCGGTAATTTATATAATGCAATTTCTTGATGAATGAGTTCATCGTCAGTATTATAATAAGATTTTAATACATCCACACATTTGTCAATTTGCTTGACAACTTTTTCAATGGTTTCTTTATCGCAAAGAACCGTAATGGTAAATTTATGTATTCCTTCTATAGCAGATGGAGATACTGATAAAGTTTCTATATTTAAAAATCTTCTGGTAAAAACACTAGTAACCTGACCCAAAAGTCCCACCGTGTTTTCAGAAAATATGGTAACAGTGTATAACGTTTTATTTTTCATGATTTTACTTTTTAGCATATAAAACTGCGAAGTCGTAATATTTATAAAGACAATCAACCTCTTTAAATCCTGCACTTTTAAGCCAATTTAATTGCTCTAGCAAAGGACTCCTTTTATCTAACTTTATTCGTTCAAAGCAAGCCTCAATTGCTTCTTGAGCTAAGCCACTTTTTTCAATATACGCTCTCCATAATCTGTCATAAAGTGTAGAAAAAAATTCATCATTTCCCGCAATTTGTTCTGCATTTATAAATACACCGTTTTCCTTAAGATAGGAAAATATGGAATTATAAAGTTTAATTTTATCAAAATCCTCTAAATGATGAATTGCTAAAGAGGATACCACCGCATCGAAAGGTTGAGTTACTGTTAACGTGGTAAAATTCTGACAGATTATTTTAATATTAGGATTATTAATAAATCTATTTTTGGCAACTTCCAGCATCTTTTCAGAAAAATCAACTAAAGTGATTTTAGCTTTAGGATATTTTTGTAAAATAAATTCAGATAATAATCCGGTACCTGCTCCGATATCTAGGATTTCAGGGGAAGAAGTTGAAAGATTTATATTTTCTACCGTAATCTGATAAAAATCGTCAAAACAAGGAATTAATTTCTTTCTTTGTTGATCGTATTGATGTGCGACGGAATTAAATTTGGATTGAATAGTTTTCATAATTTTTAGTTTATAGTTGATTAGATTCTCCCAACAAAATGTTAGTTACACAAGAACCTGCAGGTACCATAGGATAAACCATTCCTTGTAATTCTACTTGTACATCCAATAAATAAGGACCTTTATGACTAATCATTTCATCAATTGCCTTATCTAAATCATCTCTTTCACTTATGGTTTTAGATTTTATATTATAAGCCTTAGCGATAGCTTCGAAATTTGGGTTTTTCATAAGAGTTTCAGAATATCTTTTATCAAAAAATAATTCTTGCCATTGACGTACCATGCCAAGGAAATGATTATTTAAAATAATTATTTTCACATCAATGTCGTATTGCATGATGGTTCCCAATTCTTGTATAGTCATTTGTATCCCTCCATCACCCACAAATAAGCAGACCGTTCTATTGGGAGCACCAATTTTAGCTCCTATAGCTGCAGGCAATCCAAATCCCATGGTACCCAGTCCTCCCGAAGTAATAACGCTTCTACTATGTTTGTATTTAAAGTATCGCACTCCCATCATTTGGTTCTGTCCAACATCGGTAACTAATATTCCTTCATGGTTTGTAGCTTCGGAAACTTTTCTAACTACTTCCCCCATCTTTAAGCTTCCTGCTTCCGGATACAATTCTTTTTTGATTACAGCATCATATTCTTTACTGTCATATTCTTTGAAGCTATCAAGCCATTCAGTATGCTTACTCTCATGGAGAAGTTTTGTAACTTCTGCTAAGGTAGTTTTTGCATCCCCAAGAACTTTTACATGAGTTTTTACATTTTTATCAACCTCAGAAGGATCAATATCAAAGTGAATAATTTTTGCCTGTTTAGCATAAGTATTTAAATCACCGGTGACACGATCGTCAAATCGCATACCTATTGCAATTAAAACATCGCATTCATTAGTTTTAATGTTTGGGGCAACATTTCCGTGCATTCCTAAAAGTCCGACATTTAGCGGATGGTCTGTAGGTATAGCTGAAAGGCCTAACATAGTGGACGCTCCGGGAATATTTGCTTTCTCTAAGAAATTTTTAAGTTCCTTTTCCGCACCGCTTAAAATAACCCCTTGTCCAATTAAAGCCAGAGGCTTTTTTGCTTCATTAATTAATTTTGCAGCTGATTGAATTTCTTCTTGTTTTAAATCGGGAATCGGCTGGTAGCTTCTTATAAAATTAATATCTTTTGGAGAATATTCAAATTGTCCGATCAAAGCATCTTTTGTAATATCTAATACCACAGGTCCTTTGCGACCGTTACTAGCAATATAAAAAGCTCTAGCTACCGCCCATGGAATTTCTTCTGCATTACGTATTTGATATGTCCATTTGCTAATTGGCTTGGTAATTCCTACTACATCTGCTTCTTGGAAAGCATCACTTCCTAATAAGCCGGAAAATACCTGGCCGGATATTACTACTAAAGGAGTACTGTCAATCATAGCATCTGCAATTCCAGTTACCGTATTTGTAGCACCGGGACCTGAAGTTACTAATACTATTCCGGGTTTTCCATTAGCTCGGGCATAACCTTGCGCAGCATGGGCAGCTGCCTGTTCATGACGTACAAGAATATGATTGATTTTATCTGTGTAATCATATAAAGCATCGAATACCGGCATAATAGCCCCTCCCGGATATCCGAATATAGTGTCTACACCTTCTTTAAGCAAGGATTTTATTAAAGCCTCACTTCCTGAAATATTAGTATTCATAGTCTTTATTCTTATTATTTAAGTCATTAATTATATTATTCTTACTGCACCTAAATCCGCTGAGCTAACCATACTAGCGTATGCTTTTAATGCTTTTGAAATTTTACGTTCTCTGTTGGGTTTAAATGCTTCGTTACCTTTTGAATATTCTTGATTCCTTCGAAATTCCAGTTCTTCATCGGATATTTTAACGTTAATAGAACGATTAGGAATATCAATTTCAATAATATCTCCGTCTTCTACCAAACCTATGGCTCCTCCGGCTGCAGCTTCAGGGGAAACATGTCCTATGGATAAACCGGAAGTTCCTCCTGAAAATCTTCCGTCAGTAATTAAAGCGCATTCTTTTCCTAAATGTTTTGATTTTATATAGGAAGTAGGGTAGAGCATCTCTTGCATTCCTGGGCCTCCTTTTGGACCTTCATAGGTAATGATTACGACATCGCCGGACTGAACTTTTCCTGATAAAATTCCTTCGCAAGCAGCATCTTGTGATTGAAATACTTTTGCCGTACCTGTAAATTTAAATATGCTTTCGTCTACTCCCGCCGTTTTTACCACACATCCGTTTAAAGCTATATTACCTTTTAATATAGCTAACCCACCGTCTTTAGTGTAAGCATGTTCCATATCTCGAATACATCCTTCAGATCGATCGGTATCAAGGGTAGGATAGGCTGAATTTTGTGATCCCATTACTAAATTAAACTTATTCCCAGGAGCTGATTTATATAAATTTAATGCTTCTTGATTAGGAGCTTCCGTAGTTATATCATATTTTTCTATTGCTTGTTTTAATGTATAACCGTCAATTCGGTAGGTAGAGGTATTGATTAAATTTGATTTAGCTAATTCATTCAAAATACCCATAATACCACCGGCTCGATTTACATCTTGAATATGGTATTTTGTTGTATTCGGAGCAACTTTACATAGACAAGGTATTTTTCTAGATAAGGAATCTATATCGTCCATAGTGAATTCCACCTGTGCCTCATTTGCGATGGCTAAAAGATGAAGGATTGTATTCGTAGATCCACCCATAGCAATATCTAAAGCCATAGAATTGAGGAAAGCCTGTTTCGTAGCAATACTTCTTGGCAATATGGAATCATCTCCATCACGATAATATTTGTAAGCATTTTTTACAATCAAGGCAGCGGCATCTTTAAATAGTTTTTTTCTATTTTCATGGGTTGCTACTATGGTGCCATTTCCGGGCAAGGCTAATCCGATTGCTTCATTTAAGCAGTTCATAGAATTTGCTGTGAACATACCAGAGCAAGAACCACAAGTAGGACAAGCAGATCGTTCAATGGCATTGACTTCTTTGTCTGATACAGTGGAATCTGCAGATTTAATCATAGCATCAATTAGATCTAAATGTTGATGATTTAATTCTCCTGCTTCCATAGGTCCACCGGAAACGAAAATAGTTGGAATATTTAATCGCATAGAAGCCATGAGCATACCAGGTGTTATTTTATCACAATTGCTTATACATATCATTGCATCAGCTTTGTGAGCATTTACCATATATTCAACACTATCAGCAATTAAATCTCTAGAAGGAAGAGAATATAACATTCCGTCGTGTCCCATAGCAATACCATCATCTATGGCAATGGTATTAAATTCAGCAGCAAAACATCCTAATGCTTCTATTTCCGATTTTACAAATTGTCCTATTTGATGTAAATGCACATGCCCGGGTACGAATTGGGTAAATGAATTGACGATTGCAATCAAAGGTTTACCCATTTGTTCCTCCTGCATTCCGTTTGCTCTCCATAGAGCGCGGGCTCCAGCCATTCTTCTACCATGGGTACTGGTGTGACTTCTTAACTGGTTTTTCATTTTTTTAGTTTATTTTTGTTTCTTTATAAAATTAAAGCCCTTTCCTTAATAGGGAGAAAGGGCTTATGATATTTTATAACTACAATAGATTCTACTAACATCCCTCCCCCTGATTAACAAATATTGACCAGAATGAGGTTTAATAAGAGTATGTAGTTTAAATGAGACATTAGTTTTTAATTATATATTTTTATAACTTATAAGAGTGAGACAAAATTAAGATAGTTTTTTATTATGTCCAAATATTATTTGTAAATAAAATAATATTTGATAAAAGTAAATCCTAATTTAATGTTAAAAATAAAAAAAAAATATATTATTTATATTGTATTAATTTATTAAGTGTGAAATTTCTTTAATTTTTTATTTATTAGATAAAATTAGAGGTTTAGTATAAAAAAAATAGATTAAATTAAATTGTTAAAATATTTTTATTAAGAAGTCTGTATTTTTTGTCTTAAATTGTCTCGTATCTTTACTTAAATTACACAATAGTTTCTAAAAAAATCTAAAATAATAAGATTGAATATAAAAAGAACTCCTTTGTAAAGAAGTCCTTTTTTATTATGAATTTTGGATATAATTAACAATCCATTTTCCAACTTCAGTGGTTGAATAAGCTTTTCCCTCGAAAGCGATATCTTCTGTTACAATTTTTTGTTCCATAGAAGCATCTACCGCTTTTCTAATCAAAGCACCTTCCTTTTTTAAATCAAAAGCATATTCGAACATCAAGGCAGCGGAAAGTATGGTAGCAAGTGGATTTGCTATATTTTTCCCTGCTGCTTGTGGATAAGAGCCATGTATAGGTTCGAAAACAGAAGTATGAATGCCGATTGAAGCTGAAGGTAACATTCCCAAAGATCCTGTAATAACGGAAGCCTCATCTGTTAAAATATCTCCAAATAGGTTTTCAGTTACCAATACATCAAAACGTTTCGGCCATTGAATAATTTGCATTGCAGCATTATCAACAAACATGTATTCAGTTTCAATATCTGGAAATTCTTTTTCAATCTCCTGAGAAACTTGCCTCCATAGACGAGATGAGCAAAGCACATTTGCTTTATCAACTATAGTAAGTTTTTTATTTCGCTGTCCAGCTAATTTATAGGCTAATCTAACTATTCTTTCAATTTCCTCTCTAGTATAAACGCAAGTATCATAAGCGGTATTTCCGTCTTCACTTCTTCCTTGAGGTCTTCCAAAATATAAACCTCCCGTTAATTCTCTGACACACATAAAATCTGCACCTTCAACTAAGTCAGGTCGTAAAGGGGATTTATGTATTAGTGAAGGAAACGTATTGATAGGGCGAAGGTTTGCATATAAACCAAGATCTTTTCTCATTTTCAATAATCCTTGTTCCGGACGAACTTTGGCAGAAGGATTATTGTCATATTTTGGATCTCCGATTGCCCCAAAAAGAACAGCGTCTGAATTCATACAAAGTTCATGAGTCTCCTGCGGATAAGGATTTCCGGTTTTGTCAATTGCAATTGCTCCTACTAACGCTTCTTTATAGGCAAGCTCATGATTAAATTTGGCACATATAGCTTTAGTTACATCTAAAGCCTGAGCAATAATCTCAGGGCCAATTCCATCTCCCGGTAATACGGCTATATTTAATTTCATTTTATATATTCTTTTATTTATTTTTTTCTAGTATAATATGTTTTTTAAAATGTTGAAACAATTATTTTTTACAAAATTAATTTCAATGTAAATTTTCAATAATGTTCAACATTTTTTCAGTTGCTTTAATGGCAGCTTCGGTTTGGTCAGCATCCAATCCTCTGGTTTTAAATTCATAGTTATTGAGCTTCCAAGATATAACGGTTTGAACTAAAGCATCTGTTTGCCCTCCGGGAGGAATAATTACTTTGTAATTAGTAAGAATGGGTTTGGCTTTATTTAATTTTTCATATATAAGGCTGATCGCCTCGGAAAAAGCGTCATACTGTCCATCTCCAGATGCAGTTTGTTCATATGTTTTACCATCTATTTCCATTCTTATAGAGGCGGTTGGGTGCAGACCTTTACTTAAAACTAATGCATACGAAAGAATTTTTACTTTCTTTTCATTTTCATTAGTGTTTAAAACATCGGATATGATAAAGGGGAGGTCTTCCTGTGTAATAATCTCTTTTCTATCTCCTAATTCAATCACGCGATTGGTCACCTTGATCATATCTTTTTCATCGAGTTCTATGCCTAAAGCCTCTATATTTTTTTTAATGTTAGCTTTTCCTGATAATTTACCTAAAGCATATTCTCTGATACGACCGAATCTATTCGGATGAAGATCATTGTAATAAAGATTGTTTTTATTGTCTCCGTCAGCATGAATTCCTGCAGTTTGTGTAAAAACATTTTCGCCTATTACTGGTTGGTTAGAAGAAATATTTTGTCCCGAATAAGTCTCTACTACGCGACTTACTTTATTTAACATAAATTCTTTAACGGAGGTCTTTATTTTCATTTGATCATGAAGAACAGCAATTACGCTAGGTAATGGTGCATTTCCCGCTCTTTCTCCTAATCCATTCATGGTTACATGAATACCATGGATTCCTGAATCTACAGCAGCCATTACATTAGCCACAGCTAAGTCATAATCATTGTGAGCATGAAAATCAAAATGAATATCGGGATAACGATTTACTATTTCAGTACAAAAAAGTTTCGTGTTATTCGGATTTAGTATTCCTAAGGTATCAGGAAGCATAAAACGTTTAATGGGAAGACTTTTAAGATTATCGAGCATAAAAAATACGTAATCTTTTGAATGGATCATTCCATTAGACCAATCTTCAAGATATATATTAACGGATATATTCATAGATTGCGCTAGTAAAATATCATGCTTAATATCCTCTAAATGTTGCTGAGGAGTTTTACGTAATTGCTCTGTTACATGTTTTAGCGAGCCTTTAGTTAGTAAATTTATTATTTTACACCCGGAATCTTTTATCCAACGTAAAGAGGCTCCTTTATCTACAAATCCTAATATTTCCAATTTTTCCAAGTTTCCGGAGCTTTCTGCCCAAGAAGCTATTTTTTTAACGGTCAGAAACTCTCCTTCAGAAACTTTGGCAGAAGCAATTTCCAATCGGTTTATTCCCATGTCTATGAGTAGACGGGCAACGCTTAACTTCTCCTGCATTGAAAATGAAACTCCGGAAGTTTGCTCTCCGTCACGGAGAGTGGTATCCATAATTTCTATCATACTATTTTTTTTATTAATGAAACATGATTGACCAGTTGGAAATATTACTTTAATCTACGAATGATAAAATCGTAATTAATATTGAAAAATACGTTTTTTTTCATACTCTTCGATTTTATCTTTTTTTGATAGTAGATAATCAATATCGTCAAGTCCTTGAATAAGACATTCTTTTTTGTAAGAATTTATGTCAAAAATTTCAGTTTTTCCCGTTTTATTATTTGTGATAGATTGCTTTTCAAGATCTATCGTAATAGTATTTTTAGGGTCCGAATGGATGCTTTCAAAAAGATCCGATAAAAACTCCGGGCTAACTACTACTGGAAGTAAGCCGTTGTTTAGAGAGTTGTTCTTAAAAATATCTGCAAAATAGCTGGAAACAACCGCACGAAATCCATAACCTGATACAGCCCAAGCAGCATGTTCTCTACTTGATCCGCTTCCGAAATTTTTTCCTGCTACTAAAATTGTACCACTGTAGGTAGGATTATTTAATACAAAATCTGGTTTTGGATTTCCGCTTTTATCATATCTCCAATCTGCGAATAAGTTATCACCAAATCCTTCTTTATTCGTTGCTTTTAAGAATCGTGCCGGTATTATTTGGTCTGTATCCACATTTTCTATTGGAAGTGGAATGTATGTTGATGTTATCGTTTTAAATTTTTCCATGTTGTTTTTTATAGAATTAGTTTAATTTTCTAGGATCGGTTATTTTTCCGGTTACAGCGGCTGCTGCAGCTACCAATGGACTGGCTAAAATAGTTCTGGCGCCGGGTCCTTGTCTTCCTTCAAAGTTTCTATTAGTGGTAGAAACCGCATATTTTCCTGCTGGAACTTTGTCATCATTCATAGCAAGACATGCAGAACAACCGGGTTGACGTATTTCGAATCCTGCTTCTTCTAAAATGTCATACAAACCTTCATCGATAAGTTGTTGAGCAACTCGATGACTTCCGGGAACTAACCATGCTGTAACATTTTCTGCTTTTTTCTTACCCTTAACAAAATTTGCAAAAGTTCTAAAATCTTCAATTCTTCCATTAGTGCAACTTCCTATAAACACATAGTCTATAGGCTTTCCTTCCATTTTTTCTCCTGGATTGAAGCCCATATAATTCAATGATTTTATAAAAGAAATTTTACCTGTTTCATCCAACCCTTCTAATGTTGGTATAGATCCGGTTATTGAAACCCCCATACCTGGATTGGTCCCGTAAGTAACCATAGGTTCAATTTTAGAAGCGTCAAATGTATATTCTTTATCGAATTTAGCTCCTTCATCTGTTTTTAGAGTTTTCCAATATTCGATAGCTTCATTCCATTTATCTCCTTTAGGAGCAAAGTCTTTACCTTTAAGATATTCGAATGTTGTTTCATCAGGAGCAATTAACCCTCCACGTGCTCCCATTTCGATGCTTAAATTACAAAGGGTCATTCTTTGTTCCATGTTTAGATTTCGAATTGCTTCACCCGCATATTCAACAAAATATCCGGTAGCTCCTCCCGTAGTAAGGGTTGAAATCATAAATAATGCTAAATCTTTAGCGGTAACTCCGTCACTTAAAGATCCATTAAAGTTAATTCTCATGGTTTTAGGTCTACTTTGAAGAATACATTGAGTAGCTAATACCATTTCAACTTCACTGGTTCCTATTCCAAAAGCAATAGCTCCAAAAGCACCATGAGTAGAAGTATGGCTATCTCCACAAACTATAGTCATACCCGGTTGGGTATATCCATTTTCCGGTCCGATGATATGAACTACTCCATTTCTTTCGTTTCCAAGTGCATATAATGTAAGTCCAAATTCTTCTGCATTTTTAGAAAGTGTATCTAATTGTTTTTTGGATATAGGGTCTTTTACCGGCTGATCTTGATTGCAGGTTGGTGTATTATGGTCAGCAGTAAGTGTGGTTTGTTCTGGTCTGAAAACCTTTAATCCTCTTTCTCTTAGTCCGTTGAAGGCTTGAGGGCTGGTAACTTCATGGCAAAAATGCCTATCTATATATAATTGGGTAGGCCCATCTTGTATAGAAGTAACCGTATGAGCATCCCAAATTTTGTCAAAAAGTGTTTTCATGGTATATTCTCTTTTTTAATTGGTTTAATTATAAATGTTAAACGGTAAATTTATTTATAGCGTCAATATAGGCTTCCACAGAAGCAGTAACAATATCTGTATTTGCTGCAAAGCCATAATAGTTTTTGCCATTATATTCTACTTGCATATGTACTTTCCCTAAATCATCGCTTCCTTTATTAATAGCTTGAATTAAAAATTCATGAATAGTCATTTGTTTTTTGAGTATTTCTTTAACTGTATTGATAGCTGCGTCGACAGGACCGTTTCCGAAGGAAGTAGAGGTGAATTTTTCTCCGGCAATATCTAAGGTAACAATCGCTGCATTTTTAACGCCTTTACCAGATGTAACTTGTAGAAAATCCAATTTAATACGATTGCTTTCATTCGGTTCTTTTCCAACAAGAATTAATAGGTCATCGTCGTTAATATCTTTCTTTTTGTCAGCTAATTCTAAAAATCGTTCATAGATAGTGGTTAATTCATTTGATTCAACTTTAATTCCCAATAAGTTTAATCTGTTTTTAAGAGCATGGCGTCCACTACGGGCTGTTAAAACGATTGCGTTGTCATCAATACCTACTTCTTTAGGGTCTATAATTTCATAGGTTGAAAGGTTTTTCAATACGCCGTCCTGATGTATTCCAGAGGAATGAGCAAATGCATTTCTTCCAACAATTGCCTTATTGGGTTGGATAGGCATATTCATTAAGCTGGAAACCATTTTACTTACAGGATATAATTTTTTGGTATTAATACTTGTCTCTATAGCTAATTCCTTGTGGCTTTTAATTGCCATAACAACTTCTTCTAGAGAAGTATTTCCTGCACGTTCACCAATTCCATTCATGGTAACTTCCACTTGTCTAGCCCCATTTATAACTCCCATAAGAGAATTGGCAGTTGCCATTCCTAAATCTTGATGACAATGTGTAGATAAAATGGCGTTTTTCATATCCACATGTTCCATCAGATATTTTATCTTTTCTCCATATTCCGTAGGAAGGCAATAACCGGTAGTATCAGGGATATTTATTACTGTTGCTCCTGCATTTATAACTGCCTGAACCACTTTGGCTAAATATTCATTGTCTGTTCTTCCGGCATCTTCAGCATAGAATTCTACGTCTTCAACAAATTTTTTAGCATAGGCGGTTGCTGCAACAGCTCTTTTGATTATTTCCTCTCGAGTAGAATTAAATTTATATTTAATATGGTAATCGGAAGTTCCAATTCCTGTATGTATTCTTTTTTTCTTCGCATATTTAAGAGCATCGGCTGCTACTTCTATGTCTTTTTCTACAGCGCGAGTTAGAGCGCAGATGGTTGGTCTTGTTACTGCTTTGGAAATGGCTTCTACTGAGCTAAAATCTCCAGGACTTGAAATCGGGAAACCGGCTTCAATAACATCTACTCCTAATTCTTCTAATGCTTTAGCAACTTCTATTTTTTCAATTGTATTTAACTGACACCCGGGTACCTGTTCTCCATCCCGTAAAGTAGTGTCGAAAATGAATAATTTATCCATCTTTATATCGTTTTCTTTTGTGATTAATAAACAATAAAAAGCCTTTCCCCTTGGAGTGAGAAAGGCTTTTTATATTTTGTATAATTTACAACATAAGCGTTACTCACTCTGAGTTTTACCCAGAATCAGAATAATGCTAATTATGTTAGTAAACAATGACATTCGTTTTATTAATTATAATTGGCCGCTAAATTATGATAATTTTTCTAATTACCAAAATAAATTTTATAAAAAATATTTTTACTTTATATTGATTTCAATAATTAAAGTACTATTTTTTTTTGAAATAAATGAAATATTATGTTCATATATATACTAAAAAAATAGTTTGAATAATCTATTTTTCATCTATTATTCAAAAAAATGAATTAAGAAAAGAGTAAATATAAAATATAGTATGAACTTTGATTTTATCAAAAATACACATGTTTGAGATAATTATATCAAAAAAAAATTGTTTTTTAATTTTTTTATTGTTTAGTTAAAATAAGTTCATGATTTATACTTGTTGGTATTTCGTTTTTCTGATGGGTAACATAAATTAATGATTTATGGAAATCACAAAATTCTTCGATAATTCGTAATACGCGAGATTTATTGCCCATGTCTAATCCATGTAAGGGTTCATCGAGAATTACAAGAGATGGATTTTTTACAAAAACGCGTGCTAAGAGTACTAGACGCTGCTCTCCGGTTGATACAGTAAGAAAAGATACGTTTTTTAACTTTTCTATGTGTAAGGCCTCCATCCATTGTATAGATATTTTTTTTTGCTCGTCGTTACATTTTCTATATAGTCCAATGGTATCAAAAAAACCTGAACCAATTACTTCAAGACAGCTTATATTTTTTTGATAATATAGATGCATTTCCGGAGAAACATAGCCAATATGTTTTTTTATATCCCAAATACTTTCTCCTGTTCCTCGTTTTTTATCGAATAAAATTATATCATTGGCATAAGCTTGAGGATTGTCGGCTGCTATTACACTTAATAAAGTGGATTTTCCAGATCCGTTAGGTCCGGATAATAGCCATTTTTCACCTTTTACAACTTTCCAAGATAAATCTTTTAGAATTGTCCTATTTCCATAACGGATGTTTATATGGTTTAATAATAGTGCATTTTTGTAATTGTTTTGATTGTTTTGGTTTTCAAAGTTTGGAAGAAACTTTTTATCATTTAAACTTATAGTGAATAAAGTATTTTGTAATTTTTTGTCGGTTAAAAAATCATTTATACTTAGACTATCTAATATTTCTTTGTTTTTAATAGGTAAGATATGCGTAATAATAGGGGAGATATCGTAAAGATCCGAAATAAGAAGTACTATTTGTACATTTTTTAGATTTTTTAGATTTTGAAAAACCTCTTCTAAAACTTGTTTTGCTTGAATATCCAATCCAATAAATGGATTATCCAAAATTAATATTCTGGGTTGGGTAGACAAAGTTTGTATAATTAAAAATTTCCTTAGCTCTCCACTGGAAAGAAGATCTATATTCTTTTCAATTAAATCTTCAATTCTGAATGTTTCGATTAAATATTTTATCCATTTTAAGTCAGCATTTTTAAACAAAATATCTTTTACTTTTGGTGTATCATCATTTAATCCGATATTCCATCTTTGTTGATAATAACTATCTTGGGTTTTGGTAAATGAATAAATATTTCGAAAAGCGACCACTTTAATGTAATTACTTAAGCAAGTCTTTTTTTCTTTATAAAGAATCTTTCCTTCTTTTAAAGCATATTTTCCGAATAAAATATCGATAAGTAGGGATTTGCCTGATCCGTTGGGACCAATAATTGCCCAATGTTGCGAGGAGTTAATTTTCCAGTTGATTGGTTGGGAGAATCTTACAGTTTCATTTTGTGGAATTATATTTTCTAATTTTAGTAATGTATCCATTTTTATTGTTTAAAAATTTGTAAAAACTAAATGTAATAAAATTTAAACACTTCTTTTTTTCAATACTATTTATATGTAATAACTAGTAACTAAAAAAAATATGATTAGTGTCAAATGTAAAACTTTGATAATAAATTTGTTTACAAGGATAGGAAGAATGTTTTACAAAACCTTATCTTTGTATAAAGATATAGAAAATATGAAATAATGCCTTTTTTAGATAAATATAAATTAATTGTTACAGATGCCATTGAGAACTATAAGCTAACTAATTCTCCTCACCAATTATACGATCCTATCAATTATATTTTAGCATTGGGAGGGAAGCATCTACGCCCTATCATATTATTAATGTCTTGTGATCTATTTGATGGAGATATTGAAAGAGCGGTAAAGCCTGCCTTAGGAATAGAATATTTTCACAATTTTTCCTTAATGCATGACGATATTATGGATAAAGCCTCTTTACGTAGAGGTAAAAAAACAGTTCACGTAAAGTATGATGAGAATACCGCTATACTGTCAGGTGACGCTTTATTGGTAAAATCATTTCAGATGTATGAAGATCTTGATTCTCACTTGTTTAAAAAATGTTTTGCCCTATTTTCTCAAACGGCACTAGAAGTTTGTGAAGGACAGCAATATGATATGAATTTTGAAAAACAGCAAGAGGTATCTTATGATGAGTATATCGATATGATAACTAAAAAGACCGCTGTTCTGTGTGCTTGCGCATTGGAGATGGGAGCTTTATTGGCTGAAGCTGGGGTTGAAGATTCGAAAAATATGTATGAATTTGGTCGTCATTTAGGAATTGCATTTCAGTTAATGGATGATTATTTAGATGTATTTGGAAAACAAGAAACTATAGGTAAAAAACATGCCGGCGATATTGATGAAAATAAAAAAACTATTTTATACATATTAGCCAAACAAAAGGCTAATGAAAATCAACAAAGAAAATTAAATCATTGGTATTCTGTTATAGAAGCAAGTCAGGATAAGATCAACGAAGTTTTGACTATTTTTAAAGAATTGGATGTTGCTACCTCTTGTATGGAATTAATAAAACACTATTCTGATCAGGCAAAAAAATATTTAGAAATGGTTAAGGCAGATACAAATAAGAAAAAGATGTTTTATGAATTAATAGATTATTTATTAATGAGGGATAATTAGTACGTATGATATTTAGAACAGAATTGCCATATAATCCTAATAATTCGATTAAGATTGATTACAAAAGTAAAATATTTACTATAGGTTCTTGTTTTGCTACTGAAATTTCCAATAAGCTTTCAGAATATAAGTTTTCGGTGATGCATAACCCTTTTGGAGTTATATTTCATCCCTTAGCCATAGAAAACGCAATCATGAGGATTTTTTCTCAAGAAGAATATCAGGCTTCAGAGCTGTTTAAATACGAAGAATTATATTTAAGTTGGGATCATCATTCCTCTTTTAGTGATATATCTAAAGAGAAGGTTCTAAATACTATTAATCAAAATATACATCAAGCCAACAGTTTTCTACAAGAAACAGACATGGTTATAATTACTCTTGGAACCTCATTTGTATATAAATTAACTCAATTTGATATAATAGTTGCCAATTGTCATAAAATACCAAATTCAAATTTTTCTAAAATATTATTATCAGAGCATCAAATAAAAACTTCTCTTAAAAATATTATAGAAATGTTGACAGAAATGGGTAAAAAAGAAATGAAAATTTTTTTTACCTTAAGTCCTGTAAGACATATAAAAGATGGAATTATTGAAAATAATAAGAGTAAGTCAAAATTATTATGTGCTATTCATTCAGTAGTTGAATCGTACGATAATTGTGAATATTTTCCTTCCTATGAATTTATGATGGACGACTTAAGAGATTATCGCTTTTATAAGGAAGATATGATTCATCCGAACGACCTAGCTATTAAATATATTTGGGAAAAATTTAAGACAGCTCATATATCATCTAAAGATTACACTACTATGCAAATGGTAAAAAAAGTAAATACTTCTTTACAACATAAAATTCAAAATAAACATACGATAGCATATAAGAAGTTTTTGTATAGTATTTTAAAACATATTAAAGATTTGGAGCCGTTTCTGCCCCCTATGGCTTTTAAAGAAGAATTTCAGGAATTAAGAAATAGAATGAATGAATCTTATTAAATCCTAGTAATAATTTTATAACATTAAAAAGATAAAAGGAATGATACTAATAGACACCCATACTCATATATATTCTGAAAAGTTTGATCATGACAGGGATAAAGTTATCCAAAGAGCTATGGATATAGGAGTGCAACGTTTTTACCTTCCATCTATAAATTCTTCATATTATAATAAAATGGAAGATCTTAAAAATAAATATCCTGAAAATATGTTTTTAATGATCGGCCTTCATCCATGCGATGTGAAATCAGAAACATACGAACACGAATTAGCTTTTGTAGAAAATAAGTTATTGGAAGAAAAATTTGCAGCTGTTGGAGAAATCGGTTTAGATCTATATTGGGATACTACTACATTGGAATTGCAAAAATATGCTTTTATTAAACAAATAAATTTAGCTAAGAAATTTAAGCTGCCTATAATAATTCATATAAGAGATGCTTTTAAAGAAGCATTGGAAATTCTTGAAAAAGAGAAGGATTCGGATTTATATGGGATAGTACATTGTTTTAGTGGAAACTTAGAGCAAGCAAAACAATTTATAGATTTGGGGTTTTATTTAGGTATAGGTGGAGTAGTTACTTTTAAGAATGGAAAAATTGATAAATTTTTGAAAGAAATTCCTCTAGAAAATATAGTTTTGGAAACTGATTCCCCTTATTTAGCACCTACACCGTTTCGAGGAAAAAGAAATGAATCATCGTATTTAAAAGTAATTGCAGATAAAATTTCAGATATCTATGAGCTCATGCCTGATGAAGTAGGTAAAATTACTTCAGAAAATGCAAGAAGAATTTTTAATCTATAAAATAAAATTTAAGATGAAATAATATCATATAGTATTATTCATAATATTTAAATATAACGGTTATGCAAAGAAATATGCTCTTTGATTCTTTGAAATTCGGTTTAATATATTTAATGGTTTTTGGTCATACTTTACAATATAATTCCGGAAGTATTAAAGATGCTATTTATGGGTTTATATATTCATTTCATATGCCTTTATTTATATTTGTTTCCGGATATTTTTCAAAAAATATAAATTTGGGAAAATATAAAAAATCATTTATATCACTTATAATTACGTTTACAATATTCCAATTTATTTATTCTTTTCCCTTATTGTTTTTAGATTTTAAAGAATGGCTTATCTTTTTCGCTAAACCTAAAGGATGGTATATTATCGGATTATTAGTATGGCGTCTTCTATTCCTTTTAGCTAAAGATAAATTTTCTAAATACAGTTTGCTAAGTTTGTCTTTTATTTTTCCTCTTTGTATAGGATTCTTCGATTATGAAATACCTTTGTTCAGAATATTTACTTTTTTTCCCTATTTTCTTTTAGGTGCTTATTGTAGAGAATCAACAATTTTTAAAATAAGAGATATAAATAAAATTTATACAATAGGTTTCTTAATTATATTCTTTATTTGCATGTATTTCTTTGTTAATAGAGAATTCATAGTCTCTCTTTTTGGAGAAGCCCCTTATATTGAACAAGATTCTTCCAGGATTACAGGACTCTTATATAGGATTTTAGCGTATTTTTTAGCAATAGTAGTTTCTATTGGAGTTATCAATTTAGTTCCTGATACCATTGGCAAGTATGGTTCGAAAACGTTAGAAATATATTTGATGCATCACATTTTTTTATATTTATTATATGTGGCATTGTTTCCTTTTTTACATTTTCATCCCGGCATAGTATCAAATTTTGGTATTTCCGCACTCATTATTATATTGTGTCTATATTTAAGTATGTTTAAAGTTGTTAAAATCATTATGGCTCCATTAGACTATTTGAATAAAATAAAATAACAGTAATAAAAAATTAAAGTAAAAAGCCTGTTTTGAACAAGTTTTTATAGATCAGTATTAAAAGACTATTAAAATAGAAATAAAAAAAATCCGGTCTAGACCGGATTTCATATTTTTACATAAATCGTTATATTTATGCCTGAGCTTCACTACTAGGTTGTATGGAAACATAGGAACGATTATTTTGTTTTTTTCTAAAAACTACTATTCCATCTGTTAGAGCAAACAAAGTATGATCTTTACCCATTCCAACATTATCACCTGGGTGATGAGTTGTTCCTCTTTGTCTAACTAAGATGTTACCTGCTTTGGCGTCTTGACCACCGAAAATCTTTACTCCTAATCTTTTGGAATGTGATTCTCTACCGTTTTTGGAGCTACCAACTCCTTTCTTGTGTGCCATGCTTTAATTTCTTTATTAAATTAATCTTCTGCTTTTGCTTCTGTTTCTTTTTTAGGAGCTGCTTTTTTTGCCGCTTTTTTAGGTGCTTCCAACCCGCCAATAGATACAATTTGTATTTGAGTAAATTGTTGTCTATGACCGTTTTTCACTTTATATCCTTTTCTTCTTTTCTTTTTAAAGACAATTACTTTGTCTCCTTTTACTTGATCTAAGACTTTAGCGACTACTGTCACTCCATTAATAACTGGGGCGCCAACTGTTACAGAACCGTTATCGGTAAGCAATACTTTGTCGAAAGTTACTTCGTCATCAATATTAGCTTTCAAACGGTTTACGAACAATTTTTGGTCTTGCTCAACTTTGTATTGAAGCCCTGCTATCTCTACAATTGCGTACATAAAATATTCGTTTTTGGTTTGCAAATATAGTGAATTTTTTAATATCGAAAATGTATTCTTATTGTAAAATATAAAAAGATAAAAAATGAGAAACATATTAATAAAAGAAAAATTACAATGTTTACCTTTGTATTATATACAAATTTATACGCATATTTTACATGACAAAAAAAGCATTAAGAATAGTCTATATGGGAACTCCGGAGTTTGCAGTAGCTCCATTAGAAGAAATTATAAAGTCCGGATATGAAGTGGTAGGAGTAGTAACAACCCCGGATAAGCCAGCTGGAAGAGGACAAAAAATAGCAGAATCCTCTGTTAAAAAATATGCATTGAGTCATGATTTACCTCTATTTCAACCGGTAAAAATGAAAGATCCTGAATTTGTAAGCCAACTTCAAAAGCTGAATCCCGATGTAATAGTAATTGTTGCTTTTCGTTTGTTACCTAAAGAAGTGTGGTCCCTACCTAAACTAGGAACTTTTAATTTGCATGCTTCTTTATTGCCTCAGTACAGAGGAGCATCACCTATAAATTTTGCTATAATTAATGGGGATAAAGTGTCTGGAGTAACAACATTTTTTATAGATGATAAGATTGATACCGGTGAAATTTTATTACAGGCCAAAACTGAAATTAATGATTCTGATGATGCAGGAATTCTACATGATAAATTGAAAATACTTGGAAAACACTTAGTAGTAAAAACCTTAGATGGATTAGCAGAAGGGATTTTAAAACCTCAAAAACAAATTCTTAAAGAAGATGTAGAATACAAATATGCTCCTAAAATATTTAAAAATGATTGTCAAATACGGTGGGAAGAACCTTTAGAAAAAATACATAATTTAATAAGAGGCTTAAGTCCTTATCCTACTGCTTTTACTCATTTACTAATTAATGGAGAATCAAAAATTTTAAAAATATATAAAGGACATTATAAAATTGAAAAGCATATCTTAGAAATTGGAACTGTAATTATAGAAGGGAAAAAGATACTTAAAATCGCAGCATCTGATGGGTTCTATTTTTTAAATGAAGTGCAGTTAGAAGGAAAGAAAAGAATGAGGATTTCAGATTTTATCAATGGACTAACAATAAAACATAATTTAAAAGTTAACTAAGTTATTATATGGATTATAGTAAGTTAAAATTAGTGGTAACAGATATGGATGGCACCTTGCTTCATTCAGACCATACATTAAATAAGGAGTTCTTTACAATTTATGAAAAGCTGAAAAGATTGGATATAAAATTTGCTGTAGCTAGTGGAAGACAATATTACAGTCTTTTAGGTGATTTTGAAAGTATTAAAGATGAAATATATTTCATTGCGGAAAATGGAGGGAATGTGGTACATGATGAAAAACAATTATTTGTTCATAAACTTGATCAAGAGGTAATTAATGAAGTAGCACAATTAATTTTACCCTTACCGGATACACAGATGCTTTTATGTGGGGTAAACAGTGCATACATTGAAGAAGGTCATTATGAATTTGAAAAGCAAATAGCTCCCTATTATCCTAAAAGAAAAATTATTGCGGATTTTCAAAAAAAACTTAATGATCAGATTGTAAAAATTGCCATATATAATTCTGATAGTTCCGAAGAAAATATTTTACCACTTGTTGAACATCTCAGTGAAAATTATCAAGTAGTAATATCGGGGAAAAATTGGTTGGATATATCTGTTAACAATGCCAATAAGGGGTTTGCATTAAAAGAAATTCAAGAAATATTAAAAATATCTAAAGATGAAACTATGGCTTTTGGGGATTATTTAAATGATTTAGGTATGTTTAATGAAAGTTATTTTAGTTATGCAATGAAAAATGCTCATCCCAAATTGAAAGAAATCGCAAAATTTGAAGCAGACACTAATGATGAAGATGGGGTATTAAAGGTATTAAAGGAAGTGATTGCGCAAAGAGGATTATAAATAACTAAAGATTGCACGTTATTTATTGGTATTTTATATAAATACTGTTATAATTAATAATAATTATAATTGGTGAAAAAATAAAAATATTACCTAAATATAATTAAAATAAAGGAAATTTTCCTATATCGTGTTAATAAGGATACTGTTTAAAGATTAGGATTATACTCAATTATTTTTTTTAAGAATTTAAATAAAAACAAAATGAAAAGAAAAATATTTACCTTATTAATAATTGTTTCGTACATAGTAAAAGCAGCTAATTTAGAAGTTGGATACACTGCAGTTTCAAATACTATTTTGGAACAAGAACCAACGTTAGAATCAGTTCTTCATAACTATTATATTGCTGTAGCCGGAAGTAAAGAAAAATTAGAACAGCTTACTTCCTTAGTTTCTAAAGGGGAAATGTCTATTAAGGATGTTCCTAATAAAGTGAGTTTTGAAATTAAATACAAAACACCTAATAAGTATATATCTAAATTTTTATTTATGGGAAAAACCACGATAACTGGTTTTGATGGAAAAAACCTATTTTACAATATGAGTGCTGTTGACTATGAAGATCAATTAAGAGAAAGACTACTACCATTAAAAGGAATATCAGAGTTATATTATACCTCTGACAATGCCGTATTTGATGGTAAGGAAATGTTAGCTGGTAAGGAAGTTTATAAGATAATAGTTACAGATAATTTTGTAAAACACGTTGTTTATTTCGATCTTAAAACAGGTTTCAAAGTAAAGGAGGATATAATAGAGTGTATTGAAGTGAATGAAGTAGTGATGACAAAAGAGTATTCAGATTATAAAAATTTTAATGGATATAAATTACCCACTAAGATTACCACAAATATTATCCGAAAAACAGATACGAAAACCTATACTTTTCCTGAAATTCAAGAAACCATTACTAAGTATAAAATAAATCCTAAATTAAACGATTCAGAATTCAAACTTTAATTTTAAATAAAAGGCCTTTTTAAGGCCTTTTATTATAATATTAGTTAAATTAATCATTAGTTTTCTTTTTATATTGCGGTGGCATGACAGTTTCATTGCCATCTCGCTCTGCATAAAAATGTGGAGACAAAATTTCAATTCCTTCTTCATGGAACCTATCAATAATATTTTTATGAAGATTTGAATAAACTTTAGGCATAGCCAAATCGCAATCTGTGTAAGCATTAATTTGATAGCAGCAATAAAAATCTTCTAACTCTTTAATTAAAACAAAGGGAGAAGGATTTTTCATTACCCCCTCAGTATTTGTTGCAGCTTCAATAAGTAAATCCTCCACTTTTTTTCGAGGAATATCATAACCTACTGTAATATCTGAATAAATGATAATTCCATAGTTTCTTGCTGAAGTGCTATAATTGACTGTTTGAGAGGAAAGTATAAATGAATTAGGTATTGTAATTAATTCATTTTTAGATGTTCTGATACGTGTTACAAAAGGCGTTTTTTCAACTACATTTCCAACCGTATCATTTAATTTAATTTGATCTCCTATTTTAAAGGCACGCATATAGGTGATAACTAATCCGGACATTAAATTTCCAATTACAGTAGTTGAACCTAAAGATATGATAAGTCCAATAAACACAGATATTCCTTGAAAGGCGGGAGAATTGGAATTAGGAAGTAGAGGCCATATCATTATAAACATAAAAGAATAAAGTAAAAAGCGAAGGATATTGAAGGTTGAGTAAGCCCAATCCGAATAAAAGCCTTTTATTTTAATTCTTTCTTCGAATATTTCTCCTGCAAAATATTTTAAGATTTTAATAATATATTTGAAAATAAGGTATATAAAAATAATTTTTACAAGATTTGGTATGTAATGTATAATTGTATTTCCCATGTCTTTGGCCATGTTGCTCACAAAATTGAAAATATAATACACATATTTTTCTGTTTCAGGAAAAATTGAAAAAATAATAAATAAAGATATAATTAATTGGATAATGATAAATGAATATTTAATTACCTTCGTTACGGAAACCAATAACACTTCCTGTCGATCATTTGTTAGGAATTTATTAGCTTTGAATTTTTCATTAATTAATTTTTTTAAATAATTTTTAATTTTATTAAATAATTTTTGAGTAAAATAAATAGCAATTATTTGAATAATAATAACTAAAAATAAAATTAAGAATGATTTAATTTTTTGCTGAAGTCCGTATTTTGAATGGAGTTCAGAAATTTTTTTAGAAATAATTGAGGTATACTTTTTAGCAAGATCTTGTCGAGATAAATTTTGCCATAATCCATCCTGATCCGACAAAGTAATTATAACTTTATCACCTGACATTATATCGGTTACATATTCGGTTTCATAGGTATAAATAGAGTCTGGTTTAAGTTTTAATTTTTTTCCTTCTGCTAGTATTACTTCCTGTACTTTACTTGCGCGGTCAGCAGGCATAACTCCCCCTCTTCTTGCATATAGATAAAATAATGTATCTCTATCGATAACAACAGGAAATCCTTTGGTAGTTGCTCGTAGTGAATCTATTCGCTTTTTCTGTAATGCTTTTTTTAAGGAATCCGTTTTACCCATATTTTTCTTTTCAGTGAGTAGGGCAATTTGACTCAATTTTAATTCTTGGACTTGCATTTTTAATTCCTGAATTTTAAGAGAGTCTCTTTTTCCTTGAGATAGGAGAGTGTCTTCGCATTCACTGTTATTTTCACTAGTATTTTGAGCGTAGGCACCCAAAGTTGTAGTTAAATAGAGCAGTATTAAGAAGAATATATTTTGATTTGTTTTTTTCATCATATGTGAATTTATACTTCATTAAGTGTAAGTAATTATTATTTAATGAACATGTGTGATATAAAATAAAAAGATTTAATATTTTAGAGTTTTATTCTATATAAATAGGATAAAATTATTTAATTGTTTGTATTTTTATTTTATAACAAATAAACTAATAAAATTTTAAAATAAAAAAAATATTTATAGATAAAAGAATCACATTCATAAATACTACCCCAAATAAGTTATGTGTATTATTTAAACTTTTACAACCAGTTTTCATTAAGTAATTCGGCTAAATCTTTAACATATATTTCAGAGCTTTTATTTTTAGTCTGTATCCCATCTGCGAGCATGGTATTGCAGAATGGGCATCCTGTAGCAATAATATCGGGATTAAGTTGTAAGGCCTCTTCTGTTCTCTCAATATTAATATCTTTAGAACCTCGTTCAGGTTCTTTAAACATTTGTGCACCTCCGGCACCACAGCAAAAGCCATTTTGTTTACAACGTTTCATTTCTAATAAATTTGCTTCAAGTTGGGCTAATAATTTTCGCGGAGCTTCATACTCATCATTGGCCCTTCCTAAATAACAAGGATCATGAAAAGTTATTTTCTTCCCCTTAAAGATTCCTCCTTTTACTTTTATTTTACCTTCATTTAGTAAAGATTGTAAAAATTGTGTATGATGTAACACTTCATAATTACCTCCTAATTGTGGATATTCATTCTTTAAAGTATTAAAACAATGAGGACAGGCAGTCACTATTTTTTTTATTTGATAAGAATTTAAAATTTCTATATTCATCATTGCCTGCATTTGAAAAAGAAACTCGTTACCTGCTCTTTTTGCAGGATCCCCTGTACAACCTTCTTCCTGACCTAATATGGCGAATTCCACGTTAGCTTTTTGCAGTAAAGAAGCGAAAGATCTCGTTATTTTTTTAGCTCTTTCATCAAAACTACCGGCACATCCCACCCAAAATAATATTTCCGGGGATTTGCCTTCTTCCTTAAATTCCGCCATTGTTTTTATGGGTCGTTCCATGATGTGGTTTATTTTCTAAAAATAAATAAAAAAATTACTCTTTAGTCCAATTTGCTCTATCACTTTGACTAAATTGCCAAGGTGCATTATTATTTTCTATATTATTCATCATAATATTCAATTCATTAGGTGCATCCGTTTTTTCCATAACTAAATATCTTCTCATATCAATAATAATGGAAAGAGGATCAATGAGAAGCGGACAAGCTTCTACACAGGCATTACAAGTAGTACAGGCCCAAAGTTCTTCTGTAGAGATATAGTCTCCTAAAAGTTGTTTACCGTCCTCCAAAAAATGTCCGTTTTTATCAATGTTTCTTCCTATTTCATCTATACGATCACGTACATCCATCATAATTTTCCTAGGAGAAAGTTTTTTTCCGGTTAAATTTGCCGGACAATTTGAAGTGCACCGTCCACATTCAGTACATGTATAAGCATTTAACAATTGAACCCATGATAAATCTGTTGCATCACTAACTCCAAATTTTTCTGGAATGGTATCATCCGCTTCAGCACTGTATGGATCCGTATTCGGGGCTATTAATAATTTTACTTCTTTAGATACGGATTCCAGATTATTCAACTGTCCTTTTTTATGAAGGGAAGCAAAATAAGTATTGGGAAAAGCCAATATAATATGCAAATGTTTTGAAAAATAAAGATAGTTTAAAAAAAATAATACTCCTATATAATGAAACCACCAAGTGGATTTTTGCCATATGAATAAGCTTTCTTTAGAAAAGGAAGAAAATAATTGCTCAAAAGTATAAGTACTTATCGGGAAAAATCCACAAGAGTACTCGATTCCCATTCTTTGAAGGGTTGAATCGGATGCATTCATAATAAGTAATGAAAGCATCATTAAAAATTCTATAGCTAAAATGAGGTTTCCGTCCATATGCGGCCAACCTAGTAAATCTTTAGAATTAAGTCTAGAAACTTTAGTTATGTTTCTTCGTATAAAGAAAATGGTAACTGCAATTAATACTAAAAAAGATAATATATCTACCGTACCGGTTACAAAATTGTAAAAAGAGGCAGGTAATATTTTTCCGAAATATCTATGCGTACCTAATATTCCGTCTGCAAATATTTCAATTAATTCAATATTTATAATAATAAAGCCAGAATATACTATAATGTGTAAAAGTCCGGATATAGGACGAATCATCATTTTTCCTTGCCCTATGGCTATTCTTAAAACTAAGAGCCACCTTTGAGCAATATGATCTGAACGATTTTCAGATTTGCCTAATAGAATATTTCTTTTTATTTTAAGAATATTACGAATGAACAATCCAATTCCAACAAAAGCAAGAAGTAAGAATATGATGTTCTGTACGTAATCCATAATTAGCTTATTAACGGATCTTCAAACCCATAACAGAATTTATTGTTAGTTGATCGGCTCTTCTTTTTTTTTGGTTTTATCTTTTCCCCCAAAGATTGAAAAATGTACATATCTTTTTGGATGGGTTTTTAAATCATCCAATAAAACGCTCAAATTTTTAGAAGCTTGAGTTAAATTTGAATATAATCCGGGATCATTCATAAGTTTCCCCATGGTACCTTCTCCAGAATTAATTTTACTTGATATATCATTAAGATTACTTAAAGTGGATTCCAGCTTCTTAACAGCAACATCCAAATCAGTTTTGTTAAGCTTATCGGCCATCATTCCATATTTTTCAACAGTTGAATTAGTAGTAACCAACATCTTGTTCGTATTGTCTATAGCCGTAGTAATTTTAGATGAATTAGTGGCGAGCAATTGATTTGCACCTTTACCTAATTTATTGAATTCAGCTATAGCATTGTTTAAATTAGCTAAAGAAGCTTCTATGTTTTGTCTGTTTTTTTCATTAAGAAGCTTATTAGTAGAGGCCAAGGTAGAGTCTAACCGCATCAATACTGTATTCGCATTGTCACTGATAGGTTTTATCTTTTCTTCAGCGAGATCCATTAAACCGGGAACTAAACTTCCTTTTAGGGTATCACCTGATTTCGCAATTTCTGCTTGATCTTCTGCCAGCACTAAGTTAATTTCTGCTCCATTCATAAAGCTAGTAACAATTTGAGCAACAGAATTTTTAGAAAATTTATAATCTTTGTCTACATTTATGGATACAATGAAACTAATATTTTTTGTTTTGGTTGGGACCGGGGTAATAGATTCGACCATACCTACCTTCAATCCGTTTATATTTACATTTTTGGATTTTGATAAACCTTCAACTTTATTATACTTTATATAATAGGTATTTTGGTTAGTAAAAATGTTTTGTGCTTTTAAAAATTTAAATAACCACCAAAAAGCTATTAAGGTTACAATTATTATTATACCTGCTATAAATTCCTTTCTTGCTTTCACTTTTATATTTTAGAATAACTTTTGACAAATATAAACAATTAATAAAAAAACCATTGTTTTTTTTAAATGAAGATAAATAAAAGAGATAGAAGCAAAAGTTCTCAATGGTTTTTAGGGTTTATGTTATTATAATTTTTCAATTTTAATAAATTGATACTTAATCGTGTAAGTAAATTGATTATGAAAATAGTTTAAAAATTGAAAAAAAAGTTTGCAGAAAAGAAAAATCAATTCTATATTTGCAAACCAAATTACAAGAGAGACGTTAATTGAAGCGCGAAAATAGCTCAGCTGGTAGAGCACGACCTTGCCAAGGTCGGGGTCGCGGGTTCGAGTCCCGTTTTTCGCTCAGGTTTGATAATTAAAATTTAATAATACTAAGCCCCGGTGGTGGAATTGGTAGACACGCAGGACTTAAAATCCTGTGGCCATTAGGCTGTACGGGTTCAAGTCCCGTCTGGGGTACGTTTTTAAAGGCTTAAACATTTGACTGTAAATGATTTAAGCCTTTTTCTTTTTACAATACGCCGACATCAAGCCGAAAAATTAAGTAAAAAGTATTTTTTAGTAAAATTTGTTTGATGTCTTAATTAAAATAATCCCCCAATTATAAAACATAAAAAAGCACCTTAAAAATTTAAAGTGCTTTTATAAATTATTTAAAGGTTGTTTAAACGCTATTTAATTAATATTTAAAGAACTGTCTAAAAATTCAAAGGGTGCATAATCTAACAACTCTCTTTGTATCTCTAGTAAATTAGTTACATCCTCAGGATTTGTGGTTATTAACATATTTTCATCTTTTAAACACAATATGTTTATACAAATATTTAAAATTGAAGTTTGTAACCTGTATAAGTGCCAATAATTACAAATTTCAAACTCTATAAACTTTTTACTTGTTTTGGAGTTTGTTTTAATCTTTTCTAAATAACAAGGGGGAATACTGTTTTTTGTTGCATTTTTTTGCATAATGTTTTTACTTTAGGAAATATAACCCCGTATAAATTAGGTGTCCTAGCGGTAAAAAAATATCGCTTGCAGTCCTTTCGGGTATTGCCACCATGTTATACGGGAAATTTTTTTACTAGTTTTCAAAATGTTTTTACTTTAGAAGTTGTAAAAAGTAATAAAAAGCAAAATTTCTTTTGTTATAATGTTATGTTTTTTATTAAACTTAGTTATTTAAGGTTTTCAAAAAATTTGTTGAAAACCTATTAAAGATTGTTTTTGTTTGCTCCACAAAATAGGTAAGTAATTGAAGTAAACTTTTGATTCACTAAATTTGGTGAATCAAAAAAAGGTTGTTTTACATTCAACGAAATAATTACGGGTAATAATGTATTTTTTGATATTATTTTCACTTATTGGCTTACCTTTATATAATTGTTTTGACAACTTTGTCAAATCGTCGTACTATTTAGTAAATTGAGTAGTTCAAGAAAATTATTGAGTTACACGTTTGACAATTTAGTCAAACGAGAAAAATAATTTGCTTAATAATTTCGTTAAGCAAAAGTATTCACGATTGATAAAGTTCTCAGATATAAAAACAAACCATTCTATAATGTTGTTGAGCGGTGTAATTACTTTATTAAAGAAATAAAATTTATTATTTCACTAAATTGTGAAACCTGAAAAATACCGTACAACAAACTTGGCGAATGGGGCTTTTTTAACCCTTTTTCACAAACTTATGAAAAAACTATTTTAATATCCCCGTTTTAATAGCCTCTTGTAATTCTGCAATGCTTAAGTCTTTTAATTCAGGTTCTTTAATTGCTTCTTGTGAAAGTATGTTTTTAACTTTGTTAAATATACTTTTAAAAACATCAGTTATTGAGTACGCTTCGGGGTAAAATCTTTCATCAAAATTAAACTTATTACTTACAGCAATATTAAACTCTTTTGTAAAATGTATCAAAAAATCGTCTACATCGTCTCCAACTAAGCCAAAGTCTTTATATAGTTTCATATCAGGTGTAAAAACTATTCTTTTGTCTTTTTTTGATAGTAATTCTTTTTCTAGGAATTTTTGTAATTTATTATCAATCATAGTTTATTTAATTATAAAATTACCAATATCCACTACTGCCACCGCCTCCAAAGCTCCCACCATTGCCAAAGCCTTTAAAGGTTACTTTATCATTTTTCTTATCAAGCTCATATATCTCAATTAATAATTGTACTACATCAATAATTATTAAAGCTGCTCCAACATTAGGTATTAATCTCCCTAATCCTCTTCCTAGTCCTTTTGTAGAAACTAGTTTAAAATTAGCATTAATGCTATAAATTTTAAATGACATTTGTTGAGGGAGTGCTTTAGATAAATATTTAGAGGCAATTGAAGTGCCTTTAACTGTACCATGTGTTACAAAACGCTTTTTTAATATAGGGCTACCAATTAAAAACATTCCTGTACCTACAACAGATTTGCTATAATTATGATTCGTGATGGTTTCTTTAAGATTTATATCGCCAGTTTCAAAATAGTAGGGATTTGAGTTATTGTTATAACGTGCAAAATTGCTTGTAAGGTTATCTTTTAAAGCTCTTTGTATTTCAAAATTGCTTTTATAACTAATCCCAAATTCGCTATTTCTCCTAGCTCGTTCAATAATATCTAATATTTCATAGTCTGACAGGTCGTTATATCCCATAAATTACACTAATATTTAAATAAATGTAAACTCAAATATAGATAAAATACAGTTAAAGTATATAAAAAGTGATAACTAATTATTGCCTTTGTCCTTTAGTTTTCTCCTTTTTTCTTTCCAGTTTTCGGCACTCATATAGTTTTGTACCGTATGGGGTACTTAAACCGTTAATCATTTTGAATTTCAAAAAGGTTAGCGGTTTTTTTATTTTTAAAAGTATATATGATAAAGAATATAATTTTAATACTATTTTGCCTTATCTTTTATTTATGCATGATATAATAAAATATTTGATCTTTTTTATCAGAAACCAAACTCTCTAAATATATTAGCCTATTTAAATATTGTTAAAAAAAATAATTATTTAACGCTAATTAAATAATTATTTTTTTGATATAATTTGTATTGCTTTAGTTCGGTCTATAGTCCTTTTCGGTATTTTGTTATTTTTATATGATGTAATAAATAGGGTAAATAAGTTTTCATTTCTAATTTAATACATTTGCTATATTTATCTTAATTAATGAATTTTTTATTATAAATGAAGTGTATTTTTAAATTTTAATAAATAATAAACGTTGCAAGGTTTATTAATACTAAACTTTAAATTTATCATATTAAGAAAAGAGTGAATCAAATTATCTACTTATTAAAATTCTACTAAGATTAATTTCTATTAAATAGAATGATACTTGTTGTAACTCTTGCTATTTAAATAATAATTAGATTAAACTTTGTATTATTATAGTAGTAATTAATTCACTCTTTTTATTTTAAATTTTTGAAAACCTTTTAGCAGCAATTACTTGGTTGTTCTCGTCATATATATATATTAAATAAATTCCTTTTTGCCATGAATTATTGGCTGAAATATTCAACTTATTAGTTTTATTAGGTAGGGTACGATTATCAATATAATTACCACCATAAATCGAATTAATATGATATCTTTTTATTGGGATATTAGATTCAATAGTGAAGTTAGAATATACAGGATTAGGGTATAATTTCACTTCAGCAGCTCTAGGATCCACTGTCCATTTTTCAGAATAAATACCTGTACCGTAATTTCCATACGCATCGCTTATTTTAGACCTATCAATCTGTAAAGTATAAATGCCGTTTATGTTATTATATTGAGCTAATCCTTCCAAAGTAAACCTTTGTTTGTTATAATTCTTAGTTAATGTAGCTTTATCTAGATTTACTTTACCAAACCCTTCTTCCAAAATAGTGATGGATTCTTTAGAGAAATTAACCGGTTGATTGAATTCAAATTCGATTTTATCGATTGTTTTACCCTTGTTTTCCAGTCCGGTAATTTTGACAATTTTAATTTCATCAACCAATTGAATTCTAGTAGAGAATATATTAGAATCTTTATATTGCTCTTTATCGATGCCTTTAGGATCTATAACGGCAATAAGATAATATTTTCCGGCTTTATAAGGGAAATTTAATGTAGTTTTGAATTTGCCTGTTCCTTTTGCGGGAATAAATTCGGGAATAGAGTAGGTAGTAAGCAGTCTATCGTTATTACTCCAAATATTATCATCAGATAAATAGTATCCAACAGATATATTCTTAGCTGAATTTGAAGAGCTTGTATTTTCAACTATAGTGGTTACTTGAAGAGAGTTATTTACGATTATAGCATCCTTAGGTAAATTAAACGTAATCTGAATAGGATTATTAAATATAAAATCTTTCCATTGATCAGCATTAGCATAAAGTTTTAGAGCTGCATTAGGGACCTTTAACAAACATTTGGTTTTATTAATTCCATTAAAAACGTTTTTACCAAGTTCCGGAGGAGTTAAACTTTTGCTAATAAAATTCGTTAATTCAGAAGCATCACTAAATGCTCCTTCTCCTACAAAGTTTACGGATTCGGGTAAAATAATCTCTTTAATTTCGGATAAATAAAAAGCCTCTTTCTCAATAGTTTTTAAGTTTTTAGGTAATACTACCGTGCCTTTAAAAGCGGCAAAAGATTTATAAGGTAAAGTTTCCAAATGATTGGGAAGAATAATTTTACCTTCTACACCAACAAAAGCATACCCTCCAATATTTTTTAGTTTATATGATTTGGATAAATCTAAATTTAGATTACTAGCAAATTCAAAAGCGTAATCTGCAATAGTTTCTAATTGTGGGCATTGGGTAAGGTCTAAGGTGTTGATTTGAGAAAAGTAAAAAGCCTCTTTTCCAATAGTTTTTAAATTTTTAGGTAATACTATCGTTCCATAAAAACCTTCGAAAGATTTATAAGGCAAAGTTTCCAACTGATTGGGGAGTATTACTTTTCCTGGTACATGACAAAAAGCAGATTGACCAATATTTTCCAATAGGATACATTTGGAAAAGTCAAGCATATTAATTTGAGAATCATAAAAAGCTTGTTTTTCAATAGTTTTTAAATTTTTGGGTAAAACTACCGTTCCATTAAAACCGGCAATAGATTTATAAGGTAAGGTTTCCAACTGATCGGGAAGAATAATTTTACCTTTTACTCTAAGAAAAGCATATTCACCAATATTTTTTAGCTTAGTTGATTTAGATAAATCCAGATTCAGATTATAAGCATATTGAAAAGCAGAATTTTCGATAGTTTCCAGAAGAGGACATTGAGTAAGATCCAAGGTATTGATTTTGGAAAAGTAAAAAGCTTCTTTTCCAATAGTTTTTAAATTTTTAGGTAAAACTACCGTTCCATTAAAGCTGCTGAAAGATAATTCAGGCAAATTTTCCAACTGATCGGGAAGAATAATTCTACCTTTTATTCCATTAAAAGCATATTTGCCAATGTTTTTTAGTAGACTACACTTTGAAGCATCTATGCTGACATTATAAGCATTTTGAAAAGCATAGTTTGAAATAGTAGTTAAAGAGGACGGCAAAATAATATTTTTCAATATAGTATTATATTCAAAAATATTGGCGGGAAGTATTCCGTCGTTCGCCCCAGAATTAGAAAGGTCTAAAACCGATAGTTTTTTCATACTTTTTAAAGTAGTGTAATCAACAGAATTAATTTTTCCATTAATTTTTAATTCGGTAATAGAGTTAATTTCGCTACCCAGTAGTTTGGATAAACTTCCTGGGGTTTTAACATCAATAACTTTTACTTGACAATGCAAGTAAACTATTGAAAAAAAATAAAATAAAAAAAGTAGAGAATTTTTCATAAAAATACATTTTAATAGGATTAGTAATTTTTTAATTTTTAATGGTATAAAGGTACTAATAATATTAAATTAATATTTTAAAATGATAAAACTCACAAATATATGTATTTATAATGCTTAATTTATACTGTTTGTTTATTTTGTTATTTATTTTTATTTTTGTTTAATAAATTGTTTTTATGTCGATTAGTTAACTTAATTATATTTGTAGTAAGTGTCAGGTTTATAGGTATTTGTTATTCAATGTCAGGTTTTAACATAATGTTTATAGTTGAATGATACCTATCACCAATATCGTTGAAAAATACATTCCATTTTTATAAAAAAGACCAAGGCGGAACAATTTGTTCCGCCTTGGTCTTTAAGAAACTACTAAT
>CALYQD010000016.1 GCA_945280365.1 uncultured Apibacter sp.
AATCATATTTCAGCTATCTTTATAAGATGTAAAATAAATGAATATCAATAGAATAACCCATAACACAAAGGAATATAAAACAACAAAAAAGGAATAAATTATTTTTAGTTAGTTATTTTATACCTTTGTAAATAAGAAAAAATTATAAAAAAATGAATACAGATATAGCGCCTAAAAAAGTACATCAGGGAAGGAATATAAAAAGACTTCGTGAAATGCTAGGAATTAAACAGGAATCTTTAGCTACTGAATTAAATATTACCCAAGCAGGGGTGTCTAAACTGGAAAGCAAAGAAGAAATAGAAGAAGAAACATTAAAAAAAGTAGCTGAATTTTTAAAATTACCTGTAGAAGCTATCAAAAATATGGCAGAAGATGCTACACACAGTTTTATTAATACTTTTAACAATAATGACAATGCTATTTACAACTTTCAGCATTACACTTTCAATCCAATAGATAAAATAATAGAGCTTTATACAGAGAAAGAGGCTCTTTATGAACGGATGTTAAAAGAGAAAGATGAGTTATTGGCAAAGTTTATTAAATAGAATTTCGTTTTTAAACAATATTTAAACTCTGTTAAAAAAAGTTATTACTTAAAATGAATACGTCTTTTGAAATATTAAAGACGTTTTTTTGTACTCATAAATTAAGTACATAATAAAAAGAAAGCTGAATAATAAAAATTTTCAGCATAAGTTGAGGTAGTAAAACACTGGTTAACGACTGATAAAAATTTCTGAATTAAAATACTTTATCAAAATTTTTCGTTATTTTTTCCGCATTTATAAAATAACAAAAGGCTTAAATATTTAATTATAAATTATTTAAGCCTTTTAAATTGTAGCCCCAGCGAGGATCGAACTCACATCTAAAGTTTAGGAAACTTTTGTTCTATCCATTGAACTATGAGGCCAATTTTTAAAATTTATTTGCAAAAGTATGAAAAACTAAGGAAATTTTGAACTATAAATTTATTCCAGAATTGTATAACACCCTCCTAAGTTATTCAACTTACATTTGTATAGGTAAATAGATGATAAATTTTATTATTATATATAAGCAAAATTATGAATTCTTCTACAAAAAATAAAAGTATATATTACATTCCTTTAGAAAATTTAACTAAAAAATCTGATCTATCTAAAATTGAAAATGTTTTAGATTCAATCAAAGAAATTGATTCTTATAACTTGGAATTAAATTCGCAAAAAATCAAGTTATCTAGTAAATATCCAGATGTAGCAATCTCTAAGGCTGTGTCTGATCTTACAGAGCTAGGTTACAAATTTCCTATTGTTAAAAATAATTTTCCGCTCATGAACATGAGTTGTGCTTCTTGTGCCAATAGCAGCCAAAACATTTTAAAAATGCAGCCGGGAGTTTTATCGGCTAATGTAAACTTTGCAAATGAAACAGCATATATTGAATATATTCCTTCTCTAATAACTCCGCAAAGTTTGAAAGAATCTTTGAATGAAGCGGGATATAATCTTATTATCGACCAAAATGAAGATTCTCAAAATTCGGTAGAAGCCATACAAAAAAGTCATTATGAGTCGCTAAAAAAGAAAACTATTGGAGCAATGATTTTTTCTATTCCTTTACTAATTATAGGAATGATTCCTTCACTAATGTATAAATCTTGGTCAAATTATATTATGTGGTTATTAGCAACTCCAGTTGTTTTTATATTTGGAAAACAATTTTTTAAAGGTGCTTATAATCAAGCTAAACATCATACTGCTAATATGGATACTTTGGTTGCAGTAAGTACAGGAACGGCCTATATTTTTAGTATTTTTAATACTTTATTTCCTTCTTTTTGGTTAAGTCACGGATTAAAGCCTCATGTCTATTTTGAAGCTTCAGCAGTGGTCATAACTTTTGTTTTATTAGGTAAAATATTAGAGGAAAAAGCCAAAGGTAATACGTCTTCGGCTATTAAAAAATTAATGGGGCTACAACCTAAAACCGTGGTTATAATTAATGGCACTAATCAAGAAGAAATTCCCATTAAATCTGTTACTCCCGGAATGATAATTTTGGTTAAGCCCGGAGAAAAAATTGCCGTAGACGGAACGGTTATTTCGGGAAATTCCTTTGTCGATGAAAGTATGATCAGCGGAGAACCAATACCTGTTGAAAAAGAAAAAGGTGCTAATGTATATGCCGGAACCATTAACCAAAAGGGAAGCTTTCAATTTTGCGCCGATAAGGTTGGAAAAGACACCCTTTTATCTCAAATTATAACTACAGTACAAGAAGCTCAAGGAAGTAAAGCTCCCGTTCAGAAATTGGTAGATAAAATAGCCGGTATATTTGTACCTGCTGTCTTTATTATTGCTGTATTTTCTTTTTTACTATGGATACTTTTTGGAGGAAATCAAGGATTTATTTTTGGATTTCAAAGTTTTGTTACAGTATTAGTTATAGCTTGTCCGTGTGCTTTAGGATTAGCTACTCCTACAGCTATAATGGTAGGTATCGGTAAAGGCGCAGAAAAAGGTATTCTAATAAAAGATGCAGAAAGTCTTGAAGTTACTAAAAATATCACTTCCGTGGTATTGGATAAAACGGGTACGATAACAGAGGGAAAACCTCTTGTAGAAGAGATTAAATGGTTTTCATCTGATTATGAAGAGAAGAAACAATTATTATATAGCATTGAAAGATCTTCTGAGCATCCTTTAGCGGGTGCAATTATACATTTTTTTGATAAAGAAAATATTCCTTTTATATCTGATATGGAAATTCATAATTTATCAGGAAAAGGAATTATTGGCATTTATAAAAATCAAAAGTATTTTATTGGAAATTATTCTTTATTAAAAAATAATAATATATATATATCCGATGAGGTCAAAAGTTGGATAAATACAAAACTAGAGTTATCAACAACGGTTATACTATTTGCCGATGAAAAAAATGTACTTGCGGCAATTTCTATATCAGATAAAATCAAATCAACATCCGAAAAGGCTATTAAAGAAATAAAAAATTTAGGAATAGAAGTTCATATGCTTACCGGAGATAATAATGCGACGGCTAATTATGTTGCAAAAGATACCGGTATTAATTTTTATAAAGCAGAAGTCTCACCTCAAGATAAAATAGAATATATTAAAGAGCTTCAACGTAAATCTAAAATTGTAGCCATGGTTGGGGATGGAATAAATGATAGTGCCGCTCTAGCTCAAGCTGATGTAAGTATAGCTATGGGAAGAGGTTCTGATATTGCCATAGAAGTTGCTAAAATGACAATAATTTCCGGAGATTTACTAAAAGTACCTGAAGCAATCAAATTATCTAAGCAAACAGTAAAAACTATTAAACAAAATTTATTTTGGGCATTCATCTATAATATTATAGGTATTCCAATTGCCGCAGGAATTTTATATCCTATTAACGGGTTTTTATTAAATCCTATGATTGCCGGTGCAGCTATGGCTTTAAGTAGCGTTAGTGTAGTAAGTAACAGCCTTCTTTTGAAATTTAGAAATTAAGTGATCAAAACCTCTTAGAAATATAAACCATTAATTAATAGGTATAAACCTAATATGGGGTTTAGAATTTTTTAGACGATCTAAAGATAAATAGTAAACAAAAAGCCTCCTATAAAAGGAGGCTATAATACAAAACTCAAAAAATAAAATTAATCTACATATATTCTATTATTTAATTAATATAGCGATGCTTATATATACTGCACAAATCATTGCTATAAAATAAATTAATGTGAGTAATGAAATAGAAAGTCTAACATGCTTCATAAAGTTTAGTGTTTTAAGGTTAAACTAATGTATATGATGTAACAATTAAATGAAATATTTAATATTTTAATACTACAAATATATGACATTATTTTATTTATATAAATATAATATTTGTCATATATAAATATTATAAAATAATACTTTATAATTTATAAAAAAACAATCAATATACCACATAGATTCAATATTACTATTGAAACAAATGATCTATATAAATGCTAATAAGAAAAAGAATAATTTTAAACAAAAATTATTTATAAGAAGTTTAAAATCTATATTTATTATTTTATATGCTACTTTATTTTATGAATTAATTTATATAGTAATTATTTGACTATTAATTACTAAAAGAGCTAATTAAGATTCAATTATAAAATTATTAACTAATTTTTAAAAAAAAATTGAAGTTTTTTACTATTATTAAAATAGTATAATAATATTTTTTTATATTATAATAAAAATAATTATTCAGAAATAACATAAATTATAAAAATAAATATATACATTATTTATAACTATTTGTTTTATAAAAAAATTATTTCAAATAGTAAAATCTTATATTTTTATGGAATTCCGTAATAAATCTTTTTGAAATATTTATAATTTCATGTTCACAAAATATAAAGTACCATTTTTATTTGAATTAATTACTAAAATCTATTTCGTTAAAAATTAATTTATATTTATTAGTAAGTAAAGTATTAATTTAATACTTAATCTAACTTAGTGAATGAAAGGTCTTGTTGAATACCTGATATGTCTTTAAAATTAGTCCTGAGTGAAAACTCAGGATTTTTATTAAAATTGAATTAAAAAATAAAATTCTTTTATCATGTTCTATAATTTCGAGGTTTACAATTTCTGTAACTAAAGCAGTTTACAATACTCCTATAATAAATTTTTTTGTATATCCCAAATATTCATAATCTTTTACTAGATATAATATATTTATAGTTGTTTCTTCATTCATTTCGAATACATTTTTTGTAAAGAAAATGTACAGCCATATAATAATTCATAACTTTGGTTAAAATAAGATAACCGAAAAAGAATAAGTTATTTTTAGCGGATTATTTTATATTTTTGTAGATAAGAAAATAAGAAATATGAATATAGATACAGCACCCAAGAAAGTACATCACGGAAGAAACATAAAAAGACTTTGTGAAATGTTAGGAATTAAACAAGATTCTTTAGCAATTGAACTAAATATAACACAAGCTGCTGTATCAAAACTAGAGAATAAGGAAGAAATTGAAGAAGATACTTTAGAAAAAATAGCTAAGTTTTTAAAATTGCCAGTAGATGCTATCAAGAATTTTAATGATGAAACTACTGTTAGTTTTATATCTAATACTTTTAACAATACTCATGGTTTTATGTACTCAACTTATACCGACTGTACATTTAATCCTATTGAAAAAATTATAGAACTCTATAATGAAAAACAAGAGTTATACGAAAGAATGCTAAAAGAAAAAGATGAATTATTAGAAAAGTTGTTGAAGAAATAAAATTATTTTTATCTAAGATCTTAAATTTTATATTCATATACACAATACAATAGGTACTAAATCGATATTATTCTTTCTTATTTTCGTACTCTTTTATTGAAATGTTCTTTTTTACGTCTTTTTTTAAAGTGGCTATAAAACCATTTTCCTTTTGGTTTCTTTATCTAAATTTTATATTTTTTTTAGGCTTTAGTGCTTATTGAGCATATTTGTTTAGATTTTGTCTTTTTGCTTCTTCATATAGATAAGTATATTGTAATATTGAAGACGGGATTAGAAGAATAAAACAAATCGGCTTGTAAAATTATTTGACTAATTTTAAAATACTCACTTTACTCGCCAAAAGCCAGTCAGTATTAAGTTCATAAATTCTTTCAATTTTATCAGACTGTATTAATTTTCTCATCGATGATACATAAGCGTTTGATACACCAATGGTTCTACCAAATTCACTTTTCGATATTTTTTAATATTGTAGGTATTCTTTAGGCCTATCTTTTACAGTCATATAAAAATTGTTTAAAAAAAATTTTTTCTTAAATGCTGTAGGGTCGTTGAATTTGCATTGAATATACCAATCTTGATTAAGTTTTTCCTTTTTGAAGTTTTCCGGTTTTTGAGCTTACCCAAATTTCAGGGTATGAGTACTTGAATTTTGTTTTCTTTGTCATAGTAATTACATTGCTGTTTACATTATTGTTTGTAATTACATGCTCGATATTTAATAAAAAAAGCTATAAACCTTTCCTAAAAGGTTTATAGCTTAGTGACCACGGAGGGATTCGAACCCCCAACCCTCAGAGCCGAAATCTGATATTCTATCCAGTTGAACTACGTAGCCCTGCAAATATTTTTGCAATTATACTAATAATTTATTCTAACTTCATCATAATATTTGAAATTTCTTCAGCTTTTTCTTTTTCATACATAGAATCAATGGGATGAAGCACTTGTAATATTTGTCCGTATGAATACATTAGATTTTGTAAGGATAATTTTTGATCTTTAGCATTATTTTTTCCTAGCATTTCAAATATTTTTAATCTTTTATCTAAAGGTTTTAAAGATTCTCTTATATAGGCTAAAGCTTTATCTTTTTGATTTAATTCTAAATACGTATTGACAATATTATCTACAATTAATGTATAGTAGCTAGATAATTTATTCATATCATCACTAGCAAATACTTGATCATGTGGAGATAAAGAAAGATAATAATTTAATTCTTTAGCAATTTGATCTTTATATGCATTTGCTAACTTCAACCCTTCATTCTCTTTACCTATAAGGAAATAACCGGAAATGATTGAATTATAGGAAGGCGTAGCCGGATACATGTTTAAAGGTATTTCTTTATTAACTAATTCCAAAATATCATTGGCTCGTTTTTTATCACCACTTTTTGCTAAAGCTATAGCGGCTCTTCCGCAAGACATTCTATAATTTAAAACATTACTTCTACATGTTTCATCGAAATAAGCTTTAGGATCTTTTAAATTACCGAATTTATAGTTCATTACTAACTGATATAGAGTATTTGGATTTATCCTACCTTGTTCTCCTGAACTATTTTCCGGAGTATAAATAGGTACTAGCTTTGAAACCACCCCTTGATATTCCAAATAATTTTGCGCAAACATGATATTGGATTGTGAATAAGTTCCTCCAGAACTAAAATAAATAGATCGATCCCAGTTATAGTTTGCTAATAAATCTAGCATGGCTAAACCATCTTTATATAAAGCTTGTTTATTTATCTTTAAAACAACAGTATTTACCATCAATGAGGAATCTTCAGGCTTTACAATTCCATATTTCAATGCATTATCTTTGTTTACAGGCAAGCAAATCTTATTTACAGGAATAAATCCAACATCCGTATCTCTATAATCTCTTTCTGTAAAATATGTATATAATTCTTTTATAGCCGCCTGATCTTTTTTATTCTTAAGGAAATTAATAGCTTCTTTTGCAGTTAAGCTGTCTTTAACGGCAAATTTCTTAAATTCTGCAATATTGGGAGGTATACTATCAGCCGGAATATTATCAAAAATTTGCTTCCAAAAATCTCGACTTAATAAAATTACTTGATCATTAACTCCGTCTCTATATTCTTCATGGTTTAATGAAGAAGGGATACCCGGTGCTTTATAGGTTCTTCTCTGAACTTGATCAATGTACCAAGCAGTTCCCAACAAAGTAAAGTTTACTACTTTTGCATCTGATCTGAATTCTTCCGTTTCTTGTAATGCCCACAGAGGATACGTATCATTATCTCCATATACAAAAAGTATAGGATTATTGTTATCTAAACCTTGTAAATAACTTTTAGAGAAGTCATATGCTGTATATCTTCTACTTCTGTCATGATCATCCCAATTTTGAAAACCTACTAAAACTGGCACTCCTAAAGTAATTAATCCGATAATTAATCCTATTTGTTTTTGCTTAATTTTATTTAACAAATACATAATTGCAGTTACTCCCATACCTATCCATATCGCAAATGTGTAAAAAGAAGTTACCAAAGCATAATCTCTTTCCCTTGGTTCGAAAGCTTTAATACTGGTGTACAATATGATTCCAACACTCGCCAGCAAGAATAATGCAATTAAGGAAAAATTTCTTCCCGGATCTCTGTTTAACTGAAAGAAAAAACCTATTAATCCTAATAGTAATGGTAACATATAATATTTATTAGTTGCCTTATTTACATATGCATCTGGTAATTTACTTTGATCTCCTAATCGTAAATTATCTAGAAATTTAATTCCACTAATCCAGTTTCCTTTAGTGGATTCGTAATTTCCTTGTAAATCATTTTGACGACCTGCAAAATTCCATAAAAAATAGCGTACAAACATATACCCCATTTGGTAGGTCATCATAAAATCAAGATTTTGACCTAATGTAGGTTTTTTTACATTCAACAGCTCATTTTGTTTAGCTATTTGATAATCGCGCACGGATATTTCTCCCGAATTTTTTTTCCTAACTAATTCATCGTAAACTTTTTGAGCGTCGGGGTTCCCTATATATTTAGAATTTAAGGTAAAATTAGGATAGCCTTCCATTAATCCGTAATTATCTATGACGCTAGGATCAGGATTATACATTCGCGGAAAAATACTAATTTGTTCCGGATTGAATTTATAATTTATTCTTCTTCCTGTTTCAATATATCGTCCTGAATTTTCATCTTTTTCATATATAGGCCCATTATCATCTGTCCCGATGATTCCATTCGGATCTAAATATGCAGTGTAATTGGCTCCGTAAAAAACCGGCCAATCTCCGTATTGAGCTCTGTTATAATAATCTAACATACCTATGGCATTATCAGGATCATTTAAATTGATCGGGGGATTTGCCTTAGCCCTTATAGGTAAAACAATCCAACTCGAAAAACCGATCAGCATAAAAAGAATAGATAAAATAATAGTATTTAAAGTTCTATATCTATGTTTTGAAGTATATCTCAATGCTAGATAGAAAGCTATTATTAAAACTAAAAATGCAAATACGGAACCCGTATTAAATGGCATTTGTAGATTATTCACAAAGAAAATTTCGCATTTCCCAAAAAAAGACATGGTAAAAGGAAATATAATTTTGAAAACAGCTAAGAATACGCCTCCAATAGCAATATTCGCTATGATAAAATTCTTCCAGGTAAAGGTATATTTTTTAACATAATAAATATAGCCTAAGGTTGGTACTACCAATATTACCATTAAGTGAATACCAACTGATAATCCGATAAGAAGCGATATTAAAATAAGCCATTTATCAGAACGAGAATCAGATAAGTTATTCTCCCATTTGCACATAAGCCATAGTAATAGAGCTGTAAAACAAGAGGCAGCTGCATACACCTCTCCTTCTACCGCAGAAAACCAAAATGTATCCGTAAATGTGAAAGTTAAAGCTCCTACAGCTCCACTTAATAAGATAATAGCCTTTTGATAGATGGTAAATTCTTTAGGTTCGGAATTTAAAAATAATGTTTTTCTAACCATATGGGTAATGGTCCAAAATAAAAAGAGTATGGTAAAGGCGCTCATAATAGCAGACATAGCATTAATAACAATAGAATATTTGCTATGATCGCCAAAGGCAAATATAGCCCAAACTGCTCCTAATATCTGAAAAAATACAGCACCTGGAGAATGGGTTACTTCTAGCTTCACCGCTGAAGATATGTATTCTCCACAATCCCAAAAACTAAAATTCGGTTCTATAGTGAGTAAATACGTTAGGGCAGCAATTAAAAAAACTCCCCAACCGGTTAGATTGTTTAATTTATTATAACTTAACTTCATTTTACCTTGATTCTTGTTTGCGAATATACTAATAATATTATTTTTAAAAGTTTCAATAAAATATTTTATTCAATTTTTATATAAAAATATAGTGTTGTGTCAGTATAGTTTATCTATATATCTTTTCCCATTATTTGAATGTAATAAAATTAAATTACGATATTTGTTAAGTGAAAAATTCATTCAATTTACTATGGGGTTTTTAAAGAAAAAAATTGCACAAGGATGGGCATCCATGCATATAAAAAATGAAAATAAATGGATTAATAATCCTGTAAAAGTGCAAAATTATTGGTTTCAAAAACTTATCAGAGAATCACAACATACAAATTTCGGCAATGATTTTTCATTTGCTCAAATACAATCTATTTCCGACTTTCAAAATCAGGTGCCTGTACAAAATTATGAAAGTTTAAAGCCCTATATTGAAAAAATTAAATCCGGCCATACGAACATTCTATGGCCTAAAAAGCCGCTTTATTTTGCTAAAACCTCGGGCACTACATCGGGTACTAAATACATTCCGATTTCAAAAGAATCAATGCCTTTTCATATTGAAGGTGCAAAAAGTGCTTTACTGCATTATATTTACAGGAAAAGGAATCCGAATTTTATAAATGGAAAAATGATATTTTTACAAGGAAGCCCTGTTTTGGAAAATAACCATGGTATTATGACAGGGAGACTTTCAGGAATATCAGCTCATTTCGTACCTAAATATCTTCAGTATAACCGTATGCCTTCTTGGAAAACTAATTGCATTGAAGATTGGGAGACGAAAGTAGATAAAATTGTAGAAGAAACAATTTCTCAAAATATGACCTTAATTAGTGGTATTCCCCCTTGGTTAGTAATGTATTTTGAGAAATTAATAGTTAAATCAGGAAAATCTGTAGGTGATATATTTCCAAACTTGCAAGTACTTGTTACCGGAGGGGTCAGTTATAAACCTTATGAAGAGAAAATCTATGAATTAATTGGAAGAAAGCTTGATATCATACAAACATATCCTGCTTCTGAAGGTTTTATTGCTTTTCAAGAAGATGTAGATAGTGATGGATTATTACTGATGCTTAATCATGGAATTTTCTATGAGTTTATTCCTACCGAAGAATTAGGTAAATCCAATCCTAAAAGACTTACCTTAGAACAAGTAGAACTAGATACGGATTACGCCATTATTCTTACTACTAATGCTGGATTATGGGCTTATGAAATAGGAGACACGGTACGTTTTATTAGTAAGAATCCTTATAAAATCATAGTTACAGGTAGAACAAAACATTTTACCTCTGCATTTGGAGAACATGTAATTTCTTTCGAGGTAGAAGAATCCATTAAAGAGACGATGGAATCGACCGGATGTATTGTTCAAGAATTTACTCTGGCTCCTCAGGTAAATCCTTTGGAAGGCCTACCATACCATGAATGGTTTATAGAATTTGAAAAACCACCGGTTTCCATTTCAGAATTTGAATTTATACTTGATAATGCTTTACGAAAAAGAAATACTTATTATAACGATCTTATTTCCGGTGCGATTTTAAGACCTTTAAAGGTTTCTATGATTAAAAAAAATGGATTCAACGATTATATGAAAGAAATAGGTAAACTTGGAGGACAAAATAAGCTTCCGCGTTTATCTAATGATAGAGCTATCGCGGATAGGCTCGAAAAATATGTTTTAAAAACATTGTAAAGTAATATATTATTTAGACCTAAATTACTTCCTTTGAAAATTTTAGTTGTTATCCCGGTATTTAATGAATCTAAACATATATTGGAGTGCTTAATTTCATTTCATAAACAAACCTATAAAAACATTAAGTGGATTTTAGTCAATGATTCTTCTACAGATAATTCCAAAGAAATTATAGAAGAATTTATCAAAGATAAGCCAGCATTCCATCTCATTAATTTAGTAAATAAATCAGAGCATAGACCGGGAGCCAAAGTAGTAAAAACTTTTTATGAAGGATTAAATTCTCTTTCTTGGAAAGAATACGACAGTATAGTTAAATTGGATGCAGATATTATTATTCCTGATAACTATTTTGAAATTATTGTCAAAGAATTACAGAATAATCCAAATGTAGGTATTATTGGTGGTTTAGTATACATTAAAAAAGGGAATAATTGGGTTTATGAAAATATTTCTAATAAAAAACATGTTAGAGGGCCTATAAAAACTTATAGAAAAGAATGTTTCATTGACATTGGCGGTATTCGGATGACATTAGGATGGGATAATCTGGATATTTTATTAGCCCATATGCATCATTGGGAAGTGAAAGTTATTAATGATCTATGCGTAAAACATGTAAAGCCAACGGCGCATGTATATAAGTCTACTAAAGCAAAAAAGTTGGGTGAATATTTTTATAATATCGGTCTTAATAAGAGGTTAGCTTTTATATCCTGCGCAAAAGCCTCATGGAAAGATAAATCAATATACCATTTTTTTATTTCATTTAAAACTTTTCTTTCTTTTGAAAAATTAAAAAAGGAACGAGCTATAAACGATCAAGAAATAAAATTTATACAAAAATTTCGTTGGAATCAAATCATGAAAAAATTTAAGTATTGATATCTTTAAAATTTGTTGATTGTAAAATATTTAATTTTTTAAAAAATCATCAATTGAGCAAAGATTTAAAAGATCGTTTCTATAGGTGTCTAAAAAAGTATAATCCAAATTGGGTATATCTTCAGTAATAATAGAATTAAAAACGGAAGGTAAAACCTCATTGGAAGGTTTATTTTGAACAACTCCAAGGCCATGATCGGTATCTAAAACTGAAACGGTTAACTCAGGATGGTTTTTTCTTAAAAAAACGATTGTTTTCCAAACATCTCCATTCCAAATATTTTTCCAATTTTTATGTGAGGATAATTTTATTCTAGCTTCTTCTATATTTGCAGCAGGATAAGCAGCTATTTTATCAAGTGGATTGCAATCGTGTAAAATAATAACACCCTTTTCGGAGGAATATTTTAAAGCATTTAATGTATCTTTAAGCGATTGTTGATAAGTATGCAATCCATCAATAAACGTAAGATTTATAGGATTTTTTTTGAGAAGTGTATGATGATCTTCAAAAAATTGATCGCTAGTCATCTCAAAGAATTTATTTTTAAAATTATGCGGATTCTTATATAAATATCTAATTTTTTTTATAAAACTAAAATTGAAATAAGGATCTACAGCATATCTATTTTTTGCCCCTATTATATTAAAAAAGCACTTTCCTCGATTTACACCAATTTCCAAATAATTTTCAACGTCATAATTTTTAATAATGTAATTTAAAACTTGAACTCTTGTTATCATAAGGTTTTCAATATTTTTTTATTTATATATTTGTATAAGTTTTTATATCATGTAAATGTACAACATTGTAAGTATAATTGTTACCTATAATGGTGAAAAATGGATAAAAAAATGTTTGGATTCTTTACTTGCATCTAGCATACTTACAGATATTTATATAATTGATAATAATTCGACGGATAATACTTTAAATATTATTAAATCTTATCCGAATGTTTCTGTAATCAAAAGCGATTGTAATTTAGGGTTTGGAAAAGCGAATAATTTTTTATTAAAAAAATTATATAAAGAAAAAAAATACTCTTATTACTTTTTAATTAATCAAGATGCTTGGGTAGATAAAAGCTGCTTACAGTTATTGGTTGAATTTTCTGTAAAAAATCCAACTTATGGTATTGTAAGTCCTATACATTACACGAATAATTTCTCTGTTATTGATTTTAATTTTAAAGAATATCTAGCTAAAAGCAGAGAAATATCAGACGAAATTTATGAAACTGATTTTGTTAATGCGGCTTTTTGGTTAATAAGCAAAGATTGTATTGAAAAGGTGGGATTATTTAATCCGTATTTTATACATTACGGTGAGGATAAAAATTATTGTAATCGCGTCGTTTATTACGGAAAGAAAATAGGCATATTAAAAAATGCTAAAGCCAATCATGATAGACAGAAAACAACAGATTTCAAAAAAATTCAAAAATTGTCTATGATAAAGTTAGATAGTATATTTTTAAATCCGAATAATAATCTATGGAAAGCATATGCCAGAGCGCTGATAAACGTTTGGGGCATTCCTAAATATTATAGTAAAACATTATCTATAAAAAATTCTATCTTATTATTTAATACATTAATAGGTCACTATATAAAATTACTTTTCTCAGAAAAAATCAGAGTAAACCGAAAAGAACAAATTGAAAACGTATTTAGCATAAATTAAATGGGCATTGTAGCACGTCAAGGAATAAAATATAGTATTATCAGTTATCTTAGCTTTTTATTAGGTACATTTTCAACAATATTCATATATCCTTCTAATCCGGAATTCCTAGGTAAACTTAGATTTATACAACCATCAGCAGAAATTATATGTCCATTTGTTCTCTTTGGTCTTAGCTATGCGAATATAAAATATCATCAAAAATTAAAAACTAAAAATCAACATTTAGATTTTCTTTGGGTTTCGATCCAATTTGTTTTAATTAATTTTATTTTTATAACATTTATTTATTGGCTATTTGCACAAATATTTCCAAACATTAAAGTTTCCGATTCTTGGAATATGAAGCAATATATAATACCGGTAGCTTTATCGCTTGCATTAACCCAGCTTTTATCTAAATATATATCGAATTTAAAACGAATTACTGTACCGGGAATTTTTGAAAATTTTTTTCCAAAGCTAGGAGCTTTAACTGCTTTTATTTCTTGTGTTTATTTAGGTATATCACAAAAAAAAGCTCTCTACTTATTTACTTTTTTTTTTACTTTAGCAATGGTAGGAATGTTTTATTACTTCATAAAACTGAATAAAGATAAAAAAAGCGGGTCATTGAGCATTCTTCGAGATAAAACCCTACGATCAAACATGTTTAATTTCTGTTTATTTTCAGTTCTTGGAAGTATCGGAAATAGGCTGGCACTACAAATTGATAATTTAATGATACCTGAACTACTCGATTTTAAACAAAACGGTATCTATTCAATATTAACTTCTATTGTAGGTTTTCTTACCGTTCCTTTAATGGGAATATTTACTATTTCGGGACCTATTATAGTAGAGAAACTTGAAAATAATAAGTTGGATGAATTAAATGAATTTTATAAAAAGGTATCTAAATTTTTGTTTCTTTTCGGTACTATCTTATTAGCTTGTATCTTAGCAGGAATCGATTATTTATTTATTTTTATGAAAAATGGTAAAGAATTGGCAGATGCAAAAATTATTATATACATTCTAGGAGCAGCCACCTTATTTGATTTAGCTACAGGTTTTAATAGTAATATAATTTCCTATTCTAAATATTTCAGATTCAATATTTATGCTATGTTATTTCTCGCCGTATTTACTATTATATCGAATATCATTTTTATCACATATTTTAAATTGGGTATTGAAGGAATAGCATTAGCCACAGCAATATCTTTGACCTTATTTAATTTAATTAAGTTAGAATTCAACTATCGAAAGTTTGGTATACATCCCTTTTCTAAAGATAATATCTATATTTTTCTAACAGGAATTATAAGTGTGATAGTTGTATATTATTTACCTGATTTCTCTAATAATCTTATTAATTTATTCACTAAACCGGGAATAATTTTAATTTTATTTTTGCTAGCTAACAGTTGGTTTCAATTTATCCCAATAAAAGAACTCTTATCAACAAATTATAAAAACTTTTTAACCGGAAAAAAATAAAACTATAATTTTTCTCAATATAATCAATTATATTTTTCATATGTGTTAAATATTTATTGATTTTAATGTATTTTTGTTAAGTAAAATATATATATGAAACTTTTCTATACTTATTTTTTACTAATATTTACAATTACAATATTTTCTCAAGATAGAAAACAAATTAAAGGTAAAGTGTATATATTAGATCAACATTATGAAACAGTTTCGGGTATTTATGTAAAAAATATTTCTACTAATTATACAATCTTAACCGATATTACCGGAAATTTTACCATTCCTGCGCAAATCGGCGATCCTATAATGTTTCAATCTTATAATATTGAAAAAAGAACTGTTTTAGTTACTCAAGAAATGTTTACCAAACTGGAAATGAAAATCCAATTAGATATTAAAGAAAAGCAATTAGAAGATATTTATATCAGTCCCTTTAAAACATATGGAAGCATTGAATTGGATGTAAAAAGAATTCCAATGATGAATAAAACCAATAAAATATTAAAGAAATTAGGAAATTTAAACCCTACGCAAAAATTGGATGGAAGTACGGATATTGATTCTGAATTAGCAAAAGTATCATCCATGAAATTTGGTATTGAAGAAATTTTAGACTTTATTTCCGGAGATGCTAAGCGAAAAGAGCGACTATCAATTTTTGAAGAACAATCCAATAACATAAAAAATATAAGAGAATATTTTGGAGATAATTACTTTGAAGAATTAGGTCTTAAAAAAAATGAGATCAATGATTTTATACTATATATCTATCTTAATCACAATTTAAAATTTTATTACGATCACAATAATTATTTTCAAATCCTATCTATTTTCGATAAAAATATTTTAATTTATAAATCCAGAAAAAATAAAACTAATACTACAATTCCAAAAGTTGGAAAACCTTATTTTCCTCAATAATTTCCTTTCATTGTTTTTTATTCTTATAGTCCATTTGGTTTATTAATTTTTAAACTTTATTTTTATACATTTAAAGACATTAATTCTGATGTATAAGAAAATAAACAAGTTCCTTTCAATTGTTTTTAAACCATCAATTATATATAAATATTTTTTTAATATTTCACCGTTATATATAAGAACAACTGGAAATATCAAATATGTCTCTGAAGATGTATATAAAATAATTGTAGAAATTCCCTTATCTTATAAAAATAGGAATTATGCAGGTACTATGTTTGGAGGTAGTATCCTATCAGCAACAGATCCCATATATATGCTACAACTTATACATATATTAGGAAGTGAATATATTATCTGGGATAAATCGGTTTCAGCTGAATATATTAAGCCGATAAATCAAAAAGCAATAGCAATATTTGAATTCCAAAGACAAGAAATAGAACAAATTAAAGAATCTGTTAAAAAAAATAATGAAATCACTTTAAATAAGAAATTGCACATAACCAATAAACTGGGTAATGTTTTTTGTTATATGGAAAAAATAATATATATAGCAGATAAAAATTATTACAAAGAAAAAGTTAGAAATAAAAATATTACAATTCATAAAGTAAAGGACACTGTATCCATTTTATAACATATAAATTCACCAAATATCTTTTTTATTCTAACTTAAGTTTAATAATATTAGATATCAAGATATATTAATAATTGTTCTACAGAACAATAAACTAAGTTAAATCAATGCAATCCTTTAAAATCCTTTAATTTTTTTGTCAATTCTGGAACAATTTCAAATAAATCTCCAACTACTCCGTAATTAGCAGATTTGAAAAAAGGAGATTGAGGATCATTGTTAATTACAACAATAGTTTTACTTTTAGTAACTCCTGCTAAATGCTGAATAGCCCCCGATATGCCAATGGCTATATATAATTTTGGAGAAATAATTTTACCTGTTTGACCAACATGTTCAGAATGAGGCCTCCAACCTAAATCGGCAACTGGCTTTGAACATGCCGTTGCAGCACCCAATACTTTCGCTAAATCTTCAATAATTCCCCAATTTTCGGGACCTTTCATGCCTCTTCCTGCACCTACAACTAATTCAGCTTCTTTTACATCTAGTTTATCTGAGCTAACTTCTTCATTTTTAACAATATAATTAGAATCTATAGGTGTATTTAAAACAATTTTTTCTTCTATACCCGAAACAGGACTTTCTTTAGCACCTACAGAATTTACGGAAAGGGTAAGCACTATAGTTGGTTGATCCGTTTCTACAACAGCAATTCCTTTTCCTGAAAAAACAGATCTTTTTACTCTAAAAGGAGAAGTTGAAAGAGGAGCTGAAATAGTTTGAGTTATATAAGCTGCCGATTTTTCTTTTACTATGTAAGGAGCTATAGAAACACTCTCATTAGTATGAGAAAATAATATATAATTACCATCTATTAAGTTAGAAATTACCGAAGCATAGGTTCTTGGATTAAATGACTTCAAAGACTCATCTTTAACATTTAAAACTTTAGATGCTCCATATGTAAATAATAGTTCTGAAGAATCCTCAGCATTAATAGTGATTGCTGTAACAGAATCACCTAATGAATCGGCTAAATTTTTTGCATAAGATATAACTTCATAACTAACTTTTTTAAATTTTCCTTGAGAATTCTCTATATATACGTAAATCATTTTTTAAATATCGGTTAAAAATTAGTAAATAGAAATATTTAAATAACTTTAGCTTCCTCATGAAGAAGACGAACTAATTCATCCAAGTTATCTTTATCAATTAAAACGACATTAGCTCTTGAAGCAGGTTTTTCAAATTCAATAATGGAAACCTTATTTCCGGAAAATTTAGGTTCAATTACCTGGAATGGTTTAGATTTCGCTGACATAATGCCTCTAATATTAGGAATTTTTAATTGATTTTCCGGAACGAACCCCTCCTGCCCGGCTAAAACAGCGGGTAATTCTATGGAAATTGTTTCTTTTCCATTATCTATTTCGCGAGTAACCTGAATTGTTTTTCCTTCGATTTCCAAGCCTGTAACAGCATTTACGAAAGGATAATTTAATTCAGCAGCCACTAATCCGGGAACTACTCCCCCATTATAATCTATCGATTCTTTTCCTAAAAGAATTAAGTCATATTCACCCTCTTTTGCAACAGAAGCTATTTCTTTAGCTACTAATTCACTATCCTTAGGTTCCTCATTTATACGTATGGCATTATTGGCTCCAATAGCTAATGCTTTTCGCATTACCGGTTCTACCGAAGCATCTCCTACTGATATAATAGTTATTTCTGCCCCAAGCTTTTCTTGTAAGTGCAAAGCTTTACTTAAACAATATTCATCTTGAGGATTTATTATATATTGAATTCCATTTTTATCGAATTCTTTACTATCGTTTGTAAAATTTATTTTAGATGTCGTATCCGGTACGCTACTAATGGCTACTAATATTTTCATAACGTATTTTTTCTAGCAACTAATTTACTTAAAAAAATGATCTATTCCTAACTAATTTCCTTTTTTAATTAGAATTAATTTAAAAAGATTTTAGAACTCTATTTACTAACGCTATATGGTAAAATTTATCTTTTTTCTCAAAAATTTAAATTTAAAAAAAACTAGAATATGTTAAAAGTATGGAGTAATTAAAAAAATATAATTCCCTTTTCTATATACGGATAAATTTCAATAAAAAATCATATATATAAAGAGAATTATTTAATATGATAATTTAATTGTAAAGAGTTATATTAGAACACTTATTTATTTAGAGTAAATTCTTTATACAATTTGTGAAGTAAGACCTTTTTGTAGTAAAGCTCGGTTTATAGGTATGAGCTTTTCTAAAGAACCTTTTTTCACTTCACATTTTCCTTTATAGTGTACTAAGAATGTACATTGCTGAGCTTGTTCCAAGGTATGCTCACATATTTCTATTAAACAATCAATTACATAATCGAAAGTATTATGATCGTCATTATGCAAAACAATCACATGTGGAACAGCTTCTTCAACAACTGTATCAACACTTTCCTGTTCTTTCCATTTGGGTAGATTATTGTATATCATCTTTATATAATAAAATTGAAATCCAATTGTTTCTGTTTAATTTTTGATCAAATTTTAAGCCATATTTAGATGATTCTGCAATAATGTCATCAAAATCATGCTCAAAAATCCCACTAACTAGTAATTGTCCATTCGGAAGTAAATTTTCGGCATATTTTGACATATCTTTTAATAAAATATTTTTATTAATATTCGCTAAAATTATATCAAATGCATGATTTCCCAATAAATTAGCATCACCTAATTTTATGTCTATATCAACCCCATTTTTTTTTGAGTTTTCCAAAGCATTACCATAAGACCATTCATCAATATCAATAGCTTCGACATAATGAGCACCTCTCATTTTAGCAAAAATAGCCAATACACCAGTTCCGCTTCCCATATCCAACACCTCTTTTCCTTCAAAATTCATGGACAACATGGTATGAAGCATATTATATGTCGTTTCGTGATGACCGGTTCCAAAAGACATTTTCGGCTCTATTTTTATCGGAAAAGGAAATTCATTACGGATAGGATGAAAATCTGCATATAAATAAATCTGATTTTCAATGATTACAGGCGGAAAATTCTTTTCCCACTCTTCATTCCAATTTATATCCGGAGATAATTTTTTTTCATAAGTAATAGATACATCTGATGAAGACATGATTGGCAACTCTTTAATTAATTGTTCCTCTTCTTCTTCAACTTTTATATAGGTCAAAAATCCTGTTTCAGTTTCAACAAAACTTTCAAAGGGTAATTCTGAGAGATAGGCTAATAAAATATCTCTCCATGGTTCTAATGGGCTTATATGAAAATGGTATTCTGTGTATTTCATTTAATTTTTTAAATATGGCAAATTTAAAAAATTAAAAACAGTTTATACTTTCACAGATACTATTAATTTGAGACGATCTAAAAGCTTTCATCAAATAAAAAATTAACAAAGATCCTTTATTCATACCTTATTATTGGAAAAATATCAATGTAATAATTGAATTTAGTTAACTAAATTTATTTCATTACTTTTACGGTTATATGTATAGATTAATTAAATTATTTACCTTATTTACTTTCATGCCCATAGTTTACGGACAACAATTGGTTTTAACAGACAGTATTACTCTGGATGTTTCTGATTCATACACTTTTTATCAAGCAGATATTTTCAACTCTTTTTACTTTGTTTCACAAAAAGATAACTCCTTATTAAAATACGATAAGAATTCTAACAATAAATATATTCTGCAAAATTTTGATTCTTTAAAAAAACTTTTCATAGTAAATCCCCTATTTTTGGTTGTTCTGGATAAATTCAACAATATTCTTGATTTCTACGATGATAAGTTAATCAGTACTCAAGATAGAATATCAATTTTCTCAAATCAAATTATAAACCCCGAACTTATATATGTAAAAAATAATAGGTCCCTACTCTACTTTGATGAATTAAAATCTGAGAGTTTTATTCAATATGATTATAGAGTTCAAAAAGATATAATTTCTTCGAATGCATTACCCCATGAATTACTTGAAAATTATATAAAAAAAGATATCTATAGTTCCAAACAATCGAAATTTATACTTTTAAAATCAAAAGAGTTTTCTAATGAATCAAATAATTATAAAATAGTTAAGCAAAACAATAAACATGTGTATACTTATGACATTCCGCATCTCGATATCTACGGTTGGAATGAACAGAATTTTTATTGGATCAATAAAGATTTTCTATATTATTATGATTTTGAAAATGCCCCAATACAAATACGTTTACCGATGGTCGGGGGAAAATATTATATTTTAAATAAATATTTATTTCTATGGAAATCTAAGGTTATGTACCTTTACAAAATAGAAACAGAATAATAAATTTATTTATAATGCATATTGCCATCACCGGAAATATAGGAGCAGGAAAAACTACTTTAACCAAATTATTAGCTAATAATTATCACTGGATTGCTCAATTTGAAGATGCAGATCAAAATCCCTATTTAGATGATTTTTATTATGATATGGCTAAATGGTCTTTTAACCTTCAAATCTATTTTTTAAGTTCACGATTTAAGCAAATAAAAGAAATTCGAGAAAATAAAAAAAATATAATTCAAGACAGAACCATATACGAAGATGTGTATATTTTTGCTTCCAATCTTCATGAAATGGGACTTATGCAAACCAGAGATTATAATAATTATCTGAATCTTTTTAATTTAATGAAAGATTATATCCAACCACCGGATCTGCTTATCTATCTTCGTGCATCCGTTCCGACATTAGTTAATCAAATTCAAAAAAGAGGTAGAGAGTACGAAACGTCCATAAGCATTGAATATCTTCTACGATTGAACGAAAAATATGAAGAATGGATTTCCAATTATAAGGAAGGAAAATTATTAATCATTGATGTAGATAATATGGACTTTGTTGATAATAAGGAAGATTTAGGAATAATTATAGACAAGGTAGAGGCCAATATCCACGGTTTATTTTAAAATTATTTAATATCAAAAAAATACTAAATAACTAAATAAAAAATTATTTGGTATTTTTAAATATGAAATGAAGAGAAAAACTAGTAACAATTTTTTCATTGATGCTAGTTTGCCACTTCACTTATAAATTTAATTCTCATGATTCTTAATTCATCTTCAGAATAATCATCACCAAATTCCTCGAGTAAAACAGACATTTTATCGCTATCAGACTCCATTAAAAAATCAATTATTTCTTCTTGCTGTTCTTCATCTAATAGTTCATCAACATAATAGCCAATATTTAATTTAGTTCCCTGATAAACAATACTTTCCATTTCGCCTAGCAAATCATTTATTGTTAAATCTTTTGCCTTGGCAATATCTTCAAAGTCTAATTTCCTATCCGTACTTTGAATTATAAAAACTTTATGAGATGATTTATTAGCTACTTGTTTTATTATTAAATCATTTGGTCTTTCAATATCATTTTCTTCAACATATTTGGCTATATATTCTACAAATTCTTTTCCGAATTTTTTTGCTTTCCCCTCTCCTACTCCAAAAACGTTAGATAACTCTGAAATAGTTGTAGGATAGTGTAAGGCCATATCTTCCAAACTAGGGTCTTGAAAAACTGCAAATGGAGGAATAGCATTCTTTTTCGCTACTCTTTTTCGTATTTCTTTTAAATCATCAAATAACTTCTTATCTAATGCATTACTTACTGCGGCTATAGGCGTAGCAACTGATGTTTCCATTTCTTTTTCAAAGTCAATATCCTCTGCAATTTGAATCTCTTTAGGATTTTTTATAAAATCTTTACCGAAAGAAGATAATTTAAGAATGCCATAAGTTTCAATATCTTTTAAAAGAAAATTATTTACAATAGCTTGGCGTATAATAGATTTCCAAAAATTATCGGATTTATTTTTTCCAAATCCGAAATAATCTTCTAAGCTAAGTTTATACGATTTGGTTATGGCTGATTCTTTTCCAACGGCTACATTCACTAAATCTTTTAATTTTAATTTTTCTTTCGTTTTTTCCACGACAGAAAGCATTTGCTTCATATCATCAGATACATCTACTAAAATTTTAGGATTCATGGAATTATCATCCATTTTAGCTCCTAAACCGTTTTTTTCATCAAATTCTTCACCGAAATAATGAAGTAAATATTTACGTCTGGACATAGAGGTTTCTGCATAGCCTACCACTTCTTGCAACAATTGTAAGCCGACTTCTCTTTCTGAAACGGGTTTGGATGCAAGGAATTTTTCAAGTTTTTCAATGTCTTTATAATCATAAAATGCTAGGCAATAACCTTCACCACCATCTCTACCTGCACGCCCCGTTTCTTGATAATAACTCTCTAAACTTTTAGGAATATCATAATGAATAACAAAACGTACGTCGGGCTTATCAATACCCATTCCAAAGGCAATGGTTGCACATATCACATCTGTTTCTTCCATTAAAAATTTATCCTGATGAGCTGCTCTGGATTTGCTATCTAACCCTGCATGGTAAGGTAAAGCGTTTATGCCATTAACCTTTAATAATTCAGCCAATTCTTCAACCTTTTTCCTACTCAAACAATAAATTATACCGGATTTACCCGGATTTTCTTTAATATATTTTATAATCTGCTTTTCAGGATTGATTTTTGATCTTATTTCGTAATATAGGTTAGGCCTATTAAAAGAAGATTTGAAAATCTTAGCTCCTGTCATTCCTAAGGTTTTTTGAATATCATCTTGTACTTTAGGAGTTGCCGTAGCGGTTAAGGCAATAATAGGCGTTTTACCGATTTTTTCAATTATATATCTTAAATTTCTATATTCAGGTCTAAAATCATGTCCCCATTCTGAAATACAATGAGCTTCATCAATAGCAAAAAATGATAATTTTATAGTTTTTAAAAATTCTATATATTCTTCTTTAGTAAGAGATTCGGGCGCAACATAAAGCAATTTTGTCGTACCGGATAGTATATCATCTTTTACTTTTTTAATTTCAGTTTTATTTAATGAGGAATTAAGCACATGTGCTATTCCTTCACAAGATGAGATTCCTCTCACAGCGTCAACTTGATTTTTCATTAACGCTATTAAAGGAGAAACTACAATTGCAGTTCCTTCCAATAATAAGGCAGGTAACTGGTAACATAAGGACTTTCCTCCACCTGTAGGCATTAATACAAATACATCATTGCCGCCCAACAAATTAGTAATTACTTCTTCTTGCGGCCCCTTAAATGAATTAAAACCAAAATATTTTTTTAATAATTTAGGCAAGTCTTTTTCCAAAGATTTCATTCTTAAACTTTAGTTTTTTTTTAAATTTGCTGTTTATTAAATTAAAAATACAACAAATTTTTTAAACAAAAAAAATTATTTATTTTGGATGATCAAAAGATACTAAAAGCAGGCAAAGATACTATATTATTTGAGATAACTGAATTACAATCATTATACAGCCGTTTGGACAATAATTTTATCAAAGCAGTTCGCTATATTCTTGATTGTAAAGGTAAACTGATTTTATGCGGCGTTGGAAAAAGTGCTCATATAGCTAATAAATTAGTAGCAACTTTTAATTCAACCGGTACTCCCTCTCAATTTCTACATGCGGCTGAAGCTAAACATGGTGATTTAGGAATTATAGATAAAAATGATGTAATAATCTGCATTTCTAACAGTGGAACCTCATCTGAGATTCAGGAAATTGTCCCTTTTCTTAAAGATTATTCGTCCGTTTTAATAGCAATGACTTCGAACAAAAATTGCTTATTGGCAGAACTCGCCAACGTGGTTCTTGATACCTATGTTGAAAAAGAAGCAGATCCTAATAATCTGGCACCTACTACTTCTACTATTGTTCAACTAGCATTGGGAGATGCCTTGGCCGTTGCCCTACTTCAAGCTAAAAATTTCAAATCTTCAGATTTTGCCAAATATCATCCGGGAGGAGCTCTAGGTAAAAAACTTTTATTAAAAGTCGAACAGCTAGTAAAGCCTGATCGAAGACCGGAAATACCACAATCTGCTCATCTTAAAGAAATAATAAATTCTTTAACATATTCCTCTTATGGAATTACTGTTGTAACCGAACATAATAAAGTGAGAGGAGTTATTACTGATGGAGATGTAAGAAGAACTTTAGCCAAAGATGTAGACTATAATCAAATCATCGCTAAAGATATAATGTCGGTAAGCCCTAAAACCATTCAGAAAAATGAATTAGCCAGTCATGCTTTTGAACAGCTAAAGAACAATCAAATTGGCCAGTTAGTAGTGTTAGATGGAGAAAATTATGTCGGCATTATTGATCTGCATACCCTTTTGGATAATGGTTTTAAATAAAATTAAATAAATTAGTATCTTTATTAACTGAAAGAACTGAATGGCTAAAAAGAAAGCAAATGATAATGCAAGCATGCCGTTTCTAGCTCATGTTGGCGTATTAAGAAAACACATTTTACGTTCATTAGTAGCTATATGTTTGGGAGCATGCTTAGTCGGATATAAAATTCATTTTGTTATGGATCATATTATTTTTGGTCCGATTCATAAAGATTTTATTACCTTTAAGTTGATGAATGCGATAGGTCGGCTATTTAGTTCTTCAGATGTATTTGAAATGCCTGATGAATTTCCTATACAAGTTCGTAAAATATTCGAACAACTAAATACTGCCTTTTATGTTTCTGTGGTGGGAGGATTTATTTTAGTGTTTCCATATGTTATTTATGAAATGTGGAAATTTATTTCTCCCGGATTAAAACCTAACGAGAAGAAAAATTCGTTGCTATTTTATTTAAGCACCTATTTTCTTTTCATTATCGGTTGTTGTTTCGGATATTTTTTTGTGACTCCGCTAACCATGCATTTTGGTTATTTTTTCAATATCTCCGAAACAATTAAAGTAAATATAGATCTTTCCAGCTATATAAGAATTTTATTACAGACAGTTTTAGGTATGGGAATAATTTTCCTTCTTCCTATCATCGTTTACATTTTGACAAGCATTGGTATACTAACACCTAAATTTTTGAAAAAATACCGCAGACACGCATTGGTTGTTATCTTAATTCTTGCAGGCTTTATAACTCCGGGTGATATTCCTTCCATGCTTGTTGCTTCCTGTCCCTTATACCTATTATATGAAGCAAGCATAATAGTTTCCAGTTTAGTTTACAAAAGAAATAAATTGGATGGTTCAAAAGTAAATTCTTAGGAAATAATTATTATTTAAATTCACTTAAAATATTTTTAACTTCTTCTAAATAGTAACTACCAAATAAAATTGAGTGCACTAATAACGGATACAATTGGGTATAGGATATACGTTCTTCCCATCCTTTAGTTAATGGATAGGCCTTATCATAAGCTTCATAAAAATAGGTGGAAAATCCTCCGAATAATCGGGTCATTCCTAAATCCATCTCTCTATGTCCGTAATAAACCGCAGGATCTATTACTACGGGTTCCCCCCTGTCGGAAATTAAAAAATTTCCTCCCCATAAGTCACCATGAACTAAAGAGGGTATTTCATGAGGAAAAATATCATCTATTTTTTTATAAAAATTTTCCGCAGCCTGTACTTCTTCAGAATGTAGAGCATTCATATCAACAAGCTTTTTAATCAAGGGTTCTAAATGATATTGAGCATAAAATTTTCCCCAAGTTGAAGCTTGCGTATTTTTTTGTGGTAAACGTCCAATATAGTTATCACTATCAAACCCAAAATATGGTTGGCGGATTTTATGCATAGAAGCAAGAGATTCTCCAAAGTTTTCCCATATTTGCTTAGTGGGCTCTCCTTTCTTAATCAACTCCAGAATTAAATATTGCTCATTAGCGCTTTCTTCAACTTTAATAATTTTAGGAGTTTTCAACTTATGAGTTTCAGCAATGGTTTTCAACCCTTTAACTTCATCTTTGAACATTCCTGGAAATTCTTTGACATTATTAGTCTTCATAAAAAAATTACCTTCGTCACTCTCTAACAGAAAAGATTTATTCGTATCTCCTCCTGAAATCGGTCTATATTTTTTGATTTTTACAGGAAGATGCTTTATCATATGTTGCAAATCCATTTTTATGTGTTTTTATTAATTAATTTATTTTATATTATTATTTAAAATAATAAATTAAATTTTCTTACTTCATAAAAATACTTACGATATTATTTTAGTTAAATTATCTTTTAAGAATCTCTTACAAATTTTTAAGATAAATAATAAAATTCTCTATACGTATATTTTATTTTGTATTTGTAATACTATCACATTCTGCAATATATACACCAATTTTTATTTTTTTAAATAAAAAAAATCATTTTTTAATTAGGTAATGGTTATTCTTACTATATTTAAATATTCTAATACCACTAATTTTTTTAATCATATAAAAAATAAATACATGAAAAACAAGATAATATTCCTTTCTTCTTTAGTTATAATGTCATTAAATCATTTCATTTCGTGTTCTGATAATAAGAATAATTCTAAAACAACAGACCCATTAGCAGCAGCGGCTTCCATGAGTTCCGAAGATATTCAAAAGGCTAAAGAAGAGGAAATAGCAAACTTACCCGAAAATATTTTTATTATCGAAGGAAATGATGCTATGCAATTCAATTTACATGAATTAAAGGCTAAAGCTGGAAAACCCATAACGTTAACTCTTAAGCACGTTGGTAAGGCAAGTATTAAAGATATGGGACATAATATTGTAATTTTAAAGCCCGGAACAAATTTAAATGAATTTGCAAGCAGAGCAGCAAACGACGTTAATGATAATTATATTCCTAAAAACGATCCTTCCATAATAGCACATACAAAGTTATTAGGAGGAGGTGAACAAGATACTATTACTTTTACTATAGATGATAAAGGTACTTACGATTTTTTATGTACCTTTCCTGCACATAGTGCAACGATGAAAGGTAAATTGATCGTAGAATAATATTCGAAATAAAAAAACAGGATACTCAATCCTGTTTTTTTATGATAGTTAAATTGTTATTTTATTTTAGGAGATTGTAAATAAAAATTTTTGGCTGTTTTTAAAATGTATTCCTCATTCGCTTCCGAATATTCAATGCTTGATTTCTGATAAGATGTTGTATCATTATAAAGTTTACGATAAATATTTGACCTAACAAAAGGATAATAGTTACTTTTCTTTACTAGTAACATTAATACCGTTAGTAAATCTTTATCGTTTTTATCAGTGGATTTATAGAAATCTATAATAAATGGAATGGATTCAATGGCATTGATATCAATCAATGCTTTTTTTAAATTTAGTCCCATTTTTTGATTCTTTACAGATGTTTCTTGTATTAGTTCCTGCACAATTTTTCTATTCTCTTTTAAAAATTTTTGTTGTCTTAAACTCCATTTTGGATAATTAGCAGTTAGAGGCAGCATTCCAAAAATTTTATTTTCCAAATTAAAATTTAATGAATCAAGGATAAAATTAGAAGATTTAATTTCAGGATAAACCATTGTATAAGTAAATTTTTCTTTTACAGAGAGTTTATTGAAATCTTTTTCTGATAAATAAATTTCTTCATTTGGTGTCTCCTCTACCTCATCAAGATTGTTTTTCATTCTCGATTTTGCTATTAGCTTTTCGAGTTTAACAAGACTATAAGAAGGTTTTGAGTTTTCTGTACGATGATTATATAAGGAACTGTTTGTAAATAGAGAATCAACTGGCTTAGCATTTTCTGCTTCTTGTGCAATATTAACATTAAACATCAACAGAACAATAAGTAAATATCTTTCTTTCATAAGCGTATATGTATATAATAATTAGTTTTTTATAAGACAAAATATCAAATTCTATGATTGTAATAATCGGAATTCATTCTAAGAAAAGATCAAAAAATTTATTTCCAATATTATTTTATCTAAATAATTATTAGATGATCGAATTAATTTTAAATTTTAGGTATTTTTAGCTATTTAAAAATTTATAAACTTAAACTTTGCATATTATGTTGATAAATTAGATAAATGTGTAGGTGTAGTCACTTTATAATTTATACATAAAATCATACTACAAAACTTTAAAAATAAAATTTATATGTTAATAATAAAAATAATAATTTATAAAATTATTCGAGCAAATCATTTGCAATATAAACAATAATTTATAATAAATCCTAAGGTATTTACACTGAATTAAATAATAATTGTTATAATTTTATTATTTTTAAATAAAAAAATGGGAATAACACAATTAAATATAAATATATTATTTATATAAATTACTTTATTTATATGTCATTATTAGACACTTAACACACAAAAACAATTAAATTAACACATATAAATTCAAATATTTATTATAATAAGATATTAATTTATAAAAATAACTTTGTTCTTATACAATTTTAATATATCCTATAACTATTTATATTAAATAAAAAAGGGAAAAAGTAAATATTCCTATTACACAATTCCCCATTTATTTTTATTATTTAGTTCTTTAATTTAAATAATTCTAATTAATTTTCTCATTCATATATCTTATCAATTTAAATAGAGTATAATTGATAAATATTCTAAAATTGGAAGTATTAATGACTAATTCAATGTCGATTTAATAATATTTTGAGACCTTTCAGGGCCTACAGATACTAAATAAATATCAACACCTAAATATTCTTCGATAAATTGTAAATACTTTTTAGCGGAATCGGGTAGATTTTCGAAAGATTTAACATCTGAAATGTTTTCATTCCAACCTTCCAATTCTTTATATATTACTTCATAAGTCGATAATTCTTCAATTGTTGAAGGAAAAACTTCAGTACTATTTCCCTCAGGAGTTTGATAAGCTATACCTACTTTGATTTTTTCAAAATTGCTTAATACATCCAACTTTGTTATAACTAAATGGGTAATACCATTAATCATACAAGAATATCGCAGAGCAACCAAATCCAACCATCCACAACGGCGTGGACGTCCTGTGGATGCGCCATATTCATTTCCTATTTTACGAATAAGTTCTCCAGTTTTATTTTCCAATTCAGTAGGAAAAGCCCCATTTCCTACTCGCGTACAATAGGCTTTGGATACACCTATTAAATTTTTTAAACTAGTTGGTGGAACTCCGGCTCCAACAGTTGTTCCTCCTGTTGTCGGTGATGAAGAAGTTACATATGGATAGGTTCCGAAATCAATATCCAACATGAGAGCTTGAGCTCCTTCAAAAAGAACATTTTTTTGATCCTTTATTGCGTGATTAATATCGTATTCCGAATCTATAATTCGATTTTTAAGTCTTTTACCATAATCAACATATTTTTCATAAATATCTTCAAAGAAAAGAGGTTTTTTAGAAAAAAGTTTTTCAAATAAAACGTTTTTGACTGCAAGGTTCTCTTTAATTTTTGTTTTTAAAACCTCTGGATTCAGCAAATCTATAGCTCTGATTCCTATTCTTGCTACCTTATCTTCATAACAGGGACCTATACCTCTTTTTGTTGTTCCAATCTGTGAATTTCCTGCAATTTCTTCTCTATAAGTATCTAGTAATATATGATAAGGCATAATAATATGTGCTCTACTACTTATGAATACATGATCAGTACTTAATCCTCTTTTTTCGATAGCTTCAATTTCATTAAAAAATGCTTCAGGATTAACTACAACTCCATTACCTATAATACATTTCCCTTTACATTGAAGTACTCCTGATGGCAATAGATGTAAAACAAATTTATCTTCTCCGGCATATACTGTATGTCCAGCATTATTTCCTCCTTGATAACGTACGACATAATCTGATTTTTCAGCTAAGACGTCCGTAATTTTTCCTTTTCCTTCGTCGCCCCATTGTAGACCGACAACCACGTATGTTGACATATTTAGTTTAATTTTATTTAGTTAACTTAAAAAAATAATTAAAAATTTTACTCTTTTTACAAAAATAATTGAATATTAGAAACAAATAATGTTTTATAAAAAATACTGGCTTTTATTAATAATATAAAAATTTTATTTTTACTGTTTTTATAGATTAAAATTTTACGATCTATAATGGAAATAATTCATTATAATACCGAAAATATTTAAACTTCAATCTATTTAATTATTAATATTATTTTAAATTTATTTTACTGGAATATCTTTTAAAATTAGTAATAAATAATTCCAAAATTTCTGCACGGATGAAATGCTAACCTTTTCTTTAGGAGAATGTGCTCCTTTTATAGTAGGTCCGAATGAAATCATATCTAAATTAGGGTATTTTTCACCTATAATGCCACATTCCAATCCTGCATGACAAGCTTGAACTGATGGTTTTTCACCATGTTCTTTTTCATAAATTTTTTCAACTATAGATAAAATTTCTGAAGAAGGATTAGGTTTCCAGCCGGGATATGAGCCGGATAGTTCAACTTTCATCCCAGCTAATTCGAATGCTGCTTTAACTGAAGAAGCAACCCATATTTTTGAACTCTCCACGGAAGATCGTGTTAGACATTGTATTTCTGCTTTTCCATTTTCTACTTGAACTCTAGCTATATTATTCGAAGCTTCAACCAATCCTTCTATATCCGGGCTCATTCGCAAAACTCCATTATGAGCTGCTTGTAAACTAGAGATAAACTTTTTACTATCCTCATTACTCAGTCCTATAGTAGCTTTATCTATTGAGGTAAGATTACATGTCAAATTAGAGTCCATAGAATTAAATTCTAATTTTATCTTACTATAGAGGATTTCAAATCGATTTTCAAGCTGGTCTTTCTTATCTTGAGAGATTGAAAAAACTGCATGAGCTTCTCGGGGAATAGCATTTCTTAATCCTCCCCCATCAAATGAAACTAAACGGATATCCAAATCTAAAAAATCATATAAAAATCTATTTAATAATTTATTGGAATTACCCAAACCTTTATGAATTTCCATACCTGAATGACCTCCATGTAAACCGGAAAGCTTTATTTCATAAGTTAAAAAGTTTTTATCGATTTCTTTTTCTTCATATTTTGCCCGTGCAGTCACATCAATTCCTCCAGCACAACCTATATCTATTTCATCATCTTCTTCTGTATCTAAATTTAATAAAATATCACCAGTTAAAAGTCCTTCACCTAATTCAAAAGCGCCGGTCATTCCAGTTTCTTCATCAATAGTGAACAAAGCCTCAATAGCCGGATGTTCAATTTCATTTGAAGATAACACACTCATAATAGCAGCTACTCCAATTCCATTATCTGCTCCTAAAGTCGTTCCCAATGCATGAACCCAATCACCCTCATATGTCATTTTAATCCCTTGAGTTTCAAAATCAAATTCTACGTCATTGTTTTTTTGGCATACCATATCTAAGTGAGACTGTAAAACAACCTTCTTTCTATTTTCAAAACCTGGAGTTGCCGATTTCTTTATGATAACATTGCCGCATTTATCTTCAATAGTTTCAAGTTTTAATGAAGCTCCAAAATTTTTTATAAATTTTATAATTTTATCTTCTTTTTTTGAAGGTCTTGGAATTGCATTTAAATCAGCAAAATGATTCCATATGCTTTCTGGTTTTAAATTTCTGATATTGTTGGTATCCATATTTTAATACGCATAAATTTTAATTAACAAATTTCGTTTTTTTTATAAAAAAACACCAAAAATTTAATCTAATAATTAATGGATATGTGATTTTTGTTCTCTTAGATTCTTAAAATTAACCATAAAAAAGTTTAATAAATGTTACTATTTTACAAAACTTCAAATTGATTACTATCAAAATTTATAGTCTATTATAACAAAATTTTATTTATAAAAAACATCATTTAAGTCTATGAAATATGTAAAGAGTTTAAGTATTATTAGTATTTTTGAAAAATAAAATATATAATTAAATGAATACCAGATATATCACTTTAGACAAAAATTTATTCATAAAAAATAGACAAAAATTTGTCCAAAGAATGGCTCCAAATTCAGTTGCAATATTTAATAGCAATGACATTTATCCCATAAGTGCAGATAGTACTTTACCTTTCCAACAACAAAGAGATTTATTTTATCTATCAGGAATAGATCAAGAAGAATCTATATTAGTAATATGTCCATATGCTTACTTAGAGGAACATAGAGAAATGTTGTTTATACGTGAAACAAATGAACATATTGCTATTTGGGAAGGAGAAAAATATTCAAAAGAACAAGCAACGGAAGTATCCGGAATTAAAAATGTATACTGGCTTCAAGATTTTGAAAGAATTATGGAAATGGTGGTGGTTCAAATGGATAATATATACATTAATATTAATGAACATTATCGAGCTGAAAAAGTAGTTGAAACAAGAGAGGATCGTTTTATAAAAAAATTGCAAAATAAATATCGAGGACATTGTTATTTAAGAAGTAACCCCATATTACAACATTTACGATCTATAAAAGAACCAGAAGAGATTAACGCTATTCAACATGCTTGTGATATTACGGAAAAAGGATTTAGAAGAATACTACCGTTTATTAAGCCTGGCGTTTGGGAATATGAAATTGAAGCTGAATTAATCTATGAATTTATTAAAAACCGTTCAAAAGGTTGGGCCTACACTCCTATTATCGCCTCGGGTAATAATAGTAATGTTTTACATTATATCTTAAATAATAAAGAATGTAAAGATGGAGATGTTGTTTTATTAGATGTAGGAGCTGAATATGCCAATTATTCATCGGACATGACTCGTACATTACCGGTTAACGGAAGGTTTACAGAAAGACAAAAAGAGGTTTATCAGGCGGTTTTGAATGTTAAAAACGAATCAACTAAACTTTTAATTACTGGAAACAACTGGTATAGTTATCATGAGGAAGTCGGGAATATAATGACCGAAGAGTTGTTGAAATTAAAGCTTATAACTTCCGAAGATGTAAAAAACCAAGATCCGAAATGGCCTGCCTACAAAAAATATTTTATGCATGGAAATTCACATCACTTGGGTCTAGATACTCATGATTATGGAATTTTAACTGATTCTTTCGTTCCGAATATGGTATTTACAGTAGAACCGGGTATATACATTCCTGAAGAAGGGTTTGGAATTAGAATTGAAGATAATGTAGTTATACAGCCAAGTGGAAATCCTCATAATTTAATGAGAAATATTCCAATTGAAATTGAAGAATTGGAAGATCTTATGAATTCATAATAGTTGAATTTAAATCAAACCTAAAAAACCTAAAACCTATGTTTAATTATGAAAAAATCGATCGTATTTAAAAAATATCAAAAGATGATTTTTACAACTATTATTACAAACCTCAAAAACCGGTTGTAATTGAAAAATTAACTGAAGATTGGCCTGCCTATAAAATAAGGAACTTTGATTATATAAAAGATCGCCGGAGATAAGATTGTTCCATTATATAATAACAACCCTGTGAGTGCAGATAAGAAAGTAAACGAACCCGATGCAAGAATGAAAATGGCGGACTATATCGATATTCTTCAAAAAGGTCCTACGAATTTAAGAATATTTTTATTTAACATTTTAAAGCAAGTTTAGACCATGCAAAACGATTTTCAATTTCCTGATCTGGGCTTACATTTATTTAAAAGTTTGCCTATGTTATTTTTTGGAGGTGTCGGATCTAGTGTATTTATGCATTTTGATATTAACTTAGCAAACATTTTACATTTTCATTTCGGAGGGGAAAAGCAATGTATATTAATTAAGCCACAAGAAACTAAATATATGTATAAAATCCCTTATGTCACTATTTGTCGTGAAGATATAGATTTTGATAATCCTGATTTTGACAAATGGCCGGGATTACATTATATTACTTCTTGATAAAGCTCATTTATCTCATGGAGAAATGTTGTATATGCCTGAATGGTGGCATTATTTGCAATACCTAACTCCTAGTTTTTTTTATAAGCTTGCAATCTTTAGCTAAAAGACCAGCTAATTTCACTAGAGCACTCTTGAACATTTTTATAAAACGAAATTACGATAATTTTATGAGAAAAAGGCATGGTCAAAAATGGATTGATTATAAAAATAACAGAGCCATTATTGGTACCAATCGCGCAATTGGAAAACCTAATAAATTATATTATATTGTGTAAAACATCTTGTATGTGTTATAAATTTGTGTTCTTCTTCTATTTTATATAATTAAAATTATACATTTTTCATAAAAAAGCGCTTGTATAGTATGTTAATTTTATGAATAGTAAATGATTATTTTCATAAATAAGAAAAGAAAATTAGTATAATGTTGTTTTGTTATTTCTCTAAATTTTTTACTGCTTAAAACCAAGGAATAATTTCTATAATATCAATAAAATTATTATGTTTTGTAATCATTATTTATTTATTCAATGTTTTTTAATAATCAAGCTATAAATTATTAAGATATTTTTTGTTTTGAATACAATTTATTATTACATTTGAGCAAAACAATATATAATATTTGTAATATGGTAACATTGCTTTATATTGATACCTGGCCGTTTATCAAGTTTATAGGTTTTATTCTATTTTTATTAATAGCTTTTATTGGGTTTTGGTGTCTTACTTTCTTAGTATGTATTCTTCCCTACTGGTTAACTTATGGAATAGCCGAGAATAAAGGTAAAATAAATGCAAACGTTCTACCCGAAGATGTTAAGTCAAAAACACTTCCTCAACAAATGAATGTAGAGGTAGTTTATAAGAAATAAAAATATATTATAAAAAAAGCTGCTATACAGCAGCTTTTTTTTCAAAACTAATAAGGTTTTAAATTATTTTATTTCATTTAAAATTTTAATTGTATCATTAGCTATTTCTAATTCTTCATTAGTAGGAATAATCATTATTTTTACTTTTGAATCATTAGTTTGAATTTCTTCAACCTTATCCGGTCCGCTAAATTCAATATTCTTAGTTTCGTCTAATTTTATACCTAAATAATCCAGATCTTTACAGATCATTGATCTAAGCTGAGTATCATTTTCACCAATTCCTGCGGTAAAGACAATCGCATCAACCCCATTTAAAGCGGCTATATAGGCACCTATATATTTTTTTACTCGATAGGAATATAAATCTAAACATAAAATGGCATTAGAGTCACCGTTTTTATACATTTCATCTACATCTCTTGCATCACTTCTTCCAGTAAGTCCTAACATTCCTGATTTTTTATTTAAAAGATCATCCAACTCTTCAAATTTCACACCACATTCTCTTACCATATAAAATAAAACAGAAGGATCAATATCTCCACTTCTTGTTCCCATAACTAATCCATTCAGTGGGGTAAAACCCATTGAAGTATCAATACTTTCACCTTTTTCATTTATTGCAGTTATGCTTGATCCATTACCTAAATGAATGGTTATAATTTTTGCTTCTTGATTATTTAAATGTTCTACCGCTTGTCTTCTCACATATTTATGACTAGTACCATGAGCTCCGTAAGATCTTATCTTGTAATCTGTGTAGAAATGGTTGGGAATTGCATATCTGAAGGCTTTTGGCGGCATTGTAAGATGAAAAGCTGTATCAAACACAGCTATTTGTGGTATATCAGGAAAAAATTTTTGTGCCACTTCAATTCCTAATAAATTGGCAGGATTATGTAAAGGTGCTAAAGCACTCATTTCTTTAATTTCATTTTTAACTTCTTCGGTAATTAAGACCGGAACATTAAACTTTCCTCCCCCTTGTACTATTCTATGCCCTACTCCTTTAATTTCTGATGGGCCATTTATAACTCCGAAATCATCGGCAGTTAATAATTCTACTATAAGTTTCATTCCCTCTACATGAGTGGGAAATTCTTGATGTAATTGTTTTTTATCTGAAACACCGTTTTTCAGATATTTATGAGTTATACTTCCTCCTGAAGTACCTATTCTTTCTACCAATCCTTTAGCAATTACGGAGTCAGAATCCATATTAAGTAATTGATATTTTATTGATGAACTTCCAGCATTAATGACTAATATTAACATCCTTTAATTTTTACTTTTACTTTACTGCAAAAGTATGGCTTTTAAATATTTTGAAAAAATTAAATTTATGTTCCATTAGAATAATTTAATTGTGAATTTGAAAATAAAATAATGTTAATTACTATGAACAAGATCTCTATATCTATATTAGTTATAGGTTTAATATAATTTTAAATGATCAAACTAAAATTAAGAATTATCCTAAAGGAATTTATAAATCATTTTAAAACTTTACCGAAAAAAACAATCTAAATTTATTGAGCATTTAACAATTAAAATTCGTAAATCTAATATTCAAGATTGTAAATGTTATGATCAAAGAAATATAAAAATAAAAAAGGTGTTAGCAATATCTTACCGAAATAACCTTTATATAATTCTCAATTAAATATCAGAGAAAAACTAACTAACGAAGATAAAAGTTTAGAATGTCATTATTTAAATCATTGTTTAAAAATGCAAGAATTAGTTAGCTACATATCTGATAGATATTTTAATAATGTTACAGCCAGCTTTGTAGCAATTATTGGAGATGATATTATCGGATATTTCATATTATATCTGGTTATTAATAAATCAATGGATATACTATATTAGTAAGAAAGTTAGCATTTTTATTTAATTAGATCGCCTTATAAGTTTAAAAATTTATTTCAAAAAGAGATCTTGATTTTAATCTAAGGTAAAAAATTTGTATATGCATGGAAATATCGAACTATATAAAAGAATTTTAAATAAGATTAAATAAAAAAATCCGGAAAGTTTCCGGATTCCAATTAGTGTAGTAATGAATTTATTAATATCTATATTCATCCGTCTTAAAGGGCCCTTCTACTGAAACGCCAATATATTTTGCTTGTTTTTCAGATAATATATCAAGCTCTACTCCTATTTTGGCTAAATGTAATTTTGCAACTTTTTCATCTAAATGCTTTGGCAAGGTATACACTTTATTTTCATAGTTATGAGAGTTATGCCATAATTCTATCTGAGCTAAAGTTTGATTACAAAATGAATTACTCATAACAAAACTTGGATGTCCGGTTGCACAGCCTAGATTTACTAAACGACCTTCTGCAAGAATTATTATATCTTTACCGTTAATTGTGTACTTATCTACCTGCGGTTTAATAGTTATTTTGGTAGAAGCATAGTTTGCATTTAACCAGGCCATATCAATTTCATTGTCAAAATGACCAATATTACAAACTACGGTTTTATCTTTCATCATTTCAAAATGCTTTCCTTGTATTATATCGCAATTCCCCGTACAAGTTATAATAATGTCTGCTTTCGTAATGGCATTATCCATCTTTTTAACTTCATATCCATCCATAGCAGCTTGTAATGCGCATATCGGATCTATTTCAGTTACAATTACTCTAGCTCCGGCTCCTCTAAATGAAGCAGCAGAACCTTTCCCTACATCTCCATAACCAGCTACCACTACTACTTTTCCTGCAATCATTAAATCGGTAGCTCTACGCACGGCATCAACTGCTGACTCTTTACATCCATATTTATTATCGAATTTAGATTTGGTAACAGAATCATTTACATTGATAGCCGGCAATACTAATGTACCGTTTTTCACTCTTTCATGTAATCTATGTACACCCGTTGTTGTTTCTTCTGATAATCCTTTAATTCCCGAAACTAATTCCGGATATTTATCTAATACCATATTAGTTAAATCTCCTCCATCATCTAAAATCATATTTAAAGGTTTTTTTTCTTCTCCGAAGAATAAGGTTTGCTCTATGCACCAATTAAATTCTTCTTCATTCATTCCTTTCCAAGCATAGACCGATGTACCTTTTGCCGCAATAGCAGCAGCAGCATGATCTTGTGTTGAAAAAATATTACATGAGCTCCATGAAACTTCAGCTCCTAATGCCTGTAAAGTTTCAATTAGCACAGCGGTTTGAATAGTCATATGGAGACATCCTGCTATTCTTGCTCCTTTTAATGGCTGCTCCTCCTTATATTCTTTGCGAAGGGCCATTAACCCAGGCATTTCAGCTTCAGCTAATTCTATTTCCATTCGGCCCCACTTTGCCAGTGAGATATCCTTAACTTTGTATGGGATATAATCTATTTTTGTGCTCATACTAATAAAATTTATTCAAAGTTATTAATTTATATCACAACCTACAACATATATTTATCTTTAATGTTTAATTAAAATTAAAATAATTACTATAAAAAAATAAAATATCAACTTTATTTTTATTTTTAAGAAATATTATCTATAGTAGTTTAACATATTGATATATCATAAATTAATTACTCTGCTTATTAATTATTAATATTAGTATATTGCTAATATATCATTATTAAATCAGGTAATAGACTATTATTAAATGAATAATTGATTTATTTATAATAAAATATGTACCTTTTTAAACATACAACTATATAATTAGTTTAACAATTTTCTCATTATTCATTACATAAAACAAAATAGTATTTGGATAATTTTAATATTTTTATCTTAATTATTTTTTTATAATATTTCTTTATTATGAATTTTAAAAACGAAATAATTCTCCATTTAATTGAATATTCTCCTATATGGGAAAATAATCGCGAAAACCTTACATATCTATCTGAAATAATAAAAGATATAAATTACTCTGATATTATTATTTTACCTGAAATGTTTAATACTGGATTTAGTAATAATGTTTCTAAAATTGCTGAAAAAATGGATGGAAAAACGGTCCAGTGGATGATTGATATTTCTTTGGAAAATCATGTTGCTATTTGTGGAAGCATAGCTATTAGCGAATATGATGAACATTACAACCGTTTCATATTCGTAGCTGATGGAAAAATTGTAGCTACTTATGATAAGCGTCATTTATTTTCTTTTAGCGGAGAAAATATTTTTTACAAACCAGGGAATAGTAAAGTTACATTTATATATCTAGGATGGAAAATTTGTCCAATGATTTGTTATGATTTACGTTTCCCTGTTTGGAACCGAAATACAGAAAATTACGATTTGCTATTAAATGTAGCCAATTGGCCTAAAAAACGAATTGAAGCTTGGGATGCCTTACTAAAAGCACGTTCAATTGAAAATTTATGTTATGTTTGTGGAGTAAATAGATTAGGCACTGATGGAAATGGACTTTCCTATCTAGGACATTCCTCAATTTTCACACCCGAGGGAAAACTCTTGAAAGGCAATAAAGTTAATAATTTTATCTACAAACAGATAATTTCTCAAGAAGAAATAAAAAGATGCAGAAACATTTATCATTTTCTTGAAGATCAAGACCATTTCCAGTTTTTATAAAACCATTTGTTATTTTAACTATAATATAGTGATAAGATTAACTTTCTATTTATAAGATAAATGATTAGATTATATATCTTGTCTCTTACACTTATACTTTTTATCTTAACATTTATTTAAATATTGTTTTAATATAATTAAAATAAAAATAAACATATTGTGTTAAATCTTTAACTCAGAAACAGTTAAAACACACCTTGTTTTTACAATTTTTAAAATCAAATAAAGTTGAAAGATAGTATCTTAAAATTGAAATATGAAATTAGCAAGATTGATATTATAAGTTTACGTAACCGAAAAATACATTTGTAAAATTAAATCAATAAATATAATACTATGACTAAAGAATTAATTACAGTAAAGGAATTAGAGGAAATTAAACTTGCGGGTATTACTTGTAAAGGTGAATTAGGAAATTGTGATTCATATTATGAAAAACTACTTAATTGGGCTAAAGAAAATAACCTCACTCAATCACCTAACTTCAAACTGATTACAATTTATCATGATAATGTCCAAATGACTGCCCCCTCGGAAGTAAGATGGAGCGTTTGCACTCCAATTGATAATAATTATGATCCACAAGGATATATCAAAACACTTTTCATCCAAAAAGGGAAATATGCTGTAGGTCATTTTGAAATTACTGAAGATTTATTTCAACAATCATGGAATAAAGTCGTGGATTGGATACGTGATAATAATTATGAATTCGGAACTCAAGAATCTTTTGAAGTTTATTATAATGATAATAAAACACATCCAGAAAAAAAATTCATTGTAGATTTAGTCATACCAATTAAGTAAGGTATATAAAATAATTTAATTAAGAAATGAATAATCCGGAAGTTTACCTATATACAACTAAATACCTATTTATTTTTTATGTAGTTAACTTCCGGATTATTATAAATTCAATTTATTCTTTATCCTCAAAGTTATTTTATATAAAATAAAGCTTTTTAAAATAAATTTAAAAAATGTCTAAACCTTTTAGTTTGAAAATAGATTGATAAGACGAAAAAGGATAACTAATTTATATAAACCTAATTATTTTTCTGAATTTAAACCCAAAAAAGAAAAACGTACATTTCCATATTTTCTTGTTTCTAGAAAATTAGGATGTTCGGATAAATCTTTTCTTGTATTATGCTCTAAAATAAACTCTCCGTTTTTTGATAAAAAATTATGATTTAAAACACAATGAATTAAATTTTCATATTCTTTATCCTCCATATCGAAAGGTGGATCTGCAAAAATTATATCATAACTTTTATAACTTTCTTTTTCAATGAAATTGAAAACATTTTGTTTGATAATATGTATCTCGTTTATTCCTAGTAGTTTATTTATATCTTGAATAAATTTAACGTGTTTTCCATTTAATTCAACTGAAGTAATATCTTTACAACCACGCGAAGCAAATTCATAATCTATAGATCCAATTCCGGCAAATAAATCTAATACCGATATTTCCGATATATTATACCGGTTAGTAATAATACTAAATAATGCTTCCTTGGCAAAATCAGTAGTGGGCCTAACCTCAAAATTTTTAGGTGCAGTTATTTTTTTTCCTTTATATTTTCCTGCTATTATTCGTATCATATATCTAAAATTGTATAATTTTCTCTCTCAAACTCATTTTCTTCACCAGGAATAACTTTTTGGAAAAGTTTATCAATATTTTTTATTGCTTTTAACCTATGAGGTTTATTATAATAATATAAATGATATGTGGATAGTTCTTTGAATAAAGTTTTTGAAATTACTTTCAAAAAATATTCGATATCTTCTTCAATTTTATAGGGATATATATTATATAAAATTAATCTCTCCTCTTCTACTACTGATATTTCAAAATAATTATCATAAATATATAAAAAAAAACCATTTTTATGCTGGTCATTTTTTATTTTAGATAAAAATTTAAATCCCGTATGAGATATTCTGATTTTATCAGAAAATCCTGTAAAAATTTCTTCAATTATTTCCGGGTAATAAAAAACCAACACTAAATTAAAATTGGGAATTAAATTAAAACGTAATCCCATGTTTTCAAATTGAGGTACATTAAGATTTAAAAACTTTTCAGCAGTTTTTTCATCAAAAAATTCAGCCGGGATAAGTGTAAACTTATCATTTAAAATAGTTATATCTAAAAAATTACATTCTTTATTAAAAAAACTATTTTTTTTAAGCTTATTAGTAATTATTTCCTTATCTGCTGGTGTTAGTAAGCTTTCATAATGAATAATTTTTTTTTCATTATTTTCAATATACGAAGCTTTATTATCTTCAAATAAAAAATTTATTGTGGTAGATAAAGCATAATTAATGATATGTAATCCTTTACTTTTTTTCAAAGCTTGATTATTATAAAAGACAAATATAAATCATATCATTATCATACACAATTTTAAATATGAACCAATATTTCTTTCTAACTATTTAATATATTGAATAGTATCTATTTAATATTCTATATTTTTGTATATAAATTAGTTTAAAACTATTTTTATAACTATTATTTAATTTTGTTAATCAATAATTTATTCATTGAGGTTATCTTTAAAAAGCCATACAATTGCTTTTATATATAAGTAATTTTATTTTGCTTTGCAAAATGAGGTTTTTAATTTGATAATTCACAGATTTATTGTTATTTAAAAGTATTTTTGATTTTATCCTTAGTGTTAAAAATTTCCTTTTTTTAAATACTTTTTGTAAATTTGCCGGCTTATAAATTAGAATATAAATGAACGTTACACAAAACAAAATAGATGATTTAAATACTATTGTTAAAATCACCATTAAGCCAGAAGACTATAAACCAAATGTTGAAAAGTCACTTAATGATTATCGTAAAAAGCTTAATATGCCTGGCTTCAGAAAAGGAAAAGCACCTATGAGTATTGTAAAAAAACAATATGAAGGTGCAGTAACTTTTGAAGAAATCAACAAAGTTTTAAATGATGCTTTAAGTAACTTCATTTCAGAAAATAAATTATCTATATTAGGGCAACCTTTACCTAAAACGAATAATGATTTTGATGCAAATGCAAAAGAAATGACTTTTGAATTTGAATTAGGCTTAGCACCTGAATTTAAAGTTGATCTTTCAAAAGCTAAAATACCTTATTATAAAATTGAGGCTACAAACAAAGAGATTGATGATACAGTAGCCAGAATTCAAACCCAATTCGGTGAGATTAAAGATGCGGATCAAATAGAAGAAGGTGGTAATTTTGTTGGAGAAGTTAATGAAATTGATACGGAAGGGAATATTGTTGAAGGAGGAAAAAATACTACTTTTACTTTTTTAGTTGACGATTTAAAAAATAAAGAAGATTTTTTAGGTAAAAAAATTGGTGATATCGTAAAAATAAATGCTCAAGATTTATTTAATGATGTTCATCAACTTCAACATTTCTTAGGATTATCACATGAAGAAGCTCACCAATTTAATGCTGAATTAAAAATAACCATTGAAAAAACATCTATAAAAACTAAGGCCGAATTAAATCAAGATATTTTCGATAAAGTTTATGGTAAAGATAAAGTAACTAGTGAAGAAGAGTTACGGTCAAAAATTAAAGAAGAAATCGAAAACTACTATAAGAAAGAATCAGATACTAAATTTATGAATGATTCTGTAGAGTGGTTGCTGGATAACATTAAGTTTGATTTACCTTCAGAATTTTTGACAAAATTCATTAAAAGCAAAGCTAAAGAACCGATTAGTGATGAAGAAGCCACTACTGAATATGAAAAATCTGCTAAAGCTTTGCGTTATCAATTAATTGAAGGCCAAATTTTATCTGATAATAATGTGAGCGTGCAATATAATGATTTAGTAGAATTCACAAAAAATCAAATGAAACAACAATTTGCAATGTATGGTTACGTAGATATTCCTGACACTGAATTAGACAAATACGTTGCCAATGCTATGAAGAATGAAGAACATGTACGCCAGTCATCCGGAAACTTATTACAACAAGAATTATTTAAAATTTTCGATACTAAAATTCAGAAAAAAGAAAAGACTTTAACATTAGAAAAATTTGATGAAATATTAAAAAAAGAATCTGAAGAAAAAAAGGATAAATAATAAATTATTTATTTTTATCAATAAAATATTAAAAAACAGGCTATTAAAAAATAGTCTGTTTTTTTTATATAAAATATAATCTCTATTAAAATATTTATATGTATATTGCAAAGCAAAAAGTCATCTTTAGTGCAAAAGATGACTTTTTCTAATAAATACTCAATCAATTATGATCTTTCAATTAAGAAATTGAGTTACTAGTACATTAATTAATAATTCTTCTAAGCTTTTAGTGTTAAAGTGTGTGTGTTTTTAAGCCTTAGTGTTAATTAATAATTATTATTCTTTTTAAAGTAGTTTTTAATGTTAATGAATTTTAAGCTTTCTTATTAAATTAATAATTAATATTTTTTTGAGTTTTATTTTCAATATTTATTTTCGTTTTTAGATCCTTTATTTTAATTAGCCTCATTTATTTGAATGCAAATTTATAGATTTTTTTCTAACAACCAAAAACGATATTATTTATTTCTATAATCATAGATAAAAAACAATATTCCAAACTGTTTACAAAAAAAATATTTACCTGATATTAAATATGATACAAATCAATATGAGATATATATTGACAAATGTTAAATTTTTTATAAAATTATATTGACAAATTTTAACTTTAAATACATATCTAAAAACTGTAAATAATAGATTTTTTTTGATATATTATCAAGAAATATAGCCAAATTATAAAAGTTCACTCCTCTTTATTTTTATTAAATGAATCCAATATCAATTTCTGCCTAAGATTGAGTAATCTTTTCATATTATGGAAAACTCTTCCTGTAAGACTCCTTACCCATCCTTTCTTTTTTAAAGATGGTAATATTTGCTCAAGCGTATCAAAGCTTTTATGCATTTTTTGAATTTCTATTTTACTAAGTTTATCATCATCTACAATTGAAATAATTTCTTCCTCAAGTTTTATTCTTAGTAGCTTTAATTTTTGCTTAACTTTTATAATTTCTTCAGTATTGAAATAATCATCATATTCATCAAACTTTTCACAGAATTTATCAATCTGCTCCTGTTCATCTACTAATAGTCCCAAGGGAGAAGCTAAAGATATCTCATTCCATATTATGTCAAGCCATTGCTCTATTTTAGAATATACATCATTTATATTATCTAAAATAAAATTTTCATACATTGAAAATTTACCAGGTACAGATTCTCCAGATATATTAAATTTTTCATTATTATTTTTCTCGATAAAATGATTTTCATCTTTAAATATTATAAAATATTTGGGTTCTATTAAATATAGAAGTTTTATCGAATTTTGATTTATATCAACTTTAAAGTCAATATATTCAAATTTATCGTTCTGTTTAAATATTTCAATAATATTCTCTAAAAATTCTTTTTGTATCATATTCTAAAGCAGTTAGATAAATAATTAGTTTGTAAATATAAATATTTAATCTTGAAAATTATCAATATAAAACTTTTTTTTTAATTTTGTACTATTAATAATCATACATATTTTTTTATATATTCATCATTATAATTTAATTATTATGGAAAATAAGCATAAAACCACTATTGATAGATTAATAGATTTTATGGATTATAAAAACCTTAATGATAATAAGCTAACTAAATTAGCTAACTTATCAGTCGGATTAATTGGAAGAGCAAGAAGAAATAAATCTGGCTTACATACCGACACTATTGAAAAAATATTACATACTTTTCCCGAATTAAATCCTACTTGGCTATTAACCGGAAATGGTTCTATGCTTTTATCTACAGAGGATAATGTTATCCCCAAAAGTATACCACTAATTAAAAATTCTGATACTTTTATAGATGAAATATTTACCACTCAGAAAGATATTATATATATGCTAAAGAAAAAATATTTTAAAATTGAGGGTTCTTAAATAAATATTGCGACTTCATTGTATGGCTTCAATAATTGCATAAACGGGAAAATGATCGCTATATCCTCCCAAATATCGACTTCCTGAATAGGTTCGCCAAGGAGTGCCTAATTTTCCCCTATCTTTATTTTGTAGAACTGGAATATTGAATATTTTGGATTGATTAAATCGCAATGAATTATTTTCATCATAAAAAGTTTTAGAAAAAATAATTTGATCAAATAGCATTCCTTTTCCTTCATGGAAAGTACTGTATTGATTATTCCTATATAATTCTTCAAAAGGATTATATAGTTCTCTTGTCTTTAATTCTTGGATTGTTTTTTTACACCAAAGCTCTTGATACAAATAGTTAGTGACAGGATTCTCATTAAAATCTCCCAAAATCACTATATTAGCTTTCTCATCTTTGTCAAAAACTTCATTTATCTTTTTTCTTAATGCATGTAGTATGTAAATTCTTTTTGATAAATTTATATTATTCTCTCTTTGAGATGGTAAATGCAAAACAAAAAAATGAATTGGATTGCTTTCAAGATCGCCTTTCGCATAAGTAATATCTCTAGTAAAATCTCTGCTTCCATCACTATTAAAAATTGGAATACGAATAAATTCTGAGTCATGAACCGTAAAAAATTCCTTATCATAAAAAAAAGCAGTATCAATTCCTCTTTCATCTAATGAATCTTTATGTATATATCCATAATTTGCTTTAAATGAAAATTCTTCAAGCAAATCATCTATAACGTTTTTATTTTCAATCTCACATAATCCAAAAAATGTTGGTAGTTTCTGAGTTTCTTCTTTTCCTATATTACTAATAACTTTTGCAATCTTTGCTAATTTATTTTTATATCTTGAAAAGCTCCAAGTTCTATCTCCCTGAAATGGTAATTTAAGTATAGATGAATTTCTATTATTTCGCGATTGATACAGATTTTCTACATTATAAAATGCAATAGTGTGATGCATATATATTATTTATAAAACTAAATTATTAAAATTATAAGTAAAAAGAGTGAAATTTTATAATCAGTTATTATTTTTTTAAGCCCAAATATATTACAACATTTATACCTATGTTTTATTATTTAAATAAAGTTTTTTAAATTTAAAATTATATAATTCATATATTGTAATAAAAAGTAAATTTTAATTATTATCCCTTAAATATATAAAGATCAAAAACCAAAAAACATTAACAAATTATGACGCTAAAGTAAGTTTAATTGCATGTATATACATTAGATAATATTATTTAATAGAGAAAATGATAATATTAACAATTTATAATTTAAAAGAATGAAACCCAAAATTTCTGAGCAAGAAAACTTTTTAAATGAGATTGTTCTAATAATTTTGATAATTCAAAGGGTATATAAATTTGAAAATCGTTTTTCTCATCTTCTAGTTGATCTAATAAAGCCGAAAAACTTATATTCGAAATTAACTTTTCCCCGAGAAATGCAGAAACCAATAAAGCTATTTTATTAACAATATAGATTGAATTAAATAATGATATATGTGAAATATCAGATATTAAGGAATAATATTCTTTTAAACGATCATTAAAGATATATTTTAAAAATTTGGTACAAGCATTTTGCATTTTACTATTCATTTTATCTAAAAATAGATTTGAAACACTAAATAATATATGCATATTCCCTATACCCTTTAAAATGGATTCAAATTTTTTATTTTCTCCTTTTTCTACAATCAATTCTAAAATACTAGCAATCGTTGTTTGAAATGCTTGGGAAACTTTAGAGTTTTCTTCTTTTAAAATTTTAGATGTGTTTTTTACAATTTCAGGAGTTATAAATTCTGAAATAGAATTAAATAAATATTCCATAAATAATCTTTAGCGTTAATGTTTTATATATAATTTCAAAAAATATACCATATGCGCTATAATATAAAATAAATTTATTTTTGTAATAAAATATCACAATTATTTTTTATAAACAAAAAATCCCTTAATTAAAAGGGATTTTTTGTTTATAAAATTTTTATTTAACTGTTGATCCGTTATCTATTTTGTCATCATCGGGCGTTATAAAAGAAAATTTTCCATCTTTTCTTTGGGTTAAGAGCAACATACCTTGACTTTCAATACCTCGAATTTTTCTTGGGGCAAGATTAAGAAGTACGGTTACTTGTTTACCTACTAATTCTTCGGGAGAAAAACTTTCCGCAATGCCTGAAACTATAGTTCGTATGTCTACTCCGGTATCCACTTTGAATTGTAATAACTTATCCGCTTTTTCAACTTTTTTAGCTTCTAAAATTGTACCGATTCTTAAATCAATTTTTTCAAATTCATTAAAATTGATACTCTCCTTCGGCGCTTCACAATTATTATTTATATTTTCATTCTGTTTTTTAGAATTTTCAAGTTTCTCTATTTGATAATCAATTTCCTTATCATCAATTTTGTCAAATAGTAATGGAATAAGATTTATTTTAGATCCTGAAGGTAATAATATTTTATTTGCTTCCAGTTCTTTCCAATAATTATATGTTAAATTTAACCCTTCCATAATTTTTTTTGAAGTAAAAGGAAGGAATGGCTCTGATAATTCTCCAAGATAAGCTGCTATTTGAGCTGATACGTATAAAGTTTCTTTTACTTTTTCGGGATCTTCTTTTATTTTTTTCCAAGGTTCTTGTTCTTGTAAAAATTTATTACCTAAACGTGCTAAATTCATTAAAGAACTTAAACCGTTTCTAAATTCATATTTTGATAAATAAAGAGATATTTCAGCTGATATCTTAGATAAGCTATCCAATTCATGAGAATGAAAATTTTCACTTACTTCAGGAATTATTCCTTCATAATATTTATTAATTAGTACAGAAACTCTATTAATAAAATTGCCGAATATGCCTACTAACTCTGAATTATTTTTAGTTTGAAAGTCTTTCCATGTAAAATTATTATCTTTAGATTCAGGCGCATTAGCTAATAAAGTATAACGCAATGAATCTTGCTTCCCGGGAAAATCATGAAGATATTCATGTGCCCAAACAGCCCAATTTCTTGAAGTGGAAATTTTTTCATTTTCTAAATTTAAAAATTCGTTTGCAGGAACATTATCGGGTAATATATAATCACCATGAGCTTTTAACATAGCAGGAAAAATTATGCAATGAAAAACTATATTATCCTTTGCAATAAAGTGAACAAGCTTAGTTGAACTATCTTGCCAATAAGGTTTCCAGTCTTTTCCTTCTCGTTCTGCCCATTCTTTTGTAGATGAAATATATCCGATAGGAGCATCAAACCATACATATAAAACTTTACCTTTTTCATCTTTTAAAGGAACCGGAACCCCCCAATCTAAATCGCGTGTCATAGCTCGAGGTTTTAACCCCTCCTCTAACCAAGATTTAACCTGACCATAAACATTAGGTTTCCAATCTCTTTTATGTCCCTTTAAAATCCAATCTGAAATAAAATCTTGATATTCATTAAGGGATAAGTACCAATGCTTTGTCTTTTTTAAAATTGGCTTTTCGCCACTTAACATAGAATGTGGATTAATTAATTCATCAGGACTTAAAGTGGTTCCACATTTTTCGCATTGGTCTCCATAAGCATCATTATTACCACACTTTGGACATATACCTACAATATAACGATCTGCTAAGAATTCTTTTGCTTTTTCATCAAAATATTGTTCGGTTTCTTTCTCAATGAATTTTCCATCATGATATAATTTTAAAAAAAAGTCTTGTGCTGTTTTTATATGAATAGGAGCTGTTGTTCTAGAATAATTGTCATAGGATATTCCTAATTCAATAAATGTTTGTTTCATTAATTCATGATACCTATCCACAACACCCTGTGGGGTAATTCCTTCTTTTTTTGCTCTTATAGTTATTGGAATTCCATGTTCATCTGAACCACCTATTAATAGTACATCATGCTTATTTCTTCGTAAAAATCGGGCATATACGTCTGCAGGTATATATACTCCTGCTAAATGACCGATATGTAAAGGTCCATTTGCATAAGGTAGTGCTGTAGTTATAGTATATCTACTCATTTATAATTTATTTTTTTAAACAACTGCTTTATGTAGCAATATTTAACAAAGGTACAAAGTAAGTATATATGAAAAAAGAATTACATTATTTTTATATTTTGTTGAAACAAATTATCTAAAGTTATTAATATTAGTTAGGAGGTGATAAGTAAATAAATGGGACATAGGGTATATTTCTTAAAACCATATAAACAAGAATAATTAAAATACCAATTAAACCCAATTTATTTGAAAACATAAAATCTAAAACAAATTTTTTCCCTCGAAAAATATATACTTCAATGTTAACATAGAATAAATATAAAAAAAAAGGCATTAAATAAATAAAAAAATTATACCGTAATGCTAATAAAAAGTTGCCATGAAGTAAATTATGTAAAGCTCTTTGTCCACCACATCCAGCACAATTTAAGCCAGTAACTAATTTAAAAAAACAAGGTAGTCCATAATTTGATTTACCCGGATCATAATAATAATAATAGATACAAACAAGTGCAATCAGCAACAGCGTTAAAAATAAAATTAAATATTTATTAATTAGAATTTTAGTAAACACAATTTTATAAAATTTTTATAAAATATTTAGTTAAACATACTAATTTTAATAACATCTTGTACCAGCCATTATCTTTATTTACCTTTTATAAGATAAGAAATAGTTAAACCTACAGTAAGTCCAAATAATCCTAAACTAAAATTGGAAAAATTTTTAGCCATTTTAGATTTAGATAAAGCACTAGAGTAATTTCCTAGTACATATTCTTTAGATACTTGATTGGCAAAATAAATGGCAACGCCACCAAGAATCAATCCTAACGGGTTGCAGACAAAAAAATTAAGGACTGTTGTTATGATAGCTAATGTCATATGATTTTTGGGTGGTTCATTGTTTTGTTGTACATCATTTTTTTCATTAGCATAACCTGAATTTTCGTAGATTTTGTTAGTTTGTTCTTCCATAAAATTTATTTTATTATTAATAATTTATATAAATTTAACATTTTATTACACTTTAAATAATTTAAGTAAATTATTTATATTTAAATTAAAATTGTAAAGAATCGCTTATTAATAACATTATCTTTACTGTGGCAAAAGTAAAATAAATATTATTTATAAACAAACATTAAAGCTTTATTAAACTTTTATTAAAATTATATTTTAGAGAAAGAAATTAACCATCAAATTATTTTCAATTTAATTTATCCTATTTTATACAACTCTTTCACGTAAGTTAATTTATCACATTCATAATTATTTTTCATACTAAACTATAAATATCTTTTTATTGTCATCTTATATACATCTAGATATTAACAAAAAATAAATTAATGTTATCCTTTAGAAACAATCATTTCTAATAAAAAATTTTGTAATTGTTTAATGAATGCTTCCAGGGTTAATTGTATGACTTATGACTTTAGAAGAATCATTAGATATGAAAAATTCCTAATCAAGAATATGAATAACTAAAAGTTGTACAGTATCACCTCGAGAAGGTAGTTCTTCTCCAAGATATGTAGATCTACAATTAGGAAGTATAAATTCGATGCAATTGACCAATCTTGACTTTAATTTTTATCTTGATTATGCATTAAATGGACATAAATACGGAAATGATAATTTATTTTTTCAATAACAGGTCTTACTTTATAATATTGAAATGCTAATAATAGCATTGTTAAAAATAAAATTAAATTTATCAATTAGAGTTTTAGTAAACACAATTTTATAAAATATTAATAAAATACTTCGTTAAACATACTAATTTTTAATAACATTTTTGTACCAGCCTTACTCGCATGAACCTGTAATAATTGCTTTTATCATATAAAAAAGAAAAATTATTATAGTACCTAATGATAATCCAAAACCAATACTAGATAAAGTTTTAGCTGTTTTAGATTTAGATAAAGCATTAGAGTAATTTCCTTGTAGATATTCTCTAAATACTTGATTGGCATTTACAATAGCAATAATACCACAAACCACTCCTATAAAGTTGCAGGTAAAAAAACTAAGAATTGTCGATATAACTGCATATATCTTATAATCTTTGGGTGGTTCATTGCTTTGTTGTACGTCGTTTTTTTTATCAGTATAAGCTGAATTTTCATAGATTTTGTTAGTTTGTTCTTCCATAAAATTTATTTTATTACTAATTATTCATATAAATTTAATATTTTATTACATTTTGTTTACTTTAAATAATTTAAGTAAATTATTTATATTTTTAGGTTAAAACTGTAAATAAACATTTATTCATAACATTTTTTATACAGTTACAAAAATAAAACAAATTTTATGTTTAAGCAAATGTTAAAATTTTATTTTAGATAAAAAATTAAACATCAAATTAACTCCAATTTAATTTATCCTATTTTCTACCACTCTTTCACATAAGTTAATTTTTCACATTCACCATTATTATTCATACGAAACAATAAATATCTTTTTATTGTCTTCTTATATATTTAGATATTTGCAAAAAATAAATTAATGATATCTTTAGAAACTAAAACATTTTGTAATTGTTTAATGAATGCTTCCGGGGTTCAATGTATGAGTTTAGAAGAATTATCAATATGAAAAATTCATAATCAGAAACATGGATAACTAAAAGTTGTTCAATATCTCCTTGAGAAGGTAACTCAACTCTAAGATATGTAGATTTATAAACAGAAAGTATAAATTTTCTATGGGATTGCCCAACCTTGACTTTGAGTTTTACCTTGATTATGCACTAAAAGAACATAAATCCGGAAATGATAATTTATTTTTTTCAGTAACAGTTCTTACTTTAGAAGATAATATTGAAATGTTAATAACAGCACTGTTAAAAATAAAATTTATCAATTAGAATTTTAGTAAACACAATTCTATAAAATATTTATAAAATACTTCGTTAAACATACTAATTTTTAATAATATTAAGCACCGATATACCATAAAAAGACAATTAAATATACCATAAAAAGACAATAACATAATAAAATTAATACTGCTAATCCTAAATTAATACTTAAATTAATATACGTTAAAATTTTAGCTTTATTAGATTTAGATAAAGCTCTAGAGTAATTTCCATGTACATATTCTCTAAATACTTGATTGCCGAAATTAATGGCAATACCACCAACAATGAATCCTACCGGGTTGAAGCAAAAAAAACTAAGAATTGTGGTTATGATAGCTAATGTCTTATAATCTTTGGGTAGTACATTGTTTTGTTGTACATCATTTTTTTCATTAGTATAACCTGAATTTTCGTATATTTGGTTAGTTTGTTCTTCCATAAAATTTATTTGATTATTAATTACTTATATAAATTTAACATTTTATCACACTTTAAATAATTTAAGTAAATTATATTAAATCTATAAAGCAATCGCTTATTCATAACATTATCTTTACTGTAACAAAAGCATTGCAAATATAATATTATGTTTAATCAAATATTATATTTTATTTTAGAAAAAAAATTAAACTTCAAATTAACTCTTATTTAATTTATCCTATTTCCCGCGACTCTTTCATCTAAGTAGATTTTTCATATTCATCATTATTTTTCTAAACGATAAATATCTTTTTATTATCATCTGGATATTTGCAAAAAAGAAATTAATGATATCATTTCCAATAAAACATTTTAGTAATTGTTTGATGAATTCTTCCGGAGTTGAATGTATGACTTTAAAAGAATTATTAAATATGAAAAATTCCTAATCTGAAGCATTGATAACTAAAAGTTGTACAATATCTCCTCGAGAAGGTAACTCATCTACAAGATATGTAGATTTATAAACAGGATGTATAAATTTTCTATGGAATTGCTCAACCTTGACTTTGAGTTTTATCTTGATTATGCACTAAAAGAACATAAATCCGAAAATGATAATTTATTTTTTTTCAGTAACAGTTCTTACTTTAGAAGATAATATTGAAATACTAATATCAGCACTGTTAAAAATAAAATTAAATATTTATTAATTAGAATTTTAGTAAACACAATTTTATAAAATATTTATAAAATACTCCTTTAAACATACTAATTTTTAATAACATTAATCAAGAAACCAGAAACCATGCGAACTATAAAGCGGAGTTGATAAAATTTTAATAATTATTACTACTATATAAATAATATAACATACTAAAAATAATGCAACTATTCCTATATTAATATAGGTTAAAATTTTAGCTTTATTAGATTTAGATAAAGCTCTAGAGTAATTTCCTTGTACATATTCTCTAAATACTTGATTGCCGAAATTAATGGCAATACCACCAACAATCAATCCTACCGGGTTGCAGCAAAAAAAACTAAGAATTGTAGTTATGATAGCTAATGTCATATAATCTTTGGGTAGTACATTATTTTGTTTTACATCGTTTTTTTCATTAGTATAACCTAAATTTTCATAGATTTGGTTAGTTTCATGTTCTTCCATAAAATTTATTTGATTAATAATTATTTATATAAATTTAACATTTTATTACACTTTAAATAATTTAAATTAAAAATATAAAGAATCGCTTTATTCATAATATTATCTTTA
>CALYQD010000017.1 GCA_945280365.1 uncultured Apibacter sp.
GAAAACACTTAGGAAATCCCCAACGTAAATGCTTGTCTGTTATTGACTTAAGTAATGAAATAATCATAGTGTCATCTGCCGATTTAGGTTGATAGTAGTAAGCACAGCGACTTAAATTCACAATAGTGCAACTCATTTTAATTGTTATACCGTATTGTGACTGTAGTGTTTGTGCCCAACTCTTACGAACTGCCGTCGGCACTATAGCTTTTTTATTATTTCTTGCTGAAGCTGAGAGGTTAAGCTTAATTCGGCATACATTTGTTTGAGTTTACGATTTTCAGCTTCCAGCTGTTTTAAGCGCTTAATATCCGAAGATTGCATACCGCCATATTTATCTCGCCATTTATAAAAAGTAGAAACGGCCATACCATATTTACGGCAAAGCTCTTTGATAGGGATACCAACTTCAGCTTCTTTTAAAATAGATAGAATTTGGTGCTCCGATAATTTTTTCATATTGAAATTCTACTTAAAATTCTACTTAAAAATATTATAGAGAAGTTTCTACTTTTTTATGTACTATTTTAGGGGATAGTTACACCTATGACACCGTTCACGGGCGGTTTATACGCCAACTCTCGAAAGCATCCTCTATAAACTACTAAAAATATGACTAATCTTTTTATTTCATTTAGAAGAAAAAATTTATCTTTGATTCTATGAAAAGGTATCTGTTTTTTTTCATTGTACTTTTATCTTTTTGTTTCAACTGGAACAGAGTTGAAGCTAAAAGTAAAACCTCGCGCGAAGAAAAAGGATGCACAGGGTTAGACCACAACCGTTTCCGATATTACGATAGTAATTCAGGAACTTATATAAGTATAGACCCTATAGGACTCGCTGGGAATAACCCAAATTTGTATGCTTATGTATACGATTCTAATACAGAGGTGGATTCATCAGGATTATACGGAGTGAAAAGAAATACTCCAGCATGGAAAGCAAGAGGATGGCAGGGATCAGGAGCATATCCAGGTACAGATACTTGGAGAACAGTAACATTAGAGAAAGGAACTATTGTTTATGGGGAAATTCCAGGGCAATCTGAGTTTTATTTATCAAAAGAATCATTAGAAATGTCAGGAAAAATAAAAGAGACATTATGGGAATCAGCTCAAGTAAAGCCTCATGACAAATTTGGATATAGATCTCAGGTACAGGCTTATGTTTTAACAGAAGATATTAAAGTAGCTGTTTCAACTAGAAGCCAACCCTCAACATGGTAAGGGGGGCAACACAGTATTTTATAGAAGATTTTGAAAAAAAATTGAAAGCAGTAGGGGATCCTATTAATTTAGAAAGCAGAAATCCTAAAACAAAAATAGAATGCAAATAGAGAAAGTTAAAGTTTGTAATCCAATAGAAATATTAGTTGATACTCTTGTAAAGAAAGGATTTGAAATAGTTGAAAGTGAAGTAAGTGATTATCATTTTCACCAATTATATTTTAAATTACAAGGAAAGTATACTGATGAATTAGAACAAATACATATGGATAAAATAAAAAAAATAGATGATACCACTTTTTCATGTTCCTGTCATTGGTCGATTGTTGAATTAATATATAAATAATACAAAGAAACTAACAAACCAATCTTTGAATGTTTGATATTTTTAATTAAATTATCATTTAAATGTATTTTATATTAAATATAATATATATAAATGGCTTTAACAATAACCATTTCTTACCTTTCAGGCAACTTGGTCAGTATGAGGATGAGAAACTTGGAGGACTCTATTATAACCGTTTCCGATATTACGATAGTAATTCAGGAACTTATATAAGCAAAGACCCTATAGGACTCGCTGGGAATAACCCAAATTTGTATGCGTATACGCATGATAGTAATTCATGGGTTGACCCGTTTGGGTTAAATAAGTGTGGGGGTAAATTTAAAGAAATAAATAAACAAGCTTTACCTGATTGGATTGTTGAATCATTTGAAGGAGGTAACTACAAAACTGTTATGACACAAGAAGATATTATTGTTTATAGAGTTTTTGGAGGAAAAGCTTCTTCAACTGGTGCTTTTGTTACCACTGTACCTGCATGTAATCTTATTAACGCTAAAATAGATGCAGCTTTGTTACCTGAATGGAAAAATTTTAAAGAATTTGAAACAATTATAAAGATACCGAAAGGAACAATACTAAATATAGGAAAGGTAGCTCCTCAGACAACTATATCAGGCACTATTTTAGAAGGTGGAGCTGATCAATATTTAATGCCTTAAAATTGGCCTTCAAATTGGATAGTAAAAGTAAATCCTTTACCATCACAATAAAATAAATTATCAAAAATAATGAAAGAGCAGCTTATAAAAGATATTGATTTTATAATTAAATCTTTAAATAGTATAGATAAAATGAAACTAAATTTTATCGTAAATAAGTATAATAAATTAAAAGAATTAATTTTGAATGATAGATTACACACTAATGTAATTAAGGGCTCTGTAAGAGCTTATTTAGATGTTTTTAGTGATTATGAAAACCCTATATTGGAAAAAATGAGCAAATTAGAAAAGAAGATAGATAGTATAATATAAATATTAATTTAAATTATTTTTTGAATGCACAAAAAGCTAACTTTTAGAAGTTGATTTGTTTGTTTTTCTAAGCATTCAACTTATCGAGACAAAAACTTAAAAGAAAAAATTAGTATAGAAGATTTCAATTTCATAAAAAAGATTTGCATATTCTTCATGGAACTGAAACTAGAGAATTTAAAGAAGATCTAAAATCTGGTATTGTAAAAGAAGTCGGTAAAGAATTTTATGATTATTACGAAATAGAAAAAAGTAATTTAAGTTTATATTATTACATTGAAAAAGATAAATATATACATATATATAGTTTCGGTGAAACCCAACCTTGTTTGTATAAACTATATTTAGAAGGAGTATATGAATTATATAGGTACTTATAAATTTAACTATCTCTGTATATAATTAAACTCATAATTTTTTTAATAAAAAAATTAAAAGATAAATAGAATTAAATAGTATCAACTAAATTTTATCATAAACACAAATAAATTACATTTATTATCAAATTGTTATTAATTCAATACTTTGATCATTAATATAAACTAACATTTTACTTTCAATTTTTTTACCTAGAGCAAGAAAAGCCTGTTCGTATAATTCAATTTGTTTTCTATGTTGGGGCAATTTTTTTCCGGTTTTAAAGTCAATGATGATTAAGGATCCTTCATTTTCAACGATTCGATCCGGGCGATAAATCTTTCCTTCAAATATAATTTCACGTTCTTGATAGGAAATAACTTTTTTAGAAAAATATTTTTTAAGTTGAGGAGAAGTAATGACCTTTTTCACCATTTCTCCAATTTCTTTTTCTTGTCCCGAAAGGATCATACCTGACAAAACCTGTTTTTTTAATACATTTGGCAAATCATCCACTGTGTTTATCTCCGCTAAGATCGCATGTATACTATTTCCATATTGTATTTCTTCGTTTTCCTCGCTATAAAATTTATGAGCCTCAGTACTGATCTTTATTTTTGAATACCACCTTTCGGAAGTCCATCGAATTTCCTCTTCCTCAATAATCTGACTTGTACTTTTTTCTTTCTTTTTTTTATATTCTGCGGAAGGATATATCTCAACAATGCCTTCCGTTGACAACCCTTGATGATTTAAGAACTCATTAATAGGGCTGCTCACTTTATCTTTTTTCTCTTCCAATAAAAATAATTGTTGCGAAGCCCGGGTAGTAGCAACATATTGTATACAAAGCTCGTCTATTTTATTTTCAAATTCACGAGTAGTTACTACTTCTTTTATATTTTCATTGGTGTCATCTAATCCTGATTTAGTTGAAGTATAAAACTTATCAAAACCATTGTATAGATCTTCTTCCAGAGGAAACCAATATTCTTCTTTATTGGAATTACTATTGATCATAGGATAAATTACTATTGGAAATTCTAATCCTTTGGATTTATGAATGGTCATAATTTGGATAGCATTTCTATTATAAGGAAATCGTATCGAAAGCCCCGAACTTTTTAATTCCCAATTTTCCAAAAAATCCTGTAAACTTATCACTCCATTTTTCTCCAGCTGAATTATCAAATCTAATAATGCAGAAATATAAAGATCTTCCTTTTCACCAAAACCCAGCGAGCTAATAAATTCTTCGGCAAAATCATAAAAGCTAAGCGTATGAACTTGTTGGTAAGGTAAAGAAATGTTTAAAGTTTCATGAAACCAGAGTAAAGTATCCTCAAAAGACAACTCTTTTATCTTAATTATTTCTTCCGTAAAATCATTAAATTCTATTCTACCTAAGGTCCAGAGCAAGTTTAACATTCTTACAAGGTATTCTTTTTCTTCTGGATTGGAAATCCATTTCAATGCATAAATAATAGCTTGTACTTCAGAAGAAGAAGTAACCGATAACGCCTCTTCAGTCAATATAGGATAACCTTTGGCTGCAATCTTTTCAACAATGGCAATACTATGCTTTTTATTCCTTATTAAAATAGCTATATCTTTAAATGAAAATCCATTGAGCAATGACTCTTCAATTATTTCAACAATTCTTTCTTCTAACAGATTTTCTTCTTGCGGTGCTATAAAAGAAACCTGTACCCTGCCCCCTTCTTTTAATTTAGAAATCTGTTGTGCATTAGCTCCGAATAAAGAACTGTATTCAGGATTATGCACCATATGAGAAGCTAAATAATTATAAAATTTATTATTGAAATCAACGACATTGGGCAAACTTCTAAAATTATTTTGTAAAGTTTCTACCTGTATTCCTTTATCTTCTGCATTCGTAACTAAATCAATTAAAATTTCCGGGTTTCCGGAACGGAATCTATAAATAGCCTGTTTAGGATCTCCTACCAGAGTAATTGAATTTCCCTCGGAAACTTTAGCATTTTCTAACAAGGGTACCATATTATTCCACTGCAATTGTGAAGTATCTTGAAATTCATCTATAAAATAATGGTTATATCTTCCCCCAAGCTTTTCATAAATAAAGGCAACGGGCTCTTCTTTTAAATGCATTCCGATAATAGGATTTACATCCGAAAGGAAAAGTACATCATCTTCCGTTTTCCTCCTAGTTAAAAAACGATTTATTTCAGACTGTAACTCTATGGTAATTAAATTCTTACGAACCGAATCATCTATTTTAATTCTAGTTACCGCCTGTTTTATTTTATAAAACGCATCAATCATTTGCGGGGCCAAGATCCTAATGGTTGCCTCTTTTGTTGATTTTGATTTTGCATACTTTTCTTCTTCACAAAAAGCCTTATAATAGGTTGACGAAAAATTAATACTCAATAATTTATCAGTATCTAAAACTTTATAAAAAAGACCCGCCATCCCCCTTGCTCCCTGATAAAAATCGCTTACTTCCAACCCATTAGATTGCAACAATTTTATAACTGAAGAAGCAGTATCCTGAATTATTATATTATTTTCCTGAACTCGCTTAATGAGTATTTGATTTAATTTTTTAAAATCTTCAAATTCTCTTGCAGTTAGGGAATTTATCTTCTCAAGATTTCTCTCTTTCATAAAATTTTGTGAGGAAGAAAGCAGTTCTTTTCTAATATCTGTCGAAGATTCATTCTCAAATTTCCAAAATATATAATTTAAAATAACTTCTGCAAAAGGATTATCCGTACCCAATTCATCTACCAATTCATCTATGGACTGCTTAAGGTAATCCGAAGCATCTAATTCAACCGCAAAAGAATAAGACAATCCTAACTCTTTAGTAAAAGCTTTCATCAATCGTAAATTAAATTTATCAATGGTGCTAATTGAAAATAAAGAGTAATGATGCAAAAGGTAAGATAATGACTTGCAAGCTCGTTGATGCAATGTAAAAATATCTACACCCAATTCTTGCGATATTTGCTGTAAAATTGGGTTAATTTTATATTGATTTTGATCCGAAAAATCCTTTAGCCAAGAAAGAATACGGGTTTTCATTTCATTGGCTGCTTTATTGGTAAATGTTACTGCCAAAATTGAACGTACTGATTCAACAGAGTCATTTTGCAGTAAAATATTAAGAAAATTTTTAACCAATGTATAGGTTTTTCCGGCACCCGCAGAAGCATTGTATATAGTATAGCTTGATCCCATTAGGTTAAATACAAAAAAGGATTTAACAAAATTAGTTAAATCCTTTTTATTATGAAATTTTCTAAATTATTTAGTTTCTGTATTATTTTTTTTCTGAAAGGAATAGATTAAATGAAATACGCCCGGAAGAATAAATATACTTCCTAACATAAGGGCCCATGCTAACATTGCAATTGTTTTATGTATGCATTGATCTTCTGTCAAGGATAAGCAGCCGTGCTTTAAAATAACCAAATTAGGATAATGCTGATAAGTTACTGCAAATAATATGGTTAGAACCTGAAATCCAGCTAATAGCCTAATCCAAGAATGTTTTTTTAATTGTAGAGCATATAAAGTTCCAAAAATAGAAATAGTTGCTAAACTTACGGCGATCCAACCGATTACTTCACCAAATATCCATTCAAGTAGGGGTACTCCGGTAGTATAAGCACTTAGAAACACTATTCCACCGGTTATTACTATTGCAAACAAAAATATCTTAACCTTAGTTGTTAAATAAGTTAGATCATCAATATTTTTTACCTGAGATAAAGAATATGAAGCCGCCAAATATCCACAAATACTACAAGTAAAAATTCCTAGTGCACATCCGAACGGGGTGAGCCAACTCCATATATAAGCTGTCATAAAATCCGTAGCTCCCATATCTATAGTTCCCGATACTGTGGCAGCTGCGATCATTCCCAAAAAAAATGGAGTAATTACACTGGAATATCTGAATATCTTATTATAAACGTATTGCCAATCATCTTTAATAGCATCATAATTACGAAAGGAAAAAGCAGTTCCTCTGGCAATTATCCCCATAAGCATCAGTAATAAAGGTATATGTAAATAGGTGGAGAATACTGCATATATATCAGGAAAAGCAACAAAAAGAATCACGATTACAATAACAAGCCACATATGATTAGCTTCCCATACAGGACCCATTTCTTTGTACATGATTTTTTCAATTCTTTTTTCATTTTTCTGCTTACTGAATAGCTCTAAAATTCCAACCCCAAAATCTGCTCCCCCTAATAATAAATACAAAGCTATGGCTGTCCACAGGAAAAAAATAACTACATATAAATAAAACATACTCTATTTCTTATTAGATTTATAATTTTTATCAGTTGAATCATATAATGCAGGAACCATTTTCATTTGCCTGTATAAGAGGAAAATTACAATTGCTGACAAGGATATAAAAATGGCTGTGAATAAATAAAACGAATATACAATACCGGGCATTGGAGTAACAGCATCAGCGGTTCTCATTATTTTATAAATAATCCAAGGCTGACGTCCTACTTCTGTTACCGTCCATCCGGCTTCTAATGCGATATAACCAAGAGGTGTGGCTATAACAAAAAGTTTATAAAACCATTTTTTTGTAAGCCAAGTTTTATTTTTTAATCTAGCCAAACCATAGATAATAGCCAATATCATCAGGGCTACACCTAATATAATCATGATTTGAAACGAATAATGGGTAATGGCAACAGGTGGTCTGTCTTCCTTCGGAAAATCAGTAATACCTTTAACCGGATCTTTTAAATTACCATAAGCCAGAAAACTTAATAATCCGGGAATTTTTATAGCATAATCAACTCGTTCTTCTTTTTCATTAACAATCCCCCCCAATACAAATGAAGCGGGAGCTTCCGTATCGAAATGAGCTTCCATAGCAGCTAGCTTTTCAGGCTGTCTTTTATTCACGTCTTTTGCTGAAATATCCCCACTTATAGGTTGTAGCAAGGCAGCAATACAGGCACAAGTAGCAGCAATTTTAAATGCCTTTTTATGAAATTCAACATTTTTTTTCTTTAGGATCATTAATGCATGTAAACCAGCCACAGCAAACCCTGTAGCCACAAAAGCTGCTATAATCATATGTAATGCTTGCGAAAACCAGGCATCATTGAACATAGCTTTTACGGGGTCAATATTGATATAATTACCGTTGATATAGTCAAATCCCGCAGGACTGTTCATCCAAGCATTAGCAGCCAAAACCAATATTCCAGATGTTATTCCACTTATTCCGATTAACAATCCTGTTAACCAATGAAACCACGGATTAAATTTATTCCAACCATAAAGAAAAAACCCAATGGCTATTGCTTCCACAAAAAAGGCAGTTCCTTCTAAAGAAAAAGGCATCCCGAAAATAGGTCCAGCATGTTTCATGAATTCAGGCCATAATAAACCTAATTCAAAAGAAAGCATTGTACCTGATACAGCTCCGGTAGCAAATAAAATTGCAATTCCTTTACTCCAAGCTTTGGTCAAACCTTTATATAATTCGTCTCCGGTTCTTAAATATTTATAATGTGAAATTGCCATAAAAAAAGGCATTACCATTCCTACACATGAAAATATAATATGGAATCCTAGCGAGACTGCCATCTGCGATCGGGCCGCAATAAAATCGTTCATAGTATTTAGAAATTAAAGGTTGTAAATTTATAATAAATCTTCACTTTTACCATCATTATAAATGAAGTTTTGCCGTAAAGCTTGAATAAGACATTAAGTAAACAACTATAAATTAATTATAATTACGATATTATTATATTTTTTTGGTATAGTTAAATTTATAATATTTCTTTATTTTAAAAAATACCTTACAATCATTGCAATAAAATAAATTACTGATTTCTATATAAAAATCATATCACAAAAAAGCATTTATCCATTATATTTATGTTTATTTATAATATTTGAAAAATTTGCAGGATTGGAAAGATGAAGTTTAACAATATTAAAAATATTATAAAATACCTTTACTAACTAAAATCAAGAAGATATAGGTAAAACTAACAATGGTTATTTGATTTTTAAAGTTGCAATTTTCTTTTTGCAATATAAATATTCTAAATAACAACCCGTATTAATCTCTATAAATTAAATTATAAGGAATAATTTATTGATTTTGGGATAAATATTTATTGGGATTTTTTTGAAATTCTTCTTTACAATTAGAGCTACAAAATCCATATAATTTTTTTTGATAGGTTAGCGTATCTCTTACATTATCTTTTGTATGCATATTGCATACAGGATCAAGTTCGTTATCCACTTCCACATGAGATAATGTTTCACCTCCCATTGAATTTTCCTTCTGTTTAAATTCACAAGAGGTGAATGTTAACATAATTACTGACACTACTAGTACATAATCAATTTTTAGTTTCATAGACTTACATTTTTTATATTCAAATTTAGAGAAAATTATGAGTTCCACAATTGAGCTAACATTATAAAATCTTCAACGGATAATTGCTCTGCACGAAGATTTAAAAATTCATGCGATTCGATATGTTGGGGAATCCCTAAAACTTTCAATGCATTTCTTAATGTTTTTCTTCTTTGATTAAACCCTGCTTTAACTAATTTAAATAAAAACCCATCCTCTACCCCATCAATGTGATCACGATATCGTTCTAATCTTATAACCGCTGATTTTACTTTAGGTGGCGGAGTGAATACATTTTCATGGACAGTGAATAAATATTCTACTTTATAATAAGCTTGAGTAAGCACTGATAAGATACCATATATTTTATTTCCCTTTTGAGCAGCAATTCTTTCAGCCACTTCTTTTTGGAACATACCGACCATTTCAGGAATTATACATCTATTATCCAGTATTTTAAAAACAATTTGAGATGAAATATTGTAAGGAAAATTACCAATGACCGCAAGATTTTCCGAAAAAAAATTTTGCAAATCCAACCTCAGAAAATCTCCTACTATATTTTTTCCCAGCTGAGGATAATGTATTTGTAAATATTCTATTGATTCTTTGTCTATTTCAGCAACAAATACTTTACACTTTTTTTGTAGCAAAAATTGGGTAAGTACTCCCATTCCCGGTCCTACTTCCAATATTAAATCATACGGCTGATAGGATAGCGAATCTACTATTTTCGAAGCGATATTCTGATCATTCAGAAAATGTTGCCCTAAATGCTTTTTAGGTTTAACTTTCAATTGTATCTTTATTTTAACAATAATTTATATCCAAAATTACACTAAAATAAATGAAGTTTTTATATTTTAGCGAATATTTTAAAAATATGGCCAATAAAACAGACAAGCTAAATAAGGGAAGGTTACGTTCTTCTAATATTACTGTAGTCATCAGCATTTCTTTAGTCTTATTTTTAATTGGAATCATTGGCATGATTGTAATTAATGCCAATTCTTATATTGATTATTTGAAAGAACAAATGGTGATTGAGGTATTTTTTAAGAATGATAGAAATAAAGATAACTTAATTAAAAACGAAAAAGCGCAACTCAATTACCTTGATAGTATAAAAGTTAATCCTTACGTTAAAAAAGCTAAATACATATCTAAGGAACAAGCAACCTATACTGCGAAAAAAGATTTAGGAGTTGATTCTCAATCACTTTTTGAAGAAGACATATTTCCGGCCTCTATTACTATAGCTCTAAAACCGGAATATACAGATTCTATACATATTGAAACCATAAGAAATCAAATACAAAAAAATGTGTTGGTCGATGAGGTAAAATCCGATAGTAATTTATTAACTCAAATGAATAAAGGAGTGCGTAAAATCACTTTAGGCATTTCCATACTTGCCGGAATTATCTTATTAATAGCAGTTTCACTTATCAATAATTCCATACGTCTGAAAATTTACGCAAAAAGATTCATCATAAAAACCATGCAATTGGTGGGCGCCAAACGTTTCTTCATTATGAAACCATTTCTACTGCAAGCCTTCATCTTAGGTGCTATAGGTTCTGTTATAGCCTTGATACTTTTGTTTATTGTAAATTATATGCTTATTCGTTACAATATACTTCCTCCAATTGTAGATTATACAAATCATATTTTCTTGTCATTATTTATTATATGTATAGGTATTTTAATCACTACTACAAGTACTTGGTTCGCTACCTGGAGATATTTAAAACTCAAAATTGATGATTTATATTATTCTTAATTCTTAAATTGCCAAAAAATAAATTTTTGATGAAAGATAATTTAATAAAAAATAATTATTCTAAATCCGAAAAACCTTTTTTATTTGGAAAAAGAAATTATATATTCATGTTAATTGGGTTAGGATTAATAGCCTTAGGTCTTATTTTAATGACTGGACCTGACGCGAACACAGTTGATGGTGTATTTGATAAGAATAATTGGAACGAAGAAATTTTTAGCTTTAGAAGAATTCGACTTGCTCCTATATGTATTGTTTTAGGTTTTATCGTCGAAATTTATTCAATCATGACTTATTCTAATCCTAAAAAAATTAAATAATGAACACGTTAGAGGCAATTATAATTGCTATCGTTGAAGGTCTAACAGAATATTTACCTGTTTCTTCAACTGCTCATATGATTTTTACAAGTTCTATTTTAGGTATTCAGGAAGATAACTTTGTAAAAATGTTTGAATACTGCATTCAGTTGGGAGCGATTTTAGCAGTGGTTGTATTATATTGGAAAAAATTCTTTGATTTTAAAAGATTTAATTTTTATTTAAAATTAATGGGAGCCGTTATTCCGGCTTTAATTTTAGGAAAATTATTCAATGAAAAAATAGACGCTGTGTTGGAAAAACCTATACCGATTGCTATTGTGCTCGTATTAGGTGGGATCGTACTTTTATTTATTGATCGGTTTTTTAAAAATCCTACTATACTTAAAGAAGAAGATATTTCTATAAAACAAGCGATAATTATCGGCTTTTGGCAATGTCTCGCCATGATGCCCGGAACGAGTCGTTCTGCCGCTTCCATCATTGGAGGAATGCAACAAAAACTAAGCAGAGAAGTTGCTGCTGAATTTTCTTTTTTCCTAGCTGTTCCTACTATGCTAGCTGTAACTGTATATTCGTTGACATTAAAAACTTGGGATGAAAATGGTATTAGTATGAAAGGTTACGAGCTGTTAGCATCTAACAGTCATCAAATGTGGCTTTTTATCTTAGGGAACCTTGTTGCTTTTGTAGTTGCTATTTTTGCTATTAAATTCTTTGTAGAAGTTATAAAAAAATACGGCTTTAGAATTTGGGGTTGGTACCGAATTATAATCGGTTCACTATTATTACTTTATTTTATTTTCTATCAAAAGGCTTAAATTTCAACATTTTTTACTATTCTTACAATAATAATATCTTATTTAGCTTATAATAAAATTTATATAAAAATTATTTTCACTCGTCTTGATTTTTATATTTAAATTTTAATTCTACATCCATTGTACTTATAAAATAATCATTTACTTATTATAATAATCTTAATTTATTAAAACTCATAGAAATGTCAATACATTCGGAAATAAAAAAGGTAACTACCTCTTCTTTCAAAAAAATGAAAGCTACGGGAGAAAAAATATCCATGTTAACCGCGTATGATTATACCATAGCCAAACTAGCCGATGAAGCAGGATTGGATGCAATTTTGGTTGGAGATTCGGCAGCTAACGTTATGGCGGGTTACGAAACAACATTGCCCATTACCTTAGATCAAATGATATACCATGCGCAATGCGTGTCTAGAGGAATTAAAAGAGCTATGTTAATTGTAGATTTACCCTTTGGCACATATCAATCCGACCCTATGCAAGCCTATCGTTCAGCAGTTCGAATTATGAAAGAAACCGGTGCAGCAGCGATAAAAATGGAAGGTGGAATTGAAATTAAAGATTCTATTGAAGCTATTGTTAAAGCAGGTATTCCAGTAATGGGACATTTAGGATTAACTCCACAGTCCATTCACCACTTCGGTTCTTTCAAACTAAGGGCAAAAGAAAATGAGGAGGCCGATAAGTTGATAGCCGATGCGAAGTTGTTAGAAGATATCGGATGTTTTTCAGTTACATTGGAAAAAATCCCTGCTCTATTAGCCGAAAAAGTTACTAAAGAATTACAAATAGCTACCATTGGAATTGGGGCGGGAAATCTTACAGATGGCCAAGTTTTAGTCATTCACGATATACTAGGATTAAATAAAAATTTCAAACCTAAATTTGCCAGAAAATATATAAACCTTCACGAACAAATTGTAGAGGTTGTTTCGCAGTATATAAAAGATGTAAAAAGTCAGGAATTTCCTAATAAGGACGAAAGCTTTTAAAAAATTTCGTTATCTATCCAAATTTTAGAGGGTGTTAATGATTTATAAATGATTGAATTAGATTAATTTCATGGATCATGCTTAATGAAAATCAAATACTTTTTGAAGATAATCATCTTTTAATTATCAATAAAAAAGCAGGTCAAATCGTTCAGGGAGATAAAACCGGAGATATCTCTCTCTTGGATGAGGTTAAATCTTATATTAAAAATAAATATTCCAAGCCTGGAAATGTATTTACCGGATTAGTGCATCGCATCGATCGTCCAACTTCCGGTATTGTAATATTTGCGAAAACCAGTAAAGCACTTTCTCGATTAACAGAAATGCTAAAGAAAAGAGAAATAAAGAAAACTTATTGGGCAGTAGTTAAAAAAAATGAAATTCCTGAAACACAAAGACTGATTCATTATTTAAAAAAAAATGAAAAGAATAATAAAGCTATCGTCTACAATCATTTTACTGACCAAGCTAAAGAAGCTATCTTGACCTATACGATTGTAAAAAAATCAGATAACTATATGTTATTACAAATTGATCTGGAAACCGGTAGGCATCACCAAATTCGTGCACAATTAAGTGCAATAAAATGTCCGATAAAAGGAGATTTAAAATATGGTGCAGATCGGTCAAATCTTGATGGAAGCATTAATCTATTGGCAAGAAAAATTGAATTTATACATCCTGTAAAAAAGGAAAAAATAATCTTGGAAGCTCCTATCCCGGAAAATGATAATTTATGGAATAGCTTAGTAAATTAATTTTTTTTGAAATATTTATATACAGCAAACATATTATAAAAACCGGAAAATAAATAGGCAAATCCGGTAGACAAAGCCGCTCCTAGAATACCGTAGTGAGGAATCAAGAGTACTCCGATCACAATTTGTATTAACATGGCACCCACGGAAGCAAAAATATTCTTTTTTAGCAGGCCTAGTGCAGCGGTAATATTTCCAAATGGAATTAAAATCAGTAAACAAAATACAGATATCAATATCAATACATAAAATGCTGAAGTTGCATAATAATTGTTTCCAAACAATAATTTAATTATATAGTCTCCAAATAAAGAAAACACGATGATAAGTAAGAATCCTATAAATAAAAAAATAATAAAATAATTCTTCAAATAGGTTTGAAAATATTTTTTATTAGTATGGTTTTTTACAAATTTTGGATAATCTGTTACTACAAACATCTGAGCTAAAAAGAAAAGATTTAAAGGTATGATAGACGAAATTCTGTATTCCGCTATGCTTGTGGCCGAAAGAAAATAACCCACCATGAAAGTATCCAAAGATGAAATGGAACCGTGTAAAAAATTCGCAATTGAGCTTCCAAAAGAATAATTCCAAAATTCTTTTTTTGAAACAGGAAACTTTTTATAAGGTTTAGCTTTAAAGTGTTTCTTAACCTTAAAAGAAAAAAAGATAAAGGACATAGATAGGGAAATTACATATCCATACATTCCAAAAAAAAAGCTAAGAAATAATGAAACTATTAGCGTGAAAACATTAAATAACATATCTGTTATTGCATAGGCATAATTATTATTTCTAATCTGATAATCAATTCTTATTTGGTAAAAAAAAGAAAGGCTAACTAAACGAAAGCTTAGAATTAATGAAATTGTCACTAAATAATTGTATTTAGTAGAAAAAAATAGGCAAATAATAAGAAATATAATTATAGTAATAGTATTTAAGGCATTACCTGTTTTAAAATTATAATTACTTAATATATCTTTTTCGTTTGAAGTTGAAACCAGGGATCCGAATCTAAGCAATCCATTTTGGCTTCCCATATTTATAAATGGCATAAGAAAAGACAAAATAGATAAGGCTAACGAAACTGATCCAAATTCTTCTTTTGTAAGCATTCTAACAATAAAGAAAGAATTGACTATCATGGCAGACTTACTTACAATCTGAGAAATAGCAATATACCCTCCTTTATTTTTTTTAAATTCATTTAAAAACGATAGAATATTTTTTATCATTAAAAATTTTATTTATTGCAAAACTTTACTATATACTTTTTCTAATTCTTTGGCTATAATTTGTATACTAAAATGATTTACTGCATATTGATGCATATCCTTAGGTTTTGCAAATTCAACTTTACCATTAATACATTTTGCCATTGCTTCATACAAATCATTTTCATTTCCTTTTTCGATAATAATTCCGAAATTTTTTGGGAAAAATTCTGTAATTCCTCCAACATTAGTTGAGATTACAGGAAGACCACAAGAAAAAGCTTCATTGATAACGCAAGGTTGATTTTCCTTATTACTAAACATCACTAACATATCTGCATTTCTCATTTTATATGAAACTTCATTTTCAGTTAAAGGACCAAAAGTCGATATATAATTTTTTAATTTATTATTCTTTATAAATTCTTTTATCATTGTGTTATCTCCGTCTCCACCTATTTTAAGAATAAATTTATATCCTGATTCTGCCAATTTTTTAGATACATTTAAAATCCCAGTAATATTCTTATGATCATCCACAAGGTTTGATATATGAAGAAAGATATTTTTTTCAGGCTTATTATTAGTAGGCTTAAAAACCTGGGTATTTACAACATTAGGAATAATTTTATATTTTCCTTTGATCCCTTGCATTTTCATTGAATCCGCTAAATTTTCACTTACCGGAAGGATATAAGAAGCCTGAGAACAAACTATATTCATCATCTTGCAATAAAATTTACGAGATAGGCTATTATCTTTAGTTATCCAACGGGTCCAATGTTCCGTCACTACAAAATTTATATTCTTTATTATTTTAAAATATAAAGCCAAAAAAGCATAATAATATAGCACATGAATATGAATCAAATCAATATTTTTAATAAGTCCTAAACCTTTAGTATATGCTCTAAATTTTTTCCAGTAATTAATAACTTTATAAGAATGCCCTTTATAGTATATTTTTATAATAAGTAAATTATGATTTTTATCAATATTTATTTTAAATTTTTCTAGTAAAGTATCATCTCTTTCAACATAAAGAATAGTTATATTATGTAAGGTTGCAATTGCTTCAGCATGCCGTAAAATAAAATTACCATTTTTAGGATTATTTTTTGATGGAAGCCAATAGGGTAGAAAAAGAATATTCAATTTTTGCTGCATTGCCAAATATGAGATAATTTACAAATATATTGTTTTTGATCTGGATTTATATTTAATTTTGTACAGGAATGATAAAGAAAAAAAAGGTATTAGTTTCGGTAATTAATAATATATCTACAGATCAAAGAGTAGAAAAAGTCTGTAATTCTTTATTCAAAAAAGGTTATGAAATTTTTATTATCGGAACAAATTTATATGGATTGCCTACGCTAAAAAGACCTTACCCTACTCACCGTTTCAATCTTGTATTCCAAAAAAAGTTTTTATTATTTTCTGAGTTTAATCTAAAATTATTCTGGCATATACTTTTTCGATCTGATAAAAATACAATATTATTAGCTAACGATTTAGATTCTCTATTACCTAACTATTTGGTTTCTAAAATAAAAAGTATCCCTCTGGTCTTTGATAGTCACGAAATATATTCTGAGCTTCCATCCGTGCAAGGGAGGTTTTCACAAAAAATATGGAAGAAACTTGAAAGATATATCATTCCTAAAATTAAACACTTTTACACAGTAAGCGAAGGTTATGCGGATTTTTTTGAAAAAAACTATGGCAATCGTCCTATAGTAATAAAAAATGTCCCGTTAATCAATACAAAACCAAATAAAGAATTACATATAACCATTAACTTACCTAAAAATCCTCATAATAAAAAAATCTTGTTATATCAAGGAGTCATTAATTTCTCCCGGGGTATTGATAAAATGATTGAGGCAATGAAATTTGTTGATAATATTCAATTTTGGATTATCGGAGACGGATCGTTAAGAAAAAAATATGAAAATTATACTAATGAATTAAATCTTGAAAATAAAGTTTATTTTTTAGGAGAAATACCTTCTGAACAATTAAAATTAATAACCCCTATGGCTGATTTAGGATTAAGTTTAGAAGAAGACCGTGGCTTAAGCTATCGTTATGCTCTTCCCAATAAATTATTCGACTATATCCATGCAAAAATCCCCGTATTAGGAACTTATCTTCCGGAAATAAAAAAAGTTATAGATAAAGATCAAATAGGAGAAGTTATTTCTAAACATTCTGCCCGTGAAATTTCTGAAAAAATTAATTTAATTATAGCTAAAGGAAAAAGTTACTATCTAGATAACTTAGATAAAGCTTCAGAAAAATATAATTGGGAAGCTCAAGAAGCCAATTTATTAAACATATTTTATAAAGCAAGCAAATAACACAAATATCCAAATTTATATAATTGAAAAATTCTTACATCTGAATTCTCAGATAGAAGTTTTTTTTTCATTGAATTACGATTTTTTTCAAACAAATATTTAACGTATTTAACACAATTAAGTTTTTTTAATAAATAATATAATTTAATTATTTTAATTCTTTTACATAAATTATTCTCTTTCCGAATTAATTCTGCTAAATTCCTAATTGCTTCTTCGGTTTTATTTAAAAAAACTTGACTGGTTTCTAATCCATCATGATAAACCGGATTCTGAATAATTTCTAATTTAACTCCTTTTTCTTCAAGGCTTAATCCAAGCATTGTATCTTCGTATCCATAGTTATATTTTAAAACAGGAAAAAAATTATGTTTAAAAGTTTTTTTTCTAACCATTAGATTGGCAGATTTTAAATACAAATACTTAGATCTATTGTCATTTTTAATACAATTTTCTTCATATTTAATACCATATTTCCAACGCAAATTATTTTTATAATTTTCGCTAACATCTCTTCTGTATAAAATATTTCCGGTATAAACTTGACCTGTAGGGCTAATCGACAAAATAAATTTTTTTAAATAATCTTGTCGAACAGGAAAGACATCAGAATCCATGAATAACAACCATTCATATCTTGCTAATTCAGCCAAAGAATTTCTCGCTTCAGCTCTTCCTAAATTTTTTTTTGAAACGTGATAGGCTATATTGTTATTTTTACAAAATAATTGGTTTTCTTTTTTTATTTTTTCATTGGTTGAACAATCGTCAAAAAATATTATTTCACAAGGAACATCTAGTTTATTTTCCTGCATCAGTAATTCATTTCCTAGATTTACAATTGAATAATTATAAACCGGAATAAGAATAGAAATCATCTAAAAATATTTATAATTTAAATTTTTATTTTTTAGAGAAAAAGTTCGTTAGAATCTCCGTGATAAATTTTACCATTCTCACATTTTATAGTCTTTGCCGGAAATTTTTTTATCATTGAATAATCATGAGTAGCCATAAGTATTGTACAATGATTTTGCTGTGCAATACCTTTAAGCAAAGTCATTATTTCGTTAGAAGTTTCAGGATCAAGATTTCCGGTCGGCTCATCTGCTAAAATGAGAGCGGGATGATTCAATAATGCTCTTGCAATTGCGACACGTTGCTGCTCACCTCCCGAAAGCTCATGAGGCATTTTATGTTTTTTTGTTGCCATTCCAACACTTTGCAAAACTTCTTCTATTCTTTCATTAATAGCATATTTATCTTTCCATCCGGTCGCTTTCAAGACAAATAATAAATTATTTTCTACACTTCTATCCGTCAATAGTTGAAAATCTTGAAAGACTATTCCTAATTTTCTCCTTAAAACTGGAATATCATTATACTTCAAAGTAACCAAATCAATATCGACAACTTTCCCCTCACCTTCGAGCAAAGGAATATCTCCATATAATATCTTTAACAAAGAACTTTTTCCACTTCCAGTTTTACCAATAAGATAATAAAATTCTCCTTTTTCTAAACTTGTATTAACCTGACTTAAAACTAAAAAGTTCTTTTGGTAAATATTTGCATTCCTTAAGTATAAAATAGGGTCACTCATTGGCTTAATTGTAAAAATATTTTTAACAAGAATTAATTTTATACAAAAATAAAAAATAAAAGTCACATTGCTTATTTTACTTCATTTTAAAATTTTGTTAAAAATAACTTATATGAGTATTTTTAACTATTTTTGATTGATAATTAACTTTGTATTAATGAGAAAATTTATAGTATTTATTGCAACAGCGCTTATCCCTTTGAGTGGGATGCATGCGCAAAATCATGCAATTAATGAAAATTACATGGATAAAAAAATAAGACCGCAAGATGATTTTTATAATTATGTAAACGGAAATTGGATGAAAAATGCTCAAATTCCTTCAGATCGTTCCAGATGGGGAAGTTTTGATCAATTGCGGGAATTTACCGATTCTGTATCGCTAAGTATTTTAAAAAAATCTATCATTCAAACTTATCCCAAAGGTTCTGAAGGTCAAAAAATTAAAGATCTATATAGTTCATTTATAAATATGGAAGAAAGAAATAAACAGGGAATCTCTCCTATTCTTCCCTATTTATCGAAGATTGATAAAATTAAAAATCTTTCAGATTTACAAAATTTACTTATTGAATTTACTCCTTTGGGAATGAATCCGTTTTATTCATACAGCGTCCAATCAGATTTAAATAATAGTAATGTAAACGCTGTATATTTAAATGATATATCTTTAGGCTTGGGTAGAGATTATTATCAAAAAAATGATGATAAGTCAAAAAAAACATTACAAGAATACAAGATCTATTTATCAAAATTATTGAAAGTAATCGGACATAATCACCCGGATAAAACCGCGGAAGATATTGTTTTATTTGAAACAAAATTAGCCTCTAATCTTCTGACTGTAGAGCAAATCAGAAATGCTCAGCTCCAAAATAATCCTTTTTCATTGAATGATTTATCCAAATTATCGAAGAATATTAACTTAAAAGAGTATCTTTCTCAGCTTGGAGTACAAGTAGATACCATTATAATACCTGAAAAAAAATACTTTGAAAACTTAGATAAAAACATCAATCCACAAAATATCAGCTTACTAAAAGACTTTATAAAAGTCAGTATTTTAAGATATGCAGGAGACTGTCTAACTAAAGAACTTGATGACATTAATTTTGATTTTTACGGCAAAACATTAAGTGGACAAGTGGAGCAAAGAGCCATTGAAAAACGTGCGCTTAGCCGCATCAATTCATTAGTTGGTGAAGCATTCGGAAAATTATATGTAGCCGAAGTATTTCCCGAAGAAGCAAAGGAAAATGCAAAAGAGCTTATCAATTATTTAAAAAAATCCTTTGTCATTCATATAAAAGACTTAACATGGATGTCCCAATCCACAAAGGAAAAAGCCTTGGATAAACTAAATAAATTTACTGTAAAAATAGGATACCCTGATCAATGGAAAGACTATTCCAATTTAGAAATACAATCTTTACAGGAAGGAGGATCTTTTTTCCAAAATCAACTAAATGCTATTGTTTTCAATTATAACAGAGATAAAAATAAAATAGGCAAACCGGTAGATAAAACTGAATGGTTTATGTCTCCTCAGACAGTAAATGCATATTATAATCCTTCTTACAATGAAATTGTATTTCCTGCTGCCATATTACAGCCACCATTCTATGATTATAAAGCTGATGCAGCCGTTAATTTCGGCGGAATAGGTGCTGTAATCGGCCATGAAATATCTCATGGATTCGACGACAGTGGATCTCAATTCGATGGCGATGGTAACTTAAAAGATTGGTGGACCCCTTTGGATAAAGAGAAATTTGAGGCAGCAACCAAGGCGCTAGAAGCACAATATAATGCCTATGAACCTATTCCGGGTTTACATATAAATGGAAAATTAACATTAGGTGAAAATATTGCCGATTTAGGTGGAGTCGCTATAGCATATGATGCATTGAAATTATATCTAAAAGACAAAGGTAATCCGGGTAAGATTGAAAATTATACACCGGAACAAAGATATTTTTTATCCTGGGCAACTATTTGGAGAACCAAAGCTAAAGAGGAAGCCTTAGCAAATCAAATTAAAACCGATCCTCATGCTCCAGGGTATTATAGAGCTATAGCACCTTTGGAAAATGTGGAAGGCTTTTATAAGGCATTTAATGTAAAAAAGGGGGATAAAATGTTTAAGCCTGAAAAAGAAAGAATTGTTATTTGGTAATTATGAATTTAAAAGAACTTTTAAAAAAAAGCTCTGTTACACTTTTAGATGTGAGAGAAAAAGATGAATTAATCAATGAAGGACATGTTCCCGGTGCTATTTCTATTCCAATGAATGACATTCCATCCCAACTTGAGATAATTCGAAAATTTTCAACTCCTTTGATTATTTTTTGTAGATCAGGCATAAGATCTGAAAAAATAGTCAATTATCTAAAAAATGAAGGATTCAAAGATGTATATAATGGAGGCGGCTTTAAGGAAATTAATCAGTTAATTAATTCTTATTAATCCTTAAACTTATCCTGATTCAACACTTTGGCAAAATATTTGATATACCGCTAAAATGTTAAAAATTGCTAAAAAGCAAAAAAATAATTTAAGATAATATATGAAAAATTTAATTAAAATTAGTGTTACCAGTTTATTCTTATTATTTTTAGGTACAACATTCCAAAGTTGTAACACCACAAAAAATGTTGCAGAAAAAGTGGATAGTAAAGAATTACAAATCAAGCTAAGAGGTACTTGGTATTTAACTTCCATAGATGGTACATTAGCTACAGATTCATTTAAAGGAGAAATTCCTACCTTAAATTTTGATTTTGATAAAAATAGGATAAATGGTAATGCAGGTTGTAATATCTATAATGGATCATTTGAACTTATTGAAAACATGTATAACCCTAGTCCTATGGTATCAACTTTTATGGCATGTCCAGAATACAATCAAGAACCTAGATTTTTAGAATTAATGGGTATAAGAAGCACTTTAGTATTTACAAATACTACTTTACAATTTGTTCAAGACGGTAAAGTAGTATTAGAATTTGCTCCTTTAACAAAATAATAAAAACCTCTCTGAGTGAGCAAAAATATAAAAAGAGTGAATTTTTTGTAAAATCACTCTTATTTTCTTTTCATCAAAAAAAGTTATATATTTGCCGCTCAATACATAATAATCATTAAAATTAATATTGGCATGTATCTAACATCAGAAGTTAAAAAAGAAATTTTCGCAAAACACGGTAAAGATGAAAAAAATACCGGTAGCGCAGAAGGACAGGTAGCTTTGTTTACCTTTAGAATTAACCACCTAACCCAGCATCTAAAAAGAAATCATAAAGATTTCAACACAGAAAGGGCGCTAGTGGCTTTAGTGGGAAAAAGAAAAAAATTACTTGATTACTTAAAGAAAAAAGATATCAATAGGTATAGAGCAATTATTGCAGAATTAGGTATTCGTAAGTAGAAGAAATTATAAAGAGGCAATTAATAAATTGCCTCTTTTACTATCTTTTTGAAAAAGCACAAAAAGAAAAAGGGCTTAAATTATTGGTTGTTATTTGTCATTGGAATATGTAAGCACACTGAGCACTGAATTCCATTAATCTTTTCATATTTTAATGGACTTGAGTGTTCTCTGGTGTTTTCCTATTTAAATTTAAAGTAACTATCTATTTTTAACATTACATTAAACTTTCTTTTTGCTTTATTATAAATATATTAACAAATTTTTTATTTTTTATGGAGATTCCAAAAGCAATTACAGAAAAAATTGTCTTGGATGATGGAAGAGAAATCATCTTAGAAACTGGAAAACTTGCAAAACAAGCAGATGGCTCTGTTGTAGTCAAATGTGGGGGAACTATGTTATTAGCTACAGTTGTAGCTGCAAAAGAAGCAAATCCCGGAGTGGATTTTTTACCGCTTACTGTAGATTATAGAGATAAATTTTCAGCAGGAGGTCGTATACCGGGCGGATTCATGAAAAGAGAAGGAAGACCAACGGATGAGGAAATCCTAACTATGCGACTGGTAGATAGAGTCTTACGACCTCTATTCCCTGAAGATTTTCATGCGGAAATACAGATCATGATTCAACTTATTTCTTATGATGGATCTATACTTCCAGATTCATTAGCTGGACTGGCAGCTTCATCAGCTTTAAGCATAACTGATATTCCATTTAATGGACCTATATCTGAAGTTAGAATCATTCGTCAAAATGGAAGATATATCATTAATCCGAGCCTTACACAAATGAATGAAGGATTCGATCTTGATATAATGGTAGGAGCATCTAATGATTCGATTGTTATGATTGAAGGAGAAATGAGTGAAATTTCTGAAAAAGAAATGATAAATGCCATTTCGTATGCCCATGAAGCTATCAAAAAACAAATTGAAGCGGAAGAAAGATTAGCAGCTAAAATTGAAAAATCGCTTACTAAAAGAGAATATTGTCATGAAACACATGATGAAGAGCTGAGAAAAGCCATCACAGATTTCTCATACCAAAAAATATATGACGTTGCCAAAACTCCATCTGATAAGCATGAAAGAAGCGAAAAATTTGACAATATACTAGAAGAGTTTTTGTCAAGATTTACAGAAGAAGAATTAGAGGAGAAAAAACCTTTAGCTGCAACTTACTTCCATGATGTACAAAAAGATGCTGTTAGGCAACTTATATTAAATGAAGGAATTCGTTTAGATGGTAGAGATACTAAAACTATTAGACCTATTTGGTGTGAAGTTAATTATCTACCCGGATCTCACGGATCAGCAATCTTTACTCGTGGAGAAACTCAATCATTGACTACAGTTACTTTAGGCTCTTCCTTAGATGCAAATCGTGTAGACAATGTAATTTCACAGCACGAAGAAAAATTCTATTTACACTATAATTTTCCACCATTTTCAACGGGTGAAGTGAGACCGGTAAGAGGCGTCTCTAGAAGAGAAATAGGACATGGCAACTTAGCTCAAAGAGCATTGAAATATGTTATTCCTGAAGATACCCCTTATACTATACGTGTCGTATCTGACATTTTGGAATCTAACGGTTCTTCTTCTATGGCTACCGTATGTGCTGGAACGCTGGCTTTAATGGATGCGGGAATTAAAATTAAAAAACCTGTATCGGGAATAGCAATGGGATTAATAACCGATAAAGAGTCAGGAAAATGGAGTGTCTTATCCGATATTCTAGGAGATGAAGATCATTTAGGTGATATGGACTTTAAGGTAACCGGTACCGCTGATGGAATTACCGCTTGTCAAATGGACATTAAAATTCAAGGACTTTCCTTTGAAATCATGGAAAAAGCGTTGAACCAAGCCAAAGAAGGTCGTTTACATATTTTAGGTAAAATTTTGGAAACTATCTCTACTCCAAATCCACAATTAAAACCTAATGCGCCTAAATTAGTTTCATTGGAAATTCCAAAAGATTTTATCGGTGCTATAATCGGACCTGGAGGAAAAAATATTCAACAACTTCAAAAAGATACAGATACAGTAATTACTATTGAAGAGAGCAACGAGGTAGGAAAAGTTGAAATATCAGGGATAGATCAAGAAAAAATCGATGAAGCAGTTGAAAAAATTAAGCAAATTGCTTTTGTTCCTGAAGTCGGAGCTATTTATAAAGCCAAAGTGGTTTCAATTAAACCTTTTGGTGCATTTGTTGAACTTTCTAAAGGTGTTGAAGGACTCGTTCATATTTCTGAACTAGAATGGAGACGATTAGAAAAGGTCGAAGACTCTGTTAAACTGGGAGACATAATTGAAGTGAAGTACCTAGGTGTTGATGAAAAGAAAAAAATTAAATTATCCAGAAAAGTTTTGTTACCAAAACCAGAAAAAAAAGATAATACTAAGGATACTAAAAACACCGAAGATAAAAAATAAATTAAATAAAAACAGGTTGAAAAATTTTAACCTGTTTTTTGTTAAATATTACTACTAATCCGATATATTTTGCTAGAATATTAAATTCTCGCACTTTACTTAAAAAATCATTTTAATTATATGTTATAGGACATATAAAATGTTGTTTTATTGGCATCCATCAATTTTTAAAAGCATTTACAAATAAATATAAAAATTTAATATAATCTTTTTCTTTTCTTGCTATTTAACCTTTATTTTCAAATGTATTTCTATTCTATTGCATAAATTGTTATCACTAAGAATTCGGGGATTAATTATTTGTTGATTTAAAGTCATATTTTTTTAATTTAAAAATAAATTATTTATTAAAACGTTAAATAATATTAATTAAATTTGCACATATGTTAAATAATATTAAATAATAAAATTAGAAATTTAAATGTCACTGTTTGCTCGTTTATTTGGTAAAAAATCTAAAGCTGAAAATACGAATATTAAACAATCAATAGGATTAAGTGTTGTATTTAAAGGATCCCTTAATTTTGACAAAGATAAACTATTAGATAAATTAAGATTTCTAGATTCTTCAATAACAAATGTCGATTACGAAACACCTGCCGGAGATCTTGAACAAGGCGTTTTTGCTTTAGTAAGTTGGGGAAAACACGTAGTTAGACTGATCGGATTCAATGAGCCTTTTCCTGCTGATGTATTGGAAACTTGTGTTGCACCAGCACATTATAGTCAAGATATCAAAGATCAAATTCGTAAAAATGATAGCCATGTAATTTTGTACTATAAAGGAAATGATGAAGATGTATTAGAACAATATCTAGCTTTGTCCCGTCTGGCAGCGTGTTTTGATGAATTTAACGCATTAGCAGTTATTAATGAAAACGCTCATTCTTCACTCCCTACAAATGTTTTAAGTGACTTACTTAGTGATGAAAACAGTGCGAAGAGTTTATGCGATTGTTTACCGTTATTTTTCTGCGGGTTTGTTAAATATATTTTAGAAGATGCTAAAGGTGTCTGGATGCGCACTTACAACGCTGATGCATTTGGAATGCCTGATTTTGCTGTATTAGCAAATAACCATGATGAAGGCTCTTACTATTTCGATATGTTTGGTAATATTTTATCGTATCTCCGTCAGAGTGGAGCAACTATGAATCCCGGGGATACAATGGAGATTGGCGATAATAAAATGTTGTCATTACGAGCTCCGCAGAAGGATGAATACTTCCTGAAAGATAAAGGTAATGTTTTGGTAGTAGAAATGAGTAAATAAATAGTTAATCAAATCTATAAAATCATTATTGAGCAGAAATTATCCATTATTAAGCTATAAAAAACGACTTCTGATATTAAAAAATTTGATATCGGAAGTCGTTTTACATTTGAGTAAATTATAAAATAACTGTTTGTTTAATCAAATACGCAAACACAATCAATAATTATTTAAATATCACGATTTTAGATAGTAACATTTACTATTTCTGTTTATTTGATAACATAATGCTTATTGCGCACAGTAATATCGGCCACTCTGTGCTCAGACTGAAAAATATCATAAGCAAACTTCAATTCGTTCCGGAAAGGCATATAAGTTGAGTTTTGAAATTTTTGCATATTTGATGTTGTCATTCTGAACGTATAAATTTGCGATGAAGTTTTTTAGCATTTTTAAACAATATAATATCAATAATTTATATTTTTATATTTTAATTTCATTTTTATGAAAGAATATAAACCGATTTTCATAAGTTTAGTCAAATTTTTCTCCGTTTATTTGTTTTTAACAATATTGTACTATTGGTATCTAAGTTACTATCAAAACAAACTTCACACCTGTGATGATTATACTTATATGGTTGCTAAGCAATCTTCCTCATTACTAAATTGGGTAGGAATTTCCAGCCAAGCATTACATATGGATAATGAAAACTATATGCGTTTTTTTATTAATAATAAATCTATAAGTATTGTTAACGAAGGTTGTAATGCTTTATCAGTAATAATTCTATATATTTCATTTATTATCGCTTTTGCAAATTCGATAAAAAAAACATGTATTTATTTACTGATAACAATCTTAATTATATATTTAATAAATATTTTAAGAATTAGTTTTATAAATTACGTATTTTCTTATTATCCGGAATACGGTGAAGCCAGCCATGATTATTTATTTCCAGCTATCATTTATGGACTTATTATTGTTTTATGGATTATTTGGATCAAATTTTTCGTATTTAAAAAGAAATAATTAATATGAAAAGAGTATCTAAAATTGTTGGAATTATGTTATGTATACTACTTTTAATTTTAGTAAGAAGATTCGAAACAAATATATTTTATGATCCACTCCTTCAATTTTTTAAACAGAAAGATTTTAATCATCATGCTCCACCCTATTTTAATGTACTGAAACTAATTATATCTCTTATATTCAGATACGGAATAAATTCCCTAATAACACTTGTTATTATTCAATTATGGTACAACGACAAGAAAATTACAAAGGTTTCTAATTATATCCTTTTATTTTGCTTTCTTTTCTTTACAAGTTTATATTTATTTTCGCTGTTTACAAATTTTAGTTTAGGATATATGCCTACTTTTTATATAAGGAGAATAATTATACAGCCCATATTGCTGTTATTACTTATTCCTTCCATTTATTATTATAAGAATCTACCTAATAATTCCCATTAGAATTATCATTAGCTGATGATCCTTGATTTTTTAATCTATCCCTCATAACTTCTCTTTCCGCCTCACTTGCTTTTCTTTTGATACTTTGTGATTTGCTGCTATACCCACTGATAGCTCCTAATATAAGGCCTAAACCGGCTCCTCCTATCAATCCTACTACTAAGGTTATAGTTAAAAATGGTTCTTTTGATCCGTTATACTGGATATAGCCTAAAATTATTCCCAAGATTAAAAATAATGCTCCAATAATTATCGAACTTTTCATTATAAAAAATATTTTTAATATAAATTTTTTTAAATAGAATTTAAATTTTGTCTTATTACCTCATACAAAAAAGCCCCACAAGCCACCGACACATTTAAGGATTCCGTTTTACCATAAATTGGAAGCTTTAAGTTCGCATCGGAATTTTTTAATAAATCTCTTGAAATTCCTTTTTCCTCATTCCCTAAAATTACTGCTAATGGGAATTTCAACACTTCATCGTATAAATAAGTATTGGTTTTTTCAGTAGCACAAACAACTTTTATACCACTGAGCTTTAAATACTCTAATACTTTTAATAAATTTTTTTCTTTACAAATCTTTAAGTTATAAATAGCACCGGCAGAAGTTTTAATTGCATCTGAATTGACAGGAGCAGAACCTTCATCCGGAATCACTATAACATCGACCCCCACTATTTCAGCTGTTCTACAAATTGCACCAAAATTTCTTACATCAGTTAAATGATCTAAAATAAGAACAAATGGCATTTTACCCTCGTCAAATAATTGAGGTATCGAATCCTCTATAGTAAAAAATTGTACAGGAGAAAGAAAAGCACATACACCTTGATGATTTTTTCGAGTCAATCGATTTAATTTTTCAACAGGAACATATTTAACTCGAATTCCAGCTTGCGAAAATTTCATTTTTAAAACTTTAATATTCTCTCCCAATAATCCATTTTGTATAAACACTTTATCAAATGTTTTTCCAGCTTCTAAAGCTTCCATAACAGGACGTATTCCGAAAATAAAATCTTTTTCCATAACAATAAAAGGTAATTTAAAAGCTACCGCTTACATTAATTTTCAAAATATAGAGGATGATTATTCGCCAAAATAAATCTTATTCCTAGCTAAATATTTATTAGTATCTTCAATAAAGGAAAGTATTTCTTCTTGTCCAATTTTCTTTTCTGATGATGTTTTAAACATTTCAGGTAGCTCATCCCATGTTTCACGTAATTTTTGAGAGTATTTTTTAAAATTAAACGAAAATTCTTTTTGAGAAACTTTATCTAATTTAGTAAAAATTAATGAAAAAGGGATTTCTTCTTCTCCTAACCAATTTATAAAATTCAAATCAATTTGCATAGGTAAATGACGAGAATCAATTAATACAAAAAGATTAACCAAATTTTTTCTGGATAAGATGTAGTTTTCAATCATTTTAGAAAATTCAGCCCTACTAGATTTAGAAGCCTTAGCATAACCATAACCTGGCAAATCTGTTAAATACCAATTATCATTAATCAGGAAATGATTAATCAATTGGGTTTTTCCAGGAGTGGAAGAAGTTTTAGCTAAACCTTTTTTATTAGTGAGCATATTAATCAAAGAAGATTTACCCACATTAGATCTTCCTATAAATGCGTACTCCGGTTTGTTCCCTTCAGGGCAATCTTCCATAAATTTACTGCTTTTTATAAACTCTGCTGAATATATAGTCATAGTAAAAATTTCTATAATTTCATTTCTTTCAGCCAATTATAAAGAATTTCATTAAATTCATTTGGCTTTTCCATCATCGGAGAATGGCCACATTGATCGACCCAAAATAATTGGGAATTAGGAATACCTTCATGAAATTCCTCTGCTACTTCAGGGGGAGTTACGTTATCTTGTTTTCCCCAAATTAAACAAGTGGGTTGATAAATATTTTTTAATTCTTTAGATAAATTATGTTTAATAGCACTTCTTGCAATATGAATTGTTTTCAAAACTTTACTCCTATCGGATAATGTTTCGTACACTTCCTCTACTAATTCTTTAGTAGCTATTTTCGGATCATAGAAAACCTCTTCTGACTTCTTTTTGACATACTCATAACTGCCTCTTTTCGGATAAGACTCCCCAAAGCTTCTTTCATATAGTCCAGAACTTCCGGTTAAAACCAAAGAATCAACAAAATGAGGTTTTTTTAAAGATATCATTAAACCTAAATGTCCCCCTAAAGAATTTCCTAAAATAATAGCCGGTTCATCAACTATTTTTTGAAGGAATGCTATCACATAATTAGTCAATCCCAATACATTAGTTCGTAGAGTTGGAAGAGAATACAACGGAAGCTCTATAGAATACACTTTGTATCCATTTTTAGAAAAAAAATCAACCTGATCCGAAAAATTGCTTAAACTTCCCATTAAACCATGTAATAAAACTATTGGTTTGCCCTCGCCCCTTACTGTGTATGCAAATTTTTTTTCTTTACGAAGATTAAAAATCATTAGTCAATCTTATTGCTATGCAAATGCAAAAGTACATCATTTATTACTAATTAGAAACATTATTTACTAATAACTTTCCTTTTTTACTAGTCAGAAATTTCATTTTTTTTCGAACTATTTTACCTTACAAAAGTTATCAACAAAAGTGGAGTAAAGTGGAGTAAAGTGGAAAATAATTTATATTTTTGGAAACTAATATGGTTAGTTTTATAGGAACATACGAATGCACCCTTGATTCAAAAGGAAGAATCCTGCTCCCTTCAGGTTTGAAGAAGCAATTGGACTCGCTTTTGCATGAAGGTTTTATTCTAAAAAGATCTGTTTTTCAACCATGTTTAGAGCTACATCCTATGTCCGAATGGAATCAAGTGATGAGCAAAATAAATAAATTAAACCGTTTCATTAAAAAAAATAATGACTTTATACGCCAATTTACAGCCGGTTTAAAAAATATAGAAATTGATACTAATGGACGTTTGCAAATAAGCAAAGATTTAATTCAATTTGCTAAGCTTGAAAAAAACATTGTAGTTGCAGCTTCTATTAATGTCATTGAAATATGGGACAAAGACCTTTATGAAGAGTCTGTCAATGTGAATGAAGTAGACTTTGCCAATTTGGCTGAGGAAGTAATGGGTAATATATCTGAAAATGAATTATCATAAACCTGTCTTATTACAACAGAGTGTTGAAGCATTACTCTTGAATCCCAAAGGCACTTATGTAGATTGTACTTTTGGTGGAGGCGGACATTCAGGCTTGATTTTGAAAAAATTATCTCCGGAAGGTAGATTGTATGCTTTTGACCAGGATTATGATGTCACGTCTAATATTATTAAAGATAGTCGCTTTACATTTATTCAACAAAATTTTCGCTATCTTAAAAATTCCTTACGATTCTACAAAGTAGATAGCGTTGACGGAATACTTGCTGATTTGGGAGTTTCTTCTCATCAATTTGACATGCCCCAAAGAGGCTTTTCAACCCGATTTGAAGGTCCTTTAGATATGAGGATGAACAACAAACAGTCCCTTACGGCAAAAGATATTATTAACAACTATACGGAAGATCAATTATCGGAGATTTTTTATTTATACGGAGAATTAAAACAATCTAAGAAAATTTCAAAAGAAATTGTAGAAAGAAGAAAAGAAAATATAATTGAAACAACTTCAGATCTCAAAGAATTATTCAGTAAAAGTATTCCTGCTTTTAAACAAAATAAATTTTTCGCTCAATTATTTCAGGCTCTTAGAATTGAAGTAAACGACGAGTTAAATGCACTGAAAGAACTTTTAACTCAAAGTTATGAAATATTAAAACCAGGAGGTGTTTTAGTCTTTATCTCCTATCATTCATTGGAAGATCGGTTAGTAAAAAAATTCTTAAAAACAGGATTGTTTAAAGGAGAACCGGAAAGAGATGTATTTGGAAACTGGGACAAACCTTTTGATATTCCTTTCTCAAAAGCAATAGTTCCAAACCATGAGGAAATAATCGAAAACACCAGAGCACGAAGTGCAAAAATGAGGATAGCAATTAAAAGAAACAATGGCTAAAAAGACAGCTAAAAATAGAAAATCAAGAACTGTTTTAGATATACTAAAAGGAAAGTTTTTAGTAGAAGGTGATGCATTTTCTGTATGGAAATTTATCTTATTCCTAATGGTATTATCTTTAATTTCAATTTCTTCCTCTCATATTGTTGATGAAAAAGTAGTTGAAATTTCTGACTTAAAAGAAAGATCAGAAGAGTATAAAGCAAGATACGCTTTAATACATAATAAACTAATGAAATTAAAAGTAGAATCTGAATTGGGTGAAATAGTAAGTTCTGATTCACTTTACCCATTAGATAAACAACCCTATAAAATTTTGGTGCCGAAAGTAGAAGATGAATAATAACAAGAGAAGAAAAATATTAGCACGTACCTATTGGGTTTTCGTATTTATTCTACTATTTGCGGGATCTGTATTTATACGGCTTATATATATACAAACTCATGATACTGAAAAGTATAAAAATCTTGCACAAACGACAAACTTCAGAAATGTTGAGGTTGTAGCTGCAAGAGGAAATTTATACGCTTCAGATGGAATCTTACTTGCTACAACGATTACCAAATATGATATTTATATGGATATGAAAACTATCCGCACAGAATTGTATCAGAATAATATTGGCGCATTATGCGATTCATTGCAAAAAATGTTTAAAAAGCCGAGCTTTTATTTTTATTCGAGACTAAATGAAGGAAGAAAAAAAGAAAACCAATATTTAAAATTAGTCAAAGGTCTGGATTACGAACAATTTGCACGACTTAAAAATTTTCCCATCCTAAATAAAGGGAAAAATAAAGGAGGCTTTATAGTAGAAAGAAGAACAGAAAGAGTAAAAACTATTTCAGGATTTGGGGGCAGAACTTTAGGATTTGATGATGAGAGAGGTAAATCCGGATTGGAAGGAGCTTTCTCTGGTTATTTAAAAGGTAAAAACGGTAGAGAAATTCAACAACGAATTAACCAAAAACAATGGAAGCCCATAAATATTGAACTGGAGCCACAAGATGGTAATGATGTGTACACAACGATTGATATAAGGATTCAAAATATTGCATACTCTGCTTTACAAGATCAACTTGAAAAATCAGAAGCTGACCACGGTTGCACTATAGTAATGGAGGTAAAAAGCGGGAAAATAGTTGCTCTTACCAATCTAAAAAGAACTAAAGAAGGAGAATATATCGATCTACGGAATTATGCTGTATGGGAAGCTGCAGAGCCTGGATCAACATTTAAATCCGTATCTATGCTCGCACTTCTTGACGATGGATATGTAGAACCTAATACAAAAGTTGATATAGGTCCGGGATATTGGGAATATCATAAACATATTATACGAGATGACCATGGAAGTGGTGTTATTACACTATCACAGGTTCTTTCTCAATCAAGCAATGTCGGGATATCTAAAATGGTAAGCACCTATTTTTCAAAAAATCCACAAGATTTCTTGAATAAAATCAATTCCTGGGGAATAAATCAAAAAACGGATATAGATATTCCAGGAGAAAGCGCACCTTACATTCCAAAATATGACAAAAGATGGGGGCCGGTTACGCTTGCCTGGATGTCATTCGGATATGGAATAAAGCTAACTCCTTTACAGATTCTCACTTTTTACAATGGGATAGCCAATAATGGGAAATTAATGAAGCCGCAGTTGCTATATAAAATTGAAACTAAAGGCATCGTTACAGAAAAATTTACACCTATAGTAATAAATCAAAAAATGGCTTCTCAAAAAGCAATTAACGATTTAAAGAAAATGTTAACCTATGCCGTAGAAACCGGAACTTCGAGAAGCATTTATACGCCCAATTTATCTATGGCCGGTAAAACGGGAACTGCACAGGTAGAATATTGGAATAAAGGAAAAGGAAGACTATATCAAGCATCATTCTGTGGATTTTTTCCAGCAGATCAACCCGAATATTCTTGCATTGTAGTCATCAATAAACCCAAAAAAGGTTTTTATGGGGCACAAGTTGCCGCTCCTGTATTTAAAGAAATAGCTGGAAAAGTGTATCTAAAAAAACCATTAAATCTACCTAAATTAGATAAATCTAAAGAATCACAAAAAATAAATTTACTGATAACACGAAAACAAAAAATAACTATTAATCCACTAACTACTATAGTCCCAAATGTGATCGGCTATTATGGCAAAGATGCCATACCTGCTTTGGAAAATTTAGGATTGAAAGTAGTATACACAGGAAATGGAAAAGTCGTGGAACAATCCATTATTGGCTTTCCAATAAAAAAAGGTATGACCGTATATTTAAAATTAAGCGCATGAAAAAGCTCTCAGATCTATTGAATAAAGTATCCATTGAAAAACTAATAGGAAATGTTAGTTCTTTAATCAAAGGTATTGCTTTCGATTCAAGAAAAATTGAACCGGGATGTATTTTCTTTGCCATCAAAGGATATGATTTAGATGGGCATCAATTTATACCCCAAGCAATATCAAAAGGAGCTACTGCTATTATATGTGAAGAGTTGCCGGCTCAATGCTTTGATTCAGTCACTTATATTCAGGTTAAAGATACGAGCCTAGCTTTAGGAATAGTTGCCTCTAATTTTTATGATAATCCTTCAGAAAAATTGACACTTATAGGGATTACCGGAACTAATGGGAAAACTACAACTACCACTTTATTGTTTAACCTATTTACACAATTAGGTTTTCATTGTGCTTTACTATCAACTATTGAAAATAGAATTTCAAATAAAATTTTAAAATCAAATCATACAACCCCCGACCCCATTACTATTAATAATTTATTGGCACAAGCCGTTGAAAATAATTGTCAATACGCTTTTATGGAGGTCAGCTCACATGGAATTCATCAAAATAGATTAGCCGGACTTACTTTTAAGATCGGAGCTTTTACTAATATTACTCATGATCATTTAGATTATCATAAATCATTTTCCAATTATATATTGGCAAAAAAGAAGTTTTTTGATGAATTACCAAAAACTGCAATAGCTATTACTAATGTTGATGACAAGAATGGACTGATCATGCTTCAAAATACAAAGGCTAAGAAGGTAACATATTCTTTAAAATCAACTTCCGACTATAAAGGTAAAATTATTGAAAATAGGCTAGATGGAATGTTGTTGCAATTTAATAGTTACGAATTTTGGACAGTCTTAGCAGGTAAATTCAATGCATATAATGAACTATTGTCATATGCCATTTCCTCTGAATTGGGTTTTGATCACTTAACTATATTGACAGCTCTTAGCAAATTACAAAGAGTTAAAGGACGTTTTGAAACCTACGTATCTGATGATCAAAAATATATTATTGTTGATTATGCTCATACTCCCGATGCATTACAAAATATATTAGAAGCAATCAATCAATCTCGAACAAGGAATGAAAAGTTAATTACAGTATTCGGATGCGGAGGACACCGAGATAAGGAAAAAAGACCTAAAATGGGTAATATAGCTACTCAGTTATCTGATTTATCAATTATTACTTCAGATAATCCTAGAGATGAAAATCCGGATGAAATTATTACTGAAATCGAATCCGGAATTGAAGCACAAAATACCCATAAATATCTTTCCATAACAGACAGAAAACAGGCCATACGAGCAGCTATTAAAATGACTCAGCCTAAAGATATAATTCTAATTGCTGGAAAAGGACACGAAAATTACCAAGAAATAAATGGAGAACGATTTCCATTTGATGATATGAACATAACTAAACAATTACTAAAAAATACATAAAGAAAAGATGCTTTACCACTTATTTGATTATCTAAATGTACATTATTATATACCCGGAAGTGGATTATATAAATATATTACATTCCGTGCCTTAGCTGCGGTATTTACATCTTTATTCATATCATTAATTATAGGAAAAAGAATTATAAATTTTCTTAGAAAAAAGCAACTAGGTGAAACCGTTAGGGAATTAGGTCTTACCGGTCAGAAAGAAAAAGAAGGTACTCCAACTATGGGAGGAATAATTATTATTCTTGCCACATTGATTCCTGTACTATTATTCTGTAAGCTAAATAACATTTATATCATCATTCTAGTTATATCAACAATTTGGATGGGCATTATTGGCTTTTTGGACGACTTCTTAAAAATTCATAAAAAAAATAAGGATGGACTAAAAGGAAAGTTCAAAATCTTAGGACAGATTAGTCTGGGAATTTTTGTAGGAGTTGTATTATATACCAATAAGGACATTGTAATTAGAGAAAAGATTGAAGGATCTCTTAATATTGAATTAGCAAAGGACTTTTATCCTAAAGAAAAATCATTTAAAACAACCATTCCTTTTTTTAAAAATAATCAATTTGACTATGGAAAAGTTTTAACATGGATAGGAGTTGATGAAAAAGACTCACAAAATTTGGTATGGATTATTTTAATTCCTGTAGTTATCACCATTGTAACGGCTGTATCAAATGGAGCCAATTTAACAGATGGAATCGACGGATTAGCTGCTGGAAGTTCTGCTATTATAGTTACTGCACTTGCTCTTTTTGCTTATGTTTCTGGAAATATAATGATGGCGGATTACTTAAATCTAATGTATATACCGAACTCTGGAGAAGTAGTAATATTTTCAGCAGCTTTTGCTGGGGCTTTAATAGGCTTTTTATGGTATAATACGTATCCGGCACAAGTATTTATGGGAGATACGGGAAGTTTAACCATAGGCGGATTAATTGCTGTTTTGGCTATCGTATTGAGAAAAGAACTCCTCATACCGGTGCTATGCGGAATATTTTTGGTTGAAAACCTATCTGTCATGGTACAGGTGAGTTATTTTAAATATACTAAGAAAAAATACGGAGAGGGAAAAAGAATATTCTTAATGTCTCCTCTTCATCATCATTTTCAAAAATTGGGATACCATGAAAGTAAAATTGTTACTCGTTTTTGGATTATCGGTATTATGCTCGCAATTTTCTGTATTATAACCTTAAAAATAAGATAGATAAAAATGAAGAAGCTAGTTATATTAGGTGGCGGAGAAAGCGGCGTTGGAGCTGCAATTTTAGGTAAAAAGGTAGGTTATGATGTCTTTCTTTCCGATAGAAATAGTATAAAAGAAAAATATAAAAATATTCTAACCGAAAAACAAATACCTTTTGAGGAAAATCAACATACGGTAGAAATGATTCTAAATGCAGATTGGATTATAAAAAGCCCTGGAATTCCAAAAAAATCTAACATCATTCAAAAAATAAATGAAAGAAAAATTCGAATTTCTTCTGAAATTGAATTCGCTTCTCAATTTACAAAGGCTACATTAATTGCAATCACGGGGTCTAACGGAAAAACAACTACCACTTCTCTAACCTATCACATTTTTAAAAACGCAGGATATCATGTAGGTCTAGCCGGAAACATCGGAAAAAGCTTTGCATGGCAAGTGGCTGAAGAAAATTTTGATTACTATATACTTGAAATCAGCAGTTTCCAATTAGATGACATACAAAGTTTTAAACCACACATTGCTATGGTACTGAACATAAGCCCGGATCATTTGGATCGATATGATTATACATACCAAAAATATGTTGATGCAAAATTTATGATAACCTCTAACCAAGATAAATACGATTTCTTTATATATAATGAAGATGACGTGATGACAAAAAATTGGTTTGAAAATAATGATACACATGCTAACAAGCTTTCTTTTTCTTTAGATAATAAAATAGAAAACGGGGCTTATAGCGATAATGAATATATAAACTTCCACATTAACTCTGATACTTTTAAAATGAAAATTAATGAATTAGCACTAACAGGAAAACATAATATGGCCAATTCTATGGCAGCAGGGATTGCAGGAAAGCTTTCTAAAATTAAAAATGAATTTATAAAACAAAGTCTGATGGATTTTGAAGCAGTAGAGCATCGTCTAGAATTTGTTTTAAAAATTAATGGTATCAATTTCATAAATGACAGTAAAGCAACTAATGTAAACTCCGTGTATTATGCTTTAGAAAGCATGAAAACTCCAATTATTTGGATTGTAGGTGGTACAGATAAAGGAAATGATTATAACGAATTACTTCCTTTTGTACAACGCAAAGTTAAAGCTATTGTTTGCCTGGGAATAGATAATACCAAAATTATAAGCTCTTTTCAAGACATTGTTTCAAACATTGTAGAAACTCAGTCAATGAAAGATGCAGTTAAAGCAGCTTATAGCTTAGGTTCTAAAGGAGATTCTGTTCTTCTTTCTCCAGCATGTGCTAGCTTCGATTTATTTAAAAATTACGAAGATCGTGGAAATCAATTTAAAGAAGAAGTTAGAAAACTTTAGTACATGAAAAAATTAAAACAATACTTTAAAGGAGATATAACTTTATGGGCAGCGATATTTTTAATTTCGCTTGCATCCTTCTTACCTGTATATTCTGCAAGTTCTAACTTGCAGTATGTTGTCGGAGAGGGTTCTGTATTGGGACATTTTACTAAACATGCTGGATTCATTATAGTTGGCATTGGTATTGTTTTTATTTTTCAAAAAATTGATTATAAATATTTTGGAGGTTTTTCAAAATTATTATTACCTGTAGTTATTTTTCTATTAATACTTACTTTAATGCAAGGAAAAAGTATTGACGGAGCAAATGCTTCTCGATGGCTAAAACTTCCAGGAGTGCCATTTGCTTTTCAAACTTCTGTTTTCGCTGCATTAATATTAAATATATATGTTGCCAGATATCTGGATAGAAATAAAGATAGAGAAATAACTTTTAATAACAGTTTTGTACCAATACTTTTACCTATATTCCTAGTAGTGGGATTAATATTTCCGGCAAACGGATCCACTGGAATTTTAATCTTTTTGATGGTGTTGGCTTTATTATTTATCGGGGGGTATCCAATGAAAATATTACTTTCTATAATTGGAGTTGGTATAATTGTGGCTATTCTCTTTATAACAATCATGCTAAAATTTCCTGATATGTTTCCTGGTCATAGGGTTCATACCTGGAAAAGCAGAATTGAGAACTTTGCTGGAGGAGAAGGAGAAGAAAGCTATCAAGTACAACAAGCAAAAGCGGCAATAGTTCAAGGCGGTATAATAGCTAGAGGTCCGGGAAAAAGTGCATTTAAGCAATCTTTACCTCAATCGTCCTCAGACTTTATTTTTGCCATTATAGTTGAAGAATATGGTATTATGGGTGCTATTACATGCTTTTTCCTTTACTTACTTATACTATGGAGAATAATAGTTATTGCTACAAAAGTGGAAAATATATTCGGCACCCTGTTAGTAGTAGGAATTGGATTGCCTATTATATTTCAGGCATTTTCAAATATGGCTGTTGCGGTAAACTTAATTCCTGTAACTGGCCAGCCATTACCCATACTAAGCTATGGCGGAACCTCCATGTGGGTAACCTATATGGCTTTAGGAATTATTATCAGTGTAAGTCGTGATATGATTCCTGAAGAAAATATTAAAGAAAATAATAAAAAAGAAGATGTAAATTATGAAATCGCCTAGATTCCTACTTAGTGGTGGAGGTACTGGAGGACATATTTTCCCCGCAATAGCCATTGCAGATGAAATAAAACGTCGCTTACCCAATGCAGAATTTCTTTTCATAGGATCGGAAGATAAAATGGAGATGGAGAAAGTACCTCAAGCCGGTTATAAAATTGAAGGATTATGGATTTCAGGAATTTCAAGATCTTCTATGCTTGCCAACCTAAAATTTCCTTTTAAGGTTTTTTCAAGTATCTTAAAATCACGAAAAATTATTAAATCTTTCAAACCCGATGCTGCTATAGGCACAGGAGGATATGCATCCGGACCAGCTTTGTACGTAGCTGCAAATACAAATATTCCTACTTTTATACAGGAGCAAAATTCCTTTCCAGGGATAACCAATAAGAAACTTGCAAATAAAACAAAGGGAATATTTGTTGCCTATAATAGTATGGATATGTTTTTTCCAAAAGAAAAAATACACTTTACAGGAAATCCTGTTAGAAAATCACTATTCAATAATAAAGTTTCACAAGAACAAGCAAAGAAAGAATTAAAATTAGATTTTTCTAAATTGGTTATATTATCAATAGGTGGATCTTTAGGTTCTAGGACTATAAATAATTTTTGGAAAAATAACTCAAAAATAATTGCTGATTCTGATATACAAATTTTATGGCAAACCGGTAAATCGGATTACTCTGATATTATAAATAATTCTGAGTTAAAACATCCCAACATACAAATAACTGAGTTTATTAAAAATATGTCTCTAGCTTATGCTGCTGCTGATATAATTATTTCGAGAGCTGGAGCCATAGCTATATCCGAATTAACTTTAGCCGGAAAACCTACTATACTCATACCTTTTCCCTATGCTGCAGAAGATCATCAGACTAAAAATGCTCTGCAATTGGTTAATTATAAAGCAGCAAAAATGGTAAAAGATTCTGATGTTTCAAGTAAATTATTAGAAGAAATTCAAAATCTCATTAGCAATGCCAATGAAAGAGAACTGTTAGGTGAAAATATTTTAAAAATGGCCAAACCTAATGCTACTGAAGAAATTGTTTCTCATATATTAAAAGAATTAAATTTTGAATAATTAATGACAGACATTCACACATATAAAAACTATTATTTTATAGGAATTGGAGGAATTGGAATGAGTGCCTTAGCACGCTATTTTAAATTTTCCAACTCAAATGTATATGGATATGATAAAACAAGTACTAAGCTAACTCATAGCCTAGAAAATGAAAATATACCTATTCTATATGAAGATTCAATTTCATTACTTCCAAAAGATATTTCAGCGGGAAATACATTAATTATATATACACCGGCTATACCGAAAGATTTAAAAATTAAAAATTATTTTATTGAAAAAAACTTTACTCTCTTAAAAAGATCACAAGTTTTAGGAGAAATTACTAGAAGTACTTTATGTTTAGCCATAGCAGGAACTCATGGAAAAACAACCACCTCTACCCTATTGGGGCATATATGTAAGTATGCAAATCTACCTTCGACTGCTTTTCTCGGCGGCATTTCAGCAAATTATAATTCTAATTTTATTTATAATGGAGCTGAAATTTCTATTGTTGAAGCAGACGAATTCGATAGATCTTTTCTTGCCTTATCACCCAATATGGCGACTATAACCTCAACAGACTCCGATCACCTAGATATATATGGAAATAAAGAAAATATTATAGATTCCTATAATAAGTTCGCAGCATTGATTCCAGAAGATGGATTCTTAGTAGTAAAAAAGGGATTACCCATCCGGGCAAAACATTTAACTTATTCCGCACAGGAAAAGGCTGATTATTACGCTGAAAATATTCAAATTGTCAATGGAAGTTTTAAATTTGATTTAATAACTCCTAAACAAACTATAAAAGATTTCAAACTGCCTATTCCGGGAAAGCATAATGTAGAAAATGCAATAGCCGCCTTAGCAATCGGTTTAAAACTAGGTATTGAACCCGATATTTTACGTAAAGCATTAGCTGAATTTAAAGGAGTTTTACGAAGATTCAACCAGCATATTTTCGAGAACGATACAATATATATTGATGATTATGCACATCATCCGACTGAGATAAACGCAGTAATTGATACTATTAGAAATATGTATCCTTCAAAAAAATTACTGACTGTTTTTCAACCTCATCTCTATTCTAGAACAAAAGATTTTGCTGAAGATTTTGCTAATAGTCTTAGTAAAACAGACCAACTAATTCTGTTAGACATTTATCCTGCAAGAGAAATTCCTATTGAGGGAGTTACCTCGGAATGGCTTGCTGAAAAAATTGAATTAGATAATAAAGAGATAAGCTCGATAGACAATGTTTTAAATACTATTAAGACAAAAGATTTTGATGTGCTTCTTACTATAGGAGCCGGTAATATTGATACTTTACATGATCCTATAATTAATTGGCTTAATGAAATTAAAATATAGATTTATAAAAATATTTTCATTGATAATAGTATTAGGGTTTCTAATGAACTTCGCTGTACGAAGACATAACGATAGAAATATAGATACAGTAAGAATTCATATTGAAAATTCTGATTATATACATTTTATTACTAATACTATGGTCAAAGATATAGTAAATCTATCTTCAGAAAACGGAAAAAAAGCTATTAAAATAAAAGATATAAACATTTCAAAAACGGAAAGTAATTTAGATTCAAATCCATTTATTTCTAATAGTAATGTATATATTGATCTAAATGGTTCTATTAATATAAATATTGATCAAAAAATTCCTGTAGTTCGAGTAAAAACCTCTAATGAAGAATTTTATTTGGATAAATCCGGAAGTAAATTTCCTTTATCTAGAAACTTTTCATTACCTTGTTTAATTGCAACCGGGGAAATAGAAAATAAAGAATTTAATAATTTAGTAAAATTAACTCAATTAATTGCAGAAGATGATACATTAAAAAACCATATTGTAAGTATTGTAAAAGACAAAAAAAATTGTTATAATTTTCTTTTAAATATACCGGGAGTATATATTGAATATGGAGAATTAAAAAATAATCATCAAAAGCTTACTAATTTAAAAGAATTTTACAGACAATATTTAGATTATGTAGGTTTTGGAGTGTATAAAAAAATAAGTTTAAAATATGACAATCAAATAGTTGCAACAAAAAGATAAATATGAACAATAACAATATTGCAGTAGGTTTGGACATAGGAACAACAAAGATTGTTGCTATAGTAGGTCAAAGGAATGAGCATGGAAAATTGGTCATTCTGGGAATGGGCAGAGCTAAAAGTTTAGGAGTTCATCGAGGTGTGGTAAATAACATTACTCAGACTATTGATTCAATTAAAAAGGCAATTTCTGAGGCTGAAAAGGCTGCTAACTACAAAATTACCGATGTGACTGTAGGAATCGCAGGTCAACATATTAGAAGTCTTCAGCATAGTGATTATATTTCGAGACCCAATTTTGAAGATGTTATTGATGATAGAGATATTGAGAATTTAAAAGATCAAGTACATAAGCTTGTTATGCTTCCAGGAGAGGAAATAATACATGTTCTCCCTCAGGATTACAAAGTAGATTCTCAATCTGAAATTATTGAACCACGCGGCTTTCATGGAAGTCGTCTGGAAGCCAACTTTCATGTAGTAGTTGGACAAATTTCCTTAATAAGAAATATTGCTAGATGCGTTAAAGAAGCAGGATTGAACTTAGTAGGAATAACGCTCGAGCCTCTTGCTTCATCCGATGCTGTATTGAGTCAAGAAGAGAAAGAAGCAGGAGTAGCTTTGATAGACATAGGAGGTGGTACTACAGATATTGCTGTTTTTAAAGATAATATTATACGTCATACGGCAGTGATACCTTTTGGAGGCAATGTTATTACAGATGATATCAAATCAGGTTGCTCCATCATTGAAAGACAAGCTGAAATTTTAAAAGTTAAACACGGGTCTGCTTGGCCTTCTGAAAATAAAGAAATTGAGGTCATAAGCATACCAGGATTACATGGGAGAGAACCTAAAGAAATTACGGTAAAAAAATTATCCCAAATCATTCACGCTAGAGTAGAAGAAATTATTTCTTTAGCCTATATTGAATTAAAAAATTATGGCTGTGAAGAGCAAAAGAAAAAATTAATTGCAGGAATTGTAATGACCGGAGGTGGCTCTAAATTAAAACATTTAAGACAATTAACAGAATATACTACCGGAATGGATGTTCGGATAGGTTTTTGCAATGAACATCTTGCAAGTGGACAACCGGAAGAACTCGCAAGTCCGGAATATGCTACAGCTATCGGACTATTGATGACGGGACTTAATAATCTTGATCTAAAGAAAAATAAGTTTAAACAAGAGCAGAAAAATATTCAACCTAATGAAAACACTTCTGAATCTCTTGAGGAAAAGAAAATTTCAAATAGTACAATAAATAATAATATTGAAAAAAAATTGAAAGAAGAAAAGAAAAAGAAGAAATCCATATTCGCAGCTTTTCAAGAAAAATTTATTAAATATATTAATGACACAGAGTAAATTATTTAAATAAGATGGATAATACAGAAAACAATAAGCTATTTTTTGAGCTGCCCAAAAATAAAACTTCTGCGATCAAGGTTATTGGTGTTGGAGGTGGAGGTAATAATGCTGTTGGTTATATGTATGATCAAGGCATAACTGGTGTTGATTTTATAATTTGCAACACGGATGCACAGGCATTAATAAACAATCCTATTCCTAACAAAATTCAATTAGGAAATACAATTACAGAAGGATTGGGTGCAGGAGCAAATCCGGAAATCGGAGAACAAGCTGCTCTTGAAAGTATCGATGATATTAAAAATGCTTTAGGAGAAGAAACCAAAATGGTTTTTATTACTGCAGGAATGGGAGGTGGAACAGGTACTGGTGCAGCACCCATTATTTCCGGCATTGCAAAAGAAATGGGCATATTAACTGTAGGTATAGTAACTATTCCATTTTCATTTGAAGGTAAAATCAGACTGGAGCAAGCGGAAAAGGGACTTGAAAAAATTAGAAAAAACGTAGATTCTTTAATCGTTGTAAAAAATGATAAACTTCGAGAGCTTTATGGTAATTTAGGTTATAAATCTGGTTTTTCTAAATCAAATGAGGTACTCAGCACTGCAGCAAAAGGGATTGCAGAGGTAATTACAAAAAATTACTCGATAAATATAGATTTACGTGATGCTAAAACCGTATTGGCAGACAGCGGTACAGCAATAATGGGATCTTCTATAGCCTCAGGACCTAATAAAGCTCAAGATGCTATTATGACCGCATTGGATTCTCCTTTGCTTAATGATAATAAAATTACGGGTGCTAAAAATGTATTGTTACTTATTGTTTCGGGAGAAGAAGAAATCACTGTAGATGAAATAGGTATTATAAACGATCATATTCAATCTGAAGCAGGAAATAATACAAATATCATTATGGGTATCGGTGAAGATGAAAGTTTAGGAGAAAATATAAGCGTTACAGTTATTGCTACCGGATTTCCTGTAGACGACGAAAGAAATAGCGGAAAGGAAAGAGAAAAGATCGTACATACTTTAACCGATGATTTTCCTTCATCCGGTACTCTGCATGTTGGAATTAGAAATTCAACCATTTCTCAAAGTCGAAAAGATAATGGAAACGATGAGCCTAGAGTTATCTCTCCTTCAAATAAAGAAAATTATAATCAGGAAAAAACGGAAGAAAAAGTAGCCCAGAAGATAATAACACTTGAAGATGAGGATGAAGTAACTACTTTTGGTATATCAAATAGACAAGATCCTACAGCTCCTTCTTTTTATATCGATGAAGAAATAAATATTATTAAAAAAGATATTACTAATCTTTCCAAAAATAACGAAACAACTCTATTTTCTAGCTCAGAAAATACTTACCAAGAAGTTCGTGAAGATAAGTTACAGGAGCCTCCTGTCAATCAATCAACCATATTCACTTTAGATGAGGCTGATGATTTTACCCAAAAAGTAACTTTACAAACTGACTTTGGAGAGATTGATATCAATCAAAATAAGATTCAGCTCCCTGAGGAAAAGATTTCGAACTTAACCGAAGATAAAACCGTTATTGAAGATAAAAATTATTCTTCAGAATCTCTAAATGAACTTATGGAGAAAAAAATTCAGGAAAGAAGAGAAAGACTAAAAAAATTGAATAGTAAATTTCAAGGATTATCTAAACAAAATGTTGATGAAGTTGAAAGAGTTCCTGCTTATAAAAGACAAGGTATTAATTTAGATGATACTAATGATTATAATCAAAACTCGGATATGTTCTTCAATAAAAAATCTAATGAAGTTCAAATTCGTCCTAATAATTTTTTCCATGACAATGTAGATTAGTCCATAACTTATAAAAAGATGATATGAGCTTAGAAACCCAAATAATGGATGCGATGAAGGTCGCTATGAAAGATAAAGATAAAATAGCTTTAGAATCTTTACGAGCTATTAAATCTCAATTATTATTACTTAAAACTGACGGCAAGACTGAAAATATTTCTTCTGATCAAGAAATAGCTTTATTACAAAGATTAGTTAAGCAGAGAAAGGAAGCTTATGAGCAATTTATTGCAAATAACAGGAATGAATTGGCTGAAAATGAATTGGCCCAAGCAAAAGTTATTGAGAAATTTCTTCCTGCACAACTTACCCCTGAAGAATTAGAGAATGAACTCAAAGAAATTATTAAAGAGACAGGTGCCCAGGATATTAAAGATTTAGGAAAAGTCATGGGTATTGCTTCTAAAAAATTGCAAGGAAAGTCTGAAGGAAAAATAATTTCAGAAACTGTTAGGAAGTTGTTGTCCTAATTTATCTTTTGTATTAAAGCCGACTATAACAGTCGGCTTTTTTTATAACAAAAAAGACATTCGAAAATGAATGTCTTTTTATTTATATTGCTAATCGTATTATCTATCTGATTCGTTATAATTCCTCAACATAATCCAACCTGTAAACTCGCGCCCATCAGCAATAGTTATTATATACCAATAAGAAGATGTTGGCAAATTTCTGCCTAAATGCTTACCATCCCATAGGAAACACGTATTGGAACTTTGTTCGAACACTTGCTTACCATATCTGTCAAAAATTTTAACATGGGAAACTCCTCCATTAAATAAATCCAATCCGCACACTCTCCAAACATCGTTATAGTTATCGCCATTAGGTGTAATTACATTATTAATCCCGAATATAATTCCTTTCGATGTTAATGCATCACAGTTGTTTGCCACAGATCGCACATAAAAGGTATAAATGCCTTGCTTCAGATTAGTAAATGTATTATTTCTTTGCCATTTTACTTTATCTATCGAATATTCTAAAGGAGCAGGTCCTTTAGCTATAACAGTAATATAATCTTTTCCTTGCTGCAATTCTACAATCACAGGTTCTTCCAATAGTTTAACTTCAATCTGATGTGTAGTGGTACAAGAGATATTATAGTTTAGAAGCTTAGTAAGTTCTACTGTATAAACACCTATATCTCTAACATTTTCAAGATAACGACCATTTCCGACTAATTTTCCATTAAAGAACCAACGGATCTCCGTATAGCCATCATCTCCGGCATCTAAGGTAGTGGAGTATCTTGGACAGACATATACCACTTCATTAGGAGGGGTAGGAGAAATATAAGGTATTAGCTCTACTTTTGCTACAGAAGGACAAAAATCCTCAGAAATATCATCAACCCTTACATAGATATATCCTTTATTACTTTTATAATTAGATAATTCCGGCTCTAGTATTTCCTTAGAAGGAATACCCATTGCCAGGTCTTTTAAGGCATTATTTGCATCCTTTTCCGTTCTATAATAACGTACTCTTGTATCTGGTTTTACTTTAAACAAGCTTTCTACTAAAGGTAATTGAAAATATGCATACCCATCTTTATCCTCATCACAAGCATATAAAGTTGTATCTTTAATTTCTGCTGGATTATTAGTTTCAAATTCAATTTTAGTAATACCTATACATTCGGTATGTATGTTTTTAATTCTAATGTAAATATTATCGGACAAAGTAAAATAAGTATTTTTATCTATACTTTCTGTTCCTTTCAATGCTTTTGAAAGTCCCTCATGATAAGTTATTTCATAATTGGAATTATTTAAATAATCATGACCTTCTTTATCTTTTATTTTAGGATCTAAATCTTTTAACAATAAGTCGTCATATATTCCATTATTATCTCCATCACATACAAATTGCGGAGATAGTACAGGCCTTGGAGTTTCCTTCTGGGTTATCGTAATGATTCCAGCATTACCACATCCGTTCTCTTTATTCTCAAATAATACTTTAATTTTTACTTTCGACTCTCCTGCCGGCGGTTCATAGTTGCTTAACGTGCTCGGTATCGCTCCTGAGGTATCTTCTACTCTTCCAATCTCAACTCCCTTACTATCTTGGTAGATAATCCTCATTTTTTCTAAAAAGCTATCTATTCGTGATTTATCTCCGTTCTGCGATAACATCGGATAGATGGAGTTCCATAAATCTACTCTACTTTTGACTCCCTCCGGTTCATATTCGCAGAGTACAGGCTCATCTTTTTGTACTTTTAAATACGGATATAAATATAGTTTTACTTTCGATACATCATCACAATATTTCCCGTCTTTATCTTTTACTCTTACATAAATTTCATCTACTATATATAATCCTTCTTTATATAATTCTCTATTGATATAATTGGATATTTCCGGCTCTGTCAAATGTTTATATATTCCTTGCGCTTCGTTTTTAAAGGATCCTTTCGCATCCGCCTCATTCCTATAATAGCGATAACTTCCCGATGGATAATTACCTATGAGGGCTTCGGCTTCATGTAAATCGTATATTTCTTTTGAATCATCACTTGAATCATCACATTTAAACGCTAATTTTACTTCTTTTTGTATCGGTACATTTTCCGAATTCTTTTTAAACCATACTTCATTAATTCCAATACATCCACTCACTTGATTCAACACTCGTACATATAACGGTTTGTTAAAATCTACGGTAAAATAACTGTTTTTATCTATAGGTTTGGCGCTTGTACCTTGTACATCTAAAGCCTCAGATTTGCTTCGATAATAAGTTATTTCTTGTTGTGGCGATTTTGTTATTACCAATTCGTCTAAATCTTTAAGTAAAACGTCGTTATAATCTCCGTCTAAATCTTCATCACACAGGGTATATGTAATCTTATTCGGCCTTGGAGTTTCTTTCTGGGTTATCGTAATGATTCCAGCATTACCACATCCGTTCTCTTTATTCTCAA
>CALYQD010000018.1 GCA_945280365.1 uncultured Apibacter sp.
GTTAGTTTTAAGCCCCATTTTTATTATGGGGCTTTTTTATTCTTATATATTTTTTAATTTGATCTTATTAAAACTAATTATATCTTATTTAACATCCAAAAATATTATATTTATAATATATATATAATTAATAATTAATATTATGGCATAAATTTTGTTTTTATTCAATTGTTCATAAGGCAGTGAATTTTCATAGTAGTTAGTTTTAAGCCCCATTTTTTATTATGGGGCTTTTTTATTCTTATATATTTCTCCCAATTCAATTTCATTTAAGCTAATTATATCTTATTTAATACCAAAAAATATTATATTTATAATATTTATACATATATAAAATAAATATTATGGCATGAATTTTGTATTAATACAATTATTCATAAGGCAGTGAATTTTCATAGTAGTTAGTTTTAAGCCCCATTCTTATTATGGGGCTTTTTTATTTTTATATATTTTTTTGAATTCAATATATTTAAAACTAATTATATCTTATTTAACATTCAAAAATATTATATTTATAATATTTATACATATATAAAATAAATATTATAGCATAAATTTTGTCTTTATATAATTATTCATAAGGCAGTGAATTTTCATAGTAGTTAGTTTTAAGCCTCTTTTTTATTATAGGGCTTTTTTATTTTTTTATATTTCCTCCAATTTAATTTTATTTAAGATAATTATATCTTATTTAATATCCAAAAATATTACATTTATAACATTTATATATATATAAAATAAATATTATGGCATGAGTTTTGCTTATATATAATTATTCATAAGGCAGTGAATTTTCATAGTAGTTAGTTTTAAGCTCCATTTTTATTATGGGGCTTTTTTATTTTTTCATACGATTTAAAAATGCTTATTATTAAACATTTTATAATTTATTCCCAATAATTATATATATTATATAATTATATATACTATTCTTTTATTTTTGTAATAAATAATATATCAAATTATTCAGATTTTATTTTATTAATAATTAATCCTGATCTTAAAAAAATAATAATATCATCTTTAAATAATATCACTATCGTCAATCGAAATGTTGATTATTTATATTATTTTTTATTAAAAAGTAATTTAATTATATTAAATTTAATATTTATAAGTTATTTTTACAATAAATTACATTTATAGCAAAAAAAAACATTATGGCATGAATTTTGTATTAATATAATTGTTCATAAGGCAGTGAATTTTCATAGTAGTTAGTTTTAACCCCGCTTTAACGCGGGGTTTTATTTTATAAAAAAACTACAATTTATTTTTGTTATTTTATAACATTATAACAATATTATACTATATTATTCAAAAAGATTAGTAATATTCCCATTATTAATTACAAAGCTCTCTTTAATAAGATCAAAATTAACAGCATCTATTGCTTTGGTTGCATTCTCAATTATAAAAGTTTTAAACCCTAACTCTAACGCATCCTTTGCTGTATAATAAACACAATAATCAGCAGCAAGTCCACATACATATACTTCACTTATTTCTCTGCCTTTAAAAAAATCCCCTAATCCGGTACATTTTAGTTTACCATTGTCGAAAAATCCACTGTAACTATCAATATTTTTATTCATACCTTTTCTAAAAATAGCCTCAATTCTATTTTGACTTAGATCTGAAGATATTTCTGCGCCAAATGTACCCTGTATACAATGATCCGGCCATAAGATCTGCTCCATACCTAGTAAATCTATTTTTTCATAAACATTTTTGCCTTGATGTTGAGAGGCAAAACTTCTATGATCATTAGGATGCCAGTCTTGAGTAGCTACAACTAAATCGAATTTTCCCTGAATTTTATTGATTATCGAAATAATTTCATTTCCACCATGTACAGCTAACTTCCCCCCTTGAAGAAAATCATTTTGCATATCGACAATTATTAATGCTTTCATATAAATAAGTTTTTTAACGCACCAAATATAATCCTTTTATTTTTATCCTATTTATAGTAAAATTTTCAAGTTTTATTCATTAAATACCTTATAAATAATAGATTTAATCATAAAAATTGTAACTTTGAAAAATCTCTTTTTAGAATAACAAATTATAATCATGATAATTAAGCATTTTACAGACAACGATTTATATAAATTTTCAGTAATGCATGCCATTCAAAGATTATATCCATGGGCATATGTTAGATACGATTTTATCAATCGCGGTAAAAATAATTTTCCAGATGGTTTTGCAGATAGGTTGAAAGAAGAAATTAATAAAATGATCAGCTTAAAACTATCAAATGATGAAAAAAATTATATTTTAAAAAGATGCTACTTTTTAGACCCATTTTTTGTTGATTTTTTAGAGGGTTATAGATACAATCCTAATGAAGTTCATGTATCTCAAGAAGGTGGAAATCTTAACCTATATGTAGAAGGATATTGGTATAGAACTGTGTTATGGGAAGTTCCTCTAATGGCTATAATTTCAGAATTATATTTTGAAATGATTGGCTCAAAACCTAAAGATATTGAAATAAAAGCTAAAGAAAAGGCTAAAGGACTAAAAGATTTACAAGCAGACTACTCTGAATTCGGAACCCGAAGACGTTATTCATTTGAAGTACAGGATAAAGTAGTGGGGGTATTAAAGGAAAATTCTGATAAATACTTTAAAGGGACCAGTAATGTTTATCTAGCTATGAAATATAATACTACTCCTATCGGAACTATGCCTCATGAATGGTTTATGTATCATGGAGCTCTATTTGGTTATCGATCCGCTAATATTAAAGCACTCGAAGCATGGGTAGATGTTTTTCAAGGTAGCTTGGGGATTACTTTAACAGATACCTATACAACTCAATCATTTTTTAAATCGTTTAATTTAAAACTGGCTAAATTGTTTGATGGAGTCCGTTGTGACAGTGGAGATCCAATAGAATTTACAGAAAATACTATTAATTTTTATAAAAAAAATAGAATTGATCCTTCTTCTAAAACTATTGTGTTTAGCGATTCATTAAATTTAGCTGAAGTAAAAAAAATAAAAGAACATGTCAAAGATAGAATCCACGACACTTATGGTATTGGAACGTATTTATCTAATGATGTAGGCGTAAAGCCTCTTAACATGGTGATTAAATTAACCCATGTAAAAGAAAAACCAAATGATGAATATTTAAATGCAGTGAAACTATCTGACGTTTTAGGTAAAAATACAGGTGACGAAAATGAAATTAACTTTAGTAAACTATCATTAGGATTAAACGAAAATTATTAATTTAATTTTTATATTTGGAAGTTTCTAACTTAAATCTAATATCATTTTAAATTCTTTATTCTTTTTAATAACATATTAGATAAAATTCTTTTATATACCAAGAAAAATAAAATTATGAAAAAATTTTTTATAATTACATTAATGACAGGTACTTTAAAATTATTTTGTCAATCATCAAGTCATGGAATTGCATTAAATGTAGGTGATACCTATATCAATACTAATGCAGGATACGCAGGCATTGAATACGCTTATCGCATTAATCCTCATCGAGGGTGTGGATTAGATCTTGGAGTTGGAACTTATTATGGAAGTTTTAATAATAATTTTAAATTTATACCGGAATCCCATCTTACTCTTTCATATGGAATTTTTCTTGGTGAATATTCAATGACTCCACATAATATTAATCCCAGCTTAGGAATACATTTTCTAAATGTAGTTAGACTAAAAGTAGGTTACAGTTGGGAAAAAGGAAATGAAAATCGAGGAATGAAAGGTATAACATTCGGAATTAATTGTTTATTCGGCTCTTCAGGATTTTACGATATTTTGAAATAAAATATTAATTTTTCCTATTAAATAAAAGAAAAACTTATATCATACTTTAAAATTTATTATCCGTTAATATTCCTAAAAATCATTATTTATTTAGGATCTATCATAAATTCCTGATAAATAAATGAAAAACAAACCTAAAACTATAATTGACATCCCAATTATAGATGATATCCATTCTTTTTTAGTTTTCTTTTCATGATTAATATATACCCCAGCTATGATAGCAACAATTATCGATGCTTGCCCCACCGGATAAGCCACTGATAAACCCAATTTAACTTGTGAAACTAATATAGCTATATTACCTATCGCCCATAATATTCCGACTATGCTATTCTTGAATGAAATTTTAGTATAAGGATTGTTTTTAAAAAATAAAAAGGCTAAAACATTAATTCCGAATATTTGCCCTATGGATTGAGGTAAAAGACTTGACCATCCATCTATTTTAAAATATTTTAAAATTCCTACATAGAGAGTAAAACCTAAAGAAGAAAGTAAATTAACCATTATCCCCTTCCCCCAATTTGACTTTTCATTTTTTTTATCTTTAGATGATTCTTTATAAGATGTAAAAACAATACCGATTATTATTAATGCTAAAGCTGTAAAACCAAATATTTTAGAATCAACTGAGCTCCAATCTCCTAACATCACTCCTAGTAAAGAAGTTCCAATAATTTGTGTACCATTTGAAATAGGCATGGATTTCGACACTCCTAAATATTTTAATCCCATTAATTGCCCTACGGATCCTATAGCCCAAAAAATACCAGATGCTAAACTAATTCCAATAATATGAGGACTAATTGCCGGATGTTTTATTGCATAGACTAAACACGCAAATATAAAACTCCCTATTGCAATTCCAAATGACTGCTCAATGGCTTTTCCTCCTATAAGAGTAGCAATTACAGGAAGAAAACCCCAAGATAAAATTGGAATACAGGCTACTAAAAAGTCTACTATACTCATATTTAAAAAATACCGTAAAGAAAATTATTTAAGCGTTTTGTCCAAGTATAGATAGAGCACCATCTACAGTATAGGTAGCTCCCGTAACATATGAACTTGCTTGCGAAGCCAAAAATAATGCTACATTCGCAACTTCTTCAGGGGTACCTCCTCTTTTCATAGGAATAATATCTTCTTTTTCTTTTAATAATTTAGCTTCATCAGTAAATTGCTTATTAATAGGTGTAAGGATCATTCCAGGTGCAATATTGTTAACTGTTAATTCCTTAGGTGCTAATTCTATAGCGAGTGTTCTTGTCAAATTTCTCATACCCGCTTTAGCTGTATTATAATCAGCATCCCCTGGACGACATACAAATTCATGTATTGAAGTAACATTTATAATTCGGGATCCTTTATAAGAATTATTTTTTTTCTTAAGATTTAAAAATTCTTTAATGCAATAAAAAGGACCATATAAATTAGTTTTTATAGTTCTATCCCAATCTTCAAGATTCATATCTTCAACGTACGTATTTTTCCCATTAATACCTGCATTATTTACTAAAATATCAATATCCTCAAAATCCTTATTTATAAGATTGAAAAAATTTTGAGTTTCATTATAATTTGAAATATTTACCTGATATGCTTTGGCCTTAATATTCAATCCGGATAAATCGTTTACCAAATTTTCAGCCCTATCTTTTCCGGAATGGTAAGTAATAATAACATTTGCTCCTTCACGCGCAAATAGCGCTGCTATTGACTTTCCAATACCTGAACTAGACCCAGTAACTAACGCAGTTTTATTTTGTAAAATTCCCATGTTTATAAATATTTAAATTATTTTATTATTATCTTTTGATTATTAAATTTCATTTAATTTTAAAGTAAAAACTTAATTATTCACTCTATCTATCATTAGACAGTAAATAGTTTAATTTAAATAGTAATTATGGGTTGATAAATGTTTATTAAAATAAAAAAGAAATAACCTATTTTACAATTAATGTGCTTTTAATTATAATAGATTCGAATTCTTAATTATTAATAATAAGTGAAAGAATAGCTAAGTAGTTATTTGCATAAAATCACAAGTCATCTAATAAGATAAGTCACTTGCTTTTATAAAGTTTAAATATTATTATAGTCAATATACTCTTAGAAGCACACAAATAGTCAATATTACTCTATTATAATTCGTGAATTAAATTCCTATTTAAAACATTTATATAATATTTATATTTCAAAGTTATAAAAATAATTTATAATTTTATATAAATATTTTTCACTAATTTAAATTAATTATTTTAATACCTAAAAAAGAAAATGAAATTCTATTTAGTAATAGGTACTTATACCGAAGGAGAGAGTAACGGCATCTATATTTATGATTTCGATTCTGAAACCGGTAATACCTCTTTTATTGATAGTGTATCTGTAAATAATCCCTCTTATTTGGTAATTAACCATAAAAAAGATCATATATACTCAGTGAGTGAAAATGATGACAAAGAAAGTTCTATAGTTAATTCTTTCTTTTTTAATAAAGCAACAGGAAAAATTTCATTCCAAAATTCTCAATCTGCATTTGGTGCGGCTCCCTGTTATATAACCATTGAACTTCAAGATAAATATATAGTAACAGCAAATTATATAGGGGGAAGTATTTCCGTATTTAAAACAAAATCCGACGGAAGCTTAAATCCTATGATCCAACAAGTTAACTTTTCAGGCAGCAGCATACACGATGTAAGACAGAATCAATCACATCTTCATTGTACCGTTTTTTCACCAGATTATGATTATCTTTTTGCTACAGATTTAGGTAGTGATAGAATTTATAAATTCAAAGTAAATTATTCTGAAGAAAGTAATTTCCTCACATTTTGCACCCCTGCTTATATTAATGTGGCTCCTGGTTCAGGTCCACGTCATCTTGTTTTCCATCAAAACAAAAGATTTGCTTATCTTATAAATGAACTTGGAGGGACTATAGTTGCCTTTAGATATACAAATGGTAATTTAGAAGAGATTCAAACAACAATTTCAGATGAATATAAAGCTGAAGGTAGCGCGGATATCCATATACATCCTAACGGGAAATTTTTATATTCATCTAATCGTTTAAAAAAAGACGGTATTTCAATTTTTAAAATTGATGAAAATACAGGGAAATTAACTCCTATAGATTATGAGAGAACCAATATTAACCCTAGAAATTTTGTAATTTCTCCTAATGGTAAATTTTTAATAGTAGCCAATCAAGATAGTGACACCATTCAAGTATTTTCGATTGATCTAAAATACGGATTATTGCATGATACCAATCAAAACATTAAGTTAGATATGCCTGTATGCTTAAAATTTATTTCACCTTAAAAGCCTAAAGTGTTTTACAATAAAAAAACGATTATTCATATCTCTTATATATTAATAAATGAGTATTTTTGTATAAAATTTTAACAAACAAATTTTATAATATTATGAGTCTAATAGCACAAATTCATGCAAGACAAATCTTGGATTCCAGAGGTAATCCAACAGTAGAAGTTGATGTAATCACTGAGTATGGAACTTTGGGAAGAGCTGCTGTTCCATCTGGAGCATCTACCGGTGAATATGAAGCTGTTGAATTAAGAGACGGAGAAAAAGAATATTTAGGAAAAGGAGTTTTAAAAGCTGTTGAAAATGTAAATGATGTTATTGCACCTGAATTAGTTGGAGTTGATGTCTTTGAACAAGCTTTAATAGATAAAACAATGATTGACCTAGATGGAACTCCTAATAAAGGAAAATTAGGCGCCAATGCTATATTAGGTGTTTCTTTAGCCGTTGCTCAAGCTGCTGCAAAAGAATTAGGTCTACCTTTATATCGTTACGTAGGAGGAGTAAATGGTAAAGTACTTCCTGTTCCAATGATGAATATTATCAATGCTGGTGCTCATTCTGATGCTCCCATAGCATTTCAAGAATTTATGATTATGCCGGTTGCTGCAGATAGTTATACTACTGCTATTCGTATGGGCGCAGAAATATTCCACTCTCTAAAGAAAGTTTTACATGACAGAGGCTTAAGTACTGCTGTTGGCGATGAAGGTGGTTTCGCTCCAAACTTTAAAAATATTGAAGATGCATTAGATACCATTCTAGATGCGACTAAAAAAGCTGGATATACTCCAGGTCAAGACGTTATGTTAGCATTAGATTGTGCATCTTCCGAGTTTTTCAAAGATAATAAATACGATTATTCAATTTTTGAAGGTCAAGGAGGTAAAGTTAGAACAAGTGAAGAACAAGCTTCTTATCTAGCTGAATTAACAGAAAAATATCCAATTATCTCAATTGAAGATGGTATGGATCAAAATGATTGGGCCGGATGGAAAATACTTACTGAAAAAATTGGTAAAAGAGTCCAATTAGTTGGAGATGATTTATTTGTAACCAATGTTAAAAGACTTGAAGACGGTATTAAACAAGGAGTGGGTAACTCAATTTTAATTAAAGTTAACCAAATCGGTACTCTTACAGAAACTATTGACGCTGTACAAATGGCTCAAAATGCTGGATATACTGCAGTAATGTCTCATCGTTCAGGAGAAACAGAAGATAACACAATTGCTGATCTTGCTGTAGCTTTAAACTGCGGTCAAATTAAAACAGGTTCTGCTTCAAGATCTGATCGTATGGCTAAATACAATCAATTATTAAGAATTGAAGAAAGTTTAGGTGAAGTAGCAGTTTACCCTCAATTTAAAGCTTTTAAAGTTAAGAGATAATTTAATTTTAAATTAAACATAAATAAAAAAACGGGAGGGTTTAATAAATCTTTCCGTTTTTTATTATGATAAATTGAAAAATTTAACTTATATCAGAATTAACAATAGTTGAAATTTTTCAATTTTATTAAAATTAAATTTTTTACTTACTGTTAATTAAAAAGAAATTACCTCTTAACAATTGTTTAAAGATTCGTTATTTATGCACGTATTTTTTAATATTTCAACTATAATTTTTTTTTCGAATAATATAATTTCATATATTTCACAAGCATAAAACAACTAATAAAATAAGAAAGAACTTAAATATGTCAGACACAGTAAAATTATCCTATGAAGGCAAAGAATATGAATATCCGATTGTTGAGAGTGTTATAGGGGACAGAGGTATAAATATTTCTAAACTACGAGATGAGACTGGACTTATTACTTTAGATGTTGGCTTCAAGAATACAGGTGCCACAAAGAGTAAAATTACATACCTCGATGGAGATTTAGGTCAATTATATTATCGAGGTTATCCCATTGAACAAATTGCAAAAAAATCAACCTTTACAGAGGTTATGTATTTATTATTAGAAGGCGAGCTTCCAACGTTGAAACAATTAAATCAATTTGAAGCAGATATAAAAAAGAATAGCTTGGTAAGTGAAGAAATGAAACAAATTTTAAAAGCATTTCCTCGCTCTGCGCATCCAATGGGGGTATTATCAACACTTACAAGTGCTTTAACTGCCTTCAATCCTCATGCTGTAAATGTTAAATCAGAAAGAGACTTATATAATGCATATACATTACTTTTAGGTAAATTTCCTGTTTTATGCGCCTGGACTTATCGCCTAAAACTAGGTTTACCTCTAAATTATTCCAATAATAGATTAGATTATCCACATAACTTCTATCAAATGATGTTCAGAATGCCTACTGAAGATTTAGAAATTGATGAAGTTGTGGTAGATGCCATTAATAAGCTGTTAATACTACACGCAGATCATGAGCAAAATTGTTCTGCTTCTACTGTTAGAATGGTAGGATCTGCTCAAACAGGTTTATTTGCTTCTATCTCCGCAGGAGTTTCTGCTCTTTGGGGACCATTACATGGGGGGGCAAATCAAGCGGTAATCGAAATGTTAGAAATGATTAAGAATGATGGCGGAGATCTTCAAAAATGGATTGATAAGGCTAAATCTAAAGATGATAGCTTCCGCTTAATGGGATTTGGACATCGGGTATATAGAAATTTTGATCCTAGAGCTAAAGTAATTAAAAAAGTTGCTGATGACGTATTCAGTAGATTAGGTGTTGAAGATGAAACTCTTGAAATTGCCCAAAAATTAGAAGAAGTAGCTTTAAATGATCCTTATTTCATTGAAAAGAAATTATATCCAAATGTTGATTTTTATTCAGGAATTATCTATAGAGCATTAGGCATTCCTACAGAAATGTTTACCATCATGTTTGCTTTAGGACGATTACCTGGATGGATTGCACAATGGAAAGAAATGAGAATGAATAGTGAGCCAATAAATAGACCAAGACAAATTTATATAGGTAGTCCAAAACGCGATTACGTAGATATTGAAAAAAGATAATAATATTTATTCTACAAAAATCACTAAAAAAGTTTTAGCTTATTGGCTAAAACTTTTTTATTTTTTATTACTTTTATCTTATTAATTACTTTGAACTACTTCCATGATAAAAGAAAAATTACTGCATCATATATGGCAATTTAAAAAATTTAATACTCTACATTTATATACTATAGAAGGGAAAAAAATTGATATTATTAATGTCGGTACTTATAATACGAATGCCGGACCTGATTTTTTATTTGCTAAAATAAAAATTGATTCTGTTGAATGGAATGGTAATATTGAAATTCACGTAAGATCATCTGATTGGATTAAGCATAAACATGATCATAACAAAAGTTATAAAAATGTAATATTACATGTAGTATATGAGTTCGATGACAAAGATTGTAAAATTCATAACTCATCATTTCCAATCCTTGAATTGAAAACTTATATATCTGATGAAATTAAGAATAATTATACTTTTTTAAAAGAAAATTCATTCGATTTTATTCCTTGTGAAAAGTTAATCAGTAATTGTTTAGATTCAGAATTTTTAAATTTCTCTGAAAATCTGTATTTAGAAAAACTCAAAAGTAAATGTGAGCATATTTACCAAATTCTCAAACTAAAAAAGAATGATTGGGAAGCCACCCTTGGTGCTGTTTTAGCATACACATTTGGTCTAAAAATTAATGCTGAAGCTTTTGAACAGATATTTTTATCTATAGATTATAAGATCATCCGAAAGATTTCAAAAAATAAATTTAATATGGAATCCTTATTATTTGGAGTCACTCATGAATTAAACAATTATATGGATGATTATCCACAAAATTTATTCAATGAATATAAATTTATACAATCAAAATATAACATTCCAACGCAATTAATCGAAATAAAATACATGAGACTGAGACCCTTTAATTTTCCTTCTCTCAGATTATCTCAACTTGCAAATTTACTATCCATATATCAGAATTTATTTTCTTATGTAATAGGAATAAAAACAGTTCAGCAATATTATCAATTACTAGACGACGTAAAAGCTTCTATATATTGGAATGATCATTATGTATTCGATAAAAAAACAACAAAATATTTCGAAAAAAAATTATCTATATCTCAAAAAAATTTATTAATTCTTAATGCTTTTTTACCTATAAAATTTGCTTATTCTCAAAGCATTGGAAATTCCTTAGATGAAGAAATCTTTGAAATCCTTTACGAGATTGAACACGAAAATAATTCGATCATATCCAATTATAAAAATTTAGGTATTAAATGTAAGTCAGCTTTAGATTCTCAGGCATTCTTATATTTATATAATAATAAATGTTTAAAAAGACAATGCTTAAATTGTGAAATAGGATTTAGAATTTTAAAATAATATTTTTGAACTTTTTTTATTTTTAATTTTAGCCTTGTGTATTTTCTTGTATCTAACACCTTATTATTCAATAATTACAGAAATTTAAAGTTATGATATTTCTACTTATTTTTATCATTGAAAAAAGAAATAAAGACCAAATAAACAAGAGGTATCATCATTAATAAAAAATATAAAGGATTAAAATATATATAAGGATGGTTGGGAAACAAAAATACAAACCCTAGTCCACATAAAATACCAAAGATTGCTCCCCCTAAATGCGCATCATGACCAATATTACCTAATTGAGTCTTCATTCCATATAATGAATATGTCAAATAAATAATACCAAAAATCCATCCTGGAATTGAAAAAGGCAAAGGAAAAATTCCAATTGGAATTTGAGAATCTAAAATGATAGATGCAAACAAAATCCCAGACACTCCTCCAGACGCTCCTATAGCGCTATAATACGGATTATTTTTATGCATCAACAATGCTAATGTATTACCCCCAATAATTGACCCGAAATAAGTTAGTATAAATAAAATAGTACCGTAATTTAATACTAAACTTGAAAAGAAATAAAAGGTATACATATTAAAAAAAAGATGAGCTATATCTCCATGTAAAAAAGCAGAAACTATCATTCTATCCCATTGCTTATCTATTAAGATTGCTCTTATATTGAATTTGTATCTATCAAAAAATTCTTGATCATTAAATCCTTTGATACTGATTATACTAGTAATAACAATAATACCTATTACAATAATATTTGAATTTCCCATTTATATTAATTAAATCTTTTAATATTGACCTCAGAAAGTAATTCTTTTGAATTCTCCATGAATTCATAGAGTTCATTAGCCATCGTTGGTGCTAACATCACCCCCCTACTTCCTAATCCATTAAGAATAAACATATTTTCGTATTCAGGATGTTCTCCTAAGAGAGGTCTTCTATCAACTACTGTTGGTCGTATTCCTGCAAATTTTTTTATTATCTTATAATCTATTTTTAAAAATTTATTTAAATTAGTAATTAATTCATTTTGTCCTTCTTCAGATATTTCATCATTAATTTCACGATAATGATAGGTAGCACCCACATAATAGTAATCTTTTTCCATAGGCATAATAAAAACCTTAGATTTCACAATATCAGTAAGTTCTAATCCATTTGCATGAATAACCATAGTTTCACCTTTGACGCCTTCCATAGGAAGATAGCTAAAATAAGGATTATATTTTAAAGCATATCCATCACAAAAAACAATTTTTAAAGCTTTAATTCCTTTATAATTATAAAATCCATTATCTTTTTTTAAAAAACTAAAATCAAAAATATCATCTATCAAATTATTATTTTTAAGTAAGAATTTTCTGAATTCTCTTAAAAGTTCTCTAACAAATATTTTACCTGACTTAAATACTTTACCCATACCGAAATCTGCTTTAATATATGGATTTATAGAATTATAAATTTGTGTATCTAAAAAAGGTTTTAAATTTTCATTTCTTTCAGACTTTTTTTTCCAGGTTTTTACTTCATCTTCATTGGCAAAGATTCTATATAAATCTGAATTATATACTAACTTAACTTTTAATAAATCTTCAAATTCTCTAAATACTTGATATAATTTTTCTATCTCGGGTTCAGCATTCCAAACGGGTGTAAACCTTTTTAATACTACAGGATTATACATTCCTGAGGATACAAATGATGCAGAATTTGAAACAATATCAATGATTTTATATGATTTATTTTCTTTATGAAGTTTGTGAGCCAAACATGAACCAGCTAATCCTTGTCCGACAATAAAGTAATCTACCATAATATTTTATAATCAAAAGTAGTGTTAATCATAAGCAAATTTAAAAAAAATCCTGAATCAAAAATTTGATTCAGGACTATATATACATTTAAAAAAAATTATCATTAGTAATTCCACATATTATTTTCTTTCTGTAGAATTTCATTTTTAATCCTATTGCTCTCTTCAAGCTGAGCTTTTGCATCACCTGGAATGTAATTTGTAATCAATCCATCTCCATATTCAGATTGAGATTTATATATAATGGAACTAAATCTTCTAGCATTTAATACATCATCATAAGTAATATATGAAGATCCATTTTTAGGATTAAACACTGTACAACTTGATAATACTTCTCTAGCTCCAGGATAAAATATCCAGAATAAATCAATCATCTCATCATCTCCTTGATAGCCTAACATGGTAGCCTCAGTTAAACCAAGCACTTGTGGATCAGGCCCCATCGGAGCGAGCCCTAACAAACGATATTTCATTTGCCCAAGTCGCTTATCAATATACCACATTCCTTTAATCTTAATCAATTTTACACTACGAGTATCAGTCTTATAATTATCCACTCCTTCAATCAAATCTTGCGCAGTAATTTCTTCACCAGATGCCCTTTTATCTTGAAGCCATTCCGATTCTCTTATAGCTTGAATCTTATTTTGGAGATTTTCTGGAGAAATCCTTGATGTGAAGTTATCATCGTCATAAACTTCAGTAATTTTCCCTGAATCTATTCCATTAAAAAGAGCATCATATAAAGAGATATAAGTTGTTGATACATCGTCGTGTGCATAATAATATGGTTGATTTAATTTTTCATTTAAATCAATAATCTCCCATACTACTTTAGACCATAGAATATCTTTATCTTCAATATATCCATAAGGTAATACAGTAGGAGCAGTAGAGATTGTATCTGTACCATTTACAATATCATACCTTTCTTCTCTCATTTCTCTTAATTCAACAGGTGATTTAGCATTTAATATATTTTGTGCGAATGCTCCTGAACATGTTAAGATTGCCAAACTAATTAGTAAAGATTTCATGTTAAAATAGTATTATTAATTTCTTTATTATTGAACATTGATAAGTATCGGTGAAATACTTTGTTGAGATATTCCTGAAGCAGTTGCAGCGATATCAAATATTAATACTTGATCTCCCGATTTTAAACCTTTAAGATAATCAGCAGCAGCTCTCAATGAATTACCAGAATATGGTCTTGCAGCCGCACCTGGTCTTTTCAATTTGAATCCTGTTACATTAAATGTAACCGGGAATTCGAAATCCGGTATAGCAGCAGATACAGTTTGATTAGGTACAGAGCTACCTGGCATACTTACAACATTTGCTCCACGTATAGTTCCTTGTGCTTTTGGTACATTTTTAATTCTAAACCCTACAGTAGTAGAAACTGTTTTTCCTGAAGATGTTTTTCCTGAAATTGTAAATGATGTCGTTGTGCCTGATCCGGCTTTATAAATCCACCCTTTACCAGATTTTGATAGACTACCATTAGATGTGGTCATACTTATTGTTGATGCATCTACACCGGTAACCGAACCACTCATTGGATTATCAACTCCCCTATAAACAACATTCATTTTATCTGCAACAACTGTACCGCCTGTCGGTAAATCCTTAACAACATCTTGAACAACTTCGTAAGTTTCATTAAATTTTTCAGTTTTTATCCCTCCTGGAGTTTGATAAGATATATTTCCTGATAAACTTTGTTTTCCTATACCCGAAGCTACCATATTAACAACCGCTTTTCCACCTGATAAAGGAATATTACGTCCGTTTAATGTAATTGATCCTTTAAGAGTGTTATCATAGGCTCCAAAACCGATTACAACATTGAATTTTTCTCCTGCTCTAACGAATTTTGGAGCGGATACTATAGGTACAAATGCTTTCAATTCTATTTCATCTTCAAGTTTATTAGCTAATAAATCTCTAACCCTATTTCCTTCTTCCGTTCTAATATTAGATTCTAATCTTGTTAGATTTGTTAGTGCAGAAATCATAGGTTGATCATAAAATTGATTTACAACCCAAGGTTTATTTTGTTTATCTGAAAAATCGAACAATTGCTCAATTCTCATTTTTGCATTTTCTCCTGCTCCTTGAAGTATAAATTTTGTAAAGTTTTGAACTTTCGTAATCATCTCTTGTACCTCCTTAGTTGGAGTGTTATCATTAACAAAGAATACTTTATTAACTACATCTGTATTTTGAAGAGAATTATAGTTTGTTTCTTCTCCCGCGGAAGGAGGTCTATAGTCAGCTATTTCTGTAAGATTCTTTTTAACATTTTGAATCGCATCTATAGCTTCTTTTGCTTGATTTTTTACTTCATCGGACTTTTTAGCTATTTCCTCATATCCTTCTTTTCCTTCAGCTTTTTTAGCCTCTATCTGTTCGTAAAAGGTTTTATTATTTTCATCAGTTAATTTTGTGGATAATTGCAAGGATTCATTAATTCCTTCAAAAGAACGCAAAATTTCTCTATCCACATTCATTGCCAGCATTGATATAAACACTAAATACATTAGGTTTATCATCTTCTGGCGTGGTGTCTGTTTTCCTGCTGCCATTTTTACTTATTTAATTTTTAATTTAAAATTATTAAGCTTTCATGGCATTAAGCATACCACCATATACTTTGTTTAAATTATTTAGATTTGCTGTTAATTCAGCTAATTGTAGTTGGAATGTATGTGAATACTCTCCAGCTTTTGATAAATCATCAACAAATTTTTGATTTGCTTCAGTATAAATTTTACCATTATCTAATTGTAACTGATACAATGCATTTAGGCGTTCCAAATGTGAAGAAGCTATACTTAACTGATTTTTGTATTTTTCTGTAACTGAACTTGCTTCCACTGTTTTGTTTATGCCTTCAACAGCATTACCAAAGTTTTCAATTCCTCCGCGGAGTCTTTCTAGTAATCCTGCATCTAATTTAGCTTGAGAAAGCATTTCATCTAATTTATTAGATAATGAGATTTCTGCTTCTTGCATTTGCGGCTGCGGCTTTGATTTTTTTCCTGCCGGTGCACCATTTAATAATTCAGGATATGCTTTTTCCCATTCATATTCTGCTGGAGGTGGATCGAATGCAAATACTACAAATATAAATGCTTCTACAATTAATCCTATTGCAAGTATAGTACTTCCTGTAATAGGCCCTAATCCCCAGTGATTAATTTTAAATAATGCTCCAACGATAACTACTGCTGCACCCAATGAGTACACCATATTTAATACCTTATCCTTCGTTTTTGTTTTCAATGCCATCTTTTTAAATTTAATTATTTATATTTAATATTTATTTATTTTATAATTATATTTTATCTTACCGGAGCTTGTTTTTTTATAGGTGGAAATTTTCCTTTAGCTCCTTCCGGTATGGTTTGAACTCTTCTGAATCCAATAAAACTTCTCGCAGAATCTTTATGTTCCCAATCTCTTTCGTTAACCATTAACATGTATCCGATATCTTTCCATGAACCGCCTTTAATAACTTTTCTCGGGTCTTCAATTCTGTTACCTAAATAAGGATTTAATGTGGATGATATAATATAGGAGCTATTGTTATAAGCTGAAATGGTCCATTCAGATACATTACCTGCCATATCATAAAGACCGAATCCATTTTTAAGAAAAGATTTTACAGGAGCTGTATATAAGAATCCATTCTCACTTTCCATATAATCACCTCGCTTAGGTTTAAAGTTAGCCAAATAACAGCCTCTATCGTCAATTAGATAAGGGCCTCCCCAAGGATAAGGAGCATTTTCAAGACCACCTCTTGCTGCGTATTCCCATTCCACTTCTGAAGGTAGTCTATAGGGAAATATTTTATCAAGTTTTCTTTTTCTACTTTGATTAAAATCGTTTTTAGATTTTGTACTATAAGCACAGAAAGCTCTTGCCTGATCCCAAGTTACACCTACGACAGGATATTTAGAGTAGGCCTTATGCCAGAAATATTGCTCAAATAAGGGTTCATTAAATGAATAATTAAAATCTCTTAGCCAAACAGTAGTATCAGGATAAATAGCTATCTCTTCTCTTTTTAAGAAATCTTCACCTCTTCCTTTATTTTTCACAGCTTCAAGTTGGTCTATCCAGGTAAATTGATAAATTAACTTTCTTGGATCAATAACTCTTTCGTAGTTAAATCTTTCTTCAGGTGGGTAATATAAAGATTCCAATACTTCTGCATAGGCAACGTCAGGATATCGTGATGTATTCCATTCTAATGGAACCGACCAATCCAATTTTTTAGATTCATCGTAACCATCTCTCCCTCCCTGCTCTTCTAACATCTGTTGATATGCAGTTTGTTCTTTTTCTGATTTTTTATTTAAATATGAATATTTCCCAATTCCTTCTCCGCCTTCTTCACCTCCTCTTTCTGCTAAAAGTGAACGAACAATTGAATCTCTAACATATTTAACAAACACTCTATATTCTGCATTTGTTACTTCCGTGTCATCCATATAAAAGGCTGAAACTGTAACGGTAGTTAAAGGCGCTTTAGTATTTGTTCCTGTGAAATCCATATCTGACTGTCCTAAAACAAAAGCTCCACCTGGAATAGGTACCATACCATAAGGTTTTTTATTATTCCATTGTTGACCTTTTTCTGTAATTACAACCTCTCCTTTAACTCCCGGCTTTCCTGCTTTACCTTTCCTGGTCGATTTACAAGAAATTATTGTTGTTGCTGCCAATAAGAGTAATAATATTTTTCTCATTATAACCAAAATATTTCTTTTTAAAAATTGTAAAACTACTATTTTTTTATTTTATTTAAAAATTTTTTTGTCACTTAAATAAAATTAGAGGTATTTTAATCTTCTCATCTTTTTATAAAAATTTTTTAAAGGTTTTCCAATAGCGTTCTGGAACATTTCCTTCTAAAGCATCTTTATAATCATTCAACGAGCAAGGAACTAAAAAAACCGCATTTCCATCGCCTTCAATATCTATAGATAACCACCATTTATCAACATACTTATCTTTTAAAAAAACCAGTTCTTTATCTTCATGTATGACTGTATATTTAATATATTCATCATTCTCATAATACTCTTGCTGATTTTTACCATCAATGAGATACCATAGCATTTGTGAAACTAACTTTTCATTCATTTTATTGTATGAATATCCTAAAAAATTATAAATACCGATTATTTTAATTTGCTTGGACAAGCCTACATACCTTGATATACTGCATATTTCTCTATTTGTAAATCCATTTACCGTACTTCCGGTTGAAAGGGTTCCATCATAGGATTCTACCGAATCTAAATTAATTCCTACAAAGTCGGAACTTCTAAAGACCGGTTCTGAATCTTTTATATTACTAGCAATATTTCCTAAACGTATTCCCTCAAAATCAAGGGTATTGAATTTTTTTAATGTGGATTGAGATACATAGTAACTTTGATAGCCTATATTGGTAAAATTGAACAACAAATTTACATCTTCCACTATCATCTTAGATAGATAATTTTTATCGGTTAATTTTCTCTTCGCGTTTTCAATTTCAATTTTATTATCAACCGCAGTATAATTTAAGGGTTTATTTAGTATGGAAAGTGCTTTATAAACAGTATAATTCAATCCCATATTTCCTCCTAAAACTATGGGTTGAACTTTCATTTCCAATAACTCTTCCAAGACCTTTTTTAAAGCAAAATCTGTATCTTCCCATTCATCTCCTGGTATGATATCGCCTAAATCATATAATTTTATATTCCAGTCATTCCATATTAATCGATAGAACTCTTCACGTATCAATCGTAAGTTAGAAAATTCTTTACTATGTCCGGTTCCCCGTAAATCAGGGCAACCGATAATTACTATACTGTTCTCTTCTAATTTATCATCCCAGTAGAATTGTATCTTACTTCCTACAGAATCAGGCAGCCCATATAACAGAGATTCATCTACCGGATGCAAAAAATGCCGTAATGCCTCCAACTTATTTCTTTTTTGTTTTGCTTTTTGACTTAGCTTTACTTCCTGTTTCTGAGATAATTTTTTTAACATCTTCAAGGGTTAATTTATCTACTTCAACCTCTTTAGGTATTTTAAAGTTTTCTTTCCCTTGTTTTATATAAGGTCCCCATCTTCCATTTAAAATCTCTATGATAGGATCTTCGGTTTCAAAAGCTTTAATAAATTTATTCTTATCAGCCTCTCTTTTAGCTTCTATTAATTCTATCGCCCTATCTAATGTTATGGTAGCAATTTCGTCTCCTTCTTTAGGTTTGAGAGAAAAAAATTTGTTATTATGTTTTACATAGGGACCAAATCTGCCTGTATTTACTTCCACTTTTTTATCTTCGTAATCCCCTAAATACCTTGGAAGCTCAAATAATTTAAGTGCTTCTTCTAAAGTAATTGAATTTATATGTTGCCCTTTCATTAAACCGGCAAACTTCGGTTTTTCTTCCTCTTCTGTTTCTCCCATCTGAATCATTGGTCCAAATCTCCCAATTCGTGCATAGATATTTTTTCCGCTTATCGGATCTTGTCCTAGCAATCTTTCTCCAGTAGCTCTTTCGGCTGTTTCTTTAACCTCTTCTACATGCGGGTGAAAGTCACTATAAAATCCGGATAGCATCTCTTTCCAATTCTCATTTCCGCCTGCAATATTATCAAAGTCTTCTTCTACTTTTGCGGTAAAACCATAATCTAGAATAGTGGGAAAATGTTCAGTTAAAAACTCATTCACTACCAATCCAATATCGGTAGGCATAAGTTTTCTTCGATCTCCTCCGTAATTTTCCACTTCTATTGTTTCTTTAATATTATCATTTTTTAATAATATTTTCTTTACTTCTCTTTGCTTAGGATCTAAATCTCTTATTTCAACATATTGTCTTTTCTGAATGGTGGAAATTGTAGGTGCATAGGTAGAAGGACGACCAATACCCAGTTCTTCTAATTTTCTTACTAAAGATGCTTCGTTATATCTTGGTGCAGGTCTGCTGAATTTTTCTTCTCCTATGATTTGTAATAATTGTACTATCTCACCTTTTTCCACTTTCGGCAATAGACCTTCATTATCCTCTTCTGGAGAGTCTTCATCTTTTTGGATCTGATAAACTTTTAAAAATCCGTCAAAAATAATTACTTCGCCTTTTGTAATAAATTTTTCTTTTAAATCCGAAGCGGATATATCTACAATGGTTCTTTCTAATCTTGCATCAGACATTTGTGAAGCTAAAGTTCTTCTCCATATTAAATGATATAATTTTTTTTGAGAATCATCTGCCCCTGCCTCCTGCATAGATAAATTTGTTGGTCGTATGGCTTCGTGAGCTTCTTGTGCTGATTTATTTTTAGTGGTATATTGACGTGTGTGTAAATATTCGTTACCAAAATTTTTTACAATAACACTTTTAGCTGAATTAATTGCTTCTTCGGATAAATTTACACTATCGGTTCTCATATATGTAATGTATCCCGATTCGTATAGTTGTTGAGCAATCATCATAGTCCTACTTACTGAGAATCCTAACTTTGAGGCTTCCTGTTGTAAGGTAGATGTTGTAAAAGGAGCTGATGGGCTTCTTTTACTTGGACGAGTTTCAACATTGGAAATGGAAAATATTTTTCCTTTTGCTCTTTGTATAAAATCTAATGCTTGCGAATAATCAGCAAAATCTGTGTTTAATTTACTTTTTAATAAATTTTTTGATTTGTTATAAAAATCTGCCTCTACTTTATAAATGGGAACCGGAATAAATTTCTCAATTTCCTTTTCTCTTTCACAAATTAAACGAACTGCTACGGATTGGACCCTGCCTGCAGATAAACCTGCTTTTACTTTAGACCATAGAATAGGCGACATTTCAAACCCTACTAATCTGTCTAATACTCTTCTAGCTTGTTGCGCATTTACTAAATTAATATCAATGGTTCTGGGATTTTGAATGGCTTTTTGAATGGCATTTTTGGTTATTTCATGAAAAACTATTCTTTTAGTATTTTCAGATTTTAAATTTAATTCATTAAATAAATGCCAGGCAATGGCTTCTCCTTCACGGTCTTCATCGGAAGCCAACCAAACTGTATCCGCTTTTTTTGCTAAAGATTTAAGTTTCTTCACGACTTCTTTTTTATCCGTGGAAACCTGGTATATAGGTTCTAAGGTTTTCATATCTATCCCCATATCCTTTTTAGCCAGATCTGTTATATGACCATAACTTGATTCAACTTCAAAATCTTTTCCTAAAAATTTTTTTATTGTTTTGGCCTTTGCAGGCGATTCAACAATTACCAGATTCATATGAATAATTTTTCGCGAAATTAGAAATTTTTTACCAATATTATAATTAATGTTTCCTTTTTTATTTTCTAATATGCAATTTTTTCCATCTATAAATGTTTAATTTTCATAGTATTGCAGTTTATTAGATTGAATTTGCACATTCATATTTACCATTTTAGCTAATTTTATGAAATCATTTAGTTTTCTCCTAATTTATGTACACTTTTACTATTTTTTGCTATATTTTTTCGTTAGTTTTTTATTATAGAATAGTGGAATATTTTTAGATAAAATTCTATTCTATATTTTGCATGACATCCGACTCAAAAATATATATTCCTTTTAAGCCCTTTTGAGCTTCTATATACATAGCTTTTGCTACTTGTGTTGCCAAGATAGGTCTGTATTTTTTTAATTTCCCTAATAATAAAAATGAAAATATAGATAAAAATATTTCGCTTATTTTTTCTTTAAGTCGAAGTTCATTTCGATGACCTTTTAAAATCGATGGCCTAAAAATGAAAGTTCCATGAAAAAACAACTCTTTGATTTTATCCTCTAATTGCCCTTTAGTTTTAATGTAATAATTACCTGATTCTGAATTAGCACCAATAGAAGATATTAATAAAAAATTTTTCACCTTATTGGTTTTAGCTATTTGGGCAAATTGCAATGGATAAATAAAGTCAACCTTTTTAAAGTTTCCAATAGTATGAGCTTTTTTTAATGTTGTTCCTAAACAACAAAAGAAATCATCTCCTGTAATTAAATCTTTGTAGGATTCAATTGAATCAAAATCAATTTGGTAGCAAATTAGTTTTTGATGTTTAATTTCAATATTTTTTCTAGCTAGAATAATTACTTTCGTATAATTTGAACTTTTTAACAGATAATTTAATAAACTACTACCTACTAATCCGGTTGCTCCTATTATTATTGCCGTTTTATTCAACTTAATAATGTATTTGATTTATACTTAAATTAGTATAAAATTTTATTTATAAAGATAAAAAAAGCTATTAAGGCGTTTCTTAAAAGCTTTTTTAAAGACGTAATTCTTTATAGTTAATTTATATTGAATATTTTAATATCCGAAAAGTTTAGTATTAAGTGCTTGTAAAGCTTCTTTTTTATTTACACTATCTATTACTACAGAAATATTATGTTCACTTCCTCCATAAGAAATCATATGCAAAGGTATGTCTTTTAGGGCATCGAGAATTTTAACTGCATACCCCGCTTCATTTTTAGCAATATTTCCTACTATTGCGATAATTGTTTGATCTTTTTCAACTTCAACATTGGCAATTTCATTTAACTCTTTTAAGATATTATCCAAGTTAGATGAATTGTCTATAGTCAAAGAAACGGCAACCTCCGAAGTTGTAATCATATCAATTGAGGTTTTGTACTTATCGAATATTTCAAATATGGTTTTAAGAAATCCATAAGCTAATAGCATTCTAACGCTTTTAATGGTAATAGCGTAAATACCATCTTTTGCCGCTACGGCACGAATACCTTCAGGGGTATTTATATTACCTATTAAAGTACCTTTAGCCTCAGGCTGCATTGTATTTTTTAAGGCTACGGGTATTCCTCTTTTTTGTGCGGGAAGAATGCATGTTGGATGCAAAATTTTTGCTCCAAAATAAGCTAATTCTGCTGCTTCTTCAAAACTTAATTCGCTTATTGGATGGGTTTTGTCAACAAATCGTGGATCATTATTATGCATTCCATCTATATCTGTCCAGATTTGTATTTCTTCTGCGTCTATAACTGCTCCGATTATGCAAGCCGTATAATCACTTCCTCCTCTCTGTAAATTATCAATGTCTCCTTGGGCATTTCTACATATGTATCCTTGAGTAATGAAATAATTTATATCTGGATATTTTTTAAGTTCTTCTTTAATATGCTCTTCGATATAAGGAAAATCAGGCTCCCCATCTTTGTTTATTCTCATAAAGTCTAAGGCTGGAAGAAGTAGAGTCTTCTCTCCTATTTCACTCATATAGAAATGAAACATATGTGTACTAAGAAGTTCTCCTTGTGCTAAAATTATTTTTTCTTCCTTCGAAGTAAATAAAGGAAATTTTAGAAATGAAGATAAATAACCAAAATATTCATCTAGTAGTTCATTACCTTTTTTTAAGATAGTTTCATTCTTATATAAGTCTTTTACTTCGTTTCTATATTTATTTTCCAGAGTGTCTATAAGTTCTTTTGCCTTTTGTATATTTTTCTCATATAATGCTTGAGAAATTTCCACTAAGGAATTTGTAGTACCACTCATTGCTGATAAAACAACTATTTTAGGTTTTTTCCCTTTAGTTAATTCAGCCAAATTCTTAATACGTTCGGCACTTCCTACACTTGTGCCTCCAAATTTTAATAGTAACATTTTTATCTTATTAAAGGAGAGATACAAAAATACATATTTTATGAGTTATTTGATATTTTTATATAAAAAAGATTCCATTTATTACTATTATCACTTCATAGCTTCTACTATTTTAAAATTATGTTCCTAAAATTGAGGTAAGTGTTAAATTCAAAATATTATTCTAGCCTTACTAATATTAATAAAAAAGGAAGCTTAATAATAAGCTTCCATGGCATTTGTTGATATACTCCATTAGTCTTTATCTTTAGATACGTCTCTTATTTTCCGTTTGGTTTCTGTAGTCAAATCATCAACCTTATCTCCTATTTTATCGCTCCAGTCTTCAACCTTATCTCCTACTTTACTAAAAAAAGAAGTAACTGTATCTTTAAAATGTTCATATTTTCCTTTAAAAAACTTTTCCCAATCTACATGAATATTTTCATTATCCATATAGTCTTTTATAATATGTAAGGATTTTATAGCTTGTTCTTCACTTAATCCTACTTCTTTTTGAAGTTTTTCAATAATATTATTTTCCATGCCATAGGTTTTAATTACTTTTTAGAATAAAATAAACAAAAATGATTCCAAACATATTGTCATAATAAAAACTTTAATTGAAATTAGATTTATATTTTAATTACTTTTTGAATAGAACAATTTTATTTTTTAAGAACTTTTCAATTATAAAACAAGAAACTAATAATTCTTTCCATATCTCTTATACATTTTATAAAATATAAAATTTACATTTATTGCCTTATATTTACATAAAATAGTTATTAGTTAGCATTAAAATTTAACTTAACTAATTTCTTTATTATTAAAATTTATATCATTTTAAAGTACTGTATTTGCCGTATTTATAATCAATAATTCATTAGGAAATCACTAACTTTGTATCATGAAATTCTTAGTTTTTGATACTGAAACCACTGGTCTACCGGCTAATGCAAATGCTCCTGTTTCTGATACTGAAAATTGGCCAAGAATGGTTCAAATTGCCTGGCAATTGCATGATGAAAATGGTAATTTAATTGAAAACTATGATTATATTATTAAACCTGAAGGATATGACATTCCGTTTAATGCCCAGAAAATTCATGGAATCAGTACTGAAAAAGCATTAGCTGAAGGGCATGACCTTACTTCCGTACTTGAGCAATTTAATGCTGTATTAGACAAAAATCCAATTTTGGTAGGACAGAATATTGCTTTTGATATTCCTATTGTCGGAGCCGAATTTTATAGAAAATCTATACAGAATAAGATTGCTGATCTTTCTTTAATTGATACTGCTCGTGAAGGCGTAGACTTTTGTGCGCTTCCCGGTGGGATGGGAGGTGGTTTCAAATTTCCAAAACTTTCCGAATTATATGAAAAATTATTCGGGCACAGTTTTGACGAAGCTCACAATGCTGCTGCAGATGTGAATGCTACTGCTCAGGCTTTTTGGGAATTAGTTAGGCTAAATCAAGTGAGTGCAAATAAATTGAATTGTACCGAAGAAGAGCTTAGTTCTTTTATTAAAAACCATCCTGAACCTTTCCAACCTTTTGATATAGTAATACGTACTCAGGTTAAAGATTTTAACAAACAACGTAAAGAATTTTCTGGAGGTACTAAAAAGTCATTGGATGAAATAAATTATACTTCTTATTTTCATTTTCATAATCATTCCGTTTATTCAATTCTTACTTCCACCAGTAAACATGCTGATCTGATAAAAAAGACTATTGAATATAATATGCCTGCTTTAGGCATAACGGATACAGGTAACTTAATGGGAGCTTTTGCTTTTCTTAATGAGATTAAAAAAGCCAACGGAACTATTAATGAACACAATGCCAAAATTTTAGAAGATGGTAGTACGGAACCTTTAAAGAGAGAAATATTACCCATTATTGGGTGTGAATTGTATATATCTGAATATTATAAACAAAATAAATTTACAAAGGATAATCCAGATCGTAGATATACTCAAATTTTAATTGCTAAAAATCATGAGGGATTTAAGAATCTTTCAAAATTATCTACTTTAGGATACAAAATAGGATTGTATGCTGGATATCCTAGAGTTGGAAAAGAGCTTATAGAACTATATAAAGAAAATTTAATAGCTACTACCGGAAGTTTAACTTCAGAAATTCCCAGCTTAATATTAAATGTTGGAGAAAAACAGGCTGAAGAAGCGTTTATTTATTGGTATGGTTTATTTGGGGATGATTTTTATGTAGAATTACTTAGGCATCATTTAGACGAGGAAGAACATCTAAACAAAGTTTTATTAAAATTTGCAAAAAAATACGGGGTTAAAGTTTTAGCTCAAAACGATATTTATTATATAAATAAAAAAGAAGCTGAAACTCAAGATATTCTTTTGTGTATCAAAGACGGCGAAAAACAATCAACTCCTAAAGGAAGAGGTTTCGGAAAAAGATTCGGTCTCCCTAACGATGAATACAATTTCAAATCGCAAACCGAAATGGCTGAATTGTTTGCGGACATTCCTGAGGCTATTGAAAATTTCGAAGACTTTATAAAGAAATTTGAACCTTACCAATTAACAAGAGATGTTTTACTTCCGAAGTTTGAAATTCCAGAAGAATTTAAAAACCCAGAGGATGAGATAGATGGAGGTAAAAGAGGAGAAAATGCTTATTTAGCTTACCTTACTTGGGAAGGAGCTAAGAAAAGATATGGTAATGATTTATCTGCGGAAACCAAAGAACGATTGGAATTTGAATTGGAAACTATTGCTAAAACGGGATATCCGGGATATTTCCTCATCGTTCAGGATTTTACTTCTCAGGCTCGAAAAATGGGAGTTTCTGTCGGCCCCGGACGTGGTTCGGCTGCTGGATCTGCCGTTGCTTATTGCATCGGTATTACAAACATAGACCCAATTAAATATGATTTACTTTTTGAGCGTTTTTTAAATCCGGATCGTGTATCTTTACCCGATATTGATATTGATTTTGACGATAGAGGACGTGAAAAAATTATACAATGGGTGGTCGATAAATATGGAGAAAATCAGGTTGCTCAAATTATTACTTACGGTACTTTGGCAGGTAGATCTGCTATCAGAGATGCGGGGAGGGTGTTGGAATTGCCTTTGAGTGATACGGATCGTTTATCCAAAAATTTACCTTCTAATTTAAATCTTACCAAGTTGAAAAATAAGTCTGAAGATGAACTTATTAAGGATTTTGGTAAAGAAGAATCTATACCGGTTCTTCAACTTAAGCAAAAATTTGATGACAACGATCTGGAAGGAAAAGTTATTCAAAATGCTTTTCAATTGGAAGGTAGTCTTCGAAATACTGGGGTTCATGCCTGCGGTGTTATAATTACTCCTGAAGATATAACCAATTTAATACCGGTTGCTGTTGCCAAAGATTCTTCTTTATTGGTTTCACAATTTGACAACTCTGTAGTGGAAAGCGCCGGTCTGTTGAAAATGGATTTCTTAGGGCTGCGTACACTAACAATAATAAGTGATACAATTGAAATCATCAGAAAGAGAACTGGAACAGTTTTAAATCCAGATGAGTTTCCATTGGATGATGAAAAAACTTATGAAATATTTAAAAATGGAAATACCGTGGGGATATTCCAATATGAGTCGCCGGGAATGCAAAAGCACCTGAAAGCTTTACAACCCGATAAGTTTGAAGACCTGATAGCGATGAACGCTTTATATCGTCCCGGTCCCTTACAGTATATTCCAAACTTTATTAACCGTAAAAATGGTAAAGAAGAAATTACCTATGATCTGAAAGATATGGAAGAATATCTTGCCGATACTTATGGTATTACCGTATATCAAGAACAAGTAATGCTTCTCTCTCAAAAATTGGCTGGTTTTAGTAGAGGTGATGCGGATGTGTTGAGAAAAGCTATGGGTAAAAAGCAGATTCAGGTTCTTAATAAAATGGAAGCTCGTTTTCTTGAAGGAGCTATTGAACGTGGACACCCGGAGGATAAGCTAAAAAAAATATGGGAAGACTGGAAAGCCTTTGCACAATATGCTTTTAACAAATCTCATTCAACTTGTTATGCTTTTATTGCTTTTCAGACCGCTTTTTTAAAAGCCCATTATCCGGCAGAATTTATGGCAGCTCTGCTAAGTAACAACTTAAATAACCTTACTACTTTAAGTTTTTTCATGGAAGAATGCAAAAATATGGGGCTTGAAGTACTCGGACCCGATGTTAATGAAAGTGATTATGAGTTTACTGTAAACGAAAAGGGAGCAATCCGATTTGGGATGGGAGCTATAAAAGGTATTGGAGAAAATGCTGTGGAAGCTGTGGTAAGTGAAAGATATAATAATGGAAAATACAAGAACTTGTTTGAATTTTTTGAAAGAGCTGACTTAAAAAATATTAATAAGAAAGTGCTTGAAAATTTAGTTTTGGCAGGTGCATTCGATGGATTGTCTACGAATCGTGCTCAATTTTTTAAAGAAGAAAATGGTTCTAGTACTATTGAAAAGCTAGTAAGATACGGTATGGCTTATCAAGATAATAAAAATTCTGCACAAAATTCTTTATTTGGTGATCTGGGAGACGACGGTTTTGATGTGATGAAACCTGTAATTCCTGAAACCGAAGAATGGAGCACCATGTATAAGCTTAGCAGAGAAAAGGAAGTAGTTGGAATTTATATTTCAGCTCATCCTATGGATAATTATAAATATGAAATCGCTTTAATAAAACCTACAGATATTGCTGAGATTAATGAAAACAAAGATAAATATATTAACAAAGAGGTTTATATAGCTGGAATGATTTCTCGTTTTGAACATAAAGAAATTAATAATGGAAGAACAAGAATAGCATTTTTTGATTTGGAAGATAAAACGGGAACTATTTCGTTAAAACTTAAAAAAAATTATCTGGATTTACAAAAATATTTAATTCCTAATTTATTTGTTTTGGTTAGAATCACTGTTGGTATGATTAAAGATAATGGGTTTGTTTATATAAATGTGTTGAACATTGAGGAACTGAGCGATATAATAGGAAAACATGCTAAGAAACTAACTATCAAAATTAATTTGGAAAATTTAGACGAAAATACAATTACTGCCTTAAATAAGGTCTGTGATGAAAATTCAGGTTCTAAAGATATACATTTTGAAATTATTGATAAAAAGAATAATGTGTATTTAGAATCTCAATCCATGAATCGTAGGGTGAATATTAATAAAGAAATATTAGATGTAATAAAAAACGAATTGTATTTAGATTTCAAGTTAAATTAGAATTATCTTTGAATCTCAACATCGAAATACAATTCATTTTTTATTGTAACGTTATCTTTATATCTTTAAAAAATCCTTCCGTGCCGATGTCAACAAATAGTCCAATTGCACCTTTTTGATTTTCTCCCAATTTTAAATCGTTAATAATAAATGAAGGTTTTTTTGCATCATTTATATATAATTTAGCTTTTTCACCTTGCACTTCTATCCTAATCTGGATCCATTCGTTAAGTGCTATATCTGCATAGGACTCGTATTTACCACAGAATTCTTGTCTCAATCGTTGATATTTAAAATCCGGATAGGAAAAATATTGTATGCTTCGATTTCTTCGTGTCTGATCCTCAACGGTTGCATTTAAAGGACGAAGGTAAATACTTTCAAACTTAGAATTAGTATCATTAATGCGAAAAGCTATTCCAATAAATCCTCGCGCAAAATCAGGAGCATCGGCTAAGAGCCTGCTTAATACCTTAACTTCGATTATTCCGTTCGAAAAATTTATAGAATTAATTCGTACAAAAGTAGGTTCGTCAAATTCTTTTACAGCCAAGTCTTTCACTGCTCTAACTACTTTTTCTCCCTCCCTATTTTCCAAATCCATAATCGTATTTACGGCTTTCAAATTATGCAAAGATAAATCTACCGTTTTTTGAGATTTTAAATTTGAAGATATTAGTAGTAAATATATGGGTATTAGAAGTCTTCTTATCATCATGGTAAAAAATATTTTTGTTATAACTAATTTTTAAATTTAAATTTATTGTCATTTATCTAATGATTTTGATATCATTCAAAATTAGACTAATGAAGTTAACTGAACAATTAGGTTCTTTACGAACCTATAGAGTTAGAAATATTGAATATCAATTATATAATTTCGATACCTTAACATTTATTTAACTGAATTTATTATTATATAGTATAGTATTATATATTTAGAATAAAAATGGAAATTAGAAACCTTGATTTAAAATATCCTTCCTGCCCTATTAGAAATATATTGAGCAGGTTTAGTGATAAATGGTCCTTGTTAATATTGGTTGTACTGCAATCAGGTCTTCCTATGCGCTATGGGGAACTTAAAAAGAACATTCCTGATATTTCTCAAAAAATGCTTTCAAAAACTTTAAAAAATTTAGAAAAACATAATTTAATTATACGAAAAGCATATCTAGAAATTCCGCCCAAAGTAGAATATTATTTATCTGAAACGGGAAAAGGTGTACTTCCTATTATTCAGTCAATGATTGATTGGGTTGAAAGTCATAGAGATGAAATATTCAAATAAATATAAACAATATTTTATCTATTCTTTTTTATTTTTTTAAGATGGAGGAAACTTAAACTCATTATCAAAATTGCAGATATTCCTCCTATTGATGTCGAAATTAGTCTTTCCATGGCTATTTCTTCACCAGATGAGCCATTTATTGAAAACATTAATACTGTACTTATGGTTAAGAATATTGTAAATATTGCATATTTACGATTAGCAAATACATAACATAAATATAATGATATAATGATTTCTATTACCATACTATATTTTGACGAATTCCACCTAATCAATCCATAGGCTATTAAAAATCCTATGAATGTACCTAACAATCTTATACTTGCTTTTTTTAAAGTATCAATAAAATCCGGTTTTAAAATAACCAAGGCTGTCATAATTACCCAATAATAGTATTTTATATTAAATATATGAATAAGTAGAAAGCAAACTATCATTGCTAAAGCCGCATAAATAATAGTTGTATTAAAACGTATTTTTTTATCAATATTTTCGTATATATTCTTAATAATTGATAAAAGATTATCAGGATCAATAATATTTCTTTGAAATGAAAATTTTTCTATTAAAAATATAATGCATACTGATTGAAATAAGCCACCTAACAGAATTAAAATTCCTCTTTGTAGTGCTGACCAAACGTTACCTACATAAAACCCACCGACAAAAAAGGCAATAGACCATTGCAAAACGATCCACCAAGCGGTTTGATTAATATTACCTACACAAGTGGCTAAACATGCTAGTAAAATACAACATATCATATAACCTATATAAGAATGTCCAATTAATGAACCTAAAAAAGCACATACACTCATTCCTATAACTGAAATAATCATAGGAGCAAAAGGATATTTTAAAATTTTCTTATTAGCACCATATCCTGCAGTTACAGCTCCACCTACTGCAATGCTTGCATAAATAAGATCCTTAAATATAAACCCGATGCTATAAATAATTAAGATACCAGGCAAGCAATATAATGCCATAGTTAAATCTTTTTTATCCTTTTCTTTTATTGAAATTTTCATTTATTTTTATTTTTCATTCAGTGTAACCTCATCGTTTCAATAAATTCATACCTCTCATTATTTAAAACCCATATTTAATTACTTTTACTAATGGAATTATGCAAGGGTATTCTTTTACCGCTTAATGAAACCAAGAATGTCTTTTAAATGGTATATTTTTTCTTATTAAATAGGCATGAAAGAAACTTGGAACATCGTGTTCCCATTTTGGCAATAGGAATAGTATTAATAAAATGTCTATATAAGAAATAAGTCCTACAATAACCGTAAGATAAAAGAAGAATCCTCCGTAATTAAATCCAATAATTGAGGTAAAGGCTAAAAGTAAAGTGATTCCCCACAATTTTGATGAATAGGCATGAGTACTGGTTTCTTTTTTAAATCGTATAAAACTGATTATATAGCATAATCCTTCCAATAAAATCAAAACAAGTATAAGAATCAAATGATTTTCAATAATTTTCGGGCTTATAATCCATGAAGAAATACCTATGGAAATCCAAAAAATCAGATCAATCAGACTATCCATTCGTCTTAGTTTTTCAGTAGCTACCCCTAATTTTCTTGCAATTATCCCATCCAAAATATCAGATAACAAGCCCAAATACATTAGAATAACAATATACAGTTTATTAGTCTCTTCAATTTTATAGGCCAAATAAATGATTACAGGTCCTAACAATAACCTAAATATCATTAGAAGTTTGGGTATATAACACATGATAACTAACTTTATCTTGTGTTAAAATCAAAAATAGTGCAAATACTATTATTTATTTAGTAATGCTTATTTTATTATTCTTGGATTTTAGATATCCATTTACACAAATCGCAAGAATCATAATGGAAGTCGATATATAAAAAACAGGACTCATTTTTTCTGAATCTTTCCAAATTAAAAAAGCTATAAGTATAGCATACACGGGTTCTAAATTTACGGAAAGCATTAAAGTAAAAGGAGTTATATGTTTCATGAGCTTCATAGTCATTAATAAAGGAAAACTTGTTAGTAATCCTCCTAAAATTAACAGCCAAAATACATCCTCTATCTTTATTGTTGCTATGGCTTCCCAATCGTTACATACAGTCATTAAAGCCGTTAAGGTAAAAAAAGCTCCAACCATTTCATAAAAGGTTATGATATCTGAACTTCCTTTTTTATACATAATTCCATTAACTACAGAAAATAATGCAGATAAAAATGCACAGCTGATTCCTAAAAGTATACCTTTCCAATAGCTTATTTCAGTATTGAATATAAAAAATATGCAAGTCATAATTACTAAACTTAGAATTATTTCTGACATTTTAATTTTACGTTTAAAAAAAATTGGTTCTAGAAAAGCAACAAATAAGGTTCCTGTAGATAGTGTGGAGGTTGCTATTGATATATTAGATATTTTGATAGATCCGTAAAATAAAGACCAATGTATTCCTACTATTACTCCACAGCCCAAGAGTTGTAAAATCAATTTTTTAGATACTAACAATTTTTTTTTTGTAAAAAGACTTACATAAAAAAATAATATAAGAGCAGCTACCAATGTTCTTCCCCAAACTAAAGGTATGGCGTCTAGGGATATTAGTTTTCCTATTACTCCTGTAAATCCCCATATAAATACAATAATGTGTAGTTGAACTATTGCTGGAAGTTTCATGGTATATATTTAGATAAATGTTTTGTGCAAATTTAATAACCTTTATTTATTTTTCAACAAAAATAGCTTTTCAATGAATTATTTATAATTATATATACTAAAACCACCATATAATTACATTATTGATATATTCTACTAATTTATATATATTAGTTAACAGCTATAAGCTTAGATGTGATACTGATTCATAAATTATATCTAAATCACGATCTTATTAATTTTTTAATCTTATCTTCATAATACTTATAATATTAAAAAATATCTGTTTTAGTAAAAAAGGAAGCTTTTATTAAATAAAAACTTCCTTTTTAGTCAATAAGTTTACTTTGATATTATGCTTCGTAATCGATTGCTACTCTTTGTTCAACTACTGTTTTTATATAATTAACAACTGTAAGGTGTTCCGGATGGTTTGTATAGAGAGTTAAATCTTCAAAATTCTTGAATTGAGATTCAAGAATTACATCAAAATTATTTTCAGGAGCAATATCCATATTAATGTGCACTTGAATATGCACTAATTCTTTTATAATTCCTTTTAAAGATTCTAATTGTTGTTTAATTTTCAAAGCATTATTTTTTTTATCTGCTTCTTTTAATTTCCACATTACAATATGATGTATCATTTTATTTTTTTTAAAATTTTATTCAATTTACTATTATTACTAATATAAACAATTTTATAATTAATTTTTTTGTCAATGAAAAATGAATTCCGTATTTATTTAATCGAGTATAAACTGCCAAAATTCAACATCTATCAGCTTATTAAATTTTTTACCCGATTCTTTAAAATTTCCTATCAATTTAAATCCAAATTTATTATGTAATCTACGGCTCGGTTCATTGGGTAATGAAATTACTCCTATTAGGGAATGTATATTTATTTTCACTGACTCTTGGATTAATCTTGTAAATAATAAACTACCGATGCCTTGTTTGGTTTCATAACGATCCACATAAATACTATTTTCTAAGGTAATATCATAGGCTGATCTTTCCCGCCAGTTATTTACATATGCATATCCTATTACTTTTTCGCCTTTTTCATAAACTATATAAGGAAAGCCCTTCTTAAGAATTTTTTGAATTCTTTGTTCTATATCTCGTTTGCTCACTTTTTCTTCTTCAAAGGTAATAACTGTATTTTCTATATAATAGTTATATATTTCAGCTATTCTTGGTGCATCCGACGGTTGAACCATTCTTACCATATTCATTAAATTTTGAGAAATAAAATTACAATTAATTTAAAAAATTTTTGCCAAAATTATCATTTTAATATTACTTTACTTTACCCATCCTTCCCTATCCAGACTTCGATATTGTATGGCTTCTGCAATATGATGCGATTGTATTGTTATAGATTTTTCTAAATCAGCAACGGTTCTTCCTACTCTTAAAATACGGTCGTAAGCCCTGGCAGACAAACCTAGACGTTCAATTGCTGATTTCAAAAGTTTTTTAGATGAATCATCTAATAAACAATAATCATCCAGTTGTTTCGGTCCAATTTGAGCATTATAGTGTATCCCTTCTATTTTCTTATATCTTTCTGATTGTATTTTTCTTGCCTCAATTACCCTACTTCTTATTTCAGCACTAGATTCTCCTTTCCTTTTTGTCGATAAATCATCAAAAGGCACAGGAGTAACTTCAATATGAATATCTATTCTATCTAATAAAGGTCCAGAGATCTTATTCATGTATCTTTGCATTTCCTGAACTGAACTGGTATTTTTTGGATCATTGGGGAAATATCCTGAAGGAGAAGGATTCATGGAAGCTATTAACATAAAACTGGCTGGATAAGTAATCGTAAATTTTGCTCTTGATATAGTTACTATTCTATCTTCTAGAGGTTGTCTCATCACTTCCAGTACCTGCCTGTTAAATTCAGGTAATTCATCTAGAAAAAGAACTCCATTATGTGATAGAGAGATTTCTCCCGGTTGAGGATAACTCCCCCCTCCTACTAAAGCTGCGCCCGATATTGTATGATGGGGATTACGATAGGGTCTTACGGTCATTAACGAAGATTCAGACCCTAATTTTCCTGCCACGGAATGAATTTTTGTAGTTTCTAAAGCTTCAGATAAGGTTAATGGTGGCAATATAGATGGGATTCGTTTGGCAAGCATAGTTTTTCCACTTCCCGGAGGACCTATTAATAATACATTATGCCCTCCGGCAGCTGCAATTTCTAATGCTCTTTTTACATTTTCTTGACCTTTTACTTCAGAAAAATCAAATAAAAATTTATTATTATTTTCAAAAAATTCTTCTCTCGTATTAACTACAACCGGTGTTAATTTTTCTTTTTTATCAAAGAAATTTATTACTTCTTTTATATTATTGATTCCGTACACCTCAAGGTCATTTACTATTGCTGCTTCTTTAGCATTTTGTCTAGGGAGAAAAAATCCTTTGAATCCGTCTTGTCTTGCTTGTATAGCTATGGGTAATACTCCCTTTATAGGTTGTAAAGAGCCATCCAAAGATAATTCTCCCATAATTAGATATTGTTCCAAACCTTCTCCTTTTATTTGTTCAGAGGCTGCCAATATGCCAATAGCAATGGTCAAATCGTAAGCAGATCCTTCTTTTCTTAAATCTGCCGGAGCCATATTTACGGTAATCATTTTACCTGGCATTTTATACCCACAATTTTTAAGAGCAGCAGAAATACGATGGGCACTTTCTTTTATAGCTGTATCAGGCATTCCAACCAACTGATATCCTACTCCTCTATCAACATTTACTTCAATTGTAATTAATTGGGCATTTACACCATAAACAGAACTTCCATAAGTTTTAGTTAGCATATAAATATAATTTATCCGTATAAAGATAAAAATATTTTATTTTATATTATTACATCTTAATGCAGTGCTACTATTCTCCAGCTATTTTACAATATTTATATAAAATGAAAACAGTTATTAACTTAAATAATTATATATCAATAAGTAATTCTTTTATTTATATTCATTTTGATGCTATTAGCTCCTTAAAAAGAAGAATGTTAAAAAAAATTTAACAATGTTATCAATTGGATTAACTTGCAAAGAAAATACTTATATAATTCTAATTTTTAAAAATATTTCTACTTATAATAATTTTTTCATTTTCGAAATTCATCCTGAAATAGTGCAATTATTAAATTTAATATGTTATGTGCTGAATAATTAAGTAGATTATTTATGAATTATATATTAGGTAAAGATCATTATATTGTTGGTTTGAGTCTAATATAAATTAAAAAATAAGAAATTTATTACGAATAAATCCTAGTTTGAAGCAGCTTTAACCAATTGCATATACCAAGTCGTAAGCTTTTCCTGTTGTTTTGGGTCTAAACTTTCTTTGACTTTTTTAAATTCTGTATCAAAATCGTTTGCTTTTAATTGCAATTCCAAAATTTTATCAGTTTCTCCTTTTCGGGAAGCTTCAGCCATTTGTTCAAAATAAGATTTTATGTCAACTACAAACTGGTTAGCATATTTAGTATCAAATGTGGGCATATCTTTAATAGGTTCTAAACTTATGACATCCTTATTTATAGATTTCTTGTCTACAAGATTAGCACTATCATTATAATTTATTTTTTCCGGTTCATTTTGAATCTTTTTTTTCTCTTTACAAGAATTCATTGTTATTGTTATACCTAATAAAAAAAGGATATAAGCTATTTTCATATTCAAATCTTTTTATTTGCTATCAAAATTACAATAAATCTTGTTTTTAACTAAATATTTTAATTACTATTATTATAATTTAATTTAATATCACAAAACCATATATTTAGTAATAAAAAACTTACATTTGCACCTGAATTTTAAAATCATATATGCAATCAATTAGAAATATAGCAATTATTGCCCATGTCGATCATGGAAAGACAACATTGGTAGATAAAATTATTCAATCCTGTAATGTTGTTGAGAAAAATGACGGGGATTTAATTCTAGATAATAATGATCTAGAACGTGAAAGAGGAATAACCATTTTGTCAAAGAATGTTTCTGTAAATTATAAGGGAATAAAAATCAATATTATTGATACTCCCGGACATGCTGATTTTGGAGGAGAAGTTGAACGAGTACTTAAAATGGCTGATGGTGTTTTATTACTTGTAGATGCTTTTGAAGGGCCTATGCCTCAAACACGATTTGTATTAAGTAAGGCGATTGAGCTAGGTTTAAAACCGATTGTAGTAATCAACAAGGTAGACAAAGAAAATTGCCAGCCAGAGCATGTTCACGACCAAGTATTTGAACTGATGTTTAATTTGGAGGCTACAGAAGAGCAATTGGATTTTGAAACCGTATATGGGTCTTCTAAACAAGGATGGATGTCGGGAGATTATAAACAACCAACAGATAATATTACCTATTTATTAGATAAGATCATCGAACTGATACCGGAAGCACCTTATGTTGAAGGAACTCCTCAAATGCAAATTACTTCCCTTGATTTCTCTAATTTTGTCGGTAAAATAGCAATAGGCCGTGTATATAGAGGAGATTTAGTCTCCGGAAAAGATTATACTCTATGTCAAGAAGATGGTAAAAATAAAAAAATACGTATTAAAGAATTACAAGTCTTCGAAGGGTTAGGAAGAAAATCAGTAGAATCTGTAAGAAGTGGCGATTTGTGTGCTGTGATCGGAATTGATAATTTTGAAATCGGAGATACCATTGCAGATTTAAATGAACCAGAAGCACTCCCTCGTATTGCGGTAGATGAGCCAACTATGAGTATGTTATTTACCATAAATACATCTCCTTTTTTTGGGAAAGAGGGTAAATATGTTACTTCGCGCCATTTAAGGGATCGCCTTATGAAAGAAACTGAAATTAATTTAGCTTTACGAGTTGAAGAAACAGATTCTGAAGATAAATTTAATGTATTTGGACGAGGAATTTTACATTTATCAGTCCTCATTGAAACTATGAGACGTGAAGGATATGAATTGCAAGTAGGAAGACCTAAAGTTACTATTAAAGAAATAGACGGAGTAAAACATGAACCTTATGAACATTTGGTAATTGATGTTCCGGATGCAGTAGCAGGTAAAGCAATTGAACTAGTTACTCAACGAAAAGGAGAATTAAAAGTGATGGAGCCTAAAGGAGACTTGCAACATTTAGAATTCGATATATCTTCTCGTGGACTTATCGGATTGCGAAATCTATTACTAACAGCAACTTCCGGAGAAGCTATCATCAATCATAGATTTAAAGATTTCGAACCGGTTAAGGACATAATTCCACAAAGACAAAACGGATCAATGGTTTCATCTGAAACGGGTCAAGCTTTGGCTTATGCAATTGATAGACTACAAGATAGAGGTAAATTTTTTGTAGAACCCGGAGATCAGATATATAAAGGTCAGGTAGTAGGTGAGCATAGCCGAGATAACGATTTAGAGGTAAATCTAATTAAAGGAAAGAAATTGACTAATGTGAGAGCCTCCGGTTCTGACCAAGCAGCCAAAATTTTCCCAAAAGTTGAATTCTCATTAGAAGAAGCTATGGAATATATTAAAGATGATGAATATCTTGAAATAACTCCTAAAAGCTTACGAATGAGGAAAATCAATTCCTAATTTAGAATAAATATTATATTTTATTATAAATAAAAATATCCTGAATAAATTCAGGATATTTTTATTTTTTTTAATTTTTACTAATTGTCTTAATCCAATAATGCATTCATTTTTTCTGCAAGTTGTTCTTTAGGTTGAACCCCCACAACTTTATCTACAACTTGTCCATTTTTAAAGAATAAAAGCGTTGGAATATTTCTGATTCCATATTCTACTGAAATTTCCTGATTTGCATCAATATCAATTTTAGCCACTTTTACTTTACCCTTAAATTCTTCAGATAATTCATCCACAATTGGTTTTAAACTTCTACATGGCCCACACCATTCTGCCCAAAAATCCACTAAAACAGGTTCCTTGGAGCTTAATACTTCTTCTTTGAAGGTTTGATCATTAATTTCTAAGCTCATATAATTATATTTATTTGCATCATTAAATTATTGAACAAAAATAATTTAAAAATTTCATTTTACACTATTAATAAAAAAGCATTTTAAATGATTTATATTTAAAAAAAATTAATATATGCTAAGTTTATTAAGAAAAGTTAAAGAAAAAATTATTTATCTCAAATTTTATCCTTAACATAATAATATCAAGTTTAAAGATTTTATTAACAATTTTTACCTAAATCTGTAATTTATTTTTGTTTTTAAGAAAAAAGATGTATATTTGCATCAATAATTAGTTGTTCTTTAATAAAGTTTTTTAGTGTTAATGAACCCTTTCATAGTTTCTATTGAAAGGGTTTTACATGTTATAACATTTTATAATATTTTTCACTTACTTTCTTCGTCTCGACTTAGCTTATATTAGTTTATTAATAAGTCTGACTTTCTTTTCCTATATATTTATTTATATTTATAAAATTAAATTTGCCGAATGTACAAAATTCAAAATAAAAAAGTCATATATAAAGATTTGCATCAAGCTGACTATCTTAAAACCTGGAAATTACAAGAAAAATTATTAGAACACATTATTTCAATTAAGCTAAATAATAAAAAACTTAGTAATAGTAAATCACTACTTACGCCTAATTATTTTTTAAGCGTCTCCCATCCTCATATATTTACTTTAGGAAAAAACGGTAATTTTCAAAATCTTTTAATCACTAATTCTAAACTCCAAGAAATTGATGCTCAGTTCATTAAAACTAACCGAGGGGGTGATATTACGTATCATGGTCCAGGACAAATTGTAGGTTATCCTATTTTAGACCTTGATAATTTTTTTAACGATATACATATGTATATGCGGAAGTTGGAAGAAGTAATCATTAAAACTATAAATCATTATGGAATAAAAGGGGAAAGATCAACTGGTGAAACAGGAGTTTGGATTGATGCAGATAAACCTTTTGCTAGGAAAATTTGTGCAATTGGCTTAAAAGCAAGCCAATGGGTTACTATGCATGGTTTTGCATTGAATCTCTCTCCTAACCTTTCGTATTTTGATTACATAATTCCTTGCGGAATTAAAGACAAATCAGTCACATCCTTAGAAAAAGAGTTAGAAAGGAATGTGGATCCTTATGAAGTAAAAAAACTTATTAAAAAAAATTTTTCTGAAATATTCGATTTTGAATGGATTTAATACTTTATAATTTTTCCAACTCTTATAAAAATTAGACCTAGAATTAGTTTTTTACTACTATTTTTTCAATAATCACTCCATATAAGTATTAATATTTCTCGTTTTATAACAGTTATATAAAACCTTAGATCCTTTAAAAACAAATTTTTAAAAAATTATATTTTAATTGAGGCTAGGATTGAACATATATTAGCTAATTTAACATATATTTAATGAATTTTAAATTTTATTTTTTTACTATTTTATTTATTAAACTACTCTTAGGTTTTTATAACTAATTTATCTTATAATATAAAAATTAATTTTCTTTTAATTATTTAAATCATTTACATTTTATTATTACTTATATAGCACATATGCAATATTTTTTATATTTTTGTTTGGAAAAATATCAATAATATGGGCACTGAATCGGATAACCTGCATCATGCAGAAGGAAATGAAAAAAATGTAGAATCATTACAAAATGATGTAGAATCATCCTATCATCAAGACTCTGCTAAGGAAGATTCTATTGATGAGCTTAATTCTGAAAACAATAAGGCGGATCATTCCGTTGAAGAAACAACGATCCCGGAAAAAGATTATGAGTCTTTTTCATTAGACAAACTTATTGATGAAGTTAAACACCTCCTTACTAAATACCCTGTTTATTTAATTGGAGAAAATATAAACTCAATAAGAGATATATTTACGAAAAAATTTGATGAGCATGAGGTTGCAAGAAAGGAAAAGTTTCTTGAAGAAGGGGGCGATGAGTTAAGTTATCAACCGGATCTATTTTTAAAAAACAAATTTAATTCCGTATATCATGATTACAGAGCAAAACTTAACTCATATTATAAAGAGCAAGAAAAAAACGAACAAAACAATCTTACTAAAAGACTTCAAATTATTGAAGAATTAAAAGAGCTTTATACGACTCCCATGGAATCCATAAGTTCTTTCTTTAAAAAGTTCAGAGATATAAAAGAAAAATGGCATAATGCAGGTAAAATTCCAAAATCAAAAGCTGGAGATGTATTCAGAACATATTTTCATCACTTGGATAATGCGCATGAGTTTATTAAATTAAATAAAGAGCTTGAAGAGTTAGATTATGCTCATAACTTGGAACAAAGAAAAGCTATAATAAGCAGAGCTAATGAACTAATTACTGAACCAAGTGTACAAAAAGCATTAAACGAACTGCAATATTTACATAAGCTTTGGAAAGAACAAGCTGAACCAGTAGCTGAAGAATTTAGAGAAAGTACTTGGCAAGAATTTAAAACCATTACTCAAAAAATTCATGAAAGAAAATCTGAACTATTCGAAAAAATAAAAGAAGAACAACAAGCTAATTTAGAAAAAAAGCAAACTATCATTTCTCAGCTTGAATCAATAGCAACAGTAGAAAATCCGGATCATTCTTTCTGGCAGAATAATGTCAAAAAAATTGAAGAATTACGAGAAGCTTTTTTTACAACAGGTAGAATTCCGAAAGAAGTAAGTGGCGATACATGGAGCAAATTCAAAAATCTTCTTCATGAAATAAACGGTAAAAAAAATACTTTCTATAAAGACTTAAAAAGGGTACAACAAGAGAATCTTAAAAAGAAAAACGATTTATTGGAGATTGCCAAAGCAAATAAAGATAGCGAAGACTGGGATGTGATCTTAAATCTTTATAAAAAGATTCAGAACGAATGGAAAAACATTGGTCATGTTCCAAGAAAATATTCTGATAAGCTATGGGATGAGTTTAGAGAAAATTGTAATTACTTCTTTAATAGATATAAACAAAGAAATAACAAAGTAAATGAAGAATGGACCGAAAATTTGAAAAGAAAACAAAACCTTTTGTCAGAAATATCTTCATTTACTGCGAACAATAAAGAAGAGGCGCTAGCTAAAATCAATGAATATAGCATTCAATGGAACTCTATCGGAAAAGTCCCAAGAGAAGAAATGAGTATTAACAAAGAATTTAATCAAGCGATAAAAAATATTATCAAAAAGTTTGATATAGATAAGAATGTTGTTGATGAAATTCAGTTAAATATTAAGGTTGAAAATTACAAACAATCTAAAGACGATAAAAAGCTGGATGAAGATCTTAGAAAGATGAGAAAGCAAATACAAGATCTTGGACATGAAATTGTACAGCTTGAAAATAATTTATCGTTTTTTTCAAATGCGAAACAAGATAACCCTATTTTACAAAATACTTTAAATAATATTGAAGCAAAAAAAGCAAAACTTGAAGAATTAAAGCAAACATATTCTAAGCTTGTTAATCTGAATTTGTCTGGCGATGAATCAAACGAAGAGGACAGTGCAGATTAGGATTATTATCTTTTGTTATATAAATTTATGACTAAAAATGAGGATGAGATCTACATGCATCGTTGTATAGAACTAGCTAAAAATGGATTAGGAACTACCTATCCTAATCCTTTAGTTGGCGCTGTAATTGTTTATGATCACAAAATTATTGGCGAAGGTTGGCATAAGAGATCCGGTGAAGCTCATGCAGAAATCAATGCTATTTCTTCTGTAAACGATCAAAGTTTATTAAAAGAAAGTACACTATATGTTTCTTTGGAGCCTTGTTCCCATTATGGTAAAACTCCTCCCTGTGCTTTAAAAATTATTGAATTAGAGTTTAAAAAAGTTGTTATAGGTACTTTAGACCCCACCGGTAAGGTGAATGGAAAAGGAGTTGAATTGATTAAAAATTCTGGAGCCGAGGTTATTATCGGCATTTTAGAAAAAGAATGTAAAGAACTAAATAAGAGATTTTTAACATATCATACAAAAAAACGACCTTACATTATCTTAAAATGGGCCGAAACATTAAATAAAAAAATGGATAATGGAGTGGAAAGAAAACACCCCTTCTGGATCAGTAACCCATTTTCAATACAGAAAACTCATTTATTAAGATCCCAAGAACAATCAATTTTAGTCGGTAAAAATACTGCATTAATAGATAACCCCAGTTTAACAACAAGAACTATTTACGGCAAAAATCCGATTAGATTACTCATAGATAAAGATTTAGAAACCCCCTCCTCTTTTAATATATTTAATCAGGATGTCGTCACTTATGTTTTTAATAAAAAAATGACGAGTTCGGAAGAAGGAATAAATTATTTTAAGATAAATTTTGATACGGACATTCTTCCACAGATAATGAAAATTCTATATGATAAAAATATTCAATCAATTATAGTAGAAGGAGGTAGACAAACTTTACAGCATTTTATTGATTCGGAATTATGGGATGAGGCAATTATTATATCTTCTCAAATTATCGTCAAAAATGGCACTAAATCTCCCAATCTCTTTGGTGAAATCACTGAACAGGAATATATAGGAAATAATCTTATCTCATACATAAGAAATATATCCTCCATATTGTAAGCACGAAATATACTTTATTTTAAATTTATGTATGTCTGATAAATTTATTTATAAAACTATAGATTCTGAAATAACTGATGCACTTTTAAAAATAAAGGGAAGCAAATTTTATGGTCTTTTATTTAATGTAAGTAATGAACAAGAAATAAAAAACTATTTACAATATAGCCAAGAACTTTACCCCAATGCTACTCATTATTGTTATGCGTATCGTCTTGGAATTTCAGGAGAACTTTATAGGGCAAATGATGATGGAGAACCATCCGGAACAGCAGGATTACCCATTTATAATCAATTACTTTCTTCGGAACTTACTAATGTAATTTTAATTGTCGTACGATATTTTGGCGGAACAAAACTTGGCGTAGGCGGACTAATTAAAGCTTATAAGGAAAGCGCCCAACATACCATAGAATCAGCAAAGATTATTATAAGAGAACTTAGCGAAAAATATGAACTAACTTTTGATTATACCCATCAATCTTCCGTAATGATGCTATTAAAAAAATTAAATATTGATATTTTAAATTCTAATTTTAATGAAAAGTGTAATCTATGCATTGAAATACCTATGAAGAAAAAGAATTTATTTTTTGAAAAATTCGATTCTCATATTGCTCAACATTTTGTTTCTATAAATATGATACCATAGGCTAAATTTTTAAATCATTACAATTCTTTTATATTAATTTTAAAAAATATTATTAACATTAAGCTTGATTCATCTTTTCATATGAATATTTTACTTACTTAAACAAACCTTTTATTTTTAAAAAAAATTTTATATCCTGACATGAAAAATAGTCAAATTTCATTATTTTATATAGAAGCATTTATATTGATTGTTGGAGACTATTTTTATTAATTTACTCCATATAAAAATTAATTGAAATTTATAAATAAATCTTAGCATTCTATTTCCTAAAATATTGCAATTAATTAGTTCACCTTTGTTTTTTATATTACTTTCACTTACATTACGCCCAAAATTAGCCTTTATATAAATAAGATAAAACTTATATTTATTTACTTACTAATAAATTTCTTAAAATACAACAGCAAATACTCTTTTTTTTTCTAAAATAAATTAACAATTTTGTGATCTAAAAAACTGTTGAATATTTCAACATATATTTACCATAATTAAGATGATAAAAACGGCGATTTCAATATGGGAAGCTTGTCTACAGTATATCAAAGATAATATCTCTGAGAAATCTTATTTCACATGGTTTCAACCGATAAAAGCCGTAAAGCTTCAAGATAAAATTTTAACAATTCAAGTACCTAGTAAATTTTATTACGAATATCTTGAAGAAAATTATATTAAAATAATCAAAAGTGCTTTAACTAAAAATCTTGGAAAAGATGCAAAATTGGTTTATTCCATTATGATGGAAAAGAACCAACAAACAGATGCTTCTTTTACAGTAAATATACCAAGTTCGCAAAAAGCACAAATCAAGCTTCAGGAAGTTGAAGCTCCTCTATTTATTGAAAGAGGATCTATAAGTCCATTTGCAGTTCCCGGGTTACAAAAAGTAAAAATTGATAGCCAACTCAATACTAATTATACTTTCGAGAATTTTATTGAGGGAGATTCTAACCGTCTGGCTCGATCAGCAGGAAAACAAATTGCAAAAAGACCTGGTGGAACTTCTTTCAATCCATTATTTATTTATAGCAGTGTTGGATTAGGTAAAACTCATTTGGCCCATGCTATTGGCTTAGAGGTAAAGAAAATACAATCTGAAAAAACAGTTTTGTATGTTTCAATGGAAAAATTTTGTCAGCAATTCCAAGAGGCTACTAAGTCAAATAATAGAAATGATTTTATGCACTTCTATCAAATGATTGACGTTCTAATAGTTGATGACATTCATTTTATATCTGGCAAAAAAGGTACACAAGAAGTTTTTTTCCATATTTTCAATCACCTTCATCAAAACGGAAAACAAATTATTTTAACTTCTGACAAATCCCCTGTTGATATTCAAGATGTCGAACAACGGTTAATTTCACGTTTTAAATGGGGACTTTCCACTGAAATTCAAATTCCTGATTATACTACAAGACTTGCAATTCTTCAGCAAAAAATGGAATTTGATGGGATTGAGCTTTCTGAAGAAGTATTAGAATATATTGCTAAAAATATAAAAACTAATATAAGAGAGCTTGAGGGATCTTTAAATTCAATTATTGCTCAGGCTACTTTTAATAAGAAGGAAATAACATTAGAACTTGTTGAAAAGACACTATCAAACCTTATTACCAATTCGAAAAAAGATATTACAATTGAATATATTCAAAATCTAGTTTGTGACTATTTTAAAGTATCTATAGATGCATTACAGTCTAAAACTAGAAAAAGGGATATTGTACAGGCAAGACAGTTAGCCATGTATTTTGCCAAGAAATATACCAATGCGTCTCTTTCTTCAATCGGATTTCAAATAGGAAAGAGAGATCATGCTACTGTACTACATGCCTGTAAAACTGTTGACAATTTATTTGAAACTAATAAGTTATTCAAATCCTATGTTGACGAATTAAATAAAAAATTGACATCTTAGATATGAAAATTTTAATGGTATGTTTAGGAAATATTTGTCGTTCTCCAATGGCAGAGGGAATTCTACGATCAAAGCTTCCGGATAACTATATTATTGATAGTGCAGGAATTGCCGATTATCATGTTAATGAAAAACCTGACAAACGAGCCATTGAAATTTGCAAAAAAAACAATATCAATATTTCTCAATTAAAAAGTAGGCAATTCGTAACTTCTGATTTTGATAAATTTGATATTATTTATGCTATGGATCATGCTAATTACAGTGATCTGATTTTTAAAGCAAAGAAAGAAGTCGATAAGAAAAAGGTTAGATTGATTATGTCTGAATCACCCAATACAGAAAAAAAAAGCGTTCCTGACCCTTATTATGGCAATATTGAAGATTTTGAGAAGGTTTTCGACCAATTAAATGATGTTTGTACTTATATCGCTGAAAAAATTGTTAAAGATTAATGGATAATTCCACTACGATTTTCTAGTTGATTGAGTTCTATTCTGACTATCATGGTTTTTTAATCTTTTTTAGTAAGCCGATGCTTCAAGTCATTTGGTAAATATTTTTCTAAAATATTTTCATCATCA
>CALYQD010000019.1 GCA_945280365.1 uncultured Apibacter sp.
AATCATATTTCAGCTATCTTTATAAGATGTAAAATAAATGAATATCAATAGAATACCCCATAACACAAAGGAATATAAAACAACAAAAAAGGAATAAATTATTTTCCACTAGTTATTTTATATCTTTGTAAAAAAGAAAAAATTATAAAAATGAATTTAGATATAACAGCTAAAAAAATACATCAGGGAAGGAATATAAAAAGACTCCGTGAAATGTTAGGGGTAAAACAAGAATCTTTAGCTATTGAATTAAATATTACCCAAGCAGGGGTATCTAAGTTGGAAGATAAAGAGGTTATAGAAGAAGAAACATTAAAAAAAGTAGCTGAATTTCTAAAGTTACCTGTAGATGCTATCAAAAATTTTAATGATGAAGGTGCTTTAAATTTTATTGCAAATACTGCTAATAGTTATGATTCGTCGACAAGTCATCAATTTTATTTTAATTTCAACCCAATTGATAAGATAGTAGAACTTTATAATGAAAAAGAAAAGTTGCACAAAGAAAAACAGGATCTATACGAAAGAATGCTAAAAGAAAAAGATGAGCTATTGGCAAAGTTTCTTAAATAGGTTTTCAACTTTTAAACCGGATTTAAACTTCTTTTAAATAATTTTCTCACGTAAAATAAATATAATAAATAAAGAGTAAGACGCCTTAAAATATATGGACGTTTTTATTATTTATTAGTGAAGGAAGAATAAAAAAATCTAACAATAAAATATTGCGACTGGTAGAGGAGGTAAAGCACTGGTAGATGATTGGTTAAAAATTTATCGTTCCTTTTTTCGGAACATTGTAAAAAGAAAAAAGCTTAAAATATTGACTGACAATAAATTAAGCTTTTGTATCTGTAGCCCGTAGGGGAGTCGAACCCCTCTTGCCAGAATGAAAATCTGAAGTCCTAACCGATAGACGAACGGGCCTACTAATATTTTTACTTTATGCTAATGCGTTTACGTGCTTGTTTAATTTAGATTTTAAGTTAGAAGCTTTATTCTTATGAATAATATTTCTTTTAGCTAACTTATCAATCTGAGAAAAAACAGATGGCAATTTACCTTCCGCCACAGATTTATCTGTTTCAGCTCTTAATTCTTTAATAGCTGTACGAGCTGATTTGTGGTAATACTTATTACGTAACCTTCTTACGTGATTCTGTTTTATTCTTTTTATTGCTGACTTATGATTTGCCATTTTTAATTCTTTCTTTTCATTATCTATTCGCGGTGCAAATGTAATTATTTTTTATTTCTCCGCAAACATACTTTTTCATTTAATTTTTTTGTAGACCCACAGGGATTCGAACCCCGACAAACGGTACCAAAAACCGGTGTGCTACCGTTACACCATGGGTCTGTACCAACAAAAAAACCTTAACTGAAAAATCAAGGTTTTTCTTGTTGTGGGCGATGCAGGATTCGAACCTGCGACCCCCTGCTTGTAAGGCAGGTGCTCTGAACCAGCTGAGCTAATCGCCCCTTTAAAACAAAGACTTTTAAGAACTTTTCTTAATTACTTTGTTCCGTAATTGGATTGCAAATATACGCTCATTTTTCATACTTGCAAATATTTTTTTTAAAAAATTTCAGAAACTACAAAATTACTTCCTCCTATAAATATCAAATCCTCTTTGTCAGACTGGATTTTAGCCGCTTCTAGCCCTTCTGCTACACTATTGAATTTTTGATAATTTTTAAAGTATATATTGATCTTTTCTGAATATTCATCGGGATGAATTCCCCGATAAATTGCTGGTTTAACAAAATAATATATGGCATGAGGTGGCAGCAGAGGAAATATTTTATCCAAATCTTTTCCTTTTACAAAACCTATAACGATCCTTAATTTTTTATACTTTACAAGTTTAAATTGCTCTACCAATTGTTTAAATCCATCCTCATTATGTGCCGTATCGCAAATAATCATTGGATTTTCTTTTTGCAAAACTTCCCATCTTCCTCTGAAATTCATGTTTTTTTTGACATGCAATAATCCAGCTTTAATGGTGTTCTCAGATATTATATATCCTCTATCTCTTAGTACCTCTATAATACCTAAAACTGTTTTTTTATTCTTTTCTTGATAAATGCCTTTGAGATCTGAATCATATGTTACTATATTTTTTGTTGCATCCATATATTCTGCACAACGTTCTTGGGCTATATGAATAAGTAATTTTTTAATTTCTTCTTTTTCTTCTCCAATTACTATGGGTACACCTGTTTTGATAATTCCCGCTTTTTCAATGGCAATTTTTTCAAGAGTATCTCCTAATAGATCGACATGATCCATCGAAATACTAGTAATAGCGCATACTTCAGGAATAATGATATTGGTTGAATCCAATCTACCTCCTATTCCTACTTCAATAACTGCTATATCAACTTTTTGTTTGGCAAAATAGCTGAAAGCCATAGCAGTGGTTAATTCAAAGAATGATGGATTAAAATCTTTAGTAAAATAATTTCTTATTTTAATTAAAAAATCGTATATAAAATCAGCGGAACATTCTTCTCCGTTTACTCTGATTCGCTCTGTAAAATTTTTAAGATGCGGTGAGGTAAATAATCCTACCTTATATCCTGTTTCTTTTATTATAGAAGCGGTCATATTGGAAACGCTTCCTTTCCCGTTGGTCCCGGCAATATGTATAGATTTAATTTTTTTGTGAGGATTATCTAAAATTTCGCATAATTTTAAAATATTTTCAAACCCAGGTTTATATGCCGAATTCCCTACATTTTGATAATTTGATACCTGAGTATATAACCACTCTAAAATTTCCTCGTATGTCTCCATAACATTATCTAATCAATTTTTATAATATTAAAATTACAATGATTTTTTTATTATGGGATCTTTATCTTCTCTTTGTATCTCAAAAATATCTAATGAAGGAAATATTTTATTACCTTACCATCATAGTAATGTGATGATTGAACTTTTATTTAATTCCGATAATTATATTCTAATTTTTTTACTTTTTCTTTACAACACCTACATATTTTCCTTCAAAGCCTACAATAACACTTTCCAATTTATTTTGGTTTACCCAATCCATGAATGCGGAATTATCGCCAATATCATCACTGATAAAAAATCCATTTTTTTCAATCCTCTTCCATAATAAAGGATAGGCCCACAATCTTCCCTTATAACTTTTATCACTGTCGTAATGAGCTATATCAAAAGTTTTTTGCTTTTTAAAAATTTTAGGCAGCGACTCTTTATCTGCTTGTGTAAATAATTTCCAATATTCTTTTAGTTTTTCAGGTATTACACATCCAACCCAACGATCGTTATTCCTATCCAAATATGGCATATCTGAGCTATACAATTTGCCATCTCTTTTTTGTAAAGATAATAAAATGGCTAAGGAACTCCATCCATAAGCTACTCCAGTTTCAATAACATTTTTTGCCTGTGTGTGCTCGCATAAGGCGTATATTAAATCCAATGCTCCTGCTCCTCCCATTTTAACTGGACACTCCGTTTCATTTTTTTTTGCTTTTGCCATTCTTTTAGGAAAGTCCTTATATAAGGAATATTCTTTGTTTGTTAATTGATAAATTGCTTCTTCCTGACTAATGGCTCTTTGCATACACCAAATTTCGGATTCTTTTTTTCCTTGAATCGCACTATCTCTATCAAAAATATTTTTATTGATTTTTCTTATTAATTCCGGATACAATTGAGGCCTAGCTAAATAACCGAACAAAGTCTTTAAAACTAAATGCATTAATTCAATGTTTTTATTATACAAAAACTATTAATTCATTGCTTTTATTGTATTAAAGCTACTATATGACGAAAATGTAATTTAAACATTTACATTATTGTGTCTCAAAAAAAATTGGATATATAAAAATTATCGGGAATATGAATTTTATTTTCTCTTTTTTTGAATTCTCTAATCTTAATAAAAACAATAGTATATATGTAGGCTAATTTTAAAATATAAAATTAAAATCATATTTTAGCTGTATTTAATCTCTTAACCCATCACTAAATTTTTATAAATGCCGAATAAAAAAACACAATACATAAAGACTTTTCAAAAATTGTTATATAATTTTATGAGAAATGAGAAGTCCGTAGGTGTTTTGCTAATTATATGTACAATTATTTCAATATTGTTAGCAAATTCTTCCTTTCATACTATATATTACAAATTATGGGAAATGCCCATTTCTTTAAAATTCGGCAATTTAAATTTCTTCAGTTTACAAGGAAATTCTTTAACCATATCTGAATTTATAAATGACGGATTAATGAGTATATTTTTTCTTATGGTTGGGTTAGAACTAATTCATGAAGTATATATAGGAAAGCTTTCTAAATTCTCCCAGGCTCTTTTACCAATTTTAGGTGCATTTGGGGGTATGATTGTTCCGGCAGGCCTCTATGCTTACTTAAATTTCGGTAATGAGACAATTTCAGGAGCCGGTATCCCTATGGCTACCGATATAGCATTTGCATTAGGCATCTTAAGCTTATTAGGAAAAAAGGTCCCCCTATCCCTACGCATTTTTCTTACTGCTTTAGCTGTGATTGACGATTTGGGAGCAATTTTAGTTATTGCTGTTTTTTACACTAAAAATCTTTCTCTGTATTTTCTATTTTTAGCCTTGGCTATATGGATGTTATTGTTATTATTTAATCGTTTGAATGTAAAATGGTTATTCCTTTATATTTTGGGAGGTATCGGAATTTGGTATTGTTTGTTACATTCCGGCGTACATGCCACTCTTGCAGGTATATTAGTAGCACTGACTATACCTTTCAATAATGGCAAAGCTACCCAATTATTATCCTTGCTAAAATATCCTGTAAACTTTATAATTATACCTCTTTTTGCTTTAGCCAACACTGCTCTTCCCATTCAATTAAATTTTCAAGAGTTTTTTTCTCAACCTTATTGTCTTGGAATCTTTTTGGGGTTAGTTGTTGGAAAACCTCTAGGAATTCTACTTTTTACTTACTTGGCTAATATTTTAAAACTATGTAAGCTTCCTTTAGAAACAAGCTGGAAACAAATGCTAGGCATTGGTTTTCTAGGAGGAATTGGATTTACTATGTCTATTTTTATTACTTTACTTGCTTTTAATCCGCTAACACAATCCGAATATATTAACCATGCAAAAATTATGATTTTATTTTCCTCACTATGTTCAGCCTTAATTGGATACACATATTTATATATAATATATCAAAAAAAGAAAATTTAACGAAAATCTTTTGTATTTTCACACCCATAAACCAAAGATCAATATGAAAAAAATATTTTTATCACTTTTACTAACGTTTTTTATAATGACAACAAATGCACAAATTTATAAAGCAAAAATAGCAACAGATCCAAATGGTTATATCTATGAAACAGTATCAAATGACCCATCAAACTCAAGAATATATACACTAAAAAATGGCTTAAAAGTATATTTATCAAGGAACGATGACGAACCAAGGATTCAAACCTATATTCCGGTGCGGACAGGATCTGCTAATGACCCATCCGAAAATACAGGTCTTGCTCACTATTTGGAGCATATGATGTTTAAGGGGACCAGTAAACTGGGAACGTCAAACTGGGATAAAGAATCTGTATTGTTAGCTCGTATTTCAGATTTATATGAACAACATAAGGTTGAAAAAAATCCTAACAAGAAAAAGGAAATTTATAAAAAAATAGATGAGGTTTCCCAAGAAGCATCCAAATATGCTATAGCTAATGAATACGATAAAATGATTTCAGAACTTGGAGCTACTGGGACCAATGCTCATACTTGGCTCGATGAAACAGTTTATAAAAACAATATCCCTTCCAATGAATTAGAAAGATGGTTATTTGTTGAAAAAGAAAGGTTTTCCGAATTGGTTTTAAGACTTTTTCATACTGAACTTGAAGCCGTATATGAAGAATTTAATCGTGCACAGGATAACGATATGCGTTTGGTAAATTATGAGATGATGGACGCTTTATTTCCAACTCATCCTTACGGGCAACAAACTACTATAGGAACATCCGAGCATTTGAAAAATCCTTCTATGAAAGCTATCCATCAATATTATGAGACGTATTATGTTCCAAATAATATGGCAGTAGTTCTTGCAGGTGACTTAGATTTTGATACGACCATCCAATTGGTAGATAAGTATTTTGGAAGTTTCCAATATAAAGAATTGCCGGTGCTAAATAGACCGATCGAAAAGCCTTTAACATCTGTCGTAAAAAGAGTTGTAAAAAGTCCTTCTTCCGAAAGGATTCAAATAGCCTTTAGATGTGAAGGAGCAGGAAGTAAAGAAGCGCTTTACACGAAAATGGTCAACATGATTTTAAATAATTCGGGAGCTGGCTTAATTGATATTAATATCAATCAAAAACAGTTAGCTTTAGGCGCGGGTTCTTATACCTCATTTTTCAAAGAATACGGCCTTCATTCTTTATATGGAGCCCCCAGAGAAGGTCAGACACTGGAAGAATTGCAAAAACTCTTATTAGATCAGCTTGAGATAATTAAAAAAGGAAATTTTGAAGACTGGTTAATTAAGGCTATAGTAAACGATTTAAAAACACAACGTATAAGTAGCTGGGATACTTCCAATGGAGTAGCAACAGAAATGTATAATGCTTTTATCCAAAACCTTTCTTGGCAAAACATACTTGATGAACTCAACGAATTAGATAAGATAAGTAAAGAAGATATTGTCAAATTTGCAAACAATTTCTATAAGGATAATTATGTTGTCGTTTATAAAGAAAAGGGTACGAACAATAAACTCGTTAGAGTAGAAAATCCGGGAATTACTCCTATAACCTTAAACCGTACGGAACAGTCCGACTTTTATAAAAAATTTGCCCAAATTCCTGAAAAAGAAATTCAACCTCAATTTATAAATTATCAAAGCTTAATTAAGTTTGATAATGTAAAAAATACTTCTCTTGCTTACATTAAAAATAAAAATAATGAATTAGGAGAACTGTACTATATCTTCAATTTCGGCTCAGACAATAATGAAGAGTTAGCTCTTGCTTTAAATTATCTCTCTCTTTTAGGTACAGAAAAATACACAAAATCTGAACTTGAAAAAGAATTTTACAAAATAGGCATTACCTATTCTATACAGGTTCAAAATGAACTCATATTTTTAAGCCTACAAGGATTGGAAAAAAATATTCCAAAAGGAATTGAATTATTTGAGCATTTATGGAAGTATGCTAAACCTGATTCCGAGACTTATCAAAAATATGTACAAACAATTCTTAAGGCGAGAAAAAACTCTAAGTTAAATAAGCAATCGATTTTAAATGCCCTTGCTCAATACGCTAGATTTGGAGAAAATAATAGAATTAGAAATAATATTTCTGAAAATGATCTTCTAAATAAAAATCCTTCGAACTTGGTTAATCTAAGTAAAGGTCTTTTCGATTACAAACATGAAATTTTTTATTTCGGCCCGAATGAATCTTTAATAAAAAAAGCAATTCAGAAATATCATAATTTCGGAACATCAAAGGAATATTCAACTCCTATTATTTACAAAGAAATTGAATCTGACGGCAGTTTATTTTATTCTCCTTATGATATGGTACAAACGGAGATACTTTTCCAATCAAGAGGTAAAAAATTTGATATTACCAAGATGCCTTACGCAAAAGTATTTGGAGAATACTTTGGAAGAGGACTTTCTTCTATCGTCTTTCAAGAAATACGCGAAAGCAAGTCTTTAGCCTATTCAGCCTATGCAAGTTACTCTGTTGCTTCAGACAAAGATAAATATGATTTTATTTCATCATATATAGGCACGCAAGCAAATAAATTGCCGCAAGCTGTGGATGCCATGAAAGAGCTTATGAATAATATGCCGGAAATTGACAAACAATTTACCAATGCTAAGAAAAGTGCTTTAAAACAAATTGCATCTGACAGAATTACTAAATCAAACATTTATTGGTCATATCTTTCAGCTAAAAAAAGAGGCATCGATTACGATGTAAGAAAAGATATGTATTCTCGCATCCAAACGCTACAACTTTCCGATCTTAGAGATTTCTTTAATCAAGAAATTAAAGGAAAAATTTACAATGTATCTCTAATTGGCAAAAAAGAAAGCTTAGATTGGAACTCTGTTAAAAAACTTGGAAAAGTGAAAGAACTTAGCATTGATGAGTTATTTAATTATTAAGAAATTTATAAGATATGAGTTAAAAATTTCATTTCTTCAAAAAACTATATGAATTACACCAAAATACCGAATATAATATTCGGTATTTTTTATATTTAAATCATAGATTTGATTTTATTGAGTATTTAATTTTATTTAATGAAACGGCTTTGTACAGGGTATGTTTAAGTTTTAAACGTCAATTTTAATTTAATTTTTAATAATTTAAAGATATAAATCTAAATCTCCTTTCCCCTGACGTAAGATTTCTGCCTCACCTGATGTTAAATCAACAACCGTAGAGGGTATATATCCTCCCGCTCCACTGTCAATTACTATATCTACTACTTTATCATATTTTTCAGCAATTAATTCGGGATCAGTAGAATATTCCATAATTTCATCATCATCATGGGTAGAAGTGGAGGCTATAGGATTCCCTAATTTTTCAACTATTATTCTGGGGATTTGATGATCTGGAATTCTTATACCTACTGTCTTTTTATTTTTATAGTAAGACGGTAATGTATTAGAAGCATTTAGAATAAAAGTAAAAGGACCTGGTAATGCCCTTTTTAGTAGTTTAAATAAATTATTATTGATAGGTTTTGAATATTGTGAAAGGTTGCTTAAATCATTGCATACAAAGGAAAAATTGGTTTTTTCTAATTTTACGTTTTTAATTCTCGAAAGCTTTTCCATAGCTTTATGATTAAAAATATCACACCCTAATCCGTAAACTGTATCGGTTGGATATACAATTATCCCATCTTTTTTTAATACCTCTACTATCTCGATTATATATTTTTCTGAGGGATTGTCCGGGTAGATTTTAATAATTTTTGCCATCGCGCGAAATTTATTAACCTTAATTCATTTACAAAGTTATATTATTCTTTAACAAAATCCAATGAGGTTGAATTCACGCAATATCTTAATCCGGTTTTTGTTGGACCATCATTAAAAACATGTCCCAAATGTGAACCGCAATTAGCACATAGAATCTCAATACGTCTCATTCCATGAGAAGTATCTAACTTTTCAATAATTCGTCCTTTCACGATTTCCTGGTCAAAACTAGGCCAACCGCAGTGAGATTTAAATTTGGAATTACTATCAAACAATACTGCTCCACAAGCTTTACAGATATACACACCCTTTTCAAAATGCATATTAAATTTACCGCTATATGGAGCTTCTGTTCCTTTTTCTCTTAATACATAATATTCTTGGGAGGAAAGTTCTTTCTTCCACTCTTCTTCAGATTTTACTATCTTCATTTGTATTTCTTTTTTACTTCCAAACAACTTGTCCTTAGATAAGCAAGATATCAATATGACAATCGTTACAATTACAAAGTAGAATCGTTTGGTTATTAGCGCCATCCTTACAAAAATCAAAATTCATTCCAATAAATTAGCCATTTTTAAGGACCATCACTAAATTCATTATTATACACATCTAAGAGTAAAAAGAAACTAGAAAGTAATATTGGACCGAATATTAATCCTATAAATCCGAAAATATTCATTCCTAAAATTACTCCGAAAATAGTAATCAAGGGATGTACATCATCCAATTTTTTTAAAATTGTAAAACGTGCAATATTGTCGGAAGTTCCTATAATTATAATTCCATATAATAATACAAACACAGATTGCCATGTATCTCCTGAAGCAAATAATAAAATCGCAATCGGTACGTATGCTAATGCAGAGCCGACAATAGGCAACATAGAAGCAAAAGTAGTAACAGCAAACCAAAACCATAAATTATCCAACCCAATAATACTATAACCAATGACTCCAACAATCCCCTGAATTATAGCAACCAAAGGTATTCCTACCGCATTTGATTGTATCATTTTTTTCAATCGATGACTCAATCTTATGGTATTTTCTTCTTTTAATGGAGACCATTTTAAAAATGTGCTTTCCATTTTCCTAATATTCATAATCATAAAATAAAATAGAACAAATGAAAAAAAGAAAACCACAACGGTATTCACTGTTGAATTTAATATCCTTGGTACAATTTTACCTACCCAAGCAGTAGCTTTAATGATATTATCCTTACTTAATATATTAAGCCCGTATCTAACCTGTAAATCATTTACAACTTCTACAAGGGAATCATTTATCTTATTGAAATATGTTATTGCTGTTTGTACCTGAGAATAGGTAAGCTCAATGATAAAGAAAATCGGAATTGAAATAATTATGGAGGCTAATAAAAAAACAATAATTATTGATAGCCACTTTTTTAATCCCTTTTTCTCTGTTAAATATAAAAAAAAATCTTTTGAAAGAGCATATAAAGTTATAGCTCCTAATAAACTCGGAAGAAATACAGCCAACTGACTAATAATAAGAATAAAAAGAGCTATTATTAGTATAAGAAATAAAATCTGATGTATTACTTTTGCACTTATTTTTTCCTTCATTGTTTCCTGTAAAATATAGTAAATGAGACTATTCTTTCATTTTTACTAAATATTCAATGGCTTCTTCATATCCGGGCAGCCCTTTTCCTTTGATCTGATGTACACACGCATCCTTGATTACAGAAATCTTTCGAAATTCTTCTCTTTTTTCGATATCCGAAATATGAACTTCTATAGCAGGTGCCGTTACCGACTTCAAAGCATCATATATTGCATAAGAATAGTGAGTGTAAGCTCCCGGATTAATTACAATGCCATCATATTTAAATCCTCTTTGATGAATTTTATCAATAATCGAGCCTTCATGGTTAGTTTGATAGTATTCCAATATCAAATCTAAAAATTTCTTCTGTAAATGCTTAAAATAATCTTCAAACGAATAATGACCGTAAATATCTGTCTCTCTTTGACCTAGCAGATTCAAATTGGGACCATTTATAATTAATATTTTCATAATCTTTTTTACGAATATAGTAAAGAATGAATGAAATAAACATAAATTTTGATAAAAAAAAATATTTAAGTATATTTGCACACCTGAAATTAATGCCCAGGTGGCGGAATTGGTAGACGCGCTGGACTCAAAATCCAGTGGTAGCAATATCGTGCGGGTTCGATTCCCGCCCTGGGTACATAAACATACTCTGTTTACTTCCTATTTATTATATCCATCATCACCCTCTATCTTATTTTATTTCACATCCAGATTTTAATTCCTTTCAAATATTGTATACCTACATAAATAAAAAATAAGAGACCTTTAAAGATAAAGCCTCTTACCATTTAAATTTTTAGAAATGTATAAACTTATTTTATTTCTATTTAATTTTAATTAAAAAATCTTTCTTGGGGTGTCTTACCTTCGGATAATTTACGTTCCAATCGTTTTCTTCGTCTCTATATCCTAAAGGAAGCATAACCACACTTTTCAACCCTAACTCTTTTAAATTTAATAGCTCATCTATGGCCTCATTTTCAAATCCTTCCATTGGTGTTGTGTCTACTTTCAACTCGGCAGCGGCGGCAATTGATAATCCAAAAGCTATATAAGTCTGTTTAGCAGCATGCTCAAAATTAAGTTCTGCAGCTCTGTTCAGGTATACTCCTTTGATACGATCAGTATAACTTTTGTAAGCATCTGCTGGCTGATTTCGTTCTCCGGTAATATGACCGTAAATGGTATCTATCCTTTTTTCTGTATAATTATCCCAGGCAGCAAATACTAAAATATGAGAACAGTCTTCTACTTGTTTTTGGTCCTTGGATATGGAAACCATCTTTTTTTTCAATTCTTGGTTTGTAATTTCTATAACTTTAAAGGGCTGTAGGCCTGAAGAAGTAGGGGCAAGCCAAGCAGCCTCAATAATTTGATCAACTAAGGATTGCTCTACTTTTTTAGAAGGATCAAATTTTTTAGTCGCATACCTCCACTGCAATGATTTTATTAATTCCATATCAATTTTACTTTCTTTTAAATATTTATCTTTTAATACTTCTTTATTTTTACACTTGCACTTGTTCGTAACGATGGTTAATAGCTTATAAAATTGTTTTTGATACTCTAAAAATTCTTTTTCTTTCATGCATAATTCCTTTTTCAGAATTCGATGAATTATATAAGCATTTTCTTTCATTTTTCTCCCTTCTTCAGAAAGATAAATGAACATATGTCTTTCATCTTGCTTAGAACGACATCTCATAATGAGACCGTTCTCTTCCATTCTTTTTAAAAGAGGAGTTAATGTCCCGCTATCCAGCCATAATAATTTGCCAATGTTTTTTACACAAATTTCTTCATATTCCCATAAAACCAGCATGACTAAATATTGTGGATAGGTGATTCCCAATTTGTCCAAATATGGCCTGTACAAAGTTGTAATTTGCCTAGACAAGGCATATATCGGAAAGCACAATTGGTCTGTAAGTTTTAAACTATCCATATCATTTTAGATTGAACAAAATTAAATTGTGCACAATTAATACGCAAATTTATTTTATAGAAAGATTATTTTAAAGTATAAATATTAAATTGATTTATTGCAACACTCATCCATTACTTACACCAAAGTTTCTTATTCTTAATAATTTCATTTTAATGGGAGTTTCTATATACTATTTGTACCTTTGCACATACGTTATAAATGTACAAAGACCTAAAAAAATTTAATCAATTCAATGATTGAGTTAAAAAATATTACCAAAACATTCGAATTTAAAGGCAAGAAAAATATAGCCCTTTCCGATATTTCTTTATCTGTTCCTGCTGGAAAAATTGTGGGGGTAATCGGGGAATCGGGTGCCGGAAAAAGCACACTGATCAGATGTGTTAATTTATTGGAAAGACCTAATTCAGGAGAAGTATGGATTGATGGCCAAAACCTTATGACTCTTACTTCTTCTAAATTAGCCGCCGCTCGTACCAATATAGGTATGATATTTCAACATTTCAATCTACTTTCTTCTCGTACAGTATTTGAAAATATAGCTTTTCCTCTGGAATTAAATCGTACCCCTAAGTCTGAAATAAAAAAAAGAGTATATGAGCTTATAGAATTAGTAGGACTTACCGATAAATTAGATCAGTATCCAGCAAATCTATCAGGTGGACAAAAGCAAAGAGTAGCTATCGCCAGGACACTTGCCAACAACCCTAAAGTGTTGCTATCCGATGAAGCTACCAGCGCACTTGATCCAGCAACGACTCGCTCTATTCTATCTTTGCTTAAAGATTTAAATAAAGAATTAGGAATAACAATTTTACTTATTACCCATGAAATGGATGTAGTCAAGCAAATTTGTGATGATATAGCTGTAATGAATGGGGGAAAAATTATTGAGCAGGGAAGTGTTTCAGAAATTTTTTCGAATCCTAAGACAGAATTGGCTCAACGTTTTATATCTTCTTCACTACATTTAGATATACCTATAGATTATCAAGAACGTATAACTCCTATATCCCAAGAAGGAAAACACCCGTTATTGAAATTACAAATATCCGGAAATACGGTTGATGAGCCGGTATTATCGGAAATATCAAGACTCTTTGATACTAATAATAATATCATAAGTGCACAAATGGACTATGCAGGCGGAATTAAATTCGGCGTTATGTTAACAGAAATTATCGGCAATGTTTCCAATGAACAGGCTGCCATAGAATATTTACAAAGTAAAAACATTAAAGTAACTTTATTAGGATATGTCTAATTCAATTATTGATCTCTTAGCAAAAGGAACCTGGGAAACTATTGTTATGACTTTCGTCTCCGGTTTTTTTGGATATTTACTAGGGTTACCCGTTGGAATCCTTTTATTTATCACACGTAAAGGACAGCTTAAAGAAAATCTTGTTATCAATCATACGGTTTCTACCATAGTTAATATTTTCCGCGCGATACCATTTATTATTTTAATTGTATGGATGATTCCTTTTACCCGTATGATCGTAGGAACTTCTATTGGGGTACCTGCTGCATTAGTACCTTTAAGCTTAGGGATCGCTCCTTTTATTGCAAGAATGGTTGAAAACAGCCTTATAGAAGTTCCCAATGGTTTAGTGGAAGCATCGAAAGCTATGGGGGCCACTCCCCTTCAAATTATTAAAAAAGTATTACTTCCGGAAGCTTTACCTTCGCTTATTAATTGTGCTACGATTTCTTTAATCACATTGGTTGGATATTCGGCAATGGGAGGAACAGTAGGTGCGGGTGGGCTAGGTAAGATTGGATACCAAGAAGGATATGTAAACAAAAACATGGAAATTATGAATTTTGTATTATTATTATTAGTTTTACTTGTTTTTGCTATACAATTTACCGGAGATTATCTTTCAAAAAAAGTTGATCACCGATAAAACTTAATTACATAAATTACAAAATCGAGAGTTTAATATATAATTATAATGAAAAAATTAATAATCTTTACCTTTATTATTTCTGCTATATTATTTAGTTCTTGTAAAAAAGATCAAGCAAAAAATCCGAATTATATTAAGGTAGGTGTAGAATCAGGACCAGAGTTTGTAGTCGCACAAACCGCACAAAAAATTGCTAAGGAAAAATATGACTTAGATGTAGAATTAGTGGAATTTAATGATTATATTTTACCTAACACTGCATTAAATGATGGCGATATAGACATTAACATTATTCAACATAAACCTTTTTTAGATAATATCATCAAACAGAGGGGATATAAGTTAGCCATTGTCGGAAATACTTTTATTTATCCCTTGGCAGGATATTCTAAAAAAATTAAATCAATTGAGGAGTTACAACCCGGTAGTACAATTGGAATACCTAATGATGCTACCAATCGAGGAAGAGCCTTATTACTATTACAAAAAGAAGGGTTAATAAAATTAAAAGATCCGAAAAGTCTTACTTCCAGCGCTTCTGATATAATTGAAAATCCTAAAAATTTAAAAATAGTTGATTTAGATCCTGCCATCCTAACAGAAATTCTTAATGATAATAAAGTAGCGGTTGCAATTATCAATAATACCTTTGCTGCAAAAGATGGTTTTACCTTAAAAGACGGTCTGTTTGTTGAAGACAAAGATTCTCCTTATATGAATGTAATTGTTTCGAGAGAAGATAATAAAGACGCAGAAAATGTAAAAAAGTTTGTTAAGGCTTATCAATCAGATGAAGTTGCAGAAACTACCAATCGTGAATTTAAAGGAGGAGCTGTCAAAGGATGGTAAGTAAATAATTATATATCAATACAACAATTAATTTTTAATGACTATTTTTAAATGGCTTAAAAGATTATTTTTTGCATTAGTTTTACTATCCATTATTATGGTCTTTGTATATAAATGGTTACCGGTTCCTTATACGCAATTAATGTTAAAAAGATATCTTGTAAATGGTGCGAAAATAGAAAAAAAATGGATTCCTTTGGACAGTATACCAAACTCAATAAAATTAGCAGTTATTGCAAGTGAAGACCAAAATTATCTTAAACATAAGGGGTTTGATTTTAAGGAGATACAAAGAATTATTGTAAAACTAGAAATTACTAAAAGAGGAGGTAGTACCATTTCACAACAAACCGCAAAAAATGTATTTTTATGGAATGGCAGAAATTTTATACGAAAAAGTCTTGAAGCTTATTTTACTTGCTTGATAGAATGGATCTGGGGAAAAAAAAGAATTATGGAAGTTTATTTAAATGTAATAGAATTTGGTGATGGTATTTACGGAATAGAGGCTGCTTCTAAACATTACTTTCATAAATCAGCCTATAAACTTACTAATAGTGAAGCTGCAACTTTAGCTGCTCTATTACCTAATCCTAGAGTATATGGAAAAGATATTAATGGGAATTTTATCCAAAAAAGAAAAGTTTGGATTTTGCGTCAAATGTCAAACATAAAGGATTTGGTAAAATTTTCTCAATAATAAACTATAACCTATAAAAAATTGAAATGTTAAAAAAAGTTTTTCTATTATGCTTACTTTCTCAATTTTGCTTTTCTCAAAAAGCGTTAGAAAAAATTTACAGCTCGTCGGTGAATGGAATTCAATTATTCAATCCCGATACGAATGATGAAACCCCGTTCATACAAATGGGAAAGGGTATGTTTGTATTAACTTTTGATATTTTAGATAAAGGTTATGAAAAAATATATTATACTATAAAGCATTTTGACAGGAATTGGAATGAAGATCAGCTTTTTGAATCCGAATATATTGACGGATATACCTTACCTCAAATATATGATTATCAACCCTCTTTTAATACACGACAAAATTATACACATTATACTTTGGAATTTCCTAACAAAGACATGCAACCTAAAGTTTCCGGAAATTACCTTTTGACTGTTTATAATGAAAATCACAAACCCTTATTTAGCAAAAGAATTTCATTTTATGAAGATTTTGCACATATCAATGTGGGATATGAAAGATACTCAACAGCTAAAAATTCAAATATAACACAGCGAGTAATAGCGCAGGCTTCTGTTTCGGGAATCAATTCAATTTCGACCAGGCAACTTTCTTTATGCATATTGCAAAATAATAATTGGAAAAATAGCATTTGTAATATAGAACCTCAATTTGTTAACGGAAATTCTTTCACATTTGGACAATTATCTAATGCTTTCGAAGGGGGTAATGAATTTTATACTTTCGATACTAAAAATATTTCTGTACCCGGTTATGGAGTCTCAGAATCTCAAGAAAGCAACCCTTTATATCTTACGTATTTATATCCGATTGCTCCTTATCCTTTAGATTACGCATATAATCCTGATGTAAATGGTGCTTATTATTTTAGACGCTTTGATCTTAATCAAGAAAGGGATGCTAGACGCGAAGGAGATTATACTCCTGTTAATTTTTCAGTAGCTTTTAGTAAACCCTTAGATGATAAAGATTTATATATTGTGGGATTATTTAATAATTACGAACTTTCCGATTCCAATAAAATGATTTTTGATGAAATTCAAGGTAGATACGTGAAGACCATATTATTAAAGCAAGGCTATTATAATTATACTATAGCAACCGTCGACAAAAAAAACGGTCAGCTTAGCCTTTCGGAAATTCCAGGATCTTTCTGGCAAACTGAAAATCTCTACCAGAGTCTGTTATATTACACACCTTTTGGCGGAACATATGATGCACTTATCGGATATGGTGAAATTAGAGCTAATAGACTATAATGTAAACGCTGCTTCTATAGTCTTATTTATTATTCTTTTAATAAAAACTAATAAAATCACCTTATATTACCGTAGGTTTACTATTTTTGTTAATTAAAATAAATGAAATAAAAATAAATCCATGTATATACTTTTTAAGAACATACACCATTATGTAGGTATGATAACACTTGTTTTTATATTATTACTTACTGTTGTATCGTTTATTTATTACTTACAAGAAAGAACAATAACCGGACAAGTTAAAAAAATATCATTAATAACTTTAATATTTACACATACACAAATAATTATTGGATTAGTATTATTTTTCAGTTCTCCTATTTTTCAATCTTCCAGTATTAAAGATATTATGGGAATCGGTTCTATTAGAAGAAACTATGTTGAACATCCATTTTCAATGATTATTGCGGGAATATTGATAACTATAATTAATGCACGGATTAAAAAAGTACCGAAAATTTCAGTATGGACACTCCTTATGTCAGCAATATCTCTTGCTTTAGTAATTGGAATGATTCCTAAGGCATTTTGGAACAGTTTAATTTCTTAAAAAATTAAAGTATTATAAATCATTTAAGTATATCATTTATGAAAATCGCAATTGTTGGAGTTAGCGGTGCTGTAGGGCAAGAGCTTCTCAAAGTTTTAGATCAAAGAAATTTTCCTTTAACCAATTTAGTGCTTTTCGGATCCAAAAGAAGTGCCGGACAAACTTATACTTTCAAAGGAAAAGAATATAAGGTCAAGGAACTCCAACATAATGATGATTTTAAAGATGTAGATTATGCTTTGGTATCTGCCGGAGGAAGTACCTCTTTGAATTTTGCTGAAACAATTACCAAGCATGGAGCTATTATGATAGATAATTCATCAGCATTCAGAATGGATGATGAGGTTCCCTTGGTTGTGCCTGAAGTCAATGCTGAAGATGCTTTACATACACCAAAAAATATTATTGCCAATCCTAACTGTACTACCATACAAATGGTTGTATCACTAAAACCCATTGAACAACTCTCACATATAAAAAGAGTTCATATTTCTTCCTACCAATCTGCTTCGGGCGCGGGCGGAGAAGCCATGAATGAATTAATTGAACAATTAAAACAATCTTCTTTAGGAGAAGAGGTAAAAGTTGAAAAATTTGCTTATCAATTAGCTCTAAATTTAATTCCTCATATTGATGTTTTCACGGATAATGGATATACGAAAGAAGAGATGAAAATGTTTAATGAAACCCGTAAAATTATGCATTCGGATATAGCAGTATCTGCGACCTGTGTTCGTGTACCTGTTATGAGAGCACATTCTGAAAGCATATGGGTGGAAACTGAAGACGAATTAACTGTAGAACAAGTTAGAAATGCCTTCGAAAACTTTAATGGGATAGTAGTGGAAGATAATCCTTCAGAAAAAAAATATCCTATGCCTTTATTTCTTTCGGGAAAAGATGAGGTTTTTGTAGGTAGAATACGTAAAGACCTTACCAATCCAAAAGGTATAGCTTTCTGGAGTGTAAGCGACCAAATACGAAAAGGAGCGGCTCTTAATGCAGTTCAAATCGCTGAATATTTGATTAAACACAAAAAATAACAAATTTACAGTAGATAAAGTCATTGAATTAAAAAGTGTATGCTAATTTAAGTAAATTAGTATACACTTTTTTAGTTTATAAGATATACAAACAACAAGTTTTGTAACTTTGCTTTCATGAGTGCCTTAAAAACTTTAAATCCTTATTTTTATAAACATAAAAAATTACTCTTATATGGAGTTATTTTCATAATTTTATCCAATATCTTAACGATCTTTCCTGTAAAATTTATTGGAAAGGCTGTCAACATTATAGCCCAATCTCTAACGAGCACAGAAGTTCAGGATAAAAACCAATTATTTAAAAAACTTCTTTTGTATGGTGGAATTATTGTTCTAGCTCCTATTATTTCCGGTATCATGAAGTTTTATATGAGGCAAACCATTATTGTTGCTTCCAGGAGGATTGAATTCGAGCTTAAAAATAATATATATAAACATTATCAAACCCTTTCTTTTACCTTTTATAAGAAATCTAAAATAGGTGATCTTATGAATCGTATTAGTGAAGATGTTGTAAATGTTCGACAATATTTAGGACCCGGAATTATGTATAGCGCTAACTTATCAATAATGCTTATAATTATTATCGCATGTATGTTGGAGTCTGATCCCGTAATGACCTTTTATGCTATTATTCCTTTACCTTTCTTATCTTACATTATTTACAACCAAAGTACGATTATCAATAAGAAAACTAAAATTGTACAGACTAAACAGTCTGAACTATCATCTTTTGTACAAGATTCTTTTTCAGGTATAAGAGTTATAAAATCCTTTACCAAAGAAGACTATATTATTTCTAAATATGTAACTAAGTCTAATCAATATAGAGAAGAATCATTGTCTCTTTCTTCAACAGAAGCTTTTTTTTCTCCATTAATGATTCTTCTGATAGGATTGAGCAATTTATTTATACTTTATATTGGAGGCGAACGATATATAAACGGTAAAATTAGTGTGGGAACGATTACTGATTTTTTCCTTTACCTTAATGTATTAATATGGCCGTTTACCGCACTCGGATGGGTAATATCAATGACACGTAGAGCAGAAGCTTCTATGGAAAGAATAAACGATTTTCTCAATGTTAAAGAGGAAATAAAAAATACAAATTCAAACATTTATCCTATAAAAGGAAAAATTAGATTTGAAAATGTTTCTTATACATATCCCAATACTGGAATTAAAGCACTAAATAATATTTCTTTTGAAATACTGCCCGGAGAAACAATTGTATTCATGGGGAAAACCGGTTCTGGAAAATCTACTATTGCCTTATTATTAGAACGACTCATTGAGCCTGATTCTGGTAAAATTTTTGTTGACGATAAACCACTTTCGGATCATAATTTAAGTTTAATTAGAGATAAAATCGGATATGTACCTCAAGAAAGTTTTTTATTTTCAGATACAATTTTCAGTAACATTTCTTATGGAGTGGAAAATGCCAAGATGGAAGATGTTATAAAATTTGCTAAAAAAGCTGAAATTCATTCTAATATTATAGAATTTAAAGATAAATATCAAACTGAAGTAGGAGAAAGAGGTGTAACTCTATCTGGAGGTCAAAAACAACGCATTTCCATTTCCAGAGCTCTTATAAAAGAACCTGTTATTTTTTTGTTTGACGACAGTTTATCTGCGGTTGATACAGAAACTGAAGAAAAAATATTATCCAACATAGAAAACGATATAGACATTAAAACTACTCTGATAATTACGCATAGAGTTTCTTCAGCTAAAAATTCGAGCAGGGTTATCGTATTAGATCAAGGTAAAATTATTGAGATAGGAACTCATTCCGATCTTATTTCAAAACAAGGTTTTTATTCTGAATTGTATAAAAAACAAATTACGCAAAAACTATCGTAAAAACAATTGCTATTTTAAGAGTATTTTTTATATTTTTGCTCTGTTTAAACAAAAAAAGTAATATTTTATTATCCCTTAAAAGATATAATTTAAGGCAATAAAAAACAAAACACATATATGATGAATGATTTTGAAAATGTAGAGAAGAAAGAAAACGAAATTTTCTCTAAAGTATTAAGAGCAGGAAAAAGAACTTATTTTTTCGATGTAAGAGAGACTAAAGCAGGTGATTATTATTTAACAATTACTGAGAGTAAAAAGAACATTTCTGAAGAGGGTGCTTTAGGTTTCAAAAAATTTAAAATTTACTTATATAAAGAAGATTTTAAAAATTTTAAAGACATCTTTGAAGAAACTACCGCTTTCATCATTAAAGAAACCGGAGAAAAAGTTATATCTGAAAGACATAGAGACGATTTCCATTTGCAATCTGAAGAAAATAAAGACGGAGCAAATCCTACAAATATCTCAAATTATACAAATGTTGAATTTGATGATATTTAGTTCGTAACTTATTAAAATATAAACGTATTCTACATAAATAAAACAGATAGTTGATGTTCAACTATCTGTTTTTTATTCTAATTATAAATTTAACTTTTATTTAACATTTTAAAATAAAATGTTAAATATTTGTAAAAAAAGTTAAAGTGATCATATATATATACATATGATTATTATTTTTGATAACCAAAAAAATTTTTGTATCATCTTTGAATTTATGAAGTCTATTTTGAATTTATGAAGTCTATAATAAAAATACTTTTTGTTATTAATGTCCTTTCAATAACTACTACTTCTTGTGTGTCTAACTATGTAGCCAGCAATGATACTTATAAATATCCAACTACCAACGAAATGTTGGTGTCGTATCATCCAAAAAATGTTAAAATTTCAGATCCAGTTTTAGTTAGTAATGAATATCATTCTACTACTACCAACACAAAAAAAGATGTAGTTTTTGATGAAGACAGCAATATTTATGCCGAAAAAAATTTTTCTAAAACTGCATATAATTTATTGAGCGAAGCTAGAACTTATTTAGGAACTCCCTATAAATATGGAGGCACAACAAGACGTGGAATAGATTGTTCCTCTTTTGTTCAGCATGTATTTGCCGCATTAAATATTTCTTTACCTCGGACATCAATCGAGCAATCACATAAGGGAACATATGTTTCCAAACATAATTTGAAAAAAGGAGATTTAATTTTCTTTGCACACACTCCTAAAAGCAGGATTTCTCATGTTGGAATTGTAGAAAGTGTAAGCCCTTCTGGAGAAATATTTTTTATTCATGCCTCTTCATCAAAAGGCGTTACTATTTCTTCTCTTGATAAAGCTTATTGGAACTCAAAATTCAGAACCGGTAAAAGAATTTTAAATTCAGATTCAGATGAGGAAGCTCAAAATAATGACAAAATAGCTAAAGCTTCCGTATAAAATAAATTTATAAACATTAAAGGGGTGCTGTTTAAAACGGCTGAGATTATACCCTAAGAACCTGGACAAGTAATGTTGTCAAGGGAAATCTTAGATGAAGATTTCAAGTATTTTGAAATCTTATTTATTTTAGTTCAATTTAAACTATCCCTGGTATTAAATAATTATGAAAAAAAGGGATTGGTTTTATTTTATTATTGTTCTTTTAAGTGTTAATCTTTATGCGCAGAAAAAAAAAGATTCAATTATTCAGATACAAGAAATTATTGTTTCCGGAAAAGCCCCTATAAGTAAAGAACGAGTTACTGCAAAACAATTGCAAGAAAAAAATCTGGGACAAGACATCCCCTATTTATTAAAAAATAATCTTTCAATAGTTTCAACTTCAGATGCTGGAGCCGGTGTTGGTTATACTAGTTTAAGAATTCGAGGTAGTGATCAAACTCGAATTAATGTAACTCTAAATGGTGTACCTATAAATAACGCTGAGTCTCAAGGTCCTTTTTGGATTAATATGCCGGATATTGCCTCTAGTTTATCCAATCTTACCATACAACGTGGAGTTGGAACCTCAACTGAGGGTGCGGGTTCTTTCGGTGCAAGTATAAACGCAAGAACTCAAGCACCTTCCAGCAAACCCTATTTTCAAACTGATCAATCTCTTGGTTCTTTTAAAACACATAAACATACTTTTGGACTAGGAACAGGAAATCTTTTTAATGAAGCGCTAAAAATTGATGCTAAAATTTCTTTTATTAAATCGGATGGATATATTGACAGAGCTTTTTCCGATCTATTTTCTTATTATGTCCATGGTTTATATGAGAAAAACAATACTACTGTCGGATTTATGACCTTCGGGGGTAAAGAGAAAACGTATCAATCTTGGAATGGTATTGATGCCCAAATGATGAAAAAAAGAAGAACGTTTAATTCTTGTGGAGCTATTTATGATAGTGACGAAAATATAGTTCGTTATTATAACAATGAAACGGACAATTATAATCAAAATCATTATCATTTTTATATAAAACAAAAATTAACCCCTATTTGGACTATTAATTCAACATTTTTTTATACTCATGGTAAAGGATATTACGAAGAATATAAACAAAATTCCAAATTATCCAATTATAAACTTAAAGATATAATTATAGGGAATGAAACCATATCGAAATCAGATTTAATTAGAAGGCAATGGTTAGATAATAATTTTTACGGTATAGTAAATCGTTTGTCGGGGAATATCAACAAATGGAATTTAGAAGTTGGTATAAGCGCAAATAGTTATGAAGGATATCATTATGGAAATGTTATTTGGGGTAAATATTTCTCAAATGAACATATTGATCATGAGTATTATAGAAATAAAGCTATTAAAAATGAAGTTTCGGGCTTTTTTAAAGCTATATATGACCTTACTCAAAATTTAGAATTATTTGCCGATATACAGTGCCGTTCCATTTATTATAAAGGTCATGATGTGCCGGGGGGGGAAAGTATATTTAAAAATGGTGGCACAATCAAATTTAATAAAAATTACAATTTTATAAATCCGAAAATTGGTACTTCTTACAAAATTGAAAAGGGGACGATATATGTCACATATGGATTAACTCAAAGAGAACCTAGCAGAAATGATATATTAGAAAAATCAAATGTCAAAGCAGAATTAATGCACAATGTTGAGTTGGGTGTTCAACAAAATTTGCATAAATTTTCATATTCGGTAAATTGGTATGGAATGTATTATATTAATCAATTAGTATTAAGCGGAAAAATTAATGACGTGGGAAGTTTTATTCGAGAAAATAGTGGTAAAAGTTACCGAACCGGCATCGAGCTTTCATCTTCTTATCAATTAACTAAAAAGGTATCATTATCTGCAAATTCAACAATAAGTATCAATAAAAATATAAACTTTAAAAAAGAAACTTCTTCATATATCGAAAAGCTTGGAAATACGCCTATTGCTTTTTCTCCCAGCTATATCGGTAATCTTATTGCAGAATGGAAACCTATAAAAAAACTGAATTGTAAATGGATAAATCAATATGTAAGCAGTCAATATTTAACAAATGAAAAGCCTAAAAACGGTAAATTAGAGGGATACTTTGTTTCAGATATGACATTCGAATTTTCGCCCTCATTATTATCCATGAAATACCTTAATTTTAAACTTGCCTTAAATAATATTTTTAATTGTAAATATGAAAATAACGGATATTATAACGATAATACCCCTTATTATTATCCTCAAGCTGGTTTTAATTTTTTAACCGGTATAAGTCTAAAGTTTTAAGTAATAATCTTAGATAAAAAAAATTTATTTTAGTTGATCAATTCTGATTTAATATATATTTTTGTAGCAAAGTTTTATTATGAAATATTCGATAATACTGTTATTTTTCCTACTATTTTTAAATATATCTGCCCAAGATAATAAATTAATTCAGTGGAAAAATATACAAGAGGCCGATAGCTTACAAATGCATGGGGACGAAAGGTTATTATTCGTTGATATTTATGCAGATTGGTGCGGTCCATGTAAACTTTTAGACAAATATACCTTCCAAAATCAGGAGGTTGCTACTTATATTAATGAAAATTTTATTCCGGTGAAATTTAATGCAGAATCTAAAGGATCCATTACTTTTAAAGGTCATGTTTTTGAATATGTTAGCAATGGCCAAATAGGCATACAATCATGGGCTTATTACATATTAGGAGGTCATTTAATATATCCTTCCATGGTTTTAATTAATAAAGAAGGTGAATCTGTCTATGTTTTTAAAGGATTTATTCAACCGGATGAATTTTTGAAAATGGTAAAAAATGTAAAATCCGAATTAGATCAAAAATATAACTAAAGAGAACATATAAACGCTCCATTTCTTGAGGTAATCCAATGATTTGAAGGGCTTTTATAGTTTTGACCATCTGCGTATTGGATTTTATTACCCGTAAATATAATAGTACATGGATTCTTCAGTTCTTTAACGATCGACAGTTTGTCGGTAATTATGTAATTAGCGGAATCCATATTATTTTTACCCGGTTTATTTAGAACAAGAATTTTTTTTCTTTCCCATTTATAAACTGTATTCATTTGTAAAGTTTTATATTGAACAGAACTTATTCTTTCCCCGATAGTATATGGATCTATGATATTCCGCTTTACCTTTTCCCAATTTTCAGATGAGCTTCCTATTATTAATAGCTTTTTTCCATTTCTAAATCCTAGTAAAGTATTTGAATGATTGAAGACAATAAAACTTTTTTTAGATGATAATTTAAAATCATTATACAAGATACTCAATTGAAAACATATAACACAGATAAAAAAAGGAAATATAGTTTTTATTTTTAGCTGGTAAAGGTAATTTTTTAAAAAAATTAAAGCTGATGTTAAAAATAGTAATTCCATTAAGTTTAATGAAATATTTTTAAACATTAACTTCTCCATTGAAGAAATATAATAGGTTGTATCTACGAGAATTTTAACTAAAAAATCATAGATAAATGTTGGATAGGTCTGATATTCTAGAGGTAAAAAAACCAAAAAAATTTCACCTAATGAAGAATATGTTATAACAAATGTATAAGGAATAATGAGTATATTAATTGGAATTGATAACAATGAAAATTGATGGAAATAAAAAAGAACAAATGGCAAAGTCCCTATTTGCGCAGCTATAGTTACTGCTAAAGGATTTAAAATCCATTCGTTAACTCTTTTATTCTTTACCTTCATATATTTATATATAGATGGTGATAACCATGATATGAAAAATACTGCAATATAGCTTAATTGAAATCCGACCGAATATATTTCATTAGGATCACATAAAAGTATAATGATCGCAGATAAGGCCATACTATGATAAATATTACTAGTACGTTTTAACAGCTCGAAAAGGTAATAGATAGTGATCATCAAGCAGGAACGAAATACAGAAGAAGATAATCCCACTAAGCATCCGAAAAACCATACAAAGCTTAACGAAGTTAAAATTATAATTTTTCTATTCCCGCTTTTTAGCACCCAGCTTAATAGAGAAAAAATGATCCCAAATATAAAGGCTATATGCATCCCTGATATTGCAATTAAATGCATGATTCCTGATTTTGAATAAGCATCTATAGATTCTTTTTTCATTTCCGATCGATCTCCTAATAAATATGCCTTCAAAAATTCTTTTGAGTCTTCACTCAACGATGAGCTTTCAATCTTAGTGATTAAATTTTGATTGAAATTTTTAATCATGTATACAAGAGAATAATGGGCTGATTCTGAAATTATTTTATCTACTTTAGCTATTTGTAAAATATAGTTTCTTTTTAAATATTGAGCATAATTAAACTGGTGTGGATTCATAAGTGTTATAGGATCACTTAATGTAACCTTTAACACGTATTCATTTCCAAGAGTAAAAACCGAATTAAATTTTTCTTTATCAACTAAAAGCATAATAGCTCCTGAAGTATGATTTCGTTGATTTTTATATGAAATAGTTTTTACTTCAGCAGTATATTTTCGATATTGTTTATTAGAATTATTTTGTTCTTTTATAATTACTGTTATGTATTGGACATGTCCTTTTTCTTTATATTTTATATAATGATCATTTGCAATATCGTTATTTAATTTTCCTACTACTATTCCAATCAAACACCAAGAACCCAAAATAAGAAGTGAAAATATTTTTCTATAATTAATTTTACTGGTCATATATGCTAAAAAGAACAATAATGCTCCTTGTAAAAAACATAAGTATAAGATTGAAATAGAAATTTTTTCGCAAATAAAAACCCCTATTACTAATGAAAAAAAATAGAATACATAAGGATTTCTTGAAAGATCCATAAAAAATTATTTAGCTAAAATACTAAATTAGTAGAAAAAATTTTATAAAATTTATAAAATAACCATTTATTTTATCATTATATATTTTACTATTTTATTTAATACTATTATATTTATACTGTAAAAGAATACAAAACAAACTAATTAAATTATTATTTATTTTATGAAGCTAAAGTACAAAGCATCAGAGCTATTTTGTTTTCTAAGCATTATGGTACCTACATCTATGTTTTTTTCCCAAAACATTCCTCCTGATTCTTCCACAATTTCTGAAAAGGTAATTGATGACGTTCTGATTATAGGGAAAGGAGTTATCGACGTTGCTAAAGAAAGGGAAACCCCTATTGCCGTATCTATAATTAAAAAACAAGAAATCAGGGATAAGGGAGGAAACCAGGAATTTCCTGCGATTATGAAAAATACCCCCTCTATTTATGTAAATGATGCTACCGGTTATGGAGATGCTAAGATGGTAACTAGAGGTTTTGATCAATCCAATACTGCCGTATTAGTCAACGGGCAACCCGTTAATGGAATGGAAGATGGTACTGTGTATTGGACCAATTGGACAGGATTGATAGATATTGCGAATACTGTTCAGGTACAAAGAGGGCTTGGTTCTTCTAAACTTGCTGTATCTTCCGTAGGCGGAACGATAAATATTATTACAAAAGCCACAGAAAAAAAAGCAAGTTCTACTGCTAGATTTGTAACAGGAAATGATGGATTTTGGAGAACTACCTATGAATATAATAGTGGCTTACAAGGAAAATGGGGAGTATCGTTTGCAACCTCTACCTGGAGAGGTGATGGATATAGTAGAGGAACAAAAGGATCCGGACAAAATTATTTTTTGTCCATTGGTTTTCAACCTAACCAAAAACATAATTTTAATTTTATAATTTTCGGAGCGCCTCAAAACCATGATCATAAATACTATACAAAAATATCCGATTATAAAAGATATGGCTATAAATACAATGTAAACCAAGGTTGGTTTCATGGTAAAGAACTTTTATTAAGATCCAACTATTATCACAAATCGGTTGCCAATTTAAACTGGGATTGGAAAATCAATGAACGTAGTACCTTATCTACTGTAATTTATGGCTCCTTGGGTAGAGGAGGCGGTACTGGAGGATTCGGATCTAAATATATTGAAACACAAAATATTTCAACTCCTCAGAGTGCGAATGCCATACCCGGAAGTAGAAATCAACAAAATGGAACAATTAATTGGGATGCTATCTTTGATTACAATTTAACTCATAATACAGACGGAATAGGAACAGGTAAAGATAATTATATTATGAGATCATCTGTTAATGACCATCAATGGTACGGATTAGTTTCCAATTTCAATCACAAATTCAAAAAACATTTCGAGTTTAATGTTGGAATTGACGGGAGAGCTTATACCGGAACTCACTTTCAACAAGCCATGAATTTTATGGGACTATCTGGGGTTTCCGATAATATTTCAACTAACGTAAACGGAATGAACACAGTTACTAAAAATTATAACATAAATCCTTGGAGCTCATTATTCAGAAATGTTAGTAAGGGGCAAAAACTAGGTTTTGATTATGATGAAACCATACAATATATTGGAGCTTTCGGTCAATTTGAGTATGTAAATAAATTTATGAGTGCATTTATACAGGGGGTTATTTCCGAACAATATAATTCAAGAAAAGACCGGTTTAACTATACTCCAACCAATCAGAAATCTAAAACGTTAAATAATACGGGGTATAACATCAAAGGAGGAGCTAATTTTAAAATTAACAAGAATCATAATATTTTTGCAAATGCCGGATATTATTCCAGACAACCGTTCCAAAATAATTTATTTCTCAATTGGAAAAATGATGTAAATCCGTTGGCAGACAATGAGGAAATTATAGGGCTAGAGATTGGCTATGAACTTCATTATAGATTCTTGGATGTAAGTATCAATATATATCGAACCAGTTGGAATAATAGAGTAGAAACAATTTCCAATGAAAGTATTAATCAAATTGAAAACAGATCCGGAATTGATGAACTCCATCAGGGAATTGAAGTTGAATTGCTTGCCAAACCATTAAAAAAATTAAATATTAAAGGACATTTATCTTTAGGAAGCTGGAAGTATAACGGTAATGCACATTCAACCACCTATGATTCCAATAATTTATCAAATATTATAAGCGAACAAGATATTTTATTGGATGGAGTAAAAACTTCAAATGCTCCTCAATTTAGTTATGGAGTAGGATTAGTATGTAAAGCTTTTAAAAATTTTTCCTTTGATGCAGATTTAAATAGGTATGAAAAATTATACTCCGATTTTGACATTACTAGAGTTGCAGGTAACACTAAAATCGATTTAATAGAGCTTCCTGACTATTTCACTTTAGATGTAGGTGCTTCTTATACTATTTATTTAGATAATTCCTCACTACGTTTTAGGGCTAATGTCAACAATGTATTAAATGATGTTTTTATGACCTATTCTAAGACCAATTTGAAATCAGGAGATAAGGGCGCTGATAATGTCAAGTTTAAAGGAATTGATACGGCCAATCAGGTTTATTTCGGAAATGGTAGAACTTGGAATTTTGGCGTTACCTATAATTTCTAAAGCATAAATAATTAAATAATCTAACAAATTGTATGGTCAAATGTTGAATTATCCTTTTTTATCTACATTTTAAGATGATAAACAATAAATGATTTATAATTATTGAATTGGCATGAATTAATAGAGTAAAATAATAAATATTTTACTCTATTTTTATTATATTTGTTTATGTAGCAATTCATTATGGATATAATCAAAGATCAAATTATTAGCAAATCGATAGAATTATTTACACAAATCGGCGTCAAAATGGTTACCATGGATATGATCAGTAAAGGTTTATGCATGTCAAAAAAAACTTTATACGAGCATTTTTCCAGTAAAGAAGATTTAATAAAAAACACCTTTAACAAATGTTTGACTTCTTATATTCAGGAAATGGAAAATAAAATAAAGGATTATCCTAATATTATCCACCAGAAATTTCTTATTCTTGAAAATAGTACTTCTTCTATTTTTTTCAGAGAAAACCAAACTTTATTTCAACTTAAAAACTTTTATCCTGACATCTATTCGGAAATGTTTTCTTTGTATAATAACTCCATAAAAGCTTTCATCAAAAATAATATAATTTTAGGAATTGAGGAAGGTATATACCGCGCTAAAATGAATAAAAAATTAACCATTGAATATTTTTATCTTATTGAAAAAATGATCATAATGGAGAATAGCTTTACAGAATTAAATTTAAGTGAGATTCCTGTAAAGAAATATTTCATTGAATTATTAATACGGTCTATTGCTACTAAAAAAGGCATTAAGGAACTTGAAAAATACATCTCCAAAAGTTAAGAGGTTACGCCCGCTACGGTTTTAAGTCCGAATAAAGTTGATATTGAGATTATATGCTCAAAAATTTCTGCTTGTATATCTTCAAATTCAAGTAAATCCGAAGTATTGGTAAAACAATATACTTCTATAGGTATTCCATAAATGGTAGGATCTAACAATCTAACCATTAGGGTATCTTTCTTAGATATTAGTAAATGATTTTGAAGATTCCATCTAATATAATTCCTAAATAACCCCAAATTTGTTTGTATCAAATCATTTTCAGTTTTTTGAGAAGTAAAGTACTGATGCAATTCTTCATTAATTTTCATCTCATCAAGCTCTTTTTTTTCTAAAAATAGGACAGATTGACTATCAATAATTATCGACCTTTTTATCCTTCTAGAATGAGAAAATTTCATAGGTTCGTAATTTATAACTTCTGTCGATATTAAGTCATAAGTTGGTATGGTAGATATAGTCTTATCTTTATTTTGAATCTTAGTTGTTACCAAATTTATTTCTAATATTATTCCTTCTAAATTATATTTAGATATATAAATTTCATCTCCTGATTTTAATTGTTTGGAGTTTGCAATATTTATTCCGGCCACAAATCCTAATACAGGATCTCTAAATACCAAAATTATTACAGCCATTATAGCCCCTAAAAAAGTAAAAAAATTTGAGCTTGATAGATCAAATACGATGGATATAACAATAAAACTTGATAATAATACAATTATAATTTTAAGAAACTCCAAAAAAGTATTTAAAGCAATGGTCCTATAGCTTTTATCCCTGTTTTCCACATCATTATAAGAATCAATAATACTAATAAAAAATTTTGCAATAAATACGATTAAAAATATACTGAATATTAAATTAAGAATATGAAAACTTTGTGGATGAGAATAAAATATTAAGGGGACTAAAAGATAGCATATTCCTAAAGGAAATAATCGAAAAAAGCTTGTAAATACATTTTTTTTTATAAATGTATTCATCAAGATATTTTTTGTTTTAGGAACTATTTTTAAAGCGATTTTCAATAAGACTTTTCGCTGGAAAAAATCTAAAATCAGAAATATAATTAATACGATCAAAATTTTACTTGTAATTTGTGATATTAATACTATATCATCAGGTAAATTTTTTGATATATAACTATCTAATTTATCAATTATTGAATTTTCATTTTTAAGTCTTAATATATTTATCTCAGTCATTAATTCATTACTATTATATCATTTTATTATGGATAAAGTATAATGTTTGTTATTTATTAACTATCTTTATGGTTATATTTAATATATCACATTTTATGCCTGATTTAATTTGGATAGTTTTAATATTTATACTTATAATTATTGGTATGATAGGTTCCGTCTTACCTGCATTGCCGGGAACTCCCATTGCATTTATAGGTTTATTAATTTATAAACTATCTCCACTTGGAGACTCGTTAAGTTGGTGGTGGGTAGCTTTTTGTGCAACTTTAACTCTATTAGCATTTGTCGTAAACTATTTTATACCTATTCTTACAGCCAAAAAATTTGGAGGATCTAAATATGGTATAATTGGTGCTTCCCTAGGAATATTTGCAGGTTTTTTTCTTCCTTCCGGTTTTTTATACGGTCCTTTTTTAGGAGCCTTATTTGGAGAATTGATGCATGATTTTATGGATAAAAAAGGTGCTTTAAAAGCTTCTGTAGGTGCTTTATTAGGTTATTTTTTAAGTATGGGTGTTAATATTATTGTATGCGGTATAATTATGACCATCTTTATTATTCATCTTACCTATACCTATTTCAGTAACAATGGATAAGCAATATTTATTTAAAATTTATCGATTAACTTTTTATTCATTTGATCTTACAATCTAGAAAAATTTCAACAATACAATCTAATGTTTAGCAATAAAAAACTCTATCAACAGTAACTGTTAATAGAGTTTGTCTATGTTATTTATATTATAATTTTAGTTATTATTTGCAGCTTGAATAGCAGTAATTACCACAGTATTATATATATCTTCAATGGTTGCTCCTCTACTTAGGTCATTTATCGGTTTTTTCAAGCCTTGTAATACAGGACCTAAAGCCAAGCCGCCTGATTCTCTCTGTACAGCTTTGTAAGTATTATTTCCTGTATTTAAATCCGGAAATATCAGAACATTTGCTTTACCTGCTACTAAAGAACCTGGCATTTTACTGCTTCCGACGCTTGGAACCACAGCTGCATCGTATTGTATAGGACCTTCTATTAACAAATCCGGACGTAAAGATTTTACCAGCTCAGTTGCCTTTCTAACCTTATCAACATCTACTCCAGCTCCTGAATATCCTGAAGAATAAGAAAGCATGGCAATTTTCGGTTCAATTCCAAAATTTTTAGCCGTACCTGCAGCAGATATAGCTATATCAGCCAATTGTTCATAGGTCGGATTAGGAACAATCGCACAATCTCCATATACTAATACCCTGTCCTGTAAGAGCATAAAAAATACAGAAGAAACAGTTTTAATACCCGGCTTTGTTTTAACAAATTGTAGAGCTGGAAGTATAGTATGAGCAGTTGTATTCTGAGCTCCGGAAACCATTCCATCTGCATCTCCTTTGTAAACCATCATCGTTCCAAAATAAGAAGCATCGAGCATTAAGTCTCTTGCCTGAGCAAGCTCCATACCTTTATCTTTCCTTATCTCATACAAGGTTTCTACATAATCATTGAGTTTATCATTATCCGTATTATCTAATACGGAAATAAGATCTGTATTCCAATTCAGTCCAAGCTGATTTACCTTTTGTATAATTTCTTCCTGTTTTCCTAAAATAGTAATTTTTACTATTTCATCATCCGCCAACATAGAGGCTGCTCGTATAATTCTTTCATCTCCACCTTCCGGTAATACTATATGTTTATGAGCTGCTTTAGCTTCTTTCAATAAATTATACTGGAACATTCTTGGAGTAATTCCTTCAATTTTAAAGGAAGATATTCGTTTATCAAGCTCCGGTACATCTACATATTGTTCGAAAAGATCAATATTACGTTTTATTTTAGCGCTATTCTCCGGATATATGGTTGATTTAATATTATCTATAGCGGTAGCTGCCTCGAATGTGCCAATATCTACAAGTAAGATAGGCATATTTACACTGGAACCATCAACCATTTTCATTATTGATGCGTCAGGACTGATCCCTGCCGTTAATATTATCCCAGATATCCTTTTGAAATTAGATAAGTTGGAAAGTAATGTTCCTATGATTAAATCAGATCTGTCACCTGGAAGGATTACTACACAATCATCATCTACATAGTTTATAAATTGTGATAAGAGCATACCTCCTATCATAAATTTATTAATTGATCTATTAAGATTTTCACTTCCATGTAGCACTTTAGCTCCTAAAACATCTGCTACTTCTTTAAGAGTCGGGAAGCTCAAAGGTTTGTCGTTAGGAATTATTGATAACAATACAGAATCCCCAATTCTTTTCTTGCTTTTGGTAATTACCTCCTCTATATTCTTATCACATTTATTAACAATTACTGCAATAACCTTATTATCTTTCTTTAAAAAATTATTTAATTCAAGACTAATATTTTTAGCTAAATCATGAGAGTTTTTAAAGGAATCCTTAACAACCAAGACTACTGGTATATTTAAAGATTTAGCTATAATTACATTTAAATCATACTCTAAAGAAGTACTTCCGGCTGATAAATCAGTTCCATCAATCAAAACGAAATCAAATTTATCTTCTAAAGCCTTATACTTTTGTATTATACTATCATAAGCATCATTTAATCTCCCACTATTTTGAAGGTCAATAATTTCGCTTTTAGTAAAAGCGTAGGCATCTTCATAACTTTGATTCAAATTAAAAAAAGAAATCATAGTTTCAATATGGTTATCTTTTATCCCATCATCCAAATCATCGATAATAGGACGAAAATAACCTATATTAGGTGTTCTCCTCATGACCATTTGCAATATCCCCAGGCTAATCAAAGATTTCCCACTGTAAGGACAAGTAGCCGCCACATATACTGATCTGTTGTTCATTTATTTAGTAATAATATAATTGAAAGTTTTACAAAAGTACAAAATTGGAAGATATACTTATAATTTAATTCTCAAATTAAACTATATCTAAATAATGCTAAATAATCTTTAGATATTTTTGTTTATAACCAAAATAAGATTGGTCTATCCTCAGAACTCAACTTTTAATCCATCGTAAGCCGGAAAAACATTAGGAGGCAGCATTTTTTCTATTTCTTCATGAAATCCCAATTGATAACTGATATGTGTTAAATACGCCTTTTGGGGCTTAACCTTATCAATAAACTCTAAGGCTTGAGTCAAGTTAAAATGTGAAGCGTGAGCATCTTTTCTCAAGGCATTAATGACCAAAATATCCGTATGTTTTATTTTTTCGATTTCCTCTTCAGAAACATAGGATGCATCAGTAATATAAGACAATCCGCCAATCTTAAAACCTAAAATAGGTAATTTACCGTGCAATACATTTATAGGAAGTATGGAAACATTAGGTAAGGTTATAATACCCTGTACAGAATGTAATTCAAACCCCGGAGCTCCCGGATATTTTTCTTCTGCAAAGGCATAGGCATATCTTCTTTTTATATCTTCCAATACTCTTTCTTTTCCATATATAGGAATATCTTGCCCTTTTAGAAAATTTATAGGTCGTAAATCATCTAATCCGCCAGTATGATCCGTATGTTCATGAGTAATTAATACTACATCTACATTAGATTTGTTTTCTCTTAACATTTGCTGTCGAAAATCAGGACCGCAATCTATTAAAATATCCACCCCTTTATAATGAATTAATGCAGAGGTTCGTAATCTTTTATCTTTAGTGTCCATAGATTTACAGACTGGATCGTTTGAGCCAATAACCGGAATTCCTTGAGAAGTACCAGTTCCTAAGAATGTTATATTACTTTTTTGTAGTACCATAATTTTTGTAAATTTACGAACAAAAGTTTAAACAATGCTCTCTCATAAACAAGTACTTACGCCTAGACAAAAAGCTCTTCAGATTAATTTAAACAAGAATATTTATGGAACTTTTTCAGAAATTGGTGCGGGTCAGGAAACCGTACGTTACTTTTTTAGAGCCGGAGCTGCCTCTAAGACCATAGCGAAAGCAATATCCGCTTACGATAAGGAAGTCAGCGACTCTATTTATGGAAAAGAACCTGATAATAGATATGTTTCTCAGGCTAGGTTACTAAAAATGCTAGACCATGAAATTAAGCTTATTGAAGATCGAATTGATAGAAATAATAACTCTGGCAGAATATTTTTCACTTATGCCAATACGGTAACCACTATCAACTTTAATAAAACTTTCAAAGGACACGGGTGGGTAGGCATTCGATTTCAGTTACAGGAATCGGAAGCTTATAATGAAATTATTTTGCATGTACGTTTCCATGAAAATGAGGCGAAATTACAACAAGAAACCTTAGGAATATTAGGAGTAAATTTAATTTACGGCGCTTTTTTCTACAGTGATAATCCAAAAAAAATTATTAATTCTCTATATGATGAATTAAGTATCGATAAAATAGAGATCGATATGATTAATTTTAGCGGACCGAGATATCATTCTGTAGATAATCGTTTATTGAGTTTACAATTAGTTAAAAACGGAATGTCTGATGCCGCTGTTTTTAGACCTAATGGTAAAAATGTACTCCCGGCGGATGAGTTATATAACAAAAACATTCTTGCGTTAAGAGGAAGTTTTCGCCCAGTTACCCATGTAAACATAGACATGTGTTATCAGGGACTTAAAATGTTTATGAAAGAAAAAAATGTTGACCATCAAAATACTAAGGTTTTGTTTGAAATAACCTTATCTAATTTACTTTCTTCCGGGGAAATTAATGAGCAAGATTTTTTAGATCGTGCCGATGTCTTGGGAAAGTTGGGATATACCGTTTTAATTTCTAATTTTTCCGAATATTATAGATTAGTGGATTATTTTAGCAGATTTACCTCTGAACGAATTGGCATTACGATGGGAGTAAATAATTTATTAGATATTTTTGAGGAAAGTTACTATACTGGACTTAGTGGTGGAATTATGGAAGCCTTTGGTAAGTTATTTAAACAACAGATGAGAATTTATCTTTATCCTTATATTAATCAGGAAACAGGAGAGCTTCTTAATTCTGATAATTTAAAAGTAAATGAATCTTTAAAAGATTTATACAAATATTTTAAGAAAAATAAAAGAATTGTAGATATTAACGATTACAATGACTCTTATCTTAAAATATATGGCAAACAAATTCTTTCTCAAATAGCTTCAGGAAAATCGGGATGGGAAAATAAAATGCCTAAAGAAGTTGCAGATATGATTAAAGAAAAGGGCATGTTCGGCTACACTATGGATTTTGCAAATAATTAATAACACTTACTTATAAAAAATGATTATATATTCAGAGAGCTTTCACGTGGAATATCCTTCGGAAAAAGATTGGTTACTTTGGGTTAAAAATATCCTAATTCCGGAAATGAAAAAAACACAAAAATTTACAAAAATCATATTTTCAAAAGTAACATCTCATTCCGATGAATCGGGATGTACCTATTCTCTACAATATTATGCCAAAAGTAAAAATGATTTAGAAGATTATTACAGAAATTATTCCGATAAATTTTCTCAATTACTTGTTAATACATTTGGAACAAAAATATTATCTTTTAAAACTGAACTGGAACTTATAGATAGTTTTGATTTCTAATTCAATACTTCTTTTTCAAAGCAAACTAAATTTGGAAGAAAATATAAGTAAAACTGCCACGGTATCTTCTAAATTTTATAATATTTTTAAATTGATGAAATGAACTTTTTACTGATAGTAAGTGTTTTATCAATCTCATCTTCTTTTATGCAATCGGATATAAACCATGTTTCATAACCGGAAGGAGGTAAATAAATGCCGTTTTCAAGTAAAAAATGAAAATATTTATTAAACATATCATGATCGGCTTTGGAAGCATCATCAAAATTTGAAACTTCAGAAATTCCAAAAAATAGGGTCAACATGGAAGTACATTGATTAATACATATTTGAATTCCTGCACTTTCAAAAATAGCCTTTAATTCCGTAGATAATATTTTTGTGGTTTGGGTAATTCGATCATAAATATCCAAATCGCTTTTAAGAATGGATAAAGTCGTATACCCTGCACACATGGCAATCGGATTCCCGGATAATGTACCTGCTTGGTAGACTTTTCCTTCAGGAGATAAAAAATCCATAATTTCCTTTCTTGCAGCAAATGCCCCTACAGGCATGCCTCCTCCTATTATTTTGCCATAGGTTACTATATCTGCTTGTACATTAAAAAAATCTTGCGCACCGCCTAATTTTGCGCGAAAACCGGTCATAACTTCGTCAAAAATGAGTAATGATTGATTGTCTTTACATAGAAGTTTTAATTGTTTAAGAAAATCTTTTTTCGGGGGAACGCATCCCATATTTCCTGCTATTGGCTCTAAAATAACTGCCGCTATTTCATTTTTATTATTTTCAAAAAGTGATTGCACCGAGTCAATGTCATTATATCTCGCCAATAAAGTATCCTTTGCTGTGCCATTTGTTACTCCGGGACTATTAGGATTTCCAAATGTTGCCGCACCACTTCCTGCCTTTATAAGAAAAGAATCTGAATGTCCATGATAGCATCCTTCAAACTTAATAATCTTATTTCTAGAGGTATACCCTCTTGCTAACCGAATTGCCGACATACAGGCTTCTGTACCTGAATTCACCATTCTAATTTTGTCAATATTTGGAACAAAGGAGGTAATTAATTTTGCAATTTCAGTTTCCAATTCTGTAGGAGTTCCAAAAGAAAATCCATTTTGCATTTGTTTTCTGACTGCCTCTACCACTTCTGTATGATTATGCCCAAGAATCATAGGCCCCCATGAATTGATATAATCTATATATTTATTTCCATCTTCATCGGTAAGATAAGCTCCCTTCGCTGATTTTATAAAAATCGGAGTTCCTCCTACTGATTTAAATGCTCTAACAGGTGAATTTACTCCTCCAGGTATATATTTACGGGCCTCTTCAAATAAAGCTCTGCTTCTTTTAAATATCATCTAAAATTTTATTATTTAACTTTTTCTTCCTTTTAACAAAATTCTATCTCCTTTTTTGGGTTCATCGCCTGGAAACATTAAATTTATTTTATATAATTGGATTAAAGAAATTCCATTTTCCTGGGCTATATGATACATCCTTTCTCCTTCTTTTACCACATGTTCCTTGCTTAGTCCTTTTTTCTTTTTTGGTTCTAAAAATATTTTTTGATTGACCTCAATATTATCCTGAAAAACCAAATCATTGTATGCTTTTAATTGATTTAGAGAAATATGATACGCTTTTGATATGTCTTCCAAGGTATCTCCATCTTTAAATACAATATATTTTACATGTCCATTAGGATGAATTTTGATTCTCGAACTGGGAAATTGAAAATTATTAACCTTTGTTACAACTATTTTCTTTACATTTTCAATTTTCTTCTTAGCTGGATTCTTTATAGAACTTTGATTCTTTTTATCTTTGATTTCACGATCCTTAGTATTAATATCAGCTACTAAGATAGGCTGTTCATCTGAAATATTGGATTTATACGAACCGGGATACAACTCTGCAAGTTTTACATCCACTTCATCAGAAGTTAATGAATCGAATAGATACAATTTATATCTCTCTATTAGATCAATCAACATATAGGCATATTTAGGGTTTGTAGCATACCCTGCTTTTTTTAATCCATGCGCCCACGCTTTGTAATCCTTCCTATCTAATTGAAATAATTTTTTATAGTAAGGCCTTTCAGCTAAAAATAAAGAATGATCTCTATAGGATTCTTTTGCTGAGTTATATTTTCTAAAACATTCTCCTTTGGCATCGTCATCATGATACATTCTTCCCCCCGTCCAATCATTTTTACACTTTATCCCAAAATGATTATTGCCTTCTTTCGCTAATATACTTTGTCCATTTCCTGTCTCTAAGATACCTTGCGCCAAGGTAATACTAGCAGGAATTTGATACATTTCCATTTCTTCCACAGCTATTTTAGCATAGTCTTGTATATATAAATCATCTTTTTTGAGAGTATTTTGTGCTTGTATGAAACTTCCTAAAACTATCGATAATAGAAATATGCCTAATTTTTTCATGTTACAATAATAGGTTTGCTTTTCTTACTTAAGTACTTATTCATTTCTTTAATGCCCTGTAAACCTCCTGTATGTACCGCTAAAATTTTTTTATCTTTATCTATTTGTCCTTTTTTTATCATATCTCTGAGTCCAAACATCATTTTTCCTGTGTAAACTGGATCAAGAGGTATATTATTGAGATAATAAAATTCGTTAATAAAATCAATTAATTCTGTCGTAATTTTAGCGTATCCTCCGAAGTGATACTCCAAATTTACTATAAAATTTTTTTTATGAGTATATTTTAATAATTCTTTAACTAAAAAATGAGCATTTTTCAAAACTGGGAAACCTATCACTAACTGGTATGCTTTTGCACCTACCGATAATCCTGCTAAGGTTCCGCCAGTCCCCATCGCTGAAGTAATGATATCATAGTTGTAAGTTTCTTCCGATAATATTTCGGAGGCTCCTTTCACTGCTAAGGTATTGGTTCCTCCTTCGGGTACTAAATAATAATTAGGTATTTTATCAAGTATATTTTGTATATACTTTGACTTTTCTTTTAATCTATATTCTTGCCTGGGTACAAAAAAAAATTTCATTCCATATTCCGATGCTTCGGTTAAAGTTATATTTTCCTTCCATTTTTCAACGATTTCCTCACCTCTAATTATTCCTATTGATTGAAAACCGTTAGCTTGAGCGGCAGCAGCACAGGCTACGATATGATTAGACATAGCCCCTCCAAAGGTTACCAATATTTGTTTCCCTAAATCTTTAGCCTTTATAAGATTATATTTTAATTTCCAGAATTTATTACCCGAAATAACAGGATGTATCATATCTTCTCTTTTTATATGGAGAATTTGCTCAGTCTGTAATCCGGGAAATTGGAAGGTTTGTATGGGTGTGCTCATTTTTCTTAACTTATGATTTATATATTAGTATTAATTATTCATAAATTCTTGTAATTATTACACTCTCTTTTGGGTTAGCTAATTATATGAATTTTATAGAATGATTTGATTGTATTTAAATATAGTAGCCATAGTTCATTAAGATTACATTAAAAAAATAAATTTTTAAAAAAGAGAAAGCCTATTTTTAGACTTTGTTTTTATTTAAACTTAATTTCATGTAAAGTTCCTTAATGATAAATAATTAAAGCATATTCTTTAATTTTTTCACAAAAAGAATATGCTTTAAAATATCTTGTATATAATTATTCAGTATTTATCTTACACCTTGCATCATTCTAACTAATACTTTATTAAGTGCAATCATTAGTATTCCACAAATAATTACAAATATAGAAATGTATAAAAATATTTTTCCTGCTCCGAGTGTTTGAATTATAAAAGCTAAATATCCACCTAAAATATTTGCAAAAAAAGATGCCATAAGCCATACCCCCATAAGAAGAGATGCTAATTTAGGTGGAGCTAACTTGGTTACTACAGATAATCCTACAGGCGATAAGCATAATTCTCCTATCGTGTGAACTAAATAGGTTAAAATTACCCACCAAATACTGGCTTTAATAGTAACATCTGATATATCGCCACCTCTTTCAGCTACAGCTCCCAACATAAAGAAAAAACCAACTCCTAAAATTACCATACCTAATCCCATTTTCAAAGGAGTTGTTAGTTTTTGTCCTAGCTTTGTATTCCAGAAATACGCAAAAATCGGTGCCAACAATACTATAAAAAATGGATTTATCGATTGAAATAATGAGGTGGGAATGACATATCCTCCAATTGAAGGTAAATTTACATTCCTATCGATAAATTTATCTGTGTACAATGTTAATGATGAACCTGCCTGTTCAAAGCCTGCGAAAAAGAAAATGGCAAAAAAGAAATAGATAAATATTACCGTAACTCTTTGTTTCTCATTTTTTGTTAATGGAGCATTAGTATTTGTTTCATTTTTCATATCGTTTTTATCTATTTTACCTTGCGGTTTCAAACCTAAATCTCCTAAATATTTTTTTGCTAACATATTATAACTGATCTGCCCTAAGAACATCCCTGCTGCTGCTGCCAGGAATCCATATTTATATCCATAGGAAATAATTTTTCCAGCAGCATCTTTAGTCGAAAAAATATCATCGGTTAATATTCCTATAATTATGGGTGCAATCAAAGCGCCCAGATTGATTCCCATATAAAAAATGGAGAATGCCGAATCTCTTTTTGGATCTCCATCTGAATATAATCCTCCCACTAATGTTGAAATATTAGGCTTAAAAAAGCCATTTCCTATTATCAATAGAAATAGTCCTACACATAGACCGATATGGGTATTCAATGAAAATAAGGCAAGTTGTCCGAACATCATTATAATTCCTCCAATTGTTATGGAATGTCGTTGACCTAAATATCTATCTGCCAACCATCCGCCTATCAACGGCGTAAAGTATACAAACCCCGTAAAGTAACCATAGATTAAACTAGCTGTTTCAGCATCAATACCTAGCCCTCCTTCTAAATAAGATTTGGTAAGATAAAGCATTAATATTCCCCGCATCCCATAATAGGAAAAACGTTCCCACATTTCTGTTAAAAACAGTAAGTATAATCCTTTAGGATGTCCTTTCTTGACTTGAGTTTCTGTCATAATAATTATTCTTAGTTTTTACTTTCTTTATTATTTAATTCCTTGCATTAATTTTCGAATAAGAGGTGAGAATAAGATTATAATTAATCCTGCGATTAATGCGTAATTTGCTAATTGTTCAAATCCTGATGTATACGAATATAGTTTATCAGTTAAAGAAGCGTTTTCATAGGATGATGACATTCCCGCTCCTAATAATCCTGCCACATATTGAGCATACGAACTAGCTAAAAACCATAATCCCATCATCATCCCTGATAAATTTTTAGGTGATAATTTCGTTACAATGGACAATCCTACTGGTGATAAGCAAAGTTCTGCAAATGTCATCACTAAATATGCTATTGTAAAAATGTTTAAAGAGGCTATTCCATTATTATCAGCAAAATATCTTGTACTATATAAAACATAAAATGATGCTGAAAGAAATAAAAATCCAAGTCCGAATTTTATTACTGTATTTGGTTCCAGTTTAAACTTAGCTAACCATAACCATAATAAACCAAATAAAGGACTAAGAACTATTACGAATAATGCATTTGAACTATTGTTAACTATATTCGGATCAATAGTAAAAAATAGTAACTTATGACTTAGATTACTTTCAGCAAAAATTGCTAATGCTCCTCCACTCTGTTCAAAAAATGCAAAAAACAACACTGAAAATACAATTAAAATCATTGCAGCCATCAGTTTTTTTCGAATTTGGATACTTTTAATTTTTATTAATTCAATTACGAATAATAATATTGCCAATGGACCGATTGTATACATAAAGTAATCTGTGTATCTTGTATTATGTATCATGGCATAAATAATTGGTAAACATAATAGTACTCCCACATATACAACTATTTCACGTAGTCTTCTTGATGAAGCTTTCATATTACGTAGTGGAGAATCTCCTATTGGCCCTAAATATTTTTTTGTGATTAAAAAGATTATAATTCCTATTAACATGACTATAGCCGCAGCTAAAAAACATAAATTCCAAGAATGATATTTTCCTAAATATACACATAATATGCCTCCAAATAAAGCACCTAAATTTATTCCTGAATAGAAGAGTCCGAAGCCGGCATCTCTTCGCGGATCTTTTTCACTATATAATTCTCCAACCATAGTGGATATATTAGGTTTAAAAAATCCTGTACCTATTATTGAAAGCGTTATTCCAAAATAAAAAAAATCGTGAGGAGAATAGGCTATAATTAAATTACCCAAAACCATAGTAATGCCTCCTATAAAAAGTGACTTTCTAAATCCTAATATTTTGTCGGCAAGTATTCCTCCAATAAAAGTAAATGCATAAATAAATGCTTGAATTGCGCCATATTTTAAATTAGATTCTTTATCGGTAACTCCTAATTGCCCTACCATAAAAATAGTTAGAACTCCTCTCATTCCATAAAAACAGAAACGTTCCCACATCTCTATTAAAAATAGATATATTAATTGTTTTGGATATTTACCGCGAAAATTATGAATTTCATCAAGAGTGAGTTCTATATTTTTTTGGATATTGTTATTCATATTCTTTACTAAAAATCGTAGTATTATTTATTTTAAAGTATAATTAGTTGAAAATCAATTAATAACAAGATGGTAATTGATTTAATAAAATCAAAAATACTAAAAAATCCTAAAATCAAATAGAAATCTATACAATAATCTTAAAAATAAAATAATTTATTATTAAAAAGTTTATCAAATTTATTCCATAATTGAAAATTTCAAGCTTACTAATAAAATAATTATTATTAGCAAATATTTGAAATTTGTATAAAACTAATTAATTATATTATTAAATATAATTAATTAACATAAATATGTTGATTTTTATTAATATTATCTAATTCAGATTGAAATGTACTATATTTATAAGCATTCAATAACTAAATAAGTGTAAAAAATAGTAAAAATTAAAAAAAACAATAGGTTTAAGATTTTAATGTATGTTAAGTAAATAGGAGTAAGAGGGGGGATT
>CALYQD010000020.1 GCA_945280365.1 uncultured Apibacter sp.
TGAAATCTTTGATTTTTCTTAATATTATATTATCCAGTATGTTTTTATATGGGCAAGTAGATTCACTTCAATTACCTTATGCAGATAGGGCAAAAGAAGAGATTTATAAATCTATTATTTTCTCTAAAGAATTAAAAAGTGATGAAAAATGCCATATAGTTATTATCCAACCCATATCTCTCAGTATGGATTTTGCTAGTCAAATTGGCTTTTACAATATAAAAAAAGAAAAAGACAGCATATCTTTAATGAATTTAAGAAACTCATTACCTGAATCTTATAGGATTTATTCCATTGAAGATAAATTATCAAATACAGTTAAAGGATATGATCTCATATATGGTTTACAAAGACTAGATAGTTCATATATGCCAAGAAATTTTGAAGAAGATATATGTGAAGATAGTTTTGATGTCATAAAAATACAAGAACCTTTAGATAGCTGGATGGAAATCTATGAAGCTAATGTTTTTCTAGGAAAGGCTAGAGTGGTAATGCCAGTTATTTATGAATCTTTTCATAAGATAAAATATCTTTTATATAAAATAGAATTATATGAAGGAAGTGCAAGAGTTAAATTCATAAAAGTAGTAGAGTTAGAATAACAGCTGTTTCAAATAAAATATAATTTTAATATTTAAATAAAGATAAATTTTCTAAATAGCATGATTTCGGCTAGTTAGCTCACTTTAATTTTAGACATTAAAATCTTTTTTGGGGTAAAGAAATATTTACTTTTTATGGAAGTTTAATGTATTTGGAACAAAGAACACTTAGGATGAAAGGTTGCTTTACTTTTTGCATCGGAAAATAGACCGGAGCATTAAAAAAAATCCAAGAGAAATAGTCGATAAGTAGATATCTTTCTAAATAAGGGTTATATGAATATTTTACTTTCTGATTGCTAGTAATTCTATACTTATTTATCCAAAATTTTTATTGATTATTTATTAACTTTTTATCCCAGGGCATATATTTTAGCACGGATTCCAATAATAAATTTGAAACAGAGACATCTATGTCTGATAAAAAGAAACCTGTAAATAATACTACAACAAAAGAATTAGAATAATAGATATATGAAGTTAATCGCGTAAAAACAAAATATTTACCATTATAAAAATAGGAAAAAATGCGAAAGAATACACAAGATAATTTAAATTTCCTTTGACTATGGATTTATTAATGGTTCAGATGACTCAGATCCTGATGTATATGTATATCCATTTGCACCTAGTCCGGCTCCAAAATTTCCTTTTGTGGAAGGATATACAAGAATATCTTAGGAAAATGTTTTAAATTTTTTCAAGATAAATTATACTATAACTCTCAATTATAAATATAATGAAAAAATATTTGATTTTATTTAGTTTGTTACTACTGAATATTTCTGTTTTAAAAGGACAAAATTGTTATAACAAATGTTTAAACAGAAAATTAATAGATTCAACTAAAATAGAAGTTTATAAATCTATACTTTTATCAAAAGAGATAAAAAGAAAGAATGAATTTTATCTGATAAATATTGAGACTCTTGACCTTGATGTTGATTTGAATAAAATTTTTGCTATGGATGTTGTATTTTTTTATGATAAAATTAAAGAACAGAGTGATACTATTTCGATTAAAAAATTAACAAAAGAGCTTCCTTATTATTATAAAATATATGGAGAATTAGAAGAAGGAAAATATATTGAATACGATAGGCGAAGAGAAATGCTTCAGCAATCATTTTTCGAATATTATGATTGGAAAATTACTGATTATACCTATGTTCAAATATATAAGCCATTAACCAATTGGATTAATCTTTATTTTTACTTATCTAATGTTACTGAAGTAGAGCCTTATGAAATTATTCCTATTTTATATACTCGCATAAAAAATAATGAAGAAATAAAAAAAAAATATATGCTTTATAGAGTAACTTTCTCAAAAGAAGGAAAGATTGAATCTGTAAAAGAGGTAAATTAAATACAATGGAAAAGATAAAACTTTTGACTTTGCTTAGTCTTATTTTTATTTGTTACTTAAAAGGACAGATAATAGAAAGAAAGGAGAAAGGAAGGATTAACCCAATTGATTATTTAAAAACAGAGGTGTATAAATCTATAATACTTTCTGAAGAATTTAAGAGCAATAAGAAATGCCATATAGTGGGAATTAATACTACTTCATTAAAAATGGATTATTCAATAGGTAGCCCACTAGGTGATTATTTTTATAATGTTCAAGTAGTTAAAGATAGTATTTCTGTAAAAAAATTAAGAGAAGAATTATCTGAAAAATATTGGGTGTTTGAGGATTCAAAAAAATTTTTAGGTGTTGAATATGATATGAGCTACATTTCTTCACTTGAGAGATCGGATAGTTTATATGCTCCTAAATATTTGGCATATGATTATGATGTCTGTAATAATAGTATAGATGTTATAAAAATTTACGATCCTTTGGATAAATGGATGAAATTTTATGTTAATTATTATAGTAATCATCCTATTAAGATTAGTAAGGAATTTCAAAATTATGAAGTAGTTATTCCTGTAAAGTATGAGTTATTATCAAAAGGACATATGTTTCTTGAGAAAGAAAAGTATTATTTATTTAAAATTAAGATTGGTTATAACGATAAAGGTAAATTAGAAGTAATTAAAGAAATAATAAATGGTATAAAAGAAGAAAGAGATATTATATAAGATTAGGTCCTGATTATTTCACTTTAAGTTGATTTTAAGTTTGAATAATAGGCAATAAAAAAACTAAAGTTAAATTTTCTAAACACTATAATTTAGTTTAGTTAGCTCACTTTAATTTTAGACATTAAAATCTTTTTTGGGGTAAAGAAATATTTACTTTTTATGGAAGTTTAATGTATTTGGAACAAAGAACACTTAGGATGAAAGGTTGCTTTACTTTTTGCATCGGAAAATAGACCGGAGCATTAAAAAAATTCAAGAGAAATAGTCGATAAGTAGATATCTTTCTAAATAAGTGTTATACGAATATTTTACTTTCTGATTGTTTGCAACCTTATACTTATTAGAATAAGATTTTTATTTATTGATTTGAAATTTAAGATATCAAAAATAAATAAAACTTATTTAAAAAAGGATAAATATACCGTTCATTAAAAAAGCAGCAAAAAATAATTTTACGATCTTTAATAATAATCATAATTTTATGATTGTTATAAATAATGTGTTTTTTTTAAATCATCTAAATTGTTGTAACTTCTTTTATATACAAATATTTAATTTGTAGGAAAAAGAGCTGTTTTTAACATGTAAATCATTTAAAAGTTTGAAATTGAAAGATGAGTCGGGAAAACCCAAACATTCATTATTTAATAAACGAATATTACTAAAAGAGATAGGTGAACCTAAAAAGTTATATTTAATTATAAATATAAAATTGAATATATGGAAATACAATTTATACATTATCCAGCCTGTAGTACCTGTAAAAAAGCACAAAAATGGTTAAAAGAAAACCACGTGAAATTTAGTGAAAGAAATATAACTACAGAAAATCCAACCGTGGAGGAGTTAGAACAATGGATTCAAAAAACAGGATTGCCGTTAAATAAATTTTTTAATACTTCTGGAAGGCTTTACAAAGAATTACATCTTAAGGATAAATTAAAAACCTTAGAATTAAAGGAAATAATTTCACTTTTGGCTAGTAACGGTATGTTAATAAAACGTCCCTTGCTTATTACTGATAATTTTATTTTAGTAGGATTTAAAGAAGAAGAATGGAAACAAAATTTAATTAGCTGAAATTTTTATGCTCTGTAATCCTTTATGGATATATGTTTGATGTTTATAGAGATATTATGCTGTATTTATGGCTTAATTATTGATTTCTATATCAAAAAGAACATGAAAAAAAATCTATTAGTTTTATTTGTTATAATTTTATTTAAAATTGTTTCTGCTCAGGCAATAATTAAGAAATGTAATAATTTTACCGTTTTACGCGTTTTCGACAAAATACCGGTAACATTAATATCCTCTACAGAAGAAAAAGTTGAGGTGGACGGGATAAAAAAAGAAAGAGTAAGAATATTTAATAAAGGCGGAGAATTAATCATTGAAATGGATCAAGTACAACCATTGAATGATGGTGATGTAAATGTAAAAGTATATTATAAAAAGTTAAAGAATATACACGCTTATGAAGGGGCATCCATTATTGGTAGTGATAAGCTAGAATCAAATTTATTAAATATCGGGGCAACCGAAGGTGCCAAGGTTACACTACTTGTTGGAGTTAACAAAATACATGCCAAATTAGATAAAGGAGGAGAAATAAAAGTTTCAGGTTCGGCTAGCAATCAGAGAATACATATAAATTCTGATGGAACTTATGATGCAAAAAGAGTTGGTTCTAATAAGGTTAATGTAAAAGTCTTCTCAGGGGGAACGGCTACCATAAATGCAAACGGTTCGGTCGCAGCTAAAATAATAGATGGAGGAAATATTAATGTATACGGAGGTGCGGTGATAATAAAAAAGGCAATAGAAGGAGGATATCTAAGTGTCTATTAATGAACGTATATTATAAAATCAAATAGCTCTATAAAAAAAACTTATAGTTGTTAATTGTGAGAAAAAAAAAATTAAACTAAAATTGTATCCTTTTACACAAGAATTTAAATATTAGTTTAATTAGTTTAGTTTAAATTGTAGCAAAAGAATTTTTTTTGCTGCAATTTTTTTTAATGAAGAATCAAAATTTTAGTGATTTTCTAATTCTTTGTAAAGTTTCAGATGCAATTACCCTTGTTTTATCTGCACCTTCTTTCAGAATATTTTCCAATACATCCAAATGATTCATATAGTAATTATATTTTTCTCTGGCATCTTTAAATTCACGTAAAATAACATTTAGCAGTTCTTTTTTTGCGTGTCCGTAACCATATCCTCCGGCTAAATAATTTTGCCTCATAAGTTCAATTTCTTCAGGGGTAGCCACCAATTTATAAATGGAAAAAGCATTACAGGTGTCCGGATTTTTAGGGTCTTCTAATGGAGTAGAATCGGTTACAATGGACATAATTTGCTTTTTCAGCTCTTTTTCAGGAGCAAAAATTTGTAAGGTATTACCTCTGGATTTACTCATTTTATTACCATCGGTTCCGGGTACATACATAGTATTTTCCTGAATTTTTGCTTCCGGCAGAACCAAAACATCTCCATGTACCTTATTAAATTTCTGAGCAACATCTCTGGTCATTTCAAGGTGTTGTAATTGGTCCTTTCCTACTGGAACAACATGAGCATCGTAAAGAAGAATATCAGCAGCCATAAGCATAGGATACGTAAATAATCCCGAATTTACATCTTCCAAACGATCAGCTTTATCTTTGAAGCCATGTGCTAAAGCCAAACGACTATAAGGAAAATAACATAACATATACCACATGAGTTCGGTAACCTCAGGGATGTCTGATTGTCTATAAAAATAAGTTTTAGAGATATCTAATCCACAAGCAAGCCAGGTAGCAGCTATTTCATAAGTGTTTTTTTTAAGGATTTCAGAATCCTTAATTTGTGTCATCGAATGCAGATTGGCAATAAAGAAAAAGGATTCATTATTAGGATCATTACTTAGCTTTATTGCCGGTGCTATAGCTCCCAATATATTTCCTAAATGAGGAGTGCCTGTACTTTGTATCCCTGTTAAAACTCTCATGTGCGTATTTAATAAATGAATGCAAATTTACATTTAAAATAGAAAGAGAAAAATAGAATGTGCATTTATTCTAGCTACGATGATTTGCTTATGTACATTCACAGCCTAATTACTATTTCATTTTTAATTTATTTCATCCACTCTTTAGGAAAAATACCCGGTTTGAAAAAATAAATAAGTATCAAAAATATAGCTCCTATGGTAATTGAAGAGTCAGCCACATTAAAAATGTAATTAAAAAATTGTATTCTTTCTCCTCCCCAGATGGGAACCCATTGAGGTAAATAAGTATCTATAAGGGGAAAGCGAAACATATCGACAACACAGCCTCCGAAAAGCGGAGCATATCCTTTAAAATTGAGCTTTGATATGCCCGAATATCCGTACCAATCTTTAACCAGATGATTATAAGTAGTACCGCTGTCGAATATCACTCCATAAAAGGTACTGTCAATTAGATTTCCGATTGCGCCTGCAAAAATCAAACCCGCGGGAATAGAAAAATACCATGAGTTTACTTTTTTAGACCATTTATTAATGTAATAAGCCATTAAACCGATTAATGCCAAACGCAATAAACTAAGCCCTATCTTACCGATGAATCCCCCCAATTGCACACCATATGCCATACCTGGGTTTTCTACATAAGTAAAGTAAAACCAATCGAAAACCTTAACTTCCTCATGAAGATGAAAATGTGTTTTTATATAAATTTTTGATGCCTGATCAATTAAAAGGATAAAAAAAGTTATCCATAAGACTTTCTTCATTTTACTTATTGATTGTTTTTAGCCTCAATACTTAAAGTGGCGTGAGGAACAGCTTTCAATCTTTCTTTACCGATCAATTTACCTGAAATTCTGCAAATCCCATACGTCTTGTTTTCTATCCTTACTAAAGCATTTCGTAAATCACGGATAAATTTCTCTTGACGTGCAGCCAAATGTGAATTACTTTCTTTACTCATGGTTTCCGAACCTTCCTCAAAAGCTTTAAAAGTAGGGGAGGTATCATCCGTACCATTGTTCAAATCGTTAACAAAAGCTTCTTTTAACATGGTTAAATCATTTTCCGCTTTTTCTATTTTATCAAGAATAAGTATCTTGAACTCTTCAAGTTCTTCGTCAGAGTACCTAAGTCTGTCTTCAGCCATAATTATAATTTTTTTAGTGCGATTTTAATTTTAATCTCATTAATGTCTAATTCCGTTCCTTCGGTAGTGTCACTTGTAAAAGTTAATTTATGTGTTAATGTTTCAGAGCATATATATTCCATGTTATCGTTAACAGATCTTTCAATTTCATCATTTGCCAGTATCAATAAAGATATTTTGTCGGTAACTTCCAGCCCATGATCTTTTCTCAGATTTTGAATTTTATTTACCAATTCACGGGCAATTCCTTCCGATCTCAATTCAGGAGTGATCGTTATATCCAGAGCAACAGTAAGTTTACCATCGTTAGCAACTAACCATCCCGTAATGTCCTGCGTACGTATTTCAACCTCTTCTAAATTTAGCTCATAGCCTAAAATTTGAATGGATCCGTTTTTTTCAAATTCTTCAATTTGAGAAGAAGATAAATTTTGAAGCTCTTGGCTGACCACTTTCAGATCTTTTCCTAATTTAGGGCCTAATGCTTTAAAGTTAGGCTTTACTGCTTTTACTATAATATCGGAGGCCTCTTCAGGATTTAACAACTGTACCTCTTTGACATTGACCTCTTGTTTTATTATAGGGATGATAGATTCAAGATTTTGTCTGTCTGATGTACTTAAGACAGGAATCATAATTTTTTGTAAAGGTTGACGAACTTTTATATTTTCTTTTTTACGTAAAGAAAATACCATCGTGGTCACCTTTTGAGCTAAATGAGTTCTCTCCAATAGCAGATAATCAATCTCATTTTCCTGTTTAACAGGGAAATTAGCTAAGTGTACAGAGACAAAAGGTTCTTTGCCGGTTACTGCATTCAGATCTTGATATAATCTATCGGAATAGAAAGGAGCGGCCGGCGACATTAATTTAGCAATAGTGTCCAGACATTTATAAAGAGTCTGATAGGCAGATATTTTATCATTGGAATATTCCCCTTTCCAAAAACGTCTTCTTGATAAACGCACATACCAGTTACTTAAATTATCTATAACAAAGGCATTGATAGCTCGTAATGCTTTAGTTGGTTCATAATCGGAATAAAATGAATCTACCTCTTCAATTAAGATATTTAGTTCAGAAAGTATCCATTGATCTAATTCGTTTCTATTTTCAAACGGAATATCTTTTTCTTTATAACAGAACCCATCTACATTTGCATATAGGGCAAAGAAAGAATAAGTGTTATACAAAGTACCGAATATTTTACGACGTACTTCATCTATGCCCTCTAAATCAAATTTCAAATTGTCCCAAGGTTGAGCATTGGAAATCATATACCATCGAGTTGCATCCGGTCCATACATAGCCAAAGTTTCAAAAGGTTCAACGGCATTTCCTTTACTTTTGGACATTTTATTTCCTTTTTTATCCAAAACTAGTCCGTTGGAAACTATATTTTTAAATGTGATACTGTCAAAAATCATAGTTCCTATGGCATGCAAGGTATAGAACCATCCACGAGTTTGATCGACCCCTTCGCATATAAAGTCAGCAGGGTAGTATTTTGAGGTATCAATATATTCTTTATTTTCAAAAGGATAATGCCATTGTGCATAAGGCATGGCTCCTGAATCAAACCATACATCAATCAAATCACTTTCACGCTTCATAGGCTTTCCGCTCTCGGAAACCAAGATAATTTGGTCTACAATGTTTTTATGAAGATCTATTTTATTATAATTTTCTTCAGAATAATCACCCACCACAAAATCTTCAAAAATATTTTTAGACATAAATCCGGCTTTTACAGATTTGTCCATTTCTTCTATCAATTCTTTAAGTGAGCCGATGATAATTTCTTCTTTAGCATCTTCTGTTCTCCAGATTGGTAAAGGAGTACCCCAATATCTTGATCTAGAAAGGTTCCAATCATTTGCATTCTCCAACCAGTTTCCAAATCGTCCTTCTCCTGTGGATTTAGGTTTCCAGTTTATGCTCTGGTTAAGTTCCGTCATCCTTTCACGAACCTGAGTAATTTTTATAAACCAAGAATCAAGTGGATAATATAAGATTGGCTTATCAGTTCTCCAACAATGAGGATAGTTGTGGTTATATTTTTCTACTTTAAAGGCTTTATTTTCCGTTTTTAAAAGTATGGCTAATTCTACATCAGTAGATCTTTCAGGAGCTTCATTCTCATTATAGTACTCAATACGTACATATTTGCCTGCAAAAGGTTGAGGTAAACCCTTGATAAATTTTCCCTGTAAATCCACTAAAGGAACAGGATTTTGATTTTCGTCAAGGACTAACATGGCAGGAACTCCATGTTCCTTAGAGACTTTAGCATCATCTACACCAAAAGTCGCAGCTGTATGAACGATCCCTGTTCCATCTTCGGTAGTAACATGATCTCCGTCAATTACCACAAACGCCTTATCTGCGTCTTCATAAGGTAAGGCCCAAGCAAGTAATTGTTCATATTTAATTCCGACTAAATCTTTTCCCTTATATTCAGAAAGTATTCGATATGGTATTTTTTTATTTTCAGGTTTAAATTCATTAAAATCTGAATCTGATTCTGCAGGTGCAAACTTTCCTGAAAACTGACTTCCCACCAGTTCTTTAGCTAAGATTACATGAATCGGCTCAAAAGTATATTGATTAAATGTTTTCACTAATACGTAATCAATGATGCTTCCTACTGTTAAGGCGGTATTGGAAGGTAATGTCCATGGAGTAGTTGTCCAAGCTAGGAAATAAACATCTCCGTCAATTTCATTAAATAAATTGGTGCTCTCTTTAATGGCCTTGAATTGAGCAACAATAGTGGTATCGGTAATATCCTTATAGGCGCCGGGTAAGCTTAGCTCATGGCTAGAAAGACCGGTTCCGGCTTTTGGAGAATAGGGCTGTATTGTATACCCCTTATATAATAAACCTTTATTGTAAATTTGTTTTAAAAGCCACCAAATGCTTTCCATGTATTTGGGGTCGTAGGTAATATAAGGATGATTCAAATCCACCCAATATCCTATTTTTTTGGTTAATTCGTTCCAAGCGCCTGTATAACGCATTACGGCTTCTTTACAAGCCTTGTTGTATTCTTCTACAGTAATTTTTTTGCCAATATCTTCTTTTGTGATACCCAACTCTTTTTCCACTCCTAGTTCTACCGGTAATCCATGAGTATCCCATCCGGCCTTTCTATTGACTTGTTTCCCTTTTAATGTCTGAAATCGACAGAAAATATCTTTAATAGTACGTCCCATTACATGGTGTATTCCAGGCATTCCGTTGGCGGAGGGAGGTCCTTCAAAAAATACATATTTTGGATTGCCTTCACGAGATTTTATGCTTTCTTGAAAAATATTGTTTTTTTCCCAGAAATCTAAAATTTCATCTGCAAATTTATTTAGATTTAATTCTTTATATTCTTTAAATTTATTGCTCATTTTATTTTAAAACAAATCTTAAAAAATTGATTTGCGAATATACGAAAAAAAAGTCTATCCTAAATGGACTTTAATTGTAAGGAAAATCTTATTTATTATATTACAATCAACTCTTTATAACTGATCAAATAAGTAAAATAATAATGCTAATTTTGTTAAAAATTTATGTCTACTCATTAAAATTTAGCTCATAAATAGGATGTATAAAATAAAATTTTTATAACAAAGGAGAAATAAGCTTAGCAATTGAATTACCCATATCAACAAGTTTATTTCTTTTAATCCATTCCCTATAGGTTACTTCCGTACTGTTCCCAATGTCTTCCATAAAAGCGTCATAAAGTTCTTGATTGATGGTCTCACTGTAAACTAAGGCACTAATTTCAAAATTTAAATCAAAACTTCGCATATCTAAATTAGCTGATCCTATAACGGATAGGTTAGTGTCTGAAATGATCGTTTTCGCATGGACGAATCCTTTAGTATATCTGTAGATTCTCACACCGGAAGCTAGGAGCTCTTTATAATAAGCGCAAGAAGCAGCGTTGACAATGATGCTGTCAGATTTATAGGGAACTAGTATCCGTACATCTACTCCGCTTAAGGCTGCATATTTTAATGCATTAACGATCGTTTCATTAGGGATGAGATACGGAGTTGTTAAATAAAGTCTTTTCCGGCTTGACATTATAATGCCGTTATAGACCAGCATGATCGTTGCTCTATCACTATCGGGGCCGCTAGCAGCAATCTGCATAAGTTCTGGATTTTTATCTATTGCGAACACCGGAGATGATTTATGAAAATAATCTTTATCAAAAGGATCAACATCATTTCCCGAGCAAAAATTCCAATCAGTTATAAAATTATATTGCAATCCATTTACAGCTTCACCTTCAACCATAAAATGAGTATCGCGCCAATATAATTTACTGTTAGAGGAATTTATATATCGGTCGTCAACATTAATTCCGCCGATAAATCCCACTTTTGAATCAATAATTATTATTTTACGGTGATTACGATAATTCATACGGTTTGCAAATGCATAGAGCTTAATTTTATAAAAAGCAGCGACTTGTACTCCTCCTTCACGTAGTTCCTTAATCATTCTTTTATTAAGAGAATGACTCCCGAAATCATCGTAAATGAATCGCACAGTAACTCCTTCTTTCGCTTTTTCCAGAAGAATTTCTTTGATTTCATTCCCGATATTATCATCGGCAAAAATATAGTATTCAATATGAATGTGTTTTTTTGCTTTTTTTAATTCTTCAAGAACTTTCCTAAATTTATTTTCACCGTTTATAAGGAGTTCAGTCCTATCAGCAATATAAAGGGCAGAAGAACTATCATTTAATAACATTCGAATCGGGTGTATTTTACCTTCTAGAAGTTTATTATATCTTAAGATTCTTTTTTCTGTATGTTCATTTATTTCATTTCTGATTATTTGATAGAAATTTCGATCGTGTGTATATTTCCTTTTATAGAGTTTTTCCAATCTATAATTCATGCCTATGGAAAAATATAAAATAACGCCTATGATGGGAAGTATAACGACTATAAGCAAATAACCGATAGCTTTTGAAGGGTTTACAGTATTTTTTATGATTTTAAAGATCGTATAAATAATAACAATGAAATAAATAATAGCACCTATTATTGATAGAAATTCAAAGTTCAAAGATTTAAACCATTCTATAAATTTATCCATATTATTGCTTGTAACTAAATATTCAATATAAATTTAATAAATGTAAATAAATTATTATTTTGATGTTTATGGATATAATTTTTATATTTTTAGGTTGTATTTTATCTTTTGTTGTGTGTATGTTTGGTTAATTGTTATTTAAAATAAAAACCTTATCAATATTTAGTATAAATTTTATGAATTAAAAAAAATGATTTTTTTATTGATCTGATAAATTTTAATAGTTAAGATGAATTATTTAAATGAGTAATAATCTTCTTATTTTTACTAATAATATTACTATAAGTTTTATATTTAATGTTAATTGAGAGATGAAAAATATGTAAATAAATTTAACAGTAATTTAATTGGTACGTAAATGTGAATTATGAAATTCTTACAAAGATACATTTACTTCTATATCTTGCTATAATAAAAAAAAGATAAGTAGGGATGAACTCTATATGGAAGCTGTTTCGTCTCCGCTTTCAAGGTAATCCCAATCGCCTCTAACTCGTAATACCTGTTCAATGACATCTCTTACACATCCCTTTCCTCCCTTATAGGGAGAAATATAATCGGCAATGGAAAGAATTTCAGGGCATGAGTCTTTAGGGGCTGCACCAATTCCTACCTTTGACATAACTTCATAATCAGGTAGGTCATCGCCCATGTATAAGACTTCATGAGGTTTCAATCCATATTTATAAAGGAAATCCTCTAGATCATTCCATTTGTATTTTGAATCAAGATATACATCCGTTATTCCTAAATAATTTAAGCGGCTCACTACAGAGGCATCTCTACCGCCTGTAATAACAGCAATTTTATATCCTTTTTTTATGGCAAATTGTAAGGCAAAACCATCTTTAGTATTCATATTTCGTATCATTTCGTTATTGATAAGAAGGATTGATCCGTCGGTCATGACTCCGTCTACATCAAATACAAATGAATTAATATGGTTGAGCTTTTCTTTATAATTTATCATTATAAGTATTTAGAATGGAATTAGTTAGTAATGAATAAAGTTGATATAAATTAGAATCGGATTCTAAAATTGACAAATGCTTTTGAATCACAAGAGAATCATTTCTTTTTGCTGGTCCTGTTTGTGCATCGTAAGGGGAAATATCATCATTGATTTTTTCTACAGTTTCTTTAATCAAGGGTTTTAAAATAGCAAAAGATATATCTTGTTTTCGACAAATTTCATTAGCGATGTAAAACAAATGATTAGTGAAATTGTTTGCCCATATTCCCGTCATATGTATTTGTAATCGTTTATTTGAATCTACAATATACGCCTCGTCTGAAATTCTGTTAGCCAAGTTGAGAAGAGTGTTTTCGTCATTTTTATTTTCTGCTTCAATAAAAAAAGGAATTTTATCATATTCTAACGCTCTTTTTCTTGAAAATGTTTGCAGCGGATAAAAAACCCCTTTTCTATATTTTCCTTTAAGGGCAGATAGAGATGTTGAGCCTGAGGTGTGTACAACTAAACAATCTTCAAAGGGTACATAGTAGGAAATTTCCGATATGGCCTTGTCGGCAGTACAAATAATATAGATATCCGCTTTAACGATTTCAGAAATTTTATCTGTATAATCTATATTATACTCATTGGCAAAATTTTGTGCTTTATCCAGTGTTCTGTTAAATATCTGGACTACGTTTACCGTATTTTCAAGCAAGGCTCTGGTTAAATGATAGGCAACATTTCCGGCACCTAAAATTACAACATCTATATGCATAGGTTTTTGACATTAATTATTTCTTAATTCAGCATGAAATTGTGTTGAAAAACAATCCAACAATTTCTTTATTACTTTATCAATATCCTGATCTGTAAGAGTTTTATTTTCATCCTGAAGGAAAAAATTCAAGGCATAGGATTTTTTACCTTTCGGTAAATTCTTACCTTCATAAACATCAAATAGATTTACGGATTTAAGTAATTTTTTTTCTGTATTAAAAGCAGCTTCATAAATGTCAAAATAGTTGGTTTCTTTATCCAATAGCAATGCTAAATCTCTTGTAGATCCAGGAAATTTAGGTATTTCGGTTAGTTTATATGGTTTCTTTTTAGAAGCGAAATCCACAAGCTTTTCCCATTCGATTTCCGCATAAAATACATTTCCTTTTAATCCAAATTCTTTTAAAAGATTAGGATTCACACTTCCCAATTTTCCTAAAGAAATCGAATTAACGAATAATTCAATGCCCTCTTTAAATATTGGAGAAGATAATAACGGTTTTTCGTCAAGCTGTAGATTAAATCCTTTTATTAGCTGAGATATTACCCCTTTGAGATGAAAGAAGGAAGAGGAAGTATTTGGGATAATCCAATTGCTTTCTTGATAATTCCCATATAAGGCTATCGAAAGTTTTTTAATTTCTATGTAAGTCTCATCAGAAGTTTTATAATAGCTTTTTCCAAATTCATAAAATTTGATTTCTTTTTGATTACGGTTATTATTAAATGAAATACTTTGTAAAGCTCCATAAACCAAAGATTGCCTCATCACACATAAATCTGCGCTTAGTGGATTAATCAGTTCAACAAAATTGGTATCAGTACTTCTACGAGTAGTTAATGAATTATTTATAATCTCATTAAAGCCATTATATTTAAGTTGAGTTGCGATAGTATTTTCAAGAAATTCTTCATCGAATGCATTTTTCTTTTCATACGCGAATGAAAATTTTTCTGGAATATCTATTTGATTATATCCGTAAATTCTTGCAATTTCTTCAATAACATCTATTTCTCTTGTAACATCAACACGGTATGCTGGAACTAGAAGGTCTAGCACCTCATTGGTGTCGCTAATAATAGTAAATTCTAATGATTTTAAGATTTCTTTTATCTGCTCTCGATGAATTTTCTTTCCTAAAATACAATCAATCTTGCGATATCTTACAACAGTATTTACATCCTTAATAGGAGTAGGATATTCATCTATGATCTCTCCGACGATTGTTGCATTGGCAAGTTCTTTAAAAAGTTCACATGCCTTTTTCAACGCAAGAATCGTATAATTTGGATCTACGCCTCTCTCAAAACGAAAAGATGAATCTGTGTTCAATCCTTCTTTTTTAGAAGTTTTCCTAATTGAGACAGGATCGAAATAGGCAGCTTCTAAGAAAATATTTTTCGTTTCTTGATTAACTCCTGAATTAAGTCCTCCGTATACACCTGCTAGACATAAAGGAGTATCTTGTGCGTCTTTAATAACTAATTCCGAACCTGACAGAATTCTTTCCACCTTGTCTAATGTGATAAATTTAGTTCCATCAGGTACAGTTCCTACTTTTATTTTTTGACCATTTATTTTATCTGCATCAAAAGCATGAAGCGGTAGTCCATAGGAATGTAAAATATAATTAGTAATATCTACAGCATTATTTATCGGGGATAAACCGATAACTTTTAATTGATTTTGAAGCCAGTCAGGAGAAGGTTTAATTTCAATATTTTTTAAATATATACCGGAATATCTAGGGCAAAGTTGTGGATTTTCTATCTCTACGGTAATCGGATTTCCTTTGGTTTCATCCAATTTGAAATTTTCAACGGAGATCGTTTGTAATTCAGCCTTTATTTTTCGGCTCTTTAAAGCTGCGTATAAATCGCGTGCAACTCCATAATGAGACATCGCATCTGTACGATTAGGAGTTAATCCTATTTCCAGACAGTAGTCTTTAGAGATCTTGTATACTTCGCTAAGCGGAGTACCTACTTCTAAGTCATTATTTAATACAAGAATTCCTTCATGACTTTTACCTAAGCCTAATTCATCTTCAGCACAGATCATTCCAAAAGATTCTTCTCCTCGTATTTTACTTTTTTTAATCTTAAATTCGCTACCGTCTTCAGTATATAATAGAGTACCCAAAGTTGCTACAGGAACTTTTTGTCCTTTTTCAACATTAGGTGCACCACATACAATTTGTACGATTTCTTTACCTATATTTATTTTGGTTAATTTTAGCTTGTCAGCATTCGGATGTTTTTCACATTCAATAACTTCTCCTACCACAACACCCTTAAGGCTACCTTTTACTGATTCAATTACTTCTACATCTTCCACTTCCAAACCTGTATCGGTAAGTACAGATGCTAATTTTTCAACAGGTATTTCAGTCTTTATATAATTTTGTAACCAGTTATAAGAAATTTTCATTGATTCTATCTATTTATATCAAAAAAATCTTATGTAAATAAATAATTTACATAAGAAGAAAAAAGTGGTTTATATTTTAAATTTATTTTAGCTATTAAGCATCACAGGCATTACCAACATCAGTATATCTTCATTTTCATCGAGTCCGTTAGCCGGTTTTATAATTCCAGCACGATTGGGAGTTGACATTTCAAGAGTAATGTCTTCGGATGAAATGTTATTTAACATTTCATTTAAGAATTTAGAATTAAATCCTATTTTTAATTCTTCTCCATTATAATCACAAGGAAGGCTCATATCAGCTTTATTTGAAAAGTCAATATCCTCAGCACTTAATTTAAGTAAATTTCCGTTTAATGCTAAGCGTACCTGCGAAGTTGATTTATTAGAGAACAAGGAGGCTCTTTTTAAAGAGCTTAAGAATAATTGTCTATTTATAGTCAATACATTAGGATTTTCTTTTGGTATTACCGCATCATAATTGGGGTATTTACCATCTATCAATCTACATACCCACTGGGTTTCATTATGGGTAAATCGTGCATTGGTCTCATTAAATTCAATAATCACATCATCATCATAGGCAATCAAAGCATTTTTTAATAAGGTCAGCGGTTTCTTCGGCATGATGAATTCAACTTCTTCATTGGCGGAAACATCTTTTCTAGTATATTTTACCAAACGATGTGCGTCTGTTGCAACAAATCGACATTCGGAATCGGTAAATTGAAAAAGTACGCCGGTCATTACAGGACGCATGGCATCATTTCCGGTTGAAAAAATAGTATTAGCTACAGCTTCTCCTAACACAGATGCTTTCATAGTTATGGATTTATCTGTGTCTAATTCAGGTAATACAGGGTATTGATCTACATCATCCAGTGCTATGAAGTAGTTATCTTTTTCATCCACAATTTCCAATTGATTTCCTTCTTGGGAAAAGGAAAGTGGTTGTTCGGAAAATGTTTTTACTGTATCGGTAAGTAGCTTTGAAGGAACTGCAATTTTGCCTTTATCTGTGCTTTGAACCTGGATGCTGGTTTTCATAGTAGTTTCACCATCAGATCCATAAATGGTTAGTTTATCAGAATCTAGATCGAATAAAAAATTTTCTAATACAGGTAAAGATGAATTTCCTCCGGTAACTCCACTTATTAATTGTAATGCCTTTAATAATTCTCCGCTTGAAACTATGAATTTCATATATGAATTTTTTCTTAATATTTACAAAATTAGTTTTTTTAGTTCTAAATCAAACTCTTTTTTTTTATTTTTTATTGAAAAAATTTGAGTATCTATTTTGATAAATGTATAAATAAAAAATTCTTTATGATGTATTTCATTCTTTTGTCTAAAAAAAAATCTTATTATTATGATAAAAAGATAATTTCTATTTTCAAAATATTTTTCAATTAAATAGTTAATAATTTTGTTTTTGAGATTTTTAATTAAAATGATTATAATAAGTAATTTTTTTGATATGAAGAAATCTAAATATAATTTATTTTTTTAATAAAAATTGTAAATAGTAATAATATATGTGAAATACTTTTTATATAAACAATTTTTAAGATAATGTGTTCTTACAATTAAAAAATTGTTATATTTGCAGACTAAAAAATCTAAAATATCCATTGGGGATGACCGGTTTTGACTGCAAGTTCAATGGGTAAGTAAGCATGTCGAGTCACGTAGTGTAATCTCGTAAATCTTCCATTACAAAATTATAACTGGCAACGAAGAATACGCTTTAGCTGCTTAATTAAGACTGAATCATAGTAGGTCTAAGCGATTTCCTTACAAGGTAAGGAAGCTAAATGTCTCTCAAAAGCCCTTCTCTGCGGCGTTTGGTAAAGAGGCACGGGAATGTGGAGATAGAACAGAATAAGCATCGGATTCTGTTCGAAAATTTTGATGATAAGCCTTTTGTAGAGTGTGAATTCTCAGCAAGCGGACGAAAATTAACAATTCACTAAGCATGTAGAAAGCTTGCGTATTGCTTGTTTGGACGAGGGTTCGAATCCCTCCATCTCCACTTTTTTAACCCGCTCAAATAGCGGGTTTTTCTTTTTATATGCGAGTATAACAAAGATTTTATCGTTTTAAATTTATTAGATTGTGCCATATAGTAGCATGTTTTTGATATTTCTATCAATTAAGTTATACAGAATAATTTAACCGTATGGTATTTTTAACTGAAAAAGAGAAAAACATAAAATTAATAAGAGGCGGGTGTAATTATTGTATGATATATAAAAAGTTCCTGATCATTCAGGAACTTTTAAAATTAAATAGTACAAATATGATGAAATTAACCAGCTATTTCTTTAGGGTCTTTTGGGAAGAACCGCTTCGGAGATAACTTGAACTACAGGTCTGTCTGTTCCGGCTAAAATTTCATTTACTGCTTTTAATAAGGTCAATTCTTCTTTCAAGTGCGGTGCTGATTGCTCCACTAATTTTGCAGCGAGTCCTGCTGCCGGTACACCTTCAACTGTTTGCTCTAAACGGTCCATTTCTGCTAATGCTTCTTTAGCTTTTTCTCCCCTTCCTATTCTTACACCATATACTTTGTTTCTGCCGGATAATCCTGTGACTTCCAAATCACCTACTCCCGGTAGACCGAAGGCAGTTTCCATTCGTGCTCCTAGAGCCTGTCCCAATAAAGACATTTCTTTGATTGCACGGTTAAAAGTTGCCGCTTTCAAATTATGGTGAGGAAATCCCGTTCCTTCTTCCAATCCATCTGCAATTCCTAGAGCAATAGCATATACGTTTTTCATAGGAGCACAGATCTCAACTCCGGTTTCATCATCGGTGGCTTCTATGCAGTATACATCCGTTCTTGCTTCTCTAGCATACATCTGAGAAACCTTTATATTCTTACATCCAAAAATAGTTGCGGTTGGTTTGCCCTCTGCGCATTCGTTGGCTTTTACTGGACCGGCAATTGCAACAATAGGAGGTATTGATACTCCTTTTTGACGTGCGATAGTTCGAATGGCTTCTGGAAGAAGTTGGATTTTACCCTCTTGATTGGGACAAAATCCTTTTGATGTTAACCAAAGTGCTTTTCCTTTTGAGATCCCTTCCAAAGCCATCTCGGTAATTTTGGGTACACCTACAGAAGCAACAGACATTACAATGACATCAGCTCCTTCCAGTGCTTTATTTAGTTCATTTGAACGATATAGTTTAACTCCTTTCGCAAGCGGTACTTTGGTTCGCGGATGAGGTTTTCCTGCTTCGCATGCATCAATTAAATGATCATCCAACCATGTCCCCCATAGCCGTACTTCCCAGCCTGATTTACATAGTGGGGTGCATAAGCCTGATCCCATGGCTCCAGCTCCTAATATTGTGATTATTGACATTTTTTTAGTTTTTATATTTTGTAAATTTTAGTTATTTATAATTCTGATTTAGGTGATTCCGGTCTAGTGGATGGATACTTTTCAGAAAGAATGTAAAGTTGTTCAAATACATTTTTTAATTGCGGATATAATTTATGTTGTATTTCAGCAACTTCTTTGTATCTTTCAGATTGGGTTAGATCGGGTTCTATGGTTTCTCCAAACTGGGCCATATATTTCGCTGCATTGGCTACATTTTTAGACCCGTGTGCCTCTATTCCCGCCATAGCAATGACTGCTGCGCCTAAAGCAGAAATCTCATCTTCTGAGCAAATTGTTATAGGGAGTCCTATAGAATCTGCCATAATTTGTCGCCATAATTTCGAACGAGTTCCTCCACCCATAGCCCGAATAGATTTTAATTTTACTCCCGTGCCTTTTTGGATAGATTCCAGATTAAATTTCATTTCAAATCCGATAGACTCTAAAATGGATCGATACATATGTGCTTTAGAATGGGTTCCTCTCCAACCTACTACTGCTCCTCTTGCTACAGAGTCCCAATAAGGGCTTTGTACAGCATTCCAATAAGGTAAAGTAACAAGTCCTTCGCATCCAGGAGGAATATTAGATGCTTCTTCATCTAATCTAGGATCAGGCTCTCCTAATAATTTAGGGTCTCCTAAGGATTGGCGAAACCATCCGGCCAGATAAGATCCGGAGGATTGTAAAATTTCGAAAACGAAATTTCCTTTAATTCCTGAAACATGAGTTCTAAAGATTGGGTCGCATTTGTAATTTGTACTTTCTACTCCCGCATTAACGGCAGTCCCTAGATTCAAAAAAGCTATGTCTGGGGAAACAGCAGCTGCACCAATTCCTGCCGCCTGTCCGTCTCCTAATCCCGCGATGACAGGTATAGGTTTGGATAATTTCCATTCTGCAACGAGTTCAGGTTTCAATACTTCCATAATCTCTCCGGGAGGTACTAAATTAGCCATTTGTTCTCTTTTTACCCCAGCTATATTTAATAGTTCATCGCTATAGTCAAATTTACGGATGTCTAATAATCCTAGAGAATCCGTGGCAGCTACCGAGGAAATCCATTTTCCGGTAAGATTCCATGCGATATATCCATGTACTTCAACGATTTTATGTGCTTTTTTTAGTATTTCGTTCTCGTTTTCTTTCAACCAGGCAATTTTATATATTCCGGGAGTAACACCAGGAGGTTTTCCAGAAAGATCGTGTATATGCTGAGAACCATAGGCTCTGATTTGCTTTGTTGCACGACCATCCAGCCAGAGAATCCCATTACGTAAGGGAATGCCGTTTTTATCGAAGGGAGCAAAACTTTCTCGTTGATGGGTAATCCCAATAGCTGAAATTCTTTCTCTGTCTTTAGAAGAAAGTTTTGACAATACTTCTCCAATGCACTCTTTAGTAGTTTCCCACCAACGGATCGGGTTGTGTTCATAAAAATCCATAGCAGGTGTATGAAGTTGTATGTTTCTTTTAGCAGTATGCCAAACATGTCCGTTTTCATCAACAATAATTGCTTTGGTAGACGTAGTTGAAGAATCGATAGCAATTACTAAAGGACCGTCATGTGCTTTTTTTGTGTCCATAGTTTATAATTTTTTTGTGGCTTTAGTTTAATTGAAAGTCAATTAAACAAATATATTTACTAAATCGAAACTATGCAAGTATTAAACGAAACTTTTTTTACTAATATTTGTAATATTATAATTTAATCGAAAGGAAAATGAATTTAAAAATTGATTTTTGTGAATGGGATAATATACAAACTCTTGTTTTCTTTTTTTTAAATAGATGATTTTATTGATTTTTTATACTTAATATATAAATAATGTTTTATTTTTTTAATAGAAATAGAGTTTATCCTTTAAAATTATGATATGTGTTTTGTTATTAGAAGCATAAGTATTATTATCCTCCGAGCATCTTTTTTATATGATTTAATTTCATTAAGGCTTCTATAGGTGTTAATGTATTGATATCTGTTTTTAATAGCTCTTCTCGAATATTTTCTAATACAGGATCGTCTAACTGAAAAAAACTCAGTTGCATGTTTTCGTCTGTTAAGGTTTTTGTTCTTTCTTTAAATTCTTCTTTAGAACTATTGTTTTCCAATGTTTTCAAAATTTGTTCTGCTCTTTGAGTTAAAACAGTAGGCATACCCGCTAATTTTGCTACATGTATACCAAAACTATGCTCACTTCCTCCGGGTATGAGCTTTCTAAGAAATACAATGGTCCCGTCCAATTCTTTAATGCTAACATTAAAATTTTTTATTCTGGGAAAGGAGGTAGTCATTTCATTAAGCTCGTGATAATGAGTTGCAAAAAGTGTTTTAGGGTGAGAAGGGTGTTCATGTAAATATTCGGCAATTGCCCAAGCTATGGAGACCCCGTCATAGGTACTTGTTCCTCTTCCTATTTCATCTAATAAAATCAAACTACGATCGGATATATTATTCAGTATACTTGCTGTCTCATTCATCTCCACCATAAAGGTAGATTCACCTTTAGACAAGTTATCTGAAGCACCTACCCGGGTAAATATTTTATCTACAATCCCGATACTTGCATTTTTTGCCGGTACAAAACTGCCTATTTGTGCCATTAAAACGATAAGTGCTGTTTGTCTTAGCAACGCTGATTTTCCCGCCATATTTGGGCCTGTTATCATCAATATTTGTTGCTTTTGATCATCTAAATAAACTGAATTCGCTACATAAGACTCTCCTAAAGGGATCTGTTTTTCTATAACCGGATGTCTGCCCTCTATTATGTCAATGGTTTTAGTGTCAGTAATTTGCGGATGGGTATAAGAATTATCCTGTGCTGCTTCTGCGAATGAAAGTAAGGTATCGATGGTTGCAATTAGAGAAGTATTATGTTGAATATCAATCAAATTATTTTTTATTTTTTGGCAGAGGTTTTTAAATAATTCGGATTCCAAAATACTTATTTTTTCTTCGGCTCCCAGAATCTGTGTTTCATATTCTTTTAATTCTTCAGTTATATATCTTTCAGCGTTAACAAGAGTTTGCTTTCTAATCCAATCTGAGGGGACTTTATTTTTGTGTGTATTCCTAACTTCTAAATAGTATCCGAATACATTATTAAAATCTATTTTTAAGCTAGGAATCCCCGTTTTTTCCGATTCACGTAAGCATAAATTCTCTAAATATTCTTTCCCGTGATTTTTAAGTTCTCGTAATTTGTCGAGATCTTCGGAGATACCTTCTTTTATAACGTTTCCTTTCGATAAAGCTACGGGTAATTCATCATGTAGTTGGGTTTGTAACAGTAAAACTACCTCTTTTAAATCTTTAAACTCTCCAAAATTCTTAAGCGTTTTATGATTTTCATCTTTCAGGATTTTTTCAATATGAAGGTAGTTAACTAAAGAATCTTTTAAATATCCAAGTTCTTTAGGAGAAATACGTTCTCCGGCCAGTTTTCCCAACAACCTTTCAACATCTGATATGCCTTTAAGTTCCTCGGAAATACTATAAGTAATTTCCGGAAATTTTAAAAAAAAGTCAACTACATCCAATCTACGGTTTATAATATTTATCTCTTTTAAAGGAGTGAGAAGCCATCTTCGCAGCATTCTTCCTCCCATATTCGTATGGGTTCTATCTAATATTTTTAATAACGAAACCGATTGTGGATCGGAAGTGCCTATAAGTTCTAAATTCTTTATGGTGAAATCGTCCATCCAAACAAAGGTTTCTTGCGGCAATCGTTGGATATTGGATATGTGATCAAGTAGTTTATGATGTGTATCCTCAACTAAATAAGCAAAAACTGCACCGGCGGCAATGATGGCTGCTTTCATTTGATCCATACCAAAACCTTTTAAAGATTTGGTTTTAAAATGTGTAGTTAGTTTGTCATAAGCATAATCATACTGAAATGCCCAATCGTCCAATTGAAAAGCATATGCTTGATGTGCAAAAGGTAGGGGGCGGTTTCGCTGATGAATGATTTCGGTAGGCTTAAAATTATCAATCAGATGATGGAGCTTGTGTTCATCTCCTTCAGCAACAAGAAATTCACCTGTAGAGATGTCAAGTAAAGCCATACCGTATAAATTTTTTTCTTGGTGTACGGACAATAAAAAATTGTTGCTTTTTGCCTCTAAAACTTTATCATTAAAGGTAACTCCAGGGGTAACTAATTCTGTAACTCCGCGTTTAACTATTCCTTTTGCCATAGAGGGGTCTTCCAACTGATCGCAAATGGCAACTCTAAGTCCTGAACGTACTAATTTAGGTAAATATACATCTAATGAATGGTGTGGAAACCCGGCTAACTCAGTATGAGTAGCTTGTCCGTTAGCTCTTTTAGTGAGTACAATTCCCAAAATTTTGGAAGCTTTTATGGCATCTTCTCCAAATGTTTCATAAAAATCTCCAACACGAAAAAGCAACATAGCATCCGGATATCGCGCTTTTATGCTGTTATATTGCTTCATTAAAGGAGTTTCTTTAGTCTTACCCATTACTTATGAGATTATAGATAGTAGGTGTTAATTTACATGAATTTGCTAAATTACCACTTATTAATGATTTTAAAAATTGCCATTTTAAATGAGCGAAGGCTTTTTTCCATGTAGAACAATTCTTTTAAATCGGATTTGAACATTTTTTTATGACTTTTGTCATGCAGAGATATAATAAAATAAGATATTATCATTTTAATAATTAAAATAGGATAGGGGCTATGTGAATAACTCATCAATATAAAATGGTTAAGCTAAAAAAATTAAGAATTGTTAAGTATTGGTATTTCAATACTTTTATATACACCTTGAAGTGATGAGACTTACCGGAAGGCTTACAAATATTAGCAATTCGTAATTATCTCCCATAAAAAAAGCATATATTAAAATCCAGAATAATAAATAAAAAACCAAGATAGTATGTTGTGAAGAAATATATAAATCTTCAGAAATATTTTTATTTGAATATTGGCTTATCCAGCCAAAAATCAATATTACTAAGAGGATTAATAAAATAGGTATTTGATATTCGAAATGAAATTTGGGAATGGTTAATTGATTAGCCCAGTTAGCAAGATAAGAAAATGAATCGGTAAGTAGAGTTATTTCAAGTGCAAGGATACCCGTAACTAATACTCCTGCAATATATTGGGATATATTTATTTTTTCTTTATAATTAACAATAGTCATAAACAGAAATAAAAATACAATAATAATGGTGGGAAAATATAAAAGACTTGAAATGGAAGCAAGCATACCAATATTAAAATATTTCAATTGAGAAGATTTTTTAAAGATACCCAACATTAACAATAACGCTAATGAAAGCAGTAAATAGGTAATTCCAATGTTTAAATTAGAGAATTCATTACATGATGGTATAAATAAAAGATTATAGATGGCTACTCCCCAAATTTTTCTTTTTTTTCTAAATTTTGAACATAAGATGGTAATGAGATTTAAAGCATAGGATAGCGAGCTGATAGTTGCAATTGTCCATATCTCAGAAACAGAAGTAATTTTTGAATTCAAATAAAATATAATAACTCCTAAAAAAATGATCCACAAGCCGAAAACGGGAAAAAAATATTTGTTAAAAGGGGAGTTCGAGTACATTTTTTTATATATTTGCTACAAAAATATAAAAAAACCTATTAAATCATGACTGAATTAATTCTTGGAATTGGGAAATTATTTACATGGTCTTATAAAATATTGCCTATTATTGGTCATTTTGTGGATTGGTTTTATGTGGTGGTTCTTTGTTTATTTTTATTGTATTGGTGTAAAAGAATTATTGGTTTTACACAAAAAGACAATAAATATGACGGAGACCATCTATAATAATTGATTAGTAGATCTTAGTACTCATTGCTATATATTTATGAGATTTTTTTTCATTTTTATATCCACTTTTTTTCTAATCTTAGCTTGTGAAGATAATAAGATTAAGGAATTAAAATTAAAAACAAACCGTTCCGGAATTTCTAGCGACTCTTTATTTTTTCTATCTGATACAGTAACGATTACCGCGGTTGGAGATATTATGTTGGGAAGTAATTATCCCTCATCCACGTATTTGCCGGAAGTTAACATACTTGAAGGAATTACTCCTACTCTTAAAGAAAAATCAGATCTAATTATAGGTAATTTAGAAGGAACCTTATTTGATTCCGGAGGGAAACCGAAAAGATGTTCCAATCCAGCGTATTGTTTTGTATTCAGAACACCATCTTCTTATGGAAAGTATTTAAAACAGGCAGGGTTTGATTTTTTGAGTTTAGCCAATAATCATAGTAATGATTTCGGGACATTTGGAAGAGAAGCAACCAAAAAAAATCTGGATATTCTGGGAATACAATATGCAGGAATATTGAATCAATGTGAGTATGCAATTAAAAAAAAGAATGGAATACGGTATGCTTTTATAGGAGCAGGGCATAATCTCGGATTGGTTAGCTCAACTAAATATGATGATGTGAAAAGAATAATAAAAGAAGTGCGTCCAAAAGCTGATATAATCATTGTCATGTTTCATGGAGGAGGAGAAGGAGCTTCTTATCAGCGTATACATTTCAAAAGAGAATTTTATGCCGGCGAAGACCGTGGAAATGTTGTTGAATTTGCTCACGTTTGTATTGATGCCGGTGCTGACCTTATTATAGGTAGCGGTCCTCATGTAACAAGAGCAGTTGAGATTTACAATAATAAATTTATTGCCTACAGTTTGGGTAATTTCGCTACTTACGGAAAAATTACGCTTAATGGTCCTAATGGAAATGCTCCAATTCTTAAAATTAAAACTGATGTTAAAGGGAATTTCATTTCATGCAAAGCGCTTTCAACATTTCAAAGTAAAGGATCAAAAAACGGACCGGAAATCGACCCTGAACATAGGGCATTGAAATATATTAAATACTTGAGTAATACAGATTTCCCCAATAGTCGTTTAAAATTTTCAGCATCAGGAGAAATTAAAACAAATCATTAGTAACTAAAATAATATAAAATTAAATTCACTTCTTTACAAAGCCAAGGAGAATCTAGATTTAAATTATTGTATTATTTAGTTTGAATTTGTTGAAAAGTTACCTTATTTATTTAAAGGAGAATAATTATTTTATTTTTTCTTATATACCTGCTGGTATAGTGTCTTGGTTCGTCAATTGAGCTATTTAAATGCGTTAGCATTGATATCTATACACTTAGGAAGTAGTTGATAAAAAAGAAAAAAATAATTGGATAATTGTTTTTTTTATCTAAAACTATATTTTATTTTTATGTCAGTCTTACTAAGTATACTATTTAATGAAAATAAAATATATCTTTTTTTTATGGGTAATAGCTCAATTAATGCTATCGGCCCAAATTCCAAGCTATTACAGTTCAATAGATTTTTCAAAAAATAAGGAGGAGTTGAAGGCAGATATTTCATCTTTACTCACTACTACCCATACCACTTTATTATACTATAGTAATGCAAAAAAGCCGGATGTTTGGAAAACTTTAAAATTATCAGATTTGGATCCGGAAAATGTCCAACAAAATACTGTTTTGTTGATATATGGGTATCATGACGATCCTGAGGATCTCATGCATAATCGGACCAGAAGTGTAGATTCATCTTGCCATAAATCTTCTTGCAAAGGGCTATGGACGAGGGAACATGTTTTTGCAAAATCACTAGCAAATCCGAAACTAATCACTACCTCAAGAGGCCCCGGAACTGATGCTCATAATTTAAGAGCTGTTGATCAACAATATAATATACGACGCAGCAATAGAAATTTTGCTGACGGATCGGGAAACTCAGGCAATGTCTCATCTACAGGTTTTTATCCTGGAGATGAATGGAAAGGGGCTATAGCGAGAATAATTATGTATATGCATGTTAGATATCCGTATCAATGCGAAGCAAAAAATACGGCAGAAAGTTCTTATACATATAGTGCTGAAATGCCAGATTTATATCTAAAATGGAATGCCGATAAGGATCCATCGTTATTTGAAAAGTTAAGAAATGAAGTTATTTACAACATACAAGGAAATAGAAACCCGTTTATTGACAATCCTTATATAGCAACTCTTCTTTGGGGAGGTCCTAGTGCTTTAAATACATGGGGTTATATGTCAGTTGAAGAACTTAGTAATTCGGCTGAGTGTAAAGTTTATCCAACGATTACCTCTGATAATTTTGTTTATGTAAAAGGAGCTAATATTAAGGCTATATATATTTATAACATTTCAGGTAATCTACTCAATTACATTACATACATTAATGATGAAAGAATTCCAATTCCTAATCAAGTAGGTATTTATTATATAAAATTGGTTACTGATAAAGGAAATCAAAATTTTAAAATATTTAGAAAACCTTAGTAATTTATATAATTTGAAGTTAATATAAAGGAAATTATTTGAAAACTAATGTTTTACTGTTAGATGTAAAAAAAGTGTGAATTAATAAATGTAATAATTTGAACACCTAATGAAGGTGTTTTTTATTATTATAATTAACTGATAGGATGTTCTTCAATGGTACTCTCTAATTATGTGACTTGACGAAAATAATTAATTTAGGTTAATTGGTTTAAAATTTCAATAAATTATTTTTAATATAATTACTTATGCTAATTTGATAAATTTATAACTAAAGATTGTTCGTTATTCATGAAATAAATAAAGTATAAAATTAAAATTAATATTAATTTTAAATAACTAATAAATAAAAAAAAACTATATTTATTCTCATTGATTATTTATTTATTGTTATTTTTGCTTATTAAAAAATAAAATATAAAATTAATAACCATGAAAAAGTTTACTCTTAAGTTTTTTAGCTTTTCCCTTTTAGGGATAATATTAATAATGCAATCTTGTAGTAATGAGGATAGCCTGTTAGATTCTTCCTCGTTGTCAACAGCTTCCGATGAAACTCTATCTACTTTTGGCTTGCCTAATAAATCAGAAAAGATAAGGACATTAAATTACAATGATTTAATTGAAATAAAAAATAAACTAACTGCGGCTAAAATTAATTTACCTGATTTAGAATTAAAAGAGCCTTCAAAGTCTGATAAAAGCAAACCCTTTGTACAAGTTCTTAAAGTTAGTACTAAAAGTGCTCATCCTGATCGTTCAGGTAAAACTATAGATGTATCAGGTGTATTTTTATTACCTACTAATTTAATTCCCAGTAGTTCATTAAAAAATCGTATAATAATTGCACCTCCACCTACTTATACTTATAATAAATTAGCTCCTTCTAATGCATTTAAAGGTTTTAAATGGACGGATGATGATTTGCATTTTAATTATTTGGCTTTTTGGACTATTCAAGCCTATAACGGATTTATAGTTTTCTTCCCTGATTATCCGGGGTTTGGGGATTCATATAAACAATGTCAACACCCCTTTTTAGATTCCAAAGCAATGGTTAATTCTACTTTAGATTTGTTTAAATCAGCAAAGGTAACTTTAACCAAGAATGGATATAAATTTAAAAAAGACTTAATTATAACCGGGTATTCTTTAGGAGGTTTTATTGCAGCCTCTTTAGCTCGTGAAATTGAAACCAATCCTTCTCATGGTTTAAGTGTTGACTTATTGGTGACAGGAGGAACTCCTTGTAATTTGAAACAAATAATCGATTCAATAAGAGCTTCGAAAAAAACTGAACATAATTATTTAATTTCCTATGGACTATGGGGGTATCAAAAAAATGCCTATCCTTATATAAATATTACTGATATTTTGAAACAACCATATGCTTCTAAATCACTTTCATGGTTCGATGGAACCCATTATGATTCAGATGTAAATTCGTATTTTTCAAACAGACCTAAAGATATTTATACTGAAAAATTTATGAAATCATTAGATACGGATGATACTATTTCTTATTTAAATGATATTCTTGTAGAAAATAGTGTAAAACCTTGGAAAAATAAATGCAAATTTATAATGACGCATGGTGTTTCCGATTTGTCAGTTCATTACCAAAATGCCTCTGATTTTTCAAAACAACAAAATCAAATAGGAGGGAAGGTCACTTTTATACCTACTGTAGGAGAGCATGAATTAGGAGTAATTCCTTATTATCTTAATGCATCCTATTTTATGGCGATTTATAACTAACATTAGTAATTGATAAAAAAAACAGGCTTTATAAAAAAGAGCCTGTTTTTTAATTTTTTTTAAGCTCTGTAAATATCCAATTTTAAATAAATCTGAGGTAGGCTTTATTAGTAAATAATAATATATTGTTAAAAGATAAATAGGTATATAAATAGACGTAATTAAATTAAATTAATATTTTTTATGATTAAAATTATGTTAAATAATTGTATTTAAATTGTTAATTTTGTTTGATAAAAAATAAAATAACCTTATAGTTATGAAGAAAAAAATTTATAAAATTTTAGTATTATCCTTAATGGGTATAATGCTAACTATTCAATCTTGTAACAATGAAGACAGCTTAGCTGATGTTTCTTCTAATTCAGTTGAAAAAGCTTCCAATACAAAGTTGGATGAAGTACCTGTTAAATCAGAAGTTATAGCGACTTTTGATTCGAGTGATTTAGTGAATATTAAAAATAAATTAGCGGGATTAGGTATTGATGTTTCGGGTTTTAAAATTGATAAATCAGAATCTTCAAAAACCAAATTACCTGGTTTATTGCCATATGTGAAAGCATTGAAAGTGACAACTAGAACTCCACATCCTAATCGCTCGGGAGGATATATTGATGTTTCAGGAGTTTTATTGCTTCCATCAAAAACTATTTTTACGGATTTACAGAAATTTCGTATTATGGTTGCAACACCTCCTACCTATACGCTTAATAATGAAGCGCCGACAAATTTATTTAAAAATTTTAAATCAAAATTAAAAGATAATGATTTTCAGCTTAATTTCTTAGCCTTCTTTACGCTTCAAGCAAGTAATGGATTTATTGTATTCTTCCCTGATTATCCTGGATTCGGAGATTCGTATAAACAATGCCAACATCCGTATTTAGATTCCAAAGCTATGGTTAATTCAACCTTAGATTTATTAAAAGCGTCTCAAAACACACTTTCATCTGAAGGATATAGATATAAATCGGAATTAATTATTACCGGTTATTCGTTGGGTGGTTTTGTTGCTGCATCGATAGCTAGAGAAATTGAAACGAATCCTTCTTTGGGATATACGTCCAATTTATTATTTACAGGGGGCACTCCTTGTAATTTGAAACAAATTACAGACATCGTAAGAGCTTCGAAAAAAACTCAACATACTTATTTTCTTACTTATGGATTATGGGGATATAAGTTGAATGCCTATCCTAATATAAATATTAAAGATTTTTTAAAAGAGCCATATGCTTCGACTTCCTTATCTTATTTTGATGGCACACATGGTGATCTAGAGGTAAATGCTTATTTTTCTCAATATCCTAAGAAAATGTATACTGAAAAATTTATTAAATATCTTGATACAGATCCAAGTTTAGCGTATATGAATGATATACTTAATGAAAATAGTGTAAAACCTTGGAAAAATAAATGCAGATTTATAATGACCCATGGGATATCTGATGTTTCTGTATATTATCAAAATGCCTATGATTTTTCACTTCAACAAAATAAAAATGGAGGAAAAGTAACTTTCATTCCTACAGAGGGAGATCATATTATAGCTGTAAAACCGTATTTTGATAAAATGACTTTTTATACGGCTCTTTATAAATAATTTTTTTAATTTATTATCAAAAAAGCAGATTTATTAAATATAGATCTGCTTTTTTATTGATAAGACCCGATTATTTTAAATATTTTATAAAAGCCCAAATTTTTCTTTTATTTAAATATTTCATATTCTTATCATTTATATATGCTTCTCTTTCAAAACTAATTTTATGATACGCTATATTTGTGTTTTTATATTTTATAAGATTAATTATATATTCTACTAAATAACAAATAAAGAAAAAGATCCAAAGCATTTCCAGCTGTTGTCTCAAATGTATTTTTTCATGATTAATTAATATTTTGTTGTGTTTTAGGTATTTGTAACGTATAAAAATAAACGGGAATATGGTCATTCCCTGGAAATCACCATAAAATAGATATGGGAAATATATTATCATTTGATATCTACAAGTTTATAATTAAAGAATTTAATTTTTTTCGTTGATTTTCTGTATTAACGAATAATTCTAATTAAAAAATACGGCTCTGTCCATGACGGATATATTATCCATATATTTTATTAGCCCAATCACTATATCTAAGTTTTTATATATTTATGTTTAATAAATGAATTCGTTGATAAACTAAAAAATAATTATAACTTTAAAAGTATAAGAAGATATTTGTCCTTTTTTCAATTGTAAAAATAAAATAAATAAATTATATACTAATTACTTAAATAAGCCAATAATTAATTTTTTAACAAATTTTGTACCTTTACGTTGTTTTGAAAACAAATTCTATTATACACTCAATTTTTCCGATTTTAGAAAAGAGTATTTTAAGTTCGGAAGTACAAATTTTTTTAGAAAATAAAAGTAACATTAATATATCTGTATTAGGGTCTGCAGGTTCTTATATTAATATCTTTAGCAGTTATTTATTTAACTTGTTGAATAAAACTATATTTATGGTTTTTTCAGATAAGGAAGAAGCTGCTTACGCCTTGAATGAGATAGAGGGTATTTTTGGTAAAGAAAAAGTTTTGTTTTATCCAACTTCACACTTAATTCCTTATCAACTTGAAGAAGTACAAAATGCAAATGTGGTTTTACGAACTGAAGTTATAAACAGTATAACGCAAATGCAAAGCCCTAAGATTATTATTACCTATGCTGATGCGATCACAGAGAAAATAATCACTAAATCCGAACTAAATTCGATAAGCTTAAAGATAAAAGTAGGTGAAAAAATAAATTCGGATTTTCTTAATGAAACTTTATTTACCTTTCACTTTAAAAGAACCGATTTTGTAACGCAACCAGGAGAATTTTCATTGAGAGGAGGTATTTTGGATGTATTTTCCTATTCAGACGAAAAACCTTATCGTATAGGATTTTTTGGAGATGAAGTGGAAACGATACGTAAATTTAATATTGAAACTCAGCTTTCTGAAGAAAAAGTTGATGAATTTATGATCGTCCCAAATATAGATGCTTCTAATCTTGAAACGCTAAAAGTATCATTTTTAGATTATTTACCTTCCGATGCCCTATTTATAGGAAAAGATTTATCTGTATCATTATCAACCATAGAAAAAAAATTTAATAAAGCAGAAGAAATCTATGCTACCTTATCGCAAACTATAAAACGAAGTGAACCGTATGATTTATATATACAGCCGGATGAATTTATTTCCAAATTACAATCTCATTCTTGTATTGAATTTTCATCCATTCCATATTTTAAAGAATTTAAATCAGTTCGATTAGATCAAACGGAACAACCCAGTTTTCATAAACAGTTTGAATTATTAGGGCAAGACTTGCTTGAGAAAGAAAAATTAAAATATAAAAATTTCATAACATTTCAGTCAGAAAAGCAAGAAAGTAGACTTCAAGATATATTTTCTGAAATAGAAAAAGAAATACCTTTTACTGGATTTATTGCAAATGTGAATAAAGGTTTTGTAGATCATAATTCTAAATTCCAAATCTATACAGATCATCAAATTTTTGAAAGATATCACCGCTATAATTTACGTAATTCCTTCTCGAAATCGGAATTTTTAACGTTAAAAGAACTTACCGATTTAAAGGTCGGAGATTATGTAACGCATATCGACCATGGGATTGGGAAATTTATGGGACTGGTTAAAATAAAAAATGATGATAATTTACAAGAAACCATTAAACTCGTTTATAAAAATAATGATATTCTTTATGTAAACATCCATTCACTACATAAAATTTCCAAATTTTCAGGTAAAGAGGGCGGAGAAATTACTCTGAATCAATTAGGTTCGGCAGCTTGGAAAAATCTTAAGAATAAAGCAAAAAGGAAAGTTAAAGAAGTAGCATTTGATCTTATTAAATTATATGCGGATAGGAAGACAAAACCAGGATTTTCTTTTTCGCCTGACGGCTATTTGCAAAACGAACTGGAAGCTTCTTTTATGTATGAAGACACACCTGATCAAGAAAAGGCTACACAGGAGGTAAAAAATGATATGGAAAAACCTATTGCTATGGATAGGCTTATCTGTGGAGATGTAGGCTTTGGTAAAACGGAAATTGCCATACGAGCTGCCTTTAAAGCAGCAACAGATGGAAAACAAAGCGCTATTATGGTACCAACAACCATATTGGCCTTACAACATTATAAAACTTTTGTTTCCAGGTTAAAGGATTTTCCGGTTCGTGTTGAATATTTAAATCGCTTTAAAACAGCTGGGCAAAAAAAAGAAATAATACAATCTCTGGCGGAGGGTAAAATAGATATTATTATTGGTACTCAACAATTAATAGGAAAAGATGTTAAATTCAAAGATTTAGGTTTATTGATTGTTGATGAAGAACATAAATTCGGAGTTTCAGTAAAAGATAAATTAAAAACTATAAAAACGACGGTAGATACATTAACATTAACTGCTACTCCTATCCCTAGAACTCTTCAATTTTCATTAATGTCAGCTAGAGATATGTCTGTAATTAAGACTCCACCGCCTAATAGGCAACCCGTTCAAACGCAGCTTATAGGTTTTAATGAAGAACAAATACGAGATGCAATCATCTATGAGCTTAATAGAGATGGGCAGATTTTATTTATTAACAATAGAATAGAAAACTTAGACATACTCGCCGGCATGATTAAACGTTTGGTTCCAATGGCTAGAATAGCCATTGGACATGGACAGATGGAAGGGAAAAAACTTGAAAAAATAATGATAGATTATATGGAGGGAAACTACGATGTTTTAATTTCAACTACAATTATTGAATCCGGATTAGATGTTCCTAACGCAAATACTATTTTCATCAATGATGCTCAGAAATTTGGTTTAGCAGATTTGCATCAAATGCGAGGAAGAGTAGGAAGGTCTAATAGGAAAGCCTTTTGCTATCTTATTACACCGCCATTAGATGTCATAACTTCTGAAGCTAGAAAGCGTTTACAAGCGATAGAGCAGTTCTCTGATTTAGGCTCCGGATTTAATATAGCAATGAAAGATCTGGAAATAAGAGGAGCAGGGGATTTGCTTGGGGCTGAACAGAGTGGTTTCTTTGCTGAAATTGGATTTGAAGCGTATCAACAAATTTTGAATGAAGCTATTGAAGAATTAAAAGAAGATGAATTTTCTGATTTGTTTGTCGAAGAAAATGAGAAAAAGGATTTTGTATCAGAAGTGCAGATCGATACGGATTTCGAATTGTTAATACCGGATCAATATATAAATAAAGTAGAGGAACGCTTTTCTCTTTATCAAAAATTATCAGAAATTAAAAACGAAGATGAGCTTATTAATTTTAAAAATGAGCTTATCGATCGTTTTGGAAAATTACCTAAACAAACCCAGGAATTATTAAAGAGTGTAAAATTAAAATGGATTTCAAAATCATTAGGATTTGAAAAATTATTAATTAAGAATGGAGTTTTATTAGCATATTTTCCTATGAATGCGCAATCTAAATATTATCAATCAGATATTTTTAAAAAGGTTCTTGAATTTTTGCAAAATAATCCTTCTGAAGCATCTTTAAAACAAAAAAATATTAACGATACTTTACAGCTTTATTTAAGAAAAGATAATATAATGAAAATGGATAACATTTTAGATTTTATGGGGAGTATCAATACATTTATCAATTTATAAAAGAAGTCCGTATAAAAAAATGTATCTTAGCATTTATTATTATATTTTAAAAGTTTATGTTTCAATCACGCTTATTTAATAGTTTTGATAAGCTTTTAATCTTATTACTAGTTGTAGCGACCTTTCCTCTGCTATTTCTTTCATTTTATAATGAACCATCAGCAGATGATTATGCTTATGCGATAAAATTATTTAAAGATTCTTTTTTTTATATAGAATATTATGAATATATGCATTGGGGAAGTAGATATACTGCAACCGCTGTATTAATTACCAATCCTATTCATTGGGGTTATTTTTTCGGTTATAAAATAATATCCATATGTATGATCGTATTTTTTATATACGCTTCATATTTTATGTTTTATCAAATAACAAAGAAGAAAATTTTATCGATAAAACTTGCTTCACTATTATCTTTTGTGTATATTTTCTTATTACCAGGAATTGATTCTGCTTTTTATTGGCTTTCAGGTTCTGCTACTTATCATTTAGGGAACATTTTTTTTTTAATGTATATAGGTTGTTCTGCTAAGATTGCAGAAAAAAATAAGATCTTTTTAACAATAAGTCTTTTTATTCTAATTTTTCTGATAGTTGGTTGTAATGAAATATCCATGATTTATTTACTTCTATATAATTTTCTTTTTTTAAGCTATAATTATTATACAACTCGTAGATTTTTTACTCTACATTTTTATCTTTTTACTTGGACCGTTCTTTTGACATTTTTTATACTCATTGCACCTGGAAATTATGAGCGATCTCATTCTATAATCAATCCATTGTCATTATCAGAAATTTTTTTTAAATCGTTAAAAAAATCTATTGTATTAATTTTTAGATATGCATTAATCTCCTTTATAATTACTTTTCTGACTTTCTATAATCTAAGAAAGCCCTTACAGGATATTAAATTAAAGATGTTAACATTGCCTTATTTAATTTATATTCCCTTATTTTTTGTTATAATTTTTATTGGATGTTTCCCCAGTATATATAGTTTAGGAAGTTATCCGCCTTTACGAACAGTAAATGTGATTTTTTTTGCGGTTTTGATCTTAATAATGATAGTATGTTACAAATTAGTTTCTTGTCCATTAACCAAAAAATTACAGGTACCACAGTTTTTAAGAATTATTATTTTGCTAATTATAGTTTTAGGTTATACTTTTGTCATAGGCGATAAAAATGTTTATGATATTAATAATAATATTTATAACGCATATGAAGATATATTAAGCGGTAAAGCCCAGAAATATAATAAAGAAGTTCATGAAAGATATAAAATTATACATAGCTCAAAGGAGGATACTTTATATTTGCCTCCATTACAAGCAAAACCGCAAATCATTTATCATTCAGATATAAGCCAAGATCCCAAGCATTTTTATAACGCATCTATGGCTGAATTTTTTAATAAAAAAGCGATCATAAAAAAATAATAAATATATAATACGTAAACCATGAAAACTAATTGTGTAGTTGTTCCTTGTTATAATGAAGAATTCAGGTTGCCAGTTAAAGACTTTGAAAAAAGTCTTGTTGAAGAAAATAACCTTTTTTTCTGTTTTGTTAATGATGGTAGCTCAGACCAAACATTAAAGATCTTAAATGATTTGTATCAAAAATTTCCCGAAAAAGTTTTAGTAGTAGATAAAAAACAGAATGCTGGCAAAGCGGCAGCCATTTTTACTGGTATTAACGAAGCTTTTAATTGGAAAAATTTTGATATTTTTGGGTATTTGGATGCCGATCTTGCTACTTCAGTAGAAGAATATAGTCGTGTATGTTCCTATCTGAATGAAAACATTATATTTGTATTCGGCTCAAGAGTGAGGAGAATCGGTTCCCATATTAAAAGAAGATTGCATCGACATCTAATTGGAAGAATTTTTGCTACCTTATCCAGTACAATGTTAGATTTACCTGTGTATGATACTCAGTGTGGAGCTAAAGCATTTTCAAATGAAGTAGCTAAAAAGATTTTTACAGATCCATTTATTTCAAATTGGAGTTTTGATATCGAAATTTTCTTTAAATTTATAAATGTTGTAGGTAAAGACAATGTTGAAATAAGAGCAAAAGAAATTCCTTTAGAAGCTTGGAGAGATGTTGGAGATTCAAAAGTTAAATTTTCTTACTCATTGAAGCTCCCTTTTGAGTTATTTAGAATAAAAAGATATTATAAGAAAGCATAATGCTTTTCTTATATATCGTTAGATATTTAATATAAATTTTATGAATAAATACCTGATTGTAGGCTTAGGAAATATAGGAGAAAAATATAACAATACTCGACACAATATAGGCTTTTTGATAGTTGAAAGATTAGTTGAACAGTTAGAAGGTAATTTTAAATCTGCCAATTTCGGACAACTTTGTGAAACATCATATAAGGGAAGAAAAACATTTATTCTTAAACCGAATACTTATATGAATTTAAGTGGAAATGCAGTTAAGTACTGGGTTACAAAAGAAAAAATTAAACTAGAAAATTGCTTGATAATTTGTGATGATTTAAGCCTACCTTTTGGTACAATACGAATTAAATCTAAAGGAAGCAGTGCTGGACATAATGGGTTAAAAAGTATTGAAGAACTATTGCAAACGAAGCAATATCCACGATTTCGTTTTGGAATAGGTGATGATTTTTTAAAAGGGAAACAAATTGAATATGTTTTAGGAGAGTGGGATGAGAAAGAGAAAATGATGCTTAGTGATAGAATAAATAAAAGTGTGGAAGCAGTAATGTCTTTCATTTTTTCAGGTATAAACAATACGATGAATCAATACAACGGTAAATAAATCAATTTTATTAGAAAAAATATTTGATACTAATTTTATAAGAATTTCCAAAAAATAAGATCAAAATATTTTTAATAAAAATTCATGATTAATTAATTTAATAAAACTCATAGCGAAATATTCAGTTATCAGGTCTGATAAGTTTATAAATATATTACTTATTTTTCGGCGGATGTTAAAGAGGGATAATTATCAAGAGTTTCAAATATGTAACGCTTATCTTCCTTTAAGACAGAAATAAATTTTTGTAAAGAATCTGCGTACTGCGGTTTATTAAACATTCTGTCGTGAACCAAAATAACAATAGAATTTGGACTGTGAGTTTTTCCGTATTTTAAAGTATTTTTTACCTTTCTTATCATTTCAGTAGCACTCTCAACTGGTATATTAGTGTGAACAAATCTCCATTCTAAATCCCAACCGTAAACTGAATAACCTATTGAATCAAGTTTTTTTGCTACATTAAATGCAGATGATTCACCTTTAATTTCGTGATTTACAGCCCAAGTATTTCTACCTGGAAGTCGAGCGATTTTATGTTTCAGTTTTAATTTGTTTTCCGCTGTAATAAAATCCTGTAATGCTGTTTTAGAGTTTTTATAAAATAAGGAATATTTATTATTTGCATGAGAATTACTGTGGTTACAAACTATAAATAAAGGGTTATGATTAATAGAATCCACTAATTTTTCTTGTACTATTCCCGAATTATGTTGACCTATCATAAAGAAAGTGGCTCTAATATTATATTTTTCCAATATATTTCTGCAGTTATTAGTACCAGGTAATTGAGGCCCGTCATCTAATGATAGGTACACATAGTATTTATTAGAAGAATCCTTGGCTAAACCTTTATGTGTTTTTAGTTTTAAAGAATCCTTATTATTTTTTGTGGATTTAACTAATTTGTGAGGGTTTTTAGTTTGAATTAATGAATCATCTGTTTTATGATTTTTTGTTTTATCTGTTTTTTTTGAAGAAGAATTGAGATCAGAATTGGAAATATGGGATTCTTCAGGTTTATTTTTTATCTCGTTATTATCTTTAGTGCAACTTAATAGTCCTATAAATGAGAGTAGGATGAAACAATATAATTTCATATGTTATCAGTAGTTTTAAAATTTTAAAATATTAATTAAATTAAAATTTAATCAAGAAATTAGCATAACATAAATCATGCCATATTTGTTTTGCTTTTTTGTAATTATATTGTACAAAATTATAAAAAAATATTAATTATTAGGTTGTTATTTTATAATTTGTATTTCAATTTTCATAATTTTATATAAAATTTGAATTTAATATATTTATAATGGTAAATGTTTAAGATGTAATTTAATAATGAAATATTTTATTGATTTTAATTAAACAAATGCCTTTTGTAACTTTGTCATTGTGCGTAAAATAATTCATATAGATATGGATGCTTTCTATGCATCGATAGAACAAAGGGATCATGAAGAATTCAGAGGTAAACCTCTAGCTGTTGGGTTTGCAGGAGAAAGAGGTGTAGTGGCAGCTGCTAGCTATGAAGCAAGAAAATTTGGAATATATTCCGCAATGTCCTCTAAACAGGCTCTACAGCGATGTCCTAATCTTATCTTTACCCCTGCTAGGTTTGAAGTTTATCGTTCAATTTCTCGACAAATAAGAGATATTTTTTTTCAATATACAGATTTAGTAGAGCCCTTATCTTTAGATGAGGCTTTTTTGGATGTAACCAGCAATTTTAAAAATATGAAGTTTGCTATGGATATTGCTAAAGAGATAAAGGATAAAATTTTTATGGAAACTGATCTAACGGCTTCAGCTGGAGTTTCATTTAATAAGTTTCTTGCAAAAATAGCTTCCGATTATAATAAACCCAATGGTTTATTTATAATTACTCCACAAAAGGCGGAAAAATTCGTGGAGAAACTTAAAATTGAAGATTTTTTTGGTATTGGGAAAAAAACTGCTGAAAAAATGCATCAAATAGGAATTAATACAGGATGGGATTTAAAACAAAAAACAGAAGATGAACTGATCGAATTGTTTGGTAAGCATGGAAAGATCTATTATTTAAATTCAAGAGCTCAAGATTACCGTGAGGTAAATCCTAACAGAATAAGAAAATCGGTTGGCTCTGAAAATACATTTATGGAAGATACAAATTCTTTGCCTAAATTATATTTAGAATTAGAAACGGTTTCAAGAGATGTTATTAAAAGAATGAATAAAAATTCTTTTAAAGGAAGAATCGTTACTTTAAAAATTAAATATGCAGATTTTAAAGTAATATCCAGAAGTAAAACTTATCCAACTATTATATCTGGCTATACAGCTTTGTATAAATCGGCATTAGAGTTATTGCATTTAGTCGATCTAAATAAAAAAGTAAGATTAATTGGACTAAGTATTAAAAGTTCTGATACAGAATCTGAAATTGAGATAAACAAAAACTATCAATTAAAAATTCCTTTTAATGAGTTTTAAAATTTTTAATTAAAAATTAATAATAAAATATTACATTTTTAAAAATAATTATTTTAAATAATTCCTAATTCAATAACTAGACTTAACAATTGTTTAGTGTCTTTAACATTGAAAGAAGCCCTAAGTAGGGCAAGGCGCTTTTCTATTGAACTTTCACTATTGGGGACTATTTGTTTTTCTTTGAAATGCTGCTCTACATCTTTCTGGGTAAATCCTTGTGAAAGTAATTTTAATAAGTAAACATCATAATCATTTAATTCATATAAATTATTTTGAAATGATTTGTAATTAACGTTGGAAATATAAGATTCATTTTGATTTATAGATATGATAGCTTTTTGTAATTCTTTAGTATCGCTCCTTCCTTTGGTTACAAATCCATTGATTTTATATTTATCGAACATTGATTTAATTTTGTGGAATCTATTTTCAATCGAAAATACAATTACTTTAAGATTAGGTTGTTCAGTTTTTGCAGCTTGTATTAAATCTTCTCCTCCCTCTAATTTTTGTTTCCTATAATCTGAAGCAAAAGATAGGTCGGTAATTAATAACTCATAGGGTTCATGATCAATAATAGCTCGTTTAATTTTGAGCAATGCTTCGTCACAATAAAAAGCTTGGTCAATGATTGGGATTTTTAATTCTTCAACAGTTTTTTTAATGCCTATATTATAACTATCGAAATCTTCTGAAATTAGAATTTTATTAAACATTATTAATGGTTGTTATAAATTATATTGAAATAATAATTTTTATAGCAAAACCTCTTTTTTTTTCACTATCAATAAAATAACTTCCTTGGATAGGATTTAATCGTTTTTTTATATCTGTTAAATCTTTATAGGAATTAATGAAAGAGCCGGACAGACCAATACCATTATCAGAATATTCTATAATTATTGTAGAATCTTCTTTTTTAAATTTCAAAGTCACAATATCCGCTTTACTATGTTTTTTCATATTAGTCATCAACTCTTTCAATATATAATATATCTCTTCTTTTTTATTGATTGATATATTTTCCCAAATATGAGGCTCATTTCCAATCAATATTATTTTGGTATATTTAGCTCCATATGGTTTTATCATATTTCGTAAAGTGATTGAAAAATCATCTTTTAAATCAAGATTAAATTCTGCATCATGAGAGATATCTCTCGATTTTTGATATAATAATTCTAATTCGTCAATTATTTTAGTAGGTCTAATATCAGAGTTATTTTCTAATTGCACCATAAGGAAGTAAATTCCATTAGCAACTTCATCATGAATTTTTTTAGAATATTTTAATTTAGTACGATGCACTTCTTCTGTTTTTTCTTGTCGGAATTTGGCTTTTCGTCTTTGATACCAGAATATTAAAAACACCAAAATTAAAATTGCTAAGAAAGATAAAGATCCAAATATCACACTCTGCTTTAATAGTTGGTAACTTTTTTGCGCATTTTCAGCTTTTAATGAGGCATTTTCTTCTTTATTTCTTTCTACCTCATAACTCATTAAAGCAAATTTATTTTTAGCTTGAACTCTTTTTGAATTTATCGAATCGCTTATTTTTTCGTATAAATTGAAATAATATTTTATACTACTAGATTGTGAGGTTATCGGGATAATTTTTTTTATAGCTACTTGCTGATCATCTAGATTTCCTAATTTTAAAGCTATATCATACATTTTATTGGCATGAAAAATAGCCTTTTTAGCATTATTATTTTCGTAATATTCTGATAAATGATAATGATTGGCAATTTGTCCTAATAAATCTGAATATTGTTCTCTTACTTTAAGGGAATAATAAAAATCTTTATCTGCTTTAAAATAAGGATTAAGTAGCCATTTAGCATAAGCTAAATTATCTATAATTCGAGCTTGATGAAGGGGGAGATTGCTTAAAAAAGGATCTTTATTTAGATTATTTAATATTTTTATAGCATTTATGTAATTTCCAGCTTTTATGTTAACAACTGCAACATTATTTTTAATATTTATAGAAGATATTTTATTAGTAGAAGACTGTAAAGCCATGTTGTAATACTTTATAGCTTCGTCATAATCTTTTAATTCTGTTTTAGAAATTGCTAAACAATTATATGCGGCAGATAATAAAGTGTTATTTTGTAAATCTTTAATATATCTTAACGCTTCAACTGCAGATTCTTCGCTACCGATATAATCACCTTCATTAGCTTGTGTAATAGCTATGTTTATTAAGCTTTTTCCAATAAATTTATAATTATTTTCAATTAAAAAAGCTTCTTTAGAATGATTAAAATAATAGAACGCGCTGTCGCTTTTACTTTTATTTAAAAAATAAAGCCCCATATTGAAATAAATATATGCTAATTTTGAAATATTTTTATTTTTTTTGAGCTTAAATATTTCTTTATAGTCAAATGGAATAGTGTCATTATTAATAATACTGTTTTTTTTTTGTGAATTGGTTGATATTTTATGATTTCGCTTATTTTTTATTATACTACTATCCTTGCAAGATGTTAAATTCATCAATATAATAATTGCATAAAATAAAAATTTTATAAAATCTATCATTTTATCCATGAATATAAAATTATAAACTTAGAATATTAAAACTTATTATGTAATTATAATATTTATATTTTATTATTTAATATAAAAGTAAATTAATAAAAAAAAGACAAGGGATACCTTGTCTTTAGTATTAAACCATTTAAAATTTTAATAATGGAAATTAAATAATTTTTATTGATCTTTTTTATATTTTATTCATGATTACCGTACAGGATTTTGAGCAGTTTCCCCGCTGACATCCATTTTTCTTATGGAATTTTGAGTATTTTTTCTGCTAA
>CALYQD010000021.1 GCA_945280365.1 uncultured Apibacter sp.
TAATACTATTCTTATTTCCCTTTTTTATAACTCAATTTTTTCCTCCCACCACTCAATCCTTCATTTAATTCCTCCCCCATTCATATTTATATTATCTCTTATTCCTTTATTATTTTGGGGTGTTACGTAGTTTTTCAAGTTCGCTAGATACTAAGTGATGTGATATTGTTTTGTCTTTAAATATATTGACGATATATTGCTTTTCTTTTTCTGTCGCACCTAATTGGTTCACTATATTTATGAGATGCATCTTCATATGTCCTTTTTGTATTCCTGTTGTGATTAATGATCTTATTGCAGCAAAGTTTTGTGCCAGGCCTGCAACGGCTACTATTTGCATAAGTTTTTCTGCGGAAGGATTATTTAATATTTGTAGGGAAGCGATAACTAATGGATGAAGTTTGGTTAACCCTCCTACTATTCCTAAAGATATTGGTAGATCTATCCAAAAATTAAATTCATCATTTTTAATTTCACAATGGGTTAGGCTCGTATATTTACCTTTATGAGATGCATACGTATGGGCACAAGCTTCTACAGCTCGAAAATCATTACCTGTCGCTATCACAACCGAATCTACTCCATTCATAATTCCTTTATTATGGGTAGCTGCTCTGTAAGGTTCTACTTCTGCTATCTTTACTGCTTGTTTAAATTTCCATGCAAATTCTTTCGGAGATATTCCGCTATCGTCTTTTAAATCTTCAATTTTACACTTCACTTCTGCTCTTGCTATACAATCTGGTGTATAGTTGGAAAGTATGGACATGATTATTTGAAAATTTTCCTTTTCTTCTTCATTAAATATATTTGATTTATGGAATTCTTCTTTGAAAGTAATGGAAAACTGCTCTAAACATGAATTGATAAAGTTTGCCCCCATACTATCTTGGGTATTGAAAGAACCTTTTATTTGAAAATAACTTTCAAGTTCTTCAGTTTTATCTACCAATTCTATATCGGTTATTCCTCCTCCTCTTATTCGCATGTTTTTTGTAATATCAATGCTTTCTTTAATTAACTCTTCTTTTAATTGGCATTGAAACCATTGTTGTAATTTAGCTTTATTTCCTTTATATATGAAATGAACATGCCCTAATTTGATATTTCCTAAAAGCTTTGTTTTAAAACCTCCTTTATTTAACCAAAATTTTGCTGACTTTGCAGCGGCAGCAACTACAGAGCTTTCTTCTGTTGCCATAGGTATGGCATATATTTCATTGTTAATTAAAAAATTTGGAGCAATACCATACGGTATATAAAAATTACTAATCGTATTTTCCGTAAATTCATCATGAATTTTTTGCAATTCAGATTTTTGATTCCAATATTGTTTTAAGATATTTTTAAGTTCATTCGAACCCTGGACATATTGCTGAGTTAGCCAGTTTATTTTCTCCTCTTTTGTTAGCTTAGAAAACCCTTCTATAATTTTATTCTTCATTTTTCAATTACAAATAAGTGGGTAACAAAATTAGAACATATATATTTATAATAATAATATTATTTAGCTGAATAAATTTCTTTTACTTTATAAAATAACTATTATAGTATTTCCATACTTGGCTGTGAGTGATAATTTAATTCTAATTATTATTTATATATTTTTTATTATTAATTTATTTTCATATTATTTATTACAGTAAATAAGGCCTTACTAAAGCCTGTTCTTTTACTTATTACATATATCATAATTTGATCAAATATTAGTTTTAATTTTCTTTCTAATTTTTTTGATCAATTACTATTACTATATATTTGTAGTTAAAATCCAAAGTATATGGCAAACCATTATCCTGTAGTCAATATTGAACAGAAACTTGCTTTCGATTTAGCCAATTATACTCATAAAAATTTATTTATAACAGGAAAGGCAGGAACCGGAAAAACTACTTTTTTAAAAGAATTAAAGGAAACTACAAGAAAGAATACAATAGTTGTAGCTCCTACAGGGGTAGCAGCTATCAATGCAGGAGGAGTAACAATTCATTCTTTATTTGGGTTTCCTCTCACTAGTTTTATTCCTTCTAATGATGCATGGATTGATCGTAATATTGCTATTACCAAATTAGAGCTTCATCAACATTTCAGATATAATAAAGATAAGAGAAAATTATTTTCTGAAGTTGAATTGTTAATTATTGATGAAGTTTCTATGCTTCGGGCAGATATTTTGGATGCCATAAATTGGTCTTTGCAATACACAAGAAAGAATTCCGCTCCGTTCGGTGGAGTGCAGCTGGTAATGATTGGAGACATGTACCAACTTCCTCCTGTAATTAAAGACGAACAATGGAATCTTTTAAAAAACTATTATAAAAGCTTGTTTTTTTTTGATGCGTTGGCTCTACAGAAGAACCCTCCGGTTTGTATTGAATTTAAAAAAGTTTACAGGCAGGATGATCCTATATTTATAAATTTATTGAATTCCATTCGATATCAGGATTTTGATTCTATTGATTTTAATTTACTTCATGAAAGATATAATCCTGATTTTGTACCGAACGAGACCGGATATATCACTTTAACCACCCATAATTCAATTGCGAATTCGATTAATGAAAATGAATTACAAAAACTAGAAAAACCTATTAAGTTTTTTGAGGCTATTGTAGATGGAATATTTCCTGAAGCTTCCTACCCTACGGAAATGGATCTTGTATTAAAGGAAGGAACTCAAATCATGTTTATAAGGAATGATACTTCGGGTAATAAAAGATATTTTAATGGTAAAATTGGTATTATTGAAAAAATCGAAGATTTTGATATTTATGTACGCTTTGAAAATCAAAAAGATTCTTTTTTATTGGAACATGAAGTTTGGAAGAATATAAAGTATAGTGTTAATGATGAAACGGGAAAAATAACTGAAGAATTATTAGGCTCGTTTTCTCAATATCCGATTCGGCTAGCTTGGGCTGTAACAATCCATAAAAGTCAAGGTCTGACTTTCGATAAAGTTATTATTGATGCGGGGAAATCATTTGCTTCCGGGCAAGTATATGTTGCTTTAAGTAGATGCCGTACATTGGAAGGAATTATTCTTAAATCAATGATTCGAAATCATAACATTATCCAGGATCAAAAAATTAATGAATTTCAATCTCAAATGTGGAATGTTCATGAATTGGAAAATATACTTAATGAAGAGAAATATAATTTCGGGCTTGAGACTCTTTTTAAATCCTTATCTGTTCATTCTTTGACTTTTGAAATCCAGGATTGGCGAAAAATGACTATAGAAAAGGCTATTCCTAATAGACAAAAAGTATTGGATATAATTTCATCGGTTGATGAATGTCTACATTCTTTGTTATTGGTTAATCAAAAATTTCAACGGAATATTCTTTCTCGTTTTCAAGCTACTACTCCTGATACTAAAAATGAAGTTTGGCAAACGATTGAAAAAAGAGCTAAGGATGCAGTGGAGTATTTTGCTGATGAACTTTTTTGCAAGGTATGGAAACCATTACAAGACCATTATCTCGAATATAAATCTAAATCACGGATAACGCAATATATAAAGTTTATTACCGAATTTGAAAACGAGGTTAAAATAAAAATAAAACTTATACTTTCTACTACTCTTATTGATCAGCGGCTTACTTATAGGGAGCTTGTCTTTACTTCTGATTCGCAGACCGTATCTTCTACTCATAAAAAAGATGATACGGTAGATATAACTTTACAGCTTTTACAGGAAGGAAATGATCTATCAGAGGTAGCTAAATTGAGAAACTTAACGAACTCTACTATCAGTAATCATATTGCTAAACTTATCTCTAAAAATAAAGTATCTGTTTATGATTTTATTTCTAAGGAAAAGTATGATTTGATTGAAAAAAAGTTGATTGAGCTAAATACTAAAGAGCTGAAAATTATAAAAGAATCATTAGGTGATAATTTTTCTTATGATGAGATTAAATTTGTGAGAAGTAATCTAGGTATATAACAATATTGTGAGAGAAATTTAGAAATTTATTTTTCAAAAACACGAATATCTACTCTTCTATTTTTAGCTTTGCATTCAGGTGCGTCATTAGCTTCACAAACCGGATGTTGCGATCCGTATCCTTCTGAGGTTATTCTTTCTGCTTGAATTCCCGATTTTATTAATTCTTCCTGAACAGTTTTTGCTCTTTCTTCAGATACTTTTCTATTGGTTTCTTCGGTCCCTGTGGTATCGGTGTATCCTCCAATTTTTATTTTAGCATTCGGGAATGCTTTCAAAATTTCAGAGATATTTTTTATTTGTTTTCCCGATTCGGTTGTTACAGTAGATTTTCCACTATCGAAATAGACACGATCTAATGTAATCCATCCTTTTCTCTTATCCTCATTAACATTTGTATTTGAATCGTTTAAAAAATTAAATAAGTTAGCTTCTGTAGAATGGTTACCAACTTCCACTATTTCTTTACCATTCGGAAGCTTTATTGTAAATATATTTCCTGTGGCATAAATGAAATTCCCTGTCACTGGATCGAAAGTTCCTTCAATAACTCTTCCTACCTCATTTACTTGCATCGATTGTTGTTTTTCTAACTCTTCTTGTTTTTTTCTATAACACTCACAACTGGTTACAGTAAATATAAACAATAAGGCACTTAAGAACCCCCATAGGGTTCTATATAAATTTTTATTTCTGTACATATTATTAAATTAAGGCATAAAATTTATCTCACACAATATTGTTATAATTATAATCATTATTAGAGTAAATTTACATTAATATTTCTATTAAGAAAATTTTAAGAGATATTTATTTCTTATATTACATTTCTTTATAATAAAACACCTTTCTTTAATTAAATTTTTCTCTTCTAATTTAAGATATATATTTATTTTCATCGCGTATATCAATTATCTATTTAATTTATTTCATTTTATACTTTTTAATTAAATTATCTTGAATTAGACTTATTATTTTCTATAAACATGTTTACCAAAATACATATTTCCAAAAAAATGCCTCTGAAATATATTCCTCTTTTACCAAACATTTTTTCATATATATTCGATTTAATTATTTTATACATAATAATTATATTTAAAATTCATTATATTTGATTTTAATATAACAATAATCAAATAATGAAACACAAAAACTTTATATTACTGTCTGCTCTTACCATAAAAGTGGTATATTTAATTATAGCTATAATAATTTTAAATAATACTATTCATTACAACGATTTCAGTACTTTTATAGGAGATATATTTTTTAGATGGGATACGCGTAAATATTATTCTCTAGTTATGAATGGATACCCTCATTCAAACCCTGAATTATTAGTCGAAAAAGATCATATATGGGCATTTTTTCCTTTATACCCCGGAATTATTTATACATTAATGAAGTTGTTTTCAATAAGTTTTAACACAAGTGCATTTATCTGGTCTATCTTCTCTTCAATAACTGCATTTATAGGCATATATTTGTTTTGTATTCATTATTTTAAAGATTCTAATAAATCATTATTTATCACATTATTTTTCATATGTCTACCTTTTAGCTTCTATTTTTCGGGATTTTTAACAGAAAGCACTTTTTTACTTCTATTAGTATTTTCATTTTTGTGTATATATAAAGAAAAATATTTCATTTTCTCCCTATTATCCCCTTTATTAGTACTTGTTAGGGCAAATGGAATATTATCCGTATTTATTCTTTTTTTATTTTTTTTAGAAAATAAAGGGTTAATCACAGGTTTTTTTAAATTTTCGCTTTTTAATATAAAAGATACTATATTAAAATCCTTATTTTTCATTCCTCCTGTTTTAACATTTTTTGCTTATTGCGCTTATCAATATTATATGACTGGTGATTTTTTTGCTTTTATAACGGTTCAAAAGGCTTGGGGAAGAACTGGAGGGCTACCTCATGATTTTTCTATTTTTAGAATACCTATTTTTATATTATTACTATTTTTTATAGTTTATATTCTAAATGTTAAAAAAAATCAGTTAAGCTTTACGTTGCTTATTTTATTAACTTTATTACTCCCTATATCAACGGGTACATTTGGTTCAATTCCTAGATACAGTTGTATTCTTTTCCCTCTTTATATTATTACGGGTAGTGCGATTTATAAGATAAAGGTAAAATGGCTTATTGTAACCATTAGTGTTTTTATACAATTTTACTATTATATTTTATGGTTAAAACTATATTTTGTCACTGCTTAAAAAATATTTTTAATATAAAACCCTCTTCTTTTATTTACTATTATTTAATTATAATATCCTACTCAAGCATTACATTCCTTGATGAGCATGAGTTAAGGTTATTTCAAGTATTAATTGACAGAGGAACCGAGTACTGTGGATTAAGAGGGCAGTAAGAGTATCAGTTATATCTTGCCATTAAAAATATCGGCCATACTTAAACAAAGGCGAAAATTCCAAAAAAACAAACGAAATCTGAGAAAGACCCTATAGAAATATATAAGAAGAGTTCTGTACCGTAGCTTTTAGAAAGAAAATATACAGAAATATAGATGAGATATATCAGGTCCTAAACAATTGGATATGATTTATAACAATAAAAAAACTCTTTTAGGAAAATACTATTATGGCAGAACTCCAATGCAGACTTTCATTAATAGTAAGGACATTGCTAAAGAAAAACGCTTGAAAAAAAATAATGCAACAACATATTCTTCCCTTTGGAAATCAAGATCGTCTTGATAAGAACCATAAAACAGAAATCTGACAACCATAGTAAATTCACAACTGCCAGATTAAGTATTTATTATTACATAAAACAAGGACAAAGATTTATAAATACAGGTGTATCCCTATTTTTGAATACACCCTGGATGGACAACTTGTCGGACATTATACTAGTATCTCCGAAGCCTCCCGAGCCACAAGCTTAGTCCATGAAGGCATAGAACAGTCCGTACGGGAATTTTATACAGTTAGGCGGTTTTGGGGGGGGGAAAAGTTTGTAAACTATTGGAAATAAAAAATGGAATATATTAAAATTAAACACATTCCTTTTTTATATAGTGATCGCAAAAGGATAGACCTCCAACCTTGTAACCTGTTTATTTTCCAACATATAACAAATTTTATATTGACCAGGGGTATGTATAGGGGGTAATTATTTACAATTATTAAATTTAATTATTATCCACTATATTTATACTTATTTGTCTTTTATTTACAAAACATTATAAGCATTATATAAAATTAATGCTATTTTTAATAGGTTCATTTGATGTTCTTATTTTTATTTTTTAATATAAAATAAGAATAACTTCCTTTATTTTATCTAATAAGGATAAAAATAATTATATTTGAAAAACAAATGTTTTTCTTATTTTTATTATGAATTCCGAATTAAAAAAGGATTTTTATCAGTCTGTTAGCGCCAATCGAGTTATTTTAGGCGAGAAAATTACTGAATTTAGACATTTTCGCTTGTTTAAACTAAATTGTTTATAACAAATAGAAAACAGTTTAATTTTTGAATATATACTCCTTGATCAAAAAATGGAAGGAACAGCCCTAATCCATCAATGGACAAAAGATTTAGAATTATTACAAAACAGATTATTATTTAAAACAGATTTATATGGAAATATAATATCAATAGAAAATATTTCAGAACTTCAAAATAAATGGAAATCAGAATTTAAAAGTTTTCTTACTAAAAAATATACTCAAGAAGGAAGCCGTCAATTAATAGAAAACACAGAACAGATATTGTATAATAAACAAGAATTTGAACAACAATTTTTTGGATATAGTTTTCTTAGAACACTATTTCATGGGTATTATAATGTAAAAGAACTTACAGAGAGCTCATTATCTTTAAAAAATTACTTTGGACAATTAGATTTAGAACTTACTATACAATCTAAAAAAGAAAACAATAATATTACCAATACTGCTGTACTAAATAAAGAACTATTTAAACAAAAAGAATTTACTCAGTTAATTAGAGATATTACACATACCTATAATCTTAAAGTTGATTTAACTATTGATTTAGAAGAAATATTTTCTTTTAATGAACAAGGGCAGATAAAAGAATCATCTTTATATTTAGAAACCGCTGTTCCTGATATTTATTATATTATTATTGCTCATCAAACAAATTTGGTTGAGCAAAAAGAACATAAAAACACTTTAAATTTAGAATTATGGGAAAACTAAAACATGTGCCTGATAAAAGTTTTCTTACCTGTGATAAAGGCTCTCTAATTACCCAGATTAAAGTAACTCATAATGGAAACGGACATTTATATGGGCAAAAATGGGTAACCGAAGCAGATGTAGTACCTAATGAAAATATCATACCTTTTGGTAGTTGTAAAATAGGTGGAACATGTAAATATGAACCTATATACTGGGATAAATGTCAAGATGGGTTTAAAATAAATGGATTTAAACCTATATTTGAAAATGCTTGTCTCCTGTGTAAAAAAGGAGGTAAAATAACTGTTGACTTTGACACACCTCAAAGCATTTTACAAGAAATGGCAGAATCTTTAAAAGAACCAGAACATTGGATTTTAGGATTAGCTATTGGAAATGAACAAGGAACGACCCTGGCTGATAAGTTTAAAGCAGATGCTGGACTATTTCAATCGCATAGAAATAATTATCTAAATAATCAGGGGGCTAGAAATATCCGTAATATAAGTGGTGATTTTGGAGAAATGCAAAATCGGTTAGATTATAAGGCAAAAGGGTATCAGATTAGAAGTACAAATCCTGTGGGAAGCAATATTCCAGGTACAAGAATGAAACCTATTGATATTACTGCTTATGACCCTAAAAGCGGTATGGATATAATAGATGAAACCAAATTTAAAAGTGGAAGCGGAATTCCTCAGACCAATTCTAAACCTACACGATCAGGAAGGCAGGGAAGTACTCGATGGTTTCAAGACAGACTTAATGGTTCTATGTCGGCAAATGATGCCAATAGAATACGAGGTAAGATGAGAAATAACTCTCCACAACTTCAAAAAGTAATTACCAAAGTAGAACCTAATGGAAATATAACACGATATCAATTAAATCCTAATGGAACTACAGGAAATCCAGTAAATATAGGGGCTGCTAATACTTACAGGGGAAACAGTAAAGCTACAATTTTTTTAAATAATGTAGGGCGGAATATACAGGCTAATAATGGGGTCGCTTCTGCCAACCGTTGGTTTACCCAAAATGCTCATACCATTGCTAAAGTAGGAAAGGTTACAGGTAGGGGATTAATCGTAGTGGGCATTGTTTTTGAAGGTTACAATATTTATTCTGCTTACCAGGAAGAAGGAGAAGTAGGAGATAAAACTAAAAAAGCTGTAGGTAGTGCTTCGGGAGCTTTAGTTGGAGGTATTGCAGGATCTAAAATTGGAGCAACTATAGGAGCATTAGGCGGTCCCGTTGGCGTAGTAGTTGGGGGGATAGTTGGTGGGGTAGTTGGTGCAATTGTAGGTAGTGGAGTAGGGAAATGGATTGCCAGTTGGTTTTAAAAGTAGTAAAAATAACATGAGTTACAGACCTTTATTATATCCTAATAGAAATATTTCCTCAGAAAGATATTTTGAATTTGAAGGAGGATCTACTTTACCTTTATTTTGGGCTACTCTTTTTAATGAGGAAGTAATAAACAAGCTTAAACCTAAACTGGAATATGTTGAAAAATTATCGGAAGGAGAATATGAAATTTTTAATGCATCAGATGAAAGTATATCTTATTTTGAATTAGAAATAGGAATAGAAAATTTTAGAAGAAATATAGAAAAAGGGATAGATTATATTTCTAAATTATACTCTGATTATCTACCCTTATATAAAGATTTTATTGAGTTTATAGCTCCTGAAAATAAAGATGACTTTATTCTAATTAACATCTTTGATTTTTTTCAGGATACAGATAACGCTGATGATACCTCAAAATTTTTATTAGATACAATACAGCCTATTCAACAAAATGATTTGTATTGTGAATACAATGAAAATCTTATATTTATTGTAGGATATTATGAAGAGAGGTTTGCCTCCTACTCTAAAATATATAATGATTGGATAATAAGAGTTGAAAAACAATGGGAAGGGGAACAGCATATATGGGAGAAAAAAGAAAGAGCAATGAAATACAAGGTATTGAATTTCATTCAAAAACAATTACCTTTAATTACTACTATATTAACTGGAGCTTCATTAGCTTTCTTTTTTATCCTAGTTGGTAAAGAAAAAATTTATGAAGTAAAAACTTTTATATTGTTACCTTTAAGTCTTTGTATGCTTTACATTTCATATAAAATAACTAAATAAATTAAATGCAATGAGTTTTTGGAAAGATTTAAAAAATGCTTTTAGCGGAAAAGACCCTAACCAGGCATTTAAAGAAAGAATGCAACAGGAACAACAACAGATATTAGATAGTAAAGATAAAGAAGGAGTTCGGGATAAGGTTATAACTAGCAAAAATTTCTTTACTCAACAAATTGAAAAAACTGAAAAATATATTAATGAATTAAATCAAGAATATATCCAGAAAAAAAAAGAAGAACCTAATTTCGATTTTTCAGGATATTTTAATGATTTTAATATAGAGTACAGTCATTTAATCAGAGCTAAATATAGTAAAGGGGATGAAATAAAAACTATACTTCCTGATTGTAGTATACTTATGGAAGTTGCAAATAAATTTTGGTCTCCCAATATGGATTATTCTGATGGAGGAGATATGAATCTAATGAGTCTGTTAGAGATAATTTCTCTAGGCATACTTGCAGAGGTAGATAAAGAATATTTTGAGGATTTGGCAACTACTATAAAAGAAAAAAAATTTCAAGACTTCGTTATTGATTATTTTATAAATAGCCAAATACCTGATTATCTCATAAGAGAAAAATTACTAATAGATGATAACAAATCTGTAAACTTCTTTGTTGACATATTAAAAACCGAAGATAAAATCGAAGCAGTTAAAAAATTAAAAATATATTTAGATAAATATTATTACACTCTTGAAAATTTAGATTATGAATACAATACGCATAAATTTGAAAATGGCAAAAACTTCTACGGATACTGGTGTTGGGAAGCAGGAGCTTTAGTAAATGTTAAAGGTTTAGATGATGGTATTTTAAGATATAATCAATTTTATCCTTATGATTTTGTTCATTGGAAAGACAAAGACATAAATAAACCGAAAAAACCTACTTTTTTGAATGAGTAAATTCACAGCTGCCAGATTATTAAGTATTTGCTATTACATAAAACAAGGACAAAGATTTATAAAGACAGGGGTATCCCTATTTTTGAATACACCCTGGATGGACAACTTGTCGGACATTATACTAGTATCTTCGAAGCCTCCCGAGCCATAAGCTTAGCCCATGAAGGCATAGAACAGTCCGTACGGGAATTTTATACAGTTAGGCGGTTTTTGGGGGAAAAAGAGAAGCAAAAGACACGAAAGATACCACGCAAATCTACACCCTGTTAGATAAAAACGGCAAACCTGTATGATTCTTAACGGAAACTTTATAACCTTTTATCTAAAGATATCTATAGCCGTTAAAAAATTATGTATTGGAATACCCAGAATAAGTGCCTGTGCAAACAATATCGTAAAAATATCCGGAGGATTCCCGAAAAAAAGAAAAGCATTCCGAAAATATGAAGGTAACAGATGTTCCCTCCAATAAATATCTAGAAATAAGCAGATATCTGATTATCTATAAATAATTAACTTGAAGCTATAAAGCTGTATAATAAAACCGATTCTACTTATCCCTATCCATCAACTTATCCAACCATTCCAGTTCTTCCTCCGGAATGAGGTTTTTGATTAAAGTAAGTAAATTATATATATCCCATTTATCATGTTCAATAAAATTGGGAGATTCTATTTCAGCCATCAAAGCCGTCTGTGCTACCTTCACAATAGACTTTAGAATATATCCCAACTCACGATAATTATTTATATATAGATAATGTTCCAAGGCAGAGGATAAACTATCTACATTTTCCGATTGCATATTCAGTTCTGGCTTGTCCATATTATTGTTTTTACAAAAGTAAAATTAACCTGTTAGGGTGGTTTATCCAACAACCCGATTCGTATATTCAACAAGCTGTTCTTGTAAATAACAAAAGCTGTAATTTTTTGCTATTTTTTCATACATTTGCTATCATATACCTTACCATGATCAATACAGAAATACAACCTAACAAAGCCCATCACGGAAGAAACATCAAAAGACTACGAGAGATGCTGGGCATAAAGCAGGAAGTTATAGCCATAGAACTTGGTATTACCCAACAGGCTGTTTCAGCCCTTGAGAATAAAGAACAGATAGAAGAAGGAACAATACAAAAAATAGCGCAAGCATTGAAAGTTCCTGCGGAAGCTATCAAGAATATGACGGATGAAGCTACGGTTAACTTCATCAACAATTTTAATGATAATGCAGTTAATCATGGTACGAATACTAATTATAATTGCACTTTCAATCCTTTAGATAAAGTAGTAGAATTATATGAACGGATGTTGAAATCAGAAAAGGAAAAGAATGAGTTCTTAAAAAAACTATTGGATAAATAAATGAAGGGGTTTAAAAACCTCTTTTTTGTTTTTAGTTTTTTTTATAGTTGAAATTCCTTGCCGTTTAACAGGGTTGAAAAACATAAAGCAGGATATAGGGGGAGGTTTTAAAAAGAGAAGAAAAATAATTGAAACTCAATTCGTGTGGAAAAAGTTTGTAAACTATTGGAAATAAAAAATGGAATGTATTAAAATTAAACACATTCCATTTTTATATAGTGATCGCAAAAGGATAGACCTCCAACCTTGTAACCTGTTTATTTTCCAACATATAACAAATTTTATATTGACCAGGGGTATGTATAGGGGGTAATTATTTACAATTATTAAATTTAATTATTATCCACTATATTTATACTTATTTGTCTTTTATTTACAAAACATTATAAGTGTTATATAAAATTAATGCTATTTTTTAATAGGATCATTTGATGTTCTTATTTTTATCTTTTAATGTAAGATAAAACCAGTTGAAGTATGTTTACTATTCTTTCATTCTTTCGTAAACATATTTAGGAATCTTTTTTAAATCCTTTTTTTTCTCTTTCATTAATTTATAATATTTTTGATATGATTTTTTAGCATCTTGATAATCCGTCATAGCCCATTGAGCATCAGCTAAATTTAACCATGCGACAACTCTTGTTGGATATTGACATGTTATTATATCTAATAAAGAAATTGATTCTGGATACGCTCCTGATTGCCCTAAATAATATGCAATATCATTATATTTATCAACATTCTGGACAGAGAGGGGATTACAATATAAATAAGGTTTTATTTTTAATGAATAATCTCCAACAATAATATTTGTATTTGATTGCTGAAAAGACATTTTCACTTGTTCATAAAAAGAGTTGAAATTTAGATTAGAACAATCATATTTTTCATTTAATACTTCAAATTTATGGGTGGAAAAATTAAATCTATATTGTTTTGTCTTATTTATGGATACAATATAATCTAAACCAGTTGAAGCCTCATAATGCGCCTCCTTAATTTTTATAGAAAATTCACTTGAAGTTAATTTTCCAGAATAAATATCCGCAGCCCCTTCTCCTCCTAATCGGCCAGAAATAACCAAATTATCTAAATAACTGCCGTTTTCCGAAAAGGCGTTTACTAAATATACATCGCTTTCGCCTGCTTCTCCTTCGCTTAGTAGAGAAAAATTATAGATAATGAATTTTAAATTATTTACTTCAAATTTCCCTGTAACCTTCAACGTATCAATAATAAAATAACTTTTATCAAAATCATAATTAAAAAAAATGTCATCACATTTTTTTCCTGTAAGCAATTCGATACTTTTTGTATCTATTGGAAATTTTAAATAAGGTAATGACTCATAAAAATCATTAAAACTTACACTTTTGGATATATTTTTTGTTTTAAATAAGGTCGATTCTTTAGGTGCGTAATATTCTCCAGCAGGATCTTTTGTAATCATCCATCTTAATAAACCATCAACAATAACAATTTTAGCGTTTCCATTTTTTGCATCAAAAAAACTGTTAAATACCGCCTCAATAGTATTATCTTTTATAATACCTTTTATATTAAATATTTCATCAGTATCACAATCTATTTTTCTTCCCCCTTTAGCAACAGCACAATATTGTCCAAATATGCTATCTCCTTTTATTTGGCTAAAATTAATTGAAAATGTATTATCTGAACTTCCTTTTTCTTCCCATTTTCCAAGTAATTCATTTTTATTTTCATAAGGTGTGTTTTTCTGAGCGTTTATTTTTATACAAGAGCTAAAAAATAGTAAAATAAATAAACATATATGCAAGTCTAAGTTTTTCATTGTTTCTAAATTCATTTATCAATTCTGTTTAACCTCTCAATTAAAAATTTAAGATTTTTTGTTCGTTCTCTCTTTTTATCATAAGCCGAATTTATAATATTGTTTTTACGTATTTTCACTATCCTATTTAATAATTCTCTCTACTTTTCGATATTATAGTATTTCTTATAATATCATCATCTATTATAATGGGTTATTCAAATTCATTAACTAATAACTTCTGAACTTCTTTTCTTTCCCCTCCTCAGTTTATCGTCCAGTCATATATCATTACTTCTACTTTATCATCATTTACTTTACAAAACCTCTTAGGCTACCAATATATCATTTCCTATATAATTTTGTAGTTTGTTTTGTGATTTTTTAAGATTATTAAGAGTAGGTTCTACTCCTAAATCTTCTTTTGCATATGCGCACCATGACTTATGTTATTCCCTTATTGATAGCTTCTTTTAAATCATCAAAATCATTTACATATTCACTTTCATGTTCTAAGATAATTGGGGATACTTTCCTAAATTTCAAATCACGATCATAAAAAACCTCCTCTTTTTGTTCCTAAACAATTACAAATATTGGTAAAACCTAATTCTTTAGCAAGAATTACTATACTTTTACCATTAACGCCATTCATGGAATTAACAAAATATTTATCTTGTAAATTTTCTAAACTCAAAGTCCTTACATCATAATGAACCTAAATAGTGGTATAAACTCCTTTCGGATTCTATTACGAGTACTAGGCTTTAATGCTATAACATTTTTTTCAAAAATTAAATTTCCTAGTTCCTTAGAAGTTGTGGTATTTTTTAAACTATTTTACATTAAAAAATCTAGTATATTCTTGTCTAAAATCAACGACAGATATTGTTTTATATTTCCTTTCTTCATTCTTATATAATATAACATACCAATAAAGATCCCTATCATGATTTTTTATCTGAACTAATTTATTATTTTTGTTTTTGTACATGATATGCACCGAATCAGATATTGTCTTGTATGTTTTATTTATAGAATCTAAGTAATTATAAATTTTGGCCCTATAATAGTTTGCATCATCTGCTATTATATAAAAATCTTCTCCTTTAATTCTTTTTATCTTATTTATGGTTTTTGCGCTAGGATAGATTATTAAAACTGTGTCTTTATCTAAAACAAAATTATTTAAACTAATTTTAGGATTATATTTTGTATCATTATTTTTGGGTGGTAAGGAACAACTCAAAAATAACAATATTAAAACAAAATGTATAAAAATTATTTTTTTCATAAGTTATTGAACTATTATTTAAATGATAATTAATATTTTTTGTGTTTGAAGCCTCACTGTATCATAAAAATCATTAGGATTAATTACTAATTCGATAGAAATATCGAAAACATTAAGTATGTTAATATCTTTACAATGTCTAGACACTTTAAAAGTGTCCTAATTTTATTATCTTTTTTGACTTTTAGTATACATGATGTAAAACCCATCAAAATTATTAAAAAATAATTATTGCCTTCATAATACTTGTTTTTAACTTTAGGAGCCTTCTTTTTTTTTAACTCCTTTTCATAAGTCATAAGGTTTTATTTCTTTTAATGGAATTAAATCTCCCTCATAATCATCAGGGGCTAACAATTATTTAAATATTAGACTAAATCAGTGTAGTATTTTTAAACATATGTATTCAGCATTTTTTAGACCTAATTTTCATTGTTTTTTGAAAAGTATAGAGAAATAAGATAAGGTCGGAGTAAGACATTTATACTTCACACCAAAAAGTTTTATCCAACATAATTTTTAATTCTGGTAATTTGTAATAATTATTAGCTCTAAATTGTAATGTCATTATATCCAATTCTTTAACAGATAATAATTTATCAAGAGAAAGAGCATCAGCAAAACTTGCTCCTCCATGAGAATCTCCTCCTATACTATATTTCCCCCAAAAAACACCTTCATTATTATAGTATTTATTATATAGGCAATTATTTTATAAAGCTCTTTATCAGTATATGGTATTTTTGTTTTTTGTTTCCTTTCAATAAGAAGTTGAGTAACATAACTTTTCAATAAAGAGGCTTTTTCCCCATGATCTATAGTCGATAATTTTATTATTTCAGACAATAAATCTTCTCTTATAGTTAGTTTATTATCATTATTTTTATGGAAAATTAATTTACCTAATTCAATTTCATTTTTTATAGAATTTAAATCTGTTAATTAATTAGTATTTCTATTGGATTTATTTAAACTTATGCTGTCATTATTAAAATTTAAATACTCATCATTTAATATACTATATATTAAAAAGTTTCCGTTTTCTGCTTTCTTTAATAAAAAATCTACATAAGTTCTTTTTTCATCTTTTCTTCCAATTAGCAAGAAACTTACTCTATATTCATCTTTATTTTTTAGGGGTTTTATTTCTAAAGTTTTTCTAATTATATGTCCAGAATAATCTTGTGCATTTATAAAGGGATCATAGTCTAATATAAGATCTTCTCCATCAGATAAACTATCTATTCTCTTAATAATGCGTTCAGAAACAAATTTTCTTTTTAAATTTTCATCATCAAAAATAGTATCACTCCCATAAAATTTTAGATAAAATTCTTTTAAAATCTTAATTCCCTGAATAGTATCATTATTGGAATTTATTGTATCCTTAACTACTTTATTTTGAAAAGTTACCTTTGAATCATCTTTACAACTTGTGAAAATTAATATTAGGGAAAATAAGAGAAGTGTTTTTTTCATATATGTGTCAATTTTTATAAAGTATAAAATTAATCATTTCATCTATATATAGCATATTTTTTCTCTACAGAATATTGTGTGGCTACCCAAAACGATTTTTGTTTAAAATCCGATACCCATTGAACTCCATTATACATTGCAATATGTCCATAAGGATGACCTTTTACAGCAGCAAAAGCTGAAATGTCTCCTTTTTTTAATTGTATAGAATCTATGTCATTTCCTAATTTTGTAAAGCCAGCTGTTACTAATTTATCTGTATCATAATATTCTTTAGTATGTGATAAATTATATATTCCCCCTGCTTTTATAGCTTTTCTTACATATAAAGCACAAACTCCTTAAGATTTAGATAATGCGTTACTATTAACATGAGCAACAGCTTTTTCTATATTTCTTTTATATTATCTTTCCCCTCTGCTTTACAGGAAAAAAATAAAAGAAAACAACTAATATATATATCTAAATATTTCTCATTTTTTAACTTCAACAAATTTTCCCGAATTATTTATTTTATAATCCTTTCTTTCTATAATTCTTTCTATATCACCCTTATATTCTATTTTTGTTATTTTAATATTATATTTATCATCTATATCATATAAAGTAACAATATTTCCACTATCTACATCATAACTATAGTATAATTCTAATTTATCAAGAAATTTATAATCTTCTGAAAAGATATAAAGATACAAAATAGACTGCCCTGTATCATCATACGCAGATAATAATATAGGTTTTAATTTTTTGCTTATTTGAGGTAATTTTATCGCTGAATAATTATCGAAATTTTCTAAATCCAGTAATTTTTGATATTCTTTAGATATATTTATAAAATTCGGTTCATCTAATACAAACTCAAAGGAATATTTTAAAGGTAAAGAGAGCTTATTTAAATTATTATAGGTATCTCTAAAATTTATTTTACTTGTTTGTTTCTTAAAAGCTAAAACATAATCATTAGCTGTATATAGGAACAAATGGTCTTGTGTAGAAACGGCTGGATTCATTAGAAAATAATAACTAAATGGATTTTTCGCGGCATCCTCATATGCTAATTCTATGTAAGGCACTTTAACTTTTACATTAACATTAAATTTATCCAACAAATAATCTGTAAAAAACACATATAAACTCCCTTTTCCAAAATATTTTTTTGAATCTATTTCGTCTTTAACAAATATGGCTTTTGCTCTATCAATAATGATTGTATCTCCAGTAAATTTTATATCTAATTTTTTAAATTTATCTACATCTTCTTGTTCTATTGGTTTGTCAAAAAATCGTACTACATCTACTAGTTCACAAAAAATTGTATCTTCAGCATAAATGTTTTTTAATTTCGTTGTTTTATTTAATGAGTCGTCTTTAAATACTTTATTACCGAAATTATCATTTAACTTCCCATTACCTTTACAACTTGCGAAAATTAATATTAGGATAAATAATAGAAGTATGTTTTTCATTTTTTAATCTCTATAAATTTTCCAGAATTGTTTATTTTATAATTTTTATCAATATTAAAAGTATCTCCCACGTTATTACCTTGTTTGGTTTCTCCTTCAATAGTAAATAATATTAACCTATCTATTATTTCTCCCTTTTGAGATAGAGTATAAAGATATAAATTTTTTTCACCTGCTTCTTGATAGGCTGAAATTAAAACAGTTCTAATATTTAAATCTGTTTTGGGCAATTTCACTCCTTTATAATTCCTTAAATAATCTAAATCAAAAAAATATTTAAACTTAGCTGGTATTGAAATAAATTTAATATCTTCTAAAGAATCAATTAGATCATAATCTATTGGTAAAGACAACACTAGATAATTTATTATATTCATCAGTAAAATTATCTGGTAACTTTTCTTTACTAAAAAAAACTAAATATCCTTCATATAAAACAATCAAAAAATTATCTATCTTAATAATTTCACCAAATGGGTAATTACATTCCTCCTCAGGTAAAGCAGATCGAATAATATTTATACTATCTAAAAGTTCAATCCCCTCATTAGAGAGAACATTTGAATATCTTTCTAAATTATCTTGATTGGTAAAATAATTTAGTGATTTTTTTCTAAGATTAACATATTCAATATTAGAACATGAATTAGATATAAAAATATGGTTTTCCTTTAATTCAATAGTATATGTTTTTATTTCTTTTTTTAATTTTTCTCTTTCAATACCTTTCATGTCTAAAACAGGATAATGAGAAATATCATAAAAATACCATAGTTCATTTTCCTGAATTGGATTTTGGCGAATGGTTATTGAATCCTCCGAAACTACATTCTTTTTTTCTTTTATATTATCTCTCCCCTCTGCTTTACAGGAAAAAAATAAAAGAAAATAACTAAAATATATCAATATAATTCTTATAACTTTATTTATTGTTTTCATAAATATTATGTAAAAATATTTTATTTTCTTTATTTCTTCTATTAACAAGTCCCGAAGTTCCTCCATTAGTAATATCTAAAAATTCATCAGCTCCTTCTAAATATTTCTTTGCATTGATATTCTTTTTTATCTTAGTTTTACCTTTTTTTGCTCCTAATAAATCCCTCCCGGATTCTTCTATACATTGGGCAAAGAAATGAGCTTTTCTTATACAGTAATGGAATTAAATCTCCCTCATAATCATCAGGGGCTAACAATTATTTAAATATTAGACTAAATCAGTGTAGTATTTTTAAACATATGTATTCAGCATTTTTTAGACCTAATTTTTATTATTTTTTGAAGAATACAAAAAAATAGGATAAATGTAGAATGGATATTTTAATAGGATTCACTTATTATTAAATATTAAACTTACTTTATCTTTTCTAAAGCATATTCTTCATTAGGAGGATTTAACATATAAATGGATGACCCAGAGATAAAATAACTATTATTCCCCTTTTTTATAATGTATTCTTGTTTTTGATTATCCTTGTTATAAGTTATAATATATTTGTCATTTTTTACTATTCCTTTAACAATAGTATCTATTTTTATTCCATCAATACTAAATATTAATTTTGAGCTATCATTATTTACCTGAATATCTAAATCAAATGAATGACAATCGTTCATTTTATAAATATCTAATGAAAAACTATAAACACCATTCCAATTTTGATAAATATCTCTTTTGCCTATGAATATTGAATGATACTCATTAAAAACATTAATTAATTCCTCTTTTACTTTTTGAGAAGTATTTAAATTCTCCTTTATGGAATCTTTTATTTCTGCTTTTGAATCTTTATATATAGAAGTTTGATAGTTATAAATAACCCTTTCTGAATTTACCAGATTTTTATTAAAAATAAATCTATATATAGCTTTTCCCATTTCTCCTAAAGCTTCTGAAACTATAATAGAATCCCCTGTAAATTTATTTTTGAATAATTTTACTTCCTCACCTTCTGCGCTTCCTCCAAATATAACAGTATCTTTGATTAATAATAAAGAGTCATTTTTTAAGATAGTATTATATTCTGTTTCTGTTTTATTCTCAAATTTTGACTTACAACCAATTGTAGAAATAAATAATATTAAAATGATACTAATTAAATTCTTATTCCAAAGGTATTTTTTTATAATCTCCATATTCTTTTACTAATTTTCTTAATTCTTCAGTTGTCTTGTTAAAAGTCATATCAAAATGAGGATAATCTTTGAAAGATTTCCAGTCTCCTCCCCATGCTAGACCGTGTTTCTTTGCTATTGGTGCTATTTTTTTTGTTACTGATACATCATAATTAGCTTTTTTATCTTTAATTTCAACAACGTCAATTGCTAAACCAAAATTATGATAACTATACCCTCCTTTAGCATTGGTTATTATTTTTCCTGCTTTACTTCTTCCTTGTTTATATAATTCATCTTGTTCCGTGTAAGTTCTATAAGTATCTGTAATTCTTATTTTCATATTATAAGTTTCTTCTACTTCATTGATGAATCTTTTTACAGAACACTGAATAGTCGGATGTAGTTTTAATATTCTATTATTTGTATGTATATCCCATGTTTCTTTACAATATTTATTTCCACATTTCAAACACTTACCAACTTTTTTTCCTTCTTTCTTGTCAATATTACAAGTAAAATTAGTTGTTTTATTTCTTTTGCTGTAAGAATTCCAGTAATATCATCTATACTAAAAATAGCAATAGGATCTTTAATATCTACCCTTGCTTTTTCCCCCTTTTTTGTCATTTTCTTATCCTCTCCGGTCATAACTGCCCTATTTCCGGGTATGGGCTCCATTTTAATTGTAGAGGTATCCACTTCTATGATTTTGGTGTAGAATTTATTTTATTTTTATCCTGTTATAATACACATAACCTTCTTTTCCTCCTTGGGTTTTTATTAACCACCAATTACCTTCACTATTCAAAACTTCTACCTTTTCTCCGTTTTTTATCGTTTGTAATATTTTTGAATTTACATCTTTCTGTTCTCGTAAATTTGTAAATCCATCAGGATCTTCGATGTAATAATCAGTAGAGATATCATCATTATCTAAATCAGTTTTATTTTCTGAATATGATTTTAATTGTGAAAAAGAATAGTAATTATTACTTTTAAGATTCTTCAAAAAATTGGGATATTTGATAAATAAATAATCAGCCTCCCCTACAGGGTAAACGTTACTTTTCTGATTTCTTTCAATGAGAAGATCTAAAATAAAAGCAACATCATATTCTCTATTTCCCTCATAGGGATTTTTTTCATCAAGAATAGGTGCAATAAAAGATATTACAGAAATATTTACATCTGGGTATTGATTAATGTATTTTTGAAATATTTTTTTTCTCAATTTCCAATTTCCATGAATTCCTGTTCTTCCAAAAAATACAGCGTAAGCAAAAGGTGTCTCTAAATCTTTATTTATCTCTTCAAAAATGTATTTAAGTAATTCATCATTATAATATCCATAATCCTGAACTAACATATACAAATAATAATTGTCTTTAGTTTTCAAATAATTAAAAGCACTTTTATCCTCATAAAAAATATATTTATTAAATGAAACAAAAGATAAATCGTTGGCAAAATTATCTGCATCTAAATATTTTTCTTTTTTATACACTGTAGGATAAAAATCTGGCACATCAGGTATAATAGATTTTATTTCCAGATAAAATTCATTACTAGAAATAGAATCTATATCTAATCCAAATACAAGTTTAATTCTTTCTTTAAAAAGGGTGTTTTCTGGAAATTTAAAATTGTTATTTTTTAAAATTGTTATTTTATTATCCGGCATATTTTGTTCTTTATAATTATGCTTAATACAGCTATTAAAAAAAATAATAGTTAATAAAAATATAAGTATTTGTCTCATATTGTATCATCTTAAGATATTTTACCAGTCCAAATGGTTCCTGATTTTGTAGCATCTCTTTCCTCAAGTATTAAAATTACAGGTTTATCCTTTGAGCTGTTAGTGAAATCCGGAATATTATTAATCAATTTTTGTACTAAAGGATTTATAGGTTGTCCTTTTATTCTATTTCCATAATTAGAGGTATGAGTGGTTAAGCAACCTAAAGATCCAATAGACCATCCCCCATGAATAGCAATTCCTCCCCTCCATCCGTCTTTTCCTTGAATTGAAGCATTTCCAACATCTTCTTCATCAGATTAGTAAATTAATTTAATTTCACTAACTATTCAAAAATATAAGCATATTCTAAGGCTTCCTTCAAATGAGGTAAATTATAATAATTATTCTTTTCAAAATTCTTTTCTATTTCCTTCCATTCTTTTTCATCTCCTCTATTTGAATAATAATATATACTCCCTAATATGTTCCAACGGTTGTTATATCTAATGTTTTTATATTTCATAAAAAGATAATCGTAGGTATTTGATTTATATGCTAATATTTTGTAGGCTTCCTTTTCTGTCCATTTATTCGGGTTTTCATAAACTTCATAATGATAGAGAGCTTTGGCATAGTCATGGGTGTTTTCTTCATCGGTTGTTTTCTGCTCTATATATTTTAATATATCTTCACGTATCTCTAATTCCCCTTTGCAATTCCTTACAAAAACATAATTATTTATAAATTCTACTGCTTTTGAACGATTCCTCTGCATTACCCAATCTAGCAGTTCTTTGTCCTCTGTATAGCCAAATGTTGTTACTAAGGATTCTAAAAAAAGTGAATCATTAACTTTCAACCATGCTAAGCTTGCCTTATTATCATTAAATAAATATTTATTGCGGTTGACCAAAATTTGGATATTATTATTTCTATTTTCATTTAAATCTTTTACATCTTTCCATTTTGTAACATATACCTCAAAACCATATTTACTAATTCTTTTATCTGATATAGAATTTTCTTCCTCAAAAATTTTTGGATATTTTTTTTTATAATCTATCAGTTCTGGAATAAAAAGAGGTTCTAATATAAATTTTTTATCAAATAAAATAAATAAAGGAGAATTATTACTTGTAACATAATTAATATCAAGCTGATAAACAATTGAATCTCTTGAACAAGGATATTCTATAAGAAAATTAACAATATTTTGTTTGCTGTTAAACCTAAAAATTTCTTTTATTTTATTTTCAAACTCTGCTTGTGAAGGAAATTTATACTCTTGAGTTTTTAATATATTCTCTGATAATTCTACGCATGCTTTCATATCTTTATCTGAATATAGGTATGTAGAACCACCATCCAAACCAGGTTCGTTTTCTGAATATCCTGCTAAAACTTGCTCTTTTAATATATTTTCTATGTTATCAGACATATTCTTTTTATTTTCAATTTTAGTATATATTTTTTGACTTTTAGTACATGATATAAAACCTATCAACGTTATTAAAAAAATAATTGTTTTCTTCATAATATTTGTTTTTAACTTCGAGAACCTTCTGTATATTTTTTAGCTCCTTTTCTTAAGTCATTAGGTTCTATTTCTTTTAATGGAATTAAATCTCCCTCATAATCATCAGGAAAAAGGCAATACGAATATACCTTAGTTTTAGGTGCTGTCCAAAAACGCACATAATTATCTTGATTTCCGCCTAATATTATATAGTTATTAGGATTATTCTTATCAATACCGACTATAAAAGCTGTATGAGTATTACTTTTCCATACAACCACCCCACCTATATACATTGTAGTATGCCGTTTTGCCCATACCTCCGTTGTGTGGTGAGGTGTTCCACCCTTTCTTGATACTTTATTAACATCTTTATACCATCTAGCTCCAGGATCATTTTGAGATTTATATCCTGCTGTTTTTAAACAATAATTTACAAATGCTGCACACCATTCATGATTTCCTGTCTTTATATCTTTCTCCCTTCCGCATCTTGTCATTTTAACATTATCTGTACTATTATGATAAGTACTTATTATATATTTACAATTATTATATTCTGAAATACCCTTTTCTTCTTCTGCTATTGCTATTTGAACCCATTTAGGTAGTTTACCCTCTTCTTTTTTCTCCTTTTTCTCTCCTGTTAGTAAAATACATTCATCAATTTTAAATATTTCTTTGGTAGACTTGTATTTCGGATTCCCATTTTTATCTTTTGGAGCTGTATAATTTACTTTTTTACTGCTTCCTGATATAGTAGCTGTGGCACTACCACCCCGGTAATGTACAATCCTTTTTGCTCTGGAATCTGTTTTCTCATTTAGTTCATTCACTATATTGTTTACAATTTTATCATCGTTATTTTTGGTGGATTGAGACGCTAAGGCATACAAAGATTTTTCTACCCATTCAGCCATCCCGGTAATAGCCGCCTGATGTGGGGTATACCCACTTTCTGGTACTGAATCAAAAACATTAACTTTACTCTCCGGTGCTAGTTTATCTATTACTTTCTGTATTTTTTCATAATTCCCTCTTCCGGTTACTTGCAACAATCCCCGTCCTTTAAAATTCCAACCGTCATTGCCTCCTTGGTTTCCTATATCGCTTTTAGTACTGTAGGCAATATTGGCTAAGGCTATTGGATTTGAAGCGGTTTCCCTCCCTTGAGTTTTTCCGTATAAATAAGCTTCCGCAATGGGTTTTGCTTTTTTTCGATCCTCATAAGCTAAGCGTTCGTCATTCATCCCTTTATAAATATTTCGTTTATTGCCTCGTCCATAATCTTCGTATTTACTTCTAAAGGTATCAAATACTTCTACCAACCTTTTTGGTGTATAATGCTTAAAATCTTCTCCTTCTAATGCTCCTAATAAATCCCTCCCGGATTCTTCTATACTTTGGGCAAAGAAATGAGCTTTTCTTATACAGTAATGGAATTAAATCTCCCTCATAATCATCAGGGGCTAACAATTATTTAAATATTAGACTAAATCAGTGTAGTATTTTTAAACATATGTATTCAGCATTTTTTAGACCTAATTTTTATTGTTTTTTGAAAAGCACAGAAAATAAGATAAATACGGAGTAGTGTTTAATCATGCCCATTGTAATTTTATTGAACTTTATATATCATGATTATTTTTTCTTTATAATTTCATAACCTAGTTTTTTAGGTTTTGTTATTACATCTTGAGATATCCATTGGGTTGTCAAATAATAGTTCCCTTTATCTTCAATTAAAACAAATTCAGGATTCATATCTCCCCCTTGTTTATATCCATACAAATTTCTTGAATGATATAAAGCGAGTTTACTGTCCTCCTCTTTAGCTGTTAATAGGTCTATAAAGCTCATTTGGAAACCGTCTCCTGTTGCTTTTATACTATCTTTTGTTATTTCTAAAATAATTTCATAACCTGCTTTCTGCCCTCCTATATCTCCATAGTCTAACCAAACTGAATAATTCCCATACCATTTTTTAGAAATATTATTTACTGCGATAAAATCATTAGCTCTTAATTTTTGAATTTTAGTATCTATGAAATTTTCTCTCCATTCTTGTTCTAAATTATTTTCATTTAAGGACTGTATTTTAATAGAATCTAACAATTCCCATTCATTTGAATTATTTGTAAATAATTTCTCCATATAGTTATCTTTTTGATAATATATTGGATCTCCTGATTTATTATAGTTTAAATACTTTTTTTCAATCAGAAAAACATAAATGTTAAATTTATTTTTAAGTTCATCAATAGACAACTCATTAATTTCTTTAACAGATTCTTGAGTATTTAAAATTATGTCATTTTTAGGTATATAATAAATTAGAATATTCCCTAAATTATTATTCTCTTTTGGATTATAAATACAGCCATAATCAGCTGTTACAAAATAACCATTTTCAAAGGAAAAATCTCCGCATTTTAATATGTTATCAAGAGAATAATTATCTACCTTATTTTTTATTCCAATCAAAGACTTTTCTTTATCTTGCCCTTTACAAGAAACTAAAGTACATGAGATTAAAATTAAGGTCATATATATTAATTTGATTTTCATAATTATAATTTTTTAGTATAATTTTTGGGTCTAAAATATCCTTTCCATCCATCATGAGTAGATAATGCTCCACTATTTCTCATATATATAGCCGTTCTCGAACAGCCTTTTCCAGAATACCCACCATTTTTAACTTGTTGAGATTCTCCTACAGCCCCTGTTCTTCCTATTGCCTCTAAAATAGTTACTAAATCTGTAGATTCATCATACTCATATACTATGCCTGTATGACCAACACCATTACTTTTTCGCCAAACAAATATATCTCCTCTTTCTGGTTTAAAATCTGATTTATTACTTCCTGAAACAAAATCTATTTTATCAGAATTTATAGCTTTTCTAAAATCACTTTGTGTTGTCATTAATCCTGTATAAATAGCTTTTACTTCCGAAGTTATACCTAATTTATATAAATTTAGCACGACGTTTTTGAATATACCTATTCACCGTTTTTAAAGCCCTCTTTTTTAATATTAGATAAAAAACATTAATGTAAAACAGAGCTTTAATTATGCATATTATTATTTACTGCACTTTATTTAATATATATTGTTTATTATCATAATAAAAATCTAAATAGGGAGATTCCCATAAATATTTTTTACCATCAAAATATATATTTCCAAAATCTTTTGTTTTTTCTAATATAGCACTCTCACTACCATCTAAATACTTTGAATAAGACAATAATAATTTATTATCAACTTCTTTTCCTGTTAATAAATATTTTTGATAAATCTGATAACCTGCTATTTCATAAATTATAGAATCTTTTGAAATACTCAATGTAATACTTTTATCTTCCCTCCAATCTTTAGATTCTTTACTGATCACATGATATATTCCAAACCATTTACTTGAAATAATTTTGTTTTTATTATATTCTTGCTTAGTTTTATATGTATATTCTTCTGGCTCATATTCTCTTAAATAGTATGTAGGGGGGGGGCAATCGTAAATAATAGTTGATAATGGTAATCTAGTTAATTTCCCTACATTACTTAGACCATAAAGTTCGTATAACTCAAAAGATTCTTTTTTTGTACTGTTGCTATATTTCCCAATAGCAATACCTGTTTTATCAACATTACCAGATTTGTAATTAAATTGAGAATAATCAAAGCCTTTTGGTATTTTTAAAGTATCTATTAATTCTTTATTTTTCCCTTTTTCCCTTTCTATAAAAAGGTATCTTATTTTTTCTTTTCCAGATTTTATATCATCTCTAGAATTAATAAGGGCTAATTCTGTAAAAGAAATATTATTTGTATTGGAAATATTTTCTTCATTCCATAGAATAAAATATCTGGATTCAGTGTTTAGAAAGCTTGAAATACTTTCAGATTTAATTTGAGTAATTCCTACCCCACTGTAATCATCATAAATTACGTCAGAAAAATTGGTAATATTATTATAAGTTATACCTAAAGCTATATTCTTTTCTTGGGATTGGCATGAATTAAAATTTAATAATATAAAGAAATATACTATTATTTTAATCTTTTGTTTGATCTTGTTTTGGAGCATTCCATTTTGTTTTATGTCCATTTTCATTATATTTAAATTTAACGGCTTCATCCTGTTCTTTCGTATTATATGAATTTAATTTAACAAATCTTGCAGGATTAGTTCTTACTCCTTCGC
>CALYQD010000022.1 GCA_945280365.1 uncultured Apibacter sp.
GGAAAGCATAAAAAATCTAGAGTATTTAAAATATTTAAACTTATCATCATATTATTATAAAAAAGATTTAAGCGGAACGGATTGGAACGTTATATCCAAACTAAAGGATTTAGAAACTTTAAATCTATACGGAAATAATAATATACAGGGAGCACTACCTGAGAGTTGGGGAGAATTACAAAAATTAAAAAATTTATATATAGGATATAATTCAATAGATCAGTTACCTTCTACGATAGGCAATATGATAAGTTTAACAAGATTAGAAGCAAATAATAATCAAATAAAAGAAATACCCAAGACTATTGCTAAAACCAAGCTAGAATATATATATTTATCTTACAATAATATACAAAAAGTACCTAAAGAGCTTGAAGAAATAAAAAGCTTAAAAAATATATATTTAGATTATAATCAAATATCAGAAATAGAAGGTTTGCTTCCTTATGAAGTGGCATACTATGATTTAAGAAATCAGACTGTGAGCTTGCCATTATTACAATATAAAGGAGAAGACGTTGAAATAAGTTTACCTCCCATATTTTTGTACAACAGAAGTAAAAATGACTTTAGTCAAAAAACAAAAATACAGGTATACTTAAAAGGGTCGCAGGTAGGAGAAGCTCTTACAGTTTCAGACGAAGGAGTAGTTATCCTACCTAAAAGTTATTTATCGACGATAAAAAAAGGAGATGATCTTTATTTGCGTCAAGATTATTATAATCAAAATAATACATATATGGGTAGCAATGAACTTCGATTTACAAAAATAGAAATTGATTTACCCAAAGTACCGGAGAAAGAATACCAAGTATTATTAGATATATACAATCAGATGAACGGCGCAAATTGGGGGACATCTAATGGTTGGAAAAAGTGGAGTATCACAGAAAATAATTTACATGAAGAACCGTGGAGCGGAGTCACAGTAGAAAATGGTCATGTAACCGGATTGGATTTATATTATTTTTATAATGTAAAGGGAAAACTCCCGGAAAGCATAAAAAATCTAGAGTATTTAAAATATTTAAACTTATCATCATATTATATAAAAAAAGATTTAAGTGGAACGGATTGGAACGTTATATCCAAACTAAAGAATTTAGAAACCTTATACTTATACGGAAATAATATACAGGGAGCACTGCCTGATAGTTGGGGAGAATTACAAAAGTTAAAATATTTAGAGGTAAGATATAATTCAATAGATCAGTTACCTTCCACGATAGGCAATATGATAAGTCTAACAAGATTAGAAGCTGACGGTAATAAGATAAAAGATATACCCGCCTCTCTGATCAAAGAACAATTTTCTATTATTAATCTAGATTTTAATAATCAAACTATTTCGATCCCTGAATTGGAAACAGGAACTAATGAGTTAATTATTAAACTTCCTGATATGTGTACCTTCGGAATAAAAGACGGAAAATCTTATCTTAATGAAGTATACTTATATAATATATATCTCAACGGAGTAAAAAAAGGATCTGTCTACTCTAAAAATGGAATGATCCAAATTAAGGACATAGCTACCTGGGGGGTGAAATATGGAGATAAGATAAGGGTTGAACAATTGGAGGGATATGCAAAAGGTACCAATATTTATTATGATAAATTAACTTTCGGTAGGCAAGTGGATGCAAAAGAATTTGAAATTTTGAAAAAGTTTTATGCCTCTACTTTAGGTAATTTATGGACACATAAATGGAACATAACTCAAAATAATCTTCACTTAGAAAATTGGTACGGCGTAGGTATTAGAGACGGACATATCATATCTATTATGTTATCAAATAACAATTTAATGGGAACAATACCGGAAGAAATTTCTGGATTACAATATCTTGAGACATTAAACTTGAATTCTAATGCTATTGAAGGAGAATTACCAATATCTATAGGAAATTTAAAACAATTAAATACCTTAAATGTATTCGGTAATAAGCTGGAGGGTAATATACCGGTTTCTTTATCTGAAATTAAACAAATAAAAAAAATAATTTTATCAAATAATAATTTATCTGGGATTATACCGGCCAGTTTGTTAAATACATTTACGGAAATCAATGAACTTGATTTATCTAATAATTATTTTACAGATGTAGATAATTTATTAACCTTTCCATATCTAGATATAAGAAATCAAGAAATAATTAAAGATGAATATTTAGAATTAAAAGATGATAAAATTACGATAAAATTAAACAGAATTAATCAGTATGATAATATAAAATCTAATTTCAATGCTGAAAACACTTTTTATCTACAAGTAAATAACATGAATGTAGCCATGAGCAGAGCTATAGATGATTATTTAACTTTCTCAGATATAAACATATCAGAAATACCTGTTGATGCATCCATAGCGATATGGCAATCAAATGGAAGTGCACAAGGTACACATATTAGATATAAAGGTGTATTAAGACAGTCTAATGTACCAGTAGAAGACCAGGAATATCAGGCATTAATAAAACTTTATAATAAAACAAATGGTGAACAATGGAAGGAAAAATGGGATATAAGTTCTAATAACCTTCATACACAATCATGGAAGGGAATTACGCATAATGAAGGACATATTATAGAAATAAATCTTTCAGATAATAATTTAAGAGGAGCTATTCCAAAAGAAATTGCAAGTTTACCTAAATTAAAATCAATTAATTTCTCTTCCAATCAGATTTTTGATATAGAAGAAATGTTTCCAACCCATGTTAAGGTAATTTTAGATCGTCAAAATATAGATTCAGGAAATTTACCTTTAACAGTTCAATCTGTAATCCAAGATAAATCTATAAATAGATACGATCATCCTTCCCAAAAATTTATTAATCAAACCTATTCAATAACTATTGGTGATTTTAGTAAGTATATAACCATACCGGAAGATGGGATAAAATTAATGGATTTGATATCGCACTGGAATATTCCTAATAACCAAACAATTAATTTAAAACAAATTTCAGGAACTTCAAAAAACACAAACATAAAATATTTATTAAACTATAAAGAAGGGGATTCTAATTTAGATGGAGCTATTAATATATTGGATGTCCAAACAATGATAAATTATATACAATTGAAAAAACCTCATTTTTTCAATTATGGAGCTTCTGACATTAATAAAGATAACACCATAAATATATTGGATGTTTTATTATTAGTAAATCAAATTCAAAATAATTCATTAGAAGAATCAAATAATGAATTAAACAGAAATTATACCGCTCAGCCACTTAATCGATTAAGTATTGAAAATAATATTTTATATATAGAAAATCTAGACCAAACAGTTAATTCATTTGATGTAAGACTTCGAAATATATCCAATGTTAATAAAATCGACATATTACTTAATAATGATTTTACCGTAAAAACATCAAAAGCCAACGGTGAAATAAGTATACTTGGATTTAGTCTAAAAGAAGGATTGGCTGTAGGAAAGCATCCTATAGCTAAAATTTCATCAGGTACAAAAATACATTCAGGAATTTTATCTAATGGAAATGCAAATAAAATTGAATTTCAGGTAATTGATAAAACATTAGGAATAGGAGATATTGAAATAGAAGAAGGATCAAAGCAAGTTATTAATGTTCCTAATCCTTTTCAGGATAAAACCATGATAAAATATAATTTACAAGAAAATGCTAGAGAGGTTCAAATGATCATATATGATCTTAATGGTCAAATAGTAAGAATTATAAAAGATCTTCCGGGCACTAAAGGAAATTGTGAATATACTTTGTTTAGAGAAAATCTTAAACCGGGAATTTACTTATATGTATTAGATATAAGATTCGATAAAAAAATACAAAAATATAAAAATAAGATAATAATATTAAATTAAAACACAAAATATGAGAATTAAGACGTTAGTTATATTTTTTCTTATATTCTTCGTTCACATTACACAAGCGCAGAATAGTCTCTCTATTCCTGATTTAAAAGCCGGAATAGGAGAAAAAAACAAAATTAAAGTTGAACTTACTAATAAAGAACCGGTAATAGGAGTTGAATTTACCTTAATTCTACCCAAAGGGTTAATTGTTTATGAAAAAGAAAGCGTTCTCAATCAAGAACGTAAAGGTGATGACCATGCTCTCTTTGTTAATATTGATAAGGAGGGGAACTATCATTTTATGATTTTTTCTTATTCAAATAAAACATTTAAGGCGAATAATGGACCATTAGTTGAAATTCCGATAGAAATACCAGTAAGTTATAAGGAAGGACAATGGTATGATATTAATATAAAAAATGCAATTGTTAGTTCAACCGATATTAAAGATATAGGTTCAGGGCATAAGGGCGGAAAACTGATTATAAATAAAGATTCTTCACCCGATTTGCTAGTATCGGAAGTTTCAACTCAAGCAAGTGAATTAATTCCGAATGAAAAAATTACAGTTAGTTGGAAGGTAAAAAATATTGGAAAAAATATTGCTTCGGGAGGTTGGACAGAGCAAATAAGCCTAATTTCAGAAAAAACCGGACAAAAATACTTGTTAGGTAATGTTTTTTATGAAAACAATCTAAACGTTGGGGAAAATAGTAATAGACAAGGTGAATTTATATTGCCTAAAATATTAGGTTTTGATGGATCTTGTAAATTAGAAGTGAAGGTAATACCGGAACCTGCCGTAAAAGAACCCGAATCAGATAGAGATAATAATATATCTCTTTCAGCCCATAGTTATGTAGTTAATAAAAAATTGTTTATTGAAGCAGATAAAAAAGAAATTAAAGAAAATTCAAATGAAAAGATAAAATTTATACTTAGCAGAAGTGGTGATAACTCTAGCGAACAAAAATTCTTAATTAACAGTTCTTTGGACGGACAGTTAAATCTACCCTCATATGCGATTATAAAAAAGGGAGAATCCTCCGTGGCTTTTTATGCTAATGCTATAGACAACACTTTATATGATGGAAATAGAGCAGTTAAAATAGAAATTTCAGGTAATGAGTATCCCAAAAATTATGTAGAAATAACGATTATCGATGACGAAATACCCTATTTTAATATAAGTGCTACTAAAGACCAATTAAATTCAGGCGAAAAAACTTTGATTAACATAGATTTAATTCAAGCCTCATCACAAGATATAAAAATCAGTTTAGAAACCGATTATTCCAAACGATTAAAAATTCCTGAAGAAATTGTTTTAAAAGCAGGAAAAACTCACATTTCATTTGAAGCTGAATATATTAATTCACAAATTCCTGAAATAGAAGTCAATGCCAAAATCATTGCACGTGCTGTTGGCTATAAACAAGAAAATATTGGTATAAAACTAAATAAAGCCAATATTCCCACTTTTGAATTTACTATATCTCCTTCAACTATTTCCGAAGGAGATGGGAGCTATGCTACATCAGCCGTAATACGTAGATTAGATAATTTTAAAAGTAATGTAACACTTTTACTAAAAGCAGATTTAGCAGATGCATTATTACTTCCTTCCAAAATAGTTTTTGTAGAGGGACAAACACAACAAAAATTTTTCATAGGAGCAGTAGATAACTCAATCGTTGAGGGAACTAGGGAAGTTACCATTACGGCTTCTTTGCTTTTTCCTAATTGTGGATGTAGTGGAGGGTCAAGTGGAATAGCAAATACCGAATATCAATCTAAAGTTACGATCTTAGATAATGACGGTTTAGCTTTATTGGTTAAAGCAAGCCCTTCTACCGTTAAAGCAGGAATACAAAAAGCAGGAAAGATTGTAATTTCTCGCAATACGGTAAGAAGTGAAGATATAAATAATTCATTGCTTGTTAATTTATCTAACGATTCGCCAACGATTGTTGACATTCCGAAAACTGCTGAAATTTTCCCGGGTCAGAAATCCGTTGAAGTCGAATTTAACACTATTATAGATCCTAACAAAAAGGGAGATCAAACTATAAGAATACAAGCAGAAGCAGATAAATATAGTTCCGGTTTCGGCTGGCTATTAGTTACCGATCAAAATAAGCCGGATGCAATCATTACTTCTATAACAATACCTTCAAAAACAGAAGGAGGAGCTTTAACGGAAGTGGTATCGCAACTTAAAAATCAGGGATTTGCTACACTTCCTAAAGGAATGAAAATAGAATATTATTTATCAACCAATACTTCTATAAATAATTTAAAACCTTTTGATGTTACTACCCTTAATGAAGAAGTTAAACCGGGAAAAAGTTTAGATTTCAAGCATTCAATACAATTTCCATATAAAGCCGGTACCTTTAATTTAATTATAGTTCTTAATTCTGATAAAAATACAGAAGAATTGAGTTATATAAATAATCAATTTCATAAAGAAATCGAACTATTGCCAAGTTATACAGCAGAAATTAAAGTAGATAAAAATGTATATAAACCGGGTGAAGTAATTCATATGGAAGGTTTAGCTAAACACTTAAATGGAAGTTTAGCAGCCAATAAGCCAGTAGATATTATAATAAATAATGGTAATTTTATTAGAACTTTTGCAATAACGACTAATTCATTAGGAAATTTTGCATATGATTTTGTTCCACTTCAAGGAGAAAACGGTCATTATGAAATTTCTTCGGGATATCCGGGTGCTAAATTTAAGTCTCAAGACGAATTTGATTTACTTGGGGTAGAATGGATCAACAAGCCATTAGACTTTTTAAAATGGGAAGTTACTGAAGGAACTGAATGGCAAGGTGAGTTTAAGTTGAAAAACAATACCCATACCAATTTGACTAACGTAAATATAAAATTACCATCTGAAACCGATTTTACAGTTAAGACTCAGTCGATAAATTTAAAAGCAGGTCAGGAAGGAACTATAAAATATAGTATTATACCTAAAGGCCCTTCATCGATACAAGAATATTCTGAAATAAAAGCAGAATTTATCTCTGAGGAAGGAGTAAAAACGCCATTTACGTCCTGGTATTATTGCCATACTGAACAAGCAAAATTAATTGCAGATCCGGTTAGTATTGCCACAACCATGGTAAAAGGAAAATCAAGGTTGTATGAACTAAAGATTATAAATATAGGTTCAACGAATGCTAAAAATATAAAAATTGATATTCCAAAATTAGAATGGTTAAAATTAAAATCTCCTCAAAAAATAGATCAATTAGGATCAACTGATACTTTAACAGTAGTGTTAGAATTAAAGCCTACTGAAAAACAGCAAATTAATGTTCCTTTAACAGGTAATTTATCAGTGAATTTATCTAACGGAACCGGTGTTAGTATTCCATTTAAAATTGAAACAGTATCTGAAGATAAAGGAACACTACAAATAGATGTAGTAGATGAATATACCTATAATACGGAAAAAGCACCTCATGTACAAGGAGCTAAAGTAGTGGTGAGACATCCTTATACAGGTGTAGTGGTTGCAGAAGGTGAGACGGATAACAATGGAGTATTTTCTGCGGAGAATATTCCAGAAGGATGGTATAAAGTTACTGTATCAGCTCATAAACATGATTCTTACCAAAATAATTTTGAAGTAGAGCCCGGGAAAAACAATAAACAAACTGTGTTTTTAGCATATCAGGCAGTTTCGTACCAATGGGTAGTAAAACCTACAGAAATAGAAGATCAATATCAGACTGATTTAGATGTAAAATTTGAAACTAATGTTCCGAAACCTGTTCTCATTGTTGATATAGATAAATCTGTAATTGATTTGGAAATAGGACAAAGTAAGATAAGTTATGTAACTATCACTAACCATGGATTAATTAATGCTTTAGACGCTAAAATATCCATAAGGCAAATCAATGGGTATTCATTTACGCCATTAATTGATCGATTAGATGTTATACAGGCCAAAACCTCAGTTATTATTCCTGTTTTAATTGAAAAAATTCCGGAATCGAGATCAATTTTTCCTTGTTTTGCATTGTTTGATGTGATGGCCCTTTTTCCATGTGGTCCATCATTGGGTGAGATTGCTGCTTCTGGAAATTTTATAGTTGTTGGAGATTGTGATTCAAAAACTTCTTCTCCTACTACAAATAATCCTAATGTTAGACCCTCGTTAGAAGCGGATAATAGGGAGAATAGTTATCCAGGGAGTACTACTACTCCTATAATAAATAGTTTGCCAAATATTTGTAATCATTCATGTTTAGTAGGATCTATTAATACTTTAGCAGGTTGTTTGGGGGTAAAACAAATATATACTTGTGCTGTATCAATTGTTACTGCATCTAAGTTTGAAGATATACTTTTGGCATTACCAGGATGTATACTTAAAGGAAGACTAGGTTGTTTAGCAAGTATAGGAACCACTTTGTACTCTTGTGTTAGAGACTTGAAGAAAAAATTATCTTCAAAAAGGGCTTATGATAATGATATAGATGAATTAAATAAATTTTTATTAATTGCAAATGATTTTATAGCCTTTGAAAAAGCTGATGAAGCTCAGGATAAAAGAATTAAAATGATATTTAATGAAGAAGATTGGAGAGATAAAGAGGATTTTACAATATTATTAAATGAAGTTGCAGAGTTTTTAGATAATGATAAAAAATTTAGTTTAAATGAAAGAATAAATATTAAACAAAATTTGAAAAAAACCGCATATAATGAGACTTACATAGATAATTTTTTTGAAAGATGGAATTCATCGGTAGAGGCCTGGAATATGGGAGTTTTATCTCCTAATAAAGAGTTTCCTAATATCATAAGTAAGGATAGTTTAGATCATTATAAAAAAGAGATTGAGAATTTTAATAAATATGCTATTGATAGAGGCTACCAATCTGCTGAAAAGATGATTGAAGATGACGCAGAATTTATACTTACGGCGAAAAAAGAAATGGGTGAAACAAGCTCTTCCGTTTGTGCCACAGTAACCGTACGCTTTTCTCAAAAAATGACAATGACAAGGGAAGCTTTTGAAGGAACTTTAGATATAAATAATAGCTCCTCTAAAGAAATAAAAGATATTAATTTAGATTTAGTTATTACAGACGAAGAGGGTAATGATAGTACTCATTTATTCCAGATCAATAAAGATGACTTTTTAAGCGGTGTAGGAATAGTAAAACCTAATTCTAGCGGAGTGGGAACAGTAATTTATATCCCTACCAAAGATGCTGCTCCAACCCTATCAAAATCCTACTCATTTGGTGGAACTCTTTCTTATTTTGATCCTGAAATAGGTGAAAAAGTAAGTGCAAAATTATTTCCGGTAACTTTAGAAGTAAAACCGAGCCCCGATTTAGTATTGCATTACTTTATGCAACGAGACATTATCGGAGATGATCCTTTAACAGAAAAGGTAGAGCCTATGGTGCCTGCTGAAATGTCTTTACTTATTAAAAACGAAGGATATGGCATTGCTAAAAATGTTAAAGTACAATCAATGCAGCCAGAAATTATTGAGAATAAAAAAGGACTATTAATTGATTTTGAAATTATAGGAAGTGCTATGAATAATAATCCTAAACAATTAGGCTTATTAGATATAGAATTTGGAAATATTGCACCGCAAAAATCAATGGTTGGGCAATGGTGGTTTACCAGCTCCTTATTAGGTCATTTTGTAAAATATGATATTAAGGTAAAACATTTAAATAGTTATGGAAACAAAGATCTTAGTCTAATAAAAGAATATAAAATTCATGAATTGATTAAGAGTGTGAAAGCTTACGGTGAAGGACATGATGATATTGCTGACTTTTTAGTTAATGATATTCCGGATTTAAATGATACACCGGATATGATTTATTATTCTAATGGGGAAAGTGAAGAAGTGTCTCAAGCATCGTCCATCACTGTTAGTAATGATATTTCACCTAAACAACTTACTACACAACTATCATTCAATCCATTATTCATGGGATGGAATTACGGAAATACAGATGATCCGGGTAAAAATTTATATAAATTAGTAAAAGTCGTACGTAATTCAGATAAAATAGAAATGCCTGTTGAAAACTTTTGGCAGACATTTGTAACTCTAAGAGACGGTAAAGATCCTAAATATGAAAATAAACTTCATTTTGTGGATAAAGTATCTGGTAATTCTAGTTATACACTTTATTATAGTCCAATAGAGACTAATTTACCAAAAGTAGTATCATTTACAAATGTACCGGAAAATACAACTACTCAACCGGTAGAATACGTACAAGTCAATTTTAATAAATCTATTCAAAAAGAAACATTTACTTATAAGAATTTAAAATTGATTTATCAAGGAGCTACAATTTCATTAAATAATAATAATGTAAAGATTGGAGCTATTAACGACTCTGTATATGTAGTGGATTTAAAACCTTTAACTCAATCTTCTGGATATTATGAGTTAACTGTACAATGTGATGGTATAAGAGATATTAATGGCAATAGTGGAAATGAAGGAAAATCCGTTTCATGGACACAGGTAATTAATGAGTTAGGAATTATGCAATTTACTTCCGATCAAAATAAATTTCAACCATTAAATAGCATTGAAGTTATATTCAATAAGAAAGTATTGCCTAAAGATTTTACTCAAGATAAAATTACATTAAATGGAAAAGTAAGGGATATTACCATTACGAATGTGGCAGGTGGATTAAAATATTCTATCAGTGGATTGGAAGAATATAATAAGGAAAATGGAAGCTATGAATTAGCAATAAATTTACCGGACATGATATCAGAAGATGGATCGAAAGGATTAGTTATTCAAAAATATACTTGGAAGGTAGATAAAATTAATCCTGAGATAGATCAATTTGAGCTTAAGTATCAGGGATCCGTTCATACGCAAAATGTAACAGATGTACTTGTAACTGTTAATAAACCTTTAGCCACAGAATTTAACTCTGAATGGATTAAATTATATAAAGGCTCAACAATACAAAATGTAGAATTTGAAGTATTAAAACAAGACGCTTTACATTATTTAATATCTGGTTTAGGAATTTATACTCAGCAAGAGGGATCCTATAAATTAATAGTGGATCAATCCAATTTTATAGATGAACATGGAAATTATGGAAATGGAACTGCGAGTAAAAATTGGCAAGTAAACTTCGATAAACCTTTAGGAGTTATTAATATGCATATTACTCCTGATAGAGGAATATCATCTACAGACCATATAACTTCCGGTGATGATGTTAAATTATTATTAGAAACAATTGAGGATAAAAGAATTGTAGCAATTTATGTAAGCACCCCTATGGGAGAAACTTTAATACAAAAAATAAATAAAGATGCTCATGGGGTAATAGAAATACCGATAGGAAACTATAAAGGTAAAAATACTTTTAAGGCTATAGTTTATGATTATCTAGAAAATGCTAGTAATCCGGTTACATTAGAAACCTATATTGATGGAACACAATTAGGAGCTAACTTTATTGTGATAACAAAAAAATCACAATCTTGTTCAGAAATCGAAAGTTTAAATGTAATTTTCACAGAGGATATAGATAAGTCGGAATTTACTTCAGATGCTTTAATTGTTAAGGCCGGAGGAGTAAAACTATCAACTCATGATTTGAAAATTAGTTCTATTTCCGATAGAGAATTTACTATATCAAATGTTGAAAGTCTTAAAAACAATGGAGATATTGTAATAGGAATAGATCTAAGTTATTTACATAAAAAAATAAGTGGATTACAAGGAAATGGTATAGTAACAAATCAATTAGGAGAAATTTACTATTATCAATCAGAAATTTCAGGTCCTTTATCATCTTTGGTGAATTCTACAAATACGTATGTTGCAACTAAGGGTATGAATGAATACAAATGGTCAGTTACAGGAGGAATAATAGTTAATAACAATACAAATGAAGTTAGCATTCAATGGATTGAAAAAGGAGACCAAATTATAACATTAGAATATCAGACACCAACGCTATGTGAAAAATCTGTTTCAATAAATGTAAAAATAGATGATGCATTAGCCGTAGATGATATTGAAAATGATCAATCTAAAGTTTTGAGAATATCACCTGTACCTAATAAGGGAAATTTCAAATTATTTATGAAAGGGAACAAGGGTATATATACATTATCTATATATGATCAGTCAGGAAAAATAATTTATAATGAAGAGAAAGTAAAAGTTACTGATGATTTTCACAAAGAAGTGAATATAAGCCCTATTCAAAGTGGTATTTACTATGTAATCTTACATAATTCAAAAAAATCATTTAAAATTAAAATATTAGTAGATTAAATAAATTAATTTTAAAAAGCCCTTTCTAATTTAGAAAGGGCTTTTTTTATGATTATATTTTAAATTAATTTATAGTATAAATAAAATTTTTTGTCTTTAAAAAATTATCTTTATCCTTAAAATAAATAATATTTTATAGATTTAAATTCAAGTACAAAATTTGTATTTTAAATAATTAAATTTATTTAAAAATAATATTTATTATATCTAAAGATGATAGAAGGGAAAATATCAAAATTGTTACCATGGGTAGCGGCTATGGCCATATTTATGCAATTTCTCGATTCAACTATTTTGAATACCGCTTTACCGTCAATCGCAAATGATTTACATAAATCACCACTTGATATGCAATCCGTTTTAATAGCTTATGTATTAACTCTTGCCTTATTAATTCCTTTAAGTGGTTGGTTGTCAGATAAATTTGGAACTAAAAATATCTTTATACTCGCAGTTGCAATTTTTACTACAGGTTCATTTTTATGCGTACTATCAGTGTCATTAAAGATGTTAGTTTTTATGAGAATTATACAAGCCGTAGGAGGGGCAATGATGGTTCCCGTGTCAAGATTAACCTTGATCTATTCATATCCTAAACATCAGCTGTTAAGAGTTATTAATTTTATAACTATTCCCGGCTTAATTGGACCGGTTATAGGCCCTACATTAGGAGGTTGGTTAGTAGAAATTGCGAGCTGGCACTGGATTTTTTTGATCAATATTCCCATAGGTATTTTAGGTATAATCGTAGCTTGTAAAGCTGTTCCCAATTATAAAAAAAAGAGCGGAAAATTTGATTTTATAGGATTTCTTTTATTCAGTTTAGGACTGGTATTAATTTCTTTAAGTTTAGAATTTGCGGGAGAGGGGATGACTAGTATAATAAATGTTCTTATTTTATTAGTTTTAGGTTTATCTTTATTGTTTATTTATAGTATTTATTCAAAAAAAATTAATAATCCGATTATTGACCTAAATTTATTTAAAATAAGAACTCTAAGGATAGGCATTATAGGAAATCTAATTACACGTTTAGGTATTGGCGGTGTTCCATTAATGCTTCCATTGATGTTGCAGGTAGGTTTCGCAAAATCACCTACAGTTTCGGGAATGTTATTAATATTTTCGGCAATTTCGACAATTGTAGCCAAATCATGGGTAATACCTTTTGTTAAAAAATTTGGATACAGAAATTTATTGATTTCAAATACGATAATTTTAGGAATCTCTATTTCCTTGTTTTCTTTGCCTGAAAAAAGTACATCTTTACTTTTTTTTATTCCAATTCTTATAATTTACGGTTTTTTTAATTCTATTCAGATGACATCTATGAATAGTGTTTCATTAGCAGATTTAACGCCTCATAATGCAAGTGGAGGAAATACAATACTTTCAGTTACGCAACAACTTTCTATAAGTTTTGGGATATCCCTTAGTTCAATAATCTTGCGAGGATTTAATTTATCTAATATTTTTGAGGATATCAGTTCAAGCTTTAAAGCAACCTTATTAATATTAGGAGTAATAACCGTAGCTTCTTCATTTACATTTAGATATCTAAAATCCGGAGATGGTGCGGAAATGTCAGGAATGAAAAAAACTAGTTAAATACATTTAAAGTTAATTCAATAATTGATATTTAAAAATAAAATAAGTTTATAATTTGTTTATTTTTGTATAAACAAACTATTTTTATGAAACATATATTTTTAAGTATAGTGTTATGCATACCCCTTTTAATTACAGCACAAAAAAAAACAATTTATTCAAAGGGAGGGTTACGAATTGATCCATCATTTGTAGATGAAAAAGTAGGAGATAGTGTAAAAAAAATAAATACTATTTTTCATTTTAAAAACGATACTAAAAATTATTTTATTAAAATTTTAAACCTCGATGGTAAAACTTATGCTCAAGGAATAAGCGAATTTATTAAGCTTGATTTTAATAGTAGAAAGGGGGGAGACTTGCATCGTAAAGTTGAAAAATTAACTAATATTAAAATTGAAGATGGGAATATAATTTCTGACCAATTAAAGGCCTCATTTATATATTTGAAAGAAAAAGATAATGCTTATAATGAATTTAATACGAATATTAAATTAATGGTATGTAGTAATGATAAAGGCAATATTAGAAATTGTCGCATAAATGATGATGAGGTTATATTAACACCTAAAGAATTTCCCGGTAAATATCCTCAAACAGCTTTTACACGTTTAGGAGTTGATGATCTAAAAGATAAAAAACCTAAGGAGTTGGAATTAATGAAAAATGAAATTTATGCCAGATACGGATATAATTTTTCAAATAAGGATGAAGTAAAGTATTTTTATAACCAAGAATGGTATGAACCTATTATTGATAATAAAAATATAGAATTAAATGATTTGGAATCAGATAATGTTGCAATGATTGATCTGTTCAAAGGGGTACTAACTTATAAAGATATTAATATAAAATCATACGGTCACATCCTACCACTGGTGACAGCAAGTAATACACTATATGATAAAGACGCTCTAAAAAGTATATTGCATTTTGTTAAAGATAGTTTAGATGGGAAAAAATGTAAACTAATAGAATTTAATAAAAATGGAATTTCCTTATTTGAGCGAGACTGCATAACTAAAAAAGATAATTATGTGAATTATTTCAATAATGATTTTTTAATCCAGCATATAGATGATATATATGATACCTTTTATTATTATGATAAAAATGGGTTACCTTATAAATCTGTGAAACTCGACTATAAAAATCAAACAACTGAAGAAACATATTTTTATTATAATAGCAATGAAAATATAATTAAAAAAGACATATTTCAAAATAATGATTTTAATAATACTGTGTATTATGACTATGATAAGCAGGGAAATATAAAAAAAGAGTATTCTAAAGATGATGATGGATCAGAACATATGGTTACTGAATTCAGATATGATAAAAATAATATGTTAACAGAATATATTAAAGATAAAGATCTTCATTGTAATTATTCATATAATAACTTTAACGATGTTATTTTAGAAACAAAATGTTATATCTTTGAAAAAGGTGTGGAAAGAATAAAACAAAAAACCGATATAAAAGTTTTAGTGACAAATCGTGAAATAGATAATAGATTAAATACTGTCATGTATAATGAAAAAGATAGCACAAATTCTTCGTTAAATAAGATAGAAGTGAAATATAATAATTAAATAATTTCTTAAAAATAAATGTTAGATATAAGTTATTATAGTTATATCTAACATTTAAAAATAAATTTGTATAAATAATATTTATTATTACAAGATGAACCATCGGGTTTTTAATTATTTCTAAAATGAAATTAAAATATTAAACGGCGACCTCTGCTTTTATATGAGGATCTGGATTGTAACCTTCTATAGAAAAATCTTCATATTGAAAATTAAAAATATCCTTTCTTAGCGGATTAAGATGTAAAGTAGGTAGTGAATGCGGTTTACGTGCTAATTGGAGTTTCACTTGATCTATATGATTTTTATATATATGGACATCTCCGAAAGTGTGAATAAATTCTCCAACTTTTAAATTACAAACTTGAGCCATCATACACAAGAGTAAAGAATAAGATGCTATATTAAACGGTACACCTAAAAAAACATCTGCGCTTCTTTGATACAATTGTAAAGATAGTCTTTCATCTGCCACATAAAATTGGAATAAAGCATGACAAGGAGCAAGAGCCATTTGAGGGATGTCTGCCACATTCCAAGCAGAAACAAGCATTCGACGAGAATTTGGGTTATTTTTAATTTGATCTAATATCTCAGAAATTTGATCAATATGTTTGCCGTCGGGAGCTCCCCAACTTCTCCATTGATATCCATAAATAGGGCCCAAATCGCCGTTTTTATCAGCCCATTCGTTCCATATGCTAACCTTGTTATCATTCAAATATTTAATATTTGTATCACCTTTCAAAAACCAAAGTAATTCATAAATAATGGAACGTAAATGTAATTTTTTAGTTGTTAAAAGTGGAAACCCTTTTTGTAAATCGAAACGCAATTGATAACCGAAGGTACTGATAGTTCCGGTTCCGGTTCTATCTTGCTTATAGGTTCCCTTATCTAAAATATGCTGTAATAGTTCTAAATAAACCTGCATTTATAGTATATATTTATATTTTTTTCCTTAATCTGGCTACAGGAATATTGAGTTGATCCCTATATTTCGCAATGGTTCTACGCGCAATATTATATCCTTTATCATTAAGGATTTTCATCAAGTTATCATCAGTAAGGGGTTTCTTAGTATCCTCATTTTCAATAACTTCTTGTAATATAGTTTTTATCTCCCGAGTGGATACTTCATCACCCTCTGAATTGGTAAGACTTTCGGAAAATAAATCTTTAATTAATAAGGTTCCATAAGGGGTATTAACATATTTACTATTGGCTACTCTAGAAATAGTTGAAATATCCAAACCAGTTATTTCAGCAATATCTTTAAGAATCATCGGCTTAATTTGTTCTTCATCACCGGACAAAAAATAATCTTCTTGATAATCCATAATGGATTTCATGGTAATGTATAAAGTTTGCTGACGTTGCTTAACCGCATCAATAAACCATTTAGCGGAATCTAATTTCTGTTTTACAAACATTACTGCATCTTTTTGTTCTCGTGATTTATTTTCCGTATTCTTATAGGTATCTAACATTTCAGAATATTCCCTGGAAATTTTTAATTCCGGTGCATTTCTTCCATTAAGCGTAAGTTCCAACTCTCCATTAACAATTCTAATAGTAAAATCAGGAATTATTTGCTCCGTATTTTTCGAATTATTAGTAAAGGCTTTCCCCGGTTTAGGATTTAAGCGTTCAATTTCACTAATAGCACTTTTAAGTTTATCTTCTGAAATAGAAAATTTTTGCTGAATTTTATTATAATGCTTTTTCGTAAAAGCGTCGAACATTTCATTGATTATTTTATAAGCAAGTTCCGTGGATTCTGTATTATTTTTTGATCTGAGCTGAAGTAGTAAACATTCACGTAAATCTCTTGCTCCAATTCCAGTTGGATCCAATCTTTGGATATAATTGATTAGCAACTTTTCAATTGTTTTTACATCAGTATAGATTCCTTGAGTAAAAGCCAAATCATCAACAATTGAAGATAAATCTCTTCGTAAGTATCCATCATCATCTAAATTTCCAACTATAAAGTCGGCTATTTCTTCTTCATTTTCTGCTAGTCTGAATGTGTGTAATTGCGAACTAATATGTTCTTGAAATGATTCATATTGAGCATACGGTAATTCTTTTTCTTCATCATCATCACTATAATTATTAGATTGCATACGATAGCTGGGAACTTCATCATCACTGAGATATTCATCAATGTTTATATCTGGAGCATCAATAATTTCATTATCTCCAGAATCATCAAATTCATTTTCAGAATCAAAAGAATCCGCTGAATCATAATAATCATCATGGGAATCATCTTCTAAGGCAGGATTTTCTTCAATTTCTTGCTTAACTACTTCTTCAAAGGCTAGAGTGGGTAGCTGAACTAGTTTCATTAGTTGAATTTGTTGAGGAGATAGTTTTAGAAGTTGTTTTAATCTTAAATCCTGTTTTAACATAAATAGTTTCTTTAAAATAAAGTAATTTAAGTAAGTATAAATAAGGTTTATATTTTCAAATTTACACTTTTAAATTTGAAGATACAAATAAAGGCATAATTTTTGTAATGAATTTTTTTTGTATAAATGAAGAAAAGATATAATTTATATTAAAAGGAAATAAGTCTTATTTGTAATGTTTTGTTTTAGTTATATTTTATGATTTTTTTTTAACTATTTATATAGTAAAGATATAATAAAAATAACATTTTTTTTAGAATCTTTTTGAGCTAAATTAATGGGCTAATTTTAACAATCAAGATATTATGTAAGTATGATTATTAAGGATTTATAATATGTATTTGTTAATACTAGTAATTTAAACTTAATAATATAATTTTTTACTTAAAAAATATATGTTTGATCTATATAAAATTAAAAAGATGTTTAATGAAAATTAAACATCTTTTTAATTTTATAATAATATTATTAAAATTCAGCATTTTTAGGTGTTCTCGGAAAAGGTATTACATCACGAATATTTCCCATACCTGTTACAAATAAAACCAGACGTTCTAAACCAAGTCCAAAGCCGGAATGTGGAACGGTACCAAATTTGCGAGTATCTAAATACCACCATAATTCTTTTTCATCAATATTCATATCCTGCATTTTTTGCTTTAAAACTTCAATTCTTTCTTCTCGTTGGGATCCACCAATAATTTCTCCGATTCCCGGGAATAACACATCCATGGCACGAACTGTTTTATGATCATCATTTAATCGCATATAAAAAGCTTTTATTTTCGCGGGATAATCATAGAGAACTACCGGACTTTTAAAATGTTTTTCAACTAAATATCGTTCATGTTCAGATTGTAAATCAGCTCCCCATTCATCTATGAGATATTTAAATTTTTTCTTTTGATTAGGTTTTGAATTTTTAAGGATTTCTATTGCTTCTGTATAGCTAAGTCTTATGAATTTATTTTTTAGAACAAAATCTAGCTTCTCAAGTAGATTCTGATCAGATTTTTCTTCTTTTGGCTTTTGTTTTTGTTCATCTTCAAATCTTTTATTTAAGAAATCTAAGTCTTCTTTACAATGTTCAATGGCATATTGTATACAATACTTAAGGAAGTCTTCAGCAAGATTCATATCGTCATCTAAATCATAAAAGGCTACTTCCGGTTCTACCATCCAAAATTCTGCTAAATGACGGGTCGTATTTGAATTCTCAGCTCTAAAAGTTGGTCCAAATGTATATACTTTTCCTAAGCCCATAGCAGCAGTTTCAGCTTCCAACTGACCAGAAACCGTTAAATTGGTTTTTTTGCCAAAAAAATCCTGCGAAAAATCGGTTTTTCCATCTGTATCCTTAGGTATATTTTCTAAATTCAAATTGGTAACGGTAAACATTTCCCCAGCACCTTCTGCATCCGATCCTGTAATTATCGGAGTGTTGATATAGCAAAATCCATTTTTATTAAAATATTGGTGAATGGCAAAACTTAACGCATTTCTCACTCTCATTACTGCAGCAAACGTGTTGGTACGAAAACGAAGATGAGCCTGTTCTCTTAATTTTTCCAAAGAATGTCTTTTAGGCTGTAAAATAGTTTCTTGTACCTCTTCGGGGTTGGCAAATCCATATACTTTTATAACATTTGCAACGACTTCTATATCTTGACCGGCTCCTTTACTTTCCGTTACCATGCCTTCAACGTATAATGAAGATGCAGTGGTAATTTGTTTTAAGGTTTCTGTATCGAAATTGTTATAATTGATAATAATTTGAATATTATTTTGTCCGGAACCGTCATTTAACGCAATAAATTGATTGGAACGAAATGAGCGCACCCAACCTCTTACTATTACTTCTTCCTGTAAAGCATCTTTTCCTTTAGCTAACAATTCTTTAATACTGTAATCCTTCATTTAAAATTTTTTTATCGTAAGCAAATATAAATAAATTCCTTAGTAATTTTATCGTCCTATTTGATATATATAATCTTTTTACTCAATTATAATTTTCTAAATAATATAAATTATAGTTATGGATATTTATATTTATTTATGTTCGGTAGAGGATAATCACCAAATAAAGGAGCTAAACGTATTGCGGAAAATACCATATTAGAATATTTGTTTCCTATGGCTATGATAGTAACTTTTTCATCCAATAAATGAATAAATATGGCTTTGCTACCATGCCACCATCCCGTATGATAAATTAATTTTTTACCGTTGTTAAACACCATTAAACGCATGCCCAAACCATAATTTTTAATATTGGGGATTTCATTGCTATAAGGAGTATACATTTTATCTAATAAATCTTTTCGTAAAAAATTCGGAGCAAACATTGCCTGGCTTAATCTGAAAAGATCTTTAGGTGTGGTATAAAGATTTTTATCTCCATAGACTAAATCAAGATGATTAAATTGATAAGGTTTACCGTTCGGATAATAAGATAGGGTGGCTTTTTTTAAATCTTTTTCTTGAAGTATATATGAATTGTTCATTCCTAAAGGCCTAAATATCATAATATTTATTGCTTCAGGGAATGACATTTTAGTTATTTTTTCTACAACTAAAGCTAATAGGGCAAAATTGGTATTAGAATAAGAAAAATGTGTATCTCTTATTGATTGTAGAGTTGGAACATAGGTTGAAAACAAGGATAGAATATCGTCATTGGTTATTTTATTTCTTTTATCCCACGTTTTAGTACCATCAACCAAATGGGTATATTCAGGAAGCCCGCTTCGATGAGTCAATAAGTCGTGTATAGTTATATCCGGATAAGGAAATTTAGTAAGTATGGTCTTTATTTTTTGATCTAAATTAAGCTTATTGGCTTCAACTAATTTTAAAATAGCTAATGAAGTTATAATTTTGCTTACTGAAGCGACATGTAAAGGAGTTTGAGAAGAAATTAATGTTTTGTTTTCAAAATTTGAGAATCCGTTATACTTTTCCAACAATATATTATTACCTCTAGCAACTAAAATACTGCCATTTAGGTTATATGCCTTCCAAACATGTGTATAATATTTATTTAGTTGATATATAATGCTATCATCATTAGTTGAATGGTTATCCTTTTTTGTAAAAATTTTATTAAAATTTATATCATAATATCCGGGAACTAAGGAAGGAGTATTTTGCTTAACCTTTTTTACTTCAGCATTATTTTTTTTACAATTGATAAAAATAAAATTGAAAAGGCTAAATAATAATAATATAATGCAAATAAATTTTTTATACATTTTTACATGAATATTTTAATATTATTTCTTATAAAACTATTGTGCAAGTTAATTTTTATAATCTTAATTATTTATTAAAATAAATATAAATTGTTATAAAAATAAAATATCTCTAATTTGAGAAATTAAATACTTTCGGCTAAAATGCAAACATTTCCTTCTAGAGAACGTGTGAATATTAGATAGTTGTCACCACCTTCAATAAGATTATATTTTTTTTTGATTTCTTCCGGCTTTATGGGATAATTTTTGCTAATAATATTAAATTTTTTATTATTTGTCTTTTTAGGATTAAAATTTTTATCAATAATTGATAATATACGTCCTGGAAAATCTTCTAATTTTTTTTCAGAGGTATAAATATGAGTATTAGAATGCAATTTTTCAAGTTTAAATTTATTGCCGATAAGTTTGAAGGCTCCTGATTTTAAAAGAGATGAATTAGGTTGATATAAATACGATTTAGGAAGTGAATAGGAGGGAGTATCAGAGAGTTTTTCATCTTGCCAGTTAAAGTGAAAATCGGGTTGTTTTGTTTCTAGGTTTACGCAATGAATATAAGGATTATTCAAATATTCTAATTTTTCAGATCTTAATTCCAATACTAATTCTTTGGTTTCGTTTTTAACTGATACAATATATATATTAGATATGGGCAATTGGTCTATTACTTTTTGCAAGTCTAAAAGAGGTGATAATTTAATAAAGATTTTCGATGTAAATTTAAATAATTGATTTTGTAAATCTAGAATGTTTGGTGACAAGTCTATAATTTCAATTTTTTTATTTTTATTTACATCTCTACGTGAAGGATCTAAATAAATAAAATCAAATGATTGAGTATTTTCAGATATAAATTCTTCAGCGGTTTTATTAATAAAATGAATATCTCTTTTTTTCAAGCTAAAAAAATTGTGTTTTACAATCTCCAATAATTCATAGTTTGGCTCAACATAAAAAAAATTAGTTGCATTCTCTGAGATGAAATAACAGTCGATTCCGGTACCTCCGGTTAAATCGATTCCATTTTTACCAGTAATAATTTTTTTCTTATACAAAGCTGTGCTTTGAGAAGATGCTTGTTCTAAATTTAGATGAGGAGGATAAATGATTCGATTGTTATTATAGAGAAAAGGTAATTTTTTTTGAGCAATTTTTTTTCCTTGAATTTGTTGAACTAATTCAAGGGAAGAGATGTTATTAAAAGGTGATTTTCTAAATCTTAATTTAGATAAATCAGAATATAAATTTTGGGTTATATATTCTTGTACTTCTTCATTTATAAGTTGTTTATTAATCACTATTAAATAATACAATTTTATATTAAAGAAAAAATTATAATAGCTAAAATACAATAGTTAAGCATAGCATTATTTATTATAATTTTTAATTTTACTTGAGCCAGTTAATTATATCAATTTTATTTTAAAGTATAAATTGAAAACAATTATAAGTTTTTGGTAATAGCTTGAACAATTTTAAAGCGATTAAAAAAGCTTTTCAAAACTACTCGTAAAACCGTATAGCCCGGAATAGCAAAAGTAACTCCTATAGCTCCAAATAAAATTCCGGATATCAACATAACTAAAAAAATTTCCAACGGATGAGATTTTACACTTTTTGCATAAATCAATGGCTGGAAAATAGCATTATCTATCAATTGAGCAATTAGGTATAAAATACTAATCCAAAATATAGTTGGTATAATTTGTGAATTAAAATCCATTCCCAATGAAAACATGCTGCTCATACTTAATAAATTTATTATAAAAAAGCCAAGTAAAGGTCCTAAATAAGGAATTAAATTACAAAATGCACAGAACATAGCAATTATCACCATATCTTTAATTTTGAAACCACCTAAAATAGCTAAATACAATAAAAACATAGAACATATTTGTAAACAAATACCAAGAAAATACCGGGTAAGTAAGTCTTTAATATTTGAAAGTACTAGAATAACTTTTTTAATATTATTAGTAGGTACAGCTCCAATAATCATACGATTGAATAAGTCTTTTTCTCTTAAGAAAAAAAAGGTAATGAAAGTAACGGAAAATATAGAAATACCCAATTCAGCTAATAAAGAAAATCCGCTTTGAAGAGTATCCATATGTATTTTAAAATTATATTTTGAAGCAAATAATTGCGCATAATTATCTTCAAATAAATAAATATGTCTATTTTTTAAAGCTTCATCGATCAATTTAACCTGCTCGGTTATTGAATTTTGTAATTTATTAATGTCGAGAAGAGATAAGTTCCCTGCTTGTTCAAGAGCTAAAGGAATTACAAAACTTAGAAATGTAAGTAATATACCAACCATGATTGACAGCGTTATGAAAGCTGATATAGTATTGGAAATTCTAATTTTTTCGCTCAAAAAATTCATTAAAGGCCTGCCCATTAATGAAAAGGCAAATGCTACAAATATGTAGGCTAATACAAAACGTATTTTCCACAATAGAAAAAATAAAAGAACTGTGAGAAAAATTACTGATACAGCACTTATGATACCTTTGCTAATATCTTTATAATTCATATTTTTCAATAATTTGATTTTATGTGATATTTAAATAAAATTATCATTTTATTGTATAGTTATTGATTTTGTAGCTTTTAATAATTGTTAATTATCATAAAATTAAACTTTAATTAGATATAATTTAAAAATTTAATTATAATTATTTTTTCTCTAAAATTTTATTATTTTTCCCAAAGCTATCAAATTACAATATCTTTTCTATTTAATTTTTAATTCGAGAGTATCTAATAATAAATTATTTTGTCAAATGTACAAAGCATCAATTAATATAAGTAAAAAAAATTAAGGATTAGATTTAGAATTTATAGAATTATCTTTTGTAATTATTATGAAAATGTCTTCATTAAGTTTTTTAAAAAAATACTTTTCACGTGCATATTTTTCCCTAACTTCTCTATTATTTTTTAAATTTTCATACTGAATATTTTCAGAGTCTAATTTACTTTTATAATAGTCTTTCTCATGCTTTAATTTAGATATTTCATTATTTAACTCTTTATGAGTTAAGTAAGAATTAGTATCAATAAAAAACATCCATACAATGAAAATTAATGAAAGGTATAAATATATGTTGGAATACCAATGCTTACCAAAAATAGATTTCTTAGCAGAGGCTTTAGTTTTATTTTTTTCCATTTTTTTAATTTGTACGATTCTTCAAAGTGTTTTGTATTACTGTACTTAGTAGATCAATAGCAACGGTGTTTTTTTTCATAGTAGGAATTATAATATCTGCATATGCCATAGAAGGTTGTATAAATTCCTCATGCATCGGTTTTAAGGTAGATTGATACCGTTGTAAAACCTCCTCTAAATCTCTTCCTCTCTCTTGTATATCTCTTCTAATCCTTCTAATAAGTCTTTCATCTGAATCTACATTAACGTAAACTTTTACATCAAATTGTTTTCTAAGTTCGGGATTAGTCAATACTAAAATACCCTCTACAATTAATATTTCTTTAGGCTGAATAATAGTTATATCTTCAGTTCTGGAATGAGTTATAAAAGAATAAATAGGTTCTTCAACCGGTTGACCTGTCTTTAATTTTTTTACATGATCAATTAACAAATCGAAATCAATGGATCTTGGATGATCATAGTTTAACAATTCTCTTTCATCAAATGAAAGTTCTGGATTGTAGTGGTAATAATTATCTTGAGTTAATACATTTACATTATTAGAATCCAGCTGTTTAAGAATATTATTTACAACTGTAGTTTTTCCGGAACCAGTTCCTCCTGCAATACCAATAGTTAACATTTATCTTATACGTATATATGTTGAATTATATTTTTAAATTAGAAAATAATGTACCAAAATAAGCTATTAAAAAAATTAAAGCTCTTTTAGCTTTCCTTTAAAATCTAATATAGTTGTGTAATTTTTATCTTTCATAATTTCTTTTAGTTCAGTAAGTATTTTTGAAAATACCTTAGTACCATCTTTCATCAATTGAGTTCCTATTTGAACCATTGAAGCACCACATAAAATATGTTCAAAAACATCTTTACCGGATTCAACCCCACCACAACCTATTATTGAAATATCTTTTTTTAATAATTTATGAAACATTCTAACATTTGCTAAAGCTGTAGGTTTTACATAAGCACCTCCAATACCACCAAATCCACCTTTAGGCTTGATTACTACTGATTCGTCTTCAACATATAGTGCATTTCCGATACTATTAATACAGGTAATAAACCGTAACTGATATTTATTTAAAATATTTGCCATCATTTCAAAATGAACGATATCGAAATATGGAGGTAATTTAACTCCTAAAGGTTTTGTATAGAAAGAGAATACTTGCTTTAAAACTTCATCGGTTCTATCAAAGTCATATCCGGTTTGGGGTTTTCCTGGAATATTTGGACAAGATAAATTTAATTCTACTAACCCTTGAAAATCTGAATTTTCAATTTGGGTTAGCATTTCAATATTATCTTCTAAAGTAAGACCTGCTACTGAAAAAAATAAATTATCATTTCCGGATTTATGTTCTTTTAGTGCATAATCAAGGTAAAACTCAAAGCCAAGGTTTGGCAATCCCATAGAATTTATACTTCCTAATTGTAAATCTACATATCTTGGAGATGGGTTACCTTCTCGAGGGGATATTGTACAACTTTTAGTTATCCATGTTCCTGATTCGGAATTTTTCAAATTTGATAATTCCTCTAAAGTCATACATTTAACTCCGGAAGCATTCATTAAACAATTACTAAATGTTTTATTGGAAATGGTTGTTTCTAAAGATATCATTAATTTATTTTTTGCAAATATCTAAATATTTAAGATGACAATAAAAAGATATTTATTATTTAGTATGAAAAATAATGATGAATGTGATAAATCAACTTATATGAAAGGTTAAAAATAAGATAAATTAAATTGAGTTAATTTGACGTTTAATTTTTTTCTAAAATAAAATTTTAACATTTGCTTAAACATAATATTTGCAATACTTTTGTTACAGTAAAGATAATGTTATGAATAAGCGATTGCTTTATAGTTTTAATATAATTTACTTAAATTATTTAAAGTGTGATAAAATGTTAAATTTATATAAGTAATTAATAATCAAATAAATTTTATGGAAGAACAAACTAACCAAATCTATGAAAATTCTGCTTATACTAATAAAAAAAACGATGTACAACAAAACAATGTACCACCCAAAAATTATATGACATTAGCTGTCATAACGACAATTCTTAGTTCTGTTTGCTGCAATCCATTAGGATTGATTTTAGGTGGTTTTGCCATTTATTTTGCCAATGAAGTATCTAGAGAATATGCACAAGGAAATTACTCTAGTGCTTTATCTAAATCTAATACAGTTAAAATTATGATCTATGTTAATATAGCATTATTGGCATTTTATGTAATAATATATGCTTTATATATATTTTTTAGCATCATTTCCAGGTTGTAGAAGGTTAACTTATACAAAATGTTATTAAAAATTAGTATGTTTAACGAAATATTTTATAGGATTGTGTTTTCAGAAATTCTAATTAATAAATATTTAATTTTATTTTTAACAGTGCTACGATTAGTATTTTAATATTATCTTATAAAGTAAGACCTGCTACTGAAAAAAATAAATTATCATTTCCGTATTTATGTTCTTTTAGTTCATAATCAAGGTAAAACTCAAAGCCAAGATTTGGCAATCTCATAGAATTTATAATTTCTAATTGTAGATTTACATATCTTGGAGTTGAGTTACCTTCGGAGATATTGTATAACTTTTAGTTATCCATATTCCTGATTAGGAATTTTTCATATTTAATAATTCTTTTAAAGTCATAAATTTAGCTCCGGAAGCATTCAATAAACAATAACTAAATGTTTTAGTTTCTAAAGATATCATTAATTTATTTTTTGCAAATATCTAAATGATAATAAAAAGATATTTGCCGTCTAGAAAAATAATGATGAATGTGATAAATCAACTTATATGAAAGAGTGGTATAAAATAGGATAAATTAAATTAGAGTTAATTTAACGTTTATTTTTTATCTAAAATAAAATTTAATTAAAATATAATATTTGTATAGACACAATATTTGCGATACTTTTGTCACAGTAAATATAATGTTATGAATAAGTTATTCTTTACATTTTTAATTTAAATATATAAATAATTAATAATAAAATCAATTTTATGGAAGAACATGAAACTAAACAAACCTACGAAAATTTAGGTTATACTAATAAAAAAAACGATGTACAACAAAACAATGTACAACCCAAAGATTATATGACATTAGCTATCATAACAACAATTCTTAATTTTTTTTGCTGCAACGTGCCAGGATTGATTGTAGGTGGTTTTGCTATTTATTTTGCCAACCAAGTATCAAGAGAATATGTACAAGGAAATTACTCTATTGCTTTATCTAAATCTAGTACAGCTAAAATTTTAACCTATGTTAATATAGGGTTATGTATATTAAGTGCAGTAGTTAGTATTATTTATTTATTAATAATTATTGCAGGTTTGTATGGAGGTAATAGCTCGTATAAATGTTATTAAAAATTAGTATGTCTAACGAAATATT
>CALYQD010000023.1 GCA_945280365.1 uncultured Apibacter sp.
GATTTCTATTATTAGGCTTTCTGATTGCATAGAGCAAAAATAAAAGAAAAAAGCCCACTTCTAAAAGTGGGCTTTTGGGTTATTTTTCTATAATATTATATTTATCCTTGTTTAGCCAAGAAATAATTTTAATTTTACCATTAATAATACCTTGGTCTCTATAATATAAGATTAATTCAGCTGGACTCCAATCTCGCCCATCTGAAAATAATACTTGATAATTTTGCATTAAGTTTTTAATAATATGGATTCTTTCTTCCTCAGTATCAATTCTTTTTATTAAAAAATCATTTTGTTCTTTAATAAAACCTAAAGATATTAATATTTGCTGTAATTTTAAATCATCACATTGTGCAACAATACGTGAACCAGCTAACTCATGAATTATAATATAATTTTTCATTTAATTACAATTAACATTTACAGTAAGAATAGTTTTTGTTGTTTTATTATCCGTAGTTGGTATAGAATTTATTACCATTTCTGGAGCTCCACCAGGCAGATGTTGTCCAGGACCTTTAAAATACATATTACCTTCTAATGGACTTCTTGGAGCTTGGGATACAATATCAGTTACTTCTCTAATTTTAAAACCTTCTTGTAAGGAACCTGGCATTAACCCCATATCTGACTCAAGTTGACTAGCTACTGATTGTGGAATTGTTATATTTGATTTCCCTGAAAAGTCTCCTAATATTTCTAGTGCTTTTTTATCCGTTACGAATGTACCAGCTCTACCAATAGAAGGGTAAGCATCCCATGAACTGGGGCTAATATTATATCCAATATTGTCAGCTAACATTTCAGCTTGCCTTTGTCTTGCTAAATCAACAATATCCAACCCAAACGGGTCAACCCATGAATTACTATCATGCGTATACGCATACAAATTTGGGTTATTCCCAGCAAGTCCTATAGGGTCTTTGCTTATATAGGTTCCTGAATTACTATCGTAATATCTGAAACGGTTGTGATCTAACTTTGTGCATCCTTTTTCTTCGCGCGAGGTTTTACTTTTAGCTTCAACTCTGTTCCAATTGAAACAAAAAGATAAAAGTACAATCAAAAAAAACAGATACCTTTTCATAGAATCAAAGATAAATTTTTTATTCCAAATGAAATAAAAAGATTAGACGTATTTTTAGTTGTTTATAGGGGATGCTTTTAGAAGTTGGCGTATAAACCGCCCGTGAACGGTGTCACAGGTGGTTTACTTATTTTCAAATGAACTTCTTGGCCGTGTCGGATGCGCCAGAAGCGAAACACGTGAAGAGTGCAAGGGTAAGCAAGCGTTAGCGAAGCTGGAGCGCAAGCACCGGAACAGAATTTGAGCGTTGACGAATGCTTCTACAACTCATGCGTTCCCTTATTCCTGAAGAGGAACTGGTACTCTTAGACAAGTTGAACTCTTGAAAATAAAAAGGCTGTCTATTATGACTGCCTTGTTTAGTTTGTATTTACTTGAAATTATTTCACCTAGTTTGACATATTATCACTCAAATATTCTTCAATGCTATTATATAATTTCTTTCTCAAAATATCTAATTTTTCATTTTCATCTTTAAGTAATTTTCCATTCTTGAAAAGTACTAAATCGTTAAAAGATCCCATACCTCCATATAATTTTAAAATAGATTTGGCAAAATATTTATTTTCAATCGGATATTGTTTTAATAAATTCTCAAATACATTTTTCCAATCAAATTCTTCTGAAATATTTAATAAATTTATAATATCATTTATATATTTTTTCATAATAAAATTTATTTAAATAATGGAAATTCGTCTAAGATTTCAACACCTTCTAATTTCCATGGAGTTTGTATTAAAATTTGTTCAGTTCCACCAAGATAAAAGCCTCCCTGTGGAGCTATTTCTCCTACATGAACTACAGTTCCTTTAGGAATTTTAATCTTATACCCAGTATCTATTACAGATTTACTACCATCTGGCCATACTGGTAAAATAGCTTTATCTATTCTTACTTGAAGTTCACTAACAGGAGCATCTACTGAAAAAAATTGTCCTAAAGGGACATATTTTTCCCTGCTCTATATAAAATCATATCTTCTTCTAAAATATAAGATGAATATTTTCTACCTAAAAAAGTATTTTCTAAATCAGCATCAAGTTTATGATTAATACGTTTACCAGATACCCCACACTCATTCAACCCAAACGGGTCAACCCATGAATTACTATCATGCGTATACGCATACAAATTTGGGTTATTCCCAGCAAGTCCTATAGGGTCTTTGCTTATATAAGTTCCTGAATTACTATCGTAATAACGGAAACGATTATAATAGAGTCCTCCAAGTTCCTCATCCTCATACTGACCAAATTACCAACTAGAAGTAATGTTAAATTTATTATCTTGTTTTACTTTTGGCGCTATTTTGTTAATGAAAAATTTGAAAAAGTATAAGTTTCAAGATTAAAAATACATTTTTTCTCATAATAACAATTATCATTACTCAACAATACGATAGTCTGTAATTTATTATTATCTATATACCAAATAGAGTAAACTCCATAAAATTCTTCTGAAGGCATATTAGGGTTTGATATACAATTTCCGTTTTTATCATATATAAACATATTTTTTTCCCCCGTTTCTCTATAATCCGATATAATTAATACTTGATCCAAAAACTTAATTTCCACCACTTGAAAAACTTTCATCTTAAAACTCTTATTTATTGTTAAACCGTCATTTAACCAAGATATATTTTTTTCAGAAGTATCAATTTTAAAATTGCTAATCATAATTATTTATTCTATTTTATAATTTGAAGTAGGTTTAAGATAATCCATTCTTTCAGCTGGTGGAACGTCTAATTGAATTTGGGATCCTCCTCCATGATAATATGAGCCATCTATCCCATCTATTTGAGGTCCTACAGGTCCAGTTTTTACTGGAAGTTCTTTTATTACTTCATATTCTTGAACGTATCCTATATTATCTTTAAACTCTTTGGTAATTGCGAGTTTTTCTCTAGCCATATTTACATCAGTTATTTCATCCATTGTAGCCCAGCCTCCAGGTCTATTTGTGGGTTGTCCCTCACCCATGACCATTCTTATTTTTTCCCCTGGATTTAATACTTCACTTTTAGGAGTATAATCATATGGCCAAGGATTTTTATTAATTTTTAATTCATTATAAGCTTTAGAAGCTTCTAATGAATTTTTAAAAATACCTTTATGTTGTTTTTGAAATTTATTCCAACTATTTTCTCCACACTCATTTAACCCAAACGGGTCAACCCATGAATTACTATCATGCGTATAAGCATACAAATTTGGGTTATTCCCAGCGAGTCCTATAGGGTCTTTGCTTATATAAGTTCCTGAATTACTATCGTAATATCGGAAACGGTTATAATAGAGTCCTCCAAGTTCCTCATCCTCATACTGACCAAGCTGCCTGAAAGGTAAGAAATGCTTATTGTTAAAGCTATCTTCCCGTATTCTACCATAAATATCAAACTCTACCTGCCAAACAAGCTTTCCTTTTTCATCGTAAGCCTGAGCGGGTCTTCCTAAATAATCGGATACGATAGAGTAGGTGTTACCATTAGATATTTTAGCAGTTGGCACTAAACTTCCATCTTCATACAGCCAAGTAGTGACGTTATGGGTCGGTTCAGGTCTATCCAAAATAAGCAAACCTAAATCATCAGATACAATTTTAGGTCTTTCACCTAGCTCATAGCTCCATTGATGTAATAGAACATTACCCTCCCAAAGATAGCGATAAATTTTTGTATTAACAATTTTAGCTGTTCTTCTTCCCAAAGCATCATATTCGAAACGAATCAAATTGGCCTTTAGGATTGCGTACGGCTTTGAGCATACCATTACCTTGCCATAGGTATTGCCAATCACCTTGTTGCCATTCAATGGGTTGATTGTTATCTAAAGAGTTTTTCTTACGTAATTGGTCATATTTTTTAAGTTCGGCTTTCGAATATCGGCGTATTTCGGCTTTACGATCGAATTCATTTTCCTGCGCTAGTAAACTAAAATCATTTTCTTGAGAGCCGAGTTGATTATGAATAGTACGCCTGGTTTTAAGAATAAGGTTTCCGAGCTTATCATAGCAATAATTCCAATTTTTATCTTTCAAAATCTTACCGGAATTTCCATAAACCTGGTCAGATTTGTTTGGATCGGAAAACAAATTACCCACTTCGTCGGGGAGCTTATAATCGTAGCTTCCATCCTGGTAGCAAGCACTGGAGAGGTTTCCGAAGGAATCATAAGTATATTCGGTGTTTCCTTGCGTAATACCGTTTAAAACATTCATTAATTGATGCCCCGGACTCCAATGATACTGGCGGTTATAGGTTTCAGCTCTTCCACTGTGTACCTGGCTGGTGATTATTCTTCCTTGTTTGTCATAGGTGGAGGTAAGCTTAATACATCCGTTAAGTTCTTTTTCTATTTCTTGTCCGAGTAAATTACGAGTGATTTGAGCTTTCCATTGAGAAGTTTTTTCTTCTGATTCAATATCTGCCGTCAGGCTGAGGAGGTTTCCGTTTTGATCAAAGGTATTGCGTATATGAGCCCCGAGTGAACTTTTAACATTCGTTCTATTGCCATTTTCATCGTAAGTACTAAATATATGATGTCCTTGATCTTCCGGCAATCCGCTGGATTGAATTTCTTCGGCGATTCTTCCGGCCTTATCTCGTATTAGTTTTATGCAATTATCTTGGTTTCTGGCTTCTATAAGTTGTCCGTTTTTATCGTATTCGAAAGTTTCCCAAGTTCCGTCGGAACATTCTTGTCGGATGATTTGTCCACGAAGATCATATTCAAATAGGGTATAGGAGCCATCGCTTTTATCTATTTTTATAACTTTTCCGGCGCGGTCGCGGATGTAATGGGTAGCCATACGGTCAAAAGCAATTTCTTGGTTTATATCGCCTCTGGAATTTCGAAGAAATCTATAAATTTCATTTTATAGCATGTTGCATTGTTCTTTCTTTCGCACTTCCAGCATTAGGTGTTCCAAAATATTCTTTTATCATTTTATTAAAGGTAGATTCATCTACTCTGAGAGCAATATCTATATCTGAAGTAGCTTTTGCTGTTCCTTTAGCTCTACTTCCTTGTATGGCTATGTCATCACTAAGATGGCCCACTTTTTTTCGTAAAAATTTTGATAATTCATCAAATTGTAATTTAGTTAAACCTTGTGGTATTTTTAGCTTTCTGACTCCAACCTTAAAAATTTTTTTAATTGATAGGATTAGTTTTGCTAATTTGAAGGATTTTAAAAATTCATAAAAAAAGCAGATTGTAAAATATCTGCTTTTTATTTATAATTCATATACTCCTTCTAAATATAGTTTGTACAAACAAGGTTGAGTTTCACCGAAACTATATATATGTATATATTTATCTTTTTCAATGTAATAATATAAACTTAAATTACTTTTTTCTATTTCGTAATAATCATAAAATTCTTTACCGACTTCTTTTACAATACCAGATTTTAGATCTTCTTTAAATTCTCTAGTTTCAGTTCCATGAAGAATATGCAAATCTTTTTTTATGAAATTGAAATCTTCTATACTAATTTTTTCTTTTAAGTTTTTGAAAGAATTATTTTCTATAATATATAAAAATTTCTCATTCTGATTGTTTTCAAGCTTCATATCAAAAACAAATCCTTGATCTGGTCCTCCATAAATTAATTCTTGTCCTTGTATTTTATTCATTTTCTATTTTAAAAATGCCTTCGTTATATAAGATATAACGACTTGGTTGTAATTCTCCGAATGAAAATATTTCTAAAATATTATCATTTGTTATGCTATAATATAGTGATAATCCCTCTAAAGAATAATAATTTGTATCATCTTTAGCTTTATCTGGGAAAAATTTATAAAACAAAGTATCTTTCGAGGGTTTTGTTTTGATAAGATCCACAATGATTTTAAAATCCTCAGAATTTAATTTTTCTTTTAAATTTGAGAAATTATTATTTAAAATATCCTTTAATTCTATATCTTTAACTAATATTTTATTATATAATTCTTCTGATTCTAATCCATCATAAAGCTCTCGTCTATTTTTTTCTATTATTTTTATCATTTTAGTTTATTTTTTTTATATATCCATTTTTAATTAGATCATCAACACCTTCGCTCGTTAAAAATTAAGTTCCCATACCATCCTTACCAAACCAAGGAATCGCTTTTCCTTCTACAACAGGAAGTTCTTTTATAATTTCGTATTTATTATAAAATCCATTTTTTGCGCTTTCTTGTAAAGCTTTACTTTCAAAAGAAGTTCCATCTATTCTAAAGTATCTTCCTGTATCTGTAAATTTCCCATTCTCTATTCTTCCTCCATATCTATCAATTATTATATCACCAGGCTGTAATATTCTTTTAGAAGTATTTATAAACCCTCCATTTGGAGGCCATCCTCCATTAAGTTTATTATCATTAAACAATTTTTTTTAAACCCTTCCAATCTTATTTACAAAATAAATCCCATGCATTATTAGCTAATTCATCTGTAGGAAATTTACAGGAAGCTAAAAAAATCCTCAAAAGTTATTTAACCTTCTTCCAACCTTAAAAATACCTTTAATTGATTTGGTTAATTTACTTAAATTAAGAAATGGGTTTAACAACGATAAAAGTAGATAGAATATCTGTTTTATCATGTATTTTAATTAATTCTCCAATTCTAAAACTTTTTAAAAAATTTTAGCTATCTTTAGAAAGAAAATTCACCTTTATAGTATTAAATAATTTTTCTACCTCTTCTTTTTGATGTTGATGATCTTTATTATATCCATTACATACTATTCTCAAATATTTTATGAAATCTTCATTTGAAATAATTATTTCTTTTTCAAATATTCCAAATTCTACTCCTTTAAATGGTTCATCTCCCCATTCCTCTGCTTCCTCAGGAAAACCTATAGATGTTTCTTCAAATCCTGAACCTATATTTTTTGAAAAATCTTGTAACACTCGTATGAAACTTCTGTCAGGAATAGAATTAAAGTAAGCCTGAACAGGAAAAAGTTTATCTTCTAAATTAATTCTTATATTTCTTTTTTCCATTGTATAAAAATATTTTTTATTATTATTCAACAAAATCAATAAAACTTGGTTAAATATTTGTGATGTATATTTTAAAGGAGCAACACTGTAAAATGTATCCGAAATTGTGTATGATTTATATAAATCCATAAAGAACAAACGGTGTAATAAACTGTTTTTTAATAAAGGAAGTGAATTTTTAAAATCATTATCACCTCCTTCCAGCATTTGTTTTTCTTCCAGAGTATCGCCCATTTCCGGTGAAAGTTCCTCTTTAAGCAATAACCATTTATCTTCTATATTTTTTTGATTTAGAATTTCCTTTATCTCGCCGCTTGGTCTTAATTTTACATTTAAATGCTCTAATGGCTTATTAAACTTTTGCATATATTCAGTTAAGGCCCTGTATATTGATTTTATATACTTTACTTGATGTTCTTTCTGAAATAATTCTGCATAAAAAAAGTTTTGGTTTTGTTCTTTCTTATACTTCCATAGAATTTCAGTTTCGGAATCAACAATGCTATCTCCAGAGACTTGCATGTCTATATTTTGTAAAATCAAATAAGTTAAGGTTTCCGTAGGTTTTTGTTCTAGTGCGAAAGTTTTTAATCGTACTTCTTTTTCTTTATTTATTTTTAGTTGTTCTATAGAATACGGAATAAGTATGTATCCTACTTTCTGTAAGTTTTCCCCTTTAGCACTTAATAGATCATTTAAATCACAAAACCTGTTATGGTATCCTCTTAAGTTTTCACTGGAAATCCCTAATTCATTTGCTATCGACTCTAGGCTTTCCTTACGCTTAACGTAATACTTTTTATGTTCCAAATTAATAAATTTGGCTTTAATGACTAAATTCCCTTTTAATCAAAATTAAGGTTATCTTTATTCATCAAATAAAAAACGACTAGGAGGAAGTTTTCCTTTTTCTACATTTTTAGTTAAAGAAATATTATGCTTACGGGCATACTTCTCAAATTCTTTTTGCTCGAAGACTTCCCATTCTTCTTTTGTATATTTTTTTCCTTTGTAAATTTTATAAAAATGTTCCTCTATTAATAAATTTGGTTTTAATGACTGAACTCCCTTTTTATCAAAACTAAGATTATTAAAAGAATCTACTATTAATTCTATAGTTCGTTTATTTATCTCAAAATAAAAATTTTGAAAGTTAGGTCTAGGTCCTATACTTTCAAAATAGTACCAACCTTTCAATGTTTTTATTAAATAAATAAAAATATAAGCTTTAAAATTATTCTCAATTTCAATTGTTCCTTCTGTTTTTAATAATTGTAAAATAGATGGGTTACTAATTTTATGTGATTTTATTTGAATTATGGTAGGAATCTCTGAAATAAAATTTTCCAACTTTGAATATCTATTGAAATTATAGTTAAAAACTGTTTCATGGTCGTGGAATGTATCTAAATTGTAAAAAAAGGCATTAACAATTCCTTTGTTTTTGTTATCTATAGTATGCTCTAATATAAAGTGAGATTTTTGGGTATTATTATTTTTATTAGCTTTTATTTCCCATGATATAGGATTAAAAAAATTTATTGGCTCTATGAATTCATATGTAAAAGGGTTTAATAATTCAGCCATTTGCCAATCAGATTTATTGGATAGATCCCAATTAGTGGAAACTTGTAAAATTGTTAGAGCTAGCTCTTCATACTCTTTTTCTTTACAACAAACCTTTATTAATATATAATTCGCCCCTGTTTTTTTTATATCATAGTCTTTTAATACAGTATATCTTGATATATAAACTGTATTTTCAGATAGTTGCTTTCTACATAGACAATCTAAATAATATCCGGTACTTTTCCCATTAATAACTCTTTCTTCTAAAATTTCTTCTCCCATTTTTGCTAGTTTATTTTTTAACCAATCAGAAGCATTCATTTCATAAGGAAAATATTCATAGGCAAATTGAATTTCTAAATAAGGACTATTATCGGTTCTTATATATTGACCTATAGTAGTTAAGTTTAAATCTTCTATATAAGCAGGTTCTAACTTTACAGGTTGTATATTATTAGGTAGAATTACCCAATAATCTAATTGTTTTTTACTATATGTATATAAACATTTCCAAAAATTTTCTTTTAAAAATTCTTTTGAATATGTTTGTTTTATAGGAAAAGAATATTTTTTTTCTTTATTATTCATTTTTTTAATTATGTGTTATAAAAACTAGTAATAGTATAAAAACTAAACTTAAGAAGCCAAAAAATCCAAAAATAAAAATATTAATAAAAGGCGTGAACTTCTTTAATAATTTGTAAGGATAAATATCTTGTTGATTATTTTTAAGAGCCCTTTTATTTAACCAATCAATATAGAAAGAGGCTCCAAAAGAATAAGATAAGTATCCAAATAAGATTAATAATGGTACTTGGATTTCTAATATAAAATTATTGTTAATAAAAATGCTAAGTATAATTAGTATTTCTATAATAAAACTACCTTTTATTATTTTTAATTTCATTATATATTATTACTCCATTTTAAACCATATTGCATAAAACATAAAAATACTGGCTAAGAAGATAAGTATTCTATAAAACTGTTTTATTTTTTCTTTATTTTCAATTACATATTTTATTGGATTTTTATTTAAATTGGAAGCGTTATTTTTTTGATGAAAATCTACTAAGACATCTACTAAATTATCTGCAATTAATAATATAAAAAGATTGAAAAATGATACCATTATTAACGACATCAATAAACAAGTAATAAAATTACTTTTATAAAATCCTATTAAAATGCTAAAATTCATATACTTAATTAAAATCCCAAAAAATACTGCTAATAATAAATATAATATTGGTGACAATACTAGGTTTAATCCTAAAATAATATATAATTTCTTTTTAGTATATAGGAATGGGGCTTTAAAAGATATAAAAGCATATAAAATTATAAAAAAGATACAGAAAAATATTCTCATACAATTTAAATTTATCTTACAAATTAGATTTAACCTATAATAACTGTTGAATCACCAGTTATTATAGTTCCCCCCACAATAGATGGAGAAAAATATTCTTTAATTGTTGAATCACCAGTTATTATAGTTCCCCCCACAATAGATGGAGATAAATATTCTTTAATATTTTTAAATGCTTCAACTATAGGTTTTGCACTAATAGATATTTCTACATCACCTTCTATACCTAAAAGAGCAGCTATTTTACCACCTACATTTACTCCTATTTCATAATCATCATAATCAAGATAGGCTCCTGCTTTTCCTCCTATAGCACCTGATCCTCCAGATAATCCTATTTTTGCTTTTGTTTTTATAATACCAAAAAAATCGTTTTGACCTTCAAAATCAGCTTTTGCAGCCCCGGCATCTGCAGATGTCTCAACTTGAAATCCGATCTTCTTTTCATCCCCCCCGGTCAACAATTTTGCCTCTGCTTTTGCTTCTGCATAAGCAATATCTCCTGTAATTTTACCTTTCTCGTAAAGAATGCCTTCTTTTCCTATCTGGGTCTCAACATTGCCTGATGTCATAGAAGCTTTTCCTTCGGCTTCTGCTCCATATAACCCATTGCTTCCATATAGCCCGATTCCTGCTTCTGCTTTATATTTTGATAATCCACCATTAATTCCAATTCCCATATTTCCTTTTCCAAAAGGTCCATAATCTTCAAAATTAGTATTTATATCTACAGTTGATATACCAAAATTAATATAATCATAAGATCCATCTCCTGTTTTGTCTTCATAATTTGCATTCATTTGAAGCGCTTTAATTTTAAGCTTATCATCATACTTATGTTTAAATGCACCATCATCATTTAATTTATCTTCATTAGCTATACTTAAAATATGATATTCTTTCTCTGCCGGTTTAGGTCCTACTGGGATAGGTGCTGGAGGTGTTCCACAACTAGTTTTATCACCCATTCTCGCAGCGGGAATTCCATTGATATAAACCGATGAAGACCCCTCTATAATACTACATATCCCATGAGAGGAACAAATAATAGGATCCCCTTTTCTAGCTGCTGGTTTTCCACCTATTAATACATTAAAACTACCTGAAGTAATAGAACCTGTATGGGCTGCTGTATCTACTATAGCCCTTGCGGCTGGTTTTCCCATAATCTATGAATTTATTTTTACCAAGGTTGCTTTTATATCAGTTAAAGAATCTCCTTTCAATGTAGATTCTTTTCCTTCTAAATTTAAATTAGCATCTGTACTAATTTTTGCATCACTTACTGCATGTGCTAATATCTTTTGTGAAGAATCAATAGTTATGTCTTTTGAAGCTGATATTTTTGTTTCTCCATCATCTTCTATTGTAATATCTTTTCCTTTCAACGTTATTTTCCCTTCTGAATCCATTGATAAAGAGCTAGCCCCTATTGTGATTTTTAACGAACTTGTACCATCTAAAGTAATATTCCCTCCTGAATCCATTTTTAATAAACATGAATTATCTCCGACATTTATTACCTGGGTAACCGATGTATTAATAGTTGAATTACCTGAACCATCAAAAAAAAGATTAGAATTACCTTTATCAGCCAAATTCATAGATCCCTTTTTATCATTAAAAAGTACATGGCATCCACTGGCTGTTTGCAATCCTTTGATATAATTTCCTGCCCCTCCATGTCCGGATTTTCCTCCTCCGTTGAACATTGCCCCTAAACTTACCGGCTTCTCTGCATTTCCGTTTTCAAAGCTTACGATCACCTCTTCACCTATTTCCGGTACTATGTGCATTCCTTTTCCTTTTCCGGCATAGGGAGTAATAGAACGGATCCAAGGAGTCATACCATTAAAATGCTTCTGCCATGGAAATTGTACCCTAATTCGTGACATTCCTTCCGGATCGTTATTATCCATTACTATGGCTGATTGTTCTTCACATAAAGGGATGGCATCCTCATCCATATATTCAGGAACCATATTATCCATCGGTACCCCAACCAATTCATTATAATATCCTTCTGTAATGTCCTGATAATGTGTAATTTCTATAATTTTATATCGCTCTAAAGGGATTTCTCCATTTTTAAACATTTCATTTTTCGGCATCCAGGCTTTTAGCTTTACAATATCTCCGAGGCGTAAATTAGGATTGTTGGTTTTAGCTTCTAAAAACAACACATGTTGCCGTCTGAGCTTTTGCCTTTCTACTGCCTGAGTTACCTCACTTGAGCCTTTTTCCAATAAAGATTGATTATATAAAGACAAAGGGACCTTCGAATAAATTTTTTCCGAAGCTGTGATGGCATGTTGTTGAAAAGGATTTACAATGCTCCATTTAGGAGGAATGCTGTCAGAATCCACCGTATGATTTTGTGCCCTTTTAGCATCATAACCTACATAGCTGAATTTTTGAGGCATCAATCTCATTTTCAATTCATAGCTGTAAACATCTTTTTCTTCAACCAGCTCCACAGTCTTTCCACCGGTTCCACCAAAGACAATTTGTTGTCCATTGTAATAGAGCCATTCCCCATAGCGAACTGCCAATCTCTTGACAAAATCCCAATCAGATTCACGGTACTGCACCGTATAAAGCAAGGGACCTTTCATATTAGGACGTAAATCCCAACTAAGCAAATCCGATTGATACTCTGAGGTAGCCTGCTGAATTATCGCATCCAAGCCAAGGTTTTCAAAGCTCTGGCAATCCAATCCGTTTTCCAATAAAATAGTAGGGGCATGTCCCTTGATAAAAAGCTTATTATATCCGTCGATTTTCTTGTTGGAAAGTTCAGTAACAATACCGGAAAAAATATAAGAAGTTTGCCCATATTGTTTAAGCTGAATAGATATTTTTTTACCTAAAAGCTGACGGGAATTAGTCATCGGATAAGAATTCTTATCACCAAAAGCCTCCGCATAACAAGAAATCTCGAAAATATCATGCTCCGCCATCTTTTGATGTAAAGTAAGGGTAAAATGGCTGTCTTTCAACACTTCATCTCCATCAATAGAAATAGAAGCATACACAATATGTGAATTTTTAAGTTGAGAAGCCCAATCTCCACCATATTTGGCAAAAAATTGAGAGGCTTTTTCTTCAAGTTGCTTTTCAATAACTTCGGGTGGAGTAAGAGTAAAATTATCTATAGACTTAAATAGTTTTTCATCGGGGATATCTGCATATTTAGTAGAGATTCCACTGAGGTTGGATATGTTTTTTTTAGCGTTTTCAAGAGTATCACTGGCCTGAGAAAGGGGAGTGGTTATATGGTTGATATTTTGATTTATTTTTTCGTTAATTGGGGAAGAATCGACTATTTTTTTAGCTATATCTTCCTTATTAGAATTAACTAAATTCTTTTTATCTAAAGGCTTCATAAGATTTGATTTTTATGTTAAATTAGGAGTAAAATATTTAAAAATAATTATAATGTAAATATAATTATTTTTATTTATATAAATATAAAATAACATTTATTATATACTATAATGCTGAATAATGACCAATATATTCCATTATGAGGTGCTATCGTTAGCAGTTTTCACTAGATTATGGGGAAGTGATTTAATAATCAAGATTATCTGTTAAAAAAGTTATCATATAATAAAAATAAAATTATTAGCTATAATTAAATATAGCTAATAACTTAAAGAAGAAATCTTATTATTTCTAATTTAAAAAAATGATGTAGGGCATTGTCTACCTAAAAAAAATACAATTAAATAAATTGTATTTTTTTATTATTTACTTGAATGATTTTATAAATAAAATAATAATATAGGCTAAAAAAAATTGTATACTTTTATATATAGTTGTGTGTGTTTATTTATTTAATTAAAATTATTTTTGCTTATTTCGTAATTCTCAGGATTTAGATTACTTATATATTTTTGATCTGCATCTTTTTTCAATCCTTGAATAAACTCATCAGAAACTTTGTAATAGTTTTTTAATATATATATTAATTCTTTAGATTTTTTTTGATCTTTTAAAAGGTAATATAATTTAAATAGTATTATATTTTCATCATAAAAATTATCTTCATAATTTCCTTTAAAGAAAATATCTAGAGTTTGTTTTTTATGTTCAATAATCTTAATTGCTTTCATATATTGATCCGTATAAATATAAGATTCAAACAAAGGATTCCATAGAGAATACAGCCATTTAAAGGTTGAGCTATAATTTTTTTTGTCAATCAAATCAAAATTTTTATATGAAAATACTAATTCACAATGTTTAATAGTCTCTTGGTAACGTTTATTTTTGTAGAAGTAAAGCTTTATTAATTGGTTTCGAGCGTCGAAATAATCATAATCTATATCAAGAGCTTTTAGATACATTTTTTCAGCATCATTTAGTTTTTCTTGTTCTTCGTATATTAATCCTTTTATTAACAAACAGAATTTTTTATATTCAGGATGGCTAAGTATAGTATTTTCAATATGATTTAATAATGTATCAAGATTTCTGTTACTATAATAGGTTTGGGCAATTTCCTGAAAAAAAGTGACATTTGGATATTGATTAGCTAATTGATGTAAAATATAGAAACAATCGCTAAATTTTGCAAATTCTTCATAGTTTTTCAATTGGAATAATAGTCTTTTTGAGTCTTTTTTGTTCATAATTTACTGAGAACTTTTATGTAATTTAGTTTATTTATTAAGTAATTAATTTTTTAATAGGCTCTTCTTATTCATTTTTAATTCGGTATTTAGATGTTTTATATAATTAAAATCCATATGATTTTTTCATCCAGACATAGTATTAAATTTTTGAAAAATTAGTTTGCATAATGTAACTAGGTGCGGCACATAGTTATTAAGAGGCTGTGAAATAAATGCTTATTAACTATCCCTAATAAAATTGGATATCTTTTATAACTATTAAAATATTTCAGGTCTATAAGCTCCTCTTGAAATTAAATAACCTTTTGAGTTCATGTATAGATTTATGCTTTTTCAGAGAAAGGTGAAGATTTTTGAAATTCTCGTATTTCTATTGCATAGGTTAATAAATTAAAAGGCTTACGATTTTTAAATGAGTAATTTTAAATATCCATTATTTATTTGTTTGTTTGAAAATTTAAAAAAAATCTGGATGGAAGTATATATTATGATTTTAACTTCAAACTTTTTATGATGAGAAAATCTTTCAATATTATATCTCTTGCTGTAATTATATTTTTTTTGGTGATTTTAAGAAAATTGTGAAAAAAAATGAATATATATCTGATACATTGATTCATTTTATTGATCTCAATAGAATTGTCTACACTTATAGTAAAGTTGTAAATATTCAATATTGCAGAATTTTTTTTAACTAATGAATTCATAGGCAAGTTGTTTTATATAATTAAAATTAAACTTATTTGAAGTTAATCTTATATAATATATTAATCAAATATAGTTAATTTATTCTAAAATGAGTTGTAATATATTTTTATAATTAAAAATATACTTTAATTTAACTTAATTAGTGAATACGAAGGATAAGATAATGTTTAATATTTATATTATTAAAAAATTGATTTAATTATTAGGACATATATTGATTTAAAAATGTAAAAAGCTACATTATAAATGTAGCTCATGAGTAAATTATATATTTATTTTTAGTGTTTACCTTATGGACGGACTTATTCCAAAATTGTTAATAATTGAAAATTTATATATATTATCCCAATCAAAAATATCTGAATTGTTAATAACGTAGCTAGTAAATTTGATCAATCCAAGAAATTTGTGTTGAAAATAATATAGATTGTAACGTTCGCAATTATTTGCTTCGATAACTAAATTTGTTGAAAAATGTGCTAGATTGACTTTATCGTTAACAAATCTTGATAAAGCTAATTCGTAAACATTATTTTCAACATAATCATCCAAGTCAAGAAAATTTATATAGTGGTCTCTGGCATTTTCTATGCCCATATTTCTTGCAGATGACAGCTCCCCATTAAATTTATTAAAGATTTTTATTTTAGAGCCTTTTTTAGCGTATTTGTTTAAAATAATATGTGAATTATTTTTTGAACCATAATTTATGCAGCGTATTTCAATATCATTGAGAGTTTGGTTAACAAGACTATCCAAACATTTTCTTAAATATTTTTTTGTATTATAGGCAGGCACAACAATAGTTAGTTTATGTTGCAAAATTAAATATTCCTATTTAGATAATGATAAATGCATATTTTTTTTTCATAAATGAAAACGAAAATAATATTCTATTGGGTATCGTTTCTTGCTTTAATTTAACAAATACAACTTTCTTATTTACCTTAAATTTAATTTTATAAGGTTGTTTTAACTCTGCATGGATAATTTCATCGTTACTGTCATCTTTCCAAGAAGCATAAAATTCATGAACACAATAATTATCATAGCCTTCAATTTTTTCGCAAAAATAATGGGAAGGAAAAATGACTTCTTTTGACGAAATATTTAAAGTATCAAATTTATTATATGGTTCGGCTACTAATTTTTTATTTTTTAATATAGTGGTTATTCTTTTAACATTAGTTGTTACATCTGGCTTCCCTTTTATAATAAACTTATCATTTTTATATGAATCTAAAATTTCTTTAATAAAAAGATTATTTTTAGCAGCTCCTAAAGTTGCCGTAGAAATAGGATGGATTATTTCTCTCCAGTTTTCGTAACATGAAAAAAAATCTAAATTGAGAAGAGGATCAAAAGATTTAGATAGAGTTATATCTGTATCTAAATAAATTCCACCTTCATTATATAAAGCGTAAACCCTAAAAAAGTCAGCAACAAATGCAAATTTCTTAGCCTGATATGCTTCTTTGACGTATTGATTGTTTATTAAGTTAAGATGACTATCGTTCCACTCTACAAACTTATAATCAGCAAGTTTTTTTTTCCAATCTTGGATATTATTTAAAACTTTTATTGGCATAGGATTATTACCGAACCAACAATAATGTATTATTTTAGGAATCATAATTAATAAAAATCTCCGTCATTTTAGTGTTAGTTGTTACATTTTAACTAATGTATTAGGAATAGCTTTTTGATTGGATATAACTATATTATAAGATTTCTAATTTCAAAAATAATTAAAATAAAATTATTTAGCCAGTATATATTTTATCGTGATCACTTCATTGTTATTTATTATAACTTTTTTAGGATATTTAGGGTGTAAGTCTTTATCATACTCATATTTGTAAGTTGCCCTATTTTTGCCGATGATACAATTATTAACTAAATTGTTAGAAAAAGGTAAGTTTCCTTCTAGCGCTACAAATAACCATTTTGGCGTTTTTGTATTGCTCATTATACCTGTTAAATTATTATAATCATAATGCTCTTTATTAGATTCAATTAAATTACCTTTTTTGTCATACTTACAAATATTGGTTTTTATTTCCCTTGGATCTTCACTTTTAATCAGTTTATCGCCTGAAACTGATAAAGTTCTTGTGTAAGGTTCAATTTCAGGATAATTCGGCGGATGAATTGTCTTAAAGGTCCTATGTTCCAGTATGATATTCGATTTCTTATACTCATAGGTATATAGCTGTGTGCCTTTAGCATTTTCAATAGAATAGGTGTTTACATTTCCATTACTTTCATTATAAGTGATACTTTGAGTACTTATTATAGAATCTGAAATCGAAGATTCTACATATATTAATCTATTTAAATTATCGAAATGAAGGGTTGTGGTAGTGGTTATTTTAGCACCGGTATTTCTATCTGTTGTCGTTTGAATATATTCTGAAGGTAATAAGCCTTTGTAGATATCAAATCCTTGATTCGGATAAGGTTCAAAATTTTCATCTCCACAGGAGAAAAAAATGAAGAAACAGAAAAAACTAAAAATTAATAAAGCCGTATTCTTCATACTTATTTTTTTTCAAATATAATATATTTGTATTTTATATAAATATAATTTTATATAATATAATAAAAAAATATAAGGTGGCTTATCATAATGATTTTGGAAGAGAAGCAGAAAGAAAAGCATCTCATTATCTGTTAGAGATAGGATACGAGATAATGGAAAGAAATTGGAGATTTGGAAAAGCGGAAATAGATATTATTGCTAAAGATAATGCGGAAATTGTTATGGTTGAAGTTAAAGCTAGGAATTACACAAGAATTATGGATCCTAAAGATGCTGTAAATCTCCAGAAAAGAAAACTTTTAATTAAAGCTGCCAACGAATATGTTCAAACTAACAATCTCGATTTTGAAGTACGATTTGATATTATTTCTCTGCTAAAAAAAGAACACATTTGGATGATAGAGCATACAAAGCACGCTTTTACGATTTTGTTATAAATAAAAATCTTTAGTCAAATTTTTATATTCTTCTGACCAAATGCGTGGTTTTTCTTCTATAACGAATTTTTTTAGAGTAATTTTTTTATTATTTCTGCAAAGTTCAACAAAAACCCTTTTAATCTTGCCATTTTTTATGCCCATTATATATATTATTTTTTCGGGAAATAGATTATAGCGTTTAGTAAGTTCTATAACTTCCTGCTCGTTTTCAATCGGGAAAATGTATCCAATCTTTCCTTTTTCGGATAATAATAATGCGGACATTCTAATTAAATCTTCATAATTCAGTTTTATTTGATGCCTGGCTATCGGATGTATTTGATGTAATTTTTTAGATATTTTAAAATACGGAGGGTTACATATTATATAATCGAACTTTTTATCTGTGTTTAAACTTATTAAATCAGCATGTATACAAGTTATATTATTTGAAAAAGGGGAATTTTTGAAATTTTTCAAAGCAAGTAAATATGCGTTTTTTTCAGAATCAATAGCAGTAATTTGAGAATAGGGATTCCTTTGAGCACACATTAATGAAAGGATTCCTGTACCTGTGCCAATATCAAGAATTGCAGCAGCTTCGTTAAGATTTGCCAAACATCCTAATAATACGCTGTCTGTACCCACCTTAAAAACGCTATTGTCTTGAAGTATATGAAATTTTTTAAATTTAAAAATATTATCCATTTTTTGGAATTTCAAATTTGAAAATAGTTCCTTCTCCCTCTTCAGAAATGAAGGTAATGGAACCATTGTACTCCTCTATAAGCTTTTTTATTATAGCTAAACCCAATCCGCTACCCTTTGTTTTCGTAGAAAAATGAGGGGTGAAAATTTTTGTTTGAATTTCTTTAGGGATTCCACTTCCATTATCAATAACAGAAAAATATACCATTCGTGAATCTTGTCTTATTTTTACTATAATATTGGGCGTTCTTCCTTCAGGAATGGATTGAAATGCATTTTTTATTAAATTAGTCAGTATACGGTTCAATAAATTAGGGTCAATATTTAATAGGATAACATCTTCAAGTATATCCAGCAAAATTTGTTGTGAAGGAAATATTTCCAAAGAAACTTTTACTACTTGTATAATATTTAAATTTTCATCTTTTTTTACGGGCATTTTAGCAAAGTTGGAAAAGGCTCCGGCTATCGATGAAATAGTGTCAATTTGCTGTATAAGAGAGCGAGTTAATGAATCCAACTTTTCATGAATTTGAGGGTCATTGGGGTTGAACCTCATTTGAAAGCTTTGAATTTCTAGCCGCATAGGGGTAAGCGGGTTTTTAATTTCATGGGCAACCTGTTTTGCCATTTCTTTCCAAGCGTTGTCCTTTTCTTTTTTTACAAGTGCATCCGTTTGTTCCCTAAATTTACTAAGCATGATGTTGTAGGCTTTAACCAAAGGACTTATTTCATCAATATAATTGTATAAAATTGGTCTATTATGAGTGAGAGCACCGGTATCCCTTAGACGGTAAGCAATATCTTTAATTTTTCGGGTTAAGGATAATGAAAAGAACCAAGAAAAAATTCCACTAACAATTAATACGATAAGCATAATTATTAAATATCTATATAATAAGGAATAAAAATCTTTTCTTAGAAATGCCTCATCATGTAAGAAAGGAAAATTTATGATCGTAATAGGTTGATAATCATTGTTGTATATATATCTATAGACAGAGGTATAAGTATCTTCAGAATTAGGAAACTTATTGTTAACTTCTATACGATCATTGTTAACATTTAAATTTTTTAAAATTTCTTTTGGAACAAAGTCGGTTTTAGGGTTTGGTAGTTTGTTTCCTATGATATATTTTCCATCTAGAGAATAAAAGTTTATATCAATATTGTTTATATCCGAAATCTCATAAATTTTATTTCCTATTTTAGATTTTATTTCATCCGGTTTTGTATTGTGGCTTGAGATAAGATAATCGAAAGTTTCAATTATTAATTGTTCTTTCCTTCCTAGTCTTTTATTATTATATTCTTCAGCAATTCTTATATATTGATAAAATGTAATCAGCCCCATTGCAAATATGGTGCTGACTTCTACCATGATCATCACTAAAAAAATTCGGAGAGATAATGGGATTTTCTTATACATATATACACATAAAAACAGCTTGAATTGTTTTATCCTTCAGGCAAGGCACGCCATTTTATAATTATTTTACATACAAATGGTAAAATGACGATTACAAATATAAGATTAATCCAGAAAAAAATTGAGTCATGGATAAAAAAGTATTTTTGTGCTTTATCCATAAATGTATTATTTTTTACATTACAGTTTCCAAATATAAAATAACAAAACATAGACAAATAAGGGATCATCCATATTATTAAATTTATCATAAGAGATGATTTGCTCTTTGATTGTTTATTAATAAGCATAATTGCCATATAAATACACATAACTATAAATATAAGTGTCCAGTAAATGTAATAAGTAAAGAATTCTAAATCCTTAAAATTCGAAAACAAGGTAATGATACCACCAATGAATGACAGCAAGCCGTAAATTACAAAAGATATTAACCAAGCTTTTCCACTAGTTACTCGAAAAGAGAATATAGCTAATGATAAAGATAGTGCGATATACAGTAGAAATAAAAAAATATTTGATTCATTATCTTTATAAGCATAATATATTATTTTATAATTACTTATTAGTTTATCGAATTCTACATAATACTTCATTTTATCATAATTTTTAATGAATTCACTTTTTGCAATAAAATTAGAATCCAATAAGGGGTAATATGGTGGATTATAAATTAATTTCATCCAGCTGTTTACCGTTAAATTTGTTTTGAGGTGATGTTTTTCCTGAAGGCGTAAATATTCTT
>CALYQD010000024.1 GCA_945280365.1 uncultured Apibacter sp.
ATTATATAATAAATGAAAATATATTAATAATATTATATAATATATAATAGATAGTATATTTGAAAAAATGTTAAAAAAATGATTATTTATTGAATTAAAATATATGATATATAAAAGTTGAGTAAATAATTAGAGTATACATAGACAAATTGTAAGAGTGTTTCTGGATAAGGGGTAAGGGTAACATTAAATAGATAAAAAATAAAAAATAGTGTATTTTAAGTTTAACTATTGTTATTGTTTATTAAAAGGGATAAGGAATATGATAAAATGAGGAATTGACTAAAATATTTTTTAGTAATCAGTTTTTATAGCTAAAAAAAATGAGTATTGTATGGAATTATATATTTATCATAAATATAATTTTTAATAGAAACTTAAGAGGATAAATCAAATTAGATAACACCTTTTTTACGTCAAGAAAATGTACTATTGATAGAAAGATCTGACTCTTTTAAAATAGAACAATAAATTAAAAAAAACAATAAAAATATTTATTCTTACTGTTGATCTAATAGAAACATTTATGTATGGTTAACAAAGTAATAATTATAATAAGATTTAAATATAATTAAATAGATAGAAATTTAATTGGTAAATTAATTTATATTAAATACGCAATATTTATTTTATATTATCTTTAAAAAATTTATTAAAAGTATAGGTATAAACTAGAGGGGAAGGGAGCAGTAAAGAAGAGTACTATAAATTCAGTTGTAGTAGCAAACATCATACCAGATACCCTTATATATATTAACCCAATTTGGTTGTTGACAGGAAAGGTGGAAAAGGTAAAAATAAAATATAAAGAAAAGTTATTTCTTTCTGTATTAGTTGATAATATGCAAATACAAAAAAATTAAGAGCCGATGAAACCAAAATAAATAGGTTAGAGGAAATTATCGTACTTAAAGCTGAAATTTGATTAATAAAAATTAAAAAAACTTTATTTTTTTATGTTAAAATATGATTTAATGTTTGTTTTCTTAATTACAATTTAACACTATACTTTTATAATGGAAAAATAACTGAATTTAATGTTATATTTCTCAAGATAAGATTTTTTAGATAAAAAATAATAAAAAAATATTGATTTATTTTATTTGACTCAATATTTTGATTTACAATATATCAAATTTAAATAATAATAAAATTATAGATATTAAAATATCTTTGTAAGATATTTAATTTTAACAAGTAATAAAAATATTTCTACTACAACACATATATTTTCCCAGTCATTCAATAAATATGTGCTAATAGATTATTAGCTGTTTTTGTGGAGTATCGCTCTGTATTCTTACGTTTAAACTGCATTTTAAGCAATTATAAGATATTATATTTTTAATTACTTTTTTTTACACATTTTGACGAATCAACTAACTAGTCAATTTTTATTACAACCATTTCAATCAAATTTTTACATAAAAATAAGAGCATAAATATACTTATGCTCTTATAATTTTTATTATGCTTTTTAAGCGTTACTTAGATAGTTTCTAATATTTATAATAAGATTATACATACATCTACATTGCAATTTTTTATCAACATTTGGAAAAATTAGCTAATCCTTTTGTGCAATTGACATTTTCGACTTTTGGAGGGGGCCTATTGTACACCATTAATTTTAATTCCTATAAAATAAGATAGAAAAAAACGTTAATTTATGGCGTTTATATTTTCTAGCTCAACTTTTAAATTTGTATATTCGGGATTAACACCATCGACGTATTCCATAGTAATACTTTTCCTATCTTTAGAAATAGTAACAAAATCTTTAGAAATAGTAGCTAAAGGATTGTCAACTCTTTTTATTTTACTAGGAAATATATATTTGATTTTAACCTTAAATAAAGGACCCCCATATGGGTAATAACGCTCAGGTTTTATACATTCTGAAGCAACAGTTTTTTTTATTAACTCTTTTCCATTCCAATTATAATAACTGGGAGCAGGAAAATTAATATATTTTGAAATGTCCTCATTAAGGTCGTTAAAATAGTATAAAGCGCCAAGCGCTGAGTTTAGCGAATCGCTATTAGCAAAATCTCCGTAAATCCGAACATAATATTCGCCTTTTTCTTTATCTTGATGGGTTTTAAAGAAAAATGGTTTAAGTGCACAAATTCTTTTTTGTTCTTCAAGAGGTAATTTTAAGATACTATCTTTTTTTTCCTGAAAAAAACTATTATATGAAAAAATAGTATCTTTAGGCAAAATGTCTGTAATTGAGAAATCAGAAGACGTTAATTCTGCGAACTCATTTAAATCTATTAAATAAGAATACGAAAGACTACCTTCTTGATTAAAAGTAATTTCTTCGGTTATAGTGCAGCTAATGAGTAATTTGGTTAAAAATAATAAACATAAAATTTTGGGTATTAATTTCATATTGGCGTGAATTTTTAAGTAATTTATTTTGTAATATCTTTTCCACTTTTTAGCCAGTTGTTAAGGCCACCATCTAAATTATAAATGATTTGAAATCCGTAATTCTTTAAAATTTTTGCAGCATACATACTGCGGATTCCTGAATTACAATAGATTGCTATTGGACTGTTTTTATCTAGGTTCTGTATTTGGTTTACAAAGCTGGGATCATCCACGCCAATATTAATAGCATCGTAAATATGACCGTTTTTATACTCCAATAAAGTTCTTACATCTACTATCTGTGTTTGGCGTATTCCAATTTCCCAGGAAAATGAAGGTACAGAAAGAGTCTGTATTGAGTTTTCTTCTTCCTGAGTATGGGGTAATGAGGAAGAAATTGTATCCATAGATGTAACTATACTATCTTTTTTCAATGAAGACAGTACTGATTTAACCTTAGCTGGAGCTGAAGATGCCGGAGGTTTACTGTTTCTCGGTAAATCAGTAATTAAAATTCCGACTTCAGGAGGTGTGGTATATTTATTTACGGATCCGGCCGTATGACTTTTACAGGAAAGTAAAATCAAACAGAATAACATTATTAAAAATAATTTATTCATAGATTTGAAACAATTAAGAATTCAAAGTTAACTATTTTTACAAGTATATGAAAAAATTTATTCGAGCACTAGGTAGTGGATTGCTTTTCGCTTTATCTTGGCCCACGTATGGATTTCCCTTTTTGCTATTTTTTGCATTTGTTCCCCTATTATTGGTAGAACATGAAATTACTGTAAAAAAAGAAAAATTTTCTGGTTGGAAAGTTTTTGGGTTATCCTACTTGTCATTTTTGATATGGAATTGGGCGACTACCCAATGGCTTCATTTTTCTCAAAACCCGGACGGGTCCTATTCCTGGATAGCCTTCTTCTTTCCTCTGTTTGTAAATAGTTTACTCATGTCTCTTATTTTTACCTTATATCATTTGGTGAAAAGAAGAATCGGAACGAGAGGAGGAATGCTTTTTTTTCCTACTATATGGATTTGCTTTGAAAAATTTCATTTAAACTGGCAAATGTCCTGGCCTTGGTTAAATTTAGGAAATGCCTTTGCCGATTATCCACAAGTAATCCAGTGGTATGAAATAACAGGAACATTTGGAGGAACCTTATGGGTTTTACTGATCAATCTAATTTTCTTTTACTACATTCGTGCTTACCAAGTCACTCATAATAAGAATTATATTGGAAAATTGCTCTGCTATTCACTAGCTGGACTAGGACTACCTATTGCGATTTCCTTTCTTATGTATCAATCATATAAAGAAAAATCATTCGAAAAAGAAGAAGTAGTATTGGCGCAACCTGCTCTGGATCCTTATACCGATAAGTATAGTAAAGACGGAGCCCTTATTCTAAAAAATCTATTAACCACTGTAGAAAAAGAAATTACTCCTCGCACCCGATTTGTAGTTGCCCCGGAAACAGCATTTCCCGGAAATGGATTTGTATTTATTAACAATATTGAAAACAACGCTTATATAAATTATATAAAGGAATGGTTAAAAAGTTATCCGCAATTGAACTTTGTATCGGGAGTATCATTGGCAAAATATTTTCCCCGTCAACAAACTCCAACGGCACGTTATCTTAAAGGTCAAAATCAATGGGTAGATCTGTATAACTCTGCGGTACAGATTAATTTAAAAGATTCCGCTCAATATTATAATAAATCGAAATTGGTAGTAGGAGTGGAGCATTTTCCCTATTCCAGCATACTAAAACCGTTAGTAGGACAGTATTTGTTGGATTTTGGAGGATCTATGGAAAGCTTGGGAGTTCAAGACGAGCCTATTCTCTTTACAAATTCCGAAAATCAATCCAAGATAGCTCCTATTATATGTTATGAAAGTATATACGGAGAATATGTCTCAGAATTTGTAAAAAGAGGAGCTAATGCATTATTTATTATGACTAATGATTCTTGGTGGAGCAATTCCCAAGGACATAAGCAGCTATTGGCATATGCGCGTTTGAGAGCCATAGAAACCAGACGAGATATCGCTCGTTCGGCAAATAGCGGAATTTCAGTATTTATAAATCAAAGGGGAGATATTGTAAAACAGTTGGCATATGGAAAGCAGGGGGCTTTAAAGGGCAACATTAACCTTACTTCATCTCAAACTATCTATGTTAAATATGGAGATGTAATTGCCAGAATAGCCTTACTATTGGCAGGAATTATAATCGCATATGCTATATCTAAAGCTATTTTGTCCAAGATAAGTAGGAATACTATAAAAAGTAGAGTAAGCTAGAAAAAATAAAAAGTAAAAAAGTTGTAAGAGTCAAAAATAATTTGTTATTTTGCAACCCGATTCAATGAAAAAGAATATTATTTAGATTTAAGATAATGGCTAGGATTTGTCAAATAACAGGAAAGCGTGCAATGGTAGGTAATAATGTGTCGCACGCTAATAACAAAACAAAAAGACGTTTTGAAATAAATTTGATGGAGAAAAAATTCTATTTACCATCAGAAGATACTTGGATATTTTTAAAAGTATCTGCTCATGGTTTAAGAATTATAGATAAAATAGGAATTGAAGAAGCTGTAGCTAGAGCTCGCAAACAAGGTCTTATCAATTACTAAAAATTAAAATTAAAAAATGGCAAAGAAAGGTAATAGAGTACAGGTTATTTTAGAATGTACTGAGCATAAAGAGAGTGGAATGCCGGGAGTGTCTCGTTATATAACAACTAAGAATAAAAAGAATACTCCGGAAAGAATCGAATTGAAAAAATTCAATCCGGTGTTGAAAAAATATACTATTCACAAAGAAATTAAATAATAAATTTTAGTCATGGCAAAGAAGGTTGTAGCAACATTACGTACAGAATCTAAAAAAATGACCAAAGTGATCAAAATGGTAAAATCTCCTAAAACAGGAGCTTACGTTTTTGAAGAAAAAGTTGTGAATGCGGATAACGTTGACACATTTTTAAAACAGAAATAGTTTTCATAACATAGGTTTTTAAGGTTTTAAAAAATCATTCACAATAAAGTGAATGATTTTTTTTTTATTTTTGTTATATTATATATCTCTATGAGTTGGTTTAAAAAAATTTTCGGAAAAGAAAAAAAAGAAACATTAGATAAAGGATTGGAAAAATCTAACCGATCTTTTTTTGATAAAATTGGGAGGGCTATTGCAGGAAAAAGCAAGGTAGATGAAGAAGTACTTGATGACTTGGAGGAAGTATTGATCTCTTCCGATGTAGGAATAGAAACCACATTAAAAATAATAAAAAAAATAGAAGAACGAGCTGCTAGAGATAAATTTATGAATACTTCGGAATTAGATCAGATTCTTAAAGAAGAAATCATGAGTTTATTAGCTGAGAATAAAAATTCAGATTTGGAATTTGAAATTCCGGAAGGGAAAAAACCGTATGTAATAATGGTAGTAGGAGTAAATGGGGTTGGAAAAACGACTACGATAGGAAAATTAGCGTATCAGTTTAAACAGCAAGGCAAAAAAGTAGTGTTGGGAGCCTCGGATACTTTCAGGGCGGCAGCAGTGGATCAGTTGACCATATGGTCGGAAAGGGTAGGTGTTCCCATAATAAAGCAAAGCATGGGCTCAGATCCTGCTTCTGTAGCCTTTGATACGGTCCAATCGGCCCAAGCTCAAGGCGCAGATGTGGTATTGATTGATACAGCGGGAAGATTGCATAATAAAATCAATCTGATGAATGAGCTAAGTAAGATTAAAAGAGTTATGCAAAAAGTAATTCCGGATGCCCCTCATGAAATCCTTTTGGTTTTAGACGGATCTACAGGACAAAATGCATTTGAACAGGCAAAACAGTTTACGGCTGCAACCGAAGTAAGCGCTTTAGCCGTAACAAAGCTTGACGGTACGGCAAAAGGAGGTGTGGTAATCGGTATATCAGACCAATTTAAAATACCAGTAAAATATATTGGAGTAGGTGAAAAAATGGAAGATCTGCAACCCTTCAATAAGTATGAATTCGTGGACAGCTTCTTTAAGAAAAATTAGACTATAAATTCTCTTACTATCGTGAAAAGAGTGATCTACTTGCTATGTTTTTTAGCCTTTTGTTATGGATGTAAATCACAACAACCTATATCGGTGGCAAACGATAAGCTCTGCAAGATAGAATATTCCAAGTATGGAGGAATGTTAGGATTTAAAGAGACCCTTACACTGACTCAAGATAGTATCCTGTATACCTCTCTTATAGGGCGCACTCATAAAAGAGAAGAAGGATTTGAAAAAACACCTGCAGCTATATGGGAGAAATTAGATTCATCAGCAGATATTTTGCAGTTGGATTCCCTGAAAAGTGGAGAAAGCCGTTTACCTCATGATGGGAAAGATACAAAATACATTATTTCTTTATGTTCCGGAAAGAAATATTTGTTGATAAATGTTGAGGATTCTAATGCATTTAAAAAAATGAATAGTTTTTTTACCACCATCATAGAAATTAAAAACAACATAAAAAAGACAGAAAAATAATAGTAAAATAATGATTATGAAAATAAATAAAATTGGATTTCTATTTTTGTTTATTATTTTTACAGCATGTAAAAGTTCTTTTTGCTCTAGAGAAAAGAAAATATTATATACGAATCCCGATTCACCTGCAAGAGTTTTAAAAATATCCGATAAAAAAGATTCGCTTCTATTAAGAAAACCATCAAAGGATGTAAGAAAAATACAAAAGAATAAAGATTTGGAACAATTAGTAAAAAAATTATATCTTACTATGTTGGAGGAAAATGGAGTAGGGATAGCAGCTCCCCAGATAGGCATTAATCGTAATGTATTTTTATTCTATCGTTTAGATAAGGAGGAAAAAACTGTTGAATTAGCGATTAATCCGCGTATCATTTCTTATTCTCCGGAATTTATATGTTTCCAAAAGGACGGTTGCCTATCGGTTCCTGATAAATATGGAGCTTCTCGACGTTATTCATGGATTGAAGTTGAATATATTGACCAAAACAAGAAAAAAGTCACTCATAAATTTTTAGGAGGTAGTCGTACTGAAGATTATACAGGAACCATATTCCAACACGAATATGATCATATTCAAGGAAAGCTTTATATTGATAAACCGTGTAAATCTAATTAGTTTTTTAAGTTTTTACAAAAATGTTTCAAGATACTATATGTGCATTGGCTACCCCGAATGGAATAGGTGCGTTGGGAATTATACGAGTTTCGGGTAAAGATTCTATTTCGATTGTAAATGGGGTATTTAAGGGTAAAAATCTCAATGAAGTGCCTTCACATACCGTCCATTATGGATTTATTGTAGATGAGGATGAAACTATAGATGAGGTGATGGTCTCTATTTTTTTAGCTCCTAAAACTTTTACAGCTGAAAACCTGGTGGAAATATCCTGTCACGGATCTCAATACATAGAACAGCAGCTATTAGCTTTGTTATTAAAAAAAGGCTGTCGTTTAGCTTTTGCCGGAGAATTTACTCAACGGGCTTTTCTCAATGGAAGAATAGACCTGAGCCAGGCTGAAGCAGTGGCAGATTTAATTGCAGCCGAAAATAAAGCGAGCCATGATATGGCTCTATCTCAGATGAGAGGTGGTTTTTCTTCGCTTTTAAAAGAGCTGCGGGTAGAATTGTTGGATTTAGCCTCTCTGTTGGAATTGGAATTGGATTTCTCTGAAGAAGATGTAGAATTTGCGGACCGTTCTCAACTTATACAGTTAATGGATAAAATTTTAGGAGTAATTAATCCTTTGATTGAATCTTTTTCCTATGGAAATGCGCTTAAAAATGGAGTACCGGTAACTATTTTAGGAAAACCAAATGCTGGAAAATCTACCCTGTTAAATGCTTTGTTGCAGGAAGAGCGAGCTATTGTAAGTGAAATTGCTGGAACCACTAGAGATACCATTGAAGAATCCTTGATTATTAATGGAATTCATTTTCGGTTTATAGATACTGCCGGATTGCGGGATACTGAAGACCAAATAGAAGCGATTGGTGTGGCTAAAGCACTGCAAAAGGCAAAGGAAGCTTCTATTATTTTATATTTGGCAGATTTACAGCAATTGGACTGGAAAGAAATAAAATCAGATTTGGATAAATTCCAACGGGATAATGTTCATATACTTATATGTTTGACTAAATTGGATACAATCTGCAGTTTTACTACTTCTGAAATTCCTGAAGATATTTCACAAAATTATACTGTTCTCACTATTTCTGCTAAAGAAAACTCAAATCTTTCAGAACTTAAGGAAAGTATGCATTCTTATATAGAATCTCAAAAAGTTGCTTCACAAACCATTATAAACAATGTGCGCCATCTTAATGCTCTCATCCGTTCCCGCGAATCATTGTTATTATGTGAAGAAGGCCTAAAAACTGGAATTAGCAGCGAGCTGGTTGCAATTGATTTACGCCGTGCTTTAGAAGCCTTGGGAGAAATTGTTGGTCAGGTTTCTAACGACGAGCTTCTCGGAAATATTTTTAGTAAGTTCTGCATCGGTAAATAGACTAAGAAAACAAGGGAAAATAAAGTGCTATAAAAAGAAAATATAAATATAATAAGCTGTCGGCAGTTTCTATGCTCAAGAGGAATTGAGATTGCACCGAATAAACCGTATCAAAACCATTCAAGGTTCTTTGGCTATCGAGGGTAATACCTTGACGACAGATTAAATAACAGCAATTTTAGATGGCAAACCTGTTATCGCGCAGATCAATGAAGTGCAAGAGATACGCAATGCCATCAAAGCCTATGAACTGCTTGATAAATTGAATCCTAACAATATAGATGATCTCCTTAAAGCACATCTTACAATGGAGATAGGCTTGATTAATGATACAGGACATTTTAGATCAGGAGGCGTTGGTGTTGCTTCCGGTGAAGAGATTATTCATTATGCACCACCTGTACATCTTGTACCTCAATTAATGAAAGAACTTTTCGAATGGCTGAATAACACAGAAGAGCATCCTTTTGATAAAGAGCTGTATATTTCTCATTATGAATTTGAATTTATACATCCTTTTTCGGATGGTAACGGGCGGACAGGTAGATTGTGGCAAACTCTCATTCTTACCTATTGGCGACCTGTGTTCAAGAATTTACCTATTGAAAATATTGTTTATAAATATCAAAAGGAGTATTATAATGCAATTGCAATTAGCGGAGGAGAAATTGGATGTACGCCATTCATTGAGTTTATTTTAGGTGTGATTGATGAAACATTGGCACTTGAAAGCAGTTCTCCAAGCTCAACACGAGACAAGATCTTAGAACAAATACGTAACAATCCTAAGATTACGCGTAACGAACTAGCTTCTATTTTGGGCATACCCCCCGATGGTGTTAAATATCACCTTCAAAAAATGGCAGCAGAAGGTGTTATTATTCATCATGGTACAGCTAGGAATGGTTATTGGGCGATTATTTCATAAGATTAGCTCAGCAAACGCACTATAAGTGTGCAAATAATGTAAATATTTGTTTTATTTGAGTGCAATAATCTTATATTTGTAGAAAATAGATGATTCATGGAAAAGTTATTTGAATATTCCAACAAACTAATAAAAGAGACTGATACAGGTTTCTTACGCTATATGTACGATGAGATCAATTGGCAAAGCCGAATGATTGGTCTTATAGGACCTCGTGGTGTAGGTAAAACGACCTTAGTATTACAATATATCAAACAGAATCTAAACCCGACTGAAACGCTTTATGTGACAGCAGAGGACTTTTATTTTGTAGGCAATAGGATTACAGAATTGGTAGATACTTTTGTTAAATACGGAGGTAAATACTTGTTTATAGATGAAATTCATAAATATAAGGATTGGGCTAAGGAACTAAAACTGATTTATGACTATCATAAAGATTTGAAGGTTGTATTTACAGGCTCTTCTGTTTTGGATATAAAGAAAGGAACTTCCGACCTAAGCCGTAGAGCCATTATTTATAATATGCAAGGCTTATCTTTTCGTGAATATCTGAAACTGTTTCACAATATATATGCAAATACATATTCTTTAGAAGAAATATTGCAACACAAAGTTGAGATTGCAGAAATGGACCGCCCTTTACCTCTTTTTGCTGATTATTTGAAAAGAGGATATTATCCGTTTGTTTTGGAAGAGCATTTTGATATACGCTTAGGGCAGATAATTAACCAAACGTTGGAAAATGATATTCCGATGTATGCGAATATGAATGTAGCAACAGGGAGAAAGCTTAAACAATTACTTGCTATCATCTCCAAAAGTACACCATTCAAACCCAATATGAGCAAAATAGCAGAACTGTTATCAGCTAGTAGAAACAACATTTCGGATTATTGCCTGTATATAGAAGAAGCGGGCATGATAGCTCAACTGAGAGATAATACGGGCGGTATTCGAGGATTGGGTAAGGTGGCTAAAATATATTTGGACAATACCAATCTGATATACAGCCTTGCGGAAGACACGTCTAACATCGGAAATATTCGGGAGACATTCTTTTTAAATCAAATGCGAGTGAAACATGATGTGTTTACATCACCTGTTTCTGATTTTATGATTGCTGACAAAACTTTTCAAGTCGGAGGCAAGAACAAAGGACAAAAACAGATTAAAGAGATTGAAAACGGATATATTGTAAAAGATGATATAGAAAACGGATTTTTAAATATTATCCCATTGTGGCAATTGGGGTTAACGTATTGAATTCGTTTTAAACAAATTACTAATATTGAAAACAAAGGAAAGTAAAAGGATATTATACAACAAAAATAACTTTCTGTATCGGAAAATAGACCGGAGCATTAAAAAAAATCCAAGAGAAATAGCCGATAGTAGATACGTTTCTAAATAAGGGTTATAGGAATATTTTACTTTCTGGTTGCTAGTAATTCTATACTTATTCATCCAAAATTTTTATTGATTATTTATTAACTTTTTATCCCAGGGCATATATTTTAGCACGGATTCCAATAATAAATTTGAAACAGAGACATCTATGTCTGATAAAAAGAAACCTGTAAATAATACTACAACAAAAGAATTAGAATAATAGATATACGAAGTTAATTGCGTAAAAACAAAATATTTACCATTATAAAAACAGAAAAAAATGCAAAAGATAATTTAAACTTCCTTTTGAAAGTGGCGAAAGTTTCCACAAAAATAACCTGAGGTTGTTTGATTGTACTGATATATTTAAAAAACAGGTTAAAAAGCATTATTGTATCTTAGGAGGAATAATAGGAACATTTATTGAAAATTGAGAAAAATAATTTTGCTCAAATGGGATAATGTATATATTTTAGTAAAGGAAAGATTCTACTGTTGATTAAATAAACATAAGTATAAATAAAATATATATTTAAGAAATGGAAGGAGGAAAAATAGTTCGTACCATAGGAGGAGAAAACATAAAAAGGGCAAAAGGCTCTATAACCCTTACAGCCAATGGAGGAGATCTTACTTTTAATGCAAAAAAGGTTACTATGGTAGGTAAGGATGGAGGAGTAAAATACCTAAATAATTATAAGCCGCCTGAATCTCTACGGGTAATTAAGTTAGAAGGTCCATTTAATGAAGAAGGAGAAAAGGTTTCAGTAGTAGAGAAAGGGAAATCTTATAAATTTAAGATTACCCGGTTTAATAGGGAAGTGAAAACACCGATAGAGTTGAGAAAGACTAAATGGTCAATACAGCATAATGAAGAAAAACCTATGCCTGTAGCTCAGGTGATGGGAAAACAAGAAGTAACATTGGATATTTCAGAGACGGAATTATCAGATAAAATTACGGTTTATGCTTATATTGAAAATATAGAAGAAGAAGGAAAATCAGAGGCAAATTTAAAATTAAAAGTAGGTGGAATTCATACGAGATTTTATGATGAACAAGGACAACAAGTATATGAGATACCCCAGAAGTTACATAAAGCCTTTAATGAAGAATACGGCATAAAAATAGGGTATGATAAGGAAAATGAGATGTTATATTACGAAGGAGATTGCGAACCGGCCTATGAGAAAGTATCGCCTACAGCCATAGAACATTGGAAAAGAGAGTTAGACCCGGCACAGACTTCTAAAGGGAAATTGCTTTTTGGATATAATTTTGGGTATAAGGCTTATTCTATTAGTAAAGATGAGAATGGAAATACATATGATAAAGAGGGGACTTTAATTGAAGATATATACGCAGAACAGCCTGTAATTATGGGAATAGTTTCGGGATATAGAAAGGAATTTTATAAAAAATATGAAGATGGAAGCAAAGGATATATAAAAACTACATTTATAGGAAATATAGCGTGTATTGATTTAGGGGATTTTGATGATGATTTAATGGTAAAAGGTGTAAAATACGATGTAAGTTATTTAGGAAGATATGAATTATATAATGTTAAACCACCTCAATTAACTTGTAGATATAATGGACTAGCAAGAAATCTAGAACATGAATTTATAGGGCATGTTCTCTTAAAATTAAGTGATAATCCACATGATATAAATCAACAAGAAAAAGATACTTTTGGACCGGTACCGACAGAGGCAAAATTAGGGAATATTATTAGGAGAGAAATAAGTATTCCTGATAGAATAACATATACAGAAAAAGGTACAATGAAAATGAATGAAAGAGATGATACTGCTATGCAAATAGGATTTGGATTTTTAACAGGTTCAATGGATTTAAATCCTGATATACCTAAAATTCATTTTTTTGACCCTCCAGCAAAATATCCTCCTAAAGAAGGTATAGCAATTGTCCCAGAAAAAGAAATGAGACATTTAGTAAAAGTAAATTATATTATAAAATTAAAATACAATGGTAAAGATGAAACCTTTGATTTTTCTTAATATTATATTATCCAGTATGTTTTTATATGGACAAACAGATACTCTTTCTAAAGAGAATCTACTTTTAGTAGATATGGTTAAAAAGG
>CALYQD010000025.1 GCA_945280365.1 uncultured Apibacter sp.
AGGTATAAGTTACATGACGAAAAACAATATTATCTTTTACATCTTTTAATTCAATTTTTCCATTATCTTCCTCTAAAGGAGTGTCTAAAAGAGTAAATAGTGCTTCACAAGCAACAGAACCTTTTTGTAATTCAAGGTGAACACTAGTTAATTCTCTTAATGGTCTCATCATAGCAACCATTGCAGAAAAAACAACAGTAAATGAACCAGGTGTAATATCTAAAGTTTGATTTGCGACAAGAAATAATATTAAGCCTAAAGCGGCTGTAGCGACTAATTGAATAATAGGTGAGGATAATCCGGAAACTAAAACAATCTTCAATAAACCTCGCCTAAAAATTTTGTTAATTATATAAAAATTTTCTTTTTCATATTTTTGAGCATTATAGACAAGAATTTCTTTATGCCCTTTAATCATCTCGTCGGCAGCAGTTGTTATGGTACCAATACCTTTTTGCATAGAAATTAGAGCATGACGAAATTTTTTTGCTATAAATTGAGCAATAAAAATAACTATAGGTACAACAACAATTAATACTGAAGCTAATTTCCAATTACCATAAAACATTACTACGCCTAAACCAATAGCATAGGCGATTTCTCTCACTAAAATAATAAGAGCATCGGATGATGCTTTTGATAATAATTGGGTATTATAAGTAATCAGGGTTACAAGATCACCGATTGAACTTTTTTGAAAAAAACTCGTAGGACTTTTGACTAAATGATTAAAAATTAATTGGCGAAATTTAGTTACAACCTTTCCCGACAACCAAGAAAGACAATAAGTTGAAAAATAATTTGATAACCCACGTAAAGCAATCAAACCAATAATACCAATTGAAAAAAGAACTAAAAGTTCATAATTTTTATCCATCAATCCATTATCTAATAATGGTTTAGTTAGTGAAATTAATGTTGCATCAGTTGCAGCGTTTAATAAAAGTGCAATAACAGCAACTATTAAAGCTTTTTTATATGGAGAAATAAATGGCCACAATTGTTTAATTGTGTTTAACGAACTATATTTATTTTTCATAAAAGGTAATGTTTTATCAAAACACTAATTATACTATATAAACTATATTGTTTATCATTTTATTTCAATTCTTTTTCAACTAGCAATAATTTATATTATCTATATAATAGCGAATAAATTAAGCGTAAAGTAAAGTTCCGTTCTGTTCAGTTCATTGCGTGTTTAAATTAACAGTATTCTTATTTTAATTAAATGCGTTTATTTGTAGATTATTACAAATAGGAAATCAGCAATGCATCTTAATGCCAACGATCATATTATAAAAAAAATAACTTTTTATCACAATAATATTAGTAACGCTAATCAGCTAGATATAGCTTATGGAATAGATAAAAATTTTTTCTTAGGATGTGCTGTTTCAATTTCTTCTATTTTAATATTTAATTCTAATGTCAATTTTTCTTTTCATATCTTTACTAACCATTTAACTGGCGATTTCGAAAAAAATCTTAAGTTATTATCTGAAAAATATAAAACAAATATAACTCTTTATTTAGTTGATGATATAAGCTTATCGAAACTTCCAACAACAAAAAACTGGTCTATTGCAACTTATTTTAGATTTATAATAGCTGATTATTTCTATCAAAAAATTGATACAATCCTTTACATTGATGCTGATATAATTTGCATAGGATCATTAGAAGAATTATTTACATTAACATTTGAAGAAAATATCGCATATGTAGTTGCTGATAAAAATGCTATTTGGTGGAATAAATGTGCAATTAGGCTTGATGAAAGTAAATTATCTAAAAGTTATTTTAATGCTGGTTTTTTACTAATAAATATAAATTCATGGCATGAATACAATATAAATGCAAAAGCATTTGAATTACTTTCTGATAGCAATAAATCAAAGAAATTTACACATCTAGATCAAGATGTATTGAATTTATTACTTATTGATAAAGTTAAATATCTTGATAAAAAGTACAACCAGCAAGTGAGCATTAATTATGAACTAAAATATAAAAATAAGAGCACCTCCTATTCCCCTAATTTAGATCAAGCAATATTAATACATTATATCGGACCTACTAAACCTTGGCATAAATGGGCTACTAATTATAAATGTGCACAATACTTTATAAATGCAAAACAACAATCACCATTAAAATCTATGCCATTATTATCTGCTACTACCTCTACTCAAATGAGATATTGTTCAAAACACAAAATTCTACAGAAAAAATATTTTTCTGGCATGATTTGTAACATTATATATTGTATTAAAAAATTAACTAAACATTAATACAATCAACTATCCTTGATTAAATCATTTTTAATAGTCATTAACATTGCATCAGCACTATATCGGTACAAAATATCTAAAGAAACAGGAGTAAACTTTGTCTGTAAAAATTTTATAATATCTATATAATTCTGAGATTCAAGAATAAAAATCTGCTCTGGATTATAAAAGTCATATTCTCTAATAGATTTATTTGTAGTAATTAATTTTTTATTAAATAATATTGCTTCTATTGCCCTTAAAGTTACCCCTGTTTGACCTATTTGACCAATTTCTAAAATGATATCACTTTGTTTTATCTTTTCAATATTGTCAAAATAACTAATTTTTTGCCCTAAACTATAATAATCTGATTTTTTTAAATTTAACTTGGCTTTTTTTGAACCTAATCTGTAATTGATTAAATGAAAATCAATATTATAATTATTATTCAATAATATAGGAGCTAAATTATTTATTACCTCTACCCGATTACTTAAATACTCACCAATAAAAAAACAACTTCTCGTCGTTATATTATAATTCATTTCTTCTCTAATTTTTTTGATTTCTGAGATAGTAAAAGGTAAAAATTGATTTAAATAATTAAATTTATATTTTTTACAATCATCAAAATCAAAACTGTATATTGTATCGAAATGAGGAGTAATTTTGGTTATGTAATCTTCATCTTGACGTAGCCATTTTTTCTTGTTTTTCATACAATTATTTAAAACATTAATTGTGTCGCGTAAAACTAATACTCGATGACAATTCACGTCTTTAACTAAATCTATAAATCCTGATATACCAAAGCCACTGCATAATAAAATATCATTAGGTTTTAACTTTCTTAACTTAATTAATTGATTTAATTTGATAAACCATTTTCGGGGATAATTTTTTCTTTCTAATGAAAAATTAATATCTCTAAAATGCTTCATTAATTTGTTAAAAAGTATTACATCATACTCTTGTTTTAGGGCGTTGATCATGCTCTTTTCATAATCAGCATTCCATTCTGCAAAATAAATAGTCATGAAATATAGGATTATTTAGATTAATTATCAGAGTTAATTTTGGTAATACTGTGAAGCAATCCTTTATTCCAATCTGAAGCAGATAGACCATACTTACCTAATTTTTCAATACTCATCACGGAATATTTTGGTCTTTTAGCTTTTGTTGGGAATGCTTGGGTTTTGACTGGAATAATTTCTGGTACTTTAGTTATTACTTTCTGGGTTAAAGCGATTTCAAAAATTCTTTTGGCAAACATAAACCACGATGTTGAACTATCACCACAATAATGATAAATGCCTCCGTCAATTTTTTGATCAAGCAAATAAAGAATAACTTGAGCCAAATCTCCAGCATAAGTTGGGTTACCAATTTGGTCATCAATTATAGATAATTGTTGTTTTTCAGTGGCTAATCTCAACATTGTTTTAACAAAATTATTACCATATGGGCTAAATACCCAAGAAGTTCTAATTACAACAGCTGATGGATCATTATCTAAAACAGCAATTTCACCATCACGTTTTGTTTGGCCATAAATATTAATTGGGTTGGTAGTATCTTCTTCTGTATAAGGAATATTATTAGTTCCATCAAAAACATAATCAGTCGAGACATGAAAAAATTTTGCATTATATTTTCTTGATGAAATAGCTAAATTTTTTGGGCCTGTGACATTGACATTGTAGGCATCTTGAGGAAAGTCCTCGGCCTTGTCAACAGCAGTATATGCAGCGGCATTAATAATCACATCAGGCTTACATTCAGCGATAAAATAATTTACCGCATGTTCATCAGTAATATCAAGTTGTTTTGTATCAGTTTTAATTAGTTCCCAATTTGATGGAAAAACATCTACAAGACAATTACCCAATTGGCCATTAGCTCCTGTTAACAAAACTTTCATATGATTTATTATAACTCCTCTAACGTTTTACCTAATTTGTCTTTTTCAGACAAGATTACCATTGATGTAGGCCAATTAATATTCACAATAGGGTCATTCCAAAGTAAACATCCTTCAGAGTTAGGATCATAATAGTTTGTGCATTTATATTCAAAATCAGCAATATCAGACAAAACTAAGAATCCATGAGCAAGGCCTGGTGGAATCCACAATTGATTTTTATTCTCTTCAGAAAGAATAACACCAACCCATTTACCATAAGTGGCCGAATCTTTTCGAATGTCTACAGCTACATCAAATACTTCACCCCTGACAACTCTAACCAACTTCCCTTGAGGATTTTCTTTTTGAAAATGCAAACCTCTTAATACATTTTTTTGTGAACGAGAATGATTGTCCTGCACAAAATTTAAATTGATACCTAACATTTCCTGATAACGTTTTTGCTCAAATGTTTCTAGAAAAAAACCTCTTTCATCTCCATATACTTTAGGTTTAACTATTTTCACATCTGGAATTTCTGTTTGTATAACTTCCATTTGAACCTCTAATGATTTATCAATTTGGCTAAGTATTGTCCATATAATGTTTTGCCTAAACAGACAGCTTCTTCTTTTACTTGTTCAAAACTTATCCAGCCATTACGATAGGCGATTTCTTCAAGACAAGCCACTTTTAAACCTTGCCTTTTTTCTATAACTTGAACAAATGATGAAGCTTCAATTAAACTATCATGAGTTCCAGTATCAAGCCAAGAAAATCCTCTACCAAGTATCTCAACATTCAATAATCCTGCGTCTAAGTACATTTGATTAAGTGTTGTTATTTCTAACTCTCCTCTCATAGATGGTTTGACTTGTTTCGCCATTTCAACAACATTTTCATCATAAAAATAAAGCCCTGTAACCGCCCAATTTGATTTTGGTTTAATTGGCTTTTCTTCAATAGATAATGCTTTAAAATTTTCATCAAAATCTACAACACCAAAACGTTCCGGATCAACAACTTGGTAACCAAAAATTGTTGCACCATTCTTTTGTGATACAACTTTCTCTAATTTTTTACCAAAACTCTCTCCAAAAAATAAGTTATCCCCTAAAATTAAACAACAATTCTGACCTTCGATAAATTCTTCACCAATTAAAAATGCTTGAGCTAAACCCTCAGGTTTTGGTTGTTCTGCGAAACTAAGTTGAATACCAAATCGCGAACCATCTCCCAATAATCGTTTGAACAAAGGCAAATCATCCGGTGTTGAAATAATTAATATATCACGGATACCGGCTAACATAAGAACAGATAACGGATAATAGATCATCGGTTTATCATATATAGGGAGTAATTGTTTTGAAATACCACGAGTTATAGGATATAAACGTGTTCCCGAACCACCTGCAAGTACAATTCCTTTCATAATTCAACCTATTATTTTATTTAATAATACCATGTCTAGATCTGGTATATGAACCATCTTTAATATGATCACACCAAGCTTGATTATTTAAATACCATTCAACTGTTTTACGCATACCACTTTCGAAGGTTTCTTGTGGTTTCCAGCCTAAATCATGATATATTTTAGATGCATCAATAGCATAACGTTGATCATGACCAGGTCTATCAGCAACATTAGTGATTAGATCCTTATAACATTTAATGTTATAAGGCTTATTTGGCATCAATTCTTCAAGTAATTCACAAATAAGATTAACAACATCGATATTTTTCTGCTCATTGTGCCCGCCTATATTATAGGTCTTTCCAACCTTTGCTTTAGTCGCGACTAAATAAAGAGCCCTAGCATGATCATCGACATATAACCAATCCCTTATTTGTAGACCGTTACCATAAACAGGCAAAGGTTTCCCTTCTAATGCATTTAAAATCATTAAAGGAATTAATTTCTCAGGGAAGTGATAAGGGCCATAATTATTTGAACAATTAGTAATGACGGTTGGTAACCCAAAAGTTCTATGCCAAGCTCGAACAAGATGATCACTTGATGCTTTTGAAGCTGAATAAGGACTACTTGGTGAATAAGGAGTTTTTTCTGTAAATAAATCTGTTGTTCCATGCAAATCACCATAAACTTCATCTGTCGAAATATGGTGAAAACGGAAATTAGCCTTTCTAGAAGAGTCTATATTTTTCCAGTATGCTAAAGACTCTTCTAAAAGAGAAAAAGTACCTATTACATTAGTTTCTATAAACGTCGATGGATTATCAATAGAACGATCGACATGACTTTCGGCAGCCAAATGCATAATAATATCAGGTTGAAAATCTGTTATCATTTTTCTTAAGGAATTTCTATCACAAATATCAATTTGCTTAAAATGGAATCGATTACTTTTCGATACTTTATCTAAAGACTCTAAATTTCCTGCATAAGTTAATTTATCGATAACTAATACTTCATCATAGGTGTGATCTATAATATAGCGGACAACAGCAGAACCAATGAAACCAGCTCCCCCAGTAACTATTATTTTCATAATTAAAATCCGAAATGATTAATTTAACTAAATATAATTAATGAAATAGTTTATCATGCTTTAACTTGAAGTTAAATGAAATATACCAGTATGATTAATTACATGTAAATATATTGATATTATATGTTTAATTTAATTAAAAATAGCGTTATAATTTTTTTAATACTGCAATCATAATTAGTGTGGAAATAAATGCTAAAAAGAATTAAATCTAGCTCAACAATAAAAGTTAAATGTTTAGGGATAACTATTTATAAAAGAAAATTCATGACAAATGAACAATTTTTTTTAAAAAAAGTTCTCGTGATAAAGCGCAATAATGGTTATAAGAAGATAACTTTTCTTGGTTTAAATATCTTATCAAAAAAGTTACCGGTCAAAAGTAATATATTAAATTCCGATAATATTAGTTTAGATAATAATTTGAAAATAGAATCCGATTTACAGAAAAAATTATGGTTTACTCCCTTATCTCCTGAAGATCATTTATGGGATGACTTGCTACCAGCCAAATATTCATCTAAAACACGATGTGTCGTTATACTACCTATTTATAAGGGATTAGATGAATCTTTATGTTCTATTTATCATGCACTAAAAAGTAAAACAACCGATGCATATAGTTTGTTAGTTATTAACGATGCGGGGCCTGATCAAGAGTTAAACCAGAAGCTTGTTGAACTTTCTCAAAAAGGACTATTTGATTATCATTTGAACAAAGAAAATCTAGGGTTTGTTAGAACTATAAATTTTGCCATAAGTAATTTATCTCATAATCTTGATGTAATATTATTAAACTCTGATGCTTTTGTGTTTGAAGGTTGGTTTGAAAGAATGATTGATTATGCAGATAATGATAAATCAATAGCGACAATTACACCAATGTCTAATAATGCAACAATTTGTAGTTATCCATTCACATGCCAAGACAACAATGGGGTTCTTGACGTCTCTCCTTCCGAATTAGATCAATTAGCGGCCAAGATAAATAAAGGGGCTTATATAGAAACACCAACTGGTGTTGGTTTTTGTTTTTATATGAGAAGAGACGTGATCAATAAGATAGGCATGTTGGATGATAACGCATTCAAAGTTGGATATGGTGAAGAAAATGATTTTTGTATGAGAGCAATTCATGCAGGTTTCAAAAATATCATCATTGGTGATGTATTTGTCTTCCATGTTGGTTCAGTGTCTTTTTCAGCTATTAAAGCCGAAAATATGAAAAAAGGAGAAAATGCCCTAAAACTGAAGCATCCAAATTATTTAAACATGGTACATCACTTTTTAAATGTTGATCCAATTTTAATACTTAGAAGTAATTTAGATATTGCCAGATTAAAATTAAAACTTGAAAACAAAAAAACTATTGTGATTGTTTCTCACGCGTGGGAAGGAGGTATCAATACCTATCTTAAACAAATAGTAAAACAATATAGAAATCAGAATATTGATTGTATCCTATTAAAAGTTCATGATAAAAAATATTACTCAATAGAAGTTCCAGAAAATTATAATTTAGAAATACCTAATTTAAAGAATTTATCACTAAGTTGTGATTTTGGATTGCTAAATTTATTTTTTAAAACAATCCAACCCGATTTAATTCACATCAATAGTTTTGCAGGTCTTGATTGGCATCATCATGAAAAACTATTGTATTATTTTGCATCATCAGATTGGAATTATAAATTTATCATTCATGATTATGCATGCATGTCCTATGATTATAAATTGCTGAGTCCCGAATATATTTACAAAGGAATACCAAATCTTACGCAAAGAAATATTTGGAATAATGGAAGATCTCTACCTGCAGATTATGAGATTAATGTTTCAGATGCTATTTCAAAACATAAAGCTTATAGTTTGTTCTTAAATAGATGTTCTAAGATTGAAGCACCGTCTTATCGAGCTCGTGATATAATATTATATGATTTCCCTGAAATAAATATTGATGTTATCCCACATGAAAATGTGTTCAATGATATTATTCCAGCACAGCGAACTAAAAATAAAGATAAAATAAAAATTGCGTCAATAGGTGCATTAAGTATTGAAAAAGGGTCACAATTATTAGCCTCATTAGCCATTGATGCAAAAAATAGAGATTTGAAATTATCCTATTTTTTAGTCGGTTATAGTAATCCTGGTGATCAACATGTAATGCAAACCAATAACGTCAAAGTTACTGGCCGATATCAAAATGATGAAGAGTGTATTAACATCCTTAGAGAGATTTCTCCTGATTTAATATTATTGCCTAGTATATGGGAAGAGACTTTCTCTTACACATTATCAATTGCTTTAGCCTTAAAAATACCTACATTAGTATTTGATATTGGGGCTCAAGGAGAGAGAGGAAAAGAACATAGTTGGGTTATCAAGTTAGATCCGTTGTTGATGCATAATCCAAGAGGCCTTTCAGATTTTATACTAAATTTAAACATAGATAAATTATGGAAGGAAGCATCAAAAATATAGCTTTATTAAATTTACAGCTTAATTAACGAAAACCAATCTTTCACTATTATGTTTTTAATTGAAAGATTGGTTTTATATATCAATACTAATAAATTTTTTTGTTATATAAACTTTTAATTTTTCTTGCTAATGTTTTAAAAAACGTATTTTTATATTTCTGATATCGAATTTCTAACTTATTGTATGAATTATATAATTGATTGTAATTATCTATATCCAACTGATTTTTCAATAATTGATTATTATATTCTTCAGTTAATTGAGCAAGTTTGTTTGAGAAAGATTCCCTTTCCGATATTAATGACTCATTATAATGCTGACATTGAGCTTCTAATTTATTATATGAATTAAGTAATTGATTGTAATTATCCAAATCCAGCTGATTTTTTAGTAATTGATTATTATATTCTTCAGTTAATTGAGTAAGTTTGTTTGAAAAAGACTCTCTTTCCGATATTAATGCCTCATTATAATGCTGACATTGAGCTTCTAATTTATTATATGAATTAAGTAATTGATTGTAATTATCCAAATCCAGTTGTTTTTTTTGTAATTGATTATTATATTCTTCAGTTAATTGAGCAAGTTTGTTTGAGATAGACTCCTTTTCGGCTTTTGATACTTCATTATATATCTGATAACGAGTTTCTAATTTATTATATGAAATGAGTAGGTTATTATAATTATCCACATTATGCTTATTTTCATGCAATTGATTATCATATTTTTCAGTTAGTTGAGCAAGTGAGTTTGATAAAGATCCCAATTCTGTTATTAACACTTCATTATTTCCGGATATTTCTTGAAGCTTTGTTAAAATTTCATGTTGTTTGAAATTTTGCTCGTCAATATTGGCAAGTATCATACTATTTTCAGAAACTAGCTCAGAATTTTTAGTAATTAATTCGTTATTATTGTTAGATAATTGTTTATGCTCTAATAATAACTTATTATATGCATTATAATATTGCTTAATAGATTTTACGATTTCTGATTCAGATCTTATCTTTTGACGATCATCTAAATTTATAAATTTCTTTGGAGTACTTTCTTTAGAATTATTAATTATATTTGTAATATATTTATCTAGACTGTATTTTTCCAAAGTCTCATTCTTAATTTTTGAGATATTACGTTTAGCTTTTGAAAAACCAGTAATTATTTCTTCAACAATCTCACTTGCCGATATACGCCTTAAACAGCATCTTCCCGAATAATTAAACTTTTCGGCTTTTTTATAATTCTCGATCAATAGCCATCCCACACCACCAAAATGATCATAACAGTAAACAGGAGTATTACTGACAACAGCATATTGAACTGTTTTTCCTATTGTGATAACAGCATCGGTATCTTCAATCATTTTGGGCGTTAATCTACTTACATTTCCTCTTACACCAATATTTATTATGTTAAATCCATGTTCATTTTTTAAAATTTCCAATGCATCTAATACTTCCTGTGGTGGATGATTACTAACCAAGAGTATGTTTTTCAATTGTTCTTTTTTTAAATCCTTTTCACAATAAAACTGTGAGGGAGCGGCATTATAAAAAACTTCACTAATATTGGAAGGAACTCCAAAATCACTCAAATAATTATAAGTTTCTTCACTATTAAAGAAAATTTTATTAGCTAATAATCTTTCTGTATATAATCCAAAAGTCTCTAAATGTTCATATGGGGATAGGTGTGTAAATACAAAAAAAGTCTTATTGTTAAAACTTTCTATATGATGGTTAACTAGAATAGGCAATACTTGATGTTGAGACCAAACTATATCATAATTGAATGGGTTTGGTAATTCATCGGTTGTTAATAGATTAATACCCGAACTTTTAGCGATTTCAGTTACTGGAGAACCTATATAATTCGCCACAATATCGACTAAATAATTATTCTTCTTGAAGCATTCTGCGACTTCCAATGCAACTATTTCTGAACCACCAATGCTCGCCATATGATTAGTACATATCAATACTTTTAACATAAACATTCATACCTACTATTTAATTAATCAATTAGCTTTAACTTTATAGCTAATTGATTTTCAGTAAGAAAAAAATAACAATGACAATTCTAAATAATGATATTGGATATCTAATCAGTTATTGTGCATTATGTCATTAATCGCTTTAAAATATGCATTTGAATGATACCCCTTATTATCTTTTTCAATTTTGAATTTAGCATGATTAATGTCTTCTTTAAAGGAATTTGGTAAAATATCCACATAGTAAGGTACAATAAAAGAAGCACCATTGTCATGGTGATTTAAAAAGGCCTTTTTTATTATCTCTGTATTTTCAACCATTGGATGTACCTCTGGGAGACCATATTTTGTAATTTTTGATTTTTTTAACCAATCAAATGTATACTTACTATAAAAAGCAGAGCCATATGTATTAAACCCTATATTATAATAATCGTTTACTTTTAACGAATCTTCAACGGCTAGTTTTTCTTCGCTCCAGTCACCATTTAACATAGGCGCAATCTGATGCGAAAAAACTTTTTCTTTTCCAATGCAGGATGAAGCTATCATTCTAGTATAATCGATAATTTCATTAGCCACTTCACTTTTTCTGAAACTATAAAATTCTTCAGAAAGAGGATTATAGTAGACAGCAATTAATGATTCTGGGTAGTCATTCCAAAACTGAATATCACTCTCATCAGGGAATAAAACTTTTTTACCTATTGGTTTTGGAGTGCTTTGTTGGCGATCCATTACCGAAACATCTAAATGTTTTAATAAAGTTGAATGACCTTTCTTCTCATATACGATATCAACAGAGTGGATACCATGACTCATATTACGAAAATCCAAATAATATCGATATCCAACATCTGATCGACCTAATGCAGGAATTGCTTCATAAACATCCATTCTATTAAGTCCAGTTTCAGCTTCTCCGATTTCTTGTCCATCAACATATATTTTAATTTTAGATGATTTGTTTCTATTTATATTCGCCCAACCATAAATAGTAAGTTTACCAGAAGACTCATAATTTAAATGCTCAAAAAAATTATTCAAATGATCCTTCATTATATTTTTTGAAGGCGGTGTGATTTCGTCAAAAGAGCTAAAGTTAGATCCAAATTTTTCATTCAATATATTTATTGTTTTGTATTTATCAATTAAATATTTTCTAAATTTAGTAATGGTATCGTCGGAATAATCTGTTAGTTGAATATTATCTTTATATCCCATACCATTAAAAAAATTTGGAAATGTATAATGAACTTCTCCTAGCGTTGTTACCGCCCTAATTTTACTTTTATCCTTATCACTCATTTCACATATTTGAGTCAAAACTTCAGTTAGTGCAGCTTTTCTAACTTTTGTAATTAATGAATTATTTGAATTAATAGTCCAGGGATAGATTTTGCTTGCAAAATAATCATCCATAGGCACAGAACCATCACTAAGGTGCATTAAACTTTTACTATCTTTCTTAGATATTAGTTCTTCTACTTCAAAATTTTGCGTTGCACCAAAATGATTAGAGAAAAGGTAAATAACAGCAGGTAATTTACTGTCTTTTAATAATTTTAATTGAAAATTGATATTTTCTTTATTAATTCGAAAATTACCATCAGATTCCATATCAACAAATGATAGCAATGGTAAAGTAAGAACATAACCTATTTCAAATTTTTTATCTTTACTTTGCTGGGGACCAAACATTAATAACTTTTTTTCTATTAATGAAGCTGATGATTCATTAATAGATTTGCAATATGAAGCTGCTTCGATTGTGCTTTTGAACCCTCTACTCATTGCAGATTCACAAAATCGTATTCCATTTATCATAGGCGCAATCATTGTCGTTTCTGCAATAACATTGGTCGAAGCCAATAATAAAAAAATACTTGATAACACTCTCATAACTTTCTTATCCATTTATATATTTTTATATTGTTATAATTATAACATATTTATTTTCTAAAATTTAAAATGTTTATAATAAATATGGTTACTTCATAGATATAATTTTATCATCAATATAAATTTAGATAATTCCATTCAAATAAATAGTTAATTGTATTTATTTATATACTCCATACTGCCTAAGTTTATTCGCAATTGCGGTGTGGGATACTCCTAATCTTTTGGCAAGTTTTCTTGAGCTTGGAT
>CALYQD010000026.1 GCA_945280365.1 uncultured Apibacter sp.
GAACAGAAGTATGCTATTGAATATTTCGAAAAAGGAGATTTAAATTTTGAGCATTTAAATGTAAAATTAAGACCAAGCGGCGAGATAAAGGAAATTCTAAATCAAAAAAATATAGAAGATAAATGGTTATTGCTTAAAGAGGAACTTTCACCGGAAATGGGCGATACTCTGGAAGAAAAACAAATGCTGGAAGGAGGTGATAATGATTTTAAAAATTCACTTCCTTTATTAAAAAACAGTTTATTACACCGTTTGTTCTTTATGGATTTATATAAATCATACACAATTTCGGATACATTTTACAGTGTTGCTCCTTTAAAATATACATCACAAATATTTAACCAGGAAGAGATATTTCTAATAACCAAACAAAAAATAGAAAAGAATAATTATTCAGTAAAAATTAAATTTTTTTCTGAAGCAGATATTGAAAAAAACGAACATCTCAAGGCTATTTATAATTCCAAACTAAGAGATTTTTTAAAACAGGAATTTAATTATCAGTTTACCTGGTCTTTGGAGTATACTTTTGATATGCAACAGGGAATCATGTTGGAATGTCATTCTAAAATAAAAGAACAAGCTGCAAATAATTATACACATCTCACAGAACATAAAATAAGTTTAACCGAAAATTTAGAAAATATATGAGCAAATTATATGTGCCGGACGGGGCATGGCTGGTATGTTCTAAAGGTATGAAAAAGCAGCAAATAGCTGTAACCAGCCATAATAAAGTATTTATAGCAGGAAATCATTTGAAAGCTACCATTGAAGACCGGCCGGGAGGTAATTTTGTTTGCGGTAGAATGGCTATAGCCGGAGGTATCATTGGGGCGGTAGTCGGTGTTGTTTTAGTTGCCGGTTCAGTATTAACTGGAGGAGCATTAGCAGTTGCTGCTTGTGCAGCAGCAGGAACTGCAGCAGGATTAGGGGTTTCTCTAACACCTTCCATTTGTGGAATGTTATTACACAAATGGCAACCTTATGATACCAATGTGCTAACTGCAAATATTCCCCCGTTATTGGAAAATTCACAAATTCCCTGTCGATTAGGAGGTACAGTCATAATTCTTTATTCGGAAAAAGCTGCTGATGAATTTACAAATATTACTATAGGTAGCACACTTATTGATGTAGTAGGAGTAATAGCTCTTTCATATTTAATATATCCAGCTTTAAGCGCATTGGGTAATACCGCAGTATCTGCTAAGGCTATAACTATTGAATTTGGGTTAGGCGCTGGAGCTAATTATTTAGGTGGATTTGCTATAAGTGCGGGTACAGCATATGGGATTGGATGGGGTATAGATAAAGGTAAAAATATTGCATATGGAAATATACCTACAAGTGATGGAAATACAGTTAAAGATTATATTGGTGGATTTGAAAGTGATCCTTTAAAAGTAGTAGAAAATACAGATATATCAAAATCACCAGACACCGGTAAAGAAGTGTATGAACATGTTAATGATGCTGGAGGAGCAGCAGATGTAGGCCAAAAAAATGTAGGTAATCGGACTTCTCAAGTTGTTACGAATGAGAAATCCAGTTCTGTTAGGTTAGATGATATAGAAGAAAACGGCCCAACTATTACAAACCAGAGTGGAAAAATAGACGGAGCTATTGTAGGAAAAACTCAAACGAAAACTAGTCATATAGAAGTAACCAATCAGGATTATGGAGGCCGCTATCAGGAAGTGGATAGGCATTCTATTACTGTAAACTCGCAATATGATCCTAACTCTTTTGATATGAAAACGGTGAATAATTATATAAATAGATCTTTTTATAGCTCTTTAGATGATAATTTTAGTAGACCAAATATAGATTCAAAAAATGGAATTAGTAAAGGAGGATTTTATTTAGGGCTACTACAAGATGCCTATAAAGGTATTACTAATTTTATATTAAAAGGACAAGCAGAAGATCTACAAAAAGCTCTACTAGATGAAGAAGTTATAGCCAGAGCTAAAATTAATGTATTAGCAGGTAAAGACTAATTTGCTATGAATAAAAAAATTAATGAACTCTTTTTTTTATATGTTTCTGTATGTTTTTGGTATATCTATTTTATATATACCATTGTGTTAACATTTTACAATTTTAATCACTTAAAACAATTACAATGGGAAGAAGCACAAAATCAGACTGAAGTATATTCAAGCCTAAGAAGCACAACTGTTACTTATGCTTACGAGAAAGAAGGAGTAAGAATAAGTCGTGAATATCCAGGTTTATTTGAGGGTATAAATACCTGGCTATGGAATATAGATAAAAAAAAGAATAAAGAAAATATATCTTTTTACATACGAGATAAAGATTATATTAAAATAAAAAATAAAACGATAAAATATCGAAAAGATATATTTGGCAATAATCTTAAAGAAAAAGAGTCTATTCCTTTTTTTGGTTTACGAAAAATAAATTCTAAATCAAATAAAATAATGTTATTTTGTGATATTTGGAAGTATAATTACATTTGGATAGTTTTTATAATTGTTGTTATAATTCCTTATGCATTAGTGTATTTATTAGAAAAAAGTAAATTATTTTTTTTTATAAAAAATGAAAAGAATGAAAAAAAAGATTGGTATTGGAATTTAGCATTTATTTTTTTGCTTATAATAACAGCTTTTAATTTAATTATCTAAAATGAAAAAAACAATACAAATAATAATAGGAATAATTGCTTTTGCATTTTTAATAGTCATAATAAAAAAGAATTTTTTTACAGATGATAACACTCAATTTTATGACAAAGCATGGAGTGCTTATGAAAATAAACAATATGAAACAGCTATTATGTATTTCAATCTGATAGATAAAGATAAATACCCTGAAATATTAATGCCTTTAGGATCTTCATATTTGAAAATAGGTAATTATAATAATGCAATACAAAATCTTAGTAAAGCATATAAAATAGAATTAGGTAAGAAAACGGATAATTATAATAAAATATTGAATACTTTAGGTGTATGCTATTTAGAAATTAAAGATTTAAGACAAGCTCGATTTTATTTAGAGAAAGCTTTGAATGAAGGAAATCAAAATAGCTTAAGAAATATACAAATATTAGATTCCTTAGAACAAGTACAAAAAAATGCTCCTGATATAAATCAATAATTTTATGACGGCCCAACTATTACAAACCAGAGTGGAAAAATAGACGGAGCAATTGTAGGAAAAACTCAAACGAAAACCAATCATATAGAAGTAACCAATCAGGATTACGGAGGCCGCTATCAGGAAGGAAACAGGCATACTATTACGAGTAACTCTCAGTATGATCCTATGAAAACATCTGAAAATTTACAAAATATTAGACAATCAGCATCTAATTTTATCCAAGACCAAAAAACCATGCCTAAATTAAATAAGGAAGGACCTCAAGGTGGTGGCTTATATTTTGGATTATTGCAAGACTTAGCAAAAGCTATTAGTAATTTTTTGCTTGAAGGGCAAGCAAAAGATGTATTAGAAGCTTTACAGAAAGATGAAGCAGAAGCACGTGCTAAAATTAATGTTATTGCAGGAAATGATTGATTATGAAAATTGAAAAAAACAAGATATTTATAATTTGTTATGGAATTTGGTTTTTGTATTTAGTATATACAGTAATTATATCTTTTTTTGACATATACAATATAAAACAAATACAATGGAAACAAGCTAAAAATGTTAGTTCAATTTATAACGGTTATAAAGCATCTATTGTTACTAAAGCATATAAAAAATTAAATGTTAAGATTGAGAGACAATATGGATATTTTTCACAAGGATTAAGTGTTTGGTTATGGGGAATAGATGAGAAAGCTAACTATGAGGATATATCTTTTTATGTTAAAAAGAGAGATTATGATAAAGTAATCAATAATATGTCTTCATATAATAGCGTAAAGAAACAAGAGGATGTAATTCCTTTTTTCGGATTACGAAAAATTAATTTTAAACCAAATATAATTTTATTATTTTTAGATATTTGGAAATATAATTATATTATATATTCTATACTTATTGTTTTTTTTATACCATATATTATAATATATTTATGTAATAAGTTAAAAATCGAGTTAGTTGTGGATAAAAAATTAAATTTAGAAAATATCAATATTAAGTATCCATTATCATTTATATTTATAACAATTATATTTTATTCATTAGTCTAAATTATAAATTTTATGAAAAATAAAGTAATCTTAATATTCAGTTTCATATCTATTGTTTTATTCATTTTTTTTATAAAAGAAATATTATTTAAAGATAGGGATACTGAATTTTATCAAAAAGGTTGGGAAGCTTATTCAAAAAAAGAATGCGAAATGTCTATTTTTTATTTAAATCACGTTAATAAGGAAAAATATCCTGATATATTATTGCCTTTGGGAGCTTGTTATGTAGATACCGAGAATTTTAATGATGCTATAACAATTATTGAGGAGGCTTTAAAAAAAAAGATAGTTAAATCTCAAGATTATGGAAATATATTAGGCCTGTTAGGATATTCATATTTAAAAACATTAGAATGAGTGTGAAATTAATAAAATGCCCGATCCCTATAAAGGAGTTAAGAAGGCTTCGGAAATGATGAAAAATTTAGGTTTACCTAGAAATATAAGAAAACAAGTTTTGCAATCATTTGAGAGTGAAAACATAATCGTAAGAAAAGCTACGACTAATGAATTTGGTTTAAGATATCATGATAATGGCTTAAATGCTTGGCCTAAATGAAGATATTTATTCGAAACATTTCCTGCTACTAGAGAAGAATTAGCGGTTAAGATGGATTGGAATAAAATGACTAATATTAGCCAATATAAAATTAAAGAAAGTACTACTATTTTTGAAGGTAGAGCTTATTCACAAGGTTTAGGTCTACCTGGAGGGAAAATTCAGAAATATATTCTAGATTCACCAGACAATGCATTGTTAGATCTTTTTTAAAATAAAAAGTATGATTAATTTATTATTAAAAGTAAATAAAGTAATAGAAAAGATTTCTAATTCTTCAAATGATAGTATCAAAATAAGTGAAAATCAAAGGCATATTATTTTGAAATATTTAGATAATGTAAAAAACAATATCTTATCTAATAATTATATAGAACTAATCGACGGAAGTCAAATATCATATTTTATAATTGATTCATGGAGTTATACAGAGAGCCTTACTAGTGAGTTATTATCCATTATTCAAGATTATGAAAAATGTGTAAAAAAATTTAACAACTAAACAACAAAAATCCAACTCAAGGAGTTGGATTTTTGCTCTATGCAATCAGAAAGCCTAATAATAGAAATCCAACTACTCAATACTTCATTACAAAACTGGCTAGTTTTAAAAAGTATTTTAGAACAGAAGTATGCTATTGAATATTTCGAAAAAGGAGATTTAAATTTTGAGCATTCTAATATTGAAAATCAATTAAAAATAACCTCACTTAATTTGGAGCTTACCTCAGAGTACAAAGGTGAAAATGTTATCTCTCTATTCACTAGTTCTGTTTATTCATTAACAATGGAAGAATTAAAGCCTGTATTTGATTTTATAGAATATATTGGTAGTACAATAAAAAATGAAATTCGGGTTTATGAAGCAGAAAGTAAAACTTTACTATTTACCTATAAAAATAATAATTGATTATTAAAAGGGGAAGAATAAAACTTATTTTAAAAAGGCATTCGTGAACGCTTAAACTCTGTTTCGGTGCTTGCGCTCCAGCTTCGCTAACGCTTGCTTACCCTTGCACTCTTCACGTGTTTCGCTTCTCCTCATCCGTTTTTTCTTCGTCTGCTGGCGCATCCGACACGGTCAAGAAGTTCATTTGAAAATAAGTAAACCACCTGTGACACCGTTCACGTGCGGTTTATACGCCAACTCCCGAAAGCATCTTCTATAAACTACTAAAAATACGACTAATCTTTTTATTTCATTTGGAAGAAAAAAATTTATCTTTGATTCTATGAAAAGGTATCTGTTTTTTTTGATTGTACTTTTATCTTTTTGTTTCAATTGGAACAGAGTTGAAGCTAAAAGTAAAACCTCGCGCGAAGAAAAAGGATGCATAGGGTTAGACCACAATCGTTTCCGATATTACGATAGTAATTCAGGAACTTATATAAGCAAAGCCCCTATAGGACTCGCTGGGAATAACCCAAATTTGTATGCGTATACTCACGAATCCAATACAGCGGTTGACTCGCTGGGGTTAAATGAGTGTGGGATATCTGGTAAAAAAGTGGAAGGGATTGCATATAGATATGATATGCCGGATAGAGTTTCTTCAACTTGGACTCCCCATCAATGGAATGTTGCGGCTAATCATAGATATACTAAACCTGGAGTAGGTGGTGTTTATGCTGGAATGAGCCAACAAACAGCTTATAAAGAAATTACAAGTTACGTTCCATTAGGAGATAGGGTTTTAGTAACAAAAGAATTTTCATTAGAGAATGTATTAGATTTAACAGATCCAAATGTTAGGAATAAACTTAATGTATCTTTAGATGATATTATAGCCCCAAGCGGTAATTATGATGTTACTCATAAACTTGGAGATTTTGCAAAATCTAACGGTTTTGATGGAATACTAGCACCTTCTGCACAAGATATTGGAGGTAATAATATTATAATATTTAATGGATTATAAATGATTATAAATTATGTATGAATTAGAAAAATACTATATAGGAGATAAAAAATGGGAAAGTTTTGTTCATTCATTTGAAGATATATGGAATGAGAATTATTTAGATGAAAAAAAGATAAATTTATTAACTTTATTAAACAATCATACAGATCTAGCTAAAGTTGTGTATGGGAAAATTGGGGAAAATTATGAAGAATGGTTAAATTATAAAGCCCCTGTATTAGATTATTTAACTCCATTGGAATGTCTTAAATCAAAAGACTTGATTAATAGATTAAGAGAATGTCTAATGAGAATGCCTTAAAAAAGAAAAATCCAACTTCTCAATACTTCATTACAAAACTGGCTAGTTTTAAAAAGTATTTTAGAACAGAAGTATGCTATTGAATATTTCGAAAAAGGAGATTTAAATTTTGAGCATTCTAATATTGAAAATCAATTAAAAATAACCTCACTTAATTTGGAGCTTACCTCAGAGTACAAAGGTGAAAATGTTATCTCTCTATTCACTAGTTCTGTTTATTCATTAACAATGGAAGAATTAAAGCCTGTATTTGATTTTATAGAATATATTGGTAGTACAATAAAAAATGAAATTCGGGTTTATGAAGCAGAAAGTAAAACTTTACTATTTACCTATAAAAATAATAATTGATTATTAAAAGGGAAAGAATAAAACTTATTTTAAAAAGGCATTCGTCAACGCTTAAACTCTGTTTCGGTGCTTGCGCTCCAGCTTCGCTAACGCTTGCATACTCTTCAACTCTTCAAGTGTTTCGCTTCTCCTCATCCGCTGTTTCTTCGTATGCTGGCACATCCGACACGGCCAAGAAGTTGTAGTGGTCAAGTATTTTCGTACACCAATTTAGGTTGCTCTGCAATGGCTGGTGGTAAACCGGCATTAAAACTATGTGGACATAGTTGTTCAAAGCAAAATCGGGATTTATTTCCTCATCATAAGTAAACCAGATGTGTATTTCATTTTCTGCTATCTTCATAAAGTTTTCTACTTATTCTTTGGTTTCGTAAATACGGTTTAATTTGAAACTCCATTGACTGAACTAATCCAAGCTCATCTTTCAGGCAGCTTATTGAACTTTGATATCAAACAAGGGTTATCTGCACAGCAGGAAAGTTGCACCTAAAACAGGGAAATGGCAATAAATAGTCACTTATCTAGAGCTATTTAGGTCTAAATATAAGCCCAAATGCCTAAAAAAAGCGCGGTTAGAAATTTAGTTTGAGTGAAACTTTACCGTATAAAGGTCGCAATAAAAATCAAAGTGGTTTATACATATGATAATTTATCAGTACCTGATTTTCTCTGTATATTTTGTTAGCCCGCTTTATTTTAAAACCCCATTTTTTGAAAATTGGCATGGC
>CALYQD010000027.1 GCA_945280365.1 uncultured Apibacter sp.
CAACTTCAATATGCAGTAGTAGAAGCTTTAGCAGGAACCAAAGGAGCAGGATTAGTCCTTAAAGGAGCAACCACAGGGGCAAAAGCCTTAATCGGAGCTGAACGGTTGGCACAGGTAGCAGCAACTGCTTTTAACTGGATGAGTAAGCTCAAAGCAGGGGCTTTGGGATTTGTAAAGACGGGAAATCGATTGGCAGATCTTAAAAGGGCAATGAGGACTTTTAATCCGCTTACAGCAACTTCTAAACAGAAAGGAAATTTTGGAGAAATGGCATCCCATATGAATATGAGTAGGAATAAAAATCTTACCCTTATAGGAAATAATCCGCCCTCAACCCTCAACGATAAGTTACGGCAGGGAATAGACGGCATTTACGAAAACAGTAAACCGCCTCCCAAATATATTATTAATGAAGCAAAATACGGAACTGGTAAATTGAAAAAAACTAAAGACGGAAAGCAAATGTCTGATGATTGGATAAAAGGAAATGAACGGCTTCAAAAACAAGTGGGTAAAAAGAAAGCGGAAAATATAAAAGAAGCGATAAGAAAAGGAGAAGTAGATAAAGTACTATCAGAAATAGATGAAACTGGAAAAGTAACTACTTATAAATTAGATGCAGATGGAAATAAAATAGGTAAATGGAATTTATGAATTTTTTAACTAATTGAAATTAAGTCAATAAATATGAAAATAAGAGATAGACTAAGCACCCAAGAGAATTATCAGGAAATTATAGATTTTGATATGGAAACCATATTAAAAATAAAAAAAGAAATAGAAAAATTAAAAGAAAGCGAAAAAAAAGGAATACAATTATATAGAAGACCTAATATAGAAGCTATTCAGTATTCTTATGATGATATATTTTCATATAAATATAATTTATTTTTAGCAGAGTATTCAAAAGGAGAAAATATGGAAAAAATAGAGCCAATTTATTATTCCCTTATAGAATCAATGGAGCAAAGCTGGAAAAAATCAAATGGTTATATAGAAATGATATGGACTTTATCTATCGGAATCATGTTAGAGGTAGAAAAAGAGATATTTGACAAACTAAAATCTTTGGTAGAACGGGATAATCTCAATGATTATCTGGTTGATTTTCTATTACAGCACAGCGCAACCCAATGGAGCAAACAAACCACCCGTTTTGAGTTCCCTGTTCCTTACAAAAATTTAAGCGAGGTAATCGGGGTATCTTTTACCGATAAATACAAGGCATTGGAGCTATTAAAAAATTATCTTCAAAAGAAATGGTACAAAGGACATTCCGATATGGGCTGGTATAATGCGCATAAAAGTAAATTTAACATACATACAGGCTATTGGAGCTTTGAGAGCGGAGCAGTTGCCAAGATTTTGCAGTTAGATGACAGTTCATTAAAGGAACAGCAGTATTACCCGTACGATATGGTACATTGGAAAGACTAAGAAGATGGAAAAGTATATAAACATAGCAAGGAAAATAGTAACCAATCCTGATGACTTAAAACAAATAAGGTCAGAACTTAATTATACCTATACAAATCCTGATAAATTTATTGAGAATAATGAAAGAGAATTGAATAAAGAAAATGATCTATTATGGTTTACCCTGGTTGATTTTTTAATAGATAAACATTATGCTTTTGAAGTAGATTGGAAAGCTACCATAGCAGAAATAGAATCGGAGTTAGATGTATTGCTTGATAAACATAACCTTTCTTTTTCTTTTGACCTCGACCAAGATACAGATGAATTGGATGCAGGAGAACTATTAGCTTTTATAAATCCTTTATTAAAGAGAACGATTAATTATATATTGGTTAATCTGGATATTGACAGCGATAGTTATGTAACAGTAATAGTTACTAAAAATGATTTGTCTGATTTAGAACATTTAGATAAACGGATTACTGTATATTGAAAAAGCATAAAGCCGGATAATATTATTATCCGGCTTTTACAGAGAAAACTATATTTTAAGCATATTTCTTTTTTCCTTCCGATTTTCTGTATATATATAATTTTGTATGGTTCGGTAACTACAATCCAATAACTTTGCTATTCAAACCTAAACAATAATATTTAAAGGCTTTTTTTTCGTGTTTAATTAGGATTCTTTCATAAAAATATATATTAAATGCTCTAATAGATTAACTTTATTTACAGAAATTTTGAGGAAAATACAACGAACTTTATTTTAAATATTTTTACGCACTTTTTGAGCTTTGTTGTGTTATAATATTCCCTAATTAAAAATAGATGTTAAAAGGTTTTATTTGGAAATTTTGGGTTATATTTAGGTAATTGGTTTTTATTAGTTTTTAATTAACTTCGTAATATTTATTTGGGTCAATACTCTGAATAATTTCTTTGCATGTAAAGAAGTGAAAACAACGGACGGGGCGTTTTTCCGCATTCCTATAACCTTTACCTCTTTTATTTATCCATTTGGTTGGGGCATCGATTTCCCTTTGGTGTAGCATATGGATATAGTAGTTCATTCTTTCGCATGTGTAGGTAATTTCTAACTAAACACAATTTTTAGAAATTATCTTTAAAAAAATACAGTTGAGGTTTTTTATTTTATTTTTTTAATATCCTTATATTATTAAATTGAAAAACTTATATGAATAAATGAAATACCATACTAGGAAAAGTATATTAAATAAGCCTGCAAATTAGAAAAATGAACAAAAATGTAATTCCTAAAACTTACTCAAAAAGGAATCAAAATTTAATTCAATATTCCATTATTTATAGCCTCTTGTAATTCCATTATACTAAGGTCTTTTAATTCTTTTTCATAAATAGATTTATGAAGAAATAAATTTATAGTTTTTTGAAATAGGCTTCTTAATATATCAGATAAAGATTCGTTTTCAGGATAAAACCTTTCATTAAACTTAAAACTACTACTTATTGTAACATTAAACTCTTTGGTAAAGCGCTTAAGAAAATAATCTATATCGTAACCGAATAACCCAAAATCTCTATATAGTTTCATCTCTAATTTAAACTCTATTCTATTCTCCCATATGGATAACAATTCTTTTTCTAAAAATAACTGTAATTTATAATCAATCATAATCATTAATTTGAAGTTTTTACATTTTTTACTACAGATATAGTAATTTTTTTAAATTTCATTTTACGATCATATAATTCAGTTAAAAATTCAATGATAGTTATTTAATTCAAAAATTTCTATTTAATAAATTGGTCTATAATAAACAGTAATTTTAAATTCGTACTAGGAAGAATGTATAATTTGTGTTATAAGGATTTAAATTAATATAGAGTATACGGTAATTGCCTTAAAAAAACTATTGATAAATAAATAAAAATATATACAATTCGTTGATATTTATATTGTTAAAAGTTTTTGTGCTGTTTCATAATCTGTCAAATTGACAAATGAATTTCGTATTTAACTTTAGATATAGCATTTGCTTAGCAAATATATAAAATAAAATAAAAATAAATTATTTTTAATTAATATAAATAAAACCAAAAATATTTAACGCGGGTATGTGAAAAAATGTATTTACCAAATGTAAAATAAAGTTAAAAAGAATACGATAATATTAATAGCAGTTTTTTATATTCTTGAAAATTATATAAGGCTTATGGAAACACATTAATTTATTATTAAATTGAGAATAGCGACAATTGAAACTATTTGTAAAATAATAGAAACATTAAAATGAAGATGAATATAATAATAAATTAAAAGTCCCGTTTTCTTATAAAAACAGGACCATATTTTAGTTAAATATTTGAGAAAAGTTATTTAATGGAAATAACTTATTATGAAAAGAGCATCTATAATATTATGCAAATAACATTAGAGGTTTTTAACCTTTAACACATGTAAATCAGAATTTAATTCATACAATCTAGGAGCACCTGTAGCAATTTCAAATTTAATAATTTCATCAGGTGTCATTTTTTCTAAAAACATAACTAAGGCTCGTAAACTGTTACCGTGTGCAGCAATAATTATATTTTTTCCTTGCTTAATTTTTGGCACTATCTCACTTTCAAAATAAGGAATAACTCTTTCTGCTGTGTCTTTAAGACTTTCACCATTAGGAGGAGCAACATCATAACTCCTTCTCCATATATGTACTTGCTCATCCCCAAATTTTTTAGCAGTCTCTGCCTTATTCAATCCTTGTAAGTCGCCGTACATTCTTTCATTTAATGCTTTATCAAACTTTGTAGGGACATTTTTTATACCTGCTTCCTGTAAAGCAATTTGTAATGTCTCTTGTGCTCTTTTTAAAGCAGATGAGTATGCATAATCGAAATGCAACCCTTTAAGCTGGTCTCCAGCTTTTTTAGCTTCTTCTTTCCCTTTATCGGATAACTCTACGTCAACCCATCCTGTAAACTTATTTTCAAGATTCCAAACGCTCTGGCCGTGTCTCAATAATACTAAAATTGCCATGATTACTAAATATTTATATTATATCTACGCACGTGAAATAATTGTGCCAATATAAAATTTGTAAGATAAAATATTTTTATTGAAAAATAAAGTGTTCTTTGAATATGCTATCTGCTTAAGAAAATGTTAAATTTGAAATTTATTGTTAAAATTAGGAAAAAGATAATAATGAAAAAAAGTAGTTTACTTGTAACAATTTTAATTGGTGTTTTTACCATGGCACAAAAACAAAATTTGACTCCGGAATCATTATGGAGTCTTGGAAGGGTATCCATAGATGCTGTGAATAATAGAGGAGATATTATTTATGGAGTTCAGTATTACGACCTTAAAGAAAATAAAAGTTCTAGAGATTTATATCACCTAGATGTAAACGGGAAAGTCAATCAACTTACTCAAAATAAGGAAAAGAAAAAGGCGGTATCTTTTCAATCCAATGATATTTTTATATATTCAATGGGAGAAGATATCTTCTCTTATGATTTAAAATCCAAGAATATTGAAAAACTAAATAAAGAAAATGAAATTCTCTCCGGATTATTGTATTCTAATGATACCAAATATTTTGCAATTTCAAAACCTGTAAAGCTGGAAAAAGTTGAAGGGACCGATCTATATCCGGAATTAGAAAAATCTGAAGTTAAAGTTTATGATCATTTAATGTATCGACACTGGGATAGTTGGAAAGACGGTAATTTTCAGCATCTTTTCATTGGTACTTCAGATGGAGAAGTATTAGATATCAATAAAGGTGAAAAATATAATTCAGAAGCTTATTCATTTTCTCTGGATAGTAAATATTTAGTATATCAGTCAAAAAAACTTTTCGGAACACAAGATGCAATTTCAACTAATACAAATATTTACCTTTACGATTTATCTTCACAAGAAACACAAAATATAACCGCAGAAAATAAAGGATATGATACTAATCCAAAATTTAGCCCGAAAGGAGAAATGTTAGCTTGGTTATCAATGAAAACAGATGGGTATGAATCCGATAAAAACGATATAAAGATTTATGATTTTAAGACCCTAAAAACAATAAATTTAACATCTGAATGGGATAATACTGTTATAGATTATGTTTGGAGTAAAGAAGGTAATAAAATATATTTTTTAGCAGGTATTAATGCTACACAACAATTTTTCGAGCTTGATATAAAAACGAAGAAAATAAGGCAAATAACTAAAGGTCAGCATGACTATGTAGGCATACATTTAGCGGGAGATTTTCTAGTAGGGGAACGTCAGGATATGAACCATGCTTCAGAAATTTATAAAGTAGATATAAAAAAGGGAGAACAGACTAAACTCACCTCAGTAAATGATGCAAGTTATAAAAAAATAAACATGTGCAAAGTTGAGGAAAGATGGATTGATACAACTGATGGAAAAAAAATGTTGGTTTGGGTCATATTTCCTCCTGATTTTGATAAGGATAAAAAGTATCCCACTTTATTATATTGTCAGGGAGGACCTCAAAGTACCGTGTCACAATTTTATAGCTTCCGTTGGAATTTTCAGATTATGGCTTCTCAAGGGTATATTGTAGTAGCTCCTAATAGAAGAGGGTTGCCTTCTTTTGGCATAAAGTGGAATGAAGAAATTTCAGGAGATTGGGGAGGACAACCCATGAAGGATTATTTATCTGCTATAGATGAAGTTTCTAAAGAATCTTATGTTGACAAAAATCGATTAGGAGCAGTAGGAGCTAGCTATGGAGGATATTCAGTATATTATCTGGCAGGGATTCATCAAAAGAGGTTTAAAACCTTTATTTCACATTGTGGAGTTTTTGATTTAGAATCTATGTATGGCTCAACAGAAGAGATTTTCTTCCCTAATCACGATATAGGGGGTGCCTATTGGAAAAATCCTCAACCTAAAGCATATAAAGACTTTAATCCTATTAAATTAATTTCAAATTGGGATACTCCCATTTTAATAATTCATGGAGGTAAAGATTATAGGGTGCCGTATACCCAAGGTCTAGAAGCCTTTCAAGCAGCACAATTAAAAGGAATAAAAAGTCGACTTTTGTTTTTCCCTGAAGAGAGTCATTGGGTGCAACAGCCTCAAAATGGAATCATCTGGCAAAAAGAATTTTTTAAGTGGTTAAAAGAAACTCTTTAAGAAATAATAAATAACAAGAAAAACAGATAGATCATTTATTTTCTTGAATAAAATTAAATCTTATCATTTAAAATTATGTATAAAAAATAAAAGATCGAAGCAATTTTTTCGATCTTTTATTTTATTATTCTGAAGTAATTAATTTATTTTTAGTTCCATTAATTTCAATATACATAGTTTTAATATCAAATAAATTTATCAGAATAAAAAAATAATCAATTAAATGTTGATTAACTTTATAATTTAAAAAAATTAAATATGAGGAAAATTATACTTTTTTTAGTACTATTTACATTAACTAATTTACTATTATGGTCTAAACAAATAGATCAGAAGGAAGCGAAAAAAATTGCTGAAAATTTCATAAGCAACTATGTGTTTTATCAGCAAAGGAATGCTGGATTTGATTTGGATTTAGTGTATACAGGGTTCAATCAAGATGTTAAAAATAAGAAAGGACAAGTTGAGAAGTATTACTATGTATATAACATAGGGAATAAGCAAGGCTTTATAATCATTTCGGCGGACGATGTAAATTATCCCATAATAGGATATTCCAAAACAGGTTCATATGATGTGAATCATCTTCCGGAAAACTTTAAATCTTGGATGAAATCTGTAGAAATGGGGATGCAACATGCTTTTGATAATTCAATAAATCCTACTCAAGAGATAAAATCGGAATGGGAAGTTTATAGAAGTAGTGCAAAAAATATTAGAGCTAGATTTACAGAAATTCAACCACTTATTAAAACTAAATGGGATCAAGGAGCTCCTTATAATAGTCAAATACCTTATCGTGTTTATACCGGTTGTGTTGCTACGGCTATTGCTCAAATTATGAAATTTCATCAGCATCCTATATCCGGAATCGGTAAAATTCCTTTTTATAAAACTCAAGATCCTTCAAACAATCAAATCTATATTTTACCTGAAATTGATCTTACTCAATACACCTATCAATGGTCGGATATGTTAAATGATTACAGTATCGGCTATACTCCTGAACAAGCTAAAGCAGTTGGCCTTTTAATGTATCATATTGGGACAAGTGTTAAAATGCAATATGGTATATATGGGAGTGGAGCTTTTAGTAAAGATGCTGTAAAATCACTTTATACTTATTTTAATTATGATCAAGGAATTGACTATGTGATAAGAGGTAAATATTATAGTAACGTAAGTGAAATAATTATAAATGATGATGAATGGAATAGTTTGATAGTAAACGAAC
>CALYQD010000028.1 GCA_945280365.1 uncultured Apibacter sp.
ATTTCCTGCGATTTTTACTTCTTATCGGATCATAGCAAGAGGATAGTATTGTCATGCTTAGTATCAAAATTATAACGGTTAATAATTTATTTTTAGTTTTATAGGAAGTTCTAAGCATATATATTTATAATTTAGACTAGTACTTAATGCAAGGTTCAATCAAATAAAAATCTACTTTTCAACTCTTTGTTAAAAATTTTAACGGGTTTACATTCTTCTTCATTCATTTCCACAAAATTTTCTGTGGATTCATCATGAGATATAAGTGACAATTTATATCGAACTATGTAAAGTAATTCTTTACTCATTTGTTCTTTCGCATATATTATTGCATTTTCCAATTTTAGAGTTTTCTTATTGTAAAAATATTTGGACTCTAGTATAAAAACTGGAGAAAAAGAGGCGTGCAAAATCGATTTATATCCTTTTTCATATAATTCTTTAAAATGTTGCAATTTATTAGACGGTGCTTCAGCGGTAAGAGAAAAGACAAAATGATCTTTCGTTTCCTTGGAGGTATATTTCCAATCATAAGCTATATTATTTTCAGGAAATAGTAAGGAATTAACCACTATATTATTTTTCAAAGGCATAGGATAAAGTACCGGATGCTTCAATGTGCCACTTGGAAATAAAATTACTTGATATAATAAATTCTCTTTTATATGGTTTGTTATATTTTGAAATGCCTTATCGTATTGTTCAACTATAATTTTCACAAAATCATCTTGCATTTCATGGAATTTTACATATTTAAATTTAATTTCTTCCCATTTTTCTAAAATTTCTGTTTTGTTAAGTACTTCTCGTATGGTATTATCTTTATTTAAAGCCAATTGTAAATGATCCGTTGATTTATTAATCGTATTAATAATTTCCAAAAGTGGTTGCAGTTGTGCAGTACTCTTTAATATTTTTTTGTCTGTAATTGTTATTTCAATACCGTTAGAATTCTTAGAGAATTCCCATAGATTCTCTGTCTCATTTGTACTTATAAGATCGTCTTTAATAAATAATGCATTCTTGATTTCTACTTCATACTTTCCCCCGGTTTCTAAGGAAAATTGATTTTGATTTTTTACTAATCCATCCTGGATAACTTCTTCTTCTCGTATAAGTATTTCTTTTATATGGGAGGGGATCATGTTTTCACCGGGTAATAGATTACTTAATTCGCAATGTAAATTATGATATTCCCTAAGGGCTTTGGCAGTTGTTTGAAATATTTCGGCAATGCGTTGCAGAGTATCTCCTTTTTTTACTTTGTAACTTTTATAAGACATTGTTTATGTAGTTCGTTTCAGGACAAATATAATTAAAATAAATGAACGAATTTATTACACTTTTTATAAATAATATTTCATATATTTTATACTTATTACACAATAAATATAAAATAATACAAAGATTTGGATATTGAATATTATTGGATAAGATAGGTTTAATTTATAAAAAAAAGAGATTGAATTAATCTCTTTTTTTTATTTATATTATATATCCAAATTTATATTATAGCTAATAATGATTATGTATAATAATATTTGGTATAATAATCATTATTCAAATATATCTAAGATGTTTATAATTCAATCAAATACTTATGGTAAGAATTATTTTTTTTCATATCAGCAAGATGAGCAGGTAAATTTTCAAATGAATTAATTTTTTGGTCCCTCTGTTTTAATTTTCCATTACTTATCTGTTGTAAAAGGTTTTCTCCGTCTTCCATTAGTTGTGCAATTTGCCTATTGGTAGCATACTGATGAAATGCTCCTAATGCTATTTCATGTAAGGATACACAGGTGGTAAAAGGAGGTAAAGTATTCTCTGCTACCCGATCCTGAATAGCAACCATATGTCCATAATAAGCAATTAGAGGAAGCAATGAAGCCGCATGTGCCCCACTAACGGTATCGAATATGACATCAAAAAGATTTCCATGTAAAATCTCTTTAATTTCATGATTCCAATTATTATTTTTATAGTCTACAGCTTTGACAACTCCCATTTTATAATATTCGTGATGATGATGTACATCTGAGGTAACATAAACTTTAGCTCCTGCGTTTAATGCTAATTGCGTAAGTAGATATCCAACAGAACCACCGGCTCCACTAATTAATACGTTTTTATTAACCAAATCGGGAATTTTACAAAATGACTGCCAGGCTGTCAAAGTTGGACAAGGAAATGCTGCAGCAGCAAAATTACTTAGCGTTTCAGGAATTTGCATGCATCTATTCCCTTTGATAATAGTGTGGGTAGCAAAACTTCCTTGTTGAGTAAGGTCTGAATGATAACATACTCTCGCTCCGATTTGCATCTGCTTCATTTTGCTACCGGTTTTCACAACGATACCGGCTCCATCTACTCCTGGAATTTGATTTTTATTCCAACTGGGATTTCCTGAAGATATAAGTTTCCAATCCACAGGATTTAGACCGATTACAGAATTTTGGACTAATATTTCATCCTCTTCTAAATCTCTTAATTTAAAATCTTTAAGAATTAGTTCGCCTGGTTCACCTTTATGTTGCCAACACCAAGCTTTTGAATATATATTTGTCATAATTATTTGATATTTTAGATAGTATTTTAACGATAGCCGCTCGTTAGAATATATATTTATATTGTCCCAGATATATACAGAAACTTATTCTGCAAAAGGGCCGGTAACTAAATTGGTTAGCACTTGTTTGGGATCGTTTGCTAAGGATTTGTAACTGAAAAATATACTTCCTTTTATTTCCGGAAATTCTCTATTATAATAAACTTGCTCTATAAGCTCATTGGGATTTTTCCATTGATTTACTCTATACGCGGCCATTCCTATATAAAGTTTGGTGTTGGTTTCTTTTGCCATAAGGCTCCACCATTCTGCTAAAGTAGAATAATCGGCAAGATTATGTCCTCTGTGCCAATACAATTGAGGTGCTACATAATTTAACCAACCTTTTCTCATCCATAACAGAACATCTGCATATAAATCGTCATAATTTTGTAATGCCTTGGTTTTAGAGCCTTTTGGATCGTTGCTTTGATTTCTCCAAACTCCAAAAGGACTAATCCCAAATTCAATATTACTATTTTTGGATTTTATATTTTTATATAATTTCTCTACAAAAGTATTAATGTTATTTCTTCTCCAATCTGCTTTACTAGCAAATGTAACTCCGTATTTGGAATAGGCGGCAAAATCCGGATAATCTAACTTGCCAACCTTATAGGGATAAAAGTAGTCGTCTAAATGAATTCCATCTACTTGATAATTTTCAACAACTTCCATAATAGACTCTATAACATAATCCCGTACTTCGGGAAGTCCTGGATTTAAATATAATTGATTTGCATATCTAACTACCCAGTTAGGATGTTTAAAAGCAATATTATCGGTTGCCAATGAACTCCAATTTGCATTTACAGAAGAAAGTCGAAATGGATTGAACCAGGCATGTATTTCAATATTTCTTTTATGTGCTTCATCTACCATGAATCCGAGCGGATCATATCCTGGATCTACTCCTTGGGTTCCAGATAAATAACCCGACCACGGACTTAATTTTGAACGATATAAGGCATCAGAGGCCGGTTTTACCTGAACAATTATAGCATTCATGTTCCATTTTTTTACATTATCGAGCAAGGTTATAAATTCTTCTTTTTGCTGTTCAGAAGGTAATCCGGGTTTAGAAGGCCAATCAATATTTAAAAATGTAGCGACCCATACTGCCCTAAACTCTTTGGTAGTTTTTTCTTCTTCAGGTTTATGGGTGCCGGCAAATATGATTGTACATGATAATAGATTTAGTAATATCAAAAATAATCTTTTACTATTCATTTATTTTAATATTTTAATTGCCTTATTAATTTAATTATAATTTTAAAGGAAATATTTTTTACTGTTTTTTTTTAATACTTATTAATCACCCTCTATAATTTGAGCTTTATTAACGATTTCTTCGGGCAAAGTTTTGTTTGCTTTTGCTCCCATTTTTTTTAATTTCTCTATATGAGAAACGATGTTGCCTCTACCTTCAACTAATTTATTCATAGCCTGCCCGTATTCATTTTTAGCCTCGTCCATTTTTTTTCCAATACGCAGTAAATCTTGTAAGAAACCTTCGAATTTATCGTACAGGTTTCCGGCTGTTTTAGCTATTTCATAAGCATTCTTTTGTTGCTTTTGGTTATTCCACATACTATCTATGGTTTTTAAAGTAGCTAAAAGTGTGGAAGGTGTAACGATTACTATATTTTCTTCAAATGCTTTATTATATAAAGATGAATCTTGATTTAAGGCTACAGAAAAAGCAGTTTCAATTGGAATAAACAGTAGTATGAAATCTAAGGTATTATCGGCATATAAGTTATGATAATTTTTAGATGATAATTGTTGAATATGTTTTTTTATAGAATTAATATGATCTTTTAAATAATTATTTTTATCCTCTTCGTTATCATCATTTATATATCTTTCATATGCGATAAGGGAAACTTTGGAATCTATAATCATCTTTTTGTTGTCCGGAAGATGTATAACTACATCAGGAATATATCGCTTACCTTCTTCAGAATATAAACTTTCCTGTATAAAATATTCTCTATCTTTTTCCAATCCTGACTTTTCAAGAACCCTTTCCAATACTAATTCTCCCCAATTCCCTTGAATTTTAGTATCTCCTTTAAGGGCTTTAGTTAGATTTTCTGCTTCTTGTGATATTCTTATATTCTGGTTTTGTAAATACTGTAACTGTTCCTTCAACGAGACATATATACCTATATTCTCTTTTTGACTATCTTCAACTCTTTTCTCAAATATTGCAATCTTTTCTTGTAGAGGATCCAGTATATTTTTTATATTATGTTTATTTTGTTCTGTAAACTTTTCTGTTTTCTGCTCTAAAATTTGACTGGCTATAATTTCAAATTCTTTCCTAAGATTATTTTGAATCTCTATTATCTCCTGTTTTTGTTCCTGATTTTTATGTACTAAATTTTCAAAATCTGCATCTTTTCGTGTTAATTCTAAAAGCAATTGCTCTCGCTCTTTTAAAATATTTTCCTTTACAAATAATTCATTTTCCAACGCTTTCTCAGAAATAATTAATTTATTATTTATTTCCTTTATTTTTTCATTTAAAAGAATTTTTTCGGATTGATCAGATATATAATTTATTTTTTTACCTATATAAATTCCTAGTAACAAAAAAATTATACCACCTATTAAAACCAAAAATAATTCTATCATATATCTATGTTATTAAATTTGCAGATTGGAAAATATAATTTAAATTGAAATTTATCTATTAATTTTTCTTTTTAAGATTTTCAGTATAGTATTTAAAGAAATAAGGAATGGTTTCAATTCCTTTATAAAAATTGAATACCCCATAATGTTCATTTGGAGAATGAATGGCGTCACTATCTAATCCAAATCCCATTAAAACCGATTTAGCTCCTAACACTTCTTCAAATAAAGAAACAATAGGAATACTTCCTCCTGTTCTATAAGGTAAAACTTCTTTATCAAAAGTTTTTTCCATCGCCAATTTTGCAGCTTTATAACCTGGATCAGTGGAAGGTAAAACATAAGCATTTCCTCCATGATGAGGAGTAACAGTTACTTTCACACTTTTAGGGGCTATAGATGTAAAATGTTCAGTAAACAGTTGGGTTATTTCTTCCGGATTTTGATCCGGAACCAGTCTCATTGATATTTTTGCATAAGCCTTTGAAGGTATAACAGTTTTAGCTCCTTCTCCTGTATAGCCTCCCCATATACCATTTACATCAAGTGTTGGACGTATAGATGTTCTCTCAAGCGAATTATATCCTTTTTCACCTTCAGTATCATTTAAACCGATTGATTTCTTGAATTCTTCTTCATTAAATGGAAGTTTATTTAATTCTGCCCTATCCTCCGGAGTTAATTCAATAACTTTATCATAAAATCCTTTAACTGTAATTTTCCCATCCTTATCAATTAAAGACGCAATCATAGATGAAAGCACATTAATTGGATTGGGAACAGCTCCTCCATATAATCCGGAATGCAAATCTCTGTTAGGCCCTTCTAACTCTACTTCTACATAGCTCAAACCTCTTAATCCTGTAGTTACGGTTGGAATTTGATTCGAGAAAATATGAGTATCTGAAATGAGAATTATATCGCAAGACAGTTTACTAGTATTTTCTTTTAAAAAACTTCCTAAGTTAACCGATCCAACTTCTTCTTCACCCTCAACAATAATTTTAACATTACATGGTAATGTATCTGTTTTAATAAGAGATTCTATTGCTTTTACATGCATAAAAAACTGTCCTTTATCATCTGCTGAACCTCTAGCATAAATTGCTCCTTCAGGATGTATGTCAGTTTTTTTTATAATTGGATCAAAGGGATCAGATTCCCACAAATTTAAGGGATCAGCTGGTTGTACATCATAATGTCCGTAAACTAAAACTGTTGGAAGTTTTGAATTAATAATTTTATCTGCATAAACTACAGGATTTCCTTTAGTTTGGCAAATTTCAACATGATCTAATCCTGATTCTCTTAAATTTTTAGAAATGGTTTCTGCACAGTTTATTATTTCTTTCGAATAAGAAGAATCTGCACTGATAGAAGGGATTCTTAATATTTCAAATAATTCGTCTAAATATCTTTGTTTATTTTCTAATTGGTATTGATGTGCCTTATTCATTTATTTGGTATTATAATAACAAATATATAAATAAAAACAAGGTTATCCCCAATAGGTTTAAGATTTTAATGTATGTTAAGTAAATAGGAGTAAGAGGGGGGATT
>CALYQD010000029.1 GCA_945280365.1 uncultured Apibacter sp.
GCAACCTTGCCAAGGTTGAGGTCGCGAGTTCGAACCTCGTTTCCCGCTCCAATATTGTATTTAAATTCTTTAATAAGATGTTTTATAGATTTTAATTGATATTTTAGATTTTTATGAAAATAAGTGGATTTATATCATTTAAATTTATTAATATTAGATAGATTAAAAAGAATTTTTAAGTGCAATTAATTTATATATAAAATATCTTTAATTTTTACTGTTTTTAGGTATACAGCTTTTGAAAAATTCTAAATTTTTGTTATTTTTATATATAAAACAATAAAGTTTTCAAATATATAATGCTTGAAAGACATTGTATAAACAGTAATGTTTTCCACACATACTATCGTTATGTTCATTACATAAGGCTTGCTTTATTTGTGATGGTCTTATTCCGAAATTAGAAAAACATGTCCTGCTTAAGTGAGCAGAATCGGAAAATCCTTTATCATTGGCTAAGGTTGTCAGCGTTTCTGAAGAATCAAGAATATCAATCACATCTTGTAATCTTTTCCAAAGAAGATATCCTCTAAAGTTAATACCTAATTTTGAACGAAAAAGATGAAGAAATCGACTCTCAGAAAGATGTATTTTTGCAGCAATTTCCCTAGATGAAATTTTTTTTATTGGTAATGATGAAATTATAGATATAGCTTTATTTATCCTATTATCTTGATCATATAAATAATTTAAATCACATTTACACAAAAATCTATATACATGATAAATATCAATAGGTTGATTGATAGTAACAGATTTAATAAAATAGTTCGCAATTTTTAAAGTTTCTTCACTAGTAAGAATATAAACTGAGTTTTTTTCGGTAAAATGTGATAACAAATGATAGTAATTTGATTCAGGATCAACAAACAAATTGATAAAACAAATACCTTGTGCCTTTAGTTTATGGGGTAAATTTGATTGAACAATGAAACCAAAAACTTCTCTTTTTTCAGATTGTGTTTCTAATTCAAAAGATATATTGTGTAATGATACAGTTAGTTGAAAGCAAGGGTGGCGATGCCAATCTGTTGTGATATTGTATACAAAACATAAAGTTACTAAATTTTGCTTATATATTTTGATTAACGACTTTTCGCCGGACATATTTATTTATCCTTGCTTATAATTATTAAATGAATATCCTTTTACTGAAACCTGCAATATCTGAAAAAGTAATCTACTTTGATTAACCTAGTTTGCTCAAAGAATAACATATTTTATAGAAGTTAATCAAAAACAATGCTACATCATTTACTGGCTAACTTCTGATTTATATTTATTTGTGTAACTATTTCTTAATAAAGTTAAAAACAATCCTAATTAAGAAGACATTCCACCATCAATTACTAAAGTTTGGCCTGTAATATAATTACCTCCACAACTAAGTAAAAAATTTACTGCCATAGCCACTTCTTTGGGAGAACCTACACGACCTAAGGGAATTTTCTTTATCATATTTTTATATACACTACCTGAAAGACCTTGAGTCATATCCGTTTCAATTAAACCTGGTGCTATTGAGTTGACTCGAATATTGAAACGGCCTAGTTCAATAGCTAAAGAATGTGTCATACCTATCATTGCAGCTTTTGATGCAGCATAGTTTACTTGTCCTATATTACCTTTAAATGCAGTTATTGAACTAATAAAAAGAATGCAACCATCTCCTTGGTTGATCATATGGGGTAGAAAAGCTTTATTAATTAAATAACCAGATAGAACATTATTATTCATTATTTCTGACCATGTATTTTCTTCAATATTTATGAATAAACTATCTTTTGTAATACCTGCATTATTAATTACTGCATAGGGTGCACCAAATAACGAAATACATTCTTCAGCTAATAGGTTAACTTCTTTGGAAATAGACGCATCACATTGATAAGTATAGCATTGTTTACCCTTTGAATTCAGGTGATTACATAATTCTTCGGCTTGTTTCTTATTGTTTTTATAGGTAAAAACAACACGATAATCGTTATTAGCAAGTTCGGTTACAATTTCAGCTCCAATGCCACGCGATCCACCTGAAACAAAAACCCATTTATTTTCATCTGACATATCTAATCTTTCTCCTTTATTTGATTATAGGTTTTTATACCCATAATATTCATCGTTATTATTATCGATATTTTATTCTCAACCCAGACAGGAATAGTTAAACTAATTGATAATGAATTTTCTTGTTGTGCTACATCATTTATCATTAAACTATAACTTACGGTTTCTGAAATGTTGACCAAATTTAATTTGCCTATATCATTACTAACATAAACTTTGTGATTTGTGTGTAACAATAGAACATCATTACCAATAAATTGTTTTTGCTTTCCCATGAATTTTTTTAAACTTTCAGTAAATAGTTTAGATGCATGTTTTTCTAAATAAATCGAAAAGATAAGAGCATCAAAATATATCCATAAGAATGAAATTTCAGTGAATTTCTTCTGAAATTCACTAAATTTTTGTTTTATGAAATCAGAGGGAATAGTAAATTGGTGAGCATTGGAAAAATCAAATTCCTGCAATGTTTGGTCAAAATTATTTGTCTGAATTCTACCAATAAAATATTTTTTTGTTGATTGCATATCATTCAGTGAGAATGTTATTTTATTATCAGAACTTTTTAATAAAAGCTCATAATCATTATTTATCCCCAAAGGATAACGTAATGAAGAACTCCAACAATATCCTCCAACAAGTTCTTTCAAAAACAGGTCTGTGGTATGTTGCTTAAGGGGAAGCATTGCTAACATACCATGCACGGCTAAATCATTGAGACCAATCTGTCTAGCTTTGAGTACATCAAAATGGATTGGATTGAAATCACCTGAAAAATCGGCCCATTCTTTTACTGAATCTTTATCGAAATTTAATATCATTGCATACACCTTTTGAAAATAAGTGCAGTATTAGAGCCACCGAATCCGTAATTAACATTAAGAACTGATTGAATATTTTCTTTATAACGATGTTTATTTGGCACATAATCTAAGTCGCAATCAGGATCTGGATTATTTAAATGTATTGTTGCAGGAATAATATTCGTTTCTATCGATTTAATACTTAGTATCGATTCTAAAGCACCAGCAGCAGCAATAAGATGACCTGTATACGATTTTGTACTTGATATTGGTATTGAGTAAGCTCCATCACCAAATAACATCTTGAACATTTTCGTTTCATTGGAATCATTTAACTGTGTTGAAGTTCCATGAGCATTTATATAATCAACTAATTCTAAGTTAGATTGCTTTAAAGCATATTTGGCCGCATTATATTTACCCAAACAATCGGGAGCCGGACTTGTTACATCATAAGCATCCGAATAGTTCCCATAGCCAGTTACTTCTGCAAGAATTGTTGCTCCTCTGGCTAATGCTGTTTCATACTTTTCTAAACAAAGAATTGCCGCTCCTTCAGATAAAACAAAACCATTGCGATTTTTATCGAATGGGCAACATGCAATTTCGATATTGTTTTGTTCCTTACATAATGCATTAAGAATATCAATACTCCAAATATTAAAAACGTTATTTAAACTTTCTCCTCCACCAGCTAATATCATTTCAGCACGTCCACTTCTAATCATTTCAACTGCATCACCAATTGCTACTCCCCCCGTCGCGCATGCCGATACCGGAGTATTTTGATATCCACGCAGTTTCCAATTAGTCGCTATCATAGCGGTGCAAATACTATGCATACTTAAAATATTAGTTAAAGTGGAAGCATAACCATCTTTATTATAAAATACTGAATTTTCAGATAAAACATCATCTCCTCCCCATCCAGTTCCAAAAATGACTCCACAAGAAAAAGGTGAGTAATATTTATGTATTTCACTTATATCGTTTTTGAAAGCCATTTGTAGTGCTTCATTTGCAGCAATTAAGCCTAATCGACCAAAACGAGGTGTATTTTTCAAAATTCTTCTAGAAAATGAAGAAATATCTAATTCGAACGGAATTTTACCAAAAAACTTAGCAGTAATAGATTTATCGCTCAATTCATATTTAGAATATCCAACTTTATAATCCATTATAGCATTCCAAATCTCGTTCACATTTTTTCCTAATGAAGTCACTGCTCCATAACCAGTAACAACCACTCGTTGTTTAGAAGTTTCATTCGCCATTTTGATTCCTTAACTTTTTAAAGCTTGTGATACATAATCAATAAAATCACCAAGAGTATTAATATTTTTTTGCCCTAAATTTTCCATATTAATGGGTACTCCATATTTTTTCTTTAAAGCCACTTCGATTGAAACATAATCTAAACTAACTAAATCGAGCTCTGCTAAAGGTGTTTCTCTCGTAATTTCTTCAGAATTGACGTCTGTTAATTCACTAATTTGTTCTACAATAAAGTCAAATAATTCCATAAGTTCCTCTTTTTTAAATAAGTTAATGTGTAATAGTTAATTTTCTAAATAATGAATAAAGATGGAAAATTGCCTTATGAATTGCTTTTACAAATTTTCCTCATCCCTTAGATAATTAGGTTTGTTTAAATTATCTACAATAATTTGATTGAATATTTTGACTCCTATCTAATTTAGAAAAGTAGACTTCATTAAACTGGATGTTTTTTTTAAGGTTAATAGCACAACAACCAAATTCTTTTGCCGCAGCAATCCGGTTAACAAAGCCAATTCGTTGAGAATTTAGATAGGATTGAGTTTTATCCTTACGAATAAAAATAAGTTTTTTGGTTTGAACCATTACTGGTACTAAAGGCGATATAGGATCAAAAATGGCTAGGTATCCAATTTCTCCAACTGGTACTTTTTTGAATAAATAATAAGGATCTTGAGCTGAAAAGTGTCTATATGGTGGTATATGTTTATGATTATATTCATCACATAGTTTTTTATAGTAGGGATTATTTTTGAAATGACGTTTGATTGCATCTTTTATGAAGCAGAACTTTGATTGTTTTTGTTCAGGTATCGATAATTTATGTAACTTATCAACATTTGAAATCAAAAAACTCAATGGTTCAAAACCGAATTGCTGTGTTCTTTCATGTAATTTTGCAATGTCATTTGCTGTCATATTACTCCACTCTACTTTTCCATTTATTAGAATATTGATTTAAATATTCAAAGTCATTGTATAAATGGCAGAGTAATATTGTCTTGAATTAAATAGCTAATTTTATCTAAAAATTGCTTTTTCTAGTTTATTGCCAAACAATAATTATTAATAAATATATATAGTTATAAATTCAATTTTATTTTAAATTTGAATTTATATAACTTGTATAGCTAATTTATTCAAGTAAATAACTATTGAATTAAGATACGTTTATTCAAATATATTAAAGAGGGGGGATAACAAAGTGATTTATGATTGTTTAATTGTAGGAGCCGATTAGGCAAGCCAGAGCGAACAAAAAGATCTAACTAACGTATCGATAGATTTGGTAGAAGCATGTCTATCGTCTGGAAACATATATTAAGCAAGTTTATGGGAGAACTTAGATAATAGGCAATCTTATATTTCAATTGATAACTTGAGTCCTAGAGATATAATTAAATTTAAGGGTAGATTGGTGAACCTAGCCGAAATACTAGACAATACTCACCTCTACAAGATTGTTCTTTAACTAATACTAGTTTTATTCTTCTGCATCCGATAAATTTTTTAATTTGGCTGGTTTTGAAAAAAGAATTATGATCTATTGAATTAAAAAACCGATTAAAACTGCAAGAATACAACTTTTCACAGCAAATTTTGCACTTAAGTACACTCCTATAGCATCCTTGCTTTGTTACGCACTAATTATTTAATGCTTCATGCGGTCTTTCTGTGTTATACATTTCTAACCACTCTTCG
>CALYQD010000030.1 GCA_945280365.1 uncultured Apibacter sp.
TAGGTTTTGTTGTCATTTTTTCTTAATTCTATTAAAAATCATATTTTTCAGTAAAATCAGTATAGATATTTACTATATTTTTATCTTTACTATACTTACATTTTTCCATTAATCTTTTTCTTAACTCTTTGTAATTTAAAAAAAACAACAATTCTGCAAGTCTTCTATATATATATTGATCCTCAGTCTTAAGAAAGTCATCAAACATAGATGTCAGTTTTTCTTTAATAATGTAACTACAATAAAATTCGCTTCTTATTAAGCGATCTCTGGCAAGAATCAAGTTATCGGTATTTCCATTTATAGCAATATTAATGATTGCTGGTGTTAATATTTCAAATTCTGCTTCGCTTATACCTTCATCCCTGATAAATCTCAATGCTGTGGCTTGTTTAGCTGGATCATCATTATTTAGAGCAAATAAAATTTGCTCTAAATAATCATTTGTTTTTCTAAAATGAAACCGACTGACTCTAACTTTTGTGTCAGCCTCATTTACATTTATCCATTCTTTAGAATAAATAGGTTCTATTGTCATTTTTTCTTAATTCTATTAAAAATCATATTTTTCAGTAAATTCAGTATAGATATTTACTATATCTTTATCCTTACTATTCTTACATTTTTCCATTAACCTTTTTCTTAAATCTTTGTAATCTAAGAAAAACAATAATTCTGCAAGTCTTATATATTTATATTGATTCTCAGACTTAAGAAAATCATCAAACATAGATGTCAGTTTCTCTCTGATAGTGCGATCCTGATTAAAAGCGCTATTGACTAAGCATTGTCTGGCAAAAATTAAATTATCAGTATTTTTATTTACAGCTATATTAATGAGTACCGGCGTTAATATCTCAAGTTCTAAATCTTTAAAGCTACCATCCCTGATAAATCTCAATGCCGTTATATGTTCATTCGGTTTATCATTATTAAGAGCCAATAAAATCTGCTCAAATATAATTTGTTTTTCTAAAGTAAAATAGACTATATGCAAGTTTTGAATCAGCCTCATTTACATTTATCTATTCTTTAGACTTTATCATACCATTGCTATCAACAAGAATATCTTTTCCAGATCTTGATCCACGAGGTTTTGTTGCGTTCCCGAAAGCACAGAATTTAGCGACCTCTGTATTTAATCCTAAAGAATTATCCACCTAAGTGAATTAAGCGCATACTGATACAAATTGATTCTGCCGACCAATCCTATCGGATAGGTTTTAGTAAAGCAACCTATATCCGTATCGTAGTAACGGAAACTATTATAGTGTAATCCGTTTTATCTGTCTAGATACTGTCCCTGATACCTCCGGTTCTGTTGTATCTCTCTTTGAGCAATTCCCTGTATCGGTTTACCTCATAGCTGATGTGTGCATTCTTAGACGGTCTCACGGCTTCATCTGTCAGCTCCTTAGGTATACCCAGGTAGGTATGGAAGTAGTAGATGTGTTCTTCCTTATTGCTGATTAAGTCTATCCGCATCAGTGGTTCATAGCTATACTGGCCGGTGTACAGATGCAAACTCTGCCGTTTGTTTGTATCACTTTCCTCAATCATTCATCCGTGCCATAAGCGGGTAGCTATAGGGTTGTACTAGGTACAAATGGCATTTTGTTTACTGCTGATGGGGTTATTGTCATGGGTATGTATATTAAAGTACGCGGATATTATGCAGCTAGTTAAAGTGAATCAGGTTATGACTACTATTTTCTTCATCCCATTTTCAATCCAATAGGTTAACTGATAGCCTATACTTAAGCACGCTCCAACATGCTTTATTGAAGCAGTTCTCAATGTGGCTTGGGCGTCATGTAGTTATTATATAATTATAATAATAAAAAACTAAATCTCATATAAATAATATAAATCTTCTGTTAAATAAAAGACTTTTTTATTCTTACTGGTAATGATCGGCGTAATTAGAAACTCTCTCATATCACCTGTATCTATTGATTTTTTTATAAAATCAATAAGTTCACCTTTCGAAACTTTAAACATTTCTCCTTTCAATATAGCTTTTTTCCCTTTATAAATAACTAGTTTATGAGTAATATAATATTTTTCATGCTTGAAAAAGAAAAATTAATTCAGAAAATGAATCTGTATATAAAGATAAATTACTCGTAGTAATTATACTTAATATATATCAATAAAAATATTATTTTTTTCAAAAGGAGATATATTTTCTTTATTATTTAAATGTTTAAATGTAAAATAATTTTTCATATTTTAATTAGGTATATCATAAAGAATATGACACTCATTCCATGAATTATGATATATATATTTTATCTGTCATTTACCCCAGCCGATTCCAGATAAGTAAAGCGATATGTATATTTACATTATATACATATATTTGAATGCGTTAAATAATTATTTGAAAAATTATATATTTTACGCTGTAATTCACATTTCATTTCCTTTTATTGAAACAATATTAATAGGATTTTTTAAATCTAAAATTAATTTATAGTTAGCGCTAGATTCTACTTCAAGAAATGTATTTGGTAATTCTACTGCATTTATAAAAGGATTGGATTCTTCAAAATATATTACCCAATTTAGCTTTTCATCAGATGTGATATATGCAATAAAACCTTCGGATCCGTGACTACCTTCTCCTAACAAGCATGTCCCCCCCGTTTGTATTTTAATTTTCTTAAAGATATCTATAACAGTTACATCATCAGGATTTTGATTTAAAAAATCAACAAGACTAAATGATTCCCCTTTTTCTATAAATACATAGGGATAAAATTGTGCCATAAATGAAAAAGATTCTCCGTTTGCAAAATAAATACCATCTTTAGTTGGTAATTTTTCTTTATCCCATAATTCGTTTATTTTTGACATTTAATAATTCTTAATTATACAGGTATTATTTTCAATTACGTTTTAGATGCTAAATTACTGTTTTTTTTATTTCTTATTATCATTACATCATTGCTAAAATTGTTAAACTGAAACTATACCAGTAGAAGAATTAGAATTAGAAGAGGATGGTGCAATTCTACTACTTGCCGTCCGTCCAGCCGGTGTTTTTCGATGCGCCGACCGAACGCATCGTAGACGTAATCGTTGTGTTCGCTATGGTTAAGCCGTTCAATTCGGAATTCGGGCAGGCAGTTCAGCATCGTAATGGTAATTAATTTCACTAATCATCAATGCAATATCTAATATATAAACTATAATTTATGTTTATTAAAAATAAAATTAATTGTATAAATAAGTTATAAAAAACCAAGTTTAAGTACTTTATCTTTTTCTCCCCCCCAAGGATCGTCAATCAAATATCGGGCTACTATAGGTTTTTCTGCAGGAACAAAGGTAAATTTGTAAAAAACTTCATCATCTTCACAAATTTCATAGTAAAGATCATATAAAGAAGTATCAAATTTTATGTTTATTTTGAACTGTTCTGCAGCTGATGCAACTTCAACGTTATTACTATTATTAATATAAAAAGGTGTCACAATACATCGTTGTGTATTTTCGTCCATAACAAAATTATCTGTTAATTTTAAAAAAACATTAGCCCCGAAAGCTTCTTCAGGTAAAGGGTCAAATATAACATAATCTTTATGAATGACAGCACCTTGTTCAATATTCTCTTTACCCCATTGAGATAATTTTTCAGAGTAATCTCTAGATCGAACTAAAATCTGATTATGTGAAATCAACAAGTCAATCATTTGATTTTTAGAATTTTCCATAAACAAACTCAACTTTAATTTTTGTCACATCAGACAAATCTGAGTGAACTTTTCATATGTTTGATCCAGCATTACAATTATCATGCCGAGCAATATGCCTAACGCTTGTTGTTTCAGTTTTTTTTTATAAAAACATTAGCCATTCTTCTCGATCAAGTTTTAGTCTTGTTTTTATTCTCATAAAATTATTTTTTCTATTTTTTAAATCACTACAAAGATTAATAGTTAATACCGACGGCTATACATCTGCTATTGCATCTTTAATATGTCAAAATGTCTTCGGTATTTTTTAAATCTAATTTGAATATGTAATCATAATTTTTTGATTTAGCTTTAGTTAGTTTACTTGCCCAACCTACGATTCAACTCTGCACGTTAAATGTATACAGATACAGATACAGATTAAAGCACCTCAATCTAATCCCTATGTATAAAACGCCATATATTCTGATCATACTACCTGAAAGTATTGTAGTGCAGTCCGGTTTTTCTGTCTAAATACTGTCTCTGATACCTCAGGTTCTGTTGTATCTGTGTATGGACAATCTCTTGTATTGGTTTATACCACAGTTAGTATTAGTACTCCGAAACGATTTCACCGGCTTCATCCGTCAGCTTTTTCGGCTTGTCGTTCAGGTTGGTTATGCCACCCCTCGTCATAAAAACAGTAAAAGAGGCATGACCATATATTATTTACAACACTCCAGCCTCCATCTTAAAGACGGCTGCTCGCTGAGGTGGGATTTGATACTTGGATAATTTTATGGTGAAGATTTCTTAGGGATTTCTGATCCTGCTTGCAGACAATAAGAATACTAAATGAATCTCAAATAGCCTTGTCGCGCGATAATGGCGATCAATATTTTTTTCTTAATACGTTCAAATAATCAAAAATAAGGGAAGTAATCGCCTTGCTTCATTTTTGAAATGGAACATACTTATCCCATATAGCAAAAAATTCTTCTTTTGTTATACTCTTCGCTTTAAATTCTGGGTTTGAATTAATATCTTCTAAAGATGGTATTGGACATTTACCTAATAATGTTTCTCCATATGACTGCTTTTCTTCCGCATAACCTGCTGTATCATCTATAAAAATCTCCACTTTCTTCGTCTCATAACGATCTTCATCTAACTCGCTATATAATTCAATTGGTTCATCTTTATTTTTATGAATCCACAAGACTTTAATATATGTCATAGCTGGAAACTACAGTCGGAAATTTTATCTTACTGTGAATTAAGTATTTATTAATTACGCTTCCCACATAAACTCTGAATAATGGCTTTACATTATTCAAGTCAATATCATTCCATATTCTATCAGTATTGGAAATATCATAGAATCTCATTGCAGGGCTAACTAACATTTGCCCTATTGTATATAAATCATCGCGTAACAGGATATTAACCAGATCATTTTTTTCCAAACAACACGTTTAGCCATAATTAGAATTTATTTTTTTTTAATTAAACCTTTAAATTGAAGATGTTTGTAACCGCAGTCAAGATAAGTGATTCTATTAGTATTGTTCTTCCCGACATCATTTAATTTTTTAAGTTTCATTATCTATAAATCAAGCACTCCCGGAGAGGGTATGGTTTCTTTTGGTACGGCAATCACAATTGCATCAGGATCTTGCTTAAAAATGCGATTGGCATTTTATGAATAAAATCAAAATCTTTCAGATTATCAGAATAAAAAATCAGCAATAGCTATTTTATTTGGATTTTATTACACGTCTTTGGCCACAAAATAGGCAAAGGCATGGTTAGTTAAATAATGCCCATCTTCCCCATTAAATTTCTTCGCAGCGTCCGGCCAGGCAAAAAAACGTGTCTCAGGTTTATCCGCAATCTGCCCCGTTTCCCGATTAATTAAATAAACCTTCTTGGCGCCTTTTTTAAATATTTTCCATACGGCTTTTACAAATTTATCGGTCTCAGGTTGTTTTACCACATCATAAGAAGCAGTTAATCGACCATTTCTTAAAGACTCAGTATCATAATCGGCT
>CALYQD010000031.1 GCA_945280365.1 uncultured Apibacter sp.
TAGAATTGGGAATATTTGGTGATTATTTTTTTCGTGTTTTCACTAAGTTGTTTTTCAGAATAATAACAATTAAGTTCTATATTTATTTCAATATAGTCATAATAGATAAAGAGCCAATAATCTTTTATTAATAAATGATTTTTAATTGGCTTTATTAATATTTATTATCAAGCCAATTAGAACAATTTGTGTGAAACAGTAACGGTAAATATATTAATAATAAGTTAAATTCTCGTTTTAGTACTTTTAAGTATTTATAGATATTATTAAACTTTAATTTACTAATAAAATATAGACTAAGTATTTTTTATCTACTTAGGTTTTTTATTGATTCAAATTTAGATTTTATTACTGTGCAATTTTTAACAATATTTTTAATATCTTCACTAGTAAAGCCAATCATATGCAAAAAGTTTAGCTGAAGAATAATTTCCATCTTGTAATATAAAATATAAAGTTCTCTTCCACTATTAGCTGACTTATCAATTAAACTTTTGTCATAATGAGTTAAAAAATTCCTTGTATCTACTATCTTTTTTATTAGTTTTTGTCTTTGCTCATTATTACCAAAATATTCTTTAAAAGGTTCAATTATTTTTTTCAATCTTTTGCTTAATGTTATTTCATTACCATATTTTAATCTACCATAAAGCCAGTTTTTGTGTTCTTTAGGACAGCTATTAATAATTTCTGATAATAATGATTCATAAATATCATCTGCCATTAATTTTTCATCACTTAATCTTCTATGATATGTTTCTAATGCTTGTGCTAATGCCAAAAATTTACTTTCAATTTTATTTATACTATTATTTTTAGTAGAAAAATACAAAAATAATGTTGGCGATAAATTTTCATAAGCATTGATCCATTTATTAAATACTTCTTCAGTATTGTCTTTTATAGTATTAAAATTAAATAACATATCCCACGCTAAACATTTAGGAATATTATTGGTGTATGTTGTTGAACGATAGAATATTTTTGTTTCTTGGGGATAATATTGAAGAGATTCGTCGTTTTCTATATATTTACGTGCAGATACATTTTTTATTGAAACAGTTTCACCTACGGCAAAGCTTATTAGATGACTTATCTTATGGGCAAGCGATATAAAAAGATCTATATTACAAGGTTCTTCAGATTTTAAAGTAAAAAAAGTTCTTTGGGTGATTTTTGCTTCTGTAATGATTGGTATTTTGGGGGTTGAATAACTAAAGTTAAGATCAAGTTTCATTCCATTTTCTAGTACTAAAGTTTTTTTATTAGGGTTATTATAAATAATGCTTATTGTTTTATTTTTATAGTCACGATTAACTTTAAAAGCCTTTTCATTTACCCATTCATCTAAGCAATCAACTGAAAATGAAAATGTATTAAAAGTAATATCTTCATTATCTATTGATTCTAATCCCGCAAATACTTGATCACTTGAAATTTTTGACTTAGTAATATTTTCATTGAGAGAAATATATTTTTGAATATAACAACATTTATTAAGAATTATTAATCCATCATCTTCAACAAGTCCAATTATTCGTTTTAGATACATATCATCATACATATCATCATAATTAAAACCATTTTTTCCGCCAAAGCTTCCTATTATTTCTAATTCAGCTCTACCCCCATCACTGATCGAAAGAATTCCGGGTAGTTTAATGTCTTTATTTTCTGGCAACCAAAAATAGCCATGCTTAATATAATTTTCTTCTATTCGCACAACTGATCCTCTTAATAAATAATATTTGTAATTATTATGTTAATAGTCATATTTTTCTTAAAGAAATCAATTTTAATTTAACCCTTATAGGGTTTTCACATATTTTGTAAATTTTGGCATAAAATGATAGATTTATTAAACATCTATTATTAATATTTAATTAATAAAAGTCGGTTATAAATGCGCTGGCGGGAGTTGAATTTAAATTATAACGGTTTGAAATATATATTAAATTAAATTCATTTAAAATATAAAGCACCCAAAAAAGTACCTATATTTTAACACCAAATTATAACAAATAGATTATAAGACCTCATCTTATTTAAGCTTACATATCAATAGTAATAAAGGTGATAATTATGATTTTAATAATTTATTATTTTTTAGCAAGTTTGCCATAATCGCTACTACAATTAGTTTTTTTATTATTGATGTTTCTTTTGACTAAAATTATAGAATATATTATTCTACGAATATGCCAGTGACTAGGAGTATCTCCAGTCGATAAGCTGGCCTCTACTGGTCCATCAGATACATTTACTGGTGCGGTTTAATTTAGTATTAACCAAGTTATACCGCATATTGTAAATTTCTATATCAATTTAACTTATCCTTCGATTATTTACTCTTTTAAAACTTATGCTAATATCAAATAGTTTTTATAAAATGTTTGGAAGGAATATGAAATGTTTCAAGAAAAGCACAGTTTAGAAATGCTTTTTAACGCTATGTATCATGGTAAATATAGTTATCAGGACTTCATATCTTCTAATATCGAAAACTATATTCAACACATAAACAATAAAATCGTTAAGACAAATAAAACTTTTCAAGTCTACCATTCATTCTTAAATCTATTTTTATTTGACTATTTACCTATAAACGAAAATGTTGTTTTTTCTTACAGAAAAGGGGTGAACATTTACGATTTGCTTATTGTTCATCGTAACAGTAAATTTTTCTTCCAAACAGATCTTAAATATTTTTTTCCAAGTATCACAAGTGAAGATATTAAAAAGCTTATTGAAAAAAATATCGATATGTTTCCAGTAGTCAAAAAGGATATTGAAACTCATATTGACAGAATAATATCTCTTACTACTATTAATAATTATTTAGCTGTTGGATACTCAACCTCTCCAAATTTAAGTAATTCGATTTTATTTGACTTTGACAATTCACTATCTGATTTCTGCCAAAAATTAAATATTAAATATACTAGATATTCTGATGATTTAATTTTTTCATCTTTAGACAAAGAAAATTTGCAAAAGGTTGAAATTGAAATAAGTAGATTATTAGAAATTTTATTCGGTGGTAGAATACAGTTAAATACAAAAAAAAGTAAATACAATCATCAAGGAAATAAAGTAAAAATACTTGGTGCAATAATTCTTCCTAATGGTCAAATTTCAGTTGATAAAAAGATAAAAACAAAAATAGAAACAGCTATATATCTATATTTAAATGACCGCAATAAATTTGATGATTTTTTAGAAAAAAATTATAGGAAAGGTATCAATCAAATATCTGGTACTCTTAATTACATAAAAACTATTGATTATGATTACCTTAAAAAATTAAAAAAGAAATATGGTTCAACTGTCATAAATATGTTTTTAAATCAATCTATAGGCTGATTTTATGAGTTTCAGAATTCATTTGTCAGATATTCAACATATCAAAAATGCTTCATTTTCATTAGAATTGGGAAAAAACAAATTAATTTGCCTTGTAGGGAAAAACGGTATTGGAAAGACAACATTAATTAAGTCAATTAGAAATATAATATATACAGACACTTTTATAAAAACATCATCTGAATACATATTCACTGAGAATAGTAAAATTGAATATCAAATCAAAGATATAAATTATAATTTTAATTATGAACCCAATCTTAGGTTTTTAAATTGCAAAGACCTCATTGACGAAAATGTAAAAAACATTGTAGACGTTGAACTTGCAGCACCTCATGGTAACAGATTTAATTTTTTCCAAAACATCAGTCGATTAGATAGAATCATAAGAAAAGCAATTGTATTGAAAGATTACCTATCGCCATCCAATCTAATCCATTTTCTTAACTCAGTTTATTCTACAAATAAATTTGATAATCTAGTTCAAATAAAAATCAAAAATTCTTTTTATTATTGTTTAGTACTATCTAACTATAGATATATAAGAGAAGATTATTTTAGTTCTGGTGAATATTTTTTAATAAATTTATATAAGAAAATTGAGAATAATTGTAAATGTATATTTATCGATGAAATAGATATATCTTTAGATGCGGCAGCACAAGTAAAATTAATAAGTTTTCTACGCAATTATTGTGAAGAAAAACAAATTAATATTATATTTACAACACATTCCTTAGCTTTAATGAAAACCTTGCAAGATGATGAGTTATTTTATTTAAGTAATATTGAAGAAAATCTTGTAGTTGAAAACAAATCATTTAACTACATTAAAAGCATCTTATTTGGATTCAAGGGTTGGGATAAATATATATTAACTGAAGATAAAATATTAAAAAATTTTCTTATTTATTTAATAGGATTACATTGTAAAAACACATTTTATGAATATCAAATAATCTATATTGGAGGTGCGAAAAATGTTGTTGATTTAATGGAACGTAACTCAAATGAAGAATTTTTTTCAGATAGTAGAAATGTTATAACTGTACTTGATGGTGATCAACGCAATTATGGTTATGTCCAAAATAAAAATAATATTCATTTTCTCCCTTTTGAAAGTGTAGAAAAAGCATTGTTAGAAAAATATAACCAAAATAAAAAATCATTACCTACATTCCCCGAATACATAGATCCTAATTTTACTAATGGCAAAAAATTGGTTACTCAATTTAAAAATCTTAAACTAATGTCTGAAAATGATATTTTTGCATTTTTATATTCTGAATATGAGCAGGAACTTGAAGGTTTATGTAACCAACTGAAAGTTTTTTTAATCAGCAGGGATAATATATAATATTCTTTTAGAGAATTTTTATAAGCCAACTGCAAGTTTCATTTAAATGTTTTTCTAAAAATTACAGGAAATAGTGTTTATATATCAGTGAAAATTAAAATTTAAGAATATATATGATTCTTTCTTGGAGTGAGTAACCTCACTAGTATTTCTAATGAGGTTTGGTAAGTGTTGTTTAGATAATTCTATTAATTGGTTTTTATTTAGATGTAATGTATCTGATGTTCTAAAGATTAATGATTCACCTTTAATTCCATCAAATAACCATTTTTGGTGTAAGACAATATATTTACCTACATTTAAACCAATTGTGTTTATTATTTTGGTATCACTATCATTAATTAAGCTAAATCCATCAATAAATTCTTTATATATCATCTCATACCTTAAGCAAGAATAATTTACAACAAAGCTTTATGTATTAGATAACATTTTGCACATAAATATATGTGTTAGCTATTGTATCTTTATCTTTGGTTAGCTCTAACTCAATACCATCGACAGCAGCATTCCATTGAGCCGTATATATCTTATTACGAAGAATACCGAACTCTTTAAGTTGGTTTTCTTCA
>CALYQD010000032.1 GCA_945280365.1 uncultured Apibacter sp.
GTAATAGAAGTAACTACATATACATCAATATTGCCTATTATTTATATCACTACAATCTTATTGGATTTAACTTTTTAGTTAATAGTGTTAAATAATCACTATTGTTGATTATTTAGTCAGTTAGAAACCTCAATGCTTATCGTCAAGATTATAAGCGTCTTGATAAAGTTTTAACTGATTAAATTGGTTAACAATATTTATAGATACACGTCACTATCGAACCAAATGTATCCGGTTCCCAATGATGAGCTATCAATTTATTACTTTGCGTATCAACAAGTAATACATCAAGATCATATAAAATAGAATCCTCTGATCCACGAGGAAGCGGTAAAACCACAATTGTTTTACTTTCATCAGTAAGTCATATGTTGCAAACAGTCATCTTACCCACACGAGAAGAGTGGTATTTTCCGTTGAATTTTGTGTTTAATCATTAATATTATAATTAAATTTTTTATATAGTTATTAAAATGTTGGCATTTTCTGTGGTTTTAAATAATCGGAAATTACCTTGTAGTCTTTAATAGATGTTACTTTTTGTGAATGCTGAATAAAATCCACTATATCCCAAGGATAAATATCCACATCATTAATATGTTTTATCAACGCAACTTGGTCACCAACATCGCGAGAAATATTCGAGGCTATAAATATACAGAACCATTCTCTATAACATTCATTATTTTTAAGATCAATATTGGCCATTGATAGGACATGATTTCTAATAGAAGGTAATTCATGTTCTACTTGAAAGCTACGACTTTTAGAAATTGTGGGTTCTAATATTGCATGAATATTTCCTTCAAATACATCAATATCGGCACCAACTAGGTTATTTCCTCCTCCTGACGCCGTATTAAAAGGTATTCCTTGATCATCAGCCTTATAGTTAGCAATAACTTTTAATTTTGGTAGTGCTTTTTTGATTGCTATAGCACACAAAAACTCAAGCCTTGCTGTTTCTTTTATGTATTTTAAAATTAAATTTGACGATGCTCGTTTTTCAATACTATTTATCATTTCATTCTTCAAAAATTCCCAGTTATTTTCTTTAGCCCATGCTTCGATTGCTTTTTCTTTAGCATCTTTGGCATCTTGTGTTTCTATAACATTTTGATTAAAACATAAAGCCTCATCAATATTACCCATAAAATCAAAATATTCATCATAATTTCTAGCAAAATCACGATTTAAATCATAATTTCTTAAGATATGCTGAATTTTTTCTTGTTCATTTTTATTTATATCAATAAATCTTCCAGCACCACGAAGGGAAATAAGCATGGTAAGGCGTAATTTACGTATAACTTCATCTGGTGTTTCTCTTGTAATTTTTCTAAATTTATAGTCTTTCTTTTTTGAATCTATAAATGATTTACTTGCCGGAGTTAATGTATTTTTAGGAGAAGAATCATCCATTAAATTCATTGCATATTCATATATTAGTTCATCAGAAGTATTGTATCCAAATTGATGTCTAAATAAGTATATATATTCTGCTAATGTTTTATAATCATCATTTCCCCAAGTTATTATAAATGGCAAGTCTTGTATTGAAATACCTGGTCTTCCATAATTTTCATCTAAATAATTTATTACATTTAAAACTAGTGGGAAAAAATTTACCTTAATAGTGTTTTTTCTATATGGATTATTAATTTGATATTTTGCAAATGCATTTAAAAATGCTGATTGTTCAAAGCATTCATCAAACACGTCCTTTTTCGGGTGGCCATTAATATAAGAAGTAATCATTAATTTTCCATTAGGAGAAATTTTAATTTCATTACCCTTGATAACTTGTACAAACCCTAGTTCATTCAAAAAATTGAATTGTGTGTGAATTCTAGATTCCCAACCTCCATTCCAACCTTTTTCTTTATGGGCTGTAATTGTATTTTTTAACAGATATATTATTTTATCTAGTTCAATTTCACCAGCTTCACTTTTTTCCCATTGGTGATAATATTCATCAACTTTTCTACTTGCTTTAGCCGATTGATCATATGCATAAAATTTAAATTTCGTATTATATGATTTAGTATAAGTTCCTAATGTACTTTTTGTTGGTTCAAATATCTTTTGACGAATTATTTCACCTTCTAATTCTAATGCAACTTTATCATCTAGAATTTTTCCTTCAAATTGACTTAATATTGATATAAATTGCGGAATTCTACTTGGATTTCGAAGAGTTGTGTCAAAGGAAATAGGTTTTCTTCTTTCAGCCATTTTTACACCTGGTTATTATAGTTTGTCACATATATTTCTATACTATTGCTTTTTATTGAATTATCGAATCTAGAAATATAATTACTTTCAACTTTATATTCATTATAATTTCTAGACCATTCAAATAAAATGTTATTATATTTTCCTTTATGAGATAACATATTAGATAGTCCCCATTTAATTCCTTTTTTATCTAATTGTGTAAGTAAACTATAAAGGCGTTTTTCTTCTTCTTCGTTCCAAAGTTTATTATAATCACTATATGTAATTAAATAGGGAGGATCAAAATATAAGAAATCTCTACAATTTAAATTGGCTGATTTTATAAAATTTTCGAAATCCATACCGTTAGTTATTGTTATTTCATTGTTGTTATACCAAGAAGAGTAATTTTTTATAGCATTAGTAACATTTTTATTCCAATCAACATTTCCAACCGGTAAATTGAATTTTTCTTGCCTATTAAATCGAATCATATGATTGAATCCATAAATTAACAGCAGATATAATAAATTAATATTTGTTTGATCTTGGTTATAATCATCTCGTAATCTTAAATAAGCTTGTTTGTTATATTTTGAAAAATATGTCTTAGCATATATTTTTTTTAATTTTTCAATTTTTTTATTAACATCTTTTTCTGAATGACTTAATCCATAATATTTAATTAAATCATACATTTTTGATATAAAAGAATTAATATCTTTTGAGGCATATTGAAGATGTTTATGAAGTTGAATAATTTTCTTATTTATATCATTCATCACTATTTTTTTTGCATTTATATTAATTGATGCACTACCTCCACCACAAAAAACATCATAATAAGTATTTATTTCTTCGGGGAACAATTCTTTTAATTGAGGCATCAATTTATATTTGTCTCCAACATAAAAAAAAGGAGATCTAATAGATTTTTTTTTAATTGTCTCTATTTGTGGCATTATTATTTAACCTTCGTAATGAAAACAAATTCTTTATGATCTTTTAAACAGGTTTTTCCAGCATTGAAAAATTGAAATGGTATTTCAAAAGTTTGAGTATTACCAATACTATTTAAAGAATGCAAAATCTGTTCATGTGTAATTTTATTTTTTGAACTATTACTTTTAGATTTATAAGTATTATTATAAGTAACCACAATATACTTTACCTTTAGATTTCTTATTAAGTCATCAAATATTTCTGGTGCTTTAGTTTTGGAATACTCGCTCATATTTTCTACAGGAGGTTTCATCGCAATACCTTCTAGAATAGGTTTATCCCATTTAACTATATTTTCTAATAGGTGGTAAAACCGAGAGTATTGGCGTGAATTGTATGGAGGATCAACAAAAGCTATATCTGCAGAAATATTACGAGCTAATTTATTTGAATCCTCTCTATAAATTTCTATTTCTTTTTCGAATATATTTAACGGATTGATAAGCTCAAAAATAAATTTATCTTTTATATTTTCTTTTTTCCGATATGCATCATAATGACCAACAGTATTAGCTATTTTATCTAATGAGTAGATAAGTGATGCAAGTAAAATTGACCTTTCTTTTTCGTTCAAATCATTTGCTTTTGCTATTTGTGTTCTAATTTCTCCAATAATTTTAGCATCATAATTACTAAAAAATTTTCCTCCATAATTATCAACAAAATAATTATTATCTTCAGAATTTGTTTTTATTTCTTGAAATAAATGTTGATATTTTAAAATTTTATTTTTATCGTAAGGCCTTTTTTCAAAAAAGGCTTTAAAAATTATATTATTTGAAAAAAGAAAATCATTTAGGATTATCTTGTTATATTTAGGAAGTATATATTTAGATACAGTGCCTGTACCCGCAAATACATCAAAAAACGAATCCCCTTTGGTATGTTCTTCTAACAAACCCGAAATCCAATTCATTAATTTATTCTTATTACCAATGTAACGACGATTTTCAAGATTATATCTTCCATTAAGTTCTTCAAAATTTTTATTATGATAAGACTTTAAATTAATTTCCATATTTTCAATTTCTTTAATAACAATATATTTGCTCTTACCAATCGCTTTTGATATTGCATTGAAATATTCAATATTCCATTTATCAATATCACGTTTATTTATACTTCTAATAGTTGATTCAGGAATGCCTGAAATCAAATGAAATTTTCTTAAATTTAAATTATATTTTTTTAAGTAATTTTCTAATATCAATTTAGTTCACCTCTTGTTTTTGTGCTATATTATACTTTCACCATCAAATAGCAAGAATCAGTGAAGTCGATGGATTGATTTACATGCAATCCTTGAGTATTTCAAGTTCTTATTTAGCTTTTTTAAAAAACTAATTTTTTAAAAAATATTAAATATTTCATTTGGTTAATAAGTTAATTTTTGCTATCGAAATCCCAAAATAGTTTTTCAACTATATGATTTCCATTTACACCACTTGATACTTTGATTTTTAAATTACATTCAAGCCCGATAGCGCACATATCGAAAGGCTGAATGATGTAATGAACAAAGAACTAAACCATTATTTACAATGCATAGCCCGCCATGTTGTTTCCATTTTTAGTGATCTGCTCACAAACATTTGAGTTAGTATGAAAAAATACTGATCATAAAAAGTAGTGCTCAAGTAATTCGCTACAATTATTGAAAATAAAAGCTTTGAAGCTAATTTATGGATACACGTCATTATCGAACCAAATGTATCCGGGTTTGTATCCGATTTTGTACTTGATATGGGGTAATCTCAGTTGACATCGGTTGACAAAGAAAATTGCTTGAAAGGTAGCTTGGAAAAGGCTTTAGACATAAAAAAACCTGCTAGAAGCAGG
>CALYQD010000033.1 GCA_945280365.1 uncultured Apibacter sp.
TAGATACTCTTAATGCTGAAAAAAGCAGGAAATAAAGTAAGCCAAATGCTTGAACATAATTTATTAAACACAGCTAAGATTGTCTGCAATTTTTGTTAACGGTTAAGATATAACACTTTCTAATAAACATCAGAATAAGTTAGAATGGGTTTTTATTTTAGCGAAGTAATTATGATTAAAAAACACACATACATAAGTCTTTTTTCATCTTCTGGAGTTGGTTGTTATGGTTTTAAAATGGAAAATTTCGAATGTATTGCAACCAATGAATTAATTGAAAGAAGATTAAATATCCAAAAAATAAATAAAAAATGTAAATTTGATTCTGGATATATTCTGGGCGACATAAAAGATCATAATATAAAAGCAAAACTGTTTGATGAGATAAACAAATGGAAAGCGAATGGGCAAGAGGTTGATGTGGTGATCGCAACGCCTCCATGCCAAGGAATGAGTGTTGCAAATCATAAGAAAAAAGAAAATGAAATAGAAAGAAACAGTTTAGTCAATGAGAGTGTTGATATTATTAAAAAAGTAAAACCCTCTTTTTTCATTCTAGAAAATGTCCCTGCTTTTTGGAAAACTGGCTGTATTTATAATGATAGCATTGAGCCGATAGGTACAATGGTTTTAAATGAATTGTCTCAGTTTTATAAAATAGAACATAAGATTTTAAACTTTAAAAACTATGGTTCTAATTCATCAAGAACAAGAACATTAGTTATTGGCGTTAAGAAAGAATTAGGCATAGATCCTAAGGTTCTCTATCCTGACTATAGAGAAGAAAAGCCCTTATTTGATGTGATAGGAAAAATGAATCCTTTAAATTGGGGCGAGTATGATGCCAATGATTATTTCCACAGCTTCCGCATTTATTCTGAACACATGAGAGATTGGATCAAAGATTTAAAAGAGGGAGAAAGTGCTTTTGATAATGAAGATGATTATAAAAAACCGCATCAAATTATAGATGGCAAATTAATCATAAATAAATCTAAAAATGGGGATAAATATACTCGACAAATATTTAGTAAAGTAGCGCCATGTATTCATACCCGAAACGATCAATTAGCAAGTCAAAATACAATTCACCCAGTTGATGATCGCGTTTTTTCTATTCGAGAATTAATGATGATGATGAGTATTCCGAATTCCTTTAAGTGGATAGATAAAGAGTTATGTGAGCTAAACACTCTTTCTATTGAAGAAAAGCAAAAATTATCCAAGAAAGAAGAGATGAACATTAGGCGAAGTATTGGAGAGGCCGTTCCAACAGAAATCTTTAGGCAAATAGCTGAAAAGATTACTAAAGAGCTGGCTAATCATGCTTAATCATAGTGAAATAATCTCTATTATAGAAAAAGAAAATTTATACAAAGCCGCTAACTTAAAAAATTTTGTTAAAAGAGAAAAAGAGAGGTTAGAGCTTGGTTTTCTTTCTCGAATCATTGAGCTTGCGAACAATAATAGGGAAACCCATTCAGCTTATTATACTAATGATTTTATCATTAAAGATATCATTGATTTGTTACCTGAGTTTTCTGATAAGGATGAAATTCGTATTATTGAACCCTCTGTTGGCGCAGGAAATTTTTTGCCTTATCTATTTGCAAAATACAGAAACAAAAAGGTTAAGTTAACCTTAATTGATATTGATAAAGATATTATTGATATATTGTCTTTGCTATATGAAGATAAAGCTCCATCTAATTTTGAAATCAATTTTTTATGCGCCGATTTTATGTCTTTGGATCTTAATAACGTCGATTTGATAGTAGGCAATCCGCCATTTACAAGGATTTCAAAAAAAGAGATAGAAAAATACAATCTAACTAATCAAGATTTAAGGAATTTGGCGGGTTGTTTTTTAGAAAAATCCATTAAAATAGCTCATACCGTGTCTTTGATAATGCCAAAAAATCTTTTAAACACTCCTGAATACTCAGGGCTTAGAGATTTTATATTATCCAAGAATGTTCACTCGATACTTGATTTTGGTGAAAAAGGATTTAAAGGCGTTTTAATAGAAACGATAAATATTATTTTATCGAACTCAGAGCAAAAAAAGTGTGTTTTCATTGAATCAAAAGTAAAAAATCAAATCTTGAATCAAGATAAAAATTATATTTTTGATAAAAATCTTCCTTATTGGGTTATTTATAGAAACGCTCATTTTGATTCCATCTTAAATAAAATGGATTTAGGTGTTTTTGATGTCTTTAGGGATCGGCAAATTACCAAGTCAATCTTGATTTCACAAAAAAATCAATCATCTATCAGAGTTCTTCGATCACAAAATATTAGTGATGATGGCTGTGAAGTTATTGATAAAGATAATTATGATTGTTTTATTGATAAAGATGTTTTACAAAAATTGGCTGTTAATAAATTTATTGATAATGACTTTGTCTATCTAACACCTAATATGACCTACAATTGTAGAGTTATGAAGAAAGAAAAGGGATACATTGTGAACGGTTCAGTCGCAATTCTTATTCCAAAATATCATTTTCAGTTAACAGAAAAGCAGTTATTATTTTTTTCTAGTAATGAATTTAGAAAATTTTATGCCGTTGCTCGAAATTATCAAACAAGATCATTAAATATTGATGCGTGTAGCTGTTATTGGTTTGGTATTTATAAAGAATAATGTTATGAATTTAAATAATACTAAATTTGTTTACTCAAAAAATAGTTATCATGTCAAAAAAGAGGCGATGCTAGCTGGGTAGATGAAAATTGTATTCAGAATCGAAAAATTGATCTCTTTTATAGCAATGTTTATCTATATCAAGATTTAAAAATAGCTGATTATCTTCTGATGTAAAATTTCATTCGAAAAGTTCATAAATACCATCGAATGAACTCTTTGTAATATTACATTAATGTTCCTTGATCAAAGTAATGGCTATAATCAGCCTCGATATTTTTTCTGATGGTGGCTAGGTCCTGTTTTCTTCCTGCTTGAAACCCGAGTTTATATAAATGGTCAATCAAGTCATTGCAATTTAATCTAGAATCAATGCTATTTAAACCTGCTGTAACCTTGATACCTAAAGGAAAAAAATAGTTGCGAACAGTATCGCTTGTAAAATGTATTCGAGATTCATTTCCCCAAGCTCCTTGTTCAGAGTTTCTTTCATATACGATATTTATGTCATCAGGATGATTGGCTAAATATCCTAAAAACTGATAAAAAGTTTCATTAGAGCAGTTAATCTGTAAATTCTTCCCAAATGTAACATTCATATTTTTTCTCCTGCGGCGTAGTAATGATGTATGCACATTAACACATGGTTCAGTGTATGACTTGCCATAGGGTGTTTCGATTGTAATTTTATATTGCTTTATTCTCTCTGTTTCTATTCCTCCTATAAGATACCAATAATCACCAACAGGACTCCAATTTGTGTTGGGTGCATTTGGTCTTAAAAAACATCCAAATAAAATCCAATCATAATTAGATAAGTTATTTTCAAATTGATATTGATGAATTAATCTTCTTCCATAAGGTTCGTCATCATTAATTTTTTTACTCATTACTTTATTAAGAAGATCATAACTAGGTAGCGTTTCGGTTTTAACATCAATATAATAACCTTTTGAATTATCATATTTATCTTTAAAAATTAAATCATATTTATCAGCTAATTTATAATCCTCTCTTATGTAATCTTTCCAGTTATAGCCAAAGTAAGTAGCACAAGAAAACTCACCTAAAAAACCAAGAACCTGCCTTGCGTTTTCATTTAAATAGTCTAAATAGAAATGAGGTTTAAGATTTGGGGATCTTCGCTTCACTTCTTTTACGGCAGCGTCAAACATCTCTTGTGTTATTTTAATTCTATAATTAGATAAATTATCATTAGCCATATTTTATTGTTCTATTTTAAAGTAACTTCTTTATACCATTCCAAACCCAATTATTTTTTGTCTTGTTTGCTGTAACATGCCTGAATGATGACATTTTGTTGTCTTTATTTGAAAAGGTGGGATGTATTAGATTGTTAAAAGTGACTTCAACGAGCGCATTAGATTTTTTGAATGAAAGGTAGTTTTTATACCAAGTAACCACATATTCATCTGACTTATTGTATTTGTCACAGATTGGGTCTGCAAAATATTTATCTAAATTAAGAGAGCAATGCCACGGCATCCTTTCTAAATTGTTCTCATCGAAATATGGCATATCCATCCCATTTTCAATTATTCAAATAGGTTGATTGAATTATATATGATTTTATATAAGTATGAAAATTATTTATTTGATTTTAAAGGATTTGTATTTTTAATATCTGAAACTAATAATATGCTAGATAGATTAACTTTATTGAATATAAAGAATGAAATAAGTATAGAACGGAAATAACACTTCAAAAATAATAAATATAGCCATTCTGGCGTGCTGTATTTTCT
>CALYQD010000034.1 GCA_945280365.1 uncultured Apibacter sp.
TATTAGTTACTTTATTTTCATCATAAAAGTTTTCTCTAGCTTCATGAAATGCAAACCGTGCAGCATCATATTGTCTTTTTTTCAGTAAAACAATACCTTTTACATTATATGCCTCTCCATTTTTACTATCAATTTCAATCGCTCTATTTAAATATTCCAATGCTGTATCATTGTGACCCAGTCTAGATTCAACGTGACCGTATAGAATAAGAATACCATCATTTTTGGTATTTTTTATTATAGGCTCCAAAACTCTTTTCACCGCATTAAAATCATTAGAAAGATAATAAGCTCTAGCAAGTTTATGTCTTGTTTCTTCTGTATCTTCACGTTTTAAGCGCTGTTTATAAATTTCGATTAGACCACCGTAATTCTTCGTTGTTTCGTTAATATAAATTTTCTGTTGTTCATTCATATCATATTTTACTGTGTTATTTTGACACCCAACGACAAAAAATAACATTGAACATACAACCATAAATTTTGGTTCTAATAACCTACTTGATTTACAGCATCTTGAAAAATAATTCATTATCTTTACATCCTATTAAACGTTGACAGAATATTCATAAAAACAGGCCCTGCAATAATCACAAGAACTGGGGCTAGAAAAAATAGCATCGTTGGTATAGTCAGCTTAGCAGCAAGTGCAGCGATCTGTTCCTCTATCGTTAATCGCTGCATCTCTCGCATTTCAGCTGACAAATCTAGCAAAGTATCATAAATTGAGTTACCATAACTAATACTTCTTCTTAATGTTACACAAAACATTCTCATTTCTTTGCTGGGCACTTCTCGTTGAATTAGATCAATTGAAAGTTCAATACCATTAACGTCCATCATTAAACAAGCTCTTTCTAAAATGGCTGCGATATCTTTATTGATCGGTTTCACTCTTGTACTTAAATATCGAAAACTACTTTCGACTGTCATACCTGATCTAACCATAATCGCCATCATATCAATAACTAAAGGTAAATCCCGCGAAACCATTTTTATTTTTCTATTGGTTTGTCTTTTAACAAGCATATCTGGAACGATGATGACAGAAATAGTAATTAATACCAAGATAATCACCATTATATTTGTATTAACGTCAATCAGTTGAAAAATCCCATTTATCAAATAAAAGATTGAAAATACAATAATAACAGAATATATTTTCCAGCTATTTTTTTCCTGATAATTCCTTAAAAAACTGATTGTTACACTATTTTTTGCAATAATTTTTTCAAAAGCAACATTTTTTTCATTTACATGCTTTTTAGTAGTATTTCTTTCTTGGTTTTCATTATTTAGTATTAAACCAATCTTTTCTTTGTTTCGAAAAAGTGAATAGGTAATAAACAACTGCCTACAGCCAATAACGATAAGAAACAATGAGATTGATATATATAATAAGATATTCATAATTTAAACTATTTTATTAATCCAGCTTTTGATAATTAGAAAACCAATAATAACACTGCCTATAACATAATAAACAATATAGTGACCGCCATCAGTGTTGGTCAAAATATTATAATTTTCTTCTGACACAAGCTTGAGCAATCCGATAAAGCAAAAAGGCATAGCACCTAAAATCCACATGGTCATTCTTAATTCTGCCGTTTTGCCATCTCTAGTTTTAGCCATAATTCGGTTATCAGTTAACATTTTACTTAATCGACTAAAAATTTCTTTTAATTCCCCACCACTATCAAGATTAACCATTACTGTCAAAATGAAGAAATAATATTCAGGGAATGGGAGTTGCAGATAAGAATTGATCAAAACATTTTCAACGCTATCTCCTACTTCTAATCTGTCACTAACTTCTTTTAATGTTTTGCCAACAACACCTTCAATGGAATTTCCACAAGTTTTAAAAGTTACTGATATTGCATAACCAGAAGCAATAAGACCAGTTATAATATTTAATGCCTCTGGAAAATTTGAATAAAAATCCTCTTTAAGTTTTTTTTTCCTAAAAATACAAATGACAGCAACAGTAAGCATAAGACTACAAGGTATTACAATGTAATTTTCGTAACCTAAATATCTTTTATTTATAAAAATACCACCGACAGTTCCTATTAGAATATAAATAAATGTTTTAGATTTAGATTCTCCTGACATTAGCAGTCGAAAATTAAATTTAAGCCAAGTGCTAATACCAAACATAAGCTGATCTGTAAAAGATTTTTCTCGACCAGCAATTTGGCTTTCAAGCACATTCAATAATGACATACTTTTAGGTTCGACATTATAGAAAACCTGTAAACGCTCTTTACGACGTCGTAATGCAAGAATGTTCATTATAGCAGCAAAAATAAGAGCTATCGAAAGTATAAAAATCATGATTCAATTCCCATTGCATTTAACATCAGTTTTTCTAAAATATCTGACATTTCATAATATTGAGCACTTTCATAAAGAGCTGAACGTTTAACTAAACCATTACAAACAAATTCACCTTGAATTTTCCCATAAGCATCTCTTTCGTCATTAACGCGAAATTCAAACACATCTTGAGTAACAATATTGCCTGATTCTAATCCAATAATCTCCGTAATACTCATTACTTTTCTTTGACCATCGGGAAGGCGTGAAACCTGAATAATAAAATTTACAGATGAACTAATATAACGTTTAATTGCAACAATAGGTAATTCCGACTGTGCCATTATGATCATACTTTCCAAACGCGCTAATGCATCTTTAGCCGTATTAGCATGGAGTGTTGACATTGAACCACTATGACCAGTGTTCATGGCTTGTAACATCTCAAACGCTTCTTCACCACGGCATTCGCCTAAAATTATTCGATCAGGTCTCATACGCAGAGCATTAACTAAAAGATCTCGCATGGTTACTCTACCACGTCCATCTTCACCACCACTTTTAGTTTCCATTCTAACGACATGTTCTTGTTGAAGTTTTAATTCCGCTGCGTCTTCGAGTGTAATGGTACGTTCATGTTCACCAATAAATCCAGAAAGAGCATTAAGCATCGTTGTTTTACCAGATCCTGTTCCACCTGATATAATAATATTCATTCGACAACGAGCAGCTATCACTAAAAAATTAGCCATATGTTCATTCAATGAACCAAATTTGATTAAATCATGAAATGTTCGGTGACCATTACCGAATTTACGAATTGACATTGATGTACCATCAATGGCTATTGGAGGAATAACGACATTAAGGCGACTTCCATCAGGCATTCTTGAGTCGACTAACGGGTGTGATTCATCAATATTTTTTCCGACTTTATTTACCAATCGTCTTGCAATATCAAGTAGCTGTCGTTCACTAATAAAAAATTTATCAGTTTTACTTAGAATCCCTGCCCGTTCAATATAAATACTATTAGGTCCATTCACTAAAATATCATTGACAGTTTCATCTTTCATTAAAGAGTCAATTGGTCCATAACCCACAATTTCATCACAAATCATACCTGCTAATACATTTGACTCATCAGCTGTAATATAAGCACTGCCTGAATTAATGATATCTCGAATTATAGTTTGAATTTCACGTAAAACTCGATTAGGCTCTTTTTTAAATTGATCAATTAAATCAAGATCTAGAACTTGAAATACTAAATCACGAACCTTTCCCCATTCATTAGAAAACTTAAATTGTTCATTAGCCATAGCGTTTTTGTTTGAGCCCCTAACTAACAAAAGCTACTCGCAAATATATTGTATCAGCAACTTTTATCTTATAAATTAAAACGATAACAAACTATCCTAAATCAATTTCTATTTTATAGAAAAAGAGATGTTAGGATAAATAACTAAACATTGCTAATTAAGCAATGATTCCTTTTAGTTTAAATTTCAATGAATTAAATACATTCTTAGAAACATCATGAATCGTATAGTACTCTTCATTGAAATAATCAAAAAACACAAGAAAAACAGTTATAATAGTTCTTATTGTGCCATTTACATTTTCTTTAAAATTAATTTACTTTATTATCATAAAGTTTTAGCATTATATGCGAATTAATATAATTTTGCTAGTATTAAATGTAAATTTTATTTAATTTTTTCTTGAATAAAATTATATATAAAACATATAGTTAACATAGTGTAATAATTACAAAATTTTGCAATTAGTAAACAAATATACGAAACATTATTCAATAATTTATCATTAATAATTATCTAATTGTTGAAAAACAATCCTTTTTTAATTTACTAAAAAATTGTTCAAATAATTAATAACCTATCATCTTAATGATCTTTCAATTATATTGAATACATAATTAGGATTTTTCGGATATATAAATTTATTATAAACTGTGAGGCGTGAAATTAAGATAATTGTAAAAGTGAACTATCAAAATATAACATATTTAGAATTTAGAATTTAGAATTTA
>CALYQD010000035.1 GCA_945280365.1 uncultured Apibacter sp.
GATATTAGAAAATTTGCTCCTATTAAAAGGACATTACCTTTTTAGATGATAAAGAGATCAAATAAATGACTAAATTCTTTTAGAATAAATAAGCATATATGTTTATTATTCAGTTTTAATGTTGTATAAATAAATCTGTTACATAATATAACATTATTCGCAAAAAATAAGACTTAATTCATTTTTACTAGAGTTGATTAAAAATGTATAAATATGATGATTATTATGAAGATCATTTAAGAAAAAAAATACAGGAATTAAAATACGCAATAGATACTAAAGATTCTGATATGTATGAACTAATTGGTTCTATCAGAGATGTGTTTTCATCACCTTATATATCAACGCCGATTGTTAGCCCTAATTTAGTTAAGGAATTATGGATTTTATTAACTAAAGTATTTATCTATAGCGATACTTACGATAATAAATTTGTTGCAATATTCGCAATGGATGATATTTACTTATACTCTAGACGTCAAAACATTAAATTATGCTTAAAAGATTTAGAAAAATGGAGAGAAAAACATAACAAAAATAATACAACGGAAGAAATTTTAGAATGCGTTGATGATATATTAATATGATGTTTAATTCTTTAAATATTCACATTTTTAATATTATTAATCCAGATATTTGATTAACACAGTGTAAAGCTCTGCTATCTGCACTATATAACTGTCCAAAATCTTAACCACAATTCCTATTTAGTCCAGAATACTGCTTAAATTAATAATTAAAAGTTTTCGAATTTTATGTGTAATTGGTACTAAACATAATAAGATTAATGATTAAAATTTCCTTTTTATTAGTCGAGTAGAGTTCAGAAATATGTCTTAGTTGTCGTAGTATATACGGTAAAAGTAGCTAAAGTTATGGAAGGGTATAATTCCAAAAAATACGGATGAACTAAAAGATATTTTAAATTAATAACGAGATATTTTATATTGAAATAATCTGCGAAAGATATTAAAAACATCTAAGAAAAATCACAAAGATCTTTTAAAAAAATTTTTCAACTATGTACCTATAGGCACAGATAAAAAATCTAGTTGGTAAATTTAAAGCTGTTGATAATGTAAATTTTTACTTAATATTCCAATAAATATGTTCAATAATGAGATATCAGAAACAATGCTTAGAAAAACGAAAATTAGGTTACAAATCATTTGATAAAGAATTATTAGATATATATCATTTCGAAATGAGGACAAGAAATGATTTATATAACCCAGAAAATTAACCTCTCAAACAGGGAAATTCGTAACGTTTATTTAATTTGTAAAAGATATTGTTATTGAGATTATTTTTATCCATAAACAGGGTGGATTATGAAACAATTATTTAACTGCATAATGCAAGGCACTATAATTGACGTTATGGTTTCTGGTTATATCGATACTGAAACCCTACCAGTATTCCACCCAATGTATGAAAGGATATATTTTATCATTAATGAAAATATCTTTGAATTATATATTGATGATGATGGGATTATTCAACATAACAATCTGAAAAATATAAACCTATGGTTTGATATTGATGAAGATGACCAATTTTCTTTGATGTCTATATATTCTCAATTATTTAAGACTGAACATGAAATAAAAGTGATGCAAATTGACTATAAAGCAATCCCATTTTCCAACATTAAGATTAATTACAAAGATGGGCAAGAAGAAAGGCAATTGTTTTTAGATCCAAATAATTTTTTTGGTTTTACTTACTATAACTAATAAAAAACAGATAACAAAGTAAATTCTTCCTTACCTTTTTATTTAACTCTAGTTCAATCTATCAAAGAATAAAATAATTAATCCACTTAACTATTTTTTAGTCTTATAAAGTTCTTTTAGCAGATCTTATTGAATAACAAAACTATAGCAAAAGATACAATTTTAAACTAAATTCTTGACCAGTAAATTGAAAAACACTGGTTGAAGATATGGTAAGCTAAATTGAAACTGGATAAAATAAAAAGCTTTCCAATTAATTCTAAGCATAAATAAGTTGTACTTACTATTGATAAGTAAATATATATCCTATATATGACTAAAGTTCGAATTAGTGGTGATGGTACTTTTTCATGATTTTCCTATAAATTCAAAAATAGTAGAACCGATTTTTTGAGGATACTACCTATGTTTAGAATAAAAATAAATAATGAAGTTTCATTGGGTAAAATTGATTATGATGATGAAACTGTTTGTGAAGCAATACATTCCACATATCCTGAATATCATTATGATATTTCATTAATTTGGAATGATTTTGTTATTCCGTTAGACAGACGAGGTGATATTAGTGAGATGTATAATGATATTATTCGTATGCTTAATGCCCTGAAAAGAAATGAAAAAGACTTTTCTATATCATTCCTTTCCAGTACTTTTACCGCTCAGTGGAGCATCCATGTTGAATCAGAAAATTTGAGGATATTACCTAAATGGATCACTGTTTCATTTTCTGATCTGCAACCTTATGATAATCAACAAAACAGTATCCTTATAGTTCCCACAGTAGAATTTATAAATGAATGGAATAATTTATTAAAGATAATAAAAGATGATTTGATTAAGGTTGGATATAATGAAAACCTTGAAGATTTTTATTATTTAAAAACATTATAAATTTATAATGTTAGCAATTAAATCAATATAGACAGAAACTAGATTGCATTATAGTATTTACAATTAGTATAAACTGGTTATAGGTGGTTTTATACAGAGTGGTTAGATTGAGTTGCTATAACCTGTAACTATCTGCAATTTTACGTGCAGAGTTGAGTTTTAAGGTTAGGCAAGTAAACTAGCTACAACTAAATCGAAAAATTATAATTACATACTCAAATTAGATTAAAAAATACCCGAAGATATTTGGATTTATTAGAAATTTAATAGCAGATGCATAGCTATCGGTATTAACCATTAATCTTTTTAGTGCTTTAAGAAATAGGGAAAATAGTTTTATGGAAATAAAAACAAGACTAAAACTTGATCGAGAAGAATAGCTAACGTTTTTATTTAAAAAAAGTGGAACAGTAAGTGTTATTCATATTGTTCCACATGATAATTGTGGTGCTGGATCAAGCATATTAAAAGTTCTCTCAGATTTGTCTGAAGGAACCAAAATTATAGTAGAGGTTGTTGATGGAAAATTCTAAAAATCAAATGGTTGACTTGTTGATTTCACATAATCAGATTTTAGTTCGATCTAGAGCTTACTCTGAAAAATTATCTCAATGGGGCAAAGAGAATATTGAACAAGGTGCTGTTATTCATAAAGATTATGTTATATTTGACCCTTTACCTGAAGAGGCTTTCGGGGCTAATGTTTTTTTAAAATTAACAGATAATTTTGTTATGGACGAAAATACACAACGATGTATTGTGACACCTTTTTATATTAATAATAGTAATAACGTTGAAGTTGCATCAGCTGCAGAACAGTTCAAAATAAACATAAAATTTGATACTTCTTTATATGATCTTTACTATGAAATTTGTGAAGATGATGAAGTTTTTTACAAATTTACCTTTGTTCCTGCAGAAATACCTACAGTAGCCAAATATCTAATGGACGATCCTTGGGGTGGAGAAAAAGATAAAGCACTTAAACTTGGTTTTTTATAACTAACTAATATATAAAATTAATTTCATTTTTAATAAATATGAATTTCACTTTATATTTAAAACATTACACTATTGGTTAATGAAATTAGATAGTAAATAGAATACATATAATTGATCCAGGTAAACCAAATACCCGGAAGTTGTTCTATATGTACAAGCAAACTCAAAAGGTAAGTTTAAAACAAGCGCTCCACCAAGGGGCATATGGTATCATGGGAATGAACAACGTGTATTGAGTTTTGTTGATTATAAGCATCATAAAACTAATTATCCCTATGGTTCTGGTGGACGTAAAAATGGGGTGGCATAACAAAGTTTATAAAAAAGTCAGGCCAATATGATTAATGTAAGAAGCTTTACTAATTTATTGAAAATTTATAAAAATATTTTTTATTCTGATGTATGGAGTTTTTTTGTTGATTTAGATTATTGATAATACGAAAAAACGCAATGAATCAGCAAAGTATTTAAAGCCATCATACTAGCAAAAGAACGCTTTGAAAATGATATGAAATTTAGAAATGATATTATAAATAAATCCGATGAAGGTGTACGTTCTGTTTTAACTCATGCCAAAACAAAAATAGAAACGGGAAATTTACGTAAGTTAGCTAATGATAGATCAAGATAGCTCGGTGATATTGGCCGTAATGTACAAAGATATAATGCTAAGATAGGTTACTAATAATGAATGAAGAATGGAACCCCATATTTCAAATAGAGTTAATGGATATTATTA
>CALYQD010000036.1 GCA_945280365.1 uncultured Apibacter sp.
AATATTATTTTGATTCCTAAAGCTTTTTAAATACTTTTATAGTATCTACAAGATTCTTTAATATGGCACTTATAAATCAAATAAAATCAAAACTCTTAGAGTTAGAAGGTGGAATTTTTCAGCGTTTATGTGATGACTGGTTATTTAAAAAAGGTTATCAAAATATTAATGCTATAGGTATGACAAAAACGTCTAATAAAACTACTACAGGCACACCTGATACCTTAATTTCTCTGCCTGATGGGAAATATATATTTTCAGAATATACTGCACAACAAGGTAACCTAAGAAGTAAAATTGAAAATGATATAGATAAATGTTTGGATAAAGAGAAAACAGGTATATCAACTGATGAAATAAGAGAAATAATAATTTGTTATTTGGGTGAGCTGACATCAGCAGATATCAGTAAATTAGAAAAAAAATGTTCGCAATATAATATTGTTTTAACTCTTTACAATATAGATACAATTTCTTTGAGTATCGCTAATGACTATCCTATTTTAGCTGAGCGCTATCTATCTATTTCTTTAGATACTGGTCAAATATTGGACATAGATGATTTTATAAAAAAATATGAGAATAATGAGTTTTCTACTCCAATCAGTAATCAAATACTTTTTCAAGATGAGCTATTAGAAAAAGGACAGCAAATACTTAGTAAAAATAACTTTTTACTGATTTCTGGTGCTGCTGGCGTCGGTAAAACATTATATGCTGTCAATTTAGTTAAATTGATAAAGAGTAGACAACCATCTACTAAGATATATTGTATTTTTTATAAAGGTGCTGATTTATCTAGAGATATAACTGCATATTTTAGTGAAGCAGGTGAATATTTAATTTTTATTGATGATGCAAATCGCTTAGATAGTCGATTAGACTATATTTTCGATTATCTTAATGAGATAAATGAAAATCGTAAGTTCAAAATCATTGTGACTGTTAGAAACTATGCAAAAGACTATGTTATTCAAAAAATTAACCAAATAGCAAAATATAACGAAATATCCATCCTGCCACTTAGAAAAAAGCAAATAAGAAATCTATTGGATAAGCAATTTAATATTCGAAATTTTGATTATCAAGAACGTATTTGGGATATTTCTAAAGGTAATCCTAGAATAGCAGTAATGGCCGCTAAAATTGCCAATGAAACAAATCAATTTTCATCATTACTCAATGTAGCTTCTTTGTATGATGATTACTTTGGTAAAAATGATAATATCAAAGAGATTACTAATAACCCTAATCTTATGAAAACTATATGTATAATATGTTTGTATAGAGTTATTGATAAAGAAAATGTAAATCAAACGGATACAATTAAGGATATATTTCAAATTAATATTGAGGATTTTTGGAACAATGTAAATATTCTTCACAAAAAAGAACTAGTTGATTTATATGAAAATAATATTGTAAAAATATCTGATCAAATTTTATCTACCTATTTGTTTTATAAATCTTTATTTGATCAACAAGTTATTACTTTTTCTATTTTACTTAAACGTTTTTACAGTAATCAAAGAAAAGCATTATTTAATGATGCATTAATTCCTGTTTTAAATTGTTTTAATAATAAAAAAATTATTGACAAAATATCGCCAACAATTCAAATTTATTTGGAAGAAATGATTGAGAATCAACATTCTCAAGAAGAAATATTAATTTTTCTTAATAATTTTTGGTATGCGATACCAACAACGTGTTTATTTTATGCAAAGAAATTAATAGATCAACAAGAGACACAAAAAGAAAACTGGGAATGCATTGAATTTCCTATAAAAGGAAAAGAAGCTCCTGAAGAATCTTTAATTAAATTGTTGAGTAAATTTAGGTCTTACAGAGAAAATGAATTTAAAATAGCTTTTGATCTTATACTAGAGCTTGTTACAAAATCTAGTACCTTTTTAGATCCTGTGATTTATGAATTAATTAATGAATTTGGTTTTAAAAAAGAGGATTATAAATCTGGTAATGTAATCCAAAAGATAGTCATAGACACTCTATATCAAAAATGTAAAAAAGGAAAAAATTATTTATTTTCAAGATTATTTATTATTATTAGTGATGCGTTCTTAGAAGCTGAACATATTGATACTTCTTCAGAAGGATCCATGGTTTCTATAACTAGAATACATTTAGAACCCAATGAATATATTATCTATATTCGAAGGAAAATTTTTGAAGGATTATCTTTATTAATAGAACAACCACAATATAAATCACTTGTTTTATCAATTATAAAAAATTATGTAAATAAAGTTTGTATAAATGGAGAAGAAATTACAAAAGCAGATTTTCCATTAATTCAAGAATTCATTTTAGAAAAATTGGATCCTAAAAATATAATTCATTGTAAATTAGTTACTGATTTTTTGAATAAATTGGACATAATAAATATTCCTTATTCTAATACCCTCAAGAATAAATTTAATAATAAAGTGAATATTTTATTAGATAAATTATTATTAGATAGTGAAGAAAGTTTGCAATTAGAAATGAATTATAATGAGTACAACACCTATAAAGAACAACAAATAATAGAGTGTTTACAAAAGCTAAATATTGATGATATATACAAGCTATTCGAAAGTTTTAATATATTACTTAATGGTTCAATAAATGATCATTTATTGAAGAATAGTATTGGTTTATTGATATCTGCTTTAGTCAAAACTCACTCATCTCATGTAGAATCAATAATAAATAATTATATACAACATGAAAATTTGGCTGATATTATTCCTTATAGTATTATTAATTATTTATTAAAAATAAAAAGCACATCTGATTTTTTGAATTTTTTTCAGTCACTAAATTTTAATAATAAATTATCTTGGTTAACTTATTATTTTACTCAGCTTTCTACAGATAAAATAACAAATGAAACGGTAGTGTTTTTGATTAACCATTTTAGTCAAATAACTCATATAAATGAAATACCTCAAGAATTAGATTTCTTAGAAAATTATCAATATATTGAACCTAATATATTTGTTATCATTACTGAGATTTTATTGAAAAAAGCGGATGAAGTGTTATTATTTATTACTCCAGTGGCTAATTCATTTGAAGTTTATTCAAATTTATTTAATAAATGGTTTGATATTTATTCAAATAAATTAGATATAATTTACAAAGGTTATTTATATTCTTTAAAGTTAGATAGATATTTTGATTATCAAGGTAAAGCTTTAGACCTTCTTTTACAGAAAAATCCTGATTTTTTATATAGGTTTGTTGATGCTATTTATGAGAAAGATAATATTCCTTCATTATACACAACGATGCCTAATTTAAATTTTTTATGGGAAAGAGAATCGTATTTTCAAGATATAGAAAATTATGGTTTATATATTTTTAGAAAAAAAATGCACTTAATTGATAGCATATTTCATAAATTATTTTTTTCAGAAGAAAATAGCGTAAGTCATGATTTAAAAGATAAACAAATTCATTTTTTAAAAGAAACTATATCAAATAATATCCATAACACAGCTTACATTAGTTTCATATTTTCAATAGTTAATTTGATGCCATATGAAAGTAGGTTGGAATTATTACTCTTTTTCTTGGAAAAGAATAATAATTTTTCTATATTTAAAGAAATTTATTTATTTTCATGCAGTAGGGCTTGGTCTGGAAGTCTTGTTCCTATTCTAGAGAAAGAGAAAGAATATCTATTGAAGATATTAACTTTATTGAATGGCACTACTTTTCTTGAACATCGGGCATATATCGAAAAGTTAATCGTTAGTAAGAGCAAAGAAATTGAAAATGAAAAGAAAAGAGATTTTCTAAAAGATAATTTATAAACGTTTAAGCCTTCTAAGCCATGTATCCCAAGATTCTATTCTAATAGGAGGTGTAGTTGTTGATTCATAGTCATGACGTTTATAGCTTTCCTCTAAATCATTGACAGTTCTTCCATCTATAAAAACGATCTTGGTTATAGATAGTATATGTAAAGTATTTATATAGTTAATATTT
>CALYQD010000037.1 GCA_945280365.1 uncultured Apibacter sp.
ATTAGTAGTTTCTTAAAGACCAAGGCGGAACAAATTGTTCCGCCTTGGTCTTTTTAATTATTTTTTGTCACAATATATTAGTTCTATAAGATTCTATAAAAACATATACTTTTATCCATAAATTTCATATCTAAAAACTTTAAAACACATCTCTATTTTTTAACTCATTGGTACTTATTTTCTTATTCCATACTTTTGTATGATAAAATAGTACATTTACTATGAATTCACAAACTCAAATAAAATGCCCTAATTGTTGAAATGAAATCGATGTTAATGATTCTTAAACATCAATTAGAAGAAGCTATAAAGATATCAAGAAAGAATTATTTCCTCGCACTCCCGACACTTCATCGGCGCCTTTTGTGGCTACGATGGTAGATGTTACCGGATTGATAATTTATTTTACAATTGCTTCCCTTATTTTAAGCGGAGTTTTACTTTAATTTTAATCTAATTTTTTTAAATAAGTTAGTTTATATTCAGGAAGTAGTTCGGGATGTACAATTTTAATCAGATCAGATAAAACCCTATCCGCATAAATACTACCATTTTCGTAATAATCATTTGCATCCGATTGATTTGCTCTATTATTAAATGCGTAAACATTTCCCTTTTTATAAGCACTAATCCATGCATAATTCATACTTGAATTCAACATTTCTTTTTTAGATTTGAAATTACCGGCTCCTATCCAATATTCTGCATTTTTTGCTTTACTCAAAACCTCTTCAAAACGTAAGGGAACTGATCCTGATTTATTAGTATCATCCCAAAGATATTGAGCGCCTGAATCACGAAACAATGTTGATAGAAAACTTTTTCCTCCTGCCATATACCAAGAATCTCCATACATAATTCCGGTGAAAACCTTAGGCCTGATAGTTACTTGTGACGTTTTTTCTTTTAATGCTTCATAATTTTTCTTTACAAATGAATAAAGGCTATCAGCCTTCTTAATTTGATTGAATACAGTTCCGAATAATTTAAGATATTCCGTTTTACCTAAAGGATGTATTTCCATAAATTCCTCAACATAAAGAATTTTAATCCCCTGCCTCGAGAATTGATTTAAAATTTTTTCATAATTGGGATTATGATCGGTTATTATTAAATCTGGCTTTAATGCTAAAATTTTTTCAAAATTTATAGTCCCATCGTTTCCGATATCTTCAATCGAATGACTCTTAAGTTTCTCTTGTATTTTAGTATTATAGAAATAATGAGGTGAACAAACTCCTACTATTGTATTGATTTCCCCTAAAGCATCTATATATGCAGATGCTGAAGTTGTTGTAATTATACATTTCTTACATTTATAATCTAAGGGAATTTGCATATTTGTACCTGCAGATGTTATTGATAGTTGGTTATCTTCAGAATGGATTGAGAAATTAGTAGCATATTCATTATCAAAAACTGTAGGTTTATCGAGTTTTTTGCATGAACATAAGGTTATTACTATCAATTGAAGCAGAAATATTTTCTTCATGTGTTTTTTATCTTTTGATCAAAACCATTAAAATTACACATTTATCATTATTTATTAATATACATTTTTTGTATTAACCCCTCTTAAAATTTATCTCGATGCTAAATTTTTAATTTAACATAAAAATCACCTGATTTAGTTTACAAATACAAAATATATTAGCATTCAGATAAATTTAATATTGTAAAAAAATTGTTACCATTATTTTAATAAAACAACAAACAAATTAACTATTATTTTTTTTTACATCCTTTACAGGTAAATATTTAAGAGCTTAGCAATATTTACCAACATCAATTAATTTATCTTTATTATTTTTCAATTTCTTAAAATAAAACATAAAATTATTAATCTATCAAAATATATTTTTGTGAAAAATCGCTCAACTTTTTTATTTTATTTTTTTTCAATAGTTTACTTGCATTGTCAAGTAAAAGTTATTGATATAGAAAACCCCGGCAGTTTATCTAAACTACTGGGTAGCGAAATCAACTCTATTACCGAATTAAAAATTAATGGAAAAATTAATTCTGTTGATTACACTACTTTAAAAAGTATGAAAAAACTATCGGTTTTAGACCTTTCTAATTCTGGGGCGGACGACGGAATACTTCCCGCCAATATTTTTGAATATAATACTATATTGAAAAATATTATTTTGCCTTCTTCTCTAACTACTATTTCAGACTTTGCTTTTCAATTTGCTTCTAATGTCAGCATCGATGCCTCCAAGTGTACCCAACTTAAAAACATTGGCCTATCTGCTTTTAATAGCTTAAGAGGTAAAATTATTCTTCCCGATCATTTGGAATCCTTATCTGAATTATCCTTTGCCGGTTTTGGTGGAACGGTAGTTTTACCTAAAAATTTAAAAACTATTGGAAAAAGGGCTTTCTATAATTCCCAAATCATAGAGATTAATTTACCCGGTTCTCTACAATCTATTGCTGACCAAGCATTTTACAATGCTAAAGATTTATCTACTATTAGCTGTAACGCTGCAACCCCTCCTTTGCTCGGGGAAAATGTCTTTTACGGTGTTAATAAAAATACCTGTTCACTAAAGGTCCCTGATGCTTCCCGTCAGCTCTATGCCAAAGCCAAGCAATGGAAAAATTTTTAATTCTAATATTTCACTTTCCAAATGGATCTTGTGATTCCTAATTCTTCTTTGAATAAACAGATCTATTCTAAAGGGAAAAAATAAATATCTTGGGTAAAGTTAGTTTAGTTTTTGAGTCTTTATCTATTTCTTCCAAAGGTTGATTGATTAAGACTCTTAAACACTAGCTCCCTTTCCTATATCTCTTGTGAAGATTTTTGCCACTATCAGTATTGAATTAATCGGGAAGTTACTCCTTCTAAAATAACATTTGTTTAAACTTAAAATACACTATTTTTTATTTTTTTTCTATTTAATGTTAGACTTACCTCTTATCCAGAAACACTCTTACAACTTGTCTATGTATACTCTAATTATTTACTCAACTTTTATATATCATATATTTTAAT
>CALYQD010000038.1 GCA_945280365.1 uncultured Apibacter sp.
TAGGAATCATTATGAAAGCAAAATATTTTTTTATATTTGCGATTATTGTAATAACGACAGGATGCCAAAACAGTAGCTTCAAAAGAGATCTTGCTGAAGAGCAGAGAATATATATTCTTGAAACGACAAAAAATTATGGCGGTCTAGTTGAAATTTATAAAAATCAACTAAAGGTTTCCGACTCTGAGAAAACGCGCTTTAAGCTCGCTCAAGCCTATTATTTATCAATGGATTATGATTCCGCTCTACGTGCACTAAAACCTATAATTAATGAAAGTAAAAATGATAATGTTTTAGTACTCTATGGTAGAGTTCTCTCTGAGATTAAAAATCCAAAAGAGCAACAACCAAGATATCAAGAAGCTCTTCAATATTTAAATTTGGCATTAGAATTCAATCCGAAAAATGGTGAAGCATATAATTTGAAGGGTATTGTCGAAGTTAAACTGGGCCAATATGATGCCGCGCGCTATTCGTTTATGAAATCCAGAGAGCTATTTTATGATGAAAATAAAGTCCTCAATAATTTAGCTACTTTGTCATTATTAGACAAAGATTATTTAACAGCTTATGATTATCTTAACATTCTATATAATAAAGGATATCGTAATAAAACTGTATTACATAATCTTTTATTTACCTTAGTAAAATTGGATAAGATAACGTTAGCTAAACAATTTTGTAAAGAACATAAATTATCTAACCGACCTGAAATTTTGATTGAAGAATTAAAAAAAGTGGAGCCGAATACTACTGTTAATTTTAATGAATTAGTTCCACCAGCAAGTCAAATGAAAAAGAACTATGAAAAAGTAAAAAATACTGAAGAGAATACTAATACTCAAAAAACTAATATACCTCAAAATGATATTGTCAAATCGAAAGGGAATAATTTAGTTGCTATTCGTTCTGGTGAACATAAATCTTTTTCACGAATTACTTTTGAAACCACTAATAAATTAACAAAAGAGCAATATAGTATCCAAATATCATCAGACGATGTATTACAGATAAAATTATTTAATGTGGAATTATCAACTTTAAATATAAATCAAATAATCAATAAGATAAAAAATAGCGATCGTAATTTTTCTAATGTATCTGCACAATATACCGATCAGGGAGTGTTAGTAATAAATATAAAAATTAAAAATGTTACCGAGCCTAAGATATCTTATATGGGTAAAGGCCAAAAAGGACACTGTACTTCAATTGACTTTTATCTGAAAAACTAATACCTGATAATTGTGTTAACAAAAATGATAATAGAAATATACTGTAAGGTTGGAGTTATATGAGAAATAAAAGAATCATTATTTTATATATTATAATGTTAGTGATTGGTCTAGCTTTACTTTTTACCAATCGTTCTAATGAAAAAGAAGTTGTAGTAGCTCCACCTAAAGTAGAAACTGATATACCAGTTTCGAGAAAACCTGTTACTGAAATGGTAAATGTGGCTGTTGCTAAAACAGACATTCAATTACGTACGATTATCAAACCAAAAGATTATTATTTCAAAACTATAGAAGTAAATATTGAAACATTTGATAAATCAAAATATATATTTGATCCAAGTGAAATTAATGATTATGTGGTGAAAACTAATATTCAAAGAGAATCTCTAATTGAAAAAAGTCTTATTGCCTCCCCTTATAGTGAAGAGTTTCGAACGTTATCATTAAAAAAAGGTGAATTCATATTTCCTATTGACATTGCCAAGGCAGATTCTTACTTATTAAAGAATCTAAGTATTGGAGATTTAATTGATATCTATATAGTATTTGGTTTTGAACCTAATAATGCTGATTCTGTTATATCACCTGGTCGTAATTTTTCTACTACGAATATTAAACCAATCGTTGCAGGGAAGAAAATTCTATTTATTCAAGATGAAATGAACAATAATGGAAAATTTTCTAATGGTAGAATAGATCTTATTCTTACAAATGAAGAAATTAAATTGGTCAGAACACTTATGACTAATTCAACAGTTATATTATATCCGAGCTCCTTTAATGAAAGTTTTGATAAAGGTATGTTTATTTTAGCTGATAAAGAAAAAAGTTGGCCTGAATCAAATCAACAAATATTTAATAAAACACCAATTTCAAGGCTAAGAGGCAAGTAAATATGTTAATGCTAGTAATAAAAAAAATATATAAACAACGAGTTAGCTTAGCTATTTTTTTAGCTTTAATTTGTTCATCAAACATTAGTTGGGCGCAAATATATTATTTTCAACCAGGTCAAAGTAAGACAATTACACTCCCCGAAAAAGTTCGTACGGTATTTATTGCTAAAGAGAGTGTAGCTAATTACGAAATTATTGGTGAAAATAAATTAATTATTTATGCTAAACAAAACGGTTTAACTGGATTGCTCGCATATGATGAAAATAATAATATTATAATTGATGATACCATTGTTGTTGATCCAATATTATCACAAGTCATATTCCGTTTGAAAAAAGAGTTCCCCAATAGTAATGTAACGATAACTAAGTATGCTATTGGCCAAACGGGTGATGAATTTGCCTATCTTGTGAGTGGTGATGTACCTGATACAGATACTAAAACAAGAATTCTTAATTTTATTGGCGCATTAGTAGGAACTAACAAAAAAACGAGAAAAATTGAGTCTAATGACGGGGCCATAAATAATGATGATATTGATTTTTTAGAAAAAAATACTTATGCCAATATTATTGATAAAATTAATGTAATTCAAGAAACCCAAATTAATGTAAAATTAACATTTGTAGAGGTTAGCAAAGAATTTACAGATGCGTTAGGTATTGATTGGCGTAGTCTAACTTTAGAAAGTATAAATGGTGGTGGCACCGTAATGAATGACTTTGGTGAGTTTTCCTTGTTAGGTTTAAAGAAAGGGTTTGATATTCACAATATAGTAACTATAATTCGTGCATTTAATAATGATAAATT
>CALYQD010000039.1 GCA_945280365.1 uncultured Apibacter sp.
GACGAATATCTGGCTATAAGGTAGCTATTGTTAGTAAAAGAACTGAATTGATTGAGAAAGTTCGTTCAGTATTATTTCTATATAACATATTAGGCATGGAGATTATTTCATTAGCATTATCTGAATTGAAAGAAACACCAAATTGGAATCAGTTTGATGCAATTATTGTAGATATTGAAAATGCTGATGATGCTGAACAAATATCAGAAACTATTAATCGCTGTATTCCTATTCAAGCAACAACAGTACTTGTAGGTAGTTACGATTCAATTCAGTTCTCTGAATTTTTATTGAAAAAAGGAATATATTTCTTATTGGAAAATAGCCAGTTAGAAAAAATTCCTGATATTTTACATAAAAGAAGTATGACACCACCAGGTTCAAGTCAGAGAGTGGGAAGTGTCATTACTTTCTTAGGTTGTAAAGGTGGAATTGGAAATTCATCATTGGTTGTTCATACTCTCAAGAAAATTAGTGATTTAACAAATTATCCACTTCTTTATATACAAGGTGCGACAACAAGCTCTAATGCGGATTTTTTATTTGAAATGCCAATCCCAGATGATGGTTCATTAATTGATGTTGGTCATTCTTTACAGGTTAAAGTAGAAACTAACGAAAAAGCATGGAACTATAAAGACCTCAATTCTGGAGAATTCAATATTACTATTATTGATCAAAATATGGGGTTAGCTTCATCGTTTAAACATTTTGAAGAAATTATAACATTTTCTAACATTATTTTTATTGTAATAAATAGAGATCCCTACTCTATAAAAGTGGCTAAGAAAATGTTAACAGAAATTACGCGTGCTAGTGCTACAAATTTTGATTTACTCAATAAGCGTTTTTTAATTTGTCTAAATGATAATGTCCCTTATGATAAAAAAAGTGCTTTACGTGATTCAGATATTGAAGATTTTTTAGAGCGTAAAATTGACTTTACACGTAAATTTATACCAAATATTGGTAAATTTAAGAAAGCAAATGATAGTGCTGAAATAAAAGAAATAGCTTCAGCTATTATTGGTAATAAAGGAATGGATGATAAACAACAGAAAGCTTTTTTTTCGTTATTAAAGAAAAAAAAGGATAATTTTTAATTCAAAGTAGAGAAAAAATTATGTTGAAATATATAAGATTGTTTTTTCGTCATAAAAATGGAGTTGTTTCAATAGAATTTGCTATTATTTTTCCGTTCTTAATTATCCTTTTTTTGATAGCGCTTGAGTTTAGCCGAGTAATGATTATTGGCTCGGCTTTGGATTTGATGACGACTGAAATAACAAGACAAGCAGCTATTACTGAACAAGACGATTATGCTGAGAAAATAGAAGGTTTAATTCAAACTGAAGTTCCTATATGGCCTTATATCGCTGATCCTAGTCATTTTGATGTGACTGTAAAGTATTGTAAAAAAGTGGATGATATTATTAATGACCGGTGTCAATCAACTCTTACTGATGAAACTCACATATTATTATTTAATTTGAGATATCAATATTTAGTTATTTTTACTGAATTTTTTAGTTTTCTTGACACCGCTTTAACAAGAAAAACTGTTGTTTATCGTGAGTTTATTAAAAGTGAAATGGAATACAAAGGAAATTAGTAATAATGAAATATTCAAAGAACTTTTTCCATAATAAAAATGGGTCATTGACAATTGAGTTTGCATTTTGTTTCTTATTGTTTACTATAATAGTTTTCATTATTTATGATGTATATACAACCATTATATTACAAAATAAATTAGAGCGCGCAAATTATACTGTAGCATCTGTTTTTCGTGAAAGATCAACCTTATATAAAGATAGAATAAAGAATGAAGGTGAGGTTTATAATGCCTATTTATGTTCCGATCGATGGAATTGTTATGTTTCTAGTGAGTTATTTGATTTACAGCAACTCAATGAGATGAGTGACTTAGCAAGTTCATTATTGAATAATCGTGAAGTTGCGTTAAAGGTAGAAGCACTATTTATTTTACAAGATCCTAAAAATCAAGGAGATTTGAAAAAAGCTAAATTAGTGTCTTTTGGAAAAAATTTATTATCTTGTTCTAATGGTGGATGCAGTAATAGCTCAATTAAAAGTCATTTTGATTCATTACCAGCCATGGATAAACCGTCAAATAATTACCAACAACTCGCTCCATATGTCCCAAAACTGATAGATTCATCAATTAAGCTAACAGGGCGTTGGATTCCTTTATATCGTGTTTCTATGTGTATTGTTAATGAAGAAAGTCTTTATTTAAAATGGATAAATTCTAATAGACAAGGTTCGTCTGGCATTGTACCAAATTTATGTAGTGATGTTGTTGTATTGTCACGTTGTAACGATTCAACTGTTTGTCCTACTTATAATTAAATGCACTTTTGAGAGGAAAATATGAACAATAATAACCAATTAAATAATAAAAATCATAAAGATTCTTTTTTGAAGTGTACTTCTGGATCAATTGTTATCTCTATGGCAATCATGCTTCCTGCCATTTTTATTTGTATGGCGTTTTCAATTAATCAAGCATACACCATGCGTAATCGGGCTATGATTTCTGAGGCCACTAATGAAGCATCATTAGCAGTCATAGCTATAGATAACAGAAATGTCAATGATGAAGCAAAAAAACAAAATCGAACACTAGCATTGAATTATATTAATTATTTTATTTCAAAAGAAATAGGTGATGGCTCTAAAACAGATGCAAATTTATTAAAACCAGGTTCTGAAGTTAATGTTGATTATGACGAAGATAAACATGAATATTATATAGCCTATAACCAAAAATTTAATGAATTTATTGAGATTAAAGATAATGAGGGTGAAAAACCTCAGCCTGTTGTTGTGGGTAATAAAACAGAAAGCTATGGTAATACTAGAAAATATCTTATTTATGATTCATTTGATTTCG
>CALYQD010000040.1 GCA_945280365.1 uncultured Apibacter sp.
GTAATCCTAAAACTGGTGAAAGTGTGGATATCTCTGCTCGTCGAGTTGTTACATTCAGACCAGGTATTAAATTCAGAGAACGAGTAGAAAAGAATTTAGCACTATAATTTATAATGTAGGATTAAATTCTATACTCTTATTACAATCGCCTTTCTTTAAAATTAAGATTAAAGAAAGGTCGATTGGATACTGTTGGATAAAATAATAATTGAAATAATTTTATAATTAAAGCATAATATAACCTTTCCTATGGAGGCACTATGGGTCCTCTTGCAACATTTTTTTGCTCATCAGGTCAGGTCCGGAAGGAAGCAGCCAAAGTAAAAAATATGTGTGTGAGATGTGGCTGATAGGGTCTCCACCACAAAACACTATTAGACTAAAATTTTCTGTTTTATAATAAATATAATAAATATAATAAAAGATAAGAAATGATGTATAAGGAAATTTATTTTGAAATTACCATCCCTTCTGCCAATTACACTAGCCATGATTTTAAGTGGTTGTTCGGTTTTGCCGCATTCTGGACCAAGTTTCTCTTCAATAAAAAATATAAATAAACCTGATTCCAACAGGGATGCAATTTATAGTAAAGTTAATTTAATCGATCTCAATAATTCAATCAATTTTACTAAAGAAGCTAACTCATCAAAAGACCCTTTAAAATTTATTAATGAAACAACGAATCAAATTCAAGAAGTTGATAGAATTGGGAAAGGGGATAGTCTAAAAATCTCAATTATTGAAACTCCTCCAGCAATATTATTTATAGGTTCAAATGATACTGGAGCTCCAAAAACTGGATTGACTGATCTGCCAGTGGTGACGGTTGATTCAAAAGGGTTTATTTCATTACCATTTGTTGGAAATCTAAAAGTCGATGATAAAACCACTGGGCAAGTACAAAGTGAAATAGTTGAAAAACTATCAGGTATAGCAAATAGACCCCAAATTATTGTTACGGTATTAGAAAAAAGATCATCGACAGTCACAATTATTGGAGATAAATTTAGTGGTAAAATGCCACTTACAGCTAAAGGAGAACGATTGTTAGATGCTGTTGCCGTGTTAGGTAATAGTATGTATGATATTAAAGATACATTAATTCAACTTACTAGAAATAAAAAAAATAACCAAATCCCATTAAGCTTGCTTCTATCAAATCCTAAATTTAATATTTATCTTCAACAAAATGATATAATTACTTTAATTAATAAACCAAGTTCTTTTATTTCAATGGGAGCAACAGGAGCAACCAAAGAAGTACGTTTTGAAGCTATAGGGATAAATTTATCTCAAGCACTAGGCCGTATTGGTGGTTTAATTGATAATAAAGCAAATGCAAAGGGTGTTTTTGTATTTAGATATCAAGATAAACTATTAGCCAATAATAAAAAAGAAACTATTCCAACTATTTATCAAATAGACTTAACTGATCCAAATTCTTTATTCATTATAAAAAATTTCCAAATCCAAAATAATGATATTGTTTATGTTGCTTCTGCACCAATTGTTGAGCTACAGAAATTCTTATACGCTGTATTTTCACCAAGTGTAGGAATGATTAATCAAGTTAATCAAATTACAGAATAATTTTTTAATTTACAAGATAGGCTTGATATAATTATGTTTTTATTCATTAATTTGAAAAAAAGATGGTTACTGCATTTACTCGTTACGCTACCAACTTTATTATCAATTATTTATTTTGGATTAATTGCAGAGAATATATATACATCAGAAGCTACATATATTATACGTTCCTCTGATACTCAATCATCATTGGGAGGATTAGGGTCTTTCTTTTCAAAAGTTGGTATTTCTCGTTCTAATGATGACTCATATGTTGTTCTTTCGTATATAAAATCTAGAGACGCATTGTCTTCTATTGAACAACTGCTACCCGTTAAACAATGGTATACTCAAAAAGGGGATATAATTGCTCGTTTTAATGGGTTTAATTTTAAATATATGGATAAAAAAGAATATTTTTATCGCTATATGAGTGATATGATAACTGTCAACTTCGATAGTTCTTCGGGTATTGCAACAATAAAAGTTAATGCATTTGATATGCAAGATGCTTTTAATATTAATGAAAATCTATTAAAACAAGCTGAAGGATTTGTAAATCAAATAAATTTACGCGCTAAACAAGATCTTATTACAGCATCGTTAGCTGAAATTAAAAATGCTGAATTACAGATGAAAAAAGAAGCTAATGCTCTATCCGAATTTCAAAAGAATAAAAATAAAGATGCTAATCTAGCTGAATATCAACAAATTCTTATAAATAATACCGTTGCAAAGCAGCAATTCGAAGCGGCTACATTGTCTTTACGTAATGCTCAAGTGGAGATAACTAAAAAACAACTTTATTTAGAACGAATAGAGCAACCTAGTGTTTCAGATGTTTCATTCAAACCTGCACGTGCATACAATATGATCTCAACTTTCATAATAAGCCTAATTATATATGGTATATTTAATTTGATGATAGCTGGGATAAGGGAGCACAAGGATTGATGAGTGAAGTCATTTCTAAAACTCAGTTTTTTCGCTCACTCATTATACAAATTAATGTGATAAAAGCTTTAATATTACGTGAGATCATCACTCGTTATGGTCGTAATAATATTGGTTTTTTATGGCTATTTGTTGAACCTATGTCATTGACTTTATTGATAAGCTTAATGTGGTATTTTTTTAAAGTTAATGCTGTTTCTAATCTTAATATTATAGCCTTTATATTAACAGGTTATCCTATGGTAATGATGTGGCGTAATAGTTCATCTCGTGCAAAAGGGGCTGTTAAAGCTAATCAAGCATTGCTATATCATCATAATATACGTATTTTAGATGTTGTATATGCGCGCATTTTTCTTGAAATGATAG
>CALYQD010000041.1 GCA_945280365.1 uncultured Apibacter sp.
CTTCCACTTTCTTGTAAAAATTGATTATATTTTTTTCTGTAATTATCATAAGCAATAGAGCCCGACTTACTTTGTAATAACCTATTTTTATACTTACGCCAACGCTTTTCACCTGATTCCTCAGTCTTGTTTTTTGCATGCCAACTTGCTTCATAACCTTTAGCCTTTACTTCAAGCTCATTTCGAATTAAGCTGCATTGATTACTTAATTTTTCAATTTCATTTCTATGTGATGTATTATTTAATTTAAATATATCTTCAATAATACTTGCATACCTATCCTCGCCCAACTCTTTTAATAAGTAGTTTTTCTCTGTAAAATTTACCAATGCTTTTGCATTCCATTTACATAAATTTACATGTTTTTCTAAATCAGATAAATAGGGGTTTTGGTAAGGACTGTTGGGATCATAGGCAGTAAAATTTTTTGCCTGATTGACAATTCTAACTACTCTTTCCCCTTTTATTTTATCTGCACTAGACCATCCAGGTATTCGTCTTGTAGAAGACGGTAAACCAAGTACGCTTGGAGAATTTATTGGCTGTCTATAATATTCAACATCCGAAAGATAATCTCTATTTTTTTGTTGAATATGTTTTTTAAAATTTTGCTGATTATTAGCTAAATCATTATTTTTAATAAATTGTTCAAAAAGTTCAATACTACTGCATGTGGAGTTTTCCCATTGTCTTTCTGTGATAACTTTTTTAAATGCTGCAAGAGCGCTATTACCCCAACTACTTAATTCAGCAGCAATTCCAATACTATCCATCAAGGCTACCATCATTGCTGGACATTTGGTACTATTACGTTGGCTTGATTCCATTTTACGATATATATAAGATGAGTAATTTTCACTAAATTGATATGATTCTTTAGGATAGTTTGATAAATTCAGCCAAGGAGTTAATGTTGTTCTTATTTTAAACAAAGATTTATCATATTCAAATACTCTATTCTCATCGACTGTACCAATTGGACTTGTTGAAATCGGCGAATCTTTAACAGGTTGACTATATAGATAAGGAAATGTTACAGGATATTTACCACGAAATATGCCAGTTATATTTTGTTCTAATAAATAATCATTATATTGACCTTCCATTGTACTGGCTATCGCTTCTTTAGTTGCGCATGTGATACCATTTGCACTTTCTTGTTTTTGTATCCACTCTTTAGGTTTTATAACTTGCATACGAATATCACGTTTATCTTCATCATAAAGATACTTTCTTAAAGTATTTAGACTCCATTTATGTTCGCTATAAGCTAACCATGCTTTATCACATTTATCAGGTTTGGCAAGCACAATAAATGCAATATTGCTTGATTGATGAGCGCCGTTACTGCAACTGGTTTCAATTTCATTTAATGGAATGGTCTGTTGCTCATTGTTTGCATTTTTTACATTATCTCCAAATCTTAATAAATCTAGCTCTTTGCTAATATCTTGCTGCCAAAATCCACCTTTTTCATCTACTTTATATACTGAAACGTCTAAATCTAATCCATTATCTTCATATTGACAAAAAAGATATAGATAACCTTTTCTAGTTGTTCTTAGTACATATTTACTATCTTTATTTAAGGATAGAAGTTCTTCTTTTTCTGCCCATTGTGGTAAATTAGCAGCCATCTGTTCAGGAGATACAGCATAACGAACAGGATAAATAGGTAACCCACAGGAACGACATTTTTCACACAGACTCATTTTTTCTTCCCTTTTTATTCATATTTAAATCATCTTTAACTTTATTCCATTGTGACGAGGTAACATTTTTTAGTTGTGCAACCAATGACCGATTATCATTTTGTTTAATAACTTGAGAAATACTATCATGGTCTATAAATTGAGGATGGATGATTAAACTGTAATAAGCGTATTCTGATAGATCATTTTTATTTTTATATCCTCTTTTTTCAGCATTTTCAAAAGCTTTCAATATAATTGTATCTGCTTCATTTTCTAATATCGTATATTGAGGATGAAAAAAATGGTAACGAGCAAGTGTTTGATTACGACTTTCAATCCAACCAATTTGCTTCCATTGCTGTTCACTAATAATACAATTAAAAATTGTATGTCGACTAATATTTCTAGGATTTTTTTCGATAATTAATTGTCTATCACTATTTATATATAACCAAAAATAGAGGAATTTAACTAGCATGTTTTTTTGATTATCAGAAAAAATATTCAATAATACAGGTAGTACTGCCGGATCGTAATAACGTAACAGCTCAGTATTTTCATTATTCTGCTGAATAGCCACACTACCCATATCTCTGACTAACATCTCAATCTTCAATGGTGAAAAAATCCAACCATATACACAGCGAGGTTTGGCAAATAACGTATTTTGAGGAGCTACTTCTAAATAAAATTGCTCAATGCTTTGTCGTAATATAATTCGATCTTGTTCTTTAGCTAAATTAAGTTTAATTAATCCAGGTGTAGGTTTAATGTTGTAATTTATATATTGAAATAATACTAACCCTTTTTTTGCGATTTTATCTTCAAAGTCTGTTTTTTTATTATTAGATTGATAGATAAGATAAAAATATCCATCAGTTTGTGATGATAAATCTATAATCTTCTGAAAAATTACCTTAATTCTTTCAGAGTCATCTGTTGTTATTACTTGATTATTACTATTCATTATTTATCCCAATGTTACGTTACCTTTTTGTAAATTACTTGCTTCTTGAAT
>CALYQD010000042.1 GCA_945280365.1 uncultured Apibacter sp.
TAATTTGATAACTTTTTATTAACTTAAAATTTTAAATAAATTTATGGAGTAGGAATGGAAACAAAAAAATTTGATAGAAAACCAATAAGTTTAATAGCAGTGGCGGCTATGATATGTGGTATTGCCTCATTCATACCCTTTTATATTAACTATATAAACACAATATTTCTTATTTTAGCTATAGTTTTAGGAATAAAAGCTAAAAATGATATTCGATACAACAAAGAGAAAAGTGGCTTAATATTTGCTCAAATAGGCATTTATTCAGCAGTTATACAATTTGTAATGGTTATTATTATTTTTTTTCCACTTATTCCAATGTATTTATTTAGTGATTGATAGCCTAAAAATAAAACAAGGAATTAATCATATTCTATTTGAAATATAAAGAATTCTAACAGAATAAAAAATTCTTAATTATAAGAATAATATTACTTAATTAATTTAAATAACCTCAATACACGATAAAATAATTAGTAGGAAATAAAAATGTCATTCCAGCAATCTATTGATTCAGCTATTAAGCAGAAAGAAATTTTCTTTATTGGCGAAAAATTACCATCTGATTGGTATGAAGGATTTATATTATGGGGAAAAATAGCCCAAACAGGCGATCCCAAAGCTTTATTTAATATAGCGTATTGTTATTTCACTGGAGAAGGAACAGTCAAAGACATCAATAAAGCAATTGAATATTATGAAAAGTCAGCGCAAAATGGCATCGCTGATGCTTATTATCATATCTATAATAAGTTAAAAAATATTGATGAAAAAAAAGCATTAGAATATTTAGAAAAAGGTGTTATCAATGATTCACTTTTATCCAAGAAATGTATAGAAGACGCTCGCACAACCTACCAATACAACGAAAAATGGAAGCTCTACAACAAATATCATACAGCTATTCAAGAAAGTATTAAAAATAATGATATTCAAAAAGTTAAAAATGAACTAACGAAAGCAAAACAAGAAGGTATAGGAGATTGGCTTGAAGAGCTAGAATGTGGTATCCAACTACAAGCTAAAATTTATTATCAAACAGTAACAAAACGAAGCATAAAAGATATCATTCATCATAGTGACGGTAGTTCATCTCATACTTATGATTATGATTTCTCTTATAGATGTAAAATAAAATTATATAATCCTACAAATAAACCAATAGAATGTTTCTGTTGTGGTGAACATAGAATCATTAATCCAAAACAAAAGAAAACAGTCTATGGAATTATGAAAAACGTATACCCTGGATGCATCCAAGTAAACTATACAATTTATCAAAAAGACCAACCCAGATATTTCTTTTTTTCATTACCTAATATACATATCAAAAAAACATATGGAATATTTAATAAATTATTAAAGACATTAGCTTTTTGCCTAGCAATTCTAATAGTAGTTAAGTGTAGTTCTAATATATAAGAGAATAAAAGAGGGATAACCCTCTTTTTTATAATACCCTTTATTTTTGAAAATTAAGGCATAACCACTGATGTCATTTTAGCAAGTTTTACCCAATATGCTTTTCTTATAATATTGTTAGAATCATGTAATTATAGTCTAGACATGTAAACTGCGATAAATTTATTAAAATCTCATCAAATTGACCTGCAAAATATTATCAGGCAGGAAATTATGTTTATATTGCTGGGTTTATAATTTAGATAATGTTAAAGCATTATCACAATATCATTAGGTAAAATTTACTTAACAACAGATGAACAAGATAAACGTCATTTTGTAATAAAAATCTTAATTAATAATATAAATTTCAAAAACGAAAATATGTTATCTTTGAATTTGATTGTTAATTTTTTGAAGATCCTTAAAAAGGAAGATGTTTAATAGTAGATCGTGAAGGAATAACCCTAGACCAATTTATTATTATACAGTGTCATTAAAGTACAAGTTCAGTACAATAACAGAAATTTACAATGAATTAAGAGAATAAAAATGATTGCACCTCAAGATTTAAAAACTTACCGCATTTATGTATTAAAACAAAGAAAAGGCGGAAGTGAAGTACTTCTAGAAACGAGAACAAACACAACAAACTTTGAGCTAGCAAAAGCCGCTTTTTGGCAATTGTATAATACGCAGTATGATAATAAGCATCTATTATTAATGACTTGCAATAGCAAGAAGTTATACGTTTATCGTTATCAATCATCGCCCAGCGATGAATGTTATATTTCATCTGATACAGAGTTAAATTATGAATAGAGAAAGACAACGAAAAAATGAACAAGCTTACCGAGACAGGAACGCTGGACGTCCTCGTTTGCCAGGTACATATTTAACAGAACAAGAAAGTGAACTCCTCAAAAAATTAGCCACAATCTGCGGGACTCAAAAAAAAGCTATTTTTGCAGGGTTAGAGCTATTAGATGAAAAATTAAAAAAAGATAAAATAATTATTGATTAATCGTTCGCGCAATCAATTGTAATCACAGAGTTTAGAGATAATTCGATTGATCTGATAGACTCCAGAATCATAGTAAATATACAATTGTGAAAGATTTTAATTTTTCCACTACATCTCAAGAATGACTCTAGATGACGTATCAATCGAAATTTATGCCAACCGAAATCGTTTATCTTATA
>CALYQD010000043.1 GCA_945280365.1 uncultured Apibacter sp.
CATTCCCATTAAAATAAATGGTTTACGACCAAACTTATCGGATAATATGCCACCGGCAAACATCAACAATATTTTGCCAAATCCTATTCCAGAAGCCACAAAACCGACACCAACTAGGTCAGTGTTAAGTTGAGCCGATATTTCTTCAGAAAATTGCATAATTACTATTAAAGCGATACTTTCAATAATGTAATTAGCATAGATAGATCCTGCTATCGAATAAGGGCTGTTAATATTATTGTTCATCAGTTAATATTCCATTATAAATTTAAAACATTACAAAACTAACTGATTTAATATTAGCGGTAAAAGTGCCGGAATAAAAGAAAAATAACCTAACTAATAGTATTATTAATTAATTGTAGTTAATAAAGAATAAGTTATTTATATAATTATGTTAGATTAGAATAAATGGAGGATCATCATTTTGAATGATGATAAAAACTTCATAATGTAAAAAAGTACAAATTCATTAATCAATATTGAGTACTTCTAGAAACTGTCCTAATATTTGCATCTCCTGACAATCTACATTTATAACATGACTTGCAGAATCCATATAGAGATGATGACGTTCTTCAAGTATTTTTTCCATCTCATCAACAATTGATAATCCTGTTAATGAAGGACGTTGTGCCATATTAGGATCTTTCATTAATCGTTCCGCAAGAATCTTTGCAGGAGCAGATAAGAAGAATACAATACCCATTTTTTGCATATGTAGACGATTTTGGTCAGCTAAAATCATTCCACCACCTGTTGCAATAACTCGACACGGCTGTGTGACATCTTTTAAAACTTGGCTTTCTTGCTTTCTAAAACCTTCCCAACCCTCTTTTTCAACTATTTCAGCAACGGTCCTTTGGGTACTTTCATATAGGTAAACATCTGTATCAACAAATGAGTAATTTAACTTTTCAGCAAGTAAGCGCCCCATTGTTGTTTTTCCTGACGCTCGAGCTCCAACGAGAAAGATTGTTTTATTCATTTTTATAATCTCACATCAATAACATAATACACTTATATGTTATTCTTAATATACATAAATGCAACAAATATTTACACAAAGTTAAATTATTTTATAAATTTCCAATATATCAAAGAATTAAATAAAAGATATATGTAAATATTTTTTTACAGATAAAATTATTTTATGAAGAATTGTTTGCGATACATTTGAAATAAGAAATAATCTTAGCTTTCAATATCCAAAAAAAGAAATTAATTAAATTAAGGGGGTAATTTAGTTATGAGAATTGATTTATAGAATAGGATTTTTTAGCAATAAGAGAGAAAACAATATGTAATCTATTATTATTAAATAGAATATCACTATTAATGTTATTCTAAAAAATAATGTGTTATAGATTACACATCTAAAATTTTAAAAACCATTTTTCTGATAAACATCATCAGGATTTGGACCTGTTCTAAAGTCTTCATTTAAACTATCAATTTGCTGCATTTCGGTGTCAGTTAATTCAAAATCAAAAATTTGCATATTTTCAGCTATACGCAGAGGGTTAACCGATTTAGGAATGACAATAAGATCTTTTTGAACATGCCAACGTAACGTTACTTGTGAAGATGATTTTTGATATTTTTGACCGATATTTATCAATAATGGTTCATCAACAACACGACCACGAGCCAAAGGACTCCAAGCTTCAATCGCAATTTGTTCTTTGTTTAAATATTCTATTAATTCTTTTTGTACTAAATAAGGGTGAATCTCAATTTGATTAATCATAGGTTTAATATTTGCACGAGTTTTCAACAATTCAAAATGGGATTGATGAAAGTTACAAACGCCAATTGCTCGAACCATTTTATTTTCATATAGTTGTTCAATGGCTTTCCATGTATCAAAGAAGTGATTTTTCAATGGCCAATGGACTAGGAAAAGATCTAAATAATCCGTTTGTAAATCTTTTAAGGATTGTTCGAAAGATTTTAACGTCTGCTCATAACCTTGATTAAGATTACTTACTTTAGTCGTTAGAAATAGTTCTTGCCTTGCAACACCTGAATTAACAAAAGCTTCACCAAGTATTTTTTCGTTATTATAAAGCTGGGCAGTATCAAATGCACGATAACCATTATTTAAGGCTGTCATGACAGCGTTATTAGCTTCCTGTTGTTCAACAATTTTAAAAGTACCGAAACCTAACTGTTCGATTGATACACTATTGCTTAAGCTAATTTTTTTAATTAAAGATGTCATTTTTTTCTCATCAAATTATTCTAGCTATAAAAATTAATCAATTTTTAAAACAAAATATGTTGTTTTAAGTTTTTTATTTAACAAATATATTTAAATTATCTATGTAAAGAACAACATTTATTAAATAATTAAATGAATAGTAGCACAAAATTAATTATTAAAAAAACTATCTCCACAGTATTGGGTTAAAAATCGATAAAATTTTTGAGCGACAGGCATTAGGGGTCTATTTTTAACCGTCGCCACATAGATGTCTCGTTTTTGGCGATTTTTATTCATCGGTATTAATGAAACATTCGCATCTTCAGGAACAGATACATTAATCATCATACCAATACCATAATTGATAGATACTAAACCAATCATTG
>CALYQD010000044.1 GCA_945280365.1 uncultured Apibacter sp.
CAAGATTAAGTTAAACATATCATCCAGTTATACAGCTAATTATTATGATTGGAATTTAAAATAGAACGCTTAGCAATATAGTTCAAACCATGTTTTATAAGTTAAGAATTTATTTTGATCTATATTTTTTGTAAAAATAATTGAGAAGTCTATACCGTCTTATTGATATTTGTTCATTATAATCGAAAAGATAAGCATTTGATAGAGCATAACCAATTGAAATATCTTTAAATACTTCGGTTGAATCAAATAAACCAACGTAATGCTTAATGATTTGATTGTGATACCAAGCATGAGGATTACCTATTTTTTTGTTGATACCAAATTAGACATTCTATATTGGAATAGGTGGATGTAATTTTTAGTATTTCATAAGATTAAGACAAAAATATCATTAATTACTTCTTAAATTTATTTTTCCAATATGTCGTAGGGTCTATAGCAAATGCATTTGGCTTAATATTCACTATTTTCTTACCTTCTGTATTATCAAACCACCTATTTAATCCTTTTATCTGAGAAGGAGTTAATGCTAAATTTGCCACTAAATAACTTTTAATTTCTTTTACAAAAGATGTATCTTTATTGGCATTTTGCTTCAAAAATTGGTTTATCCAGAAATCACAAGCATAAATAGCTTGTAAATTTTGGTATGAAAATTCAGGATAAATTGAAGACTCTCCTAGCATTAATAAAAAATTAATGTCGATATTGTCTAATTGGCCAGATAAATATTTGCCATATATATCACTAAGTTTTTTATATCTCATTTGAGGGTAATGTTTTAATTTTTCAACTCGGAGAAGTAAATATGAAATAGCTTTAATATAATCAGATTTTTGGTTATTTATCTGTGAAGGTGACTTATCATCACTATGCGGATTAAATGTTGATTGAGTTTGCTCTTTTACATCAATCACTAAGCAGCCTTTAGTAAAATCAGGAACTTTTTCATTAGGATTTGTAACATATTTGGAGTTTTTCGCACATTGAGGGCCACAAAATGCCTCAATACCTTCATTGTTGACAACAACATATCCCTTACCACAAGTTATATAATGTTTTTTTTCACCAAAAATACATTCACATGTTTCAGTAAAGTCGATTCTAATCAGAGTCCATGCCATAAAATTCAATATCTCTTGAGTGTATCATGCTTAGTCAAATTGCTAGTAAGCATTCAATAACAGTTAGTTTAGTATATTTTAAATAATATTTATGATCAAAATTAACGATAATAACTAAAAGTAAACCTGCCTATCAATCTTCAGTCCTAAACCTATTCTTTTGTTCTATTAATCTTGTTACTCATTAGTTTTAAAGATTAATGGTATTTATATACCATTCTGATCTCATTGACATTCTAAACCCTTGAAATTACTTATTTGAATAATCCACTGATTTTTAGATAAATGTGTACAAAATATTTCTATTTTTTAATTAAATTTGACTATAACTAGAGATAGAAGATATATGATTAATTTAGTAAAAATTAAAAATTTTAATCACTAATTTCATCAAAATAAAGTCATTCAGATAATCAATAAATCCTATTTAGTTTTTTTGTCTGTTTATAACATTTTCGACTAATTGATTAAAACTGTTAGCATACATCCCTTTACTATTTTGAAAATTAGATAACATTACCTCGAAAGAACTATGCGATAATCCATTATGTTTTATATTCGATCATACGTTTAGTTGCATTTAAATTAACCCAAATAATTTTACTATTATTTGTTAATTCAAAAGATTTCCCTACTATTCCTAACTCAACCACCATATAAGTTACATTACCATCGAAGGCTTTCTATTCCCAATTGGCTATTTTCAATATAGTCCATTAAATTTTCTAAATCAATCTGACTTAATATTGGTTCTATATAACCATCAACAAAGCTAGACATATTAACTCTTCTTTTTAGTATTATGTATCTAAAATCCAATCACCTATAGGTTTACCTATCTTTATCAATTCTTCTATAATGTTCTTTTCTTCAAATATTTTACCTTCATAATACTTATATGTCTGTTTGTGTTCATGAGAAGGTACTTCTCCGTTTTGCTCATACCCTAACGTTCCATGTGTTTTTTGTTGCCGATAATCTTCTTTTGAAAATGTTCTTGCTTGACTATCATAATAAGTAATACTCCTAGTTCCTCTGCTCTTAGCCGATAGACGTTTATGCAGGTCAAGCTATGGTGATTAAAGTTAATCACCATAAATTAATTATCGAACTTTCAATACAATTCTGAAAAACAGTAAAAAATCGCCGCTGGTTAGACGTGAATCTGATTAGCTTTAATTTCCTTTATGTGTGAATACCCACTATTCTGGCATTTTCATCGTTACTATCTTCCAAACGAACAAGGTATAAACAATACACTTTTTGCATTTTACATTCTTATATCCATTTGATAATTGGTGATATTTATATGAAATATACAAATATACCTTGTATTACTTTTAATAAAAGATAGAATCCAACTTATGATTTAATAGTACAAATGTTTAGCACATGAGCAAGAAATCAAATAGAAAGCGCACGAGTAAAGATTTAGAGAACACTAGTAAGTTTTTAAGCT
>CALYQD010000045.1 GCA_945280365.1 uncultured Apibacter sp.
GGTCCGGAAGGAAGCAGCCAAAGTAAAAAATATGTGTGTGAGATGTGGCTGATAGGGTCTCCACCACAAAATATTTTTAGATTAAAATTTTTGTTTTATAAGAAAAATAAGAAATGCTGTATAAGGAAATTTATTTTGAAATTACCATCCCTTCTTCCAATAACACTAGCCATGATTTTAAGTGGTTGTTCGGTTTTACCACATTCTGGACCAAGCTTTTCTTCAATAATAAATATAAATAAAAATAATTCCAAACAGGACGAAATTTATAGCAAAGTTAATTTAGTTGATTTAAATAATTCAAACGATTTCACTAAAGAAGCTAACTCTTCCAAAAATCCTTTAAGATTTATTAATGAAACAACTAATAATCAGATTCAAAAAGTTGATAGAATTGGGAAAGGAGATAGTCTAAAAATTTCAATTATTGAAACTCCACCTGCAATATTATTTACAGCTACAAGTGATACTGGAGCACCAAAAACTGGATTGACTGATTTACCAGTCGTGACGGTTGATTCAAAAGGACTTATTTCATTACCGTTTGTTGGAAATCTAAGTGTTGATGATAAAACCACTGAACAAGTACAAAATGAGATAGTTGAAAAACTTTCAGGTATAGCGAATAGACCACAAATTATTGTTACAGTTTTAGAAAAGAGATCTTCAACAGTAACAATTATTGGGGATAAATTTAGTGGAAAAATGCCACTAACAGCTAAAGGCGAACAATTATTAGATGCTGTTGCCGTGTTAGGCAATAATATGTATGATATTAAAGATACATTAGTTCAACTTACACGTAATAAAAAGAATAGCCAAATCCCATTAAGTTTAGTTCTATCAAATCCTAAATTTAATATTCATCTTCAGCAGAATGATATAATTACCTTAATTAACAAGCCAAGTTCTTTTATTTCAATGGGGGCAACCGGATCAACCAGAGAAGTACGTTTTGAAGCTATAGGGATCAATTTATCTCAAGCATTAAGTCGTATTGGTGGGTTAACTGATAATAAAGCAAATGCGAAGGGTGTGTTTGTATTTAGATATCAAGATAAACTATTAACCAATAATAAAAAAGAAACTATTCCAACAATTTATCAAATAGACTTAACTAATCCAAATTCTTTTTTCATTATGAAAAATTTCCAAGTCCAAAATAATGATATTGTTTATGTTGCTTCCGCACCAATTGTTGAACTACAGAAATTCTTATATGCTGTGTTTTCACCAAGTGTAGGAATGATTAATCAAGTTAGTCAAATTACAGAATGATTTTTTAATTAATAAGATAGGCTTGGTATCATTATGTTTTTATTCATTAAGTTGAAAAAAAGATGGTTACTGCATTTACTCGTTACACTACCAACTTTATTATCAATAATTTATTTTGGATTTATAGCAGAGAATATATATACATCTGAAGCTACATATATTATACGTTCCTCTGATACCCAGTCATCTTTGGGAGGATTAGGAACTTTTTTTTCAAAAGTTGGTCTTTCTCGTTCTAATGATGATTCATATGTTGTTCTTTCTTACATAAAGTCTAGAGATGCATTATCTTCTATTGAAAAACTGCTACCAGTTAAACAATGGTATACTCAAAAAGGAGATATAATTGCTCGTTTCAATGGATTTAATTTTGATTTTATGAATAAAAATGAATATTTTTATCGCTATATGAGAGATATGATAACTGTTAACTTTGATAGTTCTACGGGGATTGCAACAATAAGTGTTAATGCATTTGATATGCAAGATGCATTTAATATTAACGAAAATTTATTAAAACAAGCTGAAGGCTTTGTTAATCAAATAAATTTACGTGCTAAACAAGATCTTATTACTGCATCTTTAGCTGAACTGAAAAATGCTGAATTACAGATGAAAAAAGAAGCTAATGCACTATCAGAATTTCAAAAGAATAAAAATAAAGATGCTAATTTGGCTGAATATCAACAAATTCTTATAAATAATACAGTTGCTAAACAGCAATTCGAGGCTGCTACATTGTCTTTACGTAATGCTCAAGTAGAGATAACTAAAAAACAACTCTATTTAGAACGAATAGAGCAACCAAGTGTTTCAGATGTTTCATTCAAACCTGCACGAACTTATTATACGATCTCAACTTTTATAATAAGTCTAATTATATATGGCATAGTTAATTTGATAATAGCAGGCATAAGGGAGCACAAAGATTAATGAGTGAAGTTATTTCTAAAACTCCATTTTGGCACTCACTCATTATACAAATTAATGTGTTAAAAGCTTTAATATTGCGAGAGATTATAACTCGTTATGGTCGTAATAATATTGGTTTTTTATGGCTATTTGTTGAACCTATGTCATTGACTTTATTGATAAGCTTAATGTGGTATTTTTTTAAAGTTAATGCTTTTTCTAATCTCAATATTGTTGCTTTTGTAATAACAGGCTATCCTATGGCAATGATGTGGCGTAATAGTTCATCTCGAGCAAAAGGAGCTGTTAAGGCTAATCAAGCATTATTATATCACCATAATATACGTATTTTAGATCTTGTATATGCGCGCATTTTTCTTGA